>NZ_JBEZIJ010000001.1:0-269675 GCF_040650955.1 Streptomyces sp. NPDC048560
TGTGTTAAGCACGCCGCCAGCGTTCGTCCTGAGCCAGGATCAAACTCTCCGTGAATGTTTTCCCGTAATCGGGACGACACACACGAGAGCGGAACGACCGAGTCGGAATATGACCGGTCGTTCACAGCGTCCTCGCTAGTGTTGCCTACCCGCACCCGAAGGCCGGAGTAGGACTTTTCAAAGGAACCACCAACCTGCCGAAGCAGGCCGGGGTATCAACATATTTGGCGTTGACTTTTGGCACGCTGTTGAGTTCTCAAGGAACGGACGCTTCCTTCGGTCCCGTTTCACCGGGGCCCTCCGGGCGCTTCCCTTCGTTCTTGCGTTTCCGACTCTATCAGACTCTTTCGTGTCCGATTCCCGGTCGAAGCGGGTTTCGCTTTCCAGTTCTTCGCTTTCGCGTTTTCCCTTTCCGGCGGTTCCAACCTTACCAGACTCATTTCGTTCCGTTTCCGGTCCGAATTTGATTCCGGCGGCCTGTTGGAGGGCCTTTGCCTTTCGGCGAACCCGACTTTATCAGAGATTCTGAGTCGGAATTCCCGCCCCGTTCGAGTGCTCCCAGCGCACGAGTGCGCGCGGTGCTTCCCGGTCAGGCGGAGCCGTAAACGTACTGGAGCGGGGCGCCCCGATGCAAATCGAGGCGCCCCGCTCCGTGTTGGTGCAGGTCGGGGTCAGACCTCGACCACGACGGGAAGGATCATCGGGCGCCGGCGGTAGGTGTCGGAGACCCACTTGCCCACCGTGCGACGGACCAGTTGCTGGAGCTGGTGCGGCTCCATGACGCCGTCCTGGGCGGACTTGTTGAGGGCGTCCTGGACCTTCGGGACGACGGCGCTGAACGCCGCGTCATCGATGCCGGAGCCCCGCGCCTGGATGTGGGGGCCGCCCACGATCTTGCCGGAGGAACTGTCGACGACGATGAAGACGGAAATGATGCCCTCGTCGCCGAGAATGCGGCGGTCCTTGAGAGAGGTCTCGGTGACGTCGCCGACCGAGAGGCCGTCGACGTACACGTATCCCGCCTGGACCTTGCCGACGATCTTGGCCTTGCCGTCGATGAGGTCGACGACGACGCCGTCCTCGGCGATGACGATGTGGTCCTTGGGTACACCGGTGAGGGCGCCCAGTTCGGCATTGGCCCTGAGGTGGCGCCATTCGCCGTGGACCGGCATCAGGTTCTTCGGCTTACAGATGTTGTAGAAGTACAGGAGCTCGCCGGCCGAGGCGTGGCCCGAGACGTGCACCTTGGCGTTGCCCTTGTGGACGACGTTGGCGCCCCAGCGGGTCAGACCGTTGATCACGCGGTAGACCGCGTTCTCGTTGCCCGGGATGAGCGACGAGGCCAGGATGACCGTGTCACCCGGGACGATACGGATCTGGTGGTCGCGGTTGGCCATCCGGGACAGCGCCGCCATCGGCTCGCCCTGGGAACCCGTGCAGACCAGGACGACCTCGTCGTCCGGCAGGTCGTCGAGGGTCTTCACGTCCACGACGAGGCCGGCGGGGACCTTGAGGTAGCCGAGGTCACGGGCGATGCCCATGTTCCGGACCATCGAGCGGCCGACGAAGGCGACCCTGCGGCCGTACTCGTGGGCGGCGTCCAGGATCTGCTGGATCCGGTGCACGTGGCTGGCGAAGCTCGCCACGATGATCCGCTTCTGGGCGTTCGCGAACACCGTGCGCAGGACGTTGGAGATGTCCCGCTCGGGCGGCACGAAGCCGGGGACCTCGGCGTTCGTCGAGTCCGAGAGGAGGAGGTCGATGCCTTCCTCGCTCAGCCGCGCGAAGGCGTGCAGGTCGGTGAGCCGGCCGTCCAGCGGAAGCTGGTCCATCTTGAAGTCGCCGGTGGCGACGACCAGGCCCGCGGGGGTGCGGATGGCGACCGCGAGGGCGTCCGGGATGGAGTGGTTGACCGCGATGAACTCGCAGTCGAACACGCCGATGCGCTCGCGCTGGCCCTCGGTGACCTCAAGGGTGTACGGGCGGATCCGGTGCTCCTGGAGCTTCGCCTCGATCAGTGCGAGGGTCAGCTTGGAACCGATCAGCGGGATGTCCGGCTTCAGGCGCAGCAGGAACGGGACGCCACCGATGTGGTCCTCGTGCCCGTGCGTGAGGACGATGCCCTCGATGTCGTCGAGACGGTCCCGGAGGATGGTGAAGTCCGGCAGGATCAGGTCGATGCCCGGCTGCTCCTCCTCGGGGAAGAGGACTCCGCAGTCGACGATGAGCAGGCGGCCGCCGTACTCGAAGACCGTCATGTTGCGGCCGATCTCCCCCAGGCCGCCGAGCGGGGTTACGCGCAGGCCGCCCTTCGGGAGCTTCGGCGGGGTACCGAGTTCGGGATGCGGATGACTCAAAAGACTCTCCTTACCACGCACGCCACGTACCGCTGAGGGCACGTGGCGCGCATGTCATTCGTGCACTTGCTGTTGTCTGGGATGGTGCTGTCGCGAGTTCTCCTCGCGTATTCAGTTGTGAAGTCAGTGGTTAGAGCTCTACCCCGCCGGCAGCCAGATCGATCTTGAGCTGCGCCGTCTCCTGGGTGGTGAGTTCCACCAGGGGGAGGCGGAGCGGACCGGCCGGCAGACCCTGCAGGGTGAGCGCGGCCTTGGTGGTGATCACGCCCTGCGTGCGGAACATCCCGGTGAAGACCGGGAGCAGCTTCTGGTGGATCTCCGTGGCCTTCTGGACGTCGCCGCCGAGGTGGGCCTCGATGAGGGCCCGCAGATCGGGGGTGACGACGTGGCCGACCACCGAGACGAAACCGATGGCGCCGACCGACAGCAGCGGGAGGTTCAGCATGTCGTCGCCTGAGTACCAGGCGAGGCCGGACTGGGCGATGGCCCAGCTGGCCCGGCCGAGGTCTCCCTTGGCGTCCTTGTTGGCGACGATGCGGGGGTGCTCGGCGAGCCGAACGAGTGTCTCTGTGTCGATCGGCACACCGCTGCGGCCCGGAATGTCGTACAGCATCACGGGGAGGCCGGTGGCGTCCGCGATCGCGGTGAAGTGCCGCAGGAGGCCTTCCTGTGGCGGCTTGTTGTAGTACGGCGTGACGGCGAGGAGGCCGTGTGCGCCGGCGCGCTCCGCGGCGCGGGCCAGCTCGATGCTGTGCCGGGTGTCGTTGGTTCCGATGCCGGCGACGACGTGTGCCCGGTCGCCCACGGCTTCGAGGACAGCCCGTACGAGCTGGTCTTTCTCCGCGTCGCTGGTGGTCGGGGACTCACCGGTGGTGCCGTTGATGACCAGGCCGTCGTTGCCTGCGTCCACCAGATGGGCGGCGAGCCGCTGGGCGCCCTCGAGGTCGAGTGCGCCGTCCGCCGTGAAGGGCGTGACCATAGCGGTGAGGACCCGCCCGAAGGGGGTCTGCGGAGTGGAGATCGGAGCCATGGGTAACACGCTACTCGTTGCTCGGAGCGCCGTGTCCCCTCGGGGGGACGAGGAAGAGGAGCCCGGCACTGCCTGCTCGGGGGTTCAAGCAGTGCCGGGTCCGTTTGATCAGCCTAGATGAACTTCACGAAACGCCGCAATACGGACACCGCTTACGGGGCGACCCGTCCATTTTTGTTGAAGGCCGCATGAGTGAGCGGCATGAGCTGCGCCCAGTGCGCTTCCATCTGCTCGCCGACCATCTCGATCTCGCGCTGCGGGAAGGACGGGACCTTCGCCAGCTCGTGCTGGGTGCGCAGGCCGAGGAAGTGCATCAGCGAGCGGGCGTTGCACGTGGCGTACATCGACGAGAACAGGCCGACGGGGAGCACCGCGCGGGCTACCTCGCGGGCCACTCCCGCGGCGAGCATCTCCTGGTACGCGTCGTACGCCTGGCGGTAGGAGTCCTCCATGGCGCGGCTGGTCAGCTCGTGCTGCGCCTGGGTGCCCGCGACGAACTCGTACTTGCCGGGGCGTCCCTGCTGGATGAGCTTGCGGGACTCGCCGGGTACGTAGAAGACCGGTTCCAGCTCCCTGTAGCGGCCCGATTCCTCGTTGTACGACCAGCCCACGCGGTGCCGCATGAACTCGCGGAACACGAAGATCGGGGCGCTGATGAAGAAGGTCATCGAGTTGTGCTCGAAGGGGCTGCCGTGGCGGTCCCGCATGAGGTAGTTGATGAGCCCCTTGGAGCGCTCAGGGTCCTTGGTGACCTCTTCCAGCGACTGCTCGCCGGCCGTGGAAACACGGGCCGCGAAGAGCACGTCGGAGTCACCGGCGGCGTGTTTCACCAGGTCAACGGTGACATCGCTGCGGAAGCTGGGCTTTGTGGGCTCGGGGGTCTCGCTCACCGGCGGGGGTCCTTCCAATTGCGTCGCTCGGGCGGCGCCCACTCTACGGGGGTGCGCCGACAGCGACGGCCGGACGGCCCGTACGGTGAAATCTTCGAATCATTCGGCGATTCGGGGCACCGATCGGGGCTTCCGTGCGTCTGACTCGTTAGCAGCACCCGTCCCATAGTTCAAGGAGAGCTTCCTCATGTTCCGCCGGCGTGAATCCGTCCCGTTCTCGTTCGTTGCCGAGGCCGACCGATTCCGCAGCAACGTCACTCCTCCGCCCCCTGAGCGGGCCAGCGTCTCTCAGCTGGCCGGCCGTTCCCTCGTGGGACTCGTCGTGGTCGCCGGACTGGCCGGCTCGCTCCTCTTCGGCCTTCCGGCCCTCGACAGCGACCACGGCCCGTCACACAGCCAGAAGTCCGAGGCGTCCCGCAACCGCTGACTCGTACGGACCCCCTGGGGTGGTCCGGTCGGTAGCGTCCTCGGTAGCCTCACCGGGCACAGCAATCGAGCGTGCTTGTGAGTGAGGATCAGTCGTGCCCCTGCCCTTCCTGACGGCCGACCGCGCATTTGACGCGGGCGCAGAGGACATCGCGCTGCCGTTCGACGACCACGACAGCTGGCGGCGACCGTACCGCCCGGGACCGTGGCGGGTCGCGGCAGCGGCCACCCTGTTGTTGCTTGCCTCGTTCGTCCTGCTCGCGGGGGTCATCACCGCCGCGGCCGGGGAGCTTTCCGGGGCGAGCCTGTGCCTGGGACTCGCCGCCGTGGTGATCGCGTGCGCCCTGCGGCTGCTGCGCGTCGGCGCGTGGGTGAGCCGGCACGGGGTTCGCCGGGTGGGCTTCTTCCGCACGACGACGGTGCGGTGGGAGCGCGCGGCGGCGGTGCGTACGGTCCAGCAGCCGGTGAAGTGGCTCGGGCTGCCGCGGACGGTGCAGGGTCAGGCGCTGATCGTGGTGCGTCAGGGGGGCGAGACCTTGCCCCCGCTGGTGACGGACCACAACGCGGACTTCCTGGCGCGGGCCGAGGCCTTCGAACGGGCCACGGACGCGATCGAGGCCTGGGGCGACGAGTACCGGCGCGGCTGAGGGCCGGGTCGGCTGTTTTCCTCAATAAGCCGGACGGGCTTGCTTGTCGCCCGTCCGGCTTCGTCATTTCTCCGGGCTCGCCGGGCTCGCCCGTGCTGCTCGTCCCCTCGGACCGAGGGACGGCCTCAGGAGGCCGAGGGGCTCGGCACGGCAGGCCGCGGCTTCGCCCGGTGCAGGGCGATGGCCCGCTGCATGGCCTTACGGGCTCTGGGCGTGTCTCTGGCGTCCTGGTAGGCGACGGCCAGGCGGAACCAGCAGCGCCAGTCGTCCGGGGTGTCTTCGGTTTCCTCACGGCGGCGTGTGAACACGGCGTCCGCGGAGTCCCGGTCGATCCGGCCGGACGGGGTCCGGAGCAGTTCGTCGACCGGGAGGCCGCCCTCGGCCTCCAGTTCGGCGGCCAGGGCGTTGGCCCTGCGGACGAACTGCGTGTTCTTCCAGAGGAACCAGACACCGATCACCGGCAGGATCAGGACGGCGACGCCGAAGGTGACCGTCAGCAGGGTGCCGTGCCGTATGAGCAGGACGCCACGGCTGCCGGCCAGGACGAAGTAGAAGACCAGGACGGCGGCGGTGACGGCGTAAGTGATCTTTGCGCGCATGGGTGAGGGCTCAGTCAGTTCAGGTCGAGGAAGTGTTCCAGCCCGAACGTGAGGCCGGGAGTGTTCACCACACGTCGGGTGCCGAGCAGGATGCCCGGCATGAAGCTGCTGTGGTGCAGGGAGTCGTGCCGGATGGTGAGGGTCTCGCCCTCACCGCCGAGAAGGACTTCCTGGTGGGCGAGGAGACCGCGGAGCCGGACGGAGTGCACGGGGACACCGTCCACGTCCGCGCCGCGGGCGCCGTCCAGGCTCGTGGTGGTGGCGTCCGGCTGTGCGGCCATGCCGGCCCTCTCCCGGGCCGCCCCGATGAGCTGGGCGGTGCGGGTGGCGGTCCCCGAGGGCGCGTCGACCTTGTGGGGGTGGTGCAGCTCGATGACCTCGACCGACTCGAAGTAGGGGGCCGCCTTCTCCGCGAACTTCATGGTGAGGACCGCCCCGATGGAGAAGTTCGGAGCGATGAGCACCCCGGTCTCCGGCGAGCCGTCGAGCCAGGTGGTGAGCTGCGCGAGCCGTTCGTCGGTCCAGCCGGTCGTGCCGACGACCGCGTGGATGCCGTGCCGGACGCAGAAGTCCAGGTTGCCCATCACCGATGCGGGGGTGGTGAGCTCGACGACCGCCTGGGCCCCGGCGTCCGCGAGGGTCTCCAGCTTGTCGCCGCGGCCGAGTGCGGCCACCAGCTCCATGTCGTCGGCGGCCTCGACGGCTCGTACCGCCTCCGAACCGATCCGTCCCTTGGCACCGAGAACGGCTACGCGCAGCTTGCTCATGTGTCTGCTTCCTTACGAGGAGGGTTAGGAGACCGCTTCGTGCAGGCGGTCGGCCTGCTTGTCCTTGAGCGGACCGATGACGGAGAGCGAGGGACGGTGGCCCAGGACCTCGCTCGCCACCGCCCGGACGTCGTCCGGCGTGACGTCGGAGATCCGCTTCAGCATGTCGTCGACCGACATCTGCTCACCCCAGCACACCTCGCTCTTGCCGATGCGGTTCATCAACGCGCCGGTGTCCTCCAGGCCGAGGACGGTGGAACCGGAGAGCTGGCCGATGGCGCGGCTGATCTCCTCGTCGTCGAGGCCGCCGGTCGCGACGCGGTCGAGCTCGTCGCGGCAGATCTTGAGGACGTCGTGGACCTGGCTCGGCCGGCAGCCCGCGTACACGCCGAAGAGTCCGCAGTCGGCGAAGCCCGAGGTGTACGAGTACACGCTGTAGGCGAGGCCGCGCTTCTCCCGTACCTCCTGGAAGAGGCGGGAGGACATGCCGCCGCCGAGTGCCGTGTTGAGGACGCCGAGCGCCCAGCGGCGATCGTCGGTCCGGGCCAGGCCGGGCATACCGAGGACGACGTGCGCCTGTTCCGTCTTGCGGTTCAGGTGCTCCACGCGGCCCGCGGTACGCAGGGTGCGGGAGCCCTCGCGGGGCGTCATCGGGACCGCGTCTGTACGGGACAGGGCGCCGGCGCGCTCGAAGGCCTTGCGGACCTGGCGTACGACCGTGGCGTGGTCGACGTTGCCGGCGGCGGCGACGACGAGGCGCGTCGGGTCGTAGTGCTTCTTGTAGAAGCGGGCGATCTGGCCGCGGCTCAGTCCGTTGACCGTGTCGACGGTGCCGAGGACGGGCCGGCCGAGCGGGGTGTCGCCGAGCATCGTGTGCGCGAAGAGATCGTGCACGCAGTCGCCCGGGTCGTCCTCCGTCATCGCGATCTCTTCGAGGATGACGCCGCGCTCGGCGTCGACGTCCTCGGAGGTGACCAGCGAGCCGGTCAGCATGTCGCAGACGACGTCGATGGCCAGCGGCAGGTCAGTGTCGAGGACCCGCGCGTAGTAGCAGGTGTACTCCTTCGCCGTGAAGGCGTTCATCTCGCCGCCGACCGCGTCGATCGCGGACGAGATGTCGAGGGCACTGCGCCTGGCGGTGCCCTTGAAGAGGAGGTGTTCGAGGTAGTGGGTCGCGCCGTTCAGTGCGGGCGTCTCGTCGCGCGAGCCGACGTTCGCCCAGATGCCGAAGGTGGCGGAGCGTACGGAGGGCAGGGTCTCGGTGACGATCCGGAGGCCGCCCGGCAGGACGGTACGACGGACTGTGCCGATGCCGTTGGCGCCCTTGATAAGCGTTTGGGTACGGGCGACGGCCCGCGCCTCCGAGGAGGTGCGGGCCGTCGTCACGGAACTACGGGACGTCACTTGTCGGTGTCGTCCTTCTCGTCGGCCTCTTCGCCCTCGATCACGGGGATGAGGGAGAGCTTGCCGCGGGAGTCGATCTCCGCGATCTCGACCTGGACCTTGGAGCCGACCGCGAGCACGTCCTCGACGTTCTCCACGCGCTTGCCACCGGCAAGCTTGCGGATCTGCGAGATGTGCAGCAGGCCGTCCTTGCCGGGCATGAGGGAGACGAAGGCACCGAAGGTGGTGGTCTTGACGACCGTACCCAGGTAACGCTCGCCGACCTCCGGCATGGTCGGGTTGGCGATCGCGTTGATCGTGGCGCGCGCGGCCTCGGCCTGCGAGCCCTGCTGGGCACCGATGTAGATGGTGCCGTCGTCCTCGATCGTGATGTCGGCGCCGGTGTCCTCCTGGATCTGGTTGATCATCTTGCCCTTGGGGCCGATGACCTCACCGATCTTGTCCACCGGGATCTTGACCGTGATGATCCGCGGGGCGTTCGGGGACATCTCGTCCGGAACGTCGATGGCCTCGTTCATGACGTCCAGGATGTGCAGACGCGCGTCACGGGCCTGCTTCAGCGCGGCGGCCAGGACCGAGGCGGGGATGCCGTCGAGCTTGGTGTCGAGCTGGAGCGCGGTCACGAACTGCTTCGTACCGGCGACCTTGAAGTCCATGTCGCCGAACGCGTCCTCCGCACCGAGGATGTCGGTGAGGGCGACGTAGTGCGTCTTGCCGTCGATCTCCTCGGAGATCAGACCCATGGCGATACCGGCGACGGCGGCCTTGAGGGGCACACCGGCGTTCAGCAGGGACATGGTGGAGGCGCAGACCGAACCCATGGACGTCGAGCCGTTGGAGCCCAGCGCCTCGGAGACCTGGCGGATCGCGTACGGGAAGTCCTCGCGCGACGGCAGCACCGGCACGATGGCGCGCTCGGCGAGCGCTCCGTGGCCGATCTCGCGGCGCTTGGGCGAGCCCACGCGGCCGGTCTCACCGACGGAGTACGGCGGGAAGTTGTAGTTGTGCATGTAGCGCTTGCGGGTCACCGGGGAGAGGGTGTCCAGCTGCTGCTCCATGCGGAGCATGTTCAGGGTGGTGACGCCGAGGATCTGCGTCTCACCACGCTCGAACAGCGCCGAGCCGTGCACGCGCGGGATGGCCTCGACCTCGGCGGCCAGCGTACGGATGTCCGTGACGCCGCGGCCGTCGATGCGGACCTTGTCCTTGATGACGCGCTCGCGGACCAGCTTCTTGGTCAGCGCGCGGTAGGCACCGGAGATCTCCTTCTCGCGGCCCTCGAAGGCCGGGAGGAGCTTCTCGCCCGCGATCTCCTTGATGCGGTCGAGCTCCGTCTCGCGCTCCTGCTTGCCGGCGATGGTGAGCGCCTTGGCGAGCTCGGTGCGGACGGCGGAGGTGAGCGCCTCCAGGACGTCGTCCTGGTAGTCGAGGAAGACCTGGAACTCGCCGGTGGGCTTGGCAGCCTTGGAGGCGAGGTCGGACTGGGCCTTGCAGAGCGCCTTGATGAAGGGCTTCGCGGCTTCCAGACCGGCGGCGACGATCTCCTCGGTCGGGGCCTCGGCACCGTCCTGGACGAGCTGGATGGTCTTCTCGGTGGCCTCGGCCTCGACCATCATGATCGCGACGTCGCCGTCCTCGAGGACGCGACCGGCGACGACCATGTCGAAGACGGCGTCCTCGAGCTCGGTGTGCGTCGGGAACGCGACCCACTGGCCCTTGATCAGGGCGACGCGGGTGGCGCCGATCGGGCCGGAGAAGGGCAGGCCCGCCAGGATCGTGGAAGCGGAGGCGGCGTTGATCGCGACCACGTCGTACAGGTGGTCGGGGTTGAGCGCCATGATCGTCTCGACGATCTGGATCTCGTTGCGCAGGCCCTTCTTGAAGGAGGGGCGCAGCGGGCGGTCGATCAGGCGGCACGTGAGGATCGCGTCCTCGGAGGGGCGGCCCTCCCGGCGGAAGAACGATCCGGGGATCTTGCCGGCGGCGTACTGCCGCTCCTCGACGTCCACCGTGAGGGGGAAGAAGTCGAGCTGGTCCTTGGGCCTCTTGGAGGCGGTGGTGGCCGACAGCACCATGGTGTCGTCGTCCAGGTACGCGACGGCGGAGCCGGCGGCCTGCTTGGCGAGGCGGCCCGTCTCGAAGCGAATCGTGCGGGTGCCGAAGGTTCCGTTGTCAATAACGGCCTCGGCGTAGTGGGTCTCGTTCTCCACTAGTGATTTCTCCATACTCGTCGTCTTTCGTCCTCCCGCCCGTGTGGCGGGGGGACGGTACGGAGAAGCGCTCCTTGAATGCGGGCCGGTCTTCGATCGAAGCACCCGGGCGTTGTCCCGGGGGCCACTACCGAGGACCGGCGGAGGCTGGAGGGCGCTCCTCCTCGTTCTGGTGTTGTACGTCCAGGTTACTGAGCTTGACCCCGGTCCCGCACGTACAGCAAAGGGAGCGGCCCCCTAGAAGGGGGAACCGCTCCCTCTCACAGCGTCCTTACTTGGCGCCGCCGGCCGCGCCACGGCGGATGCCGAGGCGGTCGACGAGCGCACGGAAGCGCTGGATGTCCTTCTTGGCAAGGTACTGCAGGAGGCGGCGACGCTGGCCGACCAGGATCAGCAGACCACGACGGGAGTGGTGGTCGTGCTTGTGCAGCTTGAGGTGCTCGGTCAGGTCCGAGATCCGGCGCGAGAGCATGGCGACCTGAACCTCGGGGGAACCGGTGTCGCCCTCCTTCTGCGCGAACTCGGTCATGATCTGCTTCTTCGTTACGGCGTCGAGCGGCACGCGGTACTCCTCTTGGTGTTCGAAGCGCCCACGAGTGCCCCTGGTCTGGTTCTCAGGGGAGCTTGTGTGACTCGGGAGCGAAGGTCCGATGAGCGCAGCCCCCAGAACGAACCGGGAACGCGTACACAAACGGCCACCAGTCAGAGTATCAGCCCGTCCGGGGCGCTCCGGACGGGCTGTCCCTCTGTGCGGCGTTCTAGCTGGTGAGAGCGCGGATCGAGGTGTAGACGTCGAACACCGCGAGGCAGAGCGGCACGAGGGTGAGCAGGACGCACGCCTCCGCGATCTCCAGGAAGCGGCCCCAGAACGGTGCGACGCCCTTGCGCGGCACGATCAGGCCGATGGCGGTGATCAGTGCGGCGACGCAGGCGATCGCCGCGGCGAGCCAGACGGTGCGGATGTCGAGCGCGGTGGTGTCGCCCCGCAGTGCGTCGCGCACCATCCCGAGGGGCGGGTTGAGGCTGAGCCCGAGGCCGAGGAGTACGAGTGCGCCGAAGCCCGCGGCCAGGGCGCAGCCGACCTGCGCCGTGTACCGGAACAGGTGGGCGCGCATCAGCATGGCGATACCGGTGGCGAGGGCGAGGAGCTGCCCCCAGAAGCCGTCCGAGAAGCCGAGCACGGCGGCGGCGCCCACGGCCACCAGGGCGCATCCGCCGACCAGGCCGACGAGCAGCTCGTGACCCCGGCGTGCCTGAGCGGCGATGCGGACGGCGTCGACCGGGCCCTGCGGAGCGGGGTCGGCCGTGCCGTAGTCGCCGACGGTGGTGCGCGGCGGCTCGAAGCCGATGGGGAGGCGGGCGAAGCGGGTGGAGAGGCCGGGCAGGAAGGCGAGGACGCCCACGGAGAGCGGTGCGCACACGGCGGCCGTCTCGACGGGCTCCATGTCCGTCAGGATCGCGGTGAACGTCACCAGCAGGCCGACGGCCGCCGCGAAGACGAACGCGACGAAGAGACCGTCGCCGCCGGGGGAGGCGATCATCAGGATCACGGCCGCGACCAGTACGGCGGCGCAGGCGAGCAGGAACTGGAGCCTGCCGATGCCCTGTCCGCCGCTCGTCGACAGGAGACCCGAACCGGCGACCGCCGCGTTCGTCAGAGCGCCGATGCCCAGTGCGACGGCCGAGCCGCGGTCGTCGTACACCCGCGCGCGGACGCAGGCGACGGCGAGGAGCAGGACGGCGGTGACTCCGGCCAGGACGCCGGAGAGCCCGTGCATGTCGTGCCGGGGCTCGGAGGTCCAGAGCACGAAGGCGATGAGCGTGAGCAGCACGGAGCCGCCGAAGAGCCCGGCGCCGCGCATGAGGGCGTCGCCCCACAGCGTGCGGTCGCGGGCCACGGCCGAGGCGACGGCGTCGGAGACGTCGTCGAAGACCGCGGGCGGCAGGGACTCGGAGAACGGGCGCAGCGACAGCAGCTCGCCGTCGAGGATGCGCTGGGAGGCCAGCGTGCGCCCGCCGTCGAGGACGGTGCCGTCGCGGCGTACGAGGTGATAGCCGACCGGGGCGCCCTGCTCGGGACTCTGCCCCGACAGCCGCAGGATCTCCGGGTACAGGTCGGCGACCGAGACGTCCTCGGGCAGTGCCACGTCGACGCGGCTGTCGGGCGCGACGACCGTGACCCGGCAGAATCCGGTGCTGTTGCTGGACGGAGCCCCGGGACCCGGCCGACCGGATCCGGTGGCTGCCGCTTGGGCCGTCATGGTCACCTGCTGCTCCCCCATTTGCTGTCTTGTCGCGCTGGCTTGCCCAGCTGTCTTGATCTTCTGTTCTCGTGCCGGTTCCGCACCCCGGGAGCACCGCGTCGCCGTGCGTCCCGAATGACCGATTTTTTGCGGTAGTTAGCGGATGCGTACACGCGTCGCGACACCCTACCGCCCTGGGCTCATCTGCTACGCCAGTAGGATTCCCCCGCGGATGGAGCCCGTCGCCACGGGGGCGCCGATAGGAACAGTTCTGTCCGGCAAGGGAATTGGTGAGCTGTGAGCCAGATCGTCGTCAAGCGCCCACCGCGGGCCCTCCCCTCCGAAGTACCGGGCGGACAGGTGCAGTTGCAACCTCCGCCCGAGCTGCCCCGGGGGCAGCAGGAGGGGGTGATGATGCAGTTGCTGCCGATGCTGGGCATGGGCGGTTCCGTCGTCTTCTTCTTCATGACGCCGAACCCGATCATGCGGATCATGGGCATGGTCATGATCGCCTCGACGATCGCCATGGCCATCGCGATGCTCGTCCGCTTCCGGCGCGGTACGCAGGGGCAGCTCGCCGACATGCGGCGCGACTACCTGAAGTACCTGACGCAGACCAGGCGAACCGTTCTGAAGACGGCCCACAAGCAGCGGGACGCGCAGTACTTCCTGCACCCGTCACCGGAGCAGCTGTGGGCGCTCGTCGCCGAGGGCAGCCGGGTGTGGGAGCGCCGCGTCAGCGATGCCGACTTCGGCCAGGTACGGATCGGCCTCGGCAGCCAGGAGCTCGCCACCCCGCTCATCGCGCCGGAGACCGCGCCCGTCGACGAGCTGGAACCGCTGACCGCGGGAGCGATGCAGCAGTTCCTGACGACGCACAGCGTGCTGGACGGACTGCCGATGGCGGTCTCGCTCCGCGCCTTCTACCACCTGACGGTCAGCGGCGAAGCGGAGTCCGTGCGGTCGACGGCGCGTGCGATGGTCGGCGCGCTCGCCTCCCTGCACTCCCCCGAGGACCTGATCATCGCCGTCGCGACGGGCCGGGACGCGGCCCCGCGGTGGGAATGGGCGAAGTGGCTGCCGCACGTCCAGGCTCCGGAAGCCGTCGACGGCGCCGGGCGCCGCCGCCTCATCACCACCAGCTCCGCCGAACTGGAGGAGCTGCTCGCCGGCCGTCTCGACGGCCGGCCGCGCTTCCAGCCCGGCGGCCAGCCGCTGCTGGAACAGCCGCACATCGTCGTGGTGCTCGACGGTGAGTCGGTGCCGCCGACGTCGGCGCTCGCCTCGCCCGAGGGCCTTCAGGGCGTGACGGTCGTCGAGCTCGTACCGGGCGAGGACATCGGTGGTCGCGGCGGGCTCTCCGTCCTGGTGCACCCTGACTCGCTGCGTATCGAATCGGGTCACGGGCTGGTCTACGACGGAGTGCCGGACGCGCTGAGCTACGAGGCAGCCGAGGCGCTGGCCCGCCAGCTGGCACCGCTGCACGTGGCCACCGGGGGTGACGACGACGAGCCCCTGCTCGCCAACCTGGAGTTCACCGATCTGCTGAACCTGGGGGACGCGGCGTCCGTCGATGTCAGCCGCACCTGGCGACCGCGCTCCCAGGCGGAACGGCTGCGCGTCCCGATCGGCGTCGGCGAGGACGGCGCCCCCGTCATGCTGGACCTGAAGGAAGCCGCCCAGGAGGGCATGGGACCGCACGGTCTGTGCGTGGGCGCCACCGGATCCGGCAAGTCCGAGCTGCTCCGCACGCTCGTCCTCGGCCTCGCGGTCACCCACTCCTCGGAGACGCTCAACTTCGTCCTCGCGGACTTCAAGGGTGGCGCGACCTTCGCCGGCATGGCGCAGATGCCCCATGTCGCCGCGGTGATCACCAACCTCGCGGACGACCTGACGCTGGTCGACCGCATGGGCGACTCCATCCGCGGCGAGCTCAACCGCCGCCAGGAGATGCTGCGCGACGCGGGCAACTACGCCAACATCCACGACTACGAAAAGGCGCGTGCCGCGGGTGCCCCGTTGCAGGCGGTTCCGTCACTCGTCCTGGTGATCGACGAGTTCAGCGAACTCCTCACCGCAAAGCCGGACTTCATCGAGATGTTCGTACAGATCGGACGCATCGGACGTTCGCTGGGCGTGCACCTTCTGCTGGCCTCGCAGCGCCTGGAGGAGGGCAGGCTGCGCGGGCTGGAGACGTATCTGTCGTACCGCGTCGGCCTGCGTACGTTCTCCGCGGGCGAGTCCCGGGCGGCGCTGGGCGTTCCCGATGCCTACCACCTGCCCAACGTGCCCGGCTCGGGCTATCTGAAGTACGGCACGGACGAGATGGTGCGGTTCAAGGCCGCGTACGTCTCCGGGGTCTACCGCTCCGGGGCCCAGCAGCCCGCGTCGCTCGGCGGACCGCTGCCGGTGGACCGGAGGCCGGTGCCGTTCACGGCGGCCCCTGTGCCGGTGCACTACGTCAGGCCGACGGCTCCGGACGGGCCCGCCGTTCCCGACGCGCGCACGTCGGAGGACGACGCGCTGGCCGACACGGTCCTCGACGTGATCGTGCAGCGGCTGGAGGGCCGCGGCGTGTCCGCACACCAGGTGTGGCTCCCCCCGCTGGACAATCCGCCCTCGCTGGACGACCTGCTTCCGGGACTCGCGGCCGTACAGGACCGTGGGCTGACCCAGCCCGGCTTCGAGGGGGCGGGCCGTCTCGTCGTACCGCTGGGTGTGGTCGACAAGCCGTACGAGCAGCGCCGCGACACGCTCTTCCGGGACTTCTCCGGCGCGGCCGGCCACATGCAGATCACCGGTGGCCCGCAGTCGGGCAAGTCCACGCTGCTGCGCACGCTCATCGCGGGCTTCGCGCTCACCCACACCCCGCAGGAAGTGCAGTTCTACGGGCTCGACTTCGGTGGCGGCGGCATGGCCTCCGTCTCGGGCCTGCCGCACGTCGGCGGGGTAGCCTCCCGTCTCGACCCCGAGCGGGTACGGCGTACGGTCGCCGAGGTGCACGGCATCATGGCGCGCCGCGAGGAGTACTTCCGCAGCGCGGGCGTCGACTCCATCGCCACCTTCCGCAGGATGCGGGCGCGCGGCGGCATCTCGGTGACCGAACAGCCCTGGGGCGACGTGTTCCTGGTGATCGACGGCTGGGGCAACTTCCGCGCGGACTACGAGGGCCTGGAAGCGGCTGTCGTGGACATCGCGGCGCGTGGACTGGGTTACGGCATCCACCTGATCGTCACCGCCTCGCGGTCCATGGAAGTACGGTCCAACCTCAAGGACCACCTGATGAACCGGCTGGAGCTCCGGCTGGGTGACGTCATGGACTCCGAGCTGGACCGCAAGTCCGCCGTCAACGTGCCCGCCGGTGTGCCGGGACGCGGTCTGACGCCGGAGAAGCTGCACTTCATGGCGGCGGTGCCACGCATCGACGGCATCAACTCCGACAGTGACCTCTCGGAGGCCACGGCGGCCATGAACCAGGAGGTCGCCCGGCACTGGACGGCCGCACCAGCACCCGCTGTGCGCCTGCTGCCGCGTGAGCTCCCGGTGGCCGAGCTCCCGGCCGGCAACGCGCAGCCGGAACGGGGAATCGCCTTCGGTATCGACGAGAACAACCTGGCGCCGGTCTACCTCGACTTCGAGCACGACCCGTTCTTCCTGGTGTTCGGCGAGAGCGAGTCCGGCAAGTCCAACATGCTCCGCCTGCTGATCAAGCAGCTGACCGAGCGGTACCAGCCGGACGCGTGCAAGCTCTTCGTCATCGACAACCGGCGCGGCCTGCTGGACGCCACGCCGGCCTCGCACCTGGCGGAGTACGTGCCCATGTCCAACAACATGGAGCACCACATGGACGCGCTGTACAACCTGATGCAGCGCCGTACGCCGTCGGAGAGCGTCACGGCGCAGCAGCTGCGGGACCGCAGCTGGTGGCAGGGCCCGACGGTCTACGTGATCGTCGACGACTACGACCTCGTCTCCACGTCGAGCGGCAACCCGCTGGCCAAGCTCACCGAGCTGCTGCCCTTCGCCCGCGACGTCGGCGTGCGGTTCATCCTCGCCCGCAGTACCGCGGGGGCGAGCCGGGCCCTGTACGAGCCGTTCCTGCAGCGGATGACGGAGCTGGGCGCGCAGGGTCTCCTGCTGTCCGGCGACCCGAACGAGGGCGACATCCTGGGCAACGTGCGGGCGAGGCCGATGCCTCCGGGCCGAGGCGTCTTCGTCACGCGGCGACGGGGGAATCCGCTGGTGCAGTCGGGCCTCATGGCGACGGACCGTTAGGCGAGGCGAAACGGGTGGGAGGGGCGGGTCCGAGCTTGCGGACCCGCCCCTTTCCGGTTGTTCGCGCAGGTGGACGCCCGGACATGCGTCAGGGTGGACACCTCCCGCGCGTGCCCACCCTGACTGAGACTCTGCCGAGCCTTACATGAAGTTCTGCGCGGCCCTCTTGTCGCCGGCCCGGTAGGCCGGGGCAGCTTCGCGCACCTTGCGGGAGATCTCGACGAGGGCGTTGTGGATCGCCTTGGCGTCGTTCTCCCACCCCTGCTGGGCGGTGTCGTACGCGGCCTTGGCCTCGCCCTGCCAGAGCTCGGCGACGGACGCGACGCGACGCTTGATGGCCGCGAGGTCCTCGTCGAGCTGCTTGCCCTGCCGGTCAATGGAAGCGGCGGCGGCGTCCAGGCTCGCGTAAGTGACGATCATCGAGCCGTCGTTGTTCGACATACGGTCCTCCAGTGTTGTCCAGGTCTGACGTCACGGCCTCGTACGTAGTACGGGCGCGGTGCGATCAGAAGTTGTTGAGGTTCGAAGTCCGGGCCGTCGCGGCTGCGTCACCGGAGTAGCCGTCGACGACGTCGACCCCCTGCAGGGCCGCCTTGATCTCGTCTTCGGTGTTGCCCGAGATGGTGCGGGCCGCCTTGATGGCTTCCTGGAAGTTGAGGAGGCGGTTGGCGATGCTGACCATCCTCTTGTTGATCTCTTCCTGCTTCTTGTTGAACTCGCCGGCGCCGATGCCCTTCCAGGCACCTTCGAGGCTGTCGATCGTCCCCTGCAGGGCCTTCAGCTGGCCCTTGACGGAGTCGAACCTCGTCGAGAGTTCGCCCTCCAGCTGCAGGAGACTGTGTTCTGTGAGCTTCTGGTCAGCCACGGTGTGTCTTCCTTCCTGGTGCTCTTGTACAGCCCGGCGTCATGCGCCGGTTGGATTCGTGTGAGGAAAGTGCGGTCAGGCGGTACGGCGCCTTCGGACGAACACGAAGGCACCTCCAGCGATGACCACCGCAGCGGCAACGATTCCGAGGATCAGACCCGACTGGCTGTCGTCCCCGGCCGTGGTGCCGGAGCCTGCCACGACCGCGCCGTCACCCTTTCCGTTCGCAGGTGACTGTGACGCGGTTGATGCGGACGGGGCTGCTGAGGCGGCGCCGCCGGACGTCTTCTCGTTGGTGAGAGGACTGACGTCGGGGGCGCCGGGGTCACCCTTGCCCTTGAGGATGTTCATCGACGGGCGGATGAGGCCGTGGCCGAGGTACTTGCTGGTCGTCCCCTTGTCCCAGTCACGGGAAGCCGTGTCGAAGAGGACGTTGAGAACCTGGTTCGCCGTCCACTCGGGGTGCGCGGACCAGATCAGGGCAGCGGACGCCGAGGCGATGGCGGTGGCTGCGCTGGTTCCGCCGTCGCCGTCGCAGTAGGCCTGGAAGGTCGCGTCGCACCAGTACGGAACGTCGTTTCCGGGTGACGCGATGTCTACGACAGTGCCGTTCTGGGAGTACTCCGCCACCTTGCCCTGACGGTCGGCAGAGGAGACTCCGACAACCTCCGGGTACGAGGCGGGGTACTGCTTTCTGTTGCTCTCTTCCGCGTTGTTGCCAACACTGGCGAAGAAGAGCTTCCCCTTGTCCTGCGCGTATTTCACCGCCTTCAGCTCCCTGTCCATCGGGAAGTCGCTACCGAAGGACATGCTGATGATCTGAGCGTCACTGTCCGCTGCGGCTCGGATGGCGTCGGCGCTGTCGTAAGCGTTCACCGAATGCTCGTTCTGGAACTCAGTGTCACTGATGCGCATCGGGATGATCTTCGCTCCGGGAGCGAGCCCCTTGAGCCCGCCCCCCTTTCCCGTCCCGGCGATCAGCTCAGCCATGGTGGTGCCATGCCCGGCGTAGTCGTCGTTCTCGTCGCCTTCGGCCCCAGTGGCGTCCATGCCCTTGAGGACCTGCCCCTTGAGGGAGGGAGTTGAGGCGTTCACTCCGGTGTCGATGACGGCGACCATGATGCCTTCGCCCGTCGTGGTCTTCCACAGATCCTCGGCCTGCATCGCACCGAGATACCACTGCTTCGACTGCACGTCCGCGGCGACAGCTTGGGGAGCCGCCCCGGCGAAGCCCACGCTCCATGCGGCAACCACAGCCAGCGTGCCTAGCGCGCGCCGCACAGCAGGCGTCCTGCTGGACTTCCGGGTCTGGCTCATTCCTGCTGTCATCCTGACTTCCGAACCTTTCGTGTTCCTACTCGACGACCGGCGGTACGGCTCCGCGCCTGGCCACCCATGTCTCTTCGTCCTCAGTCAGGTAGTCCGGGCGAGTCGAGCCGGTGGTCTCCTCGTCCTCGCCTTCGGGGCCTCGTTGTCCTGCGTGGCCCCGCACGAGACCTGCGCCGCCCGTCGTGAAGCCCCTGCCCGAGCCTGAAGCGCTCCCTCGGGGAGTGCCTACGACACCGTTGGCGCTGGGGGTGCCGCGCCCGCCGGACCGGCTGGCGCTGTTCGTTCCACCGGCGCCGATCACTCCCCGCTGGCCTGTACTGCCGGCAGGTGTACGCGCTTGAGCGGCACCCGCCGCGCCGATGACCGATCCGCGCGGCATACTGCGGCCCCCGGACGTTCCCGATGCCGAAGCAGCGCGTTGCGGGGTTCCGCCGACGATGCCGGCACCTCTCCCTGCTTGATGACCTGAGGGAGTGGCCGTGCCACCGGGCCCCGCGACCGGGCGACCGCCCGTCACGCCTGAGGGTCGGCCGGCCATCGGCGACTGGCCGCCGGTGGTACCTGCTCCGGCCGGACCGCCGCCCATGTACCCCGGGCGTCCGACGGGCGGGGCCGAGCGTCCGTTCGCCGTGGGCGCGGGGCCTGCCGTTGCCGAACGGCCCGTAGCTGCGGGGTCCTTCCCCAGGGGTGTCCTGGTGGAGCCGCCGGACGAACTCGTGGCCCGCGAGGAGCCACTCTGGACCGGGTTCGCGAAACCATTCGTGAAAGGCGGAATCGGGCCACCGCTGGGTCCCGGTGTGCCCGTGGTCACGGGGGACGGGGAAGGGGTTGGGGTGGCAACAGGAGCCGGAGGTGCTGAGACACTGTCGATCTCGGTCGAGACGCTCCGCTCAGGGACTGGCGTGACGGCGCCAGCGCGATCGACACCAGGAGCGCCAGCTGAGCCAGCCACGTCACCGCCAGCCCTTTGAGGGCTCTCAACTCCGCTCGCGTAGCTGCCGCTCGACGTCTCGGCGCCGCTGCCCGAGGTCCCGGATTCCGATCCCGTGCCGGATCTGAGGCTCGGCCGCGGCATCGCCACATCCAGCGCCCTGTCGAACCTGGGCGGTTCCTGCGCCGCCAGTGACTCCTCGGAGACCGAGTAGTAGGACGCCAGGCGGTTGGCCTGGTTGATGGCCTCCTGGCGGTCCTTCTCGACCTTGACCGCGGCCGTGTACTCCGGGTTGCTCTCGAGGCGGGCCGGGAGCTCGATCTCGTCGACCTTCTTGCGGACCAGCCGGCTGTCGCGCGGCGGCAGGGAGCTGCGCACCGACGCCAGGCCCGTGCCCGCGACCGTGATCTGCGTGCCGGCTCCGTCCGCGAAGTCACCGAGCTTCCTGGCGTGGGCGACCAGGCCCGTACCCCAGTCGCGGAAGGCCGTGCCGGACTCGCCCTCCCACTCGACCTTCGCGATGTGGGCCTCGAGCTCGTGCGCCGCTTCCTTGATGGCGTCCCTGGCGTCCCAGAGCGCCTTGCCGGCGCTCTCGAGGTGCTCGGGGTTGGAGTTCTCGATCATGTCGATCATGGCGTTCAGGTCGTGCCCCTCGAAGGAGGTACGGCCGGATGTGCCGCCCCCTCCGAATCCGAACGTGTCCATCACCTTGTTGACCGTCTCGGTGACGTCGGTGACGGTCAGCTGCAGCTGCACCCGTCCCTGGTCCTGCTCCAGCTGCTCCTTCGGACTGAGCTGCGGTTCGGGCTGTGTCGTCTCGTCGCTCATTCAGCTGCCCATCCGGCGTCGGACTGCTTGTCGTTGTTCTGCGGCTGCTCAGGCTTGCGGTGGCTTTCCTGGGCCTTCTCGTGGTCCTGGTCCATGCGGTGCTTGATCTCGTAGAACTGCCGCCGGATGTCGTCCTCGACGTTGTCGAAGCCGACCGCCGCCGCGTACACGCCGATCCTCAGGTACTCGATCTGGTCGCCGAGCGACCTGGAGAGCGAGACGAGCGACTCGTGGACACGGTTGTACTGGGTGTAGAGCCCGTCCGCCTCGGCGAAGGGAGCGTTCGTGCCGCTCAGCGAGGCGCGGGACACCGACTGCTCCGCCACTTTGGACTTGCTTGCCGCGGAGCCCTCGAACTCCGCCAGCAGGGTGTTGACGCGCTCCTGGAACTTCTCCAGGGCCCCTACGCCGCGCTCGAGGTCGCCCCTGCCACCGGTCGAGCCTCCCCCACCACCATCTGCTGGCAACACGATGCCGTCCTTCCCCGTTCCCCGTTTTGATCAGTCCGTCGTTCGGTGCGATCACGTCTGCTGGACGGACAACACTGATCCATTACCGACAACTCTAGCCACTGGATATGACAGTCCAACTGCCATGTCCGTCACATGAATTCCGTAGCCGGTCTGGTACGCCGCCGCATGTCGCGCACCGCCACCGCCGCACCCGCGATCGTCGCGACCAGGACTCCGCCGCCCACCACGACGTAGGTCGCCAGGCGCGCGTTGCGTTCCTCCGCCGTCTCGCCCAGGTGGAGTGCCGCCGGAGTCGGCGCCTCGCCCTTGCTCACGCCCTCGTTGGCCCGGGGCCGCTCGACGGGCTTGTCGCCCTCGGTCAGGGCGCGTACCGGGTCGACGACACCCCAGCCCACCAGACGGTCGTGGCCGGCGATCGAGCGTTCCGCCGTCTGCTCGATCTGGGCGACGATCTGCCGCTGCGTCCAGTCCGGATGCTTGGCCCTGATGAGGGCGGCGACTCCGGCGACGTAAGGGGCGGAGAAACTGGTGCCGTTGTCGGCGCAGTGTCCGCCTCCGGGGACGGTGGAGATCATGTCCACTCCGGGCGCCGAGACGCCCACGAACTCGCCCGACTGGGAGAAGGCCGCCCGTTCGTTGTTGCGGTCGGAGGAGGCCACTGCCAGGACTCCTTCGAAGGAGGCCGGGTAGGTCTCCTTGACGTTGCCGCCCAGACCGTCGTTGCCCGCCGAGGCCACGACCACGACGTTCTTGGCCAGCGCGTTGTTCACCGCCTGCCTCAGGCCGGCCGCGGGCTTCACGGCGTTGGCCGTGTCCTGCGAAATGTTGATCACGTCCGCCCGGGCGGTGTTGACGGCGTAGTTGATGGACGCGGCCAGGGTGTCGGCGGTTCCGTGCCCGTCCGCGTCGTTCTGCTGGATCGGGATGATCGTGGCGTCCGGGGCCAGTCCGGTGAAGCCGGTGCCCTTGGCCGGGCGGGCCGCGATGATGCCCGCCACCTTGGTGCCGTGGCCGACCGTGTCGGTCGTGCCGTTCTCCTTGCCCCGCTCGATCTTCGTGCCGTCTTCGGTCTTCAGGTTCCTGGGAAGGAGGTTGCGCCCGCTCGCGGTGTCCACGGCCCGGGTCAGCTGGGGGTTCTTGACGTCGACGCCCGTGTCGATGACGGCCACGCGTACGCCCTTTCCCGTGGACTGCTGCCACAGCTCGTCCATCAGCACGCGCTGCAGCGCCCAGGGGCGGCCCGGGTACTTCTTCGAGGGGAAGGTGCACTGGGTGAAGTCGTCCGCGGCCACCGGCAGCACGGGCAGTGTGATGAAGGCGACCGTGGTGGCAGCGGTCACGGTCAGCAGGCGCCGCCCCATGGTGGCGAGGAGTTGGGGTGTCATGTCCGCTCCGCCCCTCACGAGCCCTGCGGCTGACGGGCCGCGCCCGTCGACAGCCGCGGCCCCGTCGACAGGAACGAGGACCAGGCGGCCGGTACGGGAGCGGGGTCGACATCCTTGTACCCGAGTCGGTTCTGGGACTGCTGAGCCTCCAGCTGCTGCGCTTCCCTCTCCTTCTTCGAACCGGACTCGCCGATGCCGGAGTCGTCCTGCGTGCTGTCGCCGTTGGACTGCATGGCATAACGCAGTCCGGTGTCCGTGACCAGGAACAGGAAGCCGGAGTCGGTCTCGGCTCCCTTGAACTGCCGGAAGAGCTGACCCGATCCCGGCGTGACGTACGCGCTGCTGGAACCGGTGGGGAGAGCTGCGGGGAAGTCGGTGCCGGCCCACGTGGTGAGCGTGGTGGCGCCGCTGTCCGCGTCGACGTCGCGCAGCACGTTGCAGACGGTGTTGCGGCTGCCCCGGTCCGTGCTCGCCGAGTTGACCGGCTTCGGCTCGCTCGCCGGCCAGTCCGCTTCCTGGGCGAACGGCCTGCCCGGCTGGAACGCGGCGGCGCTCACGGGCTTCTCGTTGCCCGCCTGACCGAGTCCGACCAGGGCCCGGCTGCTGAGCAGCAGCTTGGCGGTGAAGTCGGACACGGGGGCGACGCGGCCCGGCAGGACGACGTACTGCTGTGTCCTGGTGCCGGAGGTCGCGGCCAGGACCATGCCCACCCTGTTCGCGTCGGCGTCCAGATCGCCGGGAACGCCCGCGGGAGCGCCCGGGGTTCCGGGGACGGTCGGGAAGGTGACGGGGTCACCGGTGTGCAGGGTGCCGAGCCAGGCGGTGGACACACGCTGGGGCTTGCGGTTCGCCTCCACCACGGTGCGCTGCAGCAGCTCGTCCTTGGCGACCGCGTACGCCTTGCCTCCGGCGTCCACGATGTACCGGGTGCCGTCCGGCGCCTCGACGTACATCAGCTCACCGCCGCGCAGCCGCCCCTTGCCCTCGGTCTTGCCGTGCTCGCGCTCCGCGAGGACGAAGGCCGCCTTCTGGATGGCCCTGCCGCCCTCACCCGGACGCTCGCAGACCGCCCAGCGTTTGGCAGAGCCCGCCTCGTCCTTGTCGGGCAGCCGGTCGGGGGCGTAGGGGATGCCGAGGGTCGCGCCGTGCGGGATCTTGCCGCTGTCGAGGACCGATTCGTCGACGTTGATGACCTTGCCCTTGTCCGGGTCAAGGAGGAGCTTGGCGGACGACATGTTCAGGACGGGGTGGAGCTGCGACTTCCCCTTGGTCTTCAACACCACGTACCGGGTGGTGGACTTACTGGCGATGATGACGTTCTCGCCGGGCGTATCCCACTTCTGCGGCGCCACCGGCTTGAACATGCCCCAGGCTCCGAAGACCGCGAGGACCACCACGCCGACGATCACTCCCGGCATCACCGCGCGCAGGGGGCGGGGCGCGCCCTCTTCCGAGCCGCTCGGGTGGGGTTGCAGGAACTGCGCGATCAACCTCCGCTTCGCGAAGGTGTAGGCGTTGAGCTCGTCCCGCCGTGATGCCATCTGTCCGCTGCCCCTCATCCCCAGTGGGCAACCAGGTTCCCACACACACCACCGGCACCTGCCGCAGTACCGGGCCCCCTACTATGCCTGTTGGCGCTCCCAACCCCACGCTCAGGTAGGGTGATCGCCCGGTCAACGCCCGCGAAATTAACGGTAAATACGGACACGAGGGGGCAAGGCGGCGATGGGTACAGCGACGCGCGAGCGCACTGGACGATCTGGCCCGCGAACCCCCGGCCCTTCCCGACGGCAACGCAGCAACGGGCCGGCGGAAGCGGCTTCCCCCGCGCAGGCGGGCACTCCCGCGGCGACGACGCTCCGCTCGATCTCGCGGACCGGTCGCGTCCGCCCCCTCCTGCGGCAGCTGGTGCTCGTCGAGGCGGCGCTGGCGATCGCCGCGGTGGGCTTCACACTGGGCGGACTGTGGACGGTGCCCGCCCTCGTCGTCGCCGGCCTGCTGATCGCGCTCACGGTGATACGCCGCCGGGGCAGCGCCGTACAGGACTGGGTGTCGGCGGCCATGGCGCTGCGCGCACGCGGGCGGGCCTCCACCGTGGCCGCTCCGGATGTGGAGCCGACGCTCGCTCCGGTCGCGGAGAACGTGCCGGGGTTCGCTCCGTACATCTACGTCGACCGGGACCGCCGCACGGTGGGGATGCTCGGCGACGGGACGTTCCTGACCGCGGTGGTGCGGGTCGAGGCGAGTGGTGAGGCGCTGCGTCCCGCGTTCGGCGCGCGTGCGCTCCCGCTGTCGCTCCTCGGCGACGCGCTGGAGGTCGACGACATCGTCCTGGAGTCGGCGCAACTGGTGCAGCAGGTGCGTGCGGCTCCCGCGCCTCATCTGCCCCAGAAGTCGGTGGCCCGGCTCTCGTACGCCCCCCTGCAGGAGCGGACGGGGGCGCCCGCGCTGCGGATGACCTGGGTGGCCGTGAAGCTGAATCCGGAACTGTGCCGGGAGGCCATCGAGGCCCGCGGCGGCGGCGTCGAGGGCGCGCAGCGTTGTCTGGTGCGGGTCGCGGACCATGTGGCGAGCCGGATCACCGGAGCCGGTTTCCGGGCCTCGGTGCTGGACCAGGAGGAGTTGAACTCCGCCGTGGCCACCTCGGCCTGCGCCAACCCCATCCTGTCGGCCCGCGCGGGGCGGCCGGACGCGGCACCGCAGCGGCGGACGAAGGAGACGTCGAGGGTGTGGCGGTGCGACGACCGGTGGCACACCAGTTACGCGGTCGACCGCTGGCCCGAGCTCGGGCGTGGGGCGACGCCGCTCCCCCAGCTGGTCGCGCTGCTGACCTCGGTCCCCGCCCACGCGACCACGTTCAGCCTGACGGTCCGGCGAGGTGCTCACCGAGGAGCGGTGACCGTGGGCGGCCATGTACGGATCACCGGCGGCTCCGACACCGAACTGGTCGGAGTACGACGGACGTTGGAGCAAGCCGCACAGCACGCCAAGGTCGGCCTTGTGCGACTGGACCGGGAGCAGTTCCCCGGTGTGCTGGCGACGCTCCCCCTGGGAGGCACGCAGTGACGAACAGGACCGAGCCGAGGCGCGGACTGCGCGGTCCCCGGCACGCGGGGCACACGCTGGCGGCGGACCATCTGGGCGCACTGGCGCTGCCTGTCGGTGACGACGGCGTGGTGATCGGCGACGACGCCGAGGGCCGCCCGCAGATGATCGGCTTCCACCGCCCGACGCCGTACGACGTCCTGCTGATCGGCGGCCTCTGGACGGCGCAGGTACTGGCTCTGCGCGCGGCGGGTACCGGTGCGCGGGTCGCCGTCGAGACCGGGCGGGCGCAGGCGTGGACCACGCTGGCGCAGGCGGCCGGCGCGGGTCTGGAGTGCATCACCCTGTACGACGTGGGCCGGGTTCCGCCGACGGGTGCGACCGTGGGCAGCCCGGTCGTGGTCGTGCGGGACTGTGGAATGCGGCCTCCGCGTGGCCGTGTGGTGTCCTCGCCTTGGCAGTCCGTACTGACCCTGCTGCCCTATCTGAGCCCCGTCGCACCGCGGTTGATGCGGTCGGCGACACTCGTGGGTGTGCAGCGGGTCTCGCCGGGCGAGGCGGAACAGATCGGCCGGATCCTGGGTCTCACGCGGATCGAGACCGACGCGCTGCCGACCCTGGCGGACGGCGTGACGCTCTGGGTCGCGGGCCGTGAGCGTCACTGGGTGATGACGAGTGGGACGGACGCCGAGAACGGTCTCCTGGGCACCGTGCGCCGGATGGACTGATTCCTTCCGCGATTTCGCCCCCTGGCACGCGTCTCCCGGGGAGCATGGCTTTCGGACCGACACGCTCGATCGAAGGGACGCCGGCATGGGCACCCAGCAGGAAAAGGAAGAGCTCTACGCTCTCGACATCTCGGACGCGAAGTGGCTGAGCGCTCCGGGCACCGAGGACGCCGAGGAGCGGGTCGAGATCGCGCATCTTCCCGGGGGCGCGGTCGCGATGCGCTCGTCGCTGGATCCCGGGACCGTGCTGCGCTACACCGAGGCGGAGTGGGAAGCGTTCGTGCTGGGCGCCAGGGACGGTGAATTCGACCTCACGTAGAGGTCTCTCCGGTACGAGGGGTGGCTGCCCGGTCGGGCGGCCACCCTTTCGTTGCGTACGGAGAAATACCGAATTGACCGCTTCTCACGTCACGCTCCGCGCGACTCGGCTCACTTGGGAGCGGGGCCTGGGCCCACCGGTCGTCGTCGTGACCCGGTACGGCCTGCCGTACCGGGGCCGATGGCGATTAGGGTGGGTCAGGCGCGGCGAATGAAACCTGTGGACAGGTCATGTGCGTCGCAAGGGGGAGAGCCGGGCGGATCGGACAACGGGAACGGTCGCCCCCACCCACCACGGCACAAGGGTGCTCGACCACACCAGGAGGCAAAGTGAACGGCGATCGGGACGAGATCCGCGGGGGATGGAACACGCCCGTCGACGAGTCGTCCGACGCGGATCCCGCAGAGATGACGGGTGAGTTCACCATCGACTACACCCCTCCCGCCTGGTACACGCAGAACGCCGCGGGGGACTCGTCGGGTGGCGCCGGTTCGCATCTCGCACCGCCTCCCCCGCCGAACGGGGCGCCGGTGTCCGTACCGGGGCTGCCGACGGGGAGCGGCTTCGAGCCCAACTGGGCCGCGTCGCGGCCGGAACCGGCCGCGGTGGCCGGGCCCACGGACGGCGAGTCGCCGGCCGCACCCGAGCCCGCGGCGCCGCCGGTGCCTTCCGCGCCGTCTGCGTCTTCGGCTTCTTCGGTGTCCTCCACTTCGAACGCCTCGGCCGCCGAGGCGGCCGGTTCCGGTGGCGCGGCGGAGCCCTTCGGGGGTGGCGACCTGGAGAGCGGCGCGACCATGCGGTTCTCTCCCGCCGCCCTGAAGCAGGAGATCGCGGAACGGGAAGCGGCGGCCGCGGCCGAGGCGGCGCTCCCGGGCGCGGGATCCGGCCCGGACCCCGCCCCGGACGCTTGTGACGAGTCGGACGCCCAGGACCGGCCCGCCCAGGACATCGCCCCGGTGACGGGCGAGACGGACGGTGTGCCGGAGTCCTCGGAGGACGGGGCCACGAACGAGGCCGACGCCCCCGAGACCTCGGCGCCGGCAGCCCTCCCGGCTGTCGTGGATGTCACCACCGCGCCGGGCGACGCAGAGCCCACGGACCCGGCGGCCGTACCGGCCGAAGAGCCTTCGGACGCTCCCGTCGGCGTGGCACCCCAGGACGTGACGCCGTCCGAGGCGCCCTCGCCCTCCTCCCCGGCTCCCTGGTCGCCCGCGCCGCCCGCGCAGGGCGCCCTGCCGCCGCTGCCGCCCGCCTTCCAGCCGGCCGCACCGCAGCCCACCGCGCCGCAGGCGGCGCCCCAGTGGCCCGCACCGGTACCTCCGAACGAGGCACCCGGCGGCTACGGCTTCCCTCATGCGGCGCAGGCGCCGCCGCAGCCCCCGCAGGGGCAGATCCCGCCGTCGCAGCCCAACCTTCCGGTTCCGCAGGGTGGTTACGGCTTCCCGCAGCCGCCCCAGGGTCAGGCACCGGCACCCCAGCCTCCCCACCAGGCTCAGCCTCAGCTGCCTCAACACCAGCAGCCGCAGCAGCAGCCCGGCCAGGGCGGCTACGGGTTCCCGCAGGCGCAGGGCGGTTACGGTTTCCCGCAGCCGCCCCAGGCGCCCGCCCCCCAGCAGCCGCACCTCCCCGCGCAGAGCGCACCACTGCCTCCGCAGGCCCCGCAGCAGCCGGTCCAGGGCACGCCCAACCTGCCCGCACCCGTCACCGCCCAGCGGCAGCCCGAGCTCTACCAGGCTCCGCAGCAGCAGCCCCCGCAGTACCAGCAGCACCCCCAGCACCCCCAGCACCCCCAGCCTCCCCAGCAGCAGGCGCCTCAGGGGGCACCGCAGGGACCCCCCGTGGACCCTCGCACCGGTAGCGCCTGGCCGACCTCGGTCACCCATGACCAGCGCGAGCGCTCGGTACCCGGCGCCCCGCTCGGCTACACGGCCGCCGTGGAGCTCTCCTCGGACCGCCTGGTGCGGGGCAAGCAGAAGGCCAAGAGCAGCCGCAACCCCTCCGCCTCCGCCCGCTTCAAGCTGGGTGGCAAGAAGGAGGAGGTCGAGCGCCAGCGCAAGCTGGAACTGATCCGCACGCCGGTGCTTTCCTGCTACCGGATCGCGGTCATCAGCCTCAAGGGCGGTGTCGGCAAGACCACGACGACCACCGCGCTCGGCTCCACGCTGGCCACCGAGCGGCAGGACAAGATCCTCGCCATCGACGCCAACCCGGACGCCGGCACGCTCGGCCGCCGGGTGCGCCGTGAGACCGGGGCGACGATCCGCGACCTCGTCCAGGCGATCCCGTACCTCAACTCGTACATGGACATCCGCCGCTTCACCTCGCAGGCGCCCTCCGGCCTGGAGATCATCGCCAACGACGTGGACCCGGCGGTCTCCACGACCTTCAACGACGAGGACTACCGGCGCGCGATCGACGTGCTCGGCAAGCAGTACCCGATCATCCTGACGGACTCGGGCACCGGCCTGCTCTACAGCGCCATGCGCGGGGTGCTGGACCTCGCGGACCAGCTGATCATCATCTCGACGCCGTCGGTCGACGGTGCGTCGAGCGCCTCGACGACGCTGGACTGGCTGTCGGCCCACGGGTACGCGGAGCTGGTGCAGCGCTCCATCACGGTCATCTCCGGGGTCCGCGAGACCGGCAAGATGATCAAGGTCGACGACATCGTGCAGCACTTCGAGACCCGCTGCCGCGGCGTCGTCGTGGTGCCGTTCGACGAGCACCTCTCGGCGGGCGCCGAGGTCGACCTCGACATGATGCGGCCGAAGACCCGCGAGGCGTACTTCAACCTCTCGGCGATGGTCGCCGAGGACTTCGCGCGTGCCCAGCAGCAGCAGGGACTGTGGACCGCGGACGGCAGCAGCCAGCCCCCGCAGTTCGCCCCGCCGATGCCCGGGCACCAGACGCCGGGCCAGCAGGCCCCCGGCCAGCAGCCCTACGTACCGCAGCAGCCGGGGCAGCCGCAGGCCGGACAGCCCTACCAGCCGTACCCGCCGCAGCAGCCGTATCCGCAGCAGCAGCCCTACGGCGGCCAGCCCCCGCAGCAGCAGCCTCCCCAGCAGCCCTATCCGCCGCAGCCCGGTCCCGGTGCGCAGCAGAACGGCTGGCAGCAGCCGGTGCCCCCGCAGGCCCAGCCGGGTACGAACCCGGCCGGAGCCGCGCCGGCGCACCAGCAGCATGACGGACGGTCAAGAGAAGCCGAACTGCAGGGGCCCGTACCGCCGGCGGGGTGGCAGCAGCAGCCTCCGCAGCCCCCACCAGCCCCTCAGCAGTAGGGCAGTAGAGGTCTAAACCAATGAGGGCTCGCATCGTTCACCCGATGCGGGCCCTTCTTGCATTCCCGCAGCCCACACGCCGTTTGGCACACCGTTGACGTGGCTCGACCACCGCTGATAAACCTTCGCTTCACCAGCTGGCGAACCAGAGATCTGCCCGCCTTCTCCATGCGAGTCATGACGCGAGGTCAACGTCCCATGGTCACAAGAGTTCCCTCCCCCTCCCCCCTCCCACGTCGCACCATGCGTTTCCTCCTGGCCTCCTGCGCCGCAGCACTGGCGCTCGCAGCCGGTTCGGTCGTACCGGGAAATCCGCTCGCGCCCGCGCCGCAGGAGGCCCAGGCCGACGACAGCGGCAAGACGACCCTGACGGTCGCGGTCGCGCAGAGCGTCGACTCCCTGAGCCCGTTCCTCGCGCAGCGTCTGCTCAGCACGAGCATCCACCGGCTCATGTACGACTACCTGACCAACTACGACCCCAAGGACAACCACGCGATCCCCGCGCTCGCCACCAAGTGGGAGCCGTCGCCGGACAAGTTGACCTGGACGTACACGATCCGTTCCGACTCGAAGTGGTCGGACGGGCAGAAGGCGACCGCCGAGGACGCCGCGTGGACCTTCAACAAGATGATGACCGACGAGGGCGCGGCCACCTCGAACGGCAGCTTCGTCGGCAACTTCAAGAAGGTGACAGCTCCGACGCCGGAGCAGCTCGTCATCGAGCTGAAGGAGCCGCAGGCCACGATGGCGGCGCTCGATGTGCCGATCGTGCCGAAGCACGTCTGGGAGAAGGTCGGCGACTTCTCGAAGTTCAACAACGACCAGAAGTTCCCGGTCGTGGGCAACGGTCCGTTCATCCTGACGGACTACAAGGTCGACAGTTATGTGAAGCTCAAGGCGAACAAGGACTTCTGGCGCGGCTCGCCGAAGTTCGACGAGGTCGTCTTCCGCTACTACAAGGATCAGGACGCCGCCGTCGCCGCCCTGCGCAAGGGCGAGGTCTCGTTCGTGGCGGGCAGCCCCAGCCTGACGCCCGCTCAGTCCGCCTCGCTGAAGACGGCGGAGAACATCAAGGTCAACGACGCGCCCGGCCGGCGCTTCTACGCACTGGCGACGAACCCCGGCGCGCGAACGAAGGACGGCACGAAGTTCGGCGACGGTCATCCGGCGCTGCTCGACCAGAAGGTCCGTCAGGCGCTCTTCATGGCCGTCGACCGCAAGACCATCATCGACAGGGTCTTCCAGGGCCACGCCGTGGAGGGCGAGGGATACATCCCGCCTCGCTACTCGGAGTACTTCTGGCAGCCGTCCGCGGACCAGAAGCTGAGCTACGACCCGGCGAAGGCCGCCGCGATGCTCGACGCGGCCGGCTACAAGAAGAACGGCGCCGGCAAGCGCGTCGGCAAGGACGGCAAGCCGCTCGACTTCCGCATCCTGTGCCACGCCACGGACCCGAACGACAAGGCGATCGGCAAGTACCTCCAGGAGTGGTGGGGCGGCCTCGGCATCGGGCTGAAGGTCGACTGCATCGACAACGTCTCCGACCCCTGGTACGCCGGTGAGTACGACCTCGCCTTCGACGGCTGGTCCGTCAACCCGGACCCGGACTTCGTGATGTCGATCCACACCTGCGCCGCCCTGCCCGCCAAGCCGAAGGAGTCCGCGGCGACGGACAACTTCATCTGCGACAAGCAGTACGACGAGCTCTACGCGAAGCAGCTGGCCGAGTACGACCCGGCCAAGCGCGCCGATCTGGTGAAGCAGATGGAGTCGCGGCTGTACGACACCGGGTACATGAATGTCATGGCCTATCCGAACGCCGTCGAGGCGTACCGTACCGACCAGATCAAGTCGATCACGACGATGCCGTCCGCCGCGGGCAACATCTACGGCCAGGACGGGTACTGGAGCTGGTGGTCGGCGGTTCCGGCCGCCGGGGCGTCGAACGGCTCCTCCGACGACGGTGGCAGCTCCACCGGAGTCCTCATCGGGATCGGTGTCGCCGTCGTCGTCCTCGCCGGTGGCGGGCTGCTGTTCGCCATGCGTCGTCGTTCCACCGCGGAAGACCGTGAATAGTCCATGAGCACAGACAACACACCCGCGCTGCTGAAGAGCGCGTCGGGCGTGGACAGTGCGCAGACCGGCGGTCCGGCTCCGGCCGGGCCGTCGGCCCGCGGTCCGCGCTCCCGCAGCACGACCGCCTACCTCCGCTATGTGGCGGGCAAACTGGCCGGTGCGGCCATCTCCCTGTTCGCCGTGCTCATCACCAGCTTCTTCCTCTTCCGGCTGATCCCCGGCGACCCGGTGAAGCAGATGACCGGCGGCCGGCAGGTGTCCACGGAACAGATCGCGGCGATGCGCCGAGAGTTCGGCCTGGACCTGCCGGTCTGGCGACAGTTCACCGACTACTGCGGCAAGGCGCTCACGGGGGACTTCGGTACCTCCTACCAGTTCCGCGCCCCCGTCATGGACAAGATCTCCGAGGCGCTGCCCGCGACGCTGCTGCTGACCGGCACCGCCTTCGTGATCTACACCGTGATCGGCATCTGGCTGGGTGCCAGGTCCGCCTGGCGCAACGGTTCCTTCGGGGACCGCTTCAACACCGCCTTCGCGCTGACGCTGTACTCCGTGCCGTCCTTCTGGCTCGGACTGCTGCTGATCATCACTCTGTCGGTGGGCATCGGACCGATCCCCGGGATCTTCCCGACCGGCGGTATGGAGTCCGGAAACGAGAGCGGCTTCGCGTACGTCCTGGACGTGGCCCACCACCTGGTGCTGCCGGTCGTCACCCTCGTCGCCGTCGAGTACGCCCGCACGCTCCTGGTGATGCGCTCCTCGCTGCTCGACGAGATGGGCAGCGACTACCTGACCACCGCACGTGCCAAGGGGCTGCGTGACGACCTCGTACGCCGCCGCCACGCCGTGCCGAACGCGATGCTGCCGACCGTGACCCTGCTCTTCGTCAACCTGGGCAACACGGTGGCGGGCGCCATCCTCGTGGAGACCGTGTTCTCCTGGCCCGGCCTCGGCGGACTCTTCTACCAGGCACTGAGCGTGCCCGACCTGCCCCTGGTGCAGGCACTGTTCTTCGTCTTCGCCGCCGCGGTGATCCTCATGAACACGCTCGCCGATGTGATCTATCCGCTGCTCGATCCCCGGGTGGGCCGATGACGATTTCCACCGATGCCGTGAAGACCATCAGCCCGCGCGCCCTCACCCGGGCCCGCCGCCGCCGGGCGGTGATCCGCTTCTGGCGCGAGTACCGCACCCACCGCGCCGGTATCGCCGGCCTCGTCGTCCTCGGACTGATCGGGCTGCTGGCCATCGCCGCCCCCGTGCTGGTGGGCGCCGACTCGCAGAGCGTCACCGGCGCGACGGCCGGCCCGATGGAGTCGCCCAGTGCCGAATACCCCCTGGGAACCGACCAGTTCGGGCGCAGTCTGCTGGCCCTGCTGATCTGGGGCACGAGGGTCTCGCTGACCGTCGGCCTGCTCGCGGCCTTCCTCTCGGTGGCGATCGGCACGCTGGTCGGCATCACCGCGGGGCACTTCAAGGGCTGGTACGGGACCGTGATCATGCGGATCACCGACTGGTTCCTCGTCATGCCGACCCTGGTGCTCGCCATCGCCCTGGCCACCGTGCTCTCACGGTCGGTCTGGACGACGATCCTCGCGATCGGTGTCACGACCTGGCCGACGACCGCGCGACTGGTCCGGGCCCAGACCCTGTCCGTCGAGTCACGCCCGTACATCGAACGGTCCACGGCGCTCGGCGGCGGCCACGGCCACATCATGTCCCGCCACGTCCTGCCCAACGTGATGCCGCTGGTGCTCTCGCAGACCACGCTGGTGATCTCCACCGCCATCCTCACCGAGGCGACCCTGGCCTTCCTCGGGCTCGGCGATCCCACGATCGTCTCCTGGGGCGGACTGCTCCAGGACGCCCGCGAGGCAGGCGCGGTCAGCTCCGGCAACTGGTGGTACCTCGCTCCGCCCGGACTCGCCATCGCCGTCGTCGCGCTCGCGTTCACGCTGTGCGGCCGCACGATCGAGTCCGTGCTCAACCCCAAACTGGGGGTGACCCGTTGACCACATCCGAGCCGACGACCGGGCAGCCGTTGCTCGAAGTCAGAAATCTCCACGTCACCTACGGCTCAGGGGCCTCGGCCGTCCCCGCCGTACGCGGCATAGACCTGCGGGTCGACGCCGGGCAGAAGCTCGGCATCGCCGGGGAGTCGGGCTGCGGGAAGTCGACGCTCGCGCTCGCGCTGCTGCGCCTGCTCCCCGCGTCCGCGAAGCTCACGGGCGAGATCCTGCTCGACGGTGAGGACATCCTCGCCATGAAGTGGGGCCGGCTGCGGGCGGTCCGCTGGGCCGGCGCCTCGATCGTCTTCCAGGGCGCGATGCATTCGCTGAACGCCGTGCACCGCGTCGGGGACCAGATCGCCGAACCGATCCTGCTCCACAGGAAGGCGACACCCGCCGCCGCCCGGAAGCGGGCCGGGGAGCTGCTGGAGCAGGTGGGTCTCCCGGCGTCGCGCGCCGACTCGTATCCGCACGAGCTCTCCGGCGGTCAGCGCCAGCGCGTGATGATCGCGATGGCCCTGGCCTGCGACCCGCGTCTCGTCATCGCCGACGAGCCGACCACGGCTCTCGACGTGATGATCCAGGCGCAGATCCTGCGCCTGATCGAACAGCTCGTCGCCGACCAGGATCTCGGCCTGATCATGATCAGCCACGACCTGGCGGTGCTCTCCGACACCTGCGACCGGCTCGCCGTGATGTACGCGGGCCGCGTCGTCGAGGAGGGTCCGGCGAAGCAGGTGTACGAGAACGCCGCCCACCCCTACGGCAACGCGCTGTCCGCCGCCTTCCCGAAGATCGGCGACCTGTCGTCCAGGCATGCCCCACGCGGTCTGCCGGGCGACCCGCCGGACCCCTCGGCGCTGCCCTCCGGCTGTACGTTCCATCCGCGCTGCCCGGTCGCGCTGGGCACCTGCGCCACCGAGGACCAGCAGCTGCGGAGCGCCGGTTCCGGGCACAGCGCGGCCTGTGTGCTCGTGGGGCCCGGCGGGCCGGCCGTCGAACCGGCCGCCGAGGAAGCAAGGAGCACGACATGACCACCACTCCCCTGCTCAGCGCGGAGGCCCTGAGGATCACCTTCCCCGGCCGCCGCGGCGCAGGCCCGGCCCGTGCGGTCGACGGGGTCGACCTCGACATCCGGCCCGGTGAGATCGTCGCCCTGGTCGGCGAGTCGGGCTGTGGCAAGACGACCCTGGCCCGCTCGCTGCTGGGCCTGGTCCCGCCGTCGGCCGGCCGGGTCACCTTCGGCGGCGAGCCGCTGAACTACTCCGGCCGCGCCCTCAAGGCGTACCGCAAGCGGGTCCAGCTGGTGCTCCAGGACCCCAGCGGCTCGCTCAACCCCCGGCACACGGTGTACGACGCGGTGGCGGAGGGCCTGCGGATCCACGGGTATCCGGGTGACGAGCAGGAGGCGGTGGCGGAGGCCCTGTCGCGGGCCGGGCTGCGGCCCCCTGAGCGGTTCTTCCTGCGGTATCCGCACGAGCTGTCGGGAGGTCAGCGCCAGCGGGTCGTGATCGCGGGTGCGCTCGTGCTGCAGCCCGAACTGATCGTGGCCGACGAGCCGGTGGCCTCCCTGGACGCGTCGGTGCGCGGGGAGATCCTCGCGCTGCTCCTGCGGCTGCGCGACGAGCTCGGCCTCTCCGCGCTGGTGGTCACGCACGATCTGGGCCTCGCGTGGAACATCGCGGACCGGGTGGCCGTCATGTATCTCGGCCGGATCGTGGAGACGGGTGACGTGGAGCAGATCCTGACGGCGCCCCGGCACCCGTACACGCGGGCGCTGCTGTCCGTGCTGCCGGAGGCGGAGGGTGAACCGGTGATCCTTACCGGGGAGCCGCCGGACCCCTCGAAGGTGCCGGCCGGCTGCCGGTTCCACGTCCGCTGCCAGGTCCTGGCCTCGGGCGAGGCGGAGCGGGCGGGGGTGGCCGACGCCTGCCGTACGAAGGACCTGCCGGTACTCGCGGGCGGCGGGGCGACCCAGGTCGCCTGCCACTGGGCGGCGACCGTGTAGACCTCGGCCGCATCACCACGGCGCACGGCCCCGGACCGGTCGGTCCGGGGCCGTGCGCCGTGGTGTGTGAGCCGCTCAGACCTTGTTGTCGTGGGCGGCGATCAGCTCGCTGGAGCGCTTCACATCGGCGGCCATCGCCACGAGGAGCTCGTCGATCGAGTCGAACTTCATCATGCCGCGTACGTAGGCGAGGAAGTCGACGGCCACGTGCAGCCCGTAGAGGTCGAGGCCCACCCGGTCGATCGCGTACGCCTCGACGGTGCGCTCCGTGCCGTCGAACTGCGGGTTCGTGCCGACGGAGATCGCGGCGGGCATCGCCTCACCGTTCGCGTGCAGCCAGCCCGCGTACACGCCGTCGGCGGGGATGGCGGTGTGCGGCAGGGTCTCGACGTTCGCCGTCGGGAAGCCCAGCTCGCGTCCGCGCTGCGCGCCGCGTACGACGATTCCCTCGACGCGGTGCGGCCGGCCGAGGATCTCCGCCGCGCCCGTCACATCCCCCTCGGCGATCAGCCGGCGGGTGAGGGTCGAGGAGAACGGCTCGCCGCCGCCCGCCTCACCGCTCACATAGAGGTCGATGACCTCGACGGTGTAGTCGTACGTCCCGCCGAGCTCGGTGAGCAGCGCCACGTTCCCGGCCGCCCGGTGTCCGAACCGGAAGTTCGGGCCCTCGATGACCGCCTTCGCGTGCAGCTTGTCGACCAGCACCTTCACGATGAAGTCGGCGGGCGACAGCTTCGAGAACTCGGTCGTGAACGGCAGGATCAGCACCGCGTCCACGCCCAGTTCCGCCATCAGCTCGGCGCGCCGGTGGTGCGGGGCCAGCAGGGGCGGGTGGCTGCCGGGGCGTACGACCTCGCTGGGGTGCGGATCGAAGGTGACGACCACGGCGGGAACGCCCAGTTCGCGCGCCCGTTCCACAGCGCGGCCGATGATCAGCTGGTGCCCGCGGTGCACACCGTCGTAGGAGCCGATGGTGACGACGCTGCGCCCCCAGTCCTGGGGGATGTCCTCCAAGCCACGCCAGCGCTGCACTGTGACCGCTCCTCGCCCGAACCCGTGTACATGCCTGTCCATTACGCAGGTCTAAGACTGCCATGCTCACGTCCCGCGGCCTGCATCGGCACCGTCATCGCAGGCTGTGACGTCTCCAGGGCCTCCAGCGTGCGCCGGGCACCGGGCCCGACGACGGCCGCCCACTCCTTCGGGGCGTCGGCCAGCCAGCCGGTGACCAGGCCCGCGAAACCGGGCACGTGACGAGCCAGTTCGACGAGCCGTCGGTCGAAGCGCGCGGCGCCCTCCGTGGTCCGTACGAGGAGCATCCCGGTGCGGTGCACCAGCGCCCTCGTCCGGACCGGGGAACGCGCACCGGAGCCGGTGGCGGCGGCGTGCAGGAGGGCGTCCAGCACCTCCGGGTCCCTGCCGGTGTCCTGCTCGAACTCCAGCAGCACCTCCAGCAGCTCGGCCCGCAGCGGGCGTGAGGCGCTGCTCCCGGGCGCGGCCAGCACCTGGGCGAGGGCCCCGCGCGCGGGCGCCGGCGCGGGCCGGTCCCGCAGGAGGCCGGTGACCAGGGGCAGCAGAAGGGCCCGGGCGGCGGGCCCCTGTTCGAGCCGGATGTCGACGTACTCGGCGGCCCGCGCCCCGTCCCGCCCGGGGTGGGCGCGGATGTACTCGCGTACGAGATCGGCGGCGTGCAGCGCCAGCGCGGGCGCGTCCAGCCGGGCCAGCGCGAGGAGTACGTCCCCTGCTCCGTCGTCCGGGCGCGCCAGCCGGGCCCGCAGGGCGGCGAGAACCGGCGCCGGGTGGGCCGGGAAAACCTCGGCGAGCAGGGCCACCGGGAGTCCCGCCTCCCCGGCGGCGAACACCCTCAGGGCCTGCGCCAGATAGCGGTCCCTGGTCCCTGGATCGTGCACGAGGACGGTGAGCGCCGCCCCGTGCAGCGCCTGGTCGGCGGGGCGGGCGAGCAGGTGGAGGGCGGCGGCGCGCAGCAGGGCCAGGTCCGCCTCCGGGCCGGCATGGGCGAGGAGCAGCAGGGCGTACGTCGCGGCCGAGGTCCACCGCCCGGGCCGGTCCTCGTCGCGTGCCCAGCGTTCGACGGCCCGGCAGAGAGCGGACGGCTCGTCCTGGACGAGGGTCCCCAGCAGTTCCCCCGCGCGCGTATGCGGGGTCGCCACGAGGGCGTCGGTCAGCGCGTCGACGTCCAGGTCGCGGCGGGCGTACAGCAGGGCCTGCGCGGCGGCGGCCACGGTGGGCCGCAGCCGCAGGCCCTCCTGCGGGTGCAGCGGCCGCTCGTCCGTGAACCACTGGCAGAGCAGCGCCTGCACGGTGCGCGGGGCGGCGCAGAGCCGCCGGTCCACCTCGTCGAGGTAGCGGGTCTCCCCGTCGGCGCGCGGCGCGTCGTCGGCGGGCAGGAGGCGGCGCAGCAGATCGATCCGGTCCTCCTCGGGGAGCCGCAGCCGCCGCCAGAACCACGGTCCGAAGTCCGCGTACGCACCCGGCCGCGAGGGCCCCCCACCGGCTGACCGCCAGGTGATCCGCGCGGCGAGCACCCGGAGCACACCGAGGTACGGCCGCGCGTCGGGCACCCGGAGCAGGCTCTCACCGAGCAGGTGGGCGGCCCACCAGACGGCGTCCCCCGTCACCCCTGCCGCTGGTTCGGGTGCCCCGGAGCCGGCGGTACGGAGACCGGCGGCAGCCGTGGCGCCCGCCGGGCGCGGGGCCGGGACCGTGTCGCGCCCGTCCGTCCCCGGCCCGGGAGCCGACGCGGGGCGGGGCGTGCGATGTCCGTCCACCCCTTCGGCCCGGACCTCGTCGCGCCCACCCGCGCAGGGACCCGGGACTCCCGTGGGGCACGCCGGGCCACCGGACGTGGGACCGGGCGCCGTGCCGGCCGGGCTCTGGGCGGCGCCGTTCCCCGGCGGGCGGGCCGACAGCCGGTCGATCGCCTCGATCAGGTCCGCCATGCGGTGCGCGAGCGCGGACGCCCCCTGGCGCCGTCCGATGAGCAGCATCGCCTGGATCACCGGGCCGATCCGGTGGCGCGGCACGGGCAGCGTGCGCGGTTCCCCCCGCTCCGCCGGGGCGGCTCCGGACTCCGGACCGGCGGCCGGCCGTGGCTCGGGCACCGCGCGCCCGGTCCTGGCGGCCCGGCGCCGCGAGAGCGCCGTCTCCCCGGTCCCCGGGGGCGCTCCACCCCCGGTGTCCCCGCCGTGGGCTCCGCGCCCGGCCGGGGTGGATGGCGCGTGCCAGCGGTGGACCAGGGAGCGCAGCGCCGCGTCGAGGTCCAGGTGGGAGCCCTGGACCCAGTCGCCCAGTTCCTCGTGGGCGAATCGGTAGCCCGCGCCCGCCGGCGTCAGGAGGCCCTCGGTGAGGACCGCGGACGCCCAGCCCGTGCGCCACGGGAAGAGTTCCTCGAACGCGGACCGGTCCAGCTCCCCCTGCCCGGGGCCCAGGCAGCGCCTGGCCGCCTCATGGACCTGGCCCGCCACCTTCGCCGCCAGCCGGCGCACCGCCGTGCCCCGGAGCCGCTGCTCGTCCCCCGCCGCGATCCGGACGGCGATACGGACGCACATGAGGTCGAGGTGGGCGCCGAAGACCTCCTCCGTGCCGGGACGGCCGGGAACGTCGGGGGGCAGGGCCTCTCGCACCTCGGCGAGCAGGCGCAGGGTGAGCGGATGCCGGTCGTGCCCGGGCGCGATCGCACCGTCCGGGATCCCGTAGCGCTCCCTGGCCGCCTCCGCCTGGCTCGCGGTGAGGTCGCCGAGGCGGACGGCGGGCGGCAGCCGCCTGGCGGGCCGCTCGGGGCGGTGCAGGGCGTCGGCCGGGTAGAGCGCCCCGGCGGTCTCCCAGTGCTCGGGACGGCAGGCGACGACCATGCGTACGCCGTGGGCGCTCAGCCAGCGGGCCGTACCCGCGGTCCACTCCGCCAGCCGGTGCGCCAGCAGCGGCGGCATCTCCTCCGGGCCGTCGAGCACCACGAGCAGCGGACCGCCGGCCGCGGTGGCGAGCGCGGCCACGCGCTCGGGGGTGGCCGTCGTCATGTCTCCCCCGGCACCGGCGGCGGCGACGATCCGCCCCGAGCGCTGAAGGGTCCGGGCCATCGCGTCCGCCACGCAGGTGTCGTCGGCCAGCAGGTCGGCGCCGCGCAGCCAGAGCGTGAGGGCGGGCACCGAGCCCTGCGCCCGGCGGGCGGCCAGGGCGGCGAGCTCGGTGGTGCGGCCGGTGCCGGGCGCCCCCACGAGACCGAGCACCTGCCCCGTACCGGAGTCGAAGGCGTCGAACGCCCCGGCGATCCCGGGCCGGCCGACCAGCTCCGTACGGCTGCGGGGTCCGCCCGGCGAACCGAGGGACGTGGCGGTCAGCTGGTGGGCGCCCGCGAGGTTGAGGTCGTGGCCGTAGCCGGGCACGGTCGCCGCGTTGCGCCGCATCAGCTCCTGGAGGGGACCCGCCCCCGCCCTCTGTGCCCGGCCGGTGAGCGGCACCGCGAGCCCCGCCGACTCGTGTCCGGCGCTCAGGGCCGTGGAGAGCAGGCCAAGGACGGCGCCGGTCTCCGGGTCCGTCACCGGACCGCCCACGGCCGTCCCGCCCGACCGCAGCGCGTCCCGGCCATCGGTGCCGAGGGCGAGGACGAGCGCCTCGTCGATCCGGTGGCCGCGCCCGGCCGCTGTGTACGAAGCCGGGGTCTCCCCGAGCACACGCGCCTCACGCCACCCATGGGCGGCGATGCGCACGTACGTACCGGTTTCGATCCGGTCGCGGACGGTCACCGGCAGGGGCCGCGCGCCCAGCGCGTCGGGGCCGTCGGTCCGCACCAGTGCGAGGCCCAGCTCCGGAAGCGGTGTGACGTCGTCCGGCTCGACCTCGCAGTGGCGGCCGTCCGGCCCGTGCAGGGTAAGCGGCACGGCGGTGGCCACGGCCTCGTAGCTGGTGACGACCGTGCCGCGGTCGTCCGCGACGAATCCCGTCCCACGCGGCCGGCCGGCCCGATCGCAGATTCTTACCAGCTCCGGCCGGTCCCCGCTGCCCATGCTCCGACCGTAGGTCGGCATGGATCGGCGTGCGTAACGGACAACGAAAAAGCGCCCCCGTGCACCCCGAATTCACTCCGAGCGCCCGCCCATTGGGGTGAATTCACCGGGCTCGGTGGACAGAGATGCTCTGGGGAGGGGGAACGTGGAGCGGGCACAGGGGGCGCTGCCCGCTCCACGGCGCGACGAGAGAGGCGGTGCGGGTCAGGCGAAGACGGCGAGGCTCTTGGCCTTGCCGTGGTGCTCCTCGACCAGCACCAGGAACTGCCCGTCGGGACCGAAGGCCGCGACGGGCCCCGGCGGATACGACGGCATGTCCAGGCGGACCCCGTTGAGAAGCAGCTTGGCGCGCCTCTCGTCGACGTCCCAGCGGGGGAACGCCGAGGAGGCGGCCTCCGCGACGGGCATCACGGTCAGCTCCTGCTGGTGCTGATCGAGTGTCTTGGCCATGTCCAGTCCGTACGGACCCACCCGGGTGCGGCGCAGGGCGGTCAGGTGTCCGCCGACGCCGAGCCCGGCACCGAGGTCCCGGGCGATGGCCCTGATGTACGTGCCGGAGGAGCAGACGACCGAGACGATCAGGTCGACGACCGGGGTCCCGTCCTCCGCCACGGCCTCACGCACGTCGTAGACGTTGAAGGACGAGATGGTCACCGGACGGGCCGGGATCTCGAACTCCTCGCCGCCGCGCACCCGCGCGTAGGACCGCTTGCCGTCGATCTTGATGGCGCTGACCTTGGACGGCACCTGCATGATCGCGCCGGTGAGGGCCGCGACCCCCGCGTCGATGCCCTCGCGTGTCACGGCCGACGCGTCGGTGGACGAGGTGATCTCGCCCTCCGCGTCGTCCGTGACGGTGTCCTGGCCGAGCCTGATCGTGCCGAGGTACTCCTTCTCGGTCAGCGCGAGGTGGCCGAGCAGCTTGGTGGCCTTCTCGACGCCGAGGACGAGGACGCCCGTGGCCATCGGGTCCAGCGTGCCGGCGTGGCCGACACGGCGTGTACGGGCGATGCCGCGCATCTTGGCGACGACGTCATGCGAAGTGAAGCCGGACGGCTTGTCGACAATGACCAGGCCGTCCGGCGTCTTGTTCTGCTGAGTCATGCGGAGGCAGGACCCTCGTTCTCGTCGGACGTGTCGGAGGAGACGGCCTCGTCGGACGCCTCAGTCTCGTCGTCCTCGTCCTCCGGCTTGCGGTACGGGTCGGCCCCGCCCGCGTACGTCGCGCCGGTCGACACCTCGCGCACCGCCGCGTCCTTGGCCCGCGCCTTGTCGAGGAGGTCCTCGATGGTGCGGGCGTTGTCCGGGAGGGCGTCCGGCACGAAGGCCAGGGTCGGGGTGAACCGGACCCCGACCTGCTTGCCGACCTCGGAGCGCAGGACGCCCTTGGCGCTCTCCAGCGCGGCGGCGGACGCCGCGCGCTCCTCGTCGTCGCCGTAGACCGTGTAGAAGACCGTGGCCTCCCGCAGGTCGCCGGTGACACGGGCGTCCGTGATCGTCACGAATCCGAGCCGCGGATCCTTGATACGCCGGTCCAGGGTCTCCGCGACCACGACCTGGATCCGATCGGCCAGCTTGCGGGCCCGCGCGTTGTCGGTCACCGGTCCGTCACTCTTCCTTCTGGGTTTGCTGTGCTTGTTCAGTCTTCGTCGCTGTGCAGCCGCCGTCGAACCGACAGCAGCTCCACCTCGGGGCGGGCGGCCACCAGCCGCTCGCACCGGTCCAGGACATCAGTGAGATGTCCGGTGTCCCCGGAGACCACCGCGAGGCCGATCTCGGCCCTGCGATGGAGATCCTGCTCACCCGTCTCCGCCACGCTCACCGCGTACTTGCGCTGAAGTTCGGCGACGATCGGCCGGACGATGGAGCGTTTCTCCTTCAACGAACGTACGTCGCCGAGGAGCAGATCGAAGGACAGTGTCCCCACGTACATGTGTGTCCGGATGTCCCGCCGGGCCGGGTTAGGGGGCCCGGGGGTGGTCCCCCGGACTGGCACAGCCGTGCCCCGCCGGTACTCGGCAGGGACACAAGAACCGTACACGGAACGGCCGGGGCCGATCGACGGAATAAGACCCGTCGATCGGCCCCGACTGTTGAGGTACGGATCAGCCGCGGGGCTTCTCGCGCATCTCGTACGTCGCGATGACGTCGTCGATCTTGATGTCGTTGAAGTTTCCGAGGTTGATACCGCCCTCGAAGCCTTCGCGGATCTCGGTGACGTCGTCCTTGAAGCGGCGCAGACCGGAGATGTTGAGGCTCTCCGCGATGACCTTGCCGTCGCGAAGCAGGCGCGCCTTGGTGTTGCGCTTGACCTCGCCGGACCGGACCAGCACACCGGCGATGTTGCCCAGCTTGGACGAGCGGAAGACCTCGCGGATCTCCGCCGTACCGAGCTCGACCTCTTCGTACTCCGGCTTGAGCATGCCCTTGAGGGCCGCTTCGATCTCTTCGATCGCCTGGTAGATGACCGAGTAGTACCGGACGTCCACACCTTCGCGCTCGGCCATCTGCGCGGCACGCCCTGCGGCGCGCACGTTGAAGCCGATCACGATGGCGTCGGAGCCGGTCGCCAGGTCGATGTCCGACTCGGTGACCGCACCCACACCGCGGTGCAGGACCCGGATGTCGACCTCTTCACCGACGTCGAGCTGGAGCAGCGAGGACTCGAGAGCCTCCACCGAACCGGACGCGTCGCCCTTGATGATGAGGTTGAGCTCCTGGACCAGACCGGCCTTGAGCGCCTCGTCCAGGTTCTCCAGGGAGAACCGGACACCCTTGCGGGCGAAGTTGGCGTTGCGCTCACGAGCGGCACGCTTCTCGGCGATCTGACGGGCCGTACGGTCCTCGTCGACAACCAGGAAGTTGTCGCCGGCACCCGGCACGTTGGTGAGACCGAGCACGAGGACGGGGGTCGAGGGACCCGCTTCCTCGACGTTCTCGCCCTTGTCGTCGAGCATGGCGCGGACTCGGCCGTAGGCGTCGCCGACAACCATCGTGTCGCCGACGCGCAGCGTGCCTCGCTGGACCAGGACGGTCGCGACGGCACCGCGGCCGCGGTCGAGGTGGGACTCGATCGCAATACCCTGCGCGTCCTGCTCCGGGTTGGCCCGCAGGTCGAGCGAGGCGTCGGCGGTGAGGACGACGGCCTCCAGAAGAGCCTCGATGTTGAGGCCCTGCTTGGCGGAGATGTCGACGAACATCGTGTCGCCGCCGTACTCCTCGGCCACCAGACCGAACTCGGTGAGCTGACCGCGCACCTTGGTCGGGTCGGCACCCTCGACGTCGATCTTGTTGACCGCGACCACGATCGGCACGTCGGCCGCCTTGGCGTGGTTCAGCGCCTCGATCGTCTGGGGCATCACACCGTCGTTCGCCGCCACCACGAGGATCGCGATGTCGGTGGACTTCGCACCACGTGCACGCATGGCGGTGAACGCCTCGTGACCCGGGGTGTCGATGAAGGTGATGCGACGGTCCTCGCCGTTGACCTCGGCGCCGACCTGGTACGCACCGATGTGCTGCGTGATACCGCCGGCCTCGCCCGCAACGACGTTCGTCTTGCGGATCGCGTCCAGCAGTCGGGTCTTACCGTGGTCGACGTGACCCATGACGGTCACGACCGGCGGACGGGAGACCAGGGCCTCTTCGCCGCCCTCGTCCTCGCCGAACTCGATGTCGAAGGACTCGAGCAGCTCGCGGTCCTCCTCCTCGGGGCTGACGATCTCCAGGACGAAGTTCATCTCGTCCGCGAGCATCTTCAGCGTCTCGTCGGAGACGGACTGCGTGGCAGTGACCATCTCGCCGAGGTTCATCATCACGCCGACGAGCGACGCCGGGTTCGCGTTGATCTTCTCCGCGAAGTCCGTGAGGGACGCACCGCGCGACAGCCGGACAGCCTGTCCGTTGCCACGGGGCAGCATGACGCCGCCCACCGACGGGGCCTGCATGGCCTCGTACTCCTGGCGCCTCTGACGCTTCGACTTGCGACCACGACGCGCGGGACCACCGGGACGGCCGAACGCACCCTGTGTGCCACCACGGGCACCCGGGCCGCCGGGACGTCCACCGAAGCCGGGACGACCGCCGAAGCCGCCGCCACCACCGGGACGGCCTGCGCCGCCACCGCCGCCAGGACCACCGGGACGACCGGCGAAACCGCCGCCACCGCCACCGGGACCTGCCGGACGGCCCGCGAAACCGCCGCCGGCCGGACGGCCTGCGCCGCCACCGCCACCGGGACGACCGCCGCCACCGGGACCGCGGCCACCGCCGCCGCCACCGGGGCCACCGCCGGGACGCGGACCCGCAGCGGGACGCTGCGGCATCATGCCCGGGTTCGGCCTGTTACCGGCCGGGGCACCGCCCGGACGGGGAGTCTGCGGACGGGGCATGCCGCCGGGACTCGGACGGCCGCCACCCTGGCCCTGCGGACGCGGGGCGCCACCGGGGCCACCCTGCGGACGCGGGGCGCCGGGGCGCTCCGGACGGTCCTGACCGCCACCGGGACGCGGGGCGCCGCCGGGCCGGGGGGCCTGGGGACGCGCCATGCCGGTGGAGCCACCGGAGGTGAAGGGGTTGTTGCCCGGACGGGGACCCGCCGGACGAGCACCGGCAGGTCGCGGCGCTCCCTGGCCTGCGGGACGCGCGGGGCGGTCGCCGCCACGCTCGCCACCACGGCCGCCGTCACGCTGACCGGCGTCACGCTGGCCACCGTCACGCGGACCGGCGGCCGGAGCCGGACGGGTCGCGGGGCGGGGGCCGGGGGTGGCACCCGCGGGACGCGGGGCCTGCTGCGGCTGCGCCGGCTGCTGAGCCGGGGCCGGAGCGGAGAATTCAGCCGCCGGCACCGGGGTGACCGGTGCGGGCTTCGGCGCGGGCTTGGGGCCCGGACGAGGACCCGCGGACGGCGCGGAAGGCGCGGCGGGGGCGCTGCTCTCCGGGGCCTCGGCTGCGGCCGGCTTGGCAGCCGGGACGCCGGGCTTCGGGGCAGCGGGACGTGCCGCAGCGGCCGGGGAGGGCGCTGCGGGCTTCGAGGGCGCGGCCTTGCGGGGCGCGCCGGGCTTTGCAGCGGACTTGCCGGCGTTGCCGCCGGGCCCCTGCAGTGCGTCAGTCAACTTGCGTACAACCGGCGCCTCGATCGTCGAGGACGCCGAACGTACGAATTCACCGAGTTCTTGGAGCTTGGCCATGACGACCTTGCTCTCAACCCCGAACTCCTTGGCGAGTTCGTATACCCGGACCTTAGCCACTTCGCTCCTTTTAGGTCCGGGTTACCGCCGGACCGTCGCTACTTCATGGGCGTACTCATCGCGTACTCATCGAGTGCTCATCGCAATCTCGACCTACTTCCAACTCGCGAGGTACCTGACCGCACGGGGTCCCGTGCCGTTCACTTTTCTTGCGCTGTCACCCGCTCGACGAACCGCTGCAGTGCCGCGGAACCGAACGGCCCCTTGGCCTTGAAGGCCCGGGGGATTGCCCGGCGGCGAACCGCCAGGTCGAGGCAGACAGAGGCGGGGTGCAGATACGCACCCCGGCCGGGCAGCGTACCGCGCGGATCGGGTACACATTCACCCTCGTCCACCACGATGCGCAGCAGCTCGGTCTTGGCCGCCCGCTCACGGCATCCGATACAGGTTCGTTCGGGGCAAGCGCGGGCTAGCGTCCGGCCAGACACGGTTAAGTCTACCTCCCCGCACCGACCTCACCCCTTGGGGGCAAGAATCGAACGGATGTTGTCGTGATCTCAGCGTCGTGGCGCCCTGATCTATTCCCTGAGGACCGGCCACGGAACGGCCGGCCCTTGTCCGGTCTCTCCGGGACGCCTTCCCGAGGAGTCGGGGATCAGCCGCGCTCGGACCGCTCCCTGGCGCGCTCGGCGCGCTCACGGTCCGCGATGTCCCGCTCCTCGTCCGTCTCCGTGTCCGGGCGGATGTCGATACGCCAACCGGTGAGACGGGCGGCCAGACGGGCGTTCTGCCCCTCCTTGCCGATCGCCAGAGACAGCTGGTAGTCGGGGACGGTGACCCGGGCGGACCGGGCACCGAGGTCCACGACCTCGACCTTGCTCACCCGTGCGGGCGACAGCGCGTTGGCGACCATCTCGGCCGGGTCGTCCGACCAGTCCACGATGTCGATCTTCTCGCCGTGCAGCTCGGCCATGACATTGCGCACACGGCTGCCCATCGGGCCGATGCAGGCGCCCTTGGGGTTGAGACCGGCACGGGTGGAACGCACCGCGATCTTGCTGCGGTGACCGGCCTCGCGGGCGATCGCCTCGATGACGACCGAGCCGTCGGCGATCTCCGGGACCTCCAGCGCGAAGAGCTTCTTCACGAGGTTGGGGTGGGTGCGCGACAGCGTCACGGACGGGCCGCGGACGCCCTTGGCGACCCGGACGACGTACGAGCGCAGCCGGAGGCCGTGGGTGTACTCCTCGCCCGGCACCTGCTCCTGCACCGGCAGGATGGCCTCCATCTTGCCGATGTCGACCAGGACGTTCTTCGGGTCCTTGCCCTGCTGGACGAGACCGGTGACGACATCGCCCTCGTGTCCGGCGTACTCGCCGAACGTCTTGTCGTCCTCGGCGTCGCGAAGCCGCTGCAGGATGACCTGCTTGGCGGTCGTCGCCGCGATCCGGCCGAAGCCGGACGGCGTGTCGTCGAACTCCTTGGGCTCCTGGCCCTCTTCGAGGTCGGCCGGGTCCTCCTTGGCCCACACCGTGACGTGGCCACGGTCGGTCAGCTCGACCCGCGCCCGGCGGTGACTGCCCTCGGTGCGGTGGTACGCGATGAGGAGGGCCGACTCGATCGCCCCGACGAGCACGTCGAAGGGGATCTCCTTGTCCTGCGCCAAGCCCTTCAGCAGCTTCACATCGATGTCCACGGCTACGCCTCCTCTTCCTTCTTGTCCTTGCGGTTGAATTCGATCTCCACGCGCGCCTTGGCGATCTCGTCGAAGGAGACCCGGCGGGACGTGGGCTTGCGGCCCTTGACGCCCGGCACTTCGAGGTCCAGTCCTTCGTCGTCGACCGCGAGGATGCGGGCCACCAGCTCGTCGCCCTCGGTCAGCTGGAGCCGCGCGAGGCGGCCGGTGGCGCGTACGTAGTGGCGGTGCTCGGTCAACGGGCGGTCCGCGCCCGGAGAGCTCACTTCGAGAACGTACTCGCCCTCGCCCATCACGTCGGTCTCGTCGAGCTTCTCGGAGATCGCGCGGCTGAGCTCGGCGCAGGCGTCCAGTTCGACACCCTGTTCGGAATCCACGATGACCCGAAGCACCTGCCGCCGGCCGGCCCGGGCCACCTCGATCTCTTCGAGATCCAGTTCCTCGGCGCTGACGAGCGGTTCCAGCAGTTCGCGCAGCCTCTCGCTCTGGGTGGTGCTCATCCCGGGTGACTCCTCGGCCGCGTGTGCTGTTGTGGGGATCGTCGTGTGTCAGGTCAAAGGGTATCCGGTCCTGAGGGGTGTTGCCGTCCGCCTGCCCCTGGGCGCGGGTACGCTCGCCCACGGTGATCACTTCAGGACAGAAGCAGTCAGTACCGAACGACACCCGAAGGAGACACGTGCGGCGGACGGGGACGACGCGCAGGGCCGCGCTCGCGGCCACTGGAGCACTTTCGATGGGTGCGGTGCTGGCGGGCTGCGGTGACGGGCCGAAGGCCCAGGAGCCGTCGTCCAACGCCGGTTCGCGGGCCGACGCGCAGGCCCGCGCCCGGGCGACGGACGCACGCCTCCAGCGGACGCTGCGCAAGGGCGCGACCCTGGTCAGTGCCACCCTTCTCGCCCAGTACGACCAGGTCGCGGCCGCGCACCCCGCGACGGCTGCCGGACTCACCCCGCTGCGGTCCGCCGTCCGGCTGCACACGGCGGCCCTGTCGAAGGGCGCGGGGCGCATGGCTCCGGTCCTGCCCCCGGGCGCTCCGTCCGCCGACGCGAAGGCCGCCCTGAAGGAGCTGGCCGCCGCGGCACGCCGCGCGGCCGACGCCCACACCGCGTCCCTGATGGACGCGGAGCCCGAACTCGCCCGGCTGCTGGCCTCCGTGGCCGCCGCGGGCGCCGTGCACGCCTACCTGCTCACCGAACTCGCCAAGGACACCTCGTCATGAGCTTCACGGACACCCGCACCGAGGAAGTCCCGGAGGAACTGAAGGCCGCGCAGGCCGCCTTGGCCGCCGAACACGCCGCGGTGTACGGATACGCGGCGCTGGGCGGCCGGCTCGACGGGAAGCGCGGTACGGAGGCCACGGCGGCGTACGACGGGCACCGGGCACGGCGCGACGCCCTGGTGCGCACCGTGCGTGACCTGGGCGGTGCGCCGGTCGCGGCCGATGCCGCGTACGCTCTGCCGTTCGCGGTGCGGGACCCGGCGTCGGCGGTGCGGCTCGCCGCCGTGCTGGAGGACCGGATCGCGGGCGTCTACTCCGACCTCGTACGGGCCACCGACGGCGCCCTGCGGCGTGAGGCCGCGGGCGCTCTGCGGGAGGCGGCCGTACGCGCCGTCCGCTGGCGCGGCACCGGCGTAGCCTTCCCCGGGCTTCCGGAGAAGGCCACGGCCGCGCAGGCCCCCGGTCCCGCGGGACCGGGCGGGACGCACTGAAAAGGCTCTGAAAGGGAACAAGGCACGTATGGGTTTCGAACCGCCGCAGCGTCTGGTGCGAGCGCTCGGCGAGATGTACGGGGACACCGCCGCGGCCGACTGGCTCGGACGGCTCCCCGCGCTGACCGAAGAGGTGCTCTCCGCGGGTACGCAGGATCTGACCGTCGAGCGGGTGGTCGCCCCCGGCGGACGCAGCAGCCTGACTCTTCTGGTGGGGCGGCCCGACGGTACGCCGGGCGTGCTGAAGATCGCCCCGCCGGAGGCCGAGCCCGCGTGTGAGCGGGCGGCGCTGGCCCACTGGAACGGCTGGGGTGCCGTCCAACTCCTCGACCCGGCCCTCCAGCTGCCGGGCGGCGCGCTGCTCCTGGAGCGGCTGCACCACGAGGTGTCGCTGCGCTCGCTGCCGGAGGCGAAGGCCCTGCTGGAGGCGGCGGGCACGGTGCGCAAGCTGTGGGTCGACCCGCCGGCCGGCCACTCCTTCGAGACGGTGGCCGAGCGGACGGAGCGTCAGACGGGGCCCATGCGGGCGGTCGCGGAGGCCGGTCCCGAGCTGGCACCGCTCGTGTCGGCCGCTCTGGCGGCCCGTGCGGAACTGGTCGCCCACTCCCCCGAACACCTGCTGCTGCACGGCAACTTCCGCCAGAGCAAGGTGCTGTCGGGCGAGCGTTCCCCCTGGCTGACGGTCGGCCCCGAGCCGCTGGTCGGCGAGCGCGCCTACGACCTGGCACGGCTGGTGCGGGACCGGGCGGAGGATCTGATCGCCTCTCCCGGCGGGGCGGCCACGGCCCGGCGACGGATCAAGAAGCTCGCCGACTCCCTGGACGTGGACCGTGAACGGCTGCACGGCTGGACCCTGTTCCGGGCCGTGGAGTCGGGCACCCGGGCGCTCACCGCAGGACGCAGGCAGGACGGCGAAGTGACCCTGGAGTTCGCGGGCTGGCTGTAGGACGGACCGGCACGAAGGCCCCCGCGCGGTTGCGCGGGGGCCTTCGTGACGTACCGGCGGGGATCAGCCCTGGTCGGTGAGGCGGGCGATCGCCTCGTCCACCGTGAGCTCCTCGCGCTCGCCCGTGCGGCGGTCCTTGAGCTCAAGGACGCCCTCGGCCGAGCGGCGGCCGGCTACCAGGATCTTCGGCACACCGATCAGCTCGGCGTCGGTGAACTTCACTCCGGGCGAGACGCCCGCGCGGTCGTCGACCATGACCCGGACGCCCGCCGCGTTCAGCTTCTCGGAGACGTCGAGGGCCAGCTCGGTCTGGAGCGCCTTGCCCGCCGCGACGACGTGGACGTCGGCCGGGGCGATCTCGCGGGGCCAGCACAGGCCCTGCTCGTCGGCGGTCTGCTCGGCGAGCGCGGCCACGGCCCGGGAGACGCCGATGCCGTAGGAGCCCATCGTGACGCGGACGGGCTTGCCCTGCTGGCCGAGGACGTCGAGGGCGAAGATGTCGGCGTACTTGCGGCCGAGCTGGAAGATGTGGCCGATCTCGATGGCACGGTCCACCTGGAGGCCGGCGCCGCAGTTCGGGCAGGGGTCGCCCGCCTCGACGACGACGACGTCGAGGTAGTCGTCGACCTGGAAGTCGCGGCCCGCGACGACGTTCTTCGCGTGCAGGCCCTCCTTGTTGGCGCCCGTGATCCAGGCGGTGCCCGCGGCGACGCGGGGGTCGGCGATGTAGCGGACCTTCTCCAGGCCCTGCGGGCCGACGTAGCCGCGCACCAGGTCGGGGCGGCCCACGAAGTCCTCGGCGGTGACGAGCTCGACGACGGCGGGGGAAAGGTGCTCGCCCAGCTTGCCGAGGTCGACCTCGCGGTCACCGGGCACGCCCACGGCCACGATCTCGCCGTCGACCTTGACCAGGAGGTTCTTCAGGGTGGCGGAGGCCTCGACACCGAGGTGGGCGGCGAGGGTCTCGATGGTCGGGGTGTCCGGGGTGTCCAGCTCCTCGACGGGGCCGTGCGCCGCGTCTGCGGCCGGGGCGGCCTTGTACGTCACTGCCTCGGTGTTGGCCGCGTAGTCGCAGTTGGGGCAGTCGACGAAGGTGTCCTCACCGGCCGGGGCGGGGGCCAGGAACTCCTCGGAAGCGGAGCCGCCCATGGCGCCGGAGACCGCGGAGACGATGCGGTGGTCGAGGCCGAGGCGCTCGAAGATGCGGATGTACGCGGCCCGGTGCAGCTGGTACGCCTCGACGAGCCCCTCGTCGGTGGTGTCGAAGGAGTACGAGTCCTTCATCTGGAACTCACGGCCGCGCAGCACGCCGGCGCGGGGGCGCGCCTCGTCGCGGTACTTGGTCTGGATCTGGTACAGGATCACCGGCAGGTCCTTGTAGGACGAGCACATGTCCTTGACGACCTGGGTGAAGACCTCTTCGTGCGTGGGACCCAGGAGGTAGTCGGCGCCCTTGCGGTCCTGGAGCCGGAACAGCAGGTCGCCGTACTCGTCGTACCGGCCGCTGGCCTCGTACGCCTCCTTCGGCAGCAGCGCGGGGAGCAGGACCTCCTGGCCGCCGATGGCGTCCATCTCCTCGCGGACGACGCGCGTGACGTTCTCCAGGACCTTCTTCCCCAGCGGCAGCCAGCTCCAGATACCGGCGGCCGTGCGACGTACGTATCCGGCCCGGACGAGCAGCTTGTGGTTGAGCGTCTCGGCGTCGGCCGGGTCGTCGCGCAGTGTCTTGATCATCAATCGGGACATGCGCTGGACCTGGGCCATGATGAACTCCTGCTCGGAAGGGTGATGGGGCCGAGGTTAGCCGGGCAGCGGGGGCGGGCGGAAATCCATTGCCCGCGGGCGGCGCAGCGGGAGGGGCGCGCCCATCACCGCGTACGGCTTGGGGGCGCTGGGGAAGTGCACCTGGCGGGCGAGGTCCCGGTAGCCGAGGGCGCGGTACAGACCGCGGGCCGGGCTCTCCGTGTCGATCGCGGAGAGGATCGAACGGGGCTGGTCGACGGCGTCCGTGATGGTGGTGATCAGGGTCCGTCCGATGCCGTGCTGCTGGTGGTCCGGGTGGACGTGCAGCTCCGTGATCACGAACGAGTCGTCGAGCCAGCCCTCGGAGCCGGTGGCGCGGAGATAGGGCTCGACGACGGTGGACCACCACTGGGCGCGGTCGTTGGGCATCCCGTAGACGAAGCCCACGAGCCTGCCGGACGGCGTGGTGGCTCCGAGTGCGCGGGCCTGCGGGTGGTCGAGGTGCCGCAGCACGATGTGGCGGCGGACCTCGATCTCCTCCCGGCCCAGGCCGAAGGCGACGGCCTGCACCGCCAGTGCCTCGTCCACGCGCGCGGCCAGGTCGAGAGGGCCGACCAGGATGTCGGGGGCCCCGGGGCCGCTCCCGGAAACTGCTGCTGCCATGCCGGAACCCTACTGTCCGCGCAACGGCCGTGGGGCCGGGTCGTGCGGTCAGAAGAGGACGCTCATGAAGGCCCCGGTCTCACGGAAGCCGACACGGGCGTACGCCTTGCGGGCGGGGGTGTTGTAGTCGTTCACGTACAGGCTGACGATGGGGGCCACGTCGGCCAGCGCGTAGCCCAGTACCGCGGCCATGCCGGTCTCGGAGAGGCCGCGGCCGCGGTGTTCGGGGGCGACCCAGACGCCCTGGATCTGGCAGGCCAGCGAGGTGGCCGCGCCGATCTCGGCCTTGAAGACGACCTTGCCGTCCTCGATGCGGGCGAACGAACGGCCGCTGCCGATCAGTTCGGCGACGCGTGCCTGGTAGAGGAGTCCGCCGTCGCCGGCCATCGGGGAGATGCCCACCTCCTCCGTGAACATCGCCACGCAGGCCGGCAGGACGATGTCCATCTCCTCCTTGCGGATGCGGCGCACGAGGGGGTCGGGTGCGATGTCGGCGGAGGGGTGCTCGGTGACCATGAGCGGCTGGTTGGCGCGGACCTCGCGTGCGGGGCCCCAGCCCGGTTCGAGCAGGCGCCACAGCTGGGAGGTGGGCTCGGCGGGACCGACGATCGACGAGCAACGGCGGCCTCCCCTGCGGGCACGGTCGGCGAAGGCCCTGACCGCTTCGGGAGTGGCGCAGATCGGGACGAGGTTGGCCCCGGAGTAACACAGGGAGCGGAGTCGCCCGTCGGCGTACCAGCCCCACATCTCGCCGCCGAGGCGCCAGGGGTCCAGCCCGGCGACCTGCACGCGGGACGTGACGAAGGCGTTGGCCACGGGCTCGCTCTCCAGGATGGCGAGCGCGGCGCCGAGGTCGCTGGGTTCGAGGACCCGGGTGGTGGTCTGCGTCAACACGAGGGGGCCTCACCATGCGGTCTGCTGATTTCCGAACTGTACCGAACGGGGGCGCCGGGCGCCCCTCGCGTCCGGGAGCGGGACCGGGTTCCCTCCTGGGGCCGCGACGGCCGCGCCCCGCCCGGCAGGAGCCGGGCGGGGCGCGGGTGAAGCGGTGTGCGGAGCGGGTCAGCTGATGGAGACCTGGGGTTCGCCGGAGGAGATGCCGTCCTTCTCCATCTGCTCGGCGATCTTCAGGGCCTCCTCGATGAGGGTCTCGACGATCTTCGACTCCGGGACCGTCTTGATGACCTCGCCCTTCACGAAGATCTGGCCCTTGCCGTTGCCGGAGGCCACACCCAGGTCCGCCTCACGGGCCTCACCGGGACCGTTGACGACACAGCCCATGACGGCGACCCGCAGCGGGACCTCCATGCCTTCAAGACCGGCACTGACCTGGTCCGCGAGCTTGTACACGTCGACCTGCGCGCGCCCGCACGAGGGACACGAGACGATCTCCAGGCGACGCTGCTTCAGGTTCAGCGCCTCCAGGATCTGCAGCCCGACCTTGACCTCCTCGACCGGCGGAGCAGAGAGCGAGACACGGATCGTGTCGCCGATGCCCTCGGAGAGCAGGGCGCCGAACGCGACCGCGGACTTGATCGTCCCCTGGAACGCCGGACCGGCCTCCGTGACACCGAGGTGCAGCGGGTAGTCGCTCTGGGCCGCCAGCTGGCGGTAGGCGTTCACCATGATCACCGGGTCGTTGTGCTTCACCGAGATCTTGATGTCACCGAAGCCGTGCTCCTCGAAGAGCGACGCCTCCCACAGCGCGGACTCGACCAGGGCCTCAGGCGTGGCCTTGCCGTACTTCTTCAGGAGCCGCGCGTCCAGCGAGCCCGCGTTCACACCGATCCGGATCGGCGTCCCGGCGTCCTTCGCCGCGAGCGCGATCTCCTTGACCTTGTCGTCGAACTGCTTGATGTTGCCCGGGTTCACCCGTACCGCAGCGCAGCCCGCGTCGATCGCGGCGAACACGTACTTCGGCTGGAAGTGGATGTCCGCGATCACCGGGATCTGCGACTTCCGCGCGATCGTGGAGAGCGCGTCCGCGTCGTCCTGGGTCGGGCACGCCACGCGTACGATCTGGCAGCCCGAAGCCGTCAGCTCCGCGATCTGCTGCAGCGTCGCCCCGATGTCCGACGTACGCGTCGTCGTCATCGACTGCACCGACACGGGTGCGTCTCCGCCGACCGCGACCGATCCGACCTGGATCTGGCGGCTGACCCGTCGGTCGGCGAGCTTGGTCGGAACGGCCGGCATTCCGAGAGAAATCGCAGTCATGCGCTGAGCATCCCCAAGGTGTGGATCAAGGTCCCGAGATCGGCGGGCTCCGGTCTTCGAGGTTACGGCACCGAGGGGGCGCCGGACGCACCCCGTCCGACGAAACCACCCGGTTGTGGGTGGCCGGCCACCTCATGTGTGACCGGCCACTACGCGTGGTGCGCGTGGGCCGGTCAGGTGATCTTGACCGGGTTGACGATGTCGGCCACCAGGACCAGCAGCGTGAAGCAGATGAAGATTCCGGCGACCACATAGGCGACCGGCATCAGCTTCGCCACGTCGAACGGACCGGGGTCGGGCCGCCTGAAGACGCGCGCCACGTTGCGGCGCAGCGACTCCCAGAGCGCCCCGGCGATGTGTCCGCCGTCGAGCGGCAGCAGGGGCAGCATGTTGAAGAGGAACAGCGAGAGGTTGAAGCCGGCGAGCAGGAACAGCATCATCGCGACCTGGTTCTGCGCCGGGACGTCGAGGGTCATCACCTCGCCGCCGATGCGCGCCGCGCCGACCACGCCGACCGGCGAGTCGTCCGCGCGCTCCCCGTCGCTGAACGCCGCGTCCACGAGGTCGGGGATCTTGGACGGCAGGGCGATGATCGAGTCGACGCCGTTCTCGATCATGTCTCCGATACGGACGACCGAGTCACCGAAGGACAGGGGCACGATCTCGGTGCGGGCGGCGAAGCCCAGGTAGCCGGCGTCCACGAACTTGTCCGGCACGACCTGGCCGTCGGAGTCCTTCTGCGCCACCGAGTTCTTCTTCAGGACGGCGTTCAGGGTCAGCTCCTGCCCGTCGCGCTCGACGACGATGACGGCGGGGCCGATGGTGTCGCGGATGCGCTCGGAGAGGGTCTCCCAGTCATCGATCCGCTGCCCGCCGAAGGAGACGATCTTGTCGCCCTCCCGCAGGCCGGCGGCCTTGGCGGGTGAGACCGGGTCGCCCTTCGCGCACTTGTCGCGGTCCTCGCTCTGCGAGATCACGCACTTCTGGACCCCCGCGACCTCGGTGGTCTGGGTCTGGAAGCCGAAGGTCATGGACACGCCGAGGAAGATCGCGACGGCCAGCACCAGGTTCATGAACGGCCCGGCGAACATGACGATCACGCGCTTCCACGGCTTGCGCGTGTAGAAGAGACGGGTCTCGTCACCCGGCTCCAGCTCCTCGAAGGCGGCCGACCTGGCGTCCTCGATCATGCTGCGCCACGGCGAGGTGGAACGCGCCTCAACACGTCCGTCGGCGCCGGGCGGGAACATGCCGATCATGCGGATGTAGCCACCCGCGGGAATCGCCTTGATGCCGTACTCGGTGTCGCCCTTCCTGCGCGACCAGATGGTCGGGCCGAAGCCGACCATGTACTGCGGTACGCGGATGCCGAAGAGCTTCGCGGTCGAGAGGTGTCCCAGCTCGTGCCAGGCGATCGAGAACAGCAGACCCACGGCGAAAATGGCGATCCCCAGGATCGTCAACAGGACCGTCGTCAAACTCATGCGCGCGCCTCCGCTGTCGCTTTCGCCGAGAGCTCCTGGGCCCGGGCTCGCGCCCAGGCCTCCGCCTCCAGGACGTCCGCGACCGTCAGTGAAGTTCCCGTGGCAGGGGTGCCGTGTTCGGTCACCACTGCGGTGACCGTATCCATGATTCCGTTGAAGGGGAGCCGTCCCGCCAGGAACGCGTCCACGCACTCCTCGTTGGCGGCGTTGAAGACCGCGGGTGCCGTGCCGCCCAGGGTGCCCACGTGCCGGGCGAGCCCGACGGACGGGAAGGCCTCGGTGTCCAGCGGGAAGAACTCCCAGCTGGACGCCTTCGTCCAGTCGAACGCGGGGGCGGCGTCGGGGACGCGCTGCGGCCAGCCCAGGCCGATGGCGATCGGTCCGCGCATGTCCGGCGGGGTGGCCTGGGCGAGCGTGGATCCGTCCGTGAACTCGACCATGGAGTGGACGTAGGACTGCGGGTGGACCACCACCTCGATCCGGTCGAACGGAATGTCGTAGAGGAGGTGCGCCTCGATGACCTCCAGGCCCTTGTTGACCAGGGTCGCCGAGTTGATGGTGATGACCGGGCCCATCGCCCAGGTCGGGTGCGCGAGGGCCTGCTCCCTGGTGACGTCGGCCAGCTCACTTCTCGTACGCCCCCGGAAGGGACCGCCGGAGGCGGTGACGACGAGTTTGCGGACGTCGGCGCGGGTGCCTGCCGCCAGGGCCTGGAAGAGCGCGGCGTGCTCGGAGTCGACCGGGATGATCTGGCCGGGGGCCGCGAGCGCCTTCACCAGCGGGCCGCCGACGATGAGCGACTCCTTGTTGGCGAGCGCGAGGGTGCGGCCCGCCTTCAGGGCGGCGAGGGTCGGGGCGAGGCCGATCGAGCCGGTGATGCCGTTCAGCACGGTGTGGCAGTCGCTCGCGGCGAGCGCGGTGGCCGCGTCGGGCCCGGCCAGGATCTCGGGGAGCGGCTCGCCCGCCCCGTACTCCTCGCGCAGCGCCTCGCGCAGCGCCGGCACCTTGTCCTCGGCGGCGACGGCGACCGTGCGCACCCGGAGGCGCCGCGCCTGCTCGGCGAGCAGGGCGACCCGGCCGCCCGCGGCGGAGAGGGCGGTGACGCGGAAGCGGTCGGGGTTGCGCAGCACCAGGTCGATGGCCTGGGTGCCGATGGACCCGGTGGAGCCGAGGATCACGAGATCCCGGCGGCCGTCCGCGGCGTCGAAGATCAGATGCGGATCGGCGAGGGGGGCAGGGCTGTCGCTCATGCCCCCCATTGTTGCCGCAACGGCTGTGTGCCGTGACAGGGCGTCCCCGTGGGTGCCTGCCCGGCCGTGTCACTTCCCTGCGGGAGCCGTGTCACGTCCCCGTCGGAGCCGTGTCGCTTCAGCGAGGGACGCTGTCACTTCTCCATGGGGTGCGCGCACAGCATCTCCTGCCGGGCGCTGTAGTCGAGGTACACGAGCCAGTCCCTTCCCCAGCACTTCTCGCCCTTCGAGAGCCAGAACTCGGCCTCCTGCGAGCTGCACCCGACCTCTTCGAGGTCCTGTTCGGGCCACTCGGCGTTGTTGCGTCCGCAGTCGCCGGCCATGAACTTGGCCGGGGTGGAGGGGATGAGCCGCGGCACGACGAGGAAGCCGAGGGCCGCGACGAGGGCGCCGGTGATGACCAGGGCGGGCAGCCTGGCCAGGACGTGGCGGCCGGGGGCGAGCTGGGGCCGCAGGTTCCCCACCGGATGCGGCAGCGCGCGGATCCGGCGGCGCGCGCCGATGTTCATGAACAGGGTGACCGGGGCCGCGAACACGGACAGCAGCCCCCACCAGCCCTGCCAGAGGGTGTCCGACGTCATCTTCCGGTAGAGCGAGGTCCCGCAGACCCGGCAGAAGGTGCCTTCCTTCGTCAGGAAGCGCAGGGTGACGACGAGCCCCTGGTGACCGCGTACGACGGTGTGAACGGCGGGTATCGCACCGCAGATGTCGCAGGGAAGCGGCGGGGTGCCGCCGAATCCGAACGGGGGCAGGGGCTGGTAGGGCCAGGGTTGGTGGGGCTGGTGGGGCGGCGTGGCCATGAGTTCTCCTGTGGACGACGAGGCCCGGAAACCCTAACTGGCCCCGGTGGCAGCGAAATCCGCGAAGGTCTCGTGGAAGCGGGGGAACGTCTTGCGTACGCAGCCGGGGTCGTCGTACGTCATGCCCGGTGCGCGCAGACCGGTGACGGCGAACGACATGACGATGCGGTGGTCGCCGTGAGTGGTGATCTCGGTGGCACGGGGGGTGCCGGGGTGGATCTCGATCCAGTCGTGGCCCGTGTGCACGGTGATGCCCATGCGCCGGAGGTTGTCGGCGCAGGCGTCGAGCCGGTCGCACTCCTTCACCCGGGTGTTGGCGACGTCCTCGATACGGACGGGCGAGGAGGCGAACGGCGCGATGGCCGCCAGCGTCGGCATCGTGTCGGAGATGTCACGCATGTTGACCGTGAGGCCCGTCAGGGTGCCGGTGGAGCCGACGGTCGTCGCGTCCGCCGTCGTACGGACGTCGGCGCCCATGCGGCGCAGGACGTCGACGAAGCGCAGGTCGCCCTGGAGCGCGTCCCGGCCGAGGCCGGGCACGGTCACCTCGCGTCCGGTGAGCGCGGCGGCGGCGAAGAAGTAGCTCGCGGTGGAGGCGTCCGGTTCGACCGCGTACGTGGTGGGCCGGTATCCGCCGGGCGGGACGGTGAAGGTGTCGCCCTCCCGGACCGTCTCGACACCGAAGCTGCGCATCATCGCGAGGGTGATCTCGATGTACGGCGCCGACACCAGTTCGGTGACGTCGATGCGCAGGCCCTCGGAGGTGAGCGGTCCGAGCATGAGAAGGGCGGTGAGGTACTGCGACGACTCCCCCGCGTCCAGGGTCAGTTCGCCGCCCTTGATGCCCGACGCCTCGATCCGCAGCGGGTGGTGGCCCTCGGCCGCCTCGTGGTGCAGCTCGACGCCCAGGGTGCGCAGGGCCTCGGTGAGCGGGGCGAGGGGGCGGCGGCGCATCTGCGCGGAGGCGTCGAAGCGGTACGTGCCGGAGGCGGCGGCGGCGGCGAGCGTCGGCAGGAAGCGGGCGGTGGTGGCCCCGTCACGGCAGTACACATCTGCTTCGGCGACGGCGGGGCCGGCCGGGCGCCCCTCGATGTGCCAGCGGTCCTGCTCGCGGGTCACGGTGTAGCCGAGGCGGGTCAGCCCCTCCGTGAAGCCCTCGGTGTCGTCCGAGTGCAGGGGGCGTACGAGGGTGGTGGTGCCGTCGGCGGCGGCGGCCAGGAACAGCGCGCGGGCGGTGACGGACTTGGAGCCGGGGATGTGGATGACGGTCACGGCAGCCATCCTGCCGTGCGGCGGACACGACGGCGGGGCACGTCCAGCGCGTGGACGTGCCCCGCCGTCACGGCTCAGCGGATGGGCCGGTGGACGTTCTCCTTCGTCGAGGCGCCGGGGGTGGCATCGGCGATCCACGGGCCGTCGCCGCTCGGGTCGACGACGCCTTCCTCCAGCCAGGTGTACGTCCCGGAGAGGACCCCGTCGACCACGCGCCGGTCGAGGTCGTCCGTGTTGGACCACAGGCGGGTGAAGAGTTCCTCTACCCGGATGCGGGACTGGTGGCAGAAGACGTCGGCCAGTTGGTACGCCTCGCGGCCGTGTTCGCCGGTGGTGCGCAGGAGTTCGGCGCGGACGCAGGCGGCACTCATCGCGAAGAGCTCCGCGCCGATGTCGACGATCCTGCCGAGGAAGCCCTGCTTGGTCTCCATGCGGCCCTGCCAGCGGGACATCGCGTAGAACGTGGAGCGGGCCAGTTTGCGGGAGGAGCGTTCGACGTAGCGCAGGTGGGTGGACAGGTCCGGATGTCCGGGCGGGTGGAACTCGGCGTACGTGCGCGGCAGTTGTCCCGGTCCTGCGACCAGCTTCGGGAGCCAGCGGGCGTAGAAGCCCGCCGCGTTGGCACCCGCCTTCGCCTTGGCCGACAACGGTTTCTCGGGGTCGATGATGTCCCCCGCCACCTTGAGGTGGGCGTCGACGGCCTCGCGGGCGATCAGGAGATGCATGATCTCCGTGGAGCCCTCGAAGATCCGGTTGATCCGCAGGTCACGGAGCAACTGCTCGGCGGGGACGGCCCGTTCGCCACGGGCGGCGAGGGAGTCGGCGGTCTCGAAACCGCGGCCGCCCCGGATCTGGACCAGCTCGTCGGCGATCAGACAGCCCATCTCGGAGCCGTACAGCTTCGCCAGCGCGGCTTCGATGCGGATGTCGTTGCGGTCCTCGTCGGCCATCTGCGAGGCCAGGTCGACGATGGCCTCCAGCGCGAAGGTGGTCGCGGCGATGAAGGAGATCTTCGCGCCGACGGCCTCGTGCCGGGCGACGGGCCGGCCCCACTGCTCCCGCGCCGCCGACCATTCGCGGGCGATCTTCAGGCTCCACTTCCCCGCTCCCACGCACATGGCGGGCAGCGAGAGGCGGCCGGTGTTGAGGGTGGTCAGGGCGATCTTGAGGCCCGCGCCCTCGGGGCCGATGCGGTTGGCGGCGGGGACCCGGACCCGGTGGAAGCGCGTGACGCCGTTCTCCAGGCCGCGCAGGCCCATGAAGGCGTTGCGGTTCTCCACGGTGATCCCCGGGGCGTCCGCCTCGACGACGAAGGCGGTGATCCCGCCCCTGTGGCCTTCGGACTCCGGGACGCGGGCCATGACGACCAGCAGGTCGGCGACGACCCCGTTGGTCGTCCACAGCTTCACGCCGTCGAGCACGTAGTCCTCGCCGTCGGGCACGGCGGTGGTGGCGAGCCTGGCCGGGTCGGACCCGACGTCGGGTTCGGTGAGGAGGAACGCCGAGATGTCCGTGCTGGCCAGCCGGGGCAGGAAGGCGTCCTTCTGCTCCTGCGTGCCGAAGATCTTCAGCGGCTGCGGTACTCCGATCGACTGGTGCGCGGACAGCAGCGCGCCGAGCGCGGGGCTGGCCGAGCCGATCAGGGCGAGGGCCTTGTTGTAGTACACCTGGGTGAGGCCGAGGCCGCCGTAGTCGGTGGAGATCTTCATGCCGAGGGCGCCGAGTTCCTTGAGGCCGTTGATCACCTCGTCGGGAATCCTGGCCTCCCGCTCGATCAGCGCGCCGTCGATCCTCGTCTCGCAGAAGGTACGCAGCCGGGCGAGGAACTTCTCGCCGCGACGCACGTCCTCCTCGGCCGGGAGGGGATGGGGGTGGATCAGGTCGAGCCGGAAGCGGCCGAGGAAGAGCTCCTTGGCGAAACTGGGCTTGCGCCAGTCCTGCTCACGGGCGGCCTCGGCCACCCTGCGCGCTTCGCGTTCGGTGACTTTGGGCGCCTGGGACGGTTCGGGTGGTGCGGGTGGGGCGGACATGAGGAACTCACCTCGCCGCTTCTCGGTTCGGGTGGGGCCGGGTCGTCGGGGACCGGCCGGCGCGTTTTCTCCGGTCGGCCCACTCGTCCGTATGTACCCGATGTGCCCCGGTCCCACCACCCCTGCGGCAGGGTGCGCGAACGGCCGCAGCCCCCGCACAGTGGGCTGCGGCCGTTCGTCGTGCCGCCTGCTGCGATCGCTGTCCGGGCGGAAGGCAGGCGGCCGTTCGGGGTGTCCTACAGGGCGAGGCCGGTGAGGACGAGGACGCGCTCGTAGGTGTAGTCGTCCATCGCGTAGCGCACGCCCTCACGGCCGACGCCGGACTGCTTGGCGCCGCCGTAGGGCATCTGGTCCGCGCGGTACGAGGGGACGTCACCGATGATCACGCCGCCGACCTCCAGGGCGCGGTGGGCGCGGAAGGCGGTCTGCAGGTCGTGGGTGAACACGCCGGCCTGGAGGCCGTACTTGGAGGAGTTGACGGCGGCGAAGGCCTCCGCCTCGCCGTCGACCTTCTGCACGGACAGGACCGGGCCGAAGACCTCTTCGCCCGAGAGGGTGACGTTGTCCGGGAGCTCGGTGAGCACGGTCGGGGCGTACGTCGCCCCGTCGCGCTTGCCGCCGGTGAGCAGTGCGGCACCGGCCTGGACGGCCTCGTCGACCCAGGACTCGACGCGCTTGGCGGCGTCCTCGCTGACCAGGGGGCCGACGTCGGTGGTGGCGTCGGACGGGTCACCGGTGACCAGGGCCTCGACGGCCGAGACGATCTTCGGGACGAGGCGGTCGTAGACCGAGGCGTCCGCGATGACGCGCTGCACCGAGATGCAGGACTGGCCGCCCTGGTAGTTGGAGAAGGTCGCGATACGGGTCGCGGCCCAGTCCAGGTCCTCCTCGGAGGCCCAGTCGCCGAGGACGACCGCCGCTCCGTTGCCGCCGAGTTCCAGGGTGCAGTGCTTGCGCGGGACCGAATCCATGATCGAGTAGCCGACCGGGCCGGACCCGGTGAAGGAGATCACGGGCAGCCGCTCGTCCTGGACGAGGGCCGGCATACGGTCGTTGGGGACCGTCAGCACGGACCAGGAACCGGCCGGGAGGTCGGTCTCGGCCAGCAGCTCACCCAGGATCAGCGAGGAGATCGGGGTCGCCGGGGCGGGCTTGAGGATGATCGGGGCGCCGACGGCGATGGCCGGGGCGACCTTGTGCGCGCTCAGGTTGAGCGGGAAGTTGAAGGGCGAGATCCCGAGGACGGTGCCGCGCGGGAAGCGCCGGGTCAGCCCGAGACGGCCGGTGCCGCCGGCGTCGGTGTCCAGGCGCTGGGCGTCGCCGCCGTTGAAACGGCGGGCCTCCTCGGAGGCGAAGCGGAAGACGGAGACGGCGCGGCCGACCTCGCCGCGGGCCCACTTGATGGGCTTGCCGTTCTCGGCGGAGATCAGCTGGGCGATCTCCTCGGTGCGCTCCACGAGGCGGCGTACGACGTGGTCGAGCGCGGCGGCCCTGACGTGGGCCGGGGTCGTGGCGAACTCCTCGCGGACGGCGTGCGCGGCGGCGACGGCTTCCTCGGTCTGCGCGTCGGTGGGCACGCTGACCGTGCCGACGAGACGGCCGTCCCAGGGGTTGGTGACGTCGAAGCTGTCCTCGCCGGTGGCCTGGCGGCCGGCCAGCCAGAAGGCGTGGGTGGAAGTCATGGCGGGTCCGGCCCTTCGGAGGTCGTGAAGCTCGTGGGTGTGCTGCTCCCCCACCGTAGGGCGGCCGGACGCGGATGACGTTTGTCCGGCGTGGAGCACAGGGCCCCGTCGATGCTCCGCTTTGTCGGGGATCAGGTCGCGGGGGTGCCGGAAGCTCCGGGAGCGCCCGACGCCGCGGCCGTCGTGACCTTCAGCGCCAGCCAGAGCTCCATCCGGACGTCCGGATCGTCCAGGGACCGGCCGAGGATCTCCTCCACGCGGCGCATCCGGTAGCGCAGGGTGTGGCGGTGGACGCCCAGGTCGGCGGCGGCCGCGTCCCACTGGCCGTGCCGGGAGAGCCAGGCGCGCAGCGAGGCGACGAGGTCGCCGCGGCCCTTGGCGTCGTGCTCGTACAGGGCTCGGAGCATCCCGTCGGCGAAGGCCCGTACGGCGTCGTCGGCGAGCAGCGGGAGTACGGAGCCCGCGGCCAGCTCCTCGTGCTCGACGAGGGCCCTGCCGCGACGGCGGGCGACCGAGAGGGCCTGCTCGGCCTGCTTGTACGCGGCGGCGACGGCGATCGGGCCGCAGGGCGCGGAGAGGCCGACGACGACCTCACCGTCCTCGGTGCCGGGTTCGCGGGCCGGGCGGCCCTCCTGGGCCTCGGCGTAGCCGGCGCAGGAGGTGACGGCGGCACCGCCGTCCGCCGCGAGCACGACGACCCGCTCGCCCTCGGGGACCATCAGCAGCGCCTCCCCGGCGCGGGCCGCGGCGGCCTCCATGGTCTCGGCGAGGAGTTCGGGGGTGGACCCGGGTGCCGCCTCCGCGATCAGCAGCCGGAAGGGGGCGTCCAGCAGTCCGCCGTACAGGTCTCCGGCGACGGCCCGGGCGTGGTCGGACTGTCCGGCGAGCAACATGCGCAGCACGGCGGCGCCGAGGCGCTGTTCGGCGCCCTGGAGGGAGCGGGAGCGTGCGGTCGTGAGCGTCAGGAGGGCGACCGCGGAGTGCACGGCGTACCGCTCGGCGGTGCCGAGTGCCGCGCCCGTACCGACGGCGAGCGCGCCGCGGACGCGGCGGCCTGTGCCGAGGGACTGGAGCTCGACCCGGTCGTCGGTGTCGCCGACGACGACGCTGGCCGGGGCGGGACGGTCCCGGAGGCGCTCCACGTCGGGGGTGAGGCGGGCGGCACGTCTGGCGGCCCAGTCGGGCGCGGCGGCCACGACGGCGCCGGAGGTGTCGTACAGAGCCGCCCAGCCGTCGACGTGGGCGGCGAGGCGGGTGAGGAGTTCGCCGGGCCCGTCGCCCGCGACGGCGGCCTTGGTCAGCTCGCGCTGGGCCTCGAAACCGGCGGTGACGGCGCGGTACTGGTCGGCGGCGATGGCCGCGGACACGGCTTTGCTGATGGCGAGGAACGGGGTCCTGCGCGGGACTTCCAGGAGCGGCAGCCCGGCCTCCTCGGCGGCGTCGACGAGGGCCTGCGGGATCTCGTCGTAGTTCACGCCGACGGCGAAGCCGAGCCCCGCGACACCGGCGGCGGCCAGCCGTCGCACGTACTGGAGCATGGCCGCACCGTCCTCGGCGTCGAGGTTGGTGGCGGTGACGAGGAGGAGCTCCCCGCCCTCCATGTAGGGCACGGGGTCGGTGAGCTCACTGGCGTGCGCCCAGCGCACCGGGGTGTCGAGGCGGTCGGCCCCCGCGCGGACCTTGAGCTTGAGCGCCGAGTGCTGGGCGAGCGAGGCGAGTGTGGGGGGCATGGGACGGCGGACCCTCTGGATCGATTTCGCCGTCCCGTACGAACGGCTCCTTCGATTCTGCCAGGGCGGCAGAGTCCGTGGAGCCGCCACCTGGGCTACTGCCCGGTAGGGCGGCTCAGCCTCCCAGCTCCACCAGGAGCGGTGGCGCGTGCTCGCCGTCCACCGTCGTGAGGGAGAGGACGGCGTGCCCGGCGGGGAGCGAGTAGGCCAGTTCGGAGGCCGACCAGCGTTCCCGCTCGACCTGTCGTACGGTCACGGCGTCCGTCGTCACCGCCTTGCCGGTCACCAGCTTGCGCAGGGCGTGCAGGGCGCGGGTGAAGGGCTGGTCGGCGAAGACGGTGTGCTGGGCGACCTCCCTGGTGGAGACCCACTCCTTGCCCCAGACCTCGGCGAACCGCTTGCCGTCCCAGGTGGTCACGCCGGAGAACGCCATGCAGCAGCCGACGGCGCCCATCAGCGCGGTGTGCAGTCCTTCCGGGACGTCGTCGACGGTACGGAGCGTGAGGACGGCGCCCGCGTTGACCGACCGGAGCCGCCGGATTCCGCGCACGGTCTGCGGGGTCACCGTGTGCGTCGCGTCGTCCAGGACCAGGCAGACGAAGAGTGACCGGTCCCCGCGCGCCGCCGCGACGGCGGTGAACTGGGCGAGGACCAGCCGCGCGAGAAGCCGTGACGCCTCCGCGTGGGTGCGCTCCGGCAGATCGATACGGACCCGCAGCGGAAGCTGCCCCAGGGAGCGCAGCGAGAACGGGTGGCCCTCGTCCCCGGTGGCGAAGAATCCGGCGAACGCGGGCCGGTCGAGCAACGCGATCCGGTCGGCGAGCACAGGCCCGGGGTCCCCGGCGCCGCCCGCCTGCCGGGTCCTGGCCTCGAGTTCGCGCAGCATCCCTCCGTGGCCGCCCGCCTCCAGCGCCCCGCGCAGCGAGGCGAGCGCGTCCGGGGCGCCGTCGAGCAGTTCCCGCAGCTCGGGAACGCCCGGAAAGCGGCCGTGCACCGCGCGGAAGGGGCCGAGCAGCTGGGCCAGCACCGTGGCCGCGCGCCGGCTGTCCGTCGTGGACACATCGCCGACGAGCCCCTCCGCGAGCACCCCGGCGGCCTCGTCGGGATCGGTCGTCCCCGCGTACAGGTCGAAGTCGTGCAGGGAACGGGGATCACCGATCCGCACCACGACGTCGTACGCCTCGTCGGGGCCGGACGCGGCTCCGCCCCCGCCCACCGCGAGCACGGCGGCCTGGCCGGCGAGCGCCCGGAGCGCGAGGGACTCGACGACGGGCCGTACGAGGGAGGCGGACTTGCCCGAGCCGGGCGGTCCCACCGCGAGCAGGGAGGTGCCGAGCGTCCCGGGTTCCAGGGCGACGCCCGATCCACGGCGCGCATAGGGGTTACGGGCGTCGTCGGCGCACCTGCCGACGCGCACCTGACCGGTCAGGACGTCGTGCCGCGCGGTGCGCACCGGCAGGTCGCGGTGACCGGAGGGGTGCAGGGCGGCGGCGCCCCCCGCGCGCAGGACGGCGTCGGTGAATCCGGCGAGGCGCTCGGGGTGTGCGCGGGCGACGGTCCAGGCGTGGCGCAGCCGTGCGCAGTCCACGTCGTTCATCCGGCCGGCGCGCACCTCGGCGGTGAGCGTCTCGGCGGCGTCCGTCTGCGCTGCCGCGCGCAGCTCGGGCCACCGGTCGGCGTCCGTGTCGGGGGCCGTCTCCGGGGCGGGAGCGGCGCCCTGACCGCCGGACGGGCCCTCGCGGCGGGCGGCGAGGAGTTCGCGCCAGCGGCCCAGGCGGGCGAACGGGTACAGGACGGCTGCCGTGATCAGTACGTAGATCACGTTCACGACGCTCTGGCTCTGGAAGACCTCACCGCCCGCGACGGAGGCGATCAGGATGAGGACGGGCCTGACGAGCGGCACGGCGCCCTGCCAGACGAGGAGCTGGGCGACGCCGGCCATGGCGGCGGTGGCCACGGCGAGGAAGGGCTGCCCCCGTCCGGCGACATGCCGCCGGAAGAGCTCGGGCCAGTTCCCCAGGCGCCCGCAGCCGTACACGAGCAGCCCGAACAGGAGTGCCTCGTACACCGTCAGGGCGTCGACGCCCTCCACGGTCCGCGGACCGCCCGCGCTGCCCACGTACCACCACTCGCGGGGGGTGAAGAGCTTCAGCGGGACGAGGCGGTAGGGGATGTACCCGTTGCGCCACAGGGACCAGACGAGCACTCCGCACAGGACCGCGATCACCGTGCCGACCACGAGGGACCGGTCGGAGACCTCGTCCGGCTTCTCGGGCGGCCGGGGCGTGTGGCCGTACCTCCACACACCGGGCGCCTGCGGGAGACGCGGGGTGCGCAGCCACTCGTCGGGGCGCGGGCCCGCGGCCGGGGCACGGTCCGGGCGCGGCGGGCCCGGCGGAGGCCCGGCAGGAGGCGGGGGCGGCGGCACCGCCGGTGGAAGACCTGCGGGCGGGGGCGGGCCGGGCGGCGGCGCGCTCGGGCGGGGCACCTGATTCGCCCGTGTGTCCCGTGCGCCGTACGTGCCTTCGGTGTCCATGAACCGCTGCCCCCTGACCGGCCTGGTCCGTCCGCTGCCCCGGTCAATCTAGTGCGCCCGCACCAGGAGTTCAGCCAGGCACCCGAGCCGGTCCCGGAGCGGTGACTTCGCCGCCTCGTACACCCATCTGTCCGGATGGGACAAGGACACGCCCCCCACCACTCCCGATCGGCGTATGACCGTCGGCGCTCACCGCCCCTAGCCTGCAGGAAGAGAAGCGTACGAAACACCCCCAGGAGCCCCTCATGAGCGCAGTCCCGCAGGAGCGCAGCCTCGTCACCGCCATTCCCGGCCCGAAGTCGGTCGAGCTGCAGGCTCGCCGTGTCGCGGCGGTCGCCGCGGGGGTGGGCTCCACCCTGCCGGTGTTCACGGCCCGCGCCGGTGGCGGGATCATCGAGGACGTCGACGGCAACCGTCTGATCGACTTCGGCTCCGGTATCGCCGTGACGTCGGTGGGCGCCTCCGCCGAGGCCGTCGTACGCCGCGCGTCCGCGCAGCTCGCCGACTTCACCCACACCTGTTTCATGGTCACGCCGTACGAGGGGTACGTCGAGGTCTGTGAGCAGCTGGCCGAGCTGACGCCGGGCGACCACGCGAAGAAGTCCGCGCTGTTCAACTCGGGCGCCGAGGCCGTCGAGAACGCCGTCAAGATCGCCCGCGCCTACACCAAGCGCACCGCCGTCGTCGTCTTCGACCACGGCTACCACGGCCGGACCAACCTCACGATGGCGCTGACGGCGAAGAACATGCCGTACAAGCAGGGCTTCGGTCCGTTCGCGCCCGAGGTCTACCGCGTCCCGGTGGCGTACGGCTACCGCTGGCCGACCGGCGCCGAGAACGCCGGCGCCGAGGCGTCCGCGCAGGCCATCGACGAGATCACCAAACAGATCGGCGCGGACAACGTCGCCGCGATCATCATCGAGCCGGTCCTCGGCGAGGGCGGCTTCATCGAGCCCGCCAAGGGCTTCCTCCCGGCGATCGCCCAGTTCGCCAAGGACAACGGCATCGTCTTCGTGGCGGACGAGATCCAGTCCGGCTTCTGCCGCACCGGCCAGTGGTTCGCCTGCGAGGACGAGGGCATCGTCCCCGACCTGATCACCACCGCCAAGGGCATCGCGGGCGGCCTGCCGCTCTCCGCCGTGACGGGCCGCGCCGAGATCATGGACGCCGCGCACGCGGGCGGCCTCGGTGGCACGTACGGCGGGAACCCGGTGGCCTGCGCGGGCGCGCTCGGCTCCATCGAGACGATGCGCGAGCTGGACCTGAACGCGAAGGCCAAGCGCATCGAGGAGGTCATGAAGGGGCGCCTCGCCGAGATGCAGTCGAAGCTCCCCAACGGCGACATCATCGGTGACATCCGCGGCCGCGGCGCGATGATCGCGATCGAGCTGGTCCAGTCGGGCACGAAGGACCCGAACCCGGCTGCCGCCGCCGGCCTGGCCAAGGCCTGCCACGCCGAGGGTCTGCTGGTCCTCACCTGTGGCACGTACGGCAACGTCCTGCGCTTCCTGCCGCCGCTCGTCATCGGCGAGGACCTGCTGAACGAGGGCCTCGACATCATCGAGCAGGCTTTCGCCACGGTCTGATCCGTGCGAATCCCCGCCGAACGCCGCGAGGCGGACACGCGGGGACGCGGCGGCCCAGGCGTGTGGGCCTGTGAAGAACGTGTGGGGGGCCGATGGCGGGATCCGTTTCCGGCTGTCGGTCCCCCTCCGGCTGACGTACGGTTTCTGCAGATGAGAGAAACACGCCGCTCGCAGGAGACTGCGGGCGACTCCGGTTCGGCGCTTCCCCGGTGCCGTCCCGGTTGTGCCCACGCGCACACCACTGGAGCCTCTGGTTCCGGAACTCCTCACCGATCGGATGGCCGCCCGCCCCACACCCCCCGGGGCGCGCGGCAGACCGATCCCGCCGGTGACCCAGGAACAACCCCCCCTGTTCCTGGGTCACCGGCTCCTCTCTTCTCCCCCGCGGGAATCCTGACCGTCGTGGCCTCGCTGCTCGCGGTCTTCGGACTCATCACCTGGCAGGTCGTGGCCGACGGCCCCCTGCTCGGTCCGGACGAGCGCGTCGGCGGGGCGCTGGCCGGCCGCGGCCCCGTGGCGGTCGCGGAGGTCTTCACCGACCTCGGCAACATGCAGGTCGCCCTCCCCGTACTGCTCTGCGCGATCGTCTTCGCGCTGGTGCGGGGCGACCGTCCGCAACCCCTGTACGCGGCCCTCACGATGGCCGCCGTGCCCGCGCTGGTGGTCCCGCTGAAGCTGTGGACCGACCGCCAGGGCCCGCTGACCGAGGCGACCGGCTACTACCCGTCGGGCCACACGGCCACCTCCGCGGTGGCGTACGGGGCGGCGGCGATGCTCCTCGCCCCGTACCTGAAGCGCACGTGGATGATGCCCGCCGCCGCCGTCCTGCTGACGGCGGCGACGAGCATCGGTCTCGTACTGCGCGGCTACCACTGGCCGCTCGACGTGGTCGCCAGCTGGTGCCTGAGCGGGGTCCTGCTGGTGGCGCTGTGGGCGCTCAGCCGCCGAAGTAGGCGTCGAAGTTCTTCGAGAACTCCCACTGGTTGAAGCGGTCCCAGTTGATCGACCAGGTCATCAGTCCGCGCAGCGCGGGCCAGGTGCCGTGGGTCTGGTACGTGCCACAGTCGGTCTTCTTCGTCAGACAGTTCAGGGCCTTGTTCACCTCGGCGGGTGAGGTGTGCCCGTTGCCCGCCTGCGTCGAGGCCGGCAGACCGATGGCGACCTGCTCGGGGCGCAGTGCCGGGAAGACCTTCGCCTGGTCACCGGCGACCGGGAAGCCGGTGAGGAGCATGTCGGTCATGGCGATGTGGAAGTCGGCGCCGCCCATCGAGTGGTACTGGTTGTCCAGGCCCATGATGGAGCCCGAGTTGTAGTCCTGGACGTGCAGCAGGGTGAGGTCGTCGCGCAGGGCGTGGATGACCGGGAGGTAGGCCCCGGCGCGCGGGTCCTGGCCGCCCCAGGGGCCCGAGCCGTAGTACTGGTAGCCGAGCTGGACGAAGAAGGTCTCCGGGGCCATGGTCAGCACGAAGCCGGCGCCGTACTTCGCCTTGAGCGTCTTCACGGCCGAGATCAGGTTGACGATCACCGGCGAGGTCGGGCTGCGGAAGTCGGTGTCGCCGGTGTTCAGCGACAGGGAGTGGCCCTCGAAGTCGATGTCCAGGCCGTTCAGCCCGTACTCGTCGATGATCCTGCTCACCGAGGAGACGAAGGTGTCGCGGGCGGCGGTGGTGGCGAGCTGGACCTGGCCGTTCTGGCCGCCGATGGAGATGAGCACCTTCTTGCCGGCGGCCTGCTTGGCCTTGACGGCCGCCTTGAACTCGGCCGCGGATTCGACGTTCGGGCACTCGGCGACCGGGCAGAGCGAGAAGCGGATGTCGCCGGACGTGACGGAGGTCGGCTCGCCGAAGGCGAGGTTGATGACGTCCCAGGAGTCGGGCACGTCCGCCATGCGCGTGTAGCCCGAGCCGTTGGCGAAGCTGGAGTGCAGATAGCCGACGAGGGCGTGGGCCGGCAGACCACCGCCCCCTCCGCCGCCGCCCGCCGTCGTGGTGGCGGAGACCGCGGCCGACCTGGCGGACTCACCGGCGGCGTTCACCGCGCTGACCTGGAAGCTGTACGCGGTCGAGGCGGTGAGGCCGGTGACGGTGGCCGAGGTGCCGGTGACGGTGAGGACCTTGGTGCCGCCGCGGTAGACGTGGTAGCCGGTCGCTCCGGAGGCCGCGTTCCAGGTGAGCGGTACGGAGGAGGAGGTGGCCGTGCCCGCCCTCAGCCCGGCGGGGACGGCGGGCAGGGTGACCGGGTCACCGCCCGGGCCGATGAGGCTGAGGTCGTCGGCGTAGTAGGCCGGGGTGCCGTACCAGCCGTGGGTGTAGAGGGTCACCGAGGTGGTGGCGGCCCCGGTCGTGAACGTGGTGGTGAGCTGCTTCCAGACGCCGGGCGACTGCGTCCAGGTGGAGACGTCGGTGGTGCCGGTGCCGGACGCGCCGAGGTAGACGTAACCGCCCTGCACCCAGGAGCTCAGCGTGTAGGTGGAGCCGGGTCTGACCGCGACGGTCTGGGAGCACTTGGCGTTGTCGCTGCCCGCCGGAGTGCCCCTCAGCGCGGATGTGCCGCTGTGGACCGGCGTGCCGACGACGGCTCCGCTGCCTCCGGTACAGCTCCAGCCGTCCAGACCGGCCTCGAAGCCGCCGTTGCGTGCCAGTTCGGCGTCGGCGGCGCCCGCGGCCGGCGCGGTCGCGACCAGTCCCGCCGCGGCGAGCAGGGTCGTCGCACATGCGGCCAGAAGCCGCGACCATCGGGTGGGGGTTCCCGTACGTTCCACAACAGCCTCCGGGCAGGGGGGAATTGGGGGGTGGCGCGCCACAACATGGTCCAGACCAATCAACTTGTCAAGACCTCTGGCAGCGCGCGGCCACCACCCTTGCCCTCCGCTCACCGGCCCCCGGGGGCGTCAGCCCTCGTCGCCGCCCCGCGCCGCGGACCCGGCGGCCTCGTGCATCGCGAGCTCCAGCAGGGAGGGGTCGGTCAGCGTTCCGGAGCCGTCCGGCGGGATGAGCCAGCGCACTCCGCCGGACGCGCGGCCGGGATACGGAACGACGATCCAGGTGCCCTGACCTGCTCCTCTTACGCCGGAGCCGAGCCAGCGGGTGACGGTGCCCGGCGGCACGAAGAACCCCATCCGGGCCTCGCCGAAGTCGGCGAGCACCGGTCCCGGCCGGTCGATGAGGCGGGTGAGGACGTCGAGGGTCGGATAGCCGAGCTCCCCGGGAAGAATCAGCACGTCCCAGCGCCTGCCGGCGGGCAGGAGCGCGATCCCCTGCGGGTTGCGCTCCCATTCCCACCGGCAGGCGTCGGGATCCGGTGCCACTGATGCGAGCCACTCCACTGCGGACTTTGCCCCCGGGCCGGTCATGGCGTGCCTTCCGTTCCTGTGAGCACCGGCAGGGACCTGCCGGTGCGTTCACAGGAGAGAGAGCGCCGCGCCCGGTTCATTACGCGGGTTCGGGGACTTGTCGGCTGTGAGCCGGATCACATGGGTCCGGCCGGGTTCAGCTGTCGAAGCCGAGGCCGGCCCGGTCCATCGCCTTCAGCCACAGATTGCGGTGTCCGCCGTTGCTGTCGGCCCTGGCCAGAGACCGCTTGGTCAGCTCGATGCCGGCCCAGGCGAACGGCTCGGGCGGGAAGGGCACGGGCTTGGAGCGGACCATCTCCAGGGAAGTCCGCTCCGTCTGCTCACCGGAGAGCAGATCGAGCATCACGTCGGCGCCGAACCGGGTCGCGCCGACTCCGAGCCCGGTGAACCCGGCCGCGTAGGCGACCCGCCCCTGATGAGCCGTACCGAAGAAGGCGGAGAAGCGCGAGCACGTGTCGATCGCCCCTCCCCACGCGTGGCTGAAGCGCACACCGGCGAGCTGCGGGAAGCACTCGAAGAACTGGCCCGCGAGCTTGAGGAACGTCTCCGGCCGCTGGTCCAGGTCGGCGCTCAGCCGTCCCCCGTACGGATAGACGGCGTCGTATCCGCCCCACAGGATCCGGTTGTCCGCGGAGAGCCGGAAGTAGTGGAACTGGTTGGCGCTGTCGCCGAGCCCCTGCCGGTTCTTCCAGCCGATCGAGGCCAGTTGCTCCTCGGTGAGCGGCTCGGTCATCAGCGCGTAGTCGTAGACCGGGACGGTGTACGGGCGCACCCGCTTGACCAGCGAGGGGAAGATGTTCGTACCCAGCGCGACCTTGCGCGCCAGGACCCGCCCGTACGGGGTGCGGACCGCCATCCCCGGACCGGACTTCACCAGGTCGAGGCCCCGCGTGTGCTCGTACACCCGCACGCCGAGTTCGGCACAGGCCCGCTTCAGGCCCCAGGCCAGCTTCGCCGGGTGCAGCATGGCGACACCGCTGCGGTCCAGGAGCCCGCCCAGGAATGTCGGCGAGTCGACTTCCGCCCGCACCGCTTCCCGGTCGAGGAACTCCAGCCCGGTGAAGCCGAGTTCGGTGGCCTCCCGGTGCCAGGCACGCAGCTCTTCGAGCTGGTGCGGTTCGGTGGCGACGTCGATCTCGCCGGTGCGCTCGAACTCGCAGTCGATGGAGTAGCGGGCGACGGCGGCCTCGATGGCGTCGAGGTTCCGTGCCCCGAGCTCCTCCAGCTTCCGGATCTCGTCCGGCCAGCGCTCCACACCGTTGGGGAGGCCGTGGGTGAGGGAGGCGGCGCAGAATCCGCCGTTGCGGCCCGAGGCGGCCCAGCCCGCCTCGTGCCCCTCGATCAGGACGACATCGCGCCCGGGATCCCGTTCCTTGGCGATCAGGGCGGTCCACAGACCGCTGTATCCGCCGCCGATGACGAGGAGATCGCAGCGCTCCTCCCCGATGAGCGCGGGGAGCGCCTCCGGCTTCGCCGGGTCGTCGAGCCAGTACGCGAGCGGCTTGGCGCCGGCGAGCGAGTGTGCGGCAGTACGCATGGCAGCTGGGGCCATGGTTTCCAACTCCTTCAGAGCTTTCTAGGGTTGCGCGTTGTTCTTCCGTCGGTTGGCGACGAGCTGGCCGACGAGGACCACCGTCACGGCAATGATGAACATCGCCGTGCCGATGACGTTGATCTGCACGGGCGTGCCGCGCTGTGCCGATCCCCAGACGAACATGGGGAAGGTCACGGTCGAGCCCGCGTTGAAGTTGGTGATGATGAAGTCGTCGAAGGAGAGCGCGAAGGCGAGCAGCGCTCCCGCGGCGATTCCCGGCGCGGCGATCGGCAGGGTCACCCGGACGAAGGTCTGGACGGGCCCCGCGTAGAGGTCACGCGCCGCCTCCTCCAGCCTCGGGTCCATCGACATCACCCGTGCCTTGACCGCGGTCACCACGAAGCTGAGGCAGAACATGATGTGGGCGATCAGGACGGTCCAGTAGCCCAGCTCCGCGCCCATGTTGAGGAAGAGCGTGAGCAGCGAGGCGGCCATGACGACCTCGGGCATGGCCATCGGCAGGAAGATCAGCGAGTTGATCGCGCCGCGCGCCCGGAAGCGGTAGCGGACCAGCGCGAAGGCGATCATCGTGCCGAGCACGGTCGCTCCGATCGTCGCCCAGATCGCGATCCGGAACGACAGGGAGAGGGAGCCGCACAAGTCGGCGACGCCGCAGGGATCCTTCCAGGCGTCCAGCGAGAACCGCTGCCAGGCGTAGTTGAAGCGCCCGTTGGGCTTGTTGAACGAGAACACCATGACGACGATGTTCGGCACGATCATGTACGCGAGGGTCAGCAGACCCGCGATGACGATCATGTTGCGGCGAATCCAGCGCAGAGCGGGCATCAGACCAGGTCCTCCGTCCCGGAGCGGCGGATGTAGAAGGTGACCATCAGCAGGACGACCGCCATGAGGATGAAGGAGAGCGCGGCGGCGGTCGGATAGTCCAGGACCCGCAGGAACTGGGACTGGATGACGCTGCCGACCATCTTGGTGTCGGTGGAGCCGAGCAGTTCCGCGTTGACGTAGTCACCGCTGGCGGGGATGAAGGTGAGCAGCGTGCCGGAGACGACACCCGGCATGGAGAGCGGGAGCGTCACCTTGCGGAAGGTCGTGGCGGGGGTGGCGTACAGATCGCCCGCCGCCTCGTGCAGCCGGCCGTCGATCCGCTCCAGCGAGGTGTAGAGCGGCAGGATCATGAACGGCAGGAAGTTGTACGTCAGACCGCAGACGACCGCCATCGGGGTGGCGAGCACCCGGTTGGACTCGGTCCAGCCGAGCCAGCTGGTGACGTCCAGGACGTGCAGCGTGTTCATCAGGTCCACGACCGCGCCGCCGTCCGCGAGGATCGTCTTCCAGGCGAGCGTACGGATCAGGAAGCTGGTGAAGAACGGGGCGATGACCAGGACCAGCACCAGGTTGCGCCAGCGGCCGGCCTTGAACGCGATGAGGTAGGCCAGCGGATAGCCGAGCACCAGGCACAGGATCGTGGCGGAACCGGCGTACAGCAGGGACCGGACGAACTGCGGGTAGTAGTCCTTCAGCGCGTCCCAGTACGTCTGGAAGTGCCAGGTGACCTCGAACCCCTTCTCCAGGGATCCCGTCTGTACGGAGGTCGATGCCTGGTAGACCATCGGCACGGCGAAGAAGACGATCAGCCACAGGATGCCGGGGAGCAGCAGCCAGTAGGGCACGAGCCGCTTGCGGGCGGAGGGCTTGCGCACCTTGAGTGCGGTGGGTGGCGCGGGGGGCGCCTCGGTGACGGTCACGCCGCGTCCTCCACCGTCTCCACGCCGGCGTCACCCATCGTCCCCGCAAGCATGGACTGGGAGGCGTCCAGGCCGAAGGTGTGCGCCGGATTCCAGTGCAGGACGACTTCGGCGCCGGGGACGAGCCGCGCGTCGCGCTCGATGTTCTGCTCGTACACCTGGAGCGCCTTGCCCGCCGGGCTTTCCACGACGTACTGCGTGGAGACCCCGATGAAGCTGGAGTCGACGATCCGGCCGGTGACCCGGTTGCGGCCGTCGGCTATCCGCTCGGCGGCGTCGGCGTGCGCCAAGGAGATCTTCTCGGGGCGTATGCCGAGGAGCAGCTTGCCGCCGGTCGCGGCGGGTGTCGAGCAGCGGTCTGCGGGCAGCCTGAGCTTTCCGCCGCCGGCCGAGACGACGATGTCCGTGCCGGTCTCGACGACCTCGCCCTCGATGAGGTTGGAGGTGCCGAGGAAGTTGGCGACGAAGGTGGTCCGCGGGTTCTCGTACAGATCGGCGGGGGCGCCGAGCTGCTCGACCCGTCCGCCGTTCATCACGGCGACGGTGTCGGCCATGGTCATGGCCTCCTCCTGGTCGTGCGTGACGTGGACGAAGGTGATGCCGACCTCGGTCTGGATGCGCTTGAGCTCAAGCTGCATCTGACGGCGCAGCTTGAGGTCGAGGGCGCCCAGCGGCTCGTCGAGGAGGAGCACCTGCGGGTGGTTGATGAGCGCGCGGGCGACGGCGACGCGCTGCTGCTGGCCACCGGAGAGCTGGTGCGGCTTGCGGCGGGCGAAGTCGCCGAGCTGGACGAGCTCCAGCATGTCGTCGACCTGCTTCTTGACCGACTTGATGCCGCGCCTGCGCAGACCGAAGGCGATGTTCTCGGTGATGTCCAGGTGGGGGAAGAGCGCGTAGCTCTGGAAGACGGTGTTGACGGGCCGCTTGTACGGGGGCAGGCCGGTGATGTCCTTGCCGCCGAGCGAGACCGTGCCGGTCGTCGCCTCCTCCAGGCCGGCGATCATGCGGAGCGTGGTGGTCTTGCCGCAGCCGGACGCGCCGAGCAGCGCGAAGAACGAACCCTGCGGGACGGTCAGGTCGAGCGGATGCACGGCGGTGAAGGAGCCGTAGGTCTTGCTGATCCCGGTGAGACGGACGTCGCCGCCGGTTGTCTGCTGCTGAGTCATGGGTCGCAGTCCCAGTGGTGGAAGGGCGGGTGAGGGAAGGGAAGGTCCGGCTCTAGGCGCCGATGAGCTTGGCGAACTTCTCCTCGTACGCCGTTTCTTCCTTGGAGCTGAGCGAACGGAAGGCGCGCGATTTCGCGGCCATCTCCTTGTCGGGGAGGATCAAGGTGTTCGCGGCCATCGACTCGTCGATCTTGGCGAGTTCCTCGCGTACGCCGTCGACGGGACACACGTAGTTGATGTACGCGGCGAGCTGGGCGGCGACCGGCGGCTCGTAGTAGTAGTCGATGAGCTTCTCGGCGTTGGTCTTGTGCCGTGCCTTCGCGGGGACCAGCAGGTTGTCGCTGGAGGTGATGTAACCGGCGGCCGGGATCGAGAACTTGATGTCCGGGTTGTCGGCCTGGAGCTGGATGATGTCCCCGGCCCAGCCGATACAGGCGGCGATGTCGCCCTTGCTCAGGTCCGCGGTGTAGTCGTTGCCGGTGAAGCGGCGGATCTGCTTCTTGTCGACGCCCTTCTGGAGGCGGCCGATCGCGGCGTCGAAGTCGGCGTCGTCGAACGTCCCGGGGTCCTTGCCCATGTCCAGCAGCGTCATGCCGACGGAGTCGCGCATCTCGGACAGGAAGGACACCCGGCCCTTGAGCTTGGGGTCGTCGAGCAGCTGCGTGACGGAGTCGACCTTGCGGCCCCCGGTCGCCTTGGAGTTGTAGGCGATGACGGTGGGGATGCCGGTCCAGGGGTACGAGTAGGCGCGGCCCGGGTCCCAGTCCGGGGTGCGGAACTGGGTCGCGAGGTTGGCGAAGGCGTGCGGCAGGTTCGCCGGGTCGAGCTTCTGCGCCCAGCCGAGGCGGATGATGCGCGCGGCCAGCCAGTCGGTGACGCATATGAGGTCGCGCCCGGTGTTCTGTCCCGCCGCGAGCTGCGGCTTGATCTTCCCGAAGAACTCGACGTTGTCGTTGATGTCCTCGGTGTACTTGACCTCGATCCCGGTGCGTTTCGTGAACGCCTCCAGGGTCGGACGGCCCTTCTCGTCCTCGCTGACGTCCATGTACTCGGTCCAGTTGGAGAAGCTGATCTGCTTCTCCTTCGCCGAGTGGTCGTCCGAGGCGGCTGCGGCATCGCCCTCGCGCTTGGCGGGCGGGATGCCGCAGGCGCTGAGCGTGCCCAGGCCGCCGAGCGCGAGGGCGCCCATGCCCGAGGCGCGCAGCATCGAACGGCGTGTGAGGGCGCCCCTGCCCGTGGTCAGGCTTCGCCTCGTGGCCGCCAGCTGGGCGGGAGAGAGGTGCTCGGGCTCGTACTGCTCCATACGCGTTGCCCTTTCGGGTGTGTGGCCGCTGGTCAGGCGACGGCTGCTATCGGTCCCCGAAGATCGTGCGGTGCCAGTCCTTGCGGGCGACCGCGGTGTTGTCGTACATCACGTGCTTGACCTGCGTGTACTCCTCGAAGGAGTACGCCGACATGTCTTTGCCGAAGCCGCTGGCCTTGTACCCGCCGTGCGGCATCTCGCTGAGGATCGGGATGTGGTCGTTGATCCAGACACAGCCCGCCTTGATCTCGCGGGTGGCCCGGTTCGCCCGGTACAGGTCGCGGGTCCAGGCGGAGGCCGCGAGGCCGTACGGGGTGTCGTTGGCGAGGGCGATGCCCTCGTCGTCGGTGTCGAACGGGAGGACCACGAGAACCGGTCCGAAGATCTCGGACTGGACGATCTCGCTGTCCTGGGCGGCGCCCGCGACCAGGGTCGGCCGGTAGTAGGCGCCGTCCCGGAGGTCGCCACCGGGGGCCTCGCCGCCGGTGACGACGGTGGCGTAGGCACGGGCGCGCTCGACGAAGGCGGCGACCCGGTCACGCTGGGCGTGGCTGATCAGCGGGCCGAGGTCCGTGGAGGGGTCGAAGGGGTCGCCGAGCCGGACGGTCTCCATGAGCGCGGCGACGTCCCGTACGAAGGCGTCGTAGAGGGGCCGCTGCACGTAGGCGCGGGTGGCGGCGGTGCAGTCCTGCCCGGTGTTGATGAGGGAGCCGGCCACCGCCCCGTTGACCGCCGCTTCGAGGTCCGCGTCGTCGAAGACCACGAAGGGGGCCTTGCCGCCCAGTTCGAGGTGGAGGCGCTTGACGGTGGAGGTGGCGATCTCCGCGACCCGCTTGCCGACGGCGGTGGAGCCGGTGAAGGAGGTCATGACGACGTCGGGGTGTCCGACGAGGTGTTCGCCCGCGTCCCTGCCCGCGCCGGTGACGATGTTGATCACGCCGTCGGGGATGCCCGCCTCGGTGGCCGCCTGGGCGAACATCAGCGAGGTCAGGGGGGTGATCTCGGCCGGCTTCAGCACGATGGTGTTACCCGCCGCGACGGCCGGGAGCACCTTCCACGCGGCCATCTGGAGCGGGTAGTTCCAGGGAGCGATGGAGCCGACGACGCCGATCGCCTCGCGGCGTACGTACGAGGTGTGGTCACCGTCGTACTCGGCCGCCGCCTTGCCCTCCAGATGACGGGCGGCGCCCGCGAAGAAGGCCGCGTTGTCGACGGTGCCGGGCACGTCGAACTCGGTGGAGAGCTTGAGCGGCTTTCCGCACTGGAGGGACTCGGCGTACGCGAAGTCGTCTGCCTGCTCGGCGAGTACGGCGGCGAAGCGGTGCATCGCCTCGGAACGCTCGCCGGGAGTGGCGCCGGACCAGCCGGGGAAGGCGGCCGCCGCCGCGGCGACGGCCGCGTCGACGTCGTCGGTGCCGGCCAGTTCGTAGCGGTACACCGTCTCGCCCGTGGCCGGGTTCACCACCTCGTGGTGGCGTCCCGATGTACCGGACCGCAGTTTTCCGCCGATGTACTGCGCGCCGCCCGCGAAGCGGTCCTGCACGTGGAAGCCGTTGCCCATGACGCTCTCCTCCGCCGCTCCCCCTCTGAACAGGGGCGGCGTAGCTTCTGGTCGAGTTGAGTGCCGATCCTGACAGAGGGACCCCATGCCAACAAGTGATTCCGTTGTTGCCTTTTGGTTACGCGACGGAATCTGTCGACCATGTGTCGCGTCGGTACGAAGATCCCCGTACGTAGTGTCAGTGGCGGATGCCAGACTCACCTGCCATGGGGCATACCGAGGATCTTGTGGCGAGACTCGCGCGTGGCGAGAAGGTGAAGTACCTGCCGTTCTGGGGGCATCGGCCGCGGCCCGACGGCCGGCTCGGATCGAGCTGTCTGAGCCAGTGGTGGCCGTCGCCGTTCACCGTCGACGAGGTGACCTACGCGTCGGCCGAGCACTGGATGATGGCCGGCAAGGCACGGCTCTTCGGCGACGAGGAGGCGGAGATACAGGCCGTGGCCGCGAGCAGTCCGGCGGCGGCGAAGAAGGTGGGCCGCCTGGTGCGCGGCTTCGACGAGAGCGTCTGGGTGCGCGAGCGCTTCGCCCTGGTGGTGGAGGGCAGCGTCCACAAATTCGGCCAGGATCCCGCGCTGCGCGGATATCTGCTGTCGACGGGGGACCGGGTGTTGGTCGAGGCGAGCCCCGTTGACCGCATCTGGGGCATCGGCCACGCCTGGGACGACCCGAGGGCGAATGATCCGGCCCGCTGGGCGGGGCTCAATCTGCTCGGCTTCGCGCTCATGGAGGCGCGGGCGCGACTGCGCGCGCTCTGACCGTTCACGGCTGCTGAGCCCTTCGCCGGACGGCCGTTTCCCGAGCCGTCCGGCGAATGTGGGCGCCAGGCAGTCCTAGCGGCTGGTCCCGATCACGAGCGACGTGGCGAACGGATCGTCCTCGTACTCGTTGTTGTCGAACTCTTCACTGTGCGTGGCGAACAGCCAGATGAAGAAACCGATGATCGCCGCCCCGAGTGCGAGACCGATCGACCCCAGGATGACGCCGGCCAGGGCCTGACCGCCGTTGTCGGCCTCGCCGCGGGTCACGCGCTTGCGCCCCAGGATGCCGAAGATCAGGGCGAGCACGCCCAGGATCAGGCTCGGGATCCCGTAGAGGCAGAACAGGCAGACGGCCAGGATGCCGAGCACCATGGAGGCCGTGCCCAGCCCGTTCGCGGGCGGGGCGCCACCGCCCCAGCCGGGCTGGGCGCCGTAGCCGGGATATCCCGGGTAGCCGCCGTACGGCGGGACGGGCGCGGCCGGGTAGCCGTACTGGCCCATGGGCGCAGTGGGCTGGCCCGGGCCGTTGGGACCGACAGGCGGCGGCGGTACGGCCGTGTCGCCGGGCCCGAATCCGGGGCCCGCGCCGCCCGGCCCGTATCCGGCCCCGACGTTACCCGGCCCGAATCCCTGGCCTCCGGGCACGGGGCCGCTGCCCAGGCCCGGCATGGCGCTGACGGTCGGCTGGTCGTGCACGGGCGGCGGTCCGGCGGCGGCCGGCTTCCCCAGGTCCACCCGGCTGTCCGGCGGCGCCCAGGGATCGTGCGGCGCGGGCCCGCCCCCGGGCTGCTCTGTGCTGTCTGACATGGGCCTCCCCCATCGTGGTCCCGTCATGCTACGGCCCGGCCTCCGGCCGTCCACCCCCGCATACGATGATCGGTGCGGCCGGTACTCCCGGCCGAAAGACGCCGAACGCCAAGACTTCCGGAGAGTCCGATGAACGATCTGCACCCCTTCATCGCAGGGCTGCCCAAGGCCGAGCTGCACGTCCACCACGTCGGCTCCGCCTCTCCACGCATCGTCTCGGAACTGGCCGCGCACCACCCCGACTCCAAGGTGCCCACGGACCCGGAAGCCCTGGCCGACTTCTTCACCTTCACCGACTTCGCGCACTTCATCGACGTCTACCTCTCCGTGGTGGACCTCATCCGCACCCCCGAGGACGTGCGGCTGCTCACCTTCGAGGTGGCCCGGGACATGGCCCGCCAGAACATCCGGTACGCGGAGCTGACCGTCACCCCGTTCAGCTCGACCCGGCGCGGCATCCCGGAGGCCGGCTTCATGGAGGCCATCGAGGACGCCCGCAAGGCCGCCGAGGCCGAGCTCGGCGTCGTCCTGCGCTGGTGCTTCGACATTCCGGGTGAGGCCGGTCTGGAGGCCGCGGCCGAGACCACCCGGCTCGCCGTCGACCTGCGGCCCGAAGGGCTGGTCTCCTTCGGCCTCGGCGGGCCGGAGATCGGCGTGGACCGCCCCCAGTTCAAGCCGTATTTCGACCGGGCCATCGCCGCGGGCCTGCACTCGGTGCCCCACGCCGGGGAGACCACCGGACCGCAGACCGTCTGGGACGCGCTCACCGCCCTGCGCGCCGAGCGCATCGGCCACGGCACCAGCTCCGTCCAGGACCCCGCGCTGCTGGCCCACCTCGCCGAGCACCGGATCGCCCTCGAGGTCTGCCCGACCTCGAACATCGCCACCCGCGCGGTGGCCGACATCGAACGGCACCCGGTCCGCGAGATGGTCGAGGCGGGCGTACTCGTCACGATCAACAGCGACGACCCGCCGATGTTCGGCACCGACCTCAACAACGAGTACGCGGTGGCGGCCCGCCTCCTCGCCCTCGACGAGCGCGGAGTGGCGGACCTCGCCAAGAACGCGGTGGAGGCGTCCTACCTCGACGCGGCCGGCAAGCGGACGCTGGCCGCCGAGATCGACACGTACACGGCGAACTGGCTGGAGACCCCGGCCCCGTAACCCCGCACCACCACAATGGCCCCATGGTTCACCCTCTCGACACCGCCCGCGCCGTCACCGCCGTGGCCCACCGCGGCGATCCGTACCGAGCCCGGGAGAACACGCTGCTCTCGGTCCGCTCCGCCCTGGAACACGGGGCGGACGCGGTCGAGATCGACGTCCGCGTCACCCGCGACGGCGTGCCCGTCCTGCTGCACGACTCCACGCTGGAGCGGCTGTGGGGCCACGAGCGGCGTCTCGACCGGCTCCGCCACGAGGAACTGGACGAGCTGACGTCGGGCGGCGTACCCACGCTCCACGACGCGCTGCTCGCCACGCCGGATCACCGCCTGATGATCGACCTGCCCGGCTGCACCGACGCCTCCGTACGCACCATCGTGGGCGTGGTGCACGAGTGCGGGGCGGCCGACCGGGTGTACTACTGCGCGGGCGGCGGGGCGATGCTGCGCGTCCGGGCCGCCGATCCGGCCGCCGAGATCGCGCTGACGTGGAACACGCTCGCGCCGCCGCGCGCCGTGCTCCTGGACGCCGTGAAGCCCCGCTGGATGAACTACCGGTTCGGACTGGTGAGCCGGGAACTGACGGACCGGGTGCACCGGGACGGGATGCTGGTCTCCGCCTGGACGGCCGACACCAAGCGCACGATGCGCCGCCTCATCCGGCGCGGCGTCGACTCGATCACCACCAACCGCGTCGACGCGCTGCACGCTCTGCTCGCCAACTCCCCTGCACGTGAAGCACCTTGATCGGTCCGGCATGATGGAAGCGCGGCATCGCCCGTGATGCCCTGCCCGGCACCGGAGGAGCAGACGTGACCGACCCCAGCACCGCGCCCGTCCCCGCCCGCGTCCGTTCCGACGTCGCGCACAACGCACGCGTCTGGAACTACTGGCTGGGCGGCAAGGACAACTACCCGGTGGACCGGGTGGTCGGCGACCACATCACCGGCATGTATCCGAGCATCGCCGAAGTGGCTCGCGCCGACCGGGCGTTCCTCGGCCGGGCAGTGCGGCATCTGGCCGGGGACGTGGGCGTCAGCCAGTTCCTGGACATCGGCACGGGCCTGCCGACCTTCAACAACACACACGAGATCGCCCAGCACACCGCCCCCAGCTCCCGCGTCGTGTACGTCGACAACGACCCGATCGTGCTGGCGCACGCGCGGGCGCTGCTCACGAGCTCGCCCGAGGGCGCCACCGAGTACATCGACGCGGACGCCCACGACCCGGAGCGGATCCTGCGCTCCGTCGAGCCCACCCTCGACCTGGCGCGGCCCGTCGCGGTGATGATGCTCGGCATCCTGAACTTCGTCCTGGACACCGGCGAGGCGCGGGGCATCGTACGGAAGCTGATGGACGCGGTGCCGTCGGGCAGTTACCTGGTTCTCACGCACCCCACGCTGGAGCTGGGCGGCGAGGGCAACGAGGCGGCGATGCGCTTCTGGAACGAGAACGCCACCCCACCGATCACCGCCCGCACCCGCGCCGAGTTCGCCGCGTTCATGGACGGCCTGGACATCCTGGATCCGGGCATCGTGTCCTGCGCCCGGTGGCGTACGGAACCGGCCGGCTCCGCGGCCGAGGTCGCCCAGTTCGGCGCGGTGGCCCGCAAGCCGTAGGAGGCCGGGCCGTCCGGCTCGGGAGGTTCCCTTCCGTCCACCATGTCGGTGGGGCGGGCGGGCACGGGAACGGCCCCGGACGTGAGCCCGGGGCCGTAGGAACCGCTGTGCGTCACACAGGTCAGTCGTCGAGCGACGTCATGACGTGCTTGATGCGGGTGTAGTCCTCGAAGCCGTAGGCCGAGAGGTCCTTGCCGTAGCCGGACTTCTTGAACCCGCCGTGCGGCATCTCGGCGACGAGCGGGATGTGGGTGTTGATCCACACACAGCCGAAGTCGAGGTTCTTGGACATGCGCATGGCGCGCGAGTGGTCCTTGGTCCACACCGAGGACGCCAGGGCGTACTCGACGCCGTTCGCGTACTCCAGCGCCTGCGCCTCGTCCGTGAACGACTGCACGGTGATGACGGGCCCGAAGACCTCGTTCTGGATGATCTCGTCGTCCTGCTTGAGGCCGGAGACCACCGTGGGGGCGTAGAAGTACCCCTTGTCACCGACCCGCTGACCGCCGGCCTCGACCTTGGCGTGGGCGGGCAGGCGCTCGATGAAGCCGCTGACCTGCTTCAGCTGGTTGGCGTTGTTGAGCGGGCCGTAGAGCACGTCCTCGTCGTCCGGAAGCCCGGTCTTCGTGTCGGCCGCGGCCTTGGCGAGCTGCGCGACGAACTCGTCGTGGATCGACTCGTGGACCAGCACACGGGTGGCGGCCGTACAGTCCTGGCCGGCGTTGAAGAAGCCCGCGACGGAGATGCCCTCGACGGCCTTGGCGATGTCGCTGTCCTCGAAGACCACGGCGGGCGCCTTGCCACCGAGCTCCAGGTGGACGCGCTTGACGTCCTTGGCCGCGGACTCGGCGACCTGCATGCCGGCGCGTACCGAACCGGTGATGGAGGCCATGGCCGGGGCCGGGTGCTCGACCATCGCGCGGCCGGTGTCCCGGTCGCCGCAGATGACGTTGAAGACACCCTTGGGCAGGATCCGGCCGATGATCTCGGCGATCAGCACGGTCGACGCCGGCGTGGTGTCGGACGGCTTGATGACGACCGTGTTGCCCGCGGCGAGCGCCGGGGCGAACTTCCAGACGGCCATCATCATCGGGTAGTTCCACGGCGCGACCTGGGCGCACACGCCCACCGGCTCGCGTCGGACGATCGAGGTCAGGCCTTCCATGTACTCGCCGGCCGAGCGGCCTTCGAGCATCCGGGCGGCACCCGCGAAGAAGCGGATCTGGTCCACCATGGGCGGGATCTCTTCGGTACGGGTGAGCTCCAGCGGCTTGCCGGTGTTCTCCGACTCGGCCGCGATCAGGTCCTCCGCGCGCTCCTCGAAGGCGTCCGCGATCTTGAGCAGGGCCTTCTGGCGCTCGGCCGGCGTGACATCGCGCCAGGCCGGGAACGCGGCGGCTGCCGCGTCCATGGCGGCATCGACGTCGGCCTGTCCCGAGAGCGGGGAGGTCGCGTAGACCTCTTCCGTCACCGGGTTGACCACGTCGATGGTCCGCCCGTCCGCGGCGTCCCGGAACTCTCCGTTGATGTAGTTGCGCAGACGGCGCACCTCGGTGGTCACAACCACCCCTCCTGTCGGCTGTCCGATGGATGAGATTCCACCCTAATCGCTTCGGTGACGCTTTCGACATACCCGTAGTCCGCCAACTTCGGATTCCGTGAGATCGAGGTCCGCAAACAACGAATTTCATCGCTCTGGGCTTGCCAGACAGACGAGTCGCGGTGCAGAGTGGGTGCGTGGCCAGTCGCAGCGCAGACTCCAGGACCGGGAACGGATCGTCCTCGACGGTCGATGCCGTCTCTCTCGCAATCATCGAGCAGCTCCAGGAGGACGGACGCCGTCCGTACGCCGCGATAGGCAAGGCCGTGGGCCTTTCCGAAGCGGCCGTACGCCAGCGCGTCCAGAAGCTGCTCGACCAGGGCGTGATGCAGATCGTCGCCGTCACGGACCCGCTCACCGTGGGACTCCGCAGGCAGGCGATGGTCGGCATCAATGTCGAGGGGGACCTCGACCCCGTCTCGGAAGCCCTGGCGGCCATGGCCGAGTGCGAGTACGTGGTCATGACCGCGGGCTCGTTCGACCTGATGGTGGAGATCGTCTGCGAGGACGACGACCACCTGCTGGAGACGATCAACAAACGCATCCGGGCCATTCCCGGGGTGCGCTCCACCGAGAGCTTCGTCTACCTCAAGCTCAAGAAGCAGACCTATATGTGGGGAACCCGATAGCCGTGAGCAAGGACCTCAGCCGAACCGCGTACGACCACCTGTGGATGCACTTCACCCGCATGTCGGACTACGAGAACGCGCCCGTTCCCACCATCGTGCGTGGCGAGGGCACCTACATCTTCGACGACAAGGGCAAGCGCTACCTCGACGGCCTCTCCGGCCTCTTCGTGGTCAACGCGGGCCACGGCCGTCACGAGCTCGCCGAGACGGCGTACAAGCAGGCGCAGGAGCTGGCCTTCTTCCCGGTGTGGTCCTACGCTCACCCGAAGGCCGTCGAGCTCGCCGAGCGTCTCGCGGACTACGCTCCGGGTGACCTGAACAAGGTCTTCTTCACGACCGGTGGCGGCGAGGCCGTCGAGACCGCGTGGAAGCTGGCGAAGCAGTACTTCAAGCTCACCGGCGAGCCGACCAAGTACAAGGTCATCTCCCGCGCGGTGGCGTACCACGGCACCCCGCAGGGCGCCCTCTCCATCACGGGCCTGCCGGCCCTGAAGGCCCCCTTCGAGCCGCTGGTCCCCGGCGCGCACAAGGTGGTCAACACCAACATCTACCGCGCCCCGATCCACGGCGACGACCCCGAGGCCTACGGCCGCTGGTGCGCCGACCAGATCGAGCAGGAGATCCTCTTCGAGGGCCCCGAGACCGTCGCCGCGGTCTTCCTGGAGCCGGTGCAGAACGCCGGTGGCTGCTTCCCGCCGCCGCCCGGGTACTTCCAGCGGGTCCGCGAGATCTGCGACCAGTACAACGTGCTGCTCGTCTCGGACGAGACGATCTGCGCCTTCGGCCGCCTCGGCACGATGTTCGCGTGCGACAAGTTCGACTACGTGCCGGACATGATCACCTGCGCCAAGGGCATGACCTCGGGCTACTCCCCGATCGGCGCCTGCATCGTCTCCGACCGTCTGGCCGAGCCGTTCTACAAGGGTGGCAACACCTTCCTGCACGGTTACACCTTCGGTGGCCACCCGGTCTCCGCGGCCGTCGGTATCGCCAACCTCGACCTGTTCGAGCGCGAGGGCCTCAACCAGCACGTCCTGGACACCGAGGGCTCGTTCCTCAAGACGCTGCAGAAGCTGCACGACCTGCCGATCGTCGGCGACGTCCGCGGCAACGGCTTCTTCTACGGCATCGAGCTGGTGAAGGACAAGGCCACCAAGGAGACCTTCACCGACGAGGAGACCGAGCGCGTCCTGTACGGCTTCCTCTCCAAGGCGCTGTACGAGAACGGTCTGTACTGCCGGGCCGACGACCGTGGCGACCCGGTCGTCCAGCTCGCGCCGCCGCTGATCTCCGACCAGGCCACCTTCGACGAGATCGAGGGCATCCTGCGCGCCGTGCTCACGGAGGCGTGGACGAAGCTCTGACCCCGACGGTGACCCCTGGGCGATGACGTTCCAGCGGTCATTTCATACGGTCCACGCGGCCCGGATACGCCTTTCGAGTGAGAAGGAGCGCATCCGGGCCGCGTGCTGTGCGCACACCCCGGCCGGGCTGCCTACCGTGCCGAGTGACCGATCGGCCGCGTCTTCGTTCCCCCGTACGGGGGAACGGGAAAACTGATCTGAACCGAGGTGTACGCCATGGTGGCCCCGCCGGACAACGACGTGATCTGGGCGCGTTCCCTGCACCATTCCCACAACGGCTCGCCCGGCCTCGGCGGTGTCTCCGTCGGTATCCGTGACGGCGAGATCCTGGCCGTGACCGGCCCGCGCGGCAGCGGGAAGACCACGCTGCTGCACTGCCTGTCCGGACAGCTGGTGCCCCAGGAGGGCGAGGTCTGGTTCAACAGCGTGCCCATCCACACGATGGGCCCGCGCCTGCGCGAACAACTGCGCCGCGAACGCTTCGCCTGGATCGCCCCCGACCCCCAGCTCGTACCGGAGCTGACCACCTGGGAGAACGCGGCCCTTCCGCTGCTCCTGCGGGGCACCTCGCACCGGGCGGCGAAGAAGGCCGCGATGGAGTGGCTGGAGCGCCTCGACATCGCGGCGTTCGCCAAGAAGCGTCCGCACGCCCTGCTCCAGGCCCAGCGCCAGCGTGTCTCCGTCGCCCGCGCGCTGACCGCCTCGCCTTCGGTGATCTTCGCCGACGAGCCGACCGCCTCGCTCCACCGCACCGAACGCACCCAGCTCCTGCGCACCCTGACGACCGCCGCCCGCTCGCACGAGATCACGGTCGTCCTCGCGACCCACGACGTGGAGGTCGCCGCCCTCGCCGACCGTGCGGTCGCCCTGCTCGACGGCCGCCGGGTCAGCACCGTCTCCCTGCCCGCCGAAGCCGATACGGAAGGCCGCCCGGCGTGCTCGCTCTCCGTCTGACTCGCGGTACCCATCCCCTGGTCCTGATGCGGCGCCTGCTCGTGGCCGCCGCGTCGGCCGGGGTCGGCTTCCTGCTGCTGTGCACCCTGGGGTACGCCTCAGGGCATCCGGCGCAGGCCACAGGATCGGTTCTGCGGCTGCTGTGGTGCCTCGTCCCGCTGGCGGCCACCGTGCAGTTCGCCGTCGCGGTGGCCCGGACGGACCCGGCGACCCGGCCTCGCCCGGGTCTGTCCGCCATCGGGCTCGGGCCGGTCGGGCTCTCGGTACTCGCGGCCGTCTCCACCGCCATCTCCACCACCCTCGGCTCGATGGTGGCCCTGCTCTTCTTCCTCCACCTGCGCGGGGACCTCACCGGACTGCCGTTCGACGGCGGCGCGGCCGAACTGCTCGGCGCCGACGCCCCCTTGCCGCTGGCCGCCGCCCTCACGCTGCTCGCCCTCGTACCGGTGGCCGCGTCACTGGCGAGCGCGCTCGCCCTGCGCGCCCGGCCGCTGCCGCCCTCCACCGACGCCGCCGAGGCCAAGGAGGCAGGTCCTTCCGGGGCTCCGGCGGGTCTGCCGTGGGGAGTCGCCCTGACAGCGGCCGGTCTCGCCGTCGAGGCGTACGTCGGACGGGGCGGTGGGGGCAGTCCGTTCCCGCTGCCGGGCCGGCTGGACGCCACCCCGGCCGGCGTCCTCGCGGGCTGGACCCTCACGGCGATCGGCCTGGCCATGGCCGGCCCCGGCATCACCTACCTGTGCGGGCAGCTGCTCCAGGCCGTGCGCCCGGGAGCCGTCCGCCTGCTCGCCGGCCGCGTCCTGATGCAGGAGTCACGCCGCATCGGCCGCCCGATCGGGGTCATCTGCGCGGTGCTGTCCGGCGTGGTCGCGGCCCTCGCGCTGTACGGGACGGGCCCACGCCCCTTCGGCCCTCTCACCGCGCTCGGCGCGGCGCTCGTCCTGGGCTGTACGACGGCCACTCTGCTGACCTCGGCGCTGGAGGCCAAGCAGGCCCGCGTCGAGACGACCGACGCACTGCTGCGGATGGGCGCCCCCGCCTCGGCGCTGCGCAGCGCAACCGCTCTGCGCGCGGGCGTGCTGCTGGTCGTGTTCGCCCCGCTGACGTGGGCGGTGGCGGCACTGGCCGCGCTGCCCCTGACCGCCTGACCGGCCGGCCGGCCGCAACCGGCGGGCGCGAGGCGCGAGTCCGTCCGGAGACGAGCGCGAAGCGGTGCCCGGAGGGCCGGTGGCCTCTCGGCCGGAGTCCTACCGGGAGTCGGCGAGCACCAGGGCGAGCGTGTCGAAGAACGCCTCCCAGCCGTCCTCCGCCGCCGCGTACTGCTCGGGGGTGAGATTGCCGCCGCGCTGCCGGAACGTCATCTCGGTGGTGCGCCCATGGCCCGTGAACGTGGCGGTGACGACCTCGCCCTCCGCCTCCTCGGCGGCGCTCGCGTCCTTCAGTGTGAAGACCAGCCGCTCCGGCTCGACCACCTCGCGGTAGACCCCGTGGAACGGCATCTCGGCGCCCGGCACGACCAGGACGAGGCTCCACTTCCCACCCGGCCTGACATCCATCGACACCTGGTCGAGCGGCACGTCGGCGTGGCCCCCGTACCAGGCGGCGAAGCGTTCCGGCGTCGTCCACGCCTCGAACACCCGCTCCCGTGGGGCGTCGAAGACACGGGTGAGGTCGATCCCCTCGCGTACTGACCCGTTCATGGTCGTGGTCCTTTCCTGGGCCTTCGGCCGGGCGGTGCTGCCGGTTCCAGGGGACCAGGCTCCGGCAGGCGCCGCCAGCCGGTCACTCCCCCGTCAGGGGCCGGCCGGCTCCGGGCCCGTCGGTGACAGGACCACCGTCTCCGCCGCCTCGAAGGTCACTCCGACGGACGCGCCCTCATCGGGGGTGTCCCGCAGCGCGCACTCCGCCTCCAGCACGGGCCCGCTCTCCGGATACAGGAGAACGGAGACGTGGTGTCCCCGGAACGTACGCGCCCCCACGGTGCACCGCAGGCCGTCCTCGGGGGCGCCCATCCGCACCCCGGCCGGCCGCACCAGCAGCTCGCACCGCCCCTGCGACTCCCCCTCGGCGACGGCCAGCTTGCCCCAGACCGTGTCCGCGACCGTGCCCGTCACCTCCGCGTCCACCACGTTGTCGAAGCCGAGGAACCGGGCGACGAACGCGGAAGCGGGCCGCTGCCACACCTCCAGCGGCGTCCCGGTCTGGGCGATCCGCCCGTCGCGCATCACCACCACCCGGTCGGCGAGCGCGAACGCCTCGCCCTGGTCGTGCGTGACCGCGAGCACCGTCGTGCCCAGGCGGCCGAAGAGCGTACGGAGTTCGACGACCAGCCGTTCGCGCAGGCTCCGGTCCAGCTGTCCCAGAGGCTCGTCCAGCATCAGCAGCTTCGGGCTGGGGGCGAGCGCACGGGCGAGCGCCACGCGCTGCTGCTCACCCCCCGACAGTGCGGCGACGGCCCGCCGCCCGGCCCCCGGCAGCCCCACCAGGTCCAGCAGATCGGCGACTCCGCGCTCCCGCTCCGCCCGCCCCGCGCCATGCATACGAAGCCCGAAGGCGACGTTGGCGCCGACATCGCGGTGCGGGAACAGCTGGTGGTCCTGGAACATCAGGCCGAGGCCCCGCCGGTGCACGGGTACCCCCGCCTGGTCGGCGCCGCCCAGCAGCACGCGGCCGCCGTCCATCGGCTGCAGCCCGGCGACCACCCGCAGCAGCGTCGACTTGCCGCTGCCGCTCGGCCCGAGCACACAGACGATCTCGTGCTCGGCGACCTCCAGGTCCACCGCGTCGAGCGCCTTGCGCTTCCCGAAGAGGACCGTGGCCGATTCCAGTGTCAGCATCGTCAGAACTCCCCGGATCGGTCGGTGCGGATACGTTCCAGCAGCAGCAGCGAGACCGCGCAGACGAGCATCAGGATCGTGCTGAGCGCCATCGCCTGCCCGTAGTTGAGCTCCCCCGACCGTCCCAGCAGGCGGGCCACCGCGACCGGCAGCGTCGGATTGTCGGGGCGCGCGATGAACACGGTCGCGCCAAACTCACCGAGCGACACGGCGAACGCGAAGCCGGCGGCGACCAGCAGGGCCCTGCGCACGAGCGGCAGATCGACCTCGCGCCAGGCCCGCAGAGGAGAGGCCCCGAGCACCGCGGCCGCCTCCCTGAGGCGCCCGTCGACCGCCCGCAGGACCGGCAGCATGGTCCGTACGACGAAGGGGACACCCACCAGGGCCTGCGCGAGCGGCACCAGGATCCAGGACGTGCGCAGATCGAGCGGAGGTTCGTCGAGCGTGATGAGGAAGCCGAAGCCGACCGTCACGGCGGACACCCCGAGCGGCAGCATCAGCAGCGCGTCGAAACCGCGGACCAGCCGCCCGGCCCGCCTCGTGAGCGCGGCGGCGGCGAGCCCGCCTACGAACAGCGCGATGAGGGTCGCGACGAGCGCGTACCTCAGTGAGTTCCAGACGGCTTCGAGCGGTGGGACGAGGAAGGTGGAGCCGCTCGCGTCGGCGGACTGCAGGGCGCGGTAGAAGCCGAACCCGTAACCGCCCGATCCGTCGAACGAGCGCTCGACCAGCACACCGAGCGGCAGCAGAATCAGCAGGAGGACGGTCAGCAGGACCCCGCCGAGCAGAGTCCACTGCCCGGCGCCACGCGGTCTGCGGGCCGTCTGCTCCGGGTCGACCAGCTTCAGCGCGGTCTCGCGCCGCCGTACGGTCCAGCCGTGCAGGGCGAGGATCGCGCCGACGGCGGCGAACTGCACCAGGGTGAGCACGGCGGCCGTCGGCAGGTCGAGGAGCTGGGCGGTCTGCCGGTAGATCTCCACTTCGAGCGTGGAGTAGGCCGGTCCGCCGAGGATCTGCACGACGCCGAAGGAGGTGAACGTGAAGAGGAAGACCATCAGGGCCGCCGCGGCCACCGAGGGCGCCAGCGCGGGCAGGGTGACCCGCCGCCAGGCCGCGAACCGCCCGGCACCGAGGACCCTGGCGGCCTCCTCCTGCCGGGGATCCAGCTGCGACCACAGGCCGCCGACGGTCCGTACGACCACCGCGTAGTTGAAGAAGACGTGGGCGAGCAGGATCGCCCACACGGTGGTGTCGAGCCGCACCCCCCACAGCTCGTCCAGGAAGCCGCCACGGCCGAGGAGCGCCAGGAACGCCGTCCCCACGACCACCGTCGGCAGCACGAACGGCACCGTGACGACGGCCCGCAGCAGCTGCTTGCAGGGGAAGTCGAAGCGGGCGAACACATAGGCGGCGGGCAGGGCGAGGACGAGGGTGAGCCCGGTGGAGGCGAGAGCCTGCCAGGTGGTGAACCACAGGACGTCGTGGATCTCCGGCCGGCCCAGCACCTCCCCGATCCGGCCGAACTGCCACCGGCCCGCGTCCTTCAGCCCGCGGCCGACGATCGCGGCGACGGGGTAGGCGAAGAACAGCGCGAAGAACACGACGGGCACGGCCATCAGGCCGAGCCGCACCGCGCTCCCGCGTATCCGCTCCCTGGACGCCCGCCCCTTGCGCACGGAGCGGCCGGCTACTTCACCACGATCGAGGACCACGACCGGACCCACTGCTCACGGTTCTCGGCGATCCTGTCCGGCGCCACGGTCGTCGGCTGGTCGATCTTCGCGCCGAACTCCGTGAAGAGTCCGGGCAGCTTCGCGTCGCTCACGACCGGGTTCACGAACATGTTCAGCGGCATGTCCTCCTGGAACTTCTGGCCGATCAGGAAGTCCAGGAGGGCCTTGCCGCCCGCCTCGTTCTTCGCGCCGTCCAGCAGTCCCGCGAACTCGATCTGGCGGAAGCAGGTCCCGGTGGCGACACCGGTCGGGGCCTCGGCCGGCTGCGGCTCGGCGTACAGGACCTCGACGGGCGGGCTGGAGGCGTAGGAGACCACGAGCGGCCGGTCGGCCTTCGCCGCCCTGCCGCCCGCCGAGCCGGAGAACTCGTCGTTGTACGCCTGCTCCCAGCCGTCGACGACCTTGACGCCGTTGTCCTTCAGCTTCTTCCAGTAGTCCTCGTAGCCGTCCTCGCCGTAGGCGGCGACGGTGCCGAGGAGGAAGCCGAGACCGGGCGAGGAGGTGGCGGCGTTCTCGGCGACCAGAAGGTTCTTGTACGCGGGCTTCAGCAGGTCGTCGAAGGACTGCGGCGGCGCCAGCTTCTTGTCGGCGAAGTACTTCTTGTCGTAGTTGACGCAGATGTCGCCGGTGTCGACGGGCGTGACCCGGTGCTTGTCCGCGTCGAGCTGTACGTCGTCCGCGACCCGGTCGAGGCCCTTCGCCTCGTACGGCGTGAAGAGGCCGTTGTCCAGGGCACGGGAGAGCAGCGTGTTGTCGACCCCGAAGAACACGTCACCGCGCGGGGATCCCTTGGTCAGGATCTCCTGGTTGAGCGCCGCACCGGCGTCACCGCTCTTGAGGACCTTGACCGTGTAACCGGTCTCCTCCGTGAACGCCTTAAGGACGTCCTTCGAGGCGTTGAAGGAGTCGTGGCTGACCAGCGTGACGGTCTTGGAGCCGGAGCCCTTGCCGTCCCCGGACGCACCGTCGTCGGAACCGCCGCAGCCCGCGAGGGCCGTGACACCGAGCGCCGCGGCGAGCGCGGTCACGGTGATCTTCTTGGTGGTGCTCATGTGATTCCTCCTGGAAGTGACCAGGAAGAGACGCGGCCCTGCCCGCCTCCCAGTGATCATCGGGAGGCGGGCAGGGCGCAACAGCTTGAGTAAGGTCCGAACTTCCTACCCGGAATGACCCGGGCGAGGTTCAGAGGGTCTGCGGCCAGCCTGTCCTTGGTGCCGCACTCTCAGCGCTGTGGCGCTCCCCTGTCGGAATATGAAGTTGAGTGTGGCGCCCAGGCTACACCGGGCCCTTTCCGGCTCAGCGCTCGGAGGCCGCCAGCTGTCCGCAGGCCCCGTCGATCTCCTGGCCGCGGGTGTCCCGGACGGTGACCGGCACGCCGTGGGCCGCGATGGCCTCGACGAACGCCTTCTCGTCCTCGGGCCGCGAGGCGGTCCACTTGGAGCCCGGCGTCGGGTTCAGCGGGATCAGGTTGACGTGCACCCGCTTGCCCTTGAGCAGCCGGCCGAGCCGGTCGCCCCGCCACGCCTGGTCGTTGATGTCGCGGATCAGCGCGTACTCGATGGAGATACGGCGCCCGGACTTCGCCTCGTACTCCCAGGCGGCGTCCAGCACCTCCCGTACCTTCCAGCGCGTGTTCACGGGGACGAGCGTGTCGCGCAGCTCGTCGTCCGGGGCGTGCAGCGAGACGGCGAGACGGCACTTGAAGCCCTCGTCGGCGAAGCGCAGCATCGCGGGCACCAGGCCCACGGTGGAGACGGTGATCCCGCGCTGCGAGAGACCCAGCCCGTCGGGCTCGGGGTCGGTCAGCCGCCTGATCGCACCGACGACGCGCTTGTAGTTGGCGAGGGGCTCGCCCATGCCCATGAAGACGATGTTGGACAGCCGCGCGGGACCGCCCGGAACGTCGCCGTCGCGCAGCGCCCGCATCCCGTCCACGATCTGGTGCACGATCTCGGCGGTGGACAGGTTGCGGTCCAGCCCGGCCTGCCCCGTGGCACAGAACGGGCAGTTCATCCCGCACCCCGCCTGGGAGGAGATGCACATGGTCACCCGCTCCGGGTAGCGCATGAGGACGGACTCGACGAGCGTCCCGTCGTGCAGCTTCCACAGGGTCTTACGGGTGGTGTCGTCGTCGCAGCTGATGTGCCGCACGACGGACATCAGGTCGGGGAACAGCGCCTCGGCGAGGCCCGCCCGCGAACCGGCCGGAATGTTGGTCCACTCCGACGGGTCGTGCGCGTACCGCGCGAAGTAGTGCTGCGACAGCTGCTTGGCGCGGAACGGCTTCTCGCCGATCGCGGCGACTGCTTCCTTGCGCTCGTCGGGCGTGAGGTCGGCGAGATGCCGCGGCGGCTTCTTGGCTCCGCGGGGCGCGACAAAAGTGAGTTCTCCGGGCTTAGGCATGGTTCATCCAGTGTCGCAGACACGCCGTGGTACCAGAGGTCATCGTCGGCTCACAGGAGATCGGGCCCGGCCGTCGGCGGCCTTACGGCGGCCCACAGGCGGCCCGGCGCCCCGGACGAGGGTGACCGATCGCACCCAGGACAGGCGGTACGCGGACTCCTTCACCGAGATCTAGAATCGAATACGTGTCCGAAAACTTCACTCGCCTGGATCGGCTGCGCATCGTGCGCGAGTGGCAGGCCTACCAGCTCGGCCGAACCGATCGGACGATAGCCGAGCTGGAGGAACAGCAGGCAGCAGCCGCCCGCGCCGCCCGCGTCCTGCCGCCGCCGGCGCCCGGATGGAAGCTGTCCATGCTGCGCACGGGCGGCAGGGCACATGCCGACGCCGTCCACACGGACGACTGCGGCATGAGCGGAAAGCAGACACAGCCGATGACCCGCGAGCAGGCCCTGCGCGCCCTCACGGAGGACGGCATCGAGGCATGCCCGTTCTGCCGGCCGGACAGAGACCTCGGAGTGCTCTGAACCGCGAGCTGCCGGAACCGGCGACAGGGGCGGCTCGCCACGCCGCCTGCAACCGGGCCGTCTCCCTGCGCGTCCCTCGGCTCACACGGGACAGGGGGACAGAAGTGGACTCGAACAGCATCGCCGCGTGGTCGGGGCTGGTGGGAAACGTGATCGCCGTCCTGGTGGCGGTCTTCAGCCTGCGCAAGGCCGAACGTGCCTTGGCCCAGTCCGAAGCCCAGTCGCTGCGCAGCCTGGAGAGAGCCGACCTGGCGCTGACACAGGCACAGCAGATCGCGGAGCGCACGCTGCGGGCGCACTACAACATCGACGGGGCCATGTCGGCCATCGCCTGGCGCGACCAGGTGATAGCTCTGCATGACCGAGGGCTGACGCCTGCCCAGATCCGGGCGATCATGCTGCTGGAAGAGGGCGGCGCGGGATACGAAGCCGGCAACGGACGCATCGACGACATCGTTCGGGAGGTTCCCCGGCCGAGCTCCACGGACCCCGGCAGGGTTTCGCCGACGTAGCGGAGCAGGAGTGAGGGCCCGCCGTCCGGGGGACGACGGGCCCTCACGACATGCCGGAGTGGACGGGAAGCCGGCCGTCAGCCGGATCCGACGAAAATCACCAGCAGCAGCCAGACCACGGGCGCGGTCGGCAGCAGTGAGTCCAGCCGGTCCATGATGCCGCCGTGACCGGGCAGCAGCGTGCCCATGTCCTTGATCCCCAGGTCGCGCTTGATCATGGATTCGCCCAGGTCACCGAGCGTGGCACTGACGGCGACCGCGAGACCCAGCAGCAGGCCCTGCCACCAGGCGCCGCCGTCGATCAGGAACTCCATGCACAGCGCACCGGCGACCATGGCGAAGCCCACGGCACCGAGCAGACCCTCGCGGGTCTTCCCGGGGCTGATGCGCGGCGCGAGCTTGTGCTTGCCGAAGCGCCAGCCGACCGCGTAGGCCCCCGTGTCGCTGACCACGGTCAGCAGCAGGAACGTCAGGACGCGCTGCGGTCCGTCGTCGGCGGTGAGCAGCATCGCGACGAAGGTGGCCAGGAACGGCACGTAGAAGGCGGCGAACACACCGGCCGTGACGTCCTTGAGGTACCCCTCGGGCGGTTCGGTCATCCGCCAGACCAGCACGGCCAGTGCGGTGAGCGCCATGGCGACCCAGGCACCCTCCGCACCGCGCACGTATCCGGCGACGACCATGGCGGCCCCGCCCACCGCCAGCGGTACGAGGGGCGCCTTGATGCCCTTGCGCTCCTCCAGGCGGGAGGTGAGCTCCCACAGTCCGACCACGACGGCGGCGACGATCACGCCGATGAAGACGGCCTTCACGACGAAGAGCGAGGCGAAGATGACGGCACCGAGCCCGACACCCACCCCTATGGCGGCACGGAGATCACGCCCGGCACGCTTCTTCGGCGGGGGCTGCGTCGGGCTGGACATGGGCTCCTGCGGCATCTCGTCACGGAACAGGGGACCGCTCGCGCGCGCGGTCTCCCTGTCCCGGTCGTCGCGGTTGTCAGCGTCTCTACCTGCGTCGGGAACGTCCGGCACGATGGGCATGGGCCGAGTCTGCTGGGCTTCATGCACATCGTGAGCAGGACCCGCCGGGGCGGCTCCCATCTGGGGCGCGCCCCAGTATCCGGCTCCCTGCGGGGCACCCCAGGAAGAGTCGTTCATCAGACTTCGAGCAGCTCGGCTTCCTTGTGCTTGAGCAGCTCGTCCACCTGGGCGACGTACTTCGCGGTGGTGTCGTCCAGCTCCTTCTCCGCGCGACGCACCTCGTCCTCGCCGGACTCCTTGTCCTTGACGAGCTTGTCGAGCGTCTCCTTGGCCTTGCGGCGGATGGAGCGGATCGAGATCTTGGAGTCCTCGGCCTTGGTCTTGGCGACCTTGATGTACTCCTTGCGACGGTCCTGCGTGAGCTCCGGGAACGTCACACGGATGATGTTGCCGTCGTTGCTCGGGTTGACGCCGAGGTCGGAGTCGCGGATCGCCTGCTCGATGTTGCGCAGCGCCGTCTTGTCGAACGGAGTCACCACGGCCATGCGCGGCTCGGGAACCGAGAACGAGGCCAGCTGGTTGATCGGGGTCAGCGCGCCGTAGTAGTCCGCGACGATCTTGTTGAACATCGCCGGGTGCGCGCGGCCGGTGCGGATCGCGGCGAAGTCCTCTTTCGCGACGACAACGGCCTTCTCCATCTTCTCCTCGGCCTCGAGGAGGATTTCTTCGATCACCACGTGCTCCTGCGTGTCTTGAGTGGACCCGGCATCGTCGGGCCCTGCGGATCATCCTGCGTCGCGTCCTCACCTGCACGGTCTCCGACCGGCAGGCGGTTGTCCATCCTTGGGGGCCGTCAGGCCCGGGTGCCCTCGTCACTCACGAGCGTGCCGATCTTCTCACCCTTGACCGCGCGGGCGATATTGCCCTCGGCGGTCAGTTCGAAGACGAGGATCGGCAGCTGGTTGTCGCGGCAGAGCGTGATGGCGGTGGCGTCGGCGACCTTGAGATCGCGGGCGAGCACCTCGCTGTACTCCAGGGCGTCGAACTTCACCGCGCCGGGGTTGGTCTTCGGATCGGCGTCGTAGACCCCGTCCACCCCGTTCTTGCCCATCAGCAGGGCCTTGGCGTCGATCTCCAGGGCACGCTGGGCGGCGGTGGTGTCGGTGGAGAAGTACGGCATGCCCATGCCTGCGCCGAAGATGACGACGCGCCCCTTCTCCAGATGCCGCACGGCACGCAGCGGGATGTACGGCTCCGCGACCTGGCCCATGGTGATGGCGGTCTGGACGCGCGAGTCGATGCCTTCCTTCTCCAGGAAGTCCTGGAGGGCGAGGCAGTTCATGACCGTGCCGAGCATGCCCATGTAGTCGGACCGGGCCCGGTCCATGCCGCGCTGCTGGAGTTCGGCGCCGCGGAAGAAGTTGCCGCCGCCGATCACGACCGCGATCTCCGCGCCGTCCCGTACGACCGCGGCGATTTCGCGGGCGATGGTGTGCACGACATCGGGGTCGACACCGAGGCCCCCGCCGCCGGCGAACGCCTCACCCGAGAGCTTCAGCATGAAGCGTCCGGAAATCGTGCCCTCGTCGCGCTTGTGGTCGGCCTGTGTGGCGTCCGCGCCCTTGTCCATGGAAATTCTCCTCGTGCACATACGAAGAAGGCCATTGCCGGTGGGTCTGGTGTCCCTCAGCGGCAATGGCCTCCTCGTCAGATCTGCGGTCGTACGGCGTGAGTGCGGCCGTCGACTGCACTAGACCCTATCGGGGTCCACCGTTGTTCGCGGACGGACTCAGATGCCGACCTTGATGCGCGAGAAGCGCTTCAGGGTGACACCGGCCTCGTCCAGGACCTTCTGGACGGACTTCTTCGGGTCCTTCGCGAACGCCTGGTCCAGGACGACGACGTCCTTGAAGAAGCCGTTGACGCGACCCTCGACGATCTTCGGAAGGGCGGCCTCGGGCTTGCCCTCCTCGCGAGAGGTGGCCTCGGCGACCCGACGCTCGTTCTCGACCGTCTCGGCCGGGACCTCGTCGCGGGTGAGGTACTTCGGGGCGAAGGCAGTGATGTGCTGCGCGACGTCCTTGGCTACCTCGGCGTTCTCCTTGTCCAGCTCGACGAGCACGCCGACCTGCGGCGGGAGGTCGGGCATGGTGCGGTGCATGTACGCAGCCACGTAACCGCCGGTGAACTGCGCGAAGCGGTCCAGGACGATCTTCTCGCCGAGGTTGGCGTTGGCCTCGTCCACGTACGCCTGGACGGTCTTGCCGGCCTCGATCTCGGACGCGAGCAGCGCCTCGATGTCGGCGGGGGAGGTGGCGGCGACGTGCGCGGCCAGCGCGTTGGCGACGGCCTGGAACTTCTCGCCCTTAGCGACGAAGTCCGTCTCGCACTTCAGCTCGAGCAGGACGCCGGAGGTCTTGTCCTCGGAGATGAGGGAGACGACGGCGCCGTTCTCGGCAGAACGGCCTTCGCGCTTGGCGACGCCCTTCTGGCCCTTGATACGGAGGGCCTCGACGGCCCCTTCGACGCTGCCGTCGGCCTCGTCGAGGGCCTTCTTGCAGTCCATCATGCCGGCGCCGGTGAGCTCACGGAGCTTCTTGACGTCAGCGGCGGTGTAGTTCGCCATGAGTCTGTATGTCTCTCTCGAAGTCTGAAAGATCTACGGGTGAACGGCGGGGGCGGTGCTTGTGGCACCGGCCCCCGCCGTCGTCAGCCGTGACGGGTGTCAGGCCTGCTCGGCGTCCGCGGCCGGGGCCTCGGCAGCGGGGGCCTCGGCGGCGGGCGCCTCGGCAGCGGCCTCGGCGACAGGAGCCTCGGCGTCGGCGACCTTCTCGGTCTCGGCAGAGGTCTCGACCTCGGCGTCGGCCTTCTTGTCACCCTCGAGCAGGTCGCGCTCCCACTCGGCGAGCGGCTCGCCGGCGGCCTTCTCGCCCGGCTTCGAGTCACCGGTGGCGGCACCGGAACGGGCGATGAGGCCCTCGGCGACGGCGTCGGCGATCACGCGGGTGAGCAGGGTGACGGAGCGGATCGCGTCGTCGTTGCCCGGGATCTTGTAGTCGACCTCGTCGGGGTCGCAGTTGGTGTCGAGGATCGCGACGACCGGGATGTGGAGCTTGCGCGCCTCACCGACGGCGATGTGCTCCTTCTTGGTGTCGACGATCCAGACGGCGCTGGGGACCTTCGACATCTCGCGGATACCGCCGAGAGTCTTCTCCAGCTTGGCCTTCTCGCGCGAGAGAACCAGGAGCTCCTTCTTGGTGAGGCCCGACGCGGCCACGTCCTCGAAGTCGATGAGCTCCAGCTCCTTCAGGCGCTGGAGGCGCTTGTAGACGGTGGAGAAGTTGGTCAGCATGCCGCCGAGCCAGCGCTGGTTGACGTAGGGCATGCCCACGCGCGTCGCCTGCTCGGCGATCGCTTCCTGCGCCTGCTTCTTGGTGCCGACGAACATGATGGAGCCGCCGTGGGCGACGGTCTCCTTGACGAACTCGTAGGCGCGGTCGATGTACGACAGCGACTGGAGCAGGTCGATGATGTAGATGCCGTTGCGCTCCGTGAAGATGAAGCGCTTCATCTTCGGGTTCCAACGACGGGTCTGGTGACCGAAGTGGACGCCGCTTTCCAGCAGCTCCCGCATCGTGACGACGGCCATGGCCGTACTCCTTGAGGTACTCGGTTATCGCGACCGCAGGATTGCTGTCGCGCCTGACGCCCCGACGCGCCGTGCCACAAGGGACCGAGGAGCGCGGCCACCGTCCGCAGAGAGGGTGGTGGCGGGGCGTGCGAAGTCGACCCGGTCACCCGGATCGCCAAAGGAAGTGTACGGGACCCGCCGGGTGCCGGGTGACGGCGATGTCCACAACGCGGCCGTCGTCCCCAGATCGGGCCCATGATCCCCGCGAGAGGGCCGGGCCGGGCAGCGTTGCGGACATGCGCCGCACACCTGCACCGTCCTCGTCCCGGTCCCTCGCAACCGCCCTCGCGGCCGTGTGCGCGGCCCTGCTCGCGGTACCGGTCCTCTGCTCCGGAGCCCACGCGTCCGGGCGGGGCGCAGAGGACGGGGACCGCTCGTGGCCGCTGGCGGGCCGCCCCGCGGTGGTACGCGGGTGGGAGCCGCCCAGCGGGCCGTACGGGCCGGGGCACCGCGGCGTGGACCTCGCGGCCGGACCGGGGGCCCGGGTGCTGGCGGCGGCCCCGGGCCGGGTGTCGTTCGCCGGGCCGGTGGCGGGGCGCGGAGTGCTCGCCGTCGAGGTGGCCGGGAGCGGCGAGCCGCCGCTGCGCACGACGTACGAACCGGTGCGCCCGCTCGTCGCCGAGGGCGAGGAAGTCGTCGCGGGGCAGCAGGTGGCTGTCGTGGGGCCGGGCCCGTTCCACTGCACGGCGTCCTGTCTGCACTGGGGGCTGCGGCGCGGCGGCACGTATCTGGATCCCCTGTCCCTGCTGCCGCCCGCACTGCTGAGGCGCGGCCCTTCCCGGCTGCTCCCGGTGTCAGGCGTACCGGAACCGGAGCCGCAGTTCTCCGCCCCGGCGGAATCCGGCCCTGCGGGAGGGATCCGGCAGGCGGGCCACGGCGAGCGCGGCCTGCCCGGACACGCGGCCCGGGCGGGAATGCTCGCGGCCGCCGCCGCGGCCATCAGCCCCTTACGCCGCGCAGGATCATCGCGACGGCCGTGTCGGCGACGACACCCGGTTCCTCGGCCACACCCAGCTCGATCCGGCGCACCGCGGCGTCCACCGAACCCTGCAGCAGCATCGCGGCGAGCCTCGGCTGCGCATGGCCGAGATCGCTCAGAGCCTCGACGATCATGGCGATCAGCCCACCGTGCGCGGCCCGGATCTTCTCGCGTGCGCCGGCGTCCAGCTCACTCGCGGAGATCGCCACGACCGCCCGGTGGCGCCTGTCTCCGACGAGGTCGAGCTGTCGGCGGACGTACGCCTCGATCTTCTCCTCCGGGGTCCCGGCGCGTTCCATCGCGTTCTCGACCTCGGCGGCCCAGACGGGGAAGTCGACGGCGCAGAGTTCCTCGACGACGGCGGCGCGGGAGCGGAAGTACTCGTAGACGGAGGAGCGTGCGAGCCCTGTGCGCTCGGCGAGAGCGGGGAAGGTCAGCGCCTCCGTACCGCCCTCGGACAGCAGGGAGCGTGCGGCGTCCAGGAGGGCGCCGCGCTGCATGGTCCGGTGCTCGGCCACGGAGGCCGCTCGAATCCTGGGCACGTATCCACTCTACGGCGGCAGGGGTTCGGGAGGGTGTGCGCGCCCGCGTTCGAGTGGCCGAAGCCGGCCGGGCCGTGCGCCGGAGGGCGGAGTCCGAGGCCGGCTCAACGCCCCGCGTCGGCCAGCTTGGCCCGGAGTTGCAGCACGGACTTGGTGTGGATCTGGCTGACCCTGCTCTCGGTGACCCCGAGGACGTTGCCGATCTCGGCGAGGGTCAGCCCTTCGTAGTAGTAGAGGGTGACGACCGTCTTCTCCCGCTCGGGGAGCGTGTTGATGGCCCGGGCGAGCAACCGTCTGAGCTCACGGTCCTCGGCGACCTCCACCGGATTGTCGGCGGCGGTGTCCTCCAGCGTGTCCATCAGGCTCAGCCGGTCACCGCCCTCTCCGCCGACGTGCAGCAGCTCTTCGAGGGCGACCACGTTCGCCAGGGACAACTGGCTGAAAACAGCGTGCAGTTCTTCCAGCGCGATGCCCATCTCCGCGGCGACCTCCGCCTCCGAGGGCGTACGCCGCAGCTGGGCCTCCAGCGTGGCGTAGGCGCGCTCCACGTTCCGCGCCTTCTGCCTCACGGAACGGGGGATCCAGTCCAGGGCCCTGAGCTCGTCGATCATCGCCCCCCGGATACGGGTGATCGCGTATGTCTCGAACTTGATGGCCCGTTCGAGGTCGAACTTCTCGATGGCGTCGATGAGTCCGAAGACCCCGGAGGAGACGAAGTCGGCCTGCTCCACGTTGGACGGCAGCCCCACGCTGACACGGCCCGCGACGTACTTCACCAGGGGCGAGTAGTGCAGGATCAGCTGCTCCCGCAGCCTCCCGTCACCCGTCGACTTGTAGGAACGCCACAACTCGTCGAGGGAGGAGGGGGCAACTGGACGCACAGTGCCAGGCGCGGCCGGTGGAACTGCCGCGCGGTCAGACCCGGAGGTGTGCTGGGGCATGTGGTGCCTTGAGCCGTTCTGCTGTGAAGCGCTGGGGAACTTCTGTCTTGTACGGAATCCTCGTGAGCGTAGCGTGACTGACGTGTCGCGGTGTGCGTCGGACGGGGGACCTGCACCGGGAGATTCTGCACCATCGTGCGCGCCGCCGGTCATGAACGCGATCCGGGGCCGTCGCGGTGCGCGCCGGCCCCGGAGGCATCACCGAGAGAGCTGCCGAGGTCATCGGCTTCACCTTTTCACCCGAATGCTCCGGGTCAAGTACCGCCTCGCCGCGCGTCCCCGTTGCAAGTCGGCCTCCGCGTCAACTGCCATCCGTCGCCTTCCCGTTCGACGAACCCCAGTGAGTGCAGTTCGTACAGGCGGCCGAGAGCCTCGTCGGCGGTGACTCCGGCGGCACGCGCCACCTCCCGGCCGTCGACGGCGTCCTGGTACGGCAACGCCTCCAGCACCCGGGCGGTCACGGCGTCGAGCAGGTCCCTGGGGAGCACGGGACCTCTCCGTGCGGGAGCGAGGTCCCCGATGTCGCCGACCAGTTCGGCCACTTCGGCGGCGTCGGTCACCAACACCCCTTCGCCGCGCAGGAGTTCATGGACTCCCGCTGACAGGCCACTGGTGGCGGGCCCCGGCACCCCCATCGTGAAGCGGCCGAGGCGCTGCGCGCTGCGGGCGGTGACGAGCGAACCGCTGCGGTACTGGGCCTCGACCACGACCGTCCCTCTGGTCAGGGCCGCGATCACCCGGTTCCGGAGCACGAACCTGCTGCGCGTGGGATGGCTGCGCGGAGCCAACTCGCTCATGATCAGGCCCTGTTCGGCCATGCGTCCGATCAACTCGGCGTGACCCCGCGGGTAGGCGACGTCCACCCCGCAGGCGAGCACCGCCATCGTCGCGCCGCCCACGGCCAGGGCTCCGCGATGGGCCGCGCCGTCCACGCCGAACGCGGCCCCGGAGACCACCACCCAGCCGCGCTCCGCAAGCCCCGAACCGAGATTCGCGGCCATGTGCGCCCCGTACGGCGTGCAGGCTCTGGCACCGACCACCGCGACGGAGCGCAGCGCCCACAGGCGCAGGTCGGAACGCCCACGCACCCACAGACCGACGGGTCTCGCGTCGCCCAGGTCGTCGAGCTGGGTCGGCCACTCGCGGTCGCCGGGGCAGACGAATCGTCCGCCGGCTCCGGCCACCGCGGCCAGATCCCGCTCCGGTTCGACGGCCGCCGCGCGTAGGCGGTAGCCACCCAGTCGCACCGCCGTCATGCCCGCAAGCCGCTCCGCCGAGCCGTCGCACGTGGTGAGGCGCCGGACCAGCTCGACCGGACCCGTCTCCCGCAGCCAGCGGCCCGCGCGCTCGTCCCCCGGTTCGATGATCCGTGTCAGAGCCACGCGCGCCAGCCGCGCCCGGTCACCGCACCCGGCGGCTTCCTCGTCTCCCCCCTCGCCCTCCATCAGCCGGCTCACGACGCCCCGGCTTCCATCGGCACCCCTCGCTGGATGCCCGTCCGCAGCTCCAGGGCCACCGCGACGTCGGAGGCGTCGGGGCGGTCGGCGGCGCGGAGGTCCGCGACGGTCCACGCCACTCGCAGCACCCGGTCCAGCCCTCTGGCCGTCAGGACGCCCCGCTCCATGTCGCGTTCGGCGGCGTGCAGCGCACCGGGGGCGGCGAGCAGCCGGGTACGAAGTTCATGGCCCGGTACTTCGCTGTTGGTGCTCCAGGGCGTGCCCGCGAGCCGGTCGGCCGCCCGCTCCCTCGCCTCCCGCACCCGGTCGGCGACCTCGGCCGTCGTCTCGCCCCGCCCGCCGCGTCCCATGAGGTCCGCCCGGCTGACGGGCTCGACCTCGACGCGCAGGTCGACCCGGTCGAGCAGTGGCCCGGAGAGCCTCGACTGGTAGCGCCGGATCATGGCGGGCGGGCATTCGCAGCCGGCTCCGCTGAGGGTGTGCCGGCCGCAGGGGCACGGGTTGGCGGCCAGGATCATCAGGAACCGCGCCGGCAGCCGCACCACCCCCGCCGCGCGGGCGACCACCACGTGTCCGCTTTCCAGCGGTTGACGCAGCGCGTCGAGCGCCCGTCCGGAGAACTCAGGTGCCTCGTCCAGAAAAAGCACGCCTCTATGAGCGAGCGAGACCGCGCCGGGCCTCGGCAGGCCGTTGCCGCCGCCCACCAGGGACTGCATCGTCGCCGAGTGGTGCGGAGCGCAGTACGGCGCCCTGGTGACCAGGGGTTCGCCCGGCGGGAGGATCCCCGCCACCGAATGGACCGCCGTCACCTCAAGGGATTCCCGGCGGGTCAGCGGCGGCAGGATCGCCGACAGCCGTTCCGCCAGCATGGTCTTGCCCGCGCCCGGCGGGCCCGAGAGCAGGAGATGGTGACCCCCCGCCGCCGCCACCTCAAGAGCCTTGCGCGGCCTGTGCTGGCCGGCGACGTCCGCTAGGTCGGGGCGGTGGCCGTCGCTGCCCTGCACCGCGAACGGGGCGAGCCCCGTCCCCACCCCCGCTCCGGGCATCATCAGCCCGGCCAGCATGCTGTCGGGCCTGCCCTGGGCGGACACCGGTTCCTCGGGGACGGGCTCGTCGGCGAGCACGGCGATCAGCTGCTGCAGGCTCCGCACGCCGAGGACCGAGACACCCGGTACGAGCGCCGCCTCCCCGGCGGTCTGTTCGGGGACGACCACATGGCGGTACCCCGCCTCGGCGGCGGCGAGCACAGCCGGCAGCACCCCTCGCACCGGACGGACCCGGCCGTCCAGGCCCAGCTCCCCGATCATCACCACGTCGGCGATGGCCGCCGGATCGATGCGCTCCGCCGCACCGAGCACCGCACACGCGACGGCAAGGTCGAATCCACTGCCACTTTTCGGCACGGACGCCGGGGAGAGTCCCACCGTGAGCTTCTTCTGCGGCCATTCGGCACCGGAGTTGACCACTGCGGCCCTGACCCGGTCCCGGCTCTCCACCAGGCTCTTGTCCGGCAGACCGACCAGGGCGAACGCGGCCACCCCCGGCTCCAGGTCCGCCTGGACCTCCACCACCACACCCTCGACGCCTACCAGCGCCACCGAGCACGCGCGGGCGAACCCCATCAGGCCACCCCCCGCACATGCTCGGCGACGGGTGCTCCTCGCCGCGGCAGGATCACGCCGACCAGATCGATCCGGACGCCGCCCGACGGCGGTCCGTCGTGCCTGTCGAGCCAGATCCCGGCGAGCCTTCGCAGCCGCTCCGCCTTGGCCGGTGTGACGGCCGCCATCGGATGTTCGAAGGTTCCGGCCCTGCGGGTCTTGACCTCGCAGATGACCAGGGCATCGCCCTCACCTGCGACGATGTCGATCTCTCCGGCCCGGCAGCGCCAGTTGCGCGCCAGAACCGTCATACCCGACTCGGTCAGCAGCCGCGCTGCCAGATCCTCGCCGTACCGCCCGAGTGCCCCCCGTGCGTTCATTCGGCACCACCTCCGGCACCGACTCTGACGCGTCGGGCCGGAAGGGGTGGATCTTGGTGGACAACTCAGCGATTGTGGATAACTCAGCCACCCGGAAGTTCGAGATCGCTCTTGTTGAGCTCCTCGATGTTGACGTCCTTGAAGGTCAGAACACGGACCTGCTTGACGAATCGGGCGGGCCGGTACATGTCCCAGACCCAGGCGTCCGCCATGGACACCTCGAAAAAGACCTCGCCCTGAACCGAGTGCACCTGCATCTCGTAATCGTTGGTGAGGTAGAAGCGCCGTTCGGTCTCGATCACATATTTGAACAGACCGACGACATCGCGGTACTCCCGGTAGAGCTTCAGCTCCATCTCGGTCTCGTACTTCTCGAGGTCCTCGGCGCTCATGGCATGTTCCCCTTCAGCCGTGCGTCCCCCTATTGTGCGTCAGCCTCTCCCGCTCCCGGTCGATTAGACGATTTCGGGAGCCAGGACCAGCGGATGACGTGGAGGACCCTCGTCGAGCAGCGTGCGCAGCAGCTCGGCGAGTCTGGTCGGGTACACCGTCTCACGCGCCGCCAGCAGTTCGGCGGAAGTCCACCACCTGGAGCCCGCGATACTGCGCAGCTCCAGCTCGGTGAGGGCCGTCGGGGCGGTGACCGTCTGCGTCGTCCGGGCCAGGAAGTACCACTCGTCCTGGTCCCAGCGCCGACCGTCGAACGGGAACGAGCAGGACCGCTTCCAGATGACGGGCCCGAGTTCCACGTCCACGATCCCGGTCTCCTCGGCGAGCTCGCGCAGCGCGGCCTCCTCCCGGGTCTCCTGTCCCTCCAGGCCGCCGCCCGGGGTGAACCACCATGTCTTCGCCGGGTCGTCCGGTTCGAACCCGTGCAGGAGCAGAACGCGGTCGTCCGGGTCCAGGAGCACCACCCGGGCGACCCGGCGCGACTCAGCGGGCACTCGCGGGCCCCGCTGTGCGCCTGCGGCGTGAGGCGCGTGCCGCGATGGTGCTGTAGGCGGACCCGGCCAGTATGAGCAGGACACCCACCAGGACGGCGCCGAGCTGGAGCGGCAGCGGTCCGGCTGCCGAGATCCCGCCGGGCAGCCCGGCGAAGCCGGCCGGCCGCTCGATCAGGCTCTGCGAGGGCCAGGCGACGGCGTCCAGCCGGGCCTGCACGGCGCTGAGGGGGACCGATCCCTGCCCCGGGTCCTCCAGGTGGACCCGGGAGTCCAGCGAGCTGCTGCGCTCGTCACCCAGGAGGAACACCTGCCCCTTGGGCACCACGGCCGTGAAGTCCTGCTGCGCCGCCGGCGCCCCGCCCCCGCCCCCGCCGAAGGACTGGCCCTGCACATACGGTTCCTCGATGGGCTCACCGTTGACGGTGAGCCGTCCGTCGGCGTCGCAGCAGGCGACCTTGTCGCCGCCGACCCCGACCACCCTCTTCACCATCGGCTGGTCACCCCACACCGAATCGGTGAAGACGACCACGTCCCCGCGCTTCACATCCGTGCCGTCGATCCGCTCCGCGAGCACGCGGTCACCGGCGTCGACCGTCGGCGTCATGGACCCGGTCGGCACCGTGTACGGCTTGTACACCACGGCTGCCCAGGCGAAGCCGCCGAGGAAGAGCACACAGCCGACGGCCACGGCCAGGCTCGACAACACATTGCCGAGCCGGCCGTGGCCGTCACCCGTTCGTCCTGTTCCGCTCATCCCAGCGCTCCCCCATCGGAGATCGACAATCGCTGATCCGAGTCGGCACCCTACCCGGCGGTATGCCCGTGGGTCAGCCTCCGGCGGCGCCACAACACGAGGGGCAGCGCTCCGGCTACACCCAGTGCACCCGGCACGGCGATCGCGGCCGCCGCGTTCAGGCCGGGCTGGTCGAAGGTGCTGGGAACCGGCAGCGTGGCCCAGCGGTTGACCGGCCAGGCCACGACGACGGCGCGGCCGACGACCTCGTCCGTGGAGACGGTGCCCTGGCCAGGCAGCTCCTGGTGGTAGCGGGAGTCCAGCGAGTTGCTGCGGTGGTCACCCATCACCCAGATACGGCCGTCCGGCACGTTGATCGGCCCGAACGGTTCGTCGTTGCAGGGAGTGTCCCCGGGGAAGATGAACGACTTCTCGTCCAGAGCCTTGCCGTTGACGGTCACCGGCCCGTTCTTCTTGCACTCCACCGTGTCGCCGCCCACCGCGATGACCCGCTTGATCAGGTCCTTCTCCTCCGCGGACGGCATCAGCCCGATGAAGCTGAGGAACTTCTGCGCCACGTTGGGCTCGGGCGCCACCGTGTCCTCGAGCCAGCCGCCGGGGTCGTGGAACACCACGACCTCGCCGCGCTTGGGCTCGGCACCGAACCACGGCGTCAGCTTGTCGACCAGCACCCGGTCGCCCCGCTGCAGCGTGTTCTGCATGGAGTCGGACGGGATGGAGAACGCCTGCACCAGGAACGTCTTGATCAGCAGCGCGAGAATCAGCGCGATGCCGATGAGCAGAGGCAGTTCCTTCCAGAAGGAGCGCTGCTTCTTCTGGGCGTTGCCACCGTTGTCCGCGGAGTCGCCGTCACTCTCCGTCCGGCCCACCGACGCCTCCCCCTGCGCCCCGGCCCTCTCCGGCCGGTCCTCGGGTTCGTCGTGTCCGGATCGTGCGCCGACCGCCAAATCCCCCACATCCACTCCTCAATCCGTGCCACCGCCCGCGCCTTGGTCGGAGCAGGCCCACCACTCCCATAACGAGCGGGAGTTCCGCAGGGGTCGGGAGCGGGACCATTCCGTATCGATCCCGGGAGGACACACTATTCGACCCGCCGGTCCCTGCCGCCGTCCCCGTGCCCGTGGCCGGGACCGATGCGTACGTCTCCCGTTCCTCCAGTCTGCGCCAGTGACCGAAGGGCCAGGCGATCACGACGGCGCGTCCCACGACCTCGTCCTCGGAAACCGTGCCGTTCTCCGGCTCGTCGAGGTGGAAACGTGAGTCGGCGGAGTTGGACCGGTGGTCACCCATCACGAAGATGCGGCCCGCCGGGACCTCCACCTTGAACTTGAGCGTCGACGGCTTGTCGTCGGGATGGATGTACTGCTCGTTGAGCGGTTCGCCGTTGACCCGGATCCGGCCGTCCTCGCCGCAGCACTCGACGGTGTCGCCGCCGACGGCCACCACCCGCTTGATCAGGTCCTGCTCGTCGTCGGACGGCAGGAGCCCGATGAAGGTGAGTAGTTCCTCGGCCTGCTTGACCCCGATGGGCGGGTCCTTCTCCTGGGTGGCCTGCTCCTGCTGGAGCCAGCCCCCGGGGTCCTTGAACACGACGACGTCGCCGCGCTCCGGCCTGGAACCGAACCACGGCGTGAGCTTGTCGACCAGCACCCGGTCGCCGATCTGGATGGTCTGCTCCATCGAACCGGACGGGATCACGAACGCCTGCACGAGAAATGTCTTGAGGACCAGCGCGATCAGCAGCGCGACAAGGATGAGGAGGGGGATCTCCTTCGCCGCCGACCTGCGCCTGCGCCGCTTGACCTTGCGGGCCAGCTTGCGGCGCTCGGCCCGGGTCGGCAGGGAACGGCGCGAGGTCGGCCTGGTCCCGGTCGGCAGCGGGACGGCCTCGTCCGACGCTCCGCGCGGGCGCCCGCGGTTACCCATGGGCTCCGCCCGGTACCCCTACGCCCTCGAAGGCGCCGGTGCCGGGCACGGAGCCCAGCCGGCCCGGTGGCCAGCCCAGCCAGTCGACCCGCCCGATCACCATGTCCACGGGAACCATCCCGCCGCCGGGCTGCCCCAGAAGCTCCCGGGAGTCACGCGAGTTGCCGCGGTGGTCGCCCATCATCCACAGGGTGCCCTGGGGTACGACGATGTCGAAGGCCACCGAGGAAGGTTCGTCGCCCGGGTAGAGGTACCGCTCGTCCACGGAACGGCCGTTCACCTGGAGCCTCCCCCGCCGGTCGCAGCAGACCACCCGGTCGCCCCCCACGCCCACCACCCGCTTCACGAAGTCGGTCTCGGCGGGCTCGGCCAGCCCGAGGGACGCGCCCGCGCCGCGCAGCAGGCCGGTGAGGGGGTCGCCCCCCGACGACTCCCTGACGAAGGAACCGGTGCCGTCGAACACCACCACGTCGCCGCGCTGCGGGACTGTGCCGAAACGGTACGCCAGTTTGTTGACGAGCACCCGGTCCCCGACCCTCAGCGTCGGCTCCATCGAGCCGCTGGGAATGAGGAACGGCTGCACCACGAAGTTGCTGAACAGCAGCAGCGCCACCGTGAGGGCTGCCCCCAGGGAGACGGCCCGTCTCCAGGACATCGCGAGGGATATCCGGTCCCGGATACGCGAGAAGCGCGACCCCTCCTCCGGCCCTTCTGCAGGCCCAAAGGAGCGGTCGCGCTCTGTGTGCTGTGTGTCCGTGTCCATCGGAGCCGAAGCTTATCCGGCCGCGCCGAGGACCCTGGAGTCAGCTCAGCGGTCGCGCTTCTCCTTGATCTTCGCGGCCTTGCCGCGCAGCTCACGGAGGAAGTACAGCTTGGCGCGACGGACGTCACCGCGGGTGACGAGCTCGATCTTCTCGAAGATCGGGCTGTGCACCGGGAAGGTGCGCTCGACGCCGACGCTGAAGGAGACCTTGCGGACCGTGAAGGTCTCGCTGACACCGGCACCCTGGCGGCGGATGACGACGCCCTTGAACTGCTGGATACGGGAGCGGTTGCCCTCGATCACGCGCACGTGGACGTTGATGGTGTCACCGGCGCGGAACGCCGGGAGGTCGGTACGCAGCGAAGCGGCGTTGACGCCATCGAGCAGATGAGACATGTTGTCTGCTTTCTTCGCCGATGCCACAGGTCATCGACGGGAGAGAGGGAAGATTCGGGTGCTGATCGCGTCGGGCGGGCGTCTTTCCCCCTGTGGCAGGGGCGCGCGCCGGACGTACAGCAGCGTTATTCTTCCATGCCCTCGGGCCTGCGCCAAAATCGGCCGCCCGGCCCCGGGGACCAGCCGAGGATGGAAAGCATCTCCCGGTCCTTCTTGTCGAAGCCCGAGGCCTCGCAACGCTCAATGAGATCCGGCCTGTTGAGCGCGGTACGACGGAAGGCCTCGTCCCGGCGCCAGCGTGCGATCTTTCCGTGGTGCCCGCTGAGCAGGACCTCCGGGATGCCGCGGCCACGCCACTCGGGCGGCTTGGTGTAGACCGGGCCCTCCAGCAGATCGGCCATGGCACCCGGTGCGAAGGAGTCGTCCCGGTGCGATTCGGCGTTGCCGAGGACACCGGGCAGGAGCCGGGCCACGGCCTCCGTGATGACCAGCACGGCGGCTTCCCCGCCGGCCAGGACGTAATCCCCGATGGACACCTCGATGACCCGCATACGGGTGGCGTACTCGTCCATCACCCTGCGGTCGATGCCCTCGTACCGGGCGGGCGTGAAGATCAGCCACGGCCGCTCGGAGAGCTCGACGGCCAGTTCCTGGGTGAACGGCCGGCCGCTGGGCGTGGGTACCACGATCACCGGGGAGTGCGCCCCGGCCTCGTAGCCGTCGGCCAGCGTCTCGTCCAGGCAGTCACCCCAGGGCCCGGTCTTCATGACCATGCCGGGGCCGCCGCCGTAGGGGGTGTCGTCGACCGTGTTGTGCCGGTCGTAGGTCCACTCCCGGAGGTCGTGGACGTGCACGTCGAGCCGTCCTCGGGCGCGCGCCTTACCGACCAGCGAGACGTTCAGCGGCTCCAGGTACTCGGGGAAGATCGTGACGACGTCGAGCCTCATCGGGTGCCGTCCCCTGACGGGGCGGACTCGTCGTCCTCCTCGTCGCGCGAGGTGGCGACCACGGCCTCGTTCTCGTCGATCAGCCCGGGCGGCGGCGTGATGACCACGCGCTGCTCCTCCAGGTCGATCTCACCGACGATCTCCTCGACGAAGGGGATCATCACCTCGCTGCCGTCCGGGCGCTCCACGATGAACAGGTCCTGGGACGGCAGGTGCGTGATCTCGGTGATCCGGCCGATCTCGGTGCCGTCGGCGAGGACGACGTCGAGGTCCATGAGCTGGTGGTCGTAGAACTCCTCGGGGTCCTCCGGAAGCTCGTCCGGGTCCACCTCGGCGATCAGGAGGGTGTTACGGAGGGCCTCCGCGCCCGTACGGTCCCGTACGCCCTCGAAGCGGAGCAGGAGCCTTCCGCTGTGGACCCTGCCGCTCTCAATCGTCAGCGGTCCCGTCTCGGCGGGCTCGGTGGCCAGGACGGCACCGGGACCGAGCCGCACCTCGGGCTCGTCCGTGCGCACCTCGACGGTGACCTCGCCCTTGATGCCGTGGGCACGGCCGATCCGTGCGACTACCAACTGCACGCTACTTCTCCAGGTGATCGTTTACGGACGACAAAGGCCGGGGACGGCTCGAAAGCCCTCCCCGGCCCTGGCCGGTGTTCAACTCTTCAGCGAGCCTGATCCACGTCGACGAGGTCGACGCGGATACCGCGGCCGCCGATGGCACCCACGACGGTACGCAGAGCGCGAGCGGTGCGGCCGTTACGGCCGATCACCTTGCCGAGGTCGTCCGGGTGAACCCGGACTTCCAGGACGCGTCCACGGCGCAGGTTGCGCGAGGCAACCTGCACATCGTCGGGATTGTCGACGATGCCCTTCACGAGGTGCTCGAGAGCCTCCTCGAGCATGCTCAGGCCTCGGTCGACTCGGTGGACGCAGCGTCAGCCGCCTCGTCCGCCTTCTTGTCGGCCTTCTTGGCCTTCTGGGTGATGGCCTCACCCTTGGCCTCGTCGCCGTCCGAGGTCAGAGCCTCGAACAGGGCGCGCTTGTCAGCCTTGGGCTCCGGCTGCAGGAGCGGCGCCGGGGCCGGAAGGCCCTTGTGGGCCTGCCAGTCACCGGTGAGCTTGAGGATCGCGAGAACCGGCTCGGTCGGCTGAGCGCCGACGGAGAGCCAGTACTGCGCGCGCTCTGCGTTGACCTCGATGCGCGAGGGGTTCTGCACCGGGTGGTACAGGCCGATCTCCTCGATGGCCCGACCATCACGGCGGGTACGGGAGTCGGCGACGACGATGCGGTAGTGAGGCGAACGGATCTTGCCCAGACGCTTCAGCTTGATCTTGACTGCCACGGAAGTGGTGTCTCCTGGTCTTGACGTGGTTGGGCACAACGTAGATGCCACGTGGGGTTGCGGTACTCGCGTGCCCGACGGACGCGTCAGCCGGAGGAGAGAGGGGTCCTATGCGACTGTCGAGTACAGCTGTCCATTGTGCCACACCGCATCGGGTCACCCCACCGCGACCGCCGCTTCCGGGATCCTGAACGGCTTTCCGCAGCCGCCGCAGACGATCGGGGCCTGCGCGAGGACCGAGGGGACCACGCGCACGTTGCGTCCGCAGTCGCAGACCGCCTTGACCCGCACGCCGCCTCCGGAGGAGCCGTGCCGGGCGGCCGGCCCGCGGAAGGAGCGCTTGGTGTCGGCTGCCGTGGCGACGGTGTGCGCCTTGAGGGCGCGCTGCAGCCGTTCGATGGTGGGTCGGTACCTCCGCTTGGCCTCCGGGTTCAGGGTGACCAGCGAGAATCCGCTGCTGGGATGGGGCTCCTCGGAATGATCGAGGCCCATCTCCTCTGCGATCGCGAGGAATCGTCGGTTGTGGTACCGCCCCGCACGTGAGGTGTCGCGGACACCTCTCGCGGCGGCGATGCCGTGGACTGCCTCATGGAGCAGTCGCTCGAAGGAGAGCTCGGCGCCACAGGCGGACGACGACTCTCCGATCAGGGACTCGGGCGCGGCAAGATCGGGCAGCTCGGGGTGGTACCGCTGAATGTCGGCCCACGCCTGTGCCAGCTCTGCGGCAAGTACAGGTGGTGTCGTGCTCACGTCGTGACAACGAGCCTGAGTGCCCCGGTGTTCCTATTCCGGGGCATCCCAAATAATTTGCACGTACCAGTCAGTTGCCGTTGATGCGTCCGGACGAGGGCGGGTGCGCTGATCTGCGGAGAAGCCACACAGCTCACACCAAGGTGGTACGTAGCGCCTCGTACGTCCGGCGCGTAGTCGCGGGGCGGCGGGGGAACCCTGCGGGTTCCGGTGCGCGGCTCATCCGGGACAAGGGTGACCCTACCCGGCGTTCCGCACGCCCCGGGCACCGGCCCGGCCGCCTCCGGGGCCCGCCGGACACGGGGCTCCGGGTGCTCGACGTGCTGCGGGTCACGTGTCGGGTAAGACTGGTGAGGGAAGAGCACGAGCCCGCAGGGCCTCACGTCGTGCGAATGAGCCCGCCGAAGCTGCTGGTCGGCGGGGGTGCACGACAGGGGCGCACAAGCATTGCCTTTCAACCCCTGGACGAGACCGCGAATGCGGAGTTCTCTGACATACGGGGGGCTGCGGGCCTACGCACACGGGGGGCCGTCCACTCGGGCACGACCGACCTCTTGGCGGATTGGGGCGCTTTCATGACACCAACGCTCGTCCGGCACCACAGGTATGCGGATTCGTCCGCCACGGTGGACGCCGCTACCCGTGCCCGCGACTGGGCCGAGATCCAGGAGCGGATGCTGGCACCGCTGTACGAAGCCGTGTACCAGCGGCTCGAAGTCGGAGCCGCGACGCGGATGCTCTCCATCGGCTGCGGCTCCGGGCTGGCGCTGCTGATCGCGGCGGCCCGTGGCGCGCGCGTCACCGGTGTCGACACCGACCGTGAACGGCTCGCGCTGGCCCGCGAGCGCCTCCTGCCCGATCAGGGCTGGGACGGCGGCCCCGACCAGCCCGTGGCGGAGCAGCCGAGGCTGTTCGTCGGCGGCCCGTCGGCCGCCGCTCCCGCCGCGGCCGAGGCTCCGTACAACCTCCTGACGGCGTTCAACCCGATCGGCTGTGTGACCGGTGATTCCGAAGGGCTCTCGCCCGCGCTGGAATCGGCCGTACGGCTGGCCGCCCGGGGCACCACCGTGGTCCTGACCGGCTGGGGGCCGCCCGAGCGGTGTGCCACGGCGCCGGTGCTGCGGGTGGCGGCCCGGCTCGCGGAATCGGCCCGGGCACCGCGGTCCGCGGGCCTGCGGGCCGCCCGCCGCGACGATCTGGAGGACGTGGCGGCGCGGGCGGGGCTGAAGCCGGACGGTTCGGGCCGGGTGTCCTGTCCGTTCGGGTACGCCGACATGGAGAGTGCCGTGCGCGGCCTGCTGTCGACCGGGCTGTTCGACTCCGCCGTCCGGGCCACCGACCGGTCCCAGGTCGAGAAGGAGGTCGCGGAGGCGCTGCATCCGCACCGCCGTCCGGACGGCACGGTATGGATGCCCAACGTGTTCCGGTACCTGGTGTGCGTCTCCTGAGGACCGCGCACCCGGGACATGCGTAAGGGGCGCCCTCTCCCTGAGAGGGCGCCCCTTACGGCTGGTCCTTGGCGATACCGCGGTCAGCCCATGAACTTCTTGAACTCGTCGGGCAGCTCGAAGTTCTTGTCCTGGGCCGGCAGCGCCGGTACACCGCCCTGAGCGGCCTGCTCGCGGCGGGCCGCCTCGGCCTGCTCCTCGGCCTTGCGCTTCATCGGGTTACCGCTCTTGCGCTTGCCCTTGGCCTGCTTGACCTGCTTCTTCTGACGGCCGGGACCGCCACCCATGCCCGGCATCCCCGGCATCCCGGGCATCCCGCCGCCCTGGGCCATCTTCGACATCATCTTGCGGGCCTCGAAGAACCGCTCCACCAGGTTCTTCACGGCGGAGACCTCGACGCCCGAACCCTTGGCGATACGGGCCCGGCGCGAACCGTTGATGAGCGTCGGCTCGGCGCGCTCCTTCGGGGTCATCGACTTGATGATCGCGGCCGTACGGTCCACGTCGCGCTCGTCGATGTTGTTGATCTGGTCCTTGATCTGCCCCATCCCGGGGAGCATCCCGAGCAGCTTGGAGATGGAGCCCATCTTCCTGACCTGCTCCATCTGCGACAGGAAGTCGTCGAGCGTGAAGTCCTTGCCCTTGCTCGACGCCAGCTTGGAGGCCATTTGAGCGGCCTCTTCCTGGCTGAACGTCTTCTCCGCCTGCTCGATCAGGGTGAGCAGGTCACCCATGTCGAGGATGCGGGAGGCCATGCGGTCCGGGTGGAAGGCGTCGAAGTCCTCGAGCTTCTCGCCGTTCGACGCGAACATGACCTGCTTGCCCGTGACGTGGGCGATCGACAGGGCGGCGCCACCGCGGGCGTCACCGTCGAGCTTGGAGAGCACGACGCCGTCGAAGCCGACGCCGTCGCGGAAGGCCTCGGCGGTGTTGACCGCGTCCTGGCCGATCATCGCGTCGACGACGAAGAGGATCTCGTCGGGGCTGACGGCGTCGCGGATGTCCGCGGCCTGCTTCATCAGCTCCTGGTCGATACCGAGGCGGCCCGCGGTGTCGACGATGACGATGTCGTGGACCTTGGTCTTCGCGAACTCGATGGAGTCCTTGGCGACCTTGACCGGGTCACCGACGCCGTTGCCCGGCTCCGGCGCGTACACCGCGACTCCGGCCCGGTCGGCGACGACGCTGAGCTGGTTGACGGCGTTGGGGCGCTGGAGGTCACAGGCGACGAGCAGCGGGGAGTGGCCCTGGCCCTTGAGCCACAGACCGAGCTTTCCGGCGAGGGTCGTCTTACCTGCACCCTGGAGACCGGCCAGCATGATCACGGTGGGCGGGTTCTTCGCGAACCGCAGTCGCCGCGTCTCGCCGCCGAGGATGCCGACGAGTTCCTCGTTGACGATCTTGACGACCTGCTGGGCCGGGTTCAGGGCCTGGGAGACCTCGGAGCCACGCGCCCGCTCCTTGACCTTGGCGATGAAGGCGCGGACCACGGGGAGCGCGACATCGGCTTCCAGCAGGGCGATACGGATCTCGCGAGCCGTGGCGTCGATGTCCGCCTCGGACAAGCGGCCCTTGCCCCTGAGGTTCTTGAAAGTCGCGGCAAGGCGGTCGGAGAGAGTATCGAACACGGCGCTCGTCGGTCCTCAGGGTCGGGGGCGGGGCAGGTCAGTCGCACTCCAGGGTATCCGGCCCCCGGAGAACGCAAAGCCCTCGCCCGTTTCTCGTGACGTACGGGGGCTGTGTCCGCCGCTCCGGAAGGCGGAACGGCGGACATACGGCGGGGTCAGCCGAGCGCCTTCTCCACCTCTCCCGCCACCTGTGCGGCCCGGGCGTCGGGCAGCGGGTTCCCGTCGGTGTCCGTGACGTAGAACGCGTCCACCGCGTTCGCGCCCAGGGTCGAGACATGGGCGCTGCGGACCCGTACGGCGCTCTGTTCGAGGGCCCGGCCGATCCGGTGGAGCAGCCCCGGGGCGTCCTGGGCGCGGACCTCGATCACCGTGGCGACCTGGGAGCCCGCGGCCGCGACGGTCACCCGGGGCGGCGGGGCCTTGACCCCGCGCCGGCGGGGGTAGGCCGCTTCGCGTTCGGCGAGGCGGGCCCTGATGTCCAGGGATCCGTCCAGGGCGCGTACGAGGTCGGCGCGGAGCCGGGCGGCCTGCGGGAGGGACCCGTACTCGGCGGCGACCCGCCAGCTCAGCAGCAGCAGATCGGCGCTCTCGCCGAGCTCGGTGGGGAGCTCGACGGCACGCAGATCGGCGGCACGGACCGTGAGGCGGTGCAGGGCGAGGACGCCGGCCGCCGCGGGCAGGACGCCGGGACGGTCGGGCAGGGCGATGAGCAGTTCGACGCCGACCGGTTCCGGTTCGCCGTCCTGCGGCGGCGTCTCCGCCTGGGCGTGCAGAGCCAGTACGGGCTCACCGGTTCGCAGGGCCTCGACGGCGAGGCGCTCCTGCTCGGCGCTGGGCGCGGCCGGTTCCGGTTCCGGCGGTGCCTCGCCGGCGAGCACGGCGGCGACGCGCCTGACGAGGTCGGTGACGAGGGAGGCGCGCCAGGTGCTCCAGGCGGCGGGTCCTGTCGCGAGGGCGTCCGCCTCGGTCAGGGCGTGCAGGAGCTCCAGGGTCGAGGCGGTCCCGACCGCCGTGGCGACGGAACGGACCGTCGCGGGGTCGTCCAGGTCGCGCCGGGTGGCCGTCTCGATGAGCAGCAGGTGGTGGCGTACGAGCGTGGCGATGACGCCCACGTCGTGCTTGTCGAAGCCGATGCGGGCCGCCATGTCGCGGGCGATGACCTCGCCGGCGACGGAGTGGTCGCCGGGCCAGCCCTTGCCGATGTCGTGGAGCAGCGCGGCGACGAGGAGCAGGTCGGGGCGGCCGACGCGACGGGTGAGGGCGGAGGCGCGGACAGCCGTCTCGACGAGGTGGCGGTCGACGGTCCAGGTGTGGACGGGGTTGCGCTGGGGGCGGCAGTGGACCCGTTCCCAGTCCGGCAGCAGCCGGGTGATGATCCCCTCCGATTCGAGCGCCTCCCAGACCCCCACGGTGGCTTCGCCGGCCCCGAGGAGCGTGACGAGTTCCTCGCGGGCGTCGGCGGGCCACGGCACGGGCAGCGGGCGGGCGGCGCCCGCCAGGTGGCGTACGAGGTGGCGGGAGAGCGGCAGCCCGGACTCGGCGGCCGCCGCGGCGGCCCGGAGTGTGAGGACGGGGTCCTTCTCGGGGCGGGCGGTGCGGGCGAGGACGACCTCGCCGTCCGCCTCCACGACCCCGTCCGCGAGCGGCGTGCGGTCGGGGACGGGTTTGCCGCCCCCCAGTCCGCCGCCCAGCATCGCGCGCAGCCGGGGCCGGACGGAGCGGGCCCGCAGCACCCGGCTGACCTCGCGCCAGGTGACGTCGGTGGCGTACGAGACGGTGCGGGCGGCCTCGTAGACCTGGCGTAGCAGTGCGTCGGCGTCCAGGAGGCCGAGCTCGGTGGCCACCTGGTCCTGTTCCTGGAGGGCGAGGCGGTCGGTGGCGCGGCCGGTGGTGAGGTGGAGGGCGTCGCGGGCGTCGAGAAGGATGCGGCGGGCCTCCGAGAGCCCTTCGCGCGGGGCGTCCGCGACCCAGGACGCGGCGACGGCGCGCAGGGCTGTGGCGTCGCGCAGGCCGCCGCGGGCCTCCTTGAGGTCGGGTTCCAGGAGGAACTGGAGCTCGCCCATGCGCTCGGCCCGTTCGCGGCAGAGCTCGTCCAGGGCCGGGAGTCGCTTGGGCGCCTGGTTGCGCCAGTCGGCGAGGATCGCGGTGCGCAGTCCGGCGGCGAGGCCGAGGTCGCCGGCCACGGGACGGGCGTCGAGCAGCCCGAGCTGGACCTTGAGGTCCTCCCTCGCGGTCCAGCATGCCTCGGCGGGGGTGCGTACGGAGTGGTCGAGGGCCAGGCCGAGGTCCCAGACCGGGTACCAGACGCGGTCGGCGAGGGCGGCCAGGGCCGCCGCGTCGGCGCTGCCGTCGTGCAGGAGCAGGAGGTCGAGGTCGCTGCGCGGGGAGAGCTCGCCGCGGCCGTATCCACCGACGGCCACGAGGGCGGCGCCCCGGACGCCCGTCTCCGCGGCCGCGGTGGTGAACAGCGCGCTCAGCCAGTCGTCGGTGAGCGCGGCGAGGGCAGCACGGCGCGGCGGCCCGGACTGCGCCTTCTCCTGGAGAAGGCGCAGCCGGGCCGCCGCGTAGCCGCTGGGTCCCGATTCTTCGGATTCGGTGGTCACTTCGGTGCTCGTCACCCAGCTGCCTCTCGGTTGTACGGGACGCTCAGAGCGCGTCGGGTCCGCGTTCCCCGGTGCGTACGCGGATCGCGGTCTCCACCGGCACGCTCCAGACCTTGCCGTCACCGATCTTGCCGGTACGGGCGGCCTTCACGACGACGTCGATGAGCTGTTCGGCGTCCTCGTCCTCGACGAGGACCTCGATACGGATCTTCGGCACGAGGTCGACGGTGTACTCGGCACCGCGGTAGACCTCGGTGTGTCCGCGCTGGCGCCCGTAGCCGCTGGCTTCCGTGACCGTGAGGCCCTGGACGCCGAAGGCCTGGAGGGCCTCCTTGATCTCGTCGAGCCTGTGCGGCTTCACGACCGCGGTGATGAGCTTCATGCGTCCACCTTCTTCGTCTTCGCTGCTGCCGTCGTGTCCTGGGGGGCCGCGGTGCGCGGGGCGGCGCCGCCGCCGGCGCCGCTGAAGTCGTACGCCGTCTCGGCGTGTTCGACCTGGTCGATGCCGGAGATCTCGTCGTCCTCGGGGACCCGCATCCCGATCGTCTTGTCCAGGAGGAAGGCCAGGACCGCGGAGACGACCAGAGAGTACGCCAGGACCGCGACCACTCCGACGGCCTGCTTGCCCAGCTGGTCGAGGCCGCCGCCGTAGAAGAGGCCCTTGGCGTCGGACTGGACGCCGCCGGTGGCGAAGAAGCCGACGAGGAGGGAGCCGGCGATGCCGCCGACGAGGTGGACACCGACGACGTCCAGGGAGTCGTCGTAACCGAACCTGTACTTCAGGCCGACCGCCATGGCGCAGAGCACACCGGCGATGGCGCCGACGGCGATGGCGCCGAGCGGGCTGACCGCACCGCCGGACGGGGTGATGGCGACGAGGCCCGCGACGGCGCCGGACGCGGCACCCAGGGTGGTGAAGGAGCCGTGGCGGATCTTCTCGTAGCCGAGCCAGGCGAGCATCGCGGCGGCCGTGGCGACCTGCGTGTTGACGAACATGACCGCGCCGACGCCGTCGTCGTTGCCCAGCCACGAGCCGGCGTTGAAGCCGAACCAGCCGAACCAGAGGAGACCGGCGCCGAGCATGACGAGCGGCAGGCTGTGCGGCCGCATCGGGTCCTTCTTGAAGCCGACGCGCTTGCCGATGACGAGGATCACGCCGAGAGCCGCCGCACCGGCGTTGATGTGGACGGCCGTACCACCGGCGAAGTCGATGACGCCCATCTCGAAGAGCCAGCCGCCGGCGCCCCATACCCAGTGCGCGACCGGGAAGTAGACGATGGTGACCCAGAGCGTGATGAACAGGGCCCACGAGGTGAACTTGACCCGGTCGGCGAGTGCGCCGCTGATCAGTGCCGGGGTGAGGATGGCGAACATCAGCTGGAAGACGGCGAAGACGTAGACCGGGATGGTGTAACCGTCCCAGAGTTCGTTGACGCCGATCCCGCTGAGACCGACGTAGTCGGAGGTCCAGCCGACGACCGAGCCGATGTCGGAACCGAAGGCCATGCTGAATCCGTAGAGCACCCACAGGATCGTGACGATCCCGAGGCTGATGAAGCTCATCATCAGCATGTTGAGGGTGCTCTTGACGCGGACCATGCCTCCGTAGAAGAAGGCAAGGGCCGGAGTCATGAGCATCACCAGGGCGGAGCAGATGAGCATGAACCCGGTGTTGGCGGCAGACAGCTCAGGGGCGTCTGCGGCAAACGTCATGATGCCTGGGGGCATCGGCGTCTCCTCGTCGTCGGTGCGGCCGCGTGCGGGCGAGATTGCGGGGCCACTGGGAAAAAGGTGCGGGCCGGTTATGCGCCATGAGATTGACCCAGCGCCGTTTCCGCAGATGCTGCACGGTGTTTCGCCGCAGTGACGAAGAGGCGCGGTGTGTTACGTCCGAATGAACCGGGAGTGGCGTAAGCGTTGGGCTGCCTACCATGCGTTCCGCGCCGCATACGGTGGGGTTGAACCGCCCGAAGACGTGAACCGGCCACGGCAACCGTCCGTTGACCTGGCAATGGGGGAGCCGAGTCGGGCTGTACGGGACGGTGGCCGTGGCCGGTGGTGAGGGAGCCGGGTCAGACCGCTTCGGCGGTCTCCGGCAGCTGCTCGTGGAGCAGCTCGGTGAGCCTGGCGACGTCGGCGACATCGCCGAAGTCCCTGGCAGCGGTGTCGACGGTCTTGCGGAGCCGGGTGTTGACCCGCTCGGAGCGGACCTTCCTGGCGACCTTCAGGGCCTGGGTGGCGAGCACGGTGGACTCCTCGGGCTCGCGCTTGAGCAGATGGACCGTGGCCATGCCGATCAGGTTCAGCGCGTACGACCGCTGGTGCTCGTCGTCCTCGCCGAACAGCTCGACCGCCCGCTCCATGACGGGCTCGGCGAGGGAGGCGTACGTGGGACTGCGGCCGGCCACATAGGCCAGGTCACGGTAGGAGTGGGCGTTCTCCCCGTTCAGCTCGGCCTCGGAGAAGAACCTGATCCAGTCGGGCTCGGGCTCTCCGTCGAGTCCGGCGTCGAGGAAGGTGTCCTCGGCCATCCGGACCGCCCGCTTGCACTTGCTCGGCTGGCCCATGTTGGCGTAGGCGCGGGCCTCCATCGCATACAGCATGGCCTGGGTGCGCGGGGTGGCGCAGTCCCGGCTGCCGTACTGCGCGAGGTGGATGAGTTCCAGGGCGTCGTCCGGCCGTCCGAGGTGGATCATCTGCCGGCTCATGCTGGAGAGCACGTACGACCCGAGGGGCTTGTCGCCGGCTTCCTTGGAGGCGTGCAGGGCGAGCACGAAGTACTTCTGGGCGGTCGGCTGGAGGCCGACGTCGTAACTCATCCAGCCCGCCAGCTCGGCCAGTTCGGCGGCGCAGCGGAAGAGGCGGGTGGCGGTGGCCTGGGGCTGCGGTTCCTGCAGCAGGTCGGTGACCTCGTGGAGCTGTCCGACGACGGCCTTGCGCCGCAGTCCGCCGCCGCACTGGGCGTCCCACTGGCGGAACATCGCCGTCGTGGACTCCAGCAGGTCCAGCTCGGGGCCCGACAGGCGGGAGGGGCGGCGGGCCGCGGCCGGGGATTCGGGCTCGGCGGGCCCCGTGGCGGGTACGGGCACCAGCCAGCGCTGCATGGGCTCGATCAGGGCGGGACCGGCGGCGAGGGCGAGCGAGGAGCCGAGGAAACCGCGCCGGGCGAGCATCAGGTCGCTGCGGGAGAACTCGGAGAGCAGGGCGACGGTCTGCGGGCCCGCCCACGGCAGGTCGACGCCGGACACGGAGGGCGACTGGTGTGCCGTACGCAGTCCGAGGTCCTCGACGGCGACGACGGCGCCGAATCTCTCCGAGAAGAGCTCGGAGAGGATGCGGGGGATCGGCTCGCGGGGCTGTTCACCGTCGAGCCAGCGCCGCACCCGGGAGGTGTCGGTGCTGATGTGGTGGGCGCCCATCTGTCGCGCCCTCCGGTTCACCTGTCGCGCGAGTTCGCCCTTTGACCAGCCACTGCGCACGAACCAAGATCCCAATTGCCCGTTGGGGCGCTTCCCGGCATTCGTCTCGCCTGCGCCGCTGCCACTCACTGGAACGCCCCCATCCCGCCGAAACCTGTCGCGCGAACCACTATCAGAATGCCGTGCATCGATGCTGCCCGTACGGAGGTTGAACACCCTCGCACAAGAAGTCGGGTTGCCTCCGGCATACCCGTGGGCGCCCATACTTCCAGGGTTCGTGTACCGACGGTAATCCTACGATCACCCCTCCAGCGAGGTCTCTTGCAGAAACGCCACCATTCGCCACCCCTTCGGATGAACGCGCCTGGCGCCTCTCGCGATTCACTTGACAGGCGGCGATCAACAGAGGGCGGAATGGAGCACTCAGGGGCGCGCGGAACACGGCGCGCACCCCCAACAGCACCCGTACCCCTACGGATCGACGACGACACGGCGGGCGCATCGCTGCCCCCGGGGTCGTAACCACCGGTGAGTCGGACCCGTTGGAGGGGGCATGGGCTTCACGATCGGCGGCATCCGTGAGATGCGATCCGGCTCGCGGCGCCGCGGCCGTTCGGCCGAGGGCACGGCGGTGGCCGAGTACACAGGACTCTGGGGCTGGGCGGTGACTCCCGGCGCGCGGGCTTCCGCGGGCGTCTGTTCATGCGGTGACGCGGCCTGCGCCGCGCCCGGCGCGCATCCGCTGGCCTTCGCCCAGGAGGTGCCGGCCGGTGCTCCGCTCGACATCGCCGCGGGCGCCTGGGCCGAGGTGCCCGGCGCCGCGATGCTGCTCCCCGTGGGCCGCACCTTCGACATCCTCGACGTCGCCGAGGCGGCGGGGCGGCGCGCGCTCGTGCGGCTGGAGCGGATGGGGCTGCCGCTCGGCCCGGTGGCGGCCACCCCGACCGGACGCGCGCAGTTCTTCGTAGCCCCCGGGGCCGCGGCCGAACTGCCCGAGCTGCTCTACCGGCTCGGCTGGGACGACGCGGACCTCGACCTGCGGGCTCTGGGCCGCGGTTCCCACATCACGGCCCCGCCGTCCGATCTCGGGGGCCTGGGGCCGGTCCGCTGGCTGCGCGCACCGTCGCCGGACACCGCGGGCGCTCCCCCGCAGGCCCGGCTGCTGCTCGGCACGCTGGCGTACATCTGCCACCGCCTGTAGGGCGCGGGCACACGCGAGGGCCGGGCAGGCCGTCACACGGCTTGCCCGGCCCTCGTACGACGAGACGGCCCCGAGGGGGTGTCAGTCGCCGATCAGCGCGTCCACGAACGCCTCGGGCTCGAACGGGGCGAGGTCGTCGGGACCCTCGCCGAGACCGATCAGCTTCACCGGTACGCCCAGCTCGCGCTGGACCGCGATGACGATGCCGCCCTTGGCGGTGCCGTCCAGCTTGGTCAGGACGATGCCGGTGATGTCGACGACCTCGGCGAAGACGCGGGCCTGCACCAGGCCGTTCTGCCCGGTGGTCGCGTCCAGGACGAGCAGGATCTCGTCGAGCGGACCGTGCTTCTCGACGACCCGCTTGACCTTGCCCAGCTCGTCCATCAGACCGGTCTTGGTGTGCAGACGGCCCGCGGTGTCGATGAGTACGACGTCGGCGCCCTCGGCGATACCTTCCTTCACCGCGTCGTACGCGATCGAGGCGGGGTCACCGCCCTCGGGGCCGCGGACCGTGCGGGCGCCGACGCGCTCGCCCCAGGTCTGGAGCTGATCGGCGGCGGCGGCACGGAAGGTGTCGGCCGCGCCGAGCACGACGCTGCGGCCGTCGGCGACGAGCACCCGGGCCAGCTTGCCGGTCGTGGTGGTCTTGCCGGTGCCGTTGACACCGACGACCATCACGACGCCGGGGGTCTCGGCCCCGCCCTCCGTCCTGACCGCGCGGTCGAAGTCGGTGCCGAGGAGAGCGATGAGCTCCTCGCGCAGCAGCTTGCGCAGCTCGTCGGGGGTGCGGGTACCGAGGACGCGGACACGCTCGCGGAGCCTCTCCACGAGCTCCTGGGTGGGAGCGACGCCGACGTCGGCGGTGAGGAGCGTGTCCTCGATCTCCTCCCAGGTGTCCTCGTCGAGGTTGTCGCGGGACAGGAGAGTGAGCAGGCCCTTGCCCAGGGAGTTCTGGGAGCGGGCGAGCCGGGCGCGCAGCCGTACGAGACGGCCGGCCGTGGGCTCGGGGATTTCGATCGCGGGGGCGGCGGGCGCCTCCGGTTCGGCGGTGGCCGGGGCTTCCGCGGTGTCCGGGAGGCCGGCCTCCTCGATGGTGCGCCGCGCTTCGTCGCGCGGCGCCTCGGCTTCCTCGCCGACTTGGGGCTCGGCGGGAGGAGTGATGGTCGGCGTGCTCGGCGGCGGGGGCGGCAGCTGCTTCTTCTTGCGGCTGCCGACCACGAGCCCGCTGATCAGGCCGACCGCGACCAGGGCGATGACTACGGCAAGGATGACGATTTCGGCGAGTTCCATAACCCGACCAGTATCGGCCACGGCCGCGACGGGGGCACTGCTCCGGCTGCCACCCGGAGTCACACAGGGGCGTAATGCACCTTTTGGCCGTAACCGACGGGTTCGGTGAGGCGCCTGGCGGCGGACGGCTCCCTACCTTTCTGACGCGACGTCAGCTACCGTGCCGCCTCGCCAGGCCGATCCGGCGAAGGGGACATGCCATGCCGTTCACCGTGCTCCGTTTCAATCTCGTCGATCCCGCGGCCACACCCGACACCCTCTCGGCCCGCTACCGCGCGGCGCTCGAGATGGCCCGGTACGCCGACGAGCGGGGCATCGACACCGTGCAGACCGAGGAGCACCACGGGGCGGAGAACTCCTGGCTGCCCTCCCCCTTCGTCTTCGCCGGTGCGGTGTTCGGAGCGACGAGCCGGATCGCGGTCACGGTGTCCGCGATCATCGGCCCGCTGCACGATCCGCTGCGGCTGGCCGAGGACATCGCGGTCCTCGACCTGCTGAGCGCCGGGCGCCTGGTGACGGTGGCGGGCATCGGCTACCGGCCCGAGGAGTACGAGCGGGCGGGCGTCGACTGGGGGCGTCGTGGCAGGCTCCAGGACGAGCTGCTGGAGACGCTGCTGCTGGCGTGGACCGGGGAGCCGTTCACCTGCCGGGGCCGTACGGTCCGGGTCACCCCGCGCCCGTACACCCGGCCCCGTCCGATGCTCCTGGTGGGCGGCAGCTCACGGGCGGCGGCCCGGCGGGCGGCGCGGCTGGGCCTGCCGTTCTTCCCGAGCGCGCACCTGCCGGAGCTGGAGGCGTACTACCAGGAGCGGCGCGCGGAGTACGGGACCGAGGGCTTCTGCATGATGCCGGCGGCGAGTACCCCGCTGCTGCACCTGTCCGAGGACCCGGACCGGACCTGGGCGCTCTACGGCGAGCACTTCCTGCACGAGGCGCGTACGTACGCCTCCTGGCAGTCCGAGGACATCCGCTCGGCCGTGCGGTCGGCGGCGACGACGGTGGAGGAACTGCGCGCCGAGGGCGTGTACCGGGTGCTGACGCCGCAGCAGTGCGCGGAGCTGGAGGCCGAGAGCCTGGTGCTGCATCCGCTGTGCGGCGGGATGCCCGTGGAGGAGGGGTGGCGCAGCCTGCGGCTGTTCTGCGAGGTCGCTGGACGCGGAACAGCCCCGGCTCAGCAGGGCTGAGCCGGGGCGGTTCTCTGTTCGAGGAGAGGGGCAGCGGGGATTAGCCCATCTCCTCCAACGCCTTGCCCTTGGTCTCCTTCACGAACTTGAGCACGAAGGGGATCGAGAGCACGGCAAAGACCGTGTAGATGATGTAGGTGCCGGAGAGGTTCCAGTCGGCGAGGCTCGGGAAGCTCGCGGTGATCGCCCAGTTGGCGATCCACTGCGCCGAGGCGGCCACTCCGAGCGCGGCGGCCCTGATCCTGTTCGGGAACATCTCGCCGAGGAAGACCCAGACGACGACGCCCCACGACAGGGCGAAGAAGAGCACGAAGACGTGGGCCGCGACGAGCGCGACGACGCCCTGGGTGTTAGGCAGCTTGCCGTCGACCAGGTCCGCGGAGAACGCCCAGGCCTCGAAGGCCAGCGCGATCGCCATACCGCAGGAGCCGACCAGCGCGAGCGGCCTGCGGCCCACCCGGTCCACCAGGACCATCGCGATCACCGTGCCGATGATGTTGATGATCGACGTGGTGAACGAGTAGAAGAACGAGTCGGTCGGGTCGATGCCGACGGACTGCCACAGCGTCGCCGAGTAGTAGAAGGCCACGTTGATGCCGACGAGCTGCTGGAAGACCGACAGTCCGATACCGACCCAGACGATCGGCAGGAAGCCGAAGCGGCTGCCCAGCAGGTCCTTGAAGCTGGACTTGTGCTCACGCTTCATGGCCGTCTCGATCTCGGTCACCCGAGCGTCGAGGTCCACGTGCTTGCCCTCGACCTCGGCCAGGATCTCCCTGGCCCGGCCCTTCTTTCCGACCGAGATCAGGAAGCGCGGCGACTCGGGAATCGCGAACGAGAGCAGCCCGTACAGGACGGCGGGGACGACCATCACGCCGAGCATCCACTGCCAGGCTTCGAGGCCACCGATCTCGCCGCGCTGGTCGCCGTCGGCGATCTGGAGGATTCCGTAGTTGACCAGCTGGGAGACGGCGATGCCGATGACGATGGCCGCCTGCTGGAAGGAACCGAGCCGGCCGCGGTAGGCGGGCGGGGAGACCTCGGCGATGTACGCGGGGCCGATCACCGAGGCCATACCGATGGCGAAGCCGCCGACGACCCGCCACAGCGCCAGGTCGAGGAGCGAGAACGGCAGAGCCGATCCGATCGCGCTGGCGGTGAACAGGACCGAGGAGATCTGCATGCACCGGATGCGGCCGATACGGTCGGCGATGCGTCCCGCCGTAGCGGCGCCGATCGCGCAGCCGATCAGGGCGATGGCGATGACCTGGGCGAGCGTGCCGGAGCCGATGTCGTACCGGTCGCGGATCGCCTCGACCGCACCGTTGATCACCGAGCTGTCGTATCCGAAGAGGAAGCCGCCCATCGCTGCGGCTGCCGTGATGAAGATGACATGGCCGAGGTGGTCCGGATGAGCCTCTCGGGCCCCGGACGCCGGTCCGTTCGCTGTGCTGGTCACATGAACTCCTGATGCCTGGCCGCTACGTCAGGCGTGGGGGGCGAGCTCTCCCTAGTGGCACACAACTTTCCAGGCGCCACCACTTGAAGGCAAAAACGACGTTGCAGAGACTATGCGTTCAAGTTTCGAAGTCAAACGTCGGGTGGAGTTCCACATCTACCCAGGAGCACCCAAAAGGCGCGGGGAGGGAGTGATGATTAGGTAAAGACTCAGCGAAGGCGCTGGCTGATCACCTTGGAGACACCGTCGCCCTGCATGGAGACGCCGTACAGCGCGTCGGCGACCTCCATCGTCCGCTTCTGGTGGGTGATCACGATCAGCTGCGAGCTCTCCTGGAGCTCTTCCATGAGCCGGATCAGGCGCTGCAGATTGGTGTCGTCGAGCGCCGCCTCGACCTCGTCCATCACATAGAACGGACTGGGCCTCGCTTTGAAGATCGAGACCAGCAGCGCCACCGCCGTCAGGGACCGTTCACCGCCCGAGAGCAGGGAAAGCCGCTTGACCTTCTTGCCCGGCGGACGCGCCTCGACGTCCAGACCCGTCGTCAGCATGTTGTCCGGATCGGTCAGGATCAGCCGTCCCTCGCCGCCCGGGAAGAGCCGCGAGAAGACGCCCTCGAACTCGCGGGCGGTGTCCCGGAACGCCTCGGTGAAAACCTGCTCGACCCGCTCGTCGACCTCCTTGATCACCTGCATCAGATCGGCCCGGGTCTTCTTCAGGTCTTCAAGCTGCTCGGAGAGGAAGTTGTGCCGCTCCTCAAGGGCCGAGAACTCCTCGAGAGCGAGCGGATTCACCTTCCCGAGTTGCTGATACGCCCGTTCGGCCGCCCTGAGGCGCTTCTCCTGCCCGGCCCTCACGAACGGCTGGGGCCGGTTGCGCGGATGCTCCGGATCGTCCGGGAGTTCCTCGCCCTCGGCCGCCGGGGAGGGCGGCACCAGCTGATCGGGGCCGTACTCGGCGGTCAGGGCGGCCGGCTCCACTCCCAGCTCCTCCAGCGCCTTCGCCTCCAACTGCTCGATCCGCAGCCGCTTCTCGGCGCCCAGCACCTCGCCGCGGTGAACCGAGTCGGTCAACTTGTCCAGCTCGTCCTTCAGCGCGCGGCCTCGCGCACGCTCGGCCGCCAGGCCCTGTTCGCGCCCGGCCTTCGCCGCCTCGGCCGATGACCGCTCCTCCTCGGCGCGTACGACGGACACCTCCACGTGCGCGAGCAGCTGACGGGCGCCGGAGGCGACCGCCGCGGCGACCTCGGCCTCGTGGCGGAGGCGGGCGCGGCGCTGTTCGGCGCGGGCGCGGGCCTCGCGTTCGGCGCGGGCACCCCGGTCGAGGGAGTCGGCGCGTCCGGCGAGTGCCTTGACCCGTTCCTCGTGCGTACGGGCCTGGAGACGTGCCTCCATCTCCGTCTGGCGGGCGTTTGCCCCGTCGGCGGCGAGCCGGTCACGCACGGAGGTGTCCGGCTCCTCCTCCACCGGGGTCTCCTCGGCGACCAGCAGCCGTTCGGCCAGTTCCCCGGCCTCCTCGGCCGCCCGCTCCAGCGCCTCCTGGGCGCGGGCCGCGGAAGCAGCCGTGCGTTCCGCCTCCCCTGCCGCGCCCCGCGCCTGCCCGGCGAGCCGGCCGAGCTGCTGCGCCACCCCCGACTTCGCGCGCTCGGCCGCCCGGCGGCGCTCCCCCAGCTCCTCCACGAGGAGGGCGCGGTCCCGCCGCCGCTCCCCCGCGCGCTCCTGGGCGGCGGCGAGCTCCTCGCACCGCACGGCCAGCTCCGCCAGCTCGGCCGCGGCCTCGTCGACCGACGCCTGCACCTCCAGGAGGCTGGGCGCCCCGGCCGAACCACCGTGCGCGAAGTGGGCACCCAGAACATCGCCCTCGGCGGTCACCGCGGTCAGCGCGGGGTGCGCGGCGACCAGGTCCTCGGCGTCCTCCAGCGTTCCGACGACCACCATGTCGCGGACCAGGCTGCGCACGGCGCCCATCAGCCCCGCCGGTCCGCTCACCAGATCCGCGACAGCGGGCGCCCGGCCGGTCCCGGCGCCCGAGCCCTCCTCCACCGCCGAGCCCGGCGACCGGGGCTCCGCGCCGAGGAGCAGCGCCGCCCGCCCCGCGTCCTGCTTGCGCAGCAGCCTGATCGCGTCGGCGGCGGCGGCCGGGCCGGTGGCGGCGATCGCGTCGGCCGCGGCTCCGAGGGCGGCGGCCACCGCGATCTCGTACCCCGGGACCACGGTGAGCAGTTCCGCGGCAGGACCGGCCAGCCCGGGCGGTCGGTCGTGGGCGTCGAGCAGCGCGCCCGTGCCGTCCTTGCGGCGCAGGCCGAGCGACAGCGCCTCGTGGCGGGCGGCCACCGCCGCCCGCTTCCGTTCCGCCGCCGTGGCGGCCTCGCGGGCCGCGCCGTGGGCGGCCTCCGCCTCGGCGAGCTCCCGCCTGGCCGCGTCGTGCCGCTCGCCCAGCTCGGCGTCGTCCGCGTCCAGACCGTCCACCTCGGCCTTGAGCTGTTCGTACTCCTCCTGGGCGGCGGCGGCACGGTCCCCGGCCTCGTCACGGGAGGCGGTCAGCCGGTCGATCTCCGCCTGGGCCGAACCGGCCCGGCTGCGCGCCGCGTTGACCTGTCCGCGCAGCCGGGCGAGGCCCTCGCGCCGGTCGGCGATGGCCCGCGCCGCGTCCTTGAGCCTGCGCTCCTCGGCAGCCAGCTCCCGCTCCAGATCGGCCCGGTGCGCGGTGGTGTCCTCCAGGGCGTGCTCCGCCGCCTCCAGCGCGGCCGTCAGCTCGGCCTCCTGCTCACGGATCCGGGCGGCCTCGCGCTCCATGCTGTCCGGGTCCCTGAAACCCTGCCCGCGCCGCTCGTCGTCGGGTGCCTCGGTGGCACTCTTCACCCGGGCGTCGGCGAGCGAGACCGTGCCGCGGACCCGCTCGGCCAGCTGCGACAGCTCGTACCAGGTCTGCTGGGCCCTCTGGAGCCGCGGCGCCAGCCGCCGTACCTCCTCCTCCAGCTCCGCCTCGCGCCCCAGCGCGGCCTTGAGGTCGGCCTCGGCCGCCTCCCTGCGCTTCCTGAGCGCGGCCTCGTCCGCGATCTCGGTGCGCAGCGCCTCGTTCAGGCGCACCAGGTCGTCGGCGAGGAGCCGCAGCCGGGAGTCACGGAGGTCGGCCTGGATGACCGCGGCGCGGCGGGCGACGGCGGCCTGCCTCCCGAGCGGCTTCAGCTGCCGCCTCAGCTCACCGGTGAGGTCCTGGACGCGGGCCAGATTGGCTCCCATCGCCTCCAGTTTCCGCAGCGCCTTCTCTTTGCGCTTGCGGTGCTTGAGCACACCGGCGGCTTCCTCGATGAATGCGCGGCGCCCCATCGGATCGGCGTGGAGAACGGAGTCCAGCCGCCCCTGACCGACGATGACGTGCATCTCGCGGCCGATACCGGAGTCCGAGAGGAGCTCCTGGATGTCCAGGAGCCGGCAGGTGTCGCCATTGATCTGGTATTCGCTGCCACCGTTACGGAACATGATCCGCGTGATGGTCACTTCCGCGTACTCGATCGGCAGCGCACCATCGGAATTGTCAATGGTCAGAGAGACCTCTGCACGTCCGAGCGGCGGCCGGCCCGTGGTGCCGGCGAAGATCACGTCTTCCATCTTGCCGCCGCGCAGAGATTTGGCTCCCTGTTCACCCATGACCCAGGAGAGCGCGTCCACCACATTGGATTTGCCGGATCCATTGGGTCCGACGACACAGGTGATCCCCGGCTCGAACCGCAGGGTCGTGGCGGAGGCGAATGATTTGAAACCGCGCAGGGTCAGGGCCTTGAGGTGCACGCCGCCGGACTCTACCTTTCACTCTCGGTTTCGCTGATGAAGGTGCAGGGCACATCAGACGGTAAGGGAGGGGCTGTACGTCCGGGGCGGGCCGGGGGAATCTCTGCGGGGGCTGCGGGCAAAGAAAAAGGGACGCCGAAGCGTCCCCTGAACTTGATTCACGCCGGCGCTACGGACCGAGGCCGCGGTTTCACGAGCAAACCTCGAAGACCAAGGACGACGATCCGTGACGAAGGCATTCCGGTGCTGAGTTCAGGCAGGTGCCGTATGCGGCCCGGCCGGCCCCGACGGGGTACCGGTCAGGTCAGCGCGGGCTCCGCCTGAGGTACGTCGATGTCGATGCTGTCGAGCAACGAGTCCTGGTGCTGAGCGGCGGCGTTGAGCGCGTCGTTTTCGTCCTGGATCCGTACGAGCTCGGATTCCAGGTCCTGGACGCGCTGCTGGAGCCGTCGCATCTCGGCGAGGAGTCGCGGGTCGGAACCGCCGACGTAACCGAGAAGCGCCTTTGCCATGATGGATGGTCCTCCACACTGAGTGACCGACCGAAGCGGTGTGGGTCGTGAGGGAATCGCACCCGCGGTGCTCGGCAGTGCTCTGTACTCCACTGCTGTCCTGCTGCTAATCAGCTCTGCCGAACAGCTAAGGTGCGCGGGGTTTTCAGCGTCTCACCAAAAAGTTTGACGGTCAACACGATCACACCCCGTTGAGGCGGACGTCCCGGGGTGCGCGGCCTATGGATCATGCGGCGCGACTCTCCTGCGGGTGCCCGGGGGGCGTGAGGATCTTCGTTACAGCCGCAGCCTGGCATGTCGGCCCGCTCTTGGCAACCATCACCGGCCGACGCGTCAATTCGCAGGTCATTTCGGGTGCACCACCTTGGGAAGGGGTCCCCGTCACGCCTCGCCGCACCTCGAATACGGAGCGGAACGGAGCCGGATCACCGACGCGTGTTCAGCGGATTGCGAATCCCTCATATCCACCGCGCGGGGTGTCCCAGATCTCAGTCACTCCGTCCACGTGGCCGGGTGTGTCGGCGGAGCGCAGCCAGTCCAGCAGCCGGTGGCAATTCTCACGTGGCCCCTCGGCCACCACCTGCACCCTGCCGTCGTCGAGATTGAGTGCGAAGCCGCGGAGGCCTCCGATCTCCAGAGCGTTTGCCCTGGTGAACCAGCGGAAGCCTACTTGCTGTACTCGGCCGCGTACCCAAACGACGAGGCGTGCATCTTCGTTCATACCCGAACGCTAACCGGCCAATTGCTCACGGGGCACGTCGCCCCTTTTCTCCATGGCGTACAGTCCCCTCGCAATAGCCTCACCCGAACGGGTGAGGCTTCTGGAGTCACGGTGGCGCCATAAGGGCGTCAGGACCACAGGGAAGGCACAGCGCATGGGACGCCACGGCAAGAAGCGGGCCTCCATCCCCGTACGCACGGGTCTCCTCGGCGTCTCCGCGGCCATGGCCGTCGGTGCGGTCGCCGTGACCTCCGGCCTGCTGCCGGGCGGTGACACCTTCGAGATACGCGGCAGCTCGTCGGCGGACCAGGTCCGCTCGGGCGGCGCACCCGACCTGCTGACGCAGGGCGGCACCACGGCCTCACCGACCGACCGCGCCTCGGCCTCCACCGGAACGAGCCGTTCCAGTGAGCGCCCCGCCGCCCCCTCCACCTCGCCTTCTTCCAAGTCCGCGGAGCCCACCAAGCCGGCCGCGACCCCTTCGAAGACCGCGCAGAAGTCGAAGCCGCCCACCGAGGCGCCCGCGAAGAAGACCCCGCCGAAGACGAGCGCCGCGCCGGCCCCCAAGACACCGTCGGCTCCGAAGACCTCCTCCCCGCCCCCGGCCCCCCAGCCCGCGGCACCCAAGCCCTCGAACCCGGACACCGGCGTGACCGAGTCCGCCCGCGCCTCCGTGCTCGCGCTCGTCAACCAGGAGCGCGCGAAGGTCGGCTGCAGCCCGCTCGCCGCGTCCCGGGGTCTCACCGCCCTCGCCCAGGACTTCAGCGAGGACATGGCCGCACGCGGCTTCTTCTCGCACACCGACCCCGACGGTGCGACTCCGTGGGACCGCGCGGAGAAGGCGGGCGTGCTGGGTCTCGGCGGCGAGAACATCGCCCGCGGCCAGGCCGACGCGCAGGCCGTCATGGACGGCTGGATGAACAGCGACGGCCACCGTGCAAACATTCTCAACTGCGATTACAAGACGCTCGGCGTCGGTGTCCACCTCGGCTCCGGCGGCCCCTGGTGGACGCAGGACTTCGGCTTCTGATCACGGAAGCCGCAAAAGGCCGGCACGGAACCGGCGAGACCCACAGCCCTTCAGGGCGCGAGCTGGGTGCGCGGGGGCCGCTGGCAGCGGGGGCAGTAGTAGCTGGAGCGGTTCATCCAGGCGCGGCGTCGGATCGGCGTACCGCAGCGGTGGCACGGCTCGCCCTCCCGTCCGTACGCGTCCAGTGACCGGTCGAAGTAGCCGGACTCGCCGTTCACGTTCACGTAGAGACTGTCGAAGCTGGTTCCGCCCTGCGCGAGCGCCTCGTTCATGACGTCCCGGACGTGCCCGAGCAGCGCGGTCGTCGCGGGACGGGTGAGCGTCGCGGTGGGCCGCTCGTAGTGCAGCCGGGACCGCCAGAGCGACTCGTCGGCGTAGATGTTCCCGACGCCGCTGATCAGCGTCTGGTCGAGCAGCGCGCGCTTCACCGTGGTGCGGCGCAGGCGCAGGGCCGTGTGGAACGCCGCATCGTCGAAGGCCGGGTCGAGCGGGTCACGGGCGATGTGCGCGATGGTGTCGGGGAGCCCCTCCGGGGTGTTCTCGTGGAGCGAGAGACCTCCGAAGGTCCGCTGGTCGACGAAGCGCAGCTCTGTGCCGAGTGTGTCGTCGAAGGCGATCCTGATCCGCAGGTGCTTCTCGTCGGGGGCGTCCTGCGGCCGTACGAGCAGCTGACCGCTCATCCCCAGGTGACCGAGGAGCGAGAAGGTCATGTCGTCGAGCGGTACCCAGAGGTACTTGCCCCGGCGCATGGCCGCGCCGAAGCGGATCCCGTGCAGCCTGGCCGCGAAGTCGGGCCCGCCCGCGAGGTGCCGGCGGACCGCACGCGGATGCAGGACCTCCACCGCGCCGACGGTGCGCCCGGTGACCCAGCGCTCCAGACCCCGCCGTACGACTTCGACCTCGGGCAGCTCGGGCACGGTGACGCTCCTGGGAAGAACTGGGCGGTGCGGGACAGGGAAAACCCCCCGGCGCACCAGGCACCGAGGGGCTTTCTCATGCTTCAGGCCGGAGCGACGTCCGTGTTCGGCGACGACGGTTCGGCAGGAGTGTCGGCGACCCCTGCCTCGGCGGCGGCCTTGGCCGCCGCCTGTCGCGCTTCCGCGTCGGCGCTGATCTCGCGCCAGGCGGACTCTGCCGCCTGTTGCTCCGCTTCCTTCTTGCTACGGCCGGTGCCGGTGCCGTACGAGACACCACCGACGCGAGCAGCAGCAGTAAAGGTCTTCTCGTGATCCGGACCGGTCTCCGTGACGAGGTACTCGGGAACCCCGAGGCTCTCGCTCGCGGTGAGCTCCTGGAGGCTGGTCTTCCAGTCCAGGCCGGCGCCGAGGTTGGAGGACCTGTCGATCAGCGGGTCGAAGAGCCGGTGAACCAGCTCCGAGGCCACGCCGAGGCCCTGGTCGAGATAGACGGCGCCGATCACTGCTTCCAGTGTGTCGGCGAGGATGGAAGCCTTGTCCCGGCCACCCGTGCCCTCTTCACCCCGGCCGAGCCGGATGAAGGAACCGAGTTCGAGGCCGCGGCCCACTTCCGCAAGCGCACGTGAGTTGACCACCGCGGCCCGCAACTTGGCCAGCTGGCCTTCGGGCAGGTCGGGGTGGGTGCGGTACAGCGTGTCCGTGACCACCAGGCCGAGCACCGAATCCCCGAGGAATTCGAGACGCTCGTTGGTGGGCAGACCGCCGTTCTCGTATGCGTACGAACGGTGGGTCAGCGCACGCACCAGAAGGGCGGACTCGAGGTGATACCCGAGCCGCCCTTCCAGAAGCGTGTGGGACGAGGCTGTGTTGACGTTGTCTGCCTGCTTCTTGGCGCTGGACAACTCAGACATCGGGCCTCTCACCAGCCGCTCAGACCTCGAGGACCTGGCGCTTGTTGTAGGTGCCGCAGCTCGGGCACGCAATGTGCTGGAGCTTCGGCTCCTGGCAACGCTCGCACGAAACCAGGGTGGGGACCGCAGCCTTCCACTGCGACCGGCGGTGGCGCGTGTTGCTGCGCGACATCTTCCGCTTCGGAACAGCCACGGCTACTTCTCCTGCTTCTCGTCGACGCCTGCTTCGGCGCCGCCCATGTTGTCCTTCTCGCCGTCCTGAACGGTCTCGGCGAGTCCTTGCAATGCCGCCCATCGAGCATCGACGGCATCGTGGTGGTGGCCGGGATTCTCGTCCAGCCTGATTCCGCATTCGGAACACAGACCGGCACAGGTCTCCTTGCACACCGGCTGCAGCGGCAGTGCGAGCACCACCGCGTCACGCAGCACTGACTCGAGGTCGAACAAGCCGTCCTCGAGGAAGAACCTGTCCTCGTCGTCCTCGGCGTCGTCGACCGGCTCCGCAGTCCTGCTGCGGCCCCGGTCATCGGCGTCAGGGTACGAGAACATCTCCTGGAAGTCCGCCGAAACCTCTCGGCTCACCGGCTCCAGACACCTTACGCACTCCGCTTCGGCCGTGGCACGGGCGGTGCCTGTGACAAGCACCCCTTCCATGACCGACTCGAGGCGGAGGTTCAGCGCCAGGGGTGCGCCTTCCGGCACACCGATGACTCCGTCGATACCCAGATCCTTGGGTGCCTCCACCGAGCGGGTCAGCCGCTTGAGGGCACCAGGACGCCGGCCCAGCTCGCGCGTATCGAACACGAGAGGGTTTCGGTGGTCGAGGTGGCCGTTCAGGGCTTTTCCTGCTTTCGAATCATGTGCATCGCGCTGCTCAGGGGAAGGCTGTCCCGGCTTCGAATGGGAAGCGGGCAGCCGGGATCGCGGACATAGGCGCGACCGAACAACCAGGATACTGGACACACCGCCCAGCACCCAATCGGGTCCTCGCCGCTCCGGGCCGGTCACGGCCCGGCCCCGCGCGGTCCGGTCAGCGGCCCTGTTCGTAGCGGCGCAGCTGCTCCAGGTCGATCATGCTGGTGTCGAAGAGGCTGGTCTCGTCCAGCGCGCCCTCACCCTGCTGCGCCGGCGGCTGGGAGGGCTGCTGCGGCCAGCCGTACTCCTGCTGGTGGCCCTGCCCCTGGTTCGGGTCGTAGCCCTGCTGCGCGTACGCGGCGTACGGGTCGGGCTGCTGGTATCCGTAGGCGTCCTGCTGGACGGACTGGTCCTGGTAGCCGTACGTCTGCGCGTACTGGGGCTCCTGCTGCGCCTGCACCGGGAAGTCCGGCTGGGCCTGGGCCGCGTAGTCCGACGGCTGCGCCTGGGCCGCGTAGTCCTGCTGGGCCGGGCTCGCGTAGTCCTGCGATGTCTGCACCGGGAAGTGGGACTGCTGCGGCGCGGGCTCCGGCGTGGAGAGCTCGGCCAGTCCGGCCCAGTGGTCCTCGTCGCTGGTGTGCCCCTGGGCGCCCGCCGCGTCCTGTGCGGCCATGTGCGCCCCGAGGTCGTCGGTGGCGACCCGGCCGAGCAGCTTCTGCCGGCCGCGGCCGACCGCTTCCAGGGTCTTGGCGAGCACGGCCTCGAAGGCGCCGAGCTTGGTGTCCACGTACTCGTCCGCGCGCCGCTGGAGCGTCTCGGGATCCGCGCTTCGCTCGGGCGCCTCGACGAAGTCCGGGTCGTCGTAGCCCTGGTCCTCGTAGCCCTGGCTCCGGCCGAGGAGCTTCTCGCGGCCCCGGTCCACGGATCCGATGGTCTTGGTGAGGACGACCTCGAAGTTGGCGAGCTTGCTGTCGACGTACTCGTCGGCCTCGGCCCTGACCTCCTCGGCGTCCTTGCGGGCCTCGGAGAGAATGCGGTCGGCCTCGTCCTGGGACCGGCGGGCGATCTCCGTGTCCGAGATCAGGGAGCCGCGCTGGGCGTGGGCGGACTCGATGATCCGCTCGGCCTCCTGGCGGGCCTGCTCGACCAGCTGCTCGCGTCCGCCGATGAGCTCCTGGGCGTGGGCGAGGGAGCCGGGCAGGGCCTCCCGTACCTCTTCGAGCATGGCGAGCAGCTCGGCGCGGTTGACCACGCACGACGCCGACATCGGCATGGACCGGGCGTTCCCTACCGCTTCGACGATCTCGTCGAGCTTCTTCTGCACGTCCACCGTGTGCTCGCCACTCTCTGCTGCTGTTGGAGACGGACGGGACGACTGTAAGGCCAGTCGGCTCCCGTCCGACACCTGGTGACGGACGGTCAGCGCCTCACTTCTGGCCCAGACGCTCCGTAAGGGCTTCGTGGACCCTGGGAGGCAGCAGGTGGGAGACGTCGCCGCCCCAGGTCGCCACTTCCTTGACCAGGGAGGACGACAGGAAACTGTACGTGGGGTTGGTCGGCACGAAGAGCGTCTCGACACCGGAGAGGCCGTTGTTCATCTGGGCCATCTGGAGTTCGTAGTCGAAGTCGCTGACGGCCCGCAGGCCCTTCACGATCGCCGGGATGTCGCGCTCCTTGCAGAAGTCGACCAGGAGGCCGTGGAAGGCCTCCACCTCGACGTTGCCGAAGTCGGCGGTGACCTCGCGGATCAGCTCGATCCGCTCCTCCACCGTGAACAGTCCCTTCTTGGACTGGTTGATCATCACGGCGACGTGCACGACGTCGTACAGCTTCGAGGCGCGACCAATGATGTCGAGATGTCCATTGGTGATGGGGTCGAACGACCCCGGGCAGACGGCGCGGCGCAACTTGGTTCCCTCGCTCTCCGGTGCGGTCATCGTGCGTCTTCGCACGTAGAGGCGGCGCGACCGTACCAAAGCGTTCCCTCGCCGTAGCGACGGGCCCGCAGTGGCTCGAATCCCTTGGGCCAGTTGAACTCTCCGCCTCGGGTGCTGCGCTCCACGGTGACGAGCGCATCGTCGGTGAGCCAGCCCTGAGTACGGAGTGTGAGCAGGATCTCGCCAAGATCGTCGTCCGTGACGGCGTACGGCGGGTCCAGGAACACCACGTCGTAGGGCTCTGCGGGCGCCGGTCCTGTCACGATCTGTTCCGCTTTGCCGGCGCGGACCTCGGCACCGGGCAGACCGAGCGCGCGGGCGTTCTCGCGTACGACGCGGACGGCCCGGGGGTCGGCCTCGACGAGCAGGGCGTGGACGCCGCCCCTGGAGAGCGCTTCGAGGCCGACGGCTCCGGAACCCGCGTACAGATCAGCGATACGGACGCCCTCCAGGGTGCCGAGGAGCGCTTCCCAGGTGGAGAACAGGCCCTCGCGCGCCCGGTCGGACGTGGGGCGGGTGCCGGTGCCGGGCGGTACGGCCAGGCGGCGTCCGCCGGCCGAGCCGGCGATCACGCGGGTCATGGGTGTCTGGTCCTAGCGTCGCGGGTGGCACACAGGGCGGTACGCGTGCCGTGCACCCACGATATGGCGTCCGGGCCGATCGGGCCCCGGTCACCCCTTGTCGAGGTACTCCTCGCGCTCCTTGTCCAGGAGGGCGTCCAGCGCGGTCAGCAGCTCCGGCAGGTGCTCCAGCGCGGGGTCGGCCGCGACGACGGCGACGGCCTCCTCACGGGCGGCCGCGATGACCTCCTCGTCGTCGATGACGCTCAGCACCCGCAGGGAGGAGCGGACGCCGGACTGGGCCTGCCCGAGGACATCGCCCTCGCGGCGCTGCTCCAGGTCGATGCGGGAGAGCTCGAAGCCGTCGAGGGTGGCGGCGACCGCGGAGAGCCTCGCCCGCGCCGGACTCGCCTCGTGCGCCTCGCTGACCAGCAGGCAGAGGCCGGGCGCCGAGCCACGTCCGACACGGCCGCGCAGCTGGTGCAGCTGCGATACGCCGAACCGGTCCGCGTCCATGATCACCATCGCGGTGGCGTTGGGGACGTTCACGCCGACCTCGATCACGGTCGTGGCGACCAGGACGTCCACCTGCCCCTCGGAGAAGCGACGCATCACGTCGTCCTTGTCGTCCGGATGCATCCTGCCGTGCAGCACCTCGACGCGGAGTCCGGCGAGTGCGCCCCTGCGGAGCTCCTCGGCGATCTCCAGCACGGCGAGCGGCGGCCGCTTCTCGGCGTCCTCGTCGGGGGCCTGGCCCTTGGTGCCCTTCCCCTTCTTCCCCTTCTTCTCCGCGGCCTCGTCCGCGTCGTCACCGATGCGGGGGCAGACGACGTACGCCTGGTGGCCGTTCTCCACTTCCTCGCGGACCCGTTCCCAGGCGCGGCTGAGGAAGTGGGGCTTGTCCTTGGCGGGGACGACATGGCTGGCGATCGGCGAACGGCCCGCCGGCAGCTGGTCCAGTACGGACGTCTCCAGGTCACCGAAGACCGTCATCGCGACCGTGCGGGGAATGGGGGTGGCGGTCATGACCAGCAGATGGGGCGGCTGCTTGCCCTTCGAGCGCAGGGCGTCGCGCTGTTCCACACCGAAGCGGTGCTGCTCGTCGACGACGACCAGGCCCAGGTCGTGGAACCGCACCTTGTCCTCGATCAGCGCATGGGTGCCGATGACGATCCCGGCCTCGCCGGTGACGAGGTCGAGCAGTGCCTGCCTGCGGGCCGGGACGCCCATGGAGCCGGTGAGCAGGACGACCTTGGTGCCCAGCTCGGAACCGCCGATCATGCCGCCCTCGGCGAGCTCGCCCATCATCTCGGTGATGGAGCGGTGATGCTGCTGGGCGAGCACTTCGGTGGGCGCGAGCATCGCCGCCTGGCCGCCCGCGTCGACCACCCCGAGCATGGCGCGCAGGGCGACCATGGTCTTCCCCGAGCCGACCTCTCCCTGGAGGAGGCGGTGCATCGGGTGTTCGGTCGCCAGGTCGTCGAAGATCTCCCCGGAGACCTTCTCCTGGCCTTCGGTGAGGGTGAAGGGCAGCTTGGCGTCGAAGGCGTCGAGCAGCCCGTCCGGCACGGACCGGCGGGCCACGGCCGGGAGTTGGGTGTCGGCGTAGCGGCGGCGGGCCAGCGCGACCTGGAGGACGAACGCCTCGTCCCACTTCAGCCGGTCCCTGGCGTCCGCGATGTCGGCCCTGGTCTGCGGGCGGTGGATCTTCAGCAGTGCCTCGGGAAGCGGCGCGAAGCCGCGTCCCTCGCGCAGGGAGGGCGGAAGCGGGTCGACGGCGTCCTGGGCGCTGGGCAGCACCGCGTCGACGGCCTTGGCGATCCGCCAGGAGTCGAGCTGCTTGCAGGCCGGGTAGATCGGCAGCAGCCTCCCCGCGAAGGCGTCGACCGCCTCCGTCGCCTCGTCGGCGTCGGTGGCGTCCAGAAGCTGGTACGTGGGGTGGGCGAGCTGCATCTTGCGGTTGAACACGGAGACCTTGCCCGCGAACATCGCCCGCCGTCCGGGCAGCAGTTCCTTGTGCGGTTTGTGGACTCCGTGGCCGAAGAAGACGAGTTGGAGCCTGCCGCTGCCGTCGGTGAGCGTCACTTCGAGGCGCTTGCCCCGGCCGTTGTTGAACACCATGATCCGCGCGTCGGCCACCTGCGCGACGACGGTCACATGCTCGTCCAGCGGGAGGTCGGACAGCGCCGTGAGCTGGCCGCGCTCCTCGTACCGCCGCGGGTAGTGGTGGAGCAGATCACCGACCGTGTGCAGGTCGAGGTGTTCGGCCATCACCTTCGCGGTGGCTCCGCCGAGCAGCTTCTTCAGGGGTTCATCGAACGAAGACACGCGATCCATTGCACACCACGGCACTGACAAATGTCCGGCGGGCGCCCTGTGGCGGGCCTTCGCGGTCCCTCCGGTCCGGCTATTCGACGCCGATCAGCAGGGGTGCCGCCTGGTGGCCGCCCCGGTAGACGACCGTGTCCACGGCCAGATACCCCTCGCGCACGTGCTCCGCCAGCGCGTCGGCCAGGGTGTCCGGTACGTCCTCGCCCAGGACCAGCGTGACGAGTTCGCCGCCCGCCGACAGCATCCGGTCCAGGACCGTACGGGCCGTCTCGGGCACGTCGGCTCCGATGACGGCGACGTCCCCGTCGATCAGACCGAGGATGTCACCGGCCTGGCAGATGCCCGCCATGGTCCACGACTGCCGCTCGGCGACGGCGAGTTCGGCGTACCGGGTGGCACCGGCGGCGGCGGTCATGGCCACCACGTCCTCGTCGAAGCCCCGGTCCGGCTCGTGTACGGCGAGCGCGGCGAGGCCCTGGACGACGGCGCGGGTGGGGATCAGGGCGACCCGGACACCTTCGGCGCGGGCCTGCTCGGCCGCTGCCCCCGCGGTGTGGCGCAGCGTCGCGTCGTTGGGGAGGAGGACGACTTCGCGGGCGTGGGCCCGGCGGATCGCGTCGACCAGTTCGCCGCTGGCGGGCGGCTCGCCGGGGCGCGCGAGCACGGTGGTCGCCCCCGCGTCCGTACACAGTCCCGCGAGTCCGTCGCCCGGGACCACGACGACGACCCCGCGCTGGGCGGGTTCGGCGTGGGCGTGGACCCGGTCGGCGCCGAAGTGGGTGATGCGGATGCGGTACGGCCGGCCGGCCTCGACGCCGGCCTCCACCGCCGCGCCCGCGTCGTCGACGTGGACGTGGACGTTCCACAGCCCGTCGCCGCCCACGACGACGAGTGAGTCGCCGAGCCCGTCCAGCCGGGTCCGCAGCCGGCCGACGGCCTCGTCGTGGGCCTCCAGCAGGTAGATCACCTCGAAGGCGGGTCCGTCCTCACCTGCCACCGCGCAGTCGTCCGCGGGCCCGGTCGGCGCCTCGGCCTTCACCGCCCACGACGTCCGCGCGGGTGCCTGTCCCGAGACGGCTTCCAGCAGCGCTCCGAGTACGGTCACCAGACCCCGCCCGCCCGCGTCCACGACGCCCGCACGTCCGAGGACGGCCAGCTGGCCGGGGGTGGCGGCGAGCGCGGTGCGCGCACTCTCGTACGCCGCCGTCACCACGGCCGTGAGACCGCCCACGGTGCGTTCCGCCGCCTCGGCCGCCGCGGTGGCCACGGTCAGCACCGTGCCTTCGACGGGGTGGGCGACGGCCTGCCGGGCCGCCGCGGCGGCCCTGGTCAGGGCCGCTCGCAAGTGGTCCGCGTCACCGCCGTCGGCCAGCACCCCGGCCATACCGCGCAGCAGCTGCGACAGGATGGTGCCTGAGTTGCCCCGGGCGCCGATCAGTGCGCCGTGCGCCATCGCCCGTACGGCATCGGCCCGGCAGGCCACGGAGGATCCGGTCTCGTGGGCGGCGAAGACCGCTTCCACGGCAGCAGCGGCGGACTCCACGGTCAGATAGAGGTTGGTGCCGGTGTCCCCGTCGGCGACGGGATACACGTTGATCGCGTCGATCTCCTCGCGTTCCCGGCCCAGGGCCTCCAGGGCCAGTGAGCACCAGGTGCGCACCGCGACGGCGTCCAGGTCGTCGGGGAGCTGCGGCACCTGATGGTCCTCCTTGAAGCGGCCGTCGGCAGCGGGTTGCACCGCAGAGTAGCCCGCTGCCCGTGGCTCCGGCGGGGACAGGGGCGGGGCGGGCGACCGGGTGAGACATGGTAGTTTCGTATCTCCGACGCAGCCGTTGTATGCTGCTTCGGTTGCCCGATGAGAGTCGGGCCATTCCCTCCGGTACCGCCACTTCAGTCAAATGAATCCGGCGCGCCGGAATTCACTGTAAGTGCATCTGAAGTCTTTGGAGTGACCCGTGGCTGCCAACTGCGACGTTTGCGGCAAGGGGCCGAGCTTCGGCAACAGCATTTCGCACTCGCACCGCCGTACGTCTCGTCGCTGGAATCCCAACATCCAGCGCGTGCGTGCCGTGGTCGGGCGGACGCCGAAGCGGCTCAACGTCTGCACCTCGTGCATCAAGGCCGGCAAGGTCGCGCGCTGACGTCTCGTCGTAGCGCAGCCTTACCGGTTGCCCAAAAGGCCGGTCCACCTCGGTGGACCGGCCTTTTGCTGTGCCCGGCGCCGGGCGGCGGGCCTCCTCAGCCTGACGTGCGCGTCAGCCACCCGTGATCGACGGGGCCGATTCCGCCTCCGAGCGGGAAACCGGCCGCGATCGCCCCGGTGACGTACTCCTTCGCCGCCCGGACGGCCGCCGGTACGTCCTCACCACGGGCCAGGCCCGACGCGATGGCGGAGGCGAGGGTGCAGCCGGTGCCGTGCGTGTGCCGGTTGTCGTGCCGGGGTGCGCGCAGCCAGTGCTCCTCGTCGCCGTCCGTGAGCAGGTCCACCGGCTCACCGGGCAGGTGGCCGCCCTTGATCACCACCCAGCGCGGCCCGAAGGCCAGCATCCCGGCGGCGGCCCCGCGCATTCCGGGCTCGTCGGTGACGGTGATGCCCGTGAGCTGCGCCACTTCGTCCAGGTTCGGGGTGGCCACGGTGGCGAGGGGCAGGAGCTTCGTCCGTACGGAATCCAGTGCCTCGGCCGCCAGCAGCGGATCACCGTGCTTGGAGACGCCGACGGGGTCGACGACGACGGGCGCGTCCGTGTCCGCGAGGAGTGCGGCGACCGTCTCGACGAGGACGGCGGAGGAGAGCATCCCGGTCTTGACGGCCTGGACCCCGATGTCGTCGACGACGCTGCGGTACTGGGCGCGTACGGCTTCCACCGGAAGCTCCCAGGCGCCCTGCACCCCCACGGAGTTCTGCGCGGTCACGGCGGTCAGCACGCTCATGCCGTGCACGCCGAGCGCCAGCATCGTCTTCAGATCGGCCTGGATGCCCGCACCGCCGCCGGAGTCGGACCCGGCGACGGTGAGGACACGAGGCGGTACAGCGGTGCGTATGGGCATACGCGGCAATCTACTGGGCGTCCTCGATGTCCCCGAAATGGTCCCAGCCGCCCTTGCTGGTCCAGGGCGCGCCGTCGACCGTCACCTGGGGCAGCGCCGACGGGTTGAGGACCTCGCCGATCACCTTCCAGCGCGCCGGGAGCTTCACGTCCGGCGGGAAGGTCGCCACGATGGCGTGGTCCTCTCCCCCGGTCAGCACCCACTGCAGCGGGTCGACGCCGACGGCCTGGCCGATGTCGGACATCTGCGAGGGGATGTCGATGAGCCCCGAGCGCAGGTCGATACGGACCTTGCTGGACTCGGCGATGTGCCCGAGGTCGGCCACGAGTCCGTCGCTGACGTCCGTCATCGCGGTGGCGCCGAGCCCGGCGGCCGCGGGGCCCGCGTGGTACGGCGGTTCGGGGCGCCGGTGCGCCTCGACGAAGGCGCGCGGTGAGCGGAAGCCGCGGGAGAGCACGGCGAATCCGGCGGCGGACCAGCCGAGCCAGCCGGTCACGGCGACGACGTCGCCGGGCCTGGCGCCGGACCGGGTGACGGGCTCGTGGTTGCGCAGGTCACCGAGAGCGGTGATCGCGATGGTGATGGTGTCGCCGCGTACGACGTCGCCGCCGACCACCGCGGCGCCGGCGACCTGGCACTCGTCACGGATGCCGTCCATCAGCTCGCCCGCCCAGGTGACCGGGAGTTCGGCGGGCACGACCAGGCCGAGGAGCAGCGCGGTGGGCACGGCGCCCATGGCTGCGATGTCGGCGAGGTTCTGGGCGGCGGCCTTGCGGCCGACGTCGTACGCCGTCGACCAGTCACGGCGGAAGTGCCGCCCTTCCAACATGATGTCGCTACTGGCCACGACCCTGCGGTCGGGAGCGGCTACGACCGCGGCGTCGTCGCCGGGTCCCAGCCGTACCGCCGGAGTGGTGGTGAGCCGGGAAGTGAGCTCTCTGATGAGCCCGAACTCCCCCAACTCGCCCACGGTTCCCTTCACCGAGTCTCACCTCTCATTTATCGCACCGGACACCTGTCCGGGCTGCTTCAGCGGACCGAGGTCCCGGCCGTGGTCCGTCGGCCGCCGGGGGCTTCCCGCCCCGGGACGTACTGGCATGTCCGTCCCCCTTCTGCGCCGGTGGGCTTGCGGTCGCGTGCCCTCACCGCTGTCGGTACCGTCAAGAGATACGTCAACTTCTGTCTTCCGCACGCCACGCTGTGGGCGTCATCCGGCCCGCAGGTCTCCCCGTGGCCCGTGGCAACGCGATACCGTGGCGTCCCTTTCCCCCACATGATCCTCGTGGCCGCCCTGGAGGTTCCGTGGTACAGGCGTACATCCTCATCCAGACAGAGGTGGGCAAGGCGTCGACAGTCGCCGAGACCATCGTGAAGATTCCGGGAGTCATTCAGGCAGAGGACGTCACAGGCCCCTACGACGTGATCGTGCGCGCACAGGCCGACACCGTCGACGCACTCGGCCGCATGGTGGTGGCCAAGGTCCAGCAGGTGGACGGCATCACGCGAACACTGACCTGCCCGGTCGTCCACCTCTGACCCCCGTCTAGGCTGGGCCGGTGACGTCTTCCGGCCGCAGGCTCCCCCGTTCGCTGTTCCTCGCCCCCTCCGCTGCCGTGCTCGTCATGGCCGCGGCGGGCTGCTCCTCCAGCGACGCACGGGCCTCGATCACGGTTCCCACGCCGTCTTCGGAGGCCGCCGCGTACTGCGAGGCGCTGCACAGGGAGCTGCCGAAGACCGTCGCCGGTATGGACCGGAGCGATCCCGGGCCGGACTCCGACCTCACGGCCGGATGGGGAGACGGGGCGATCGTACTGCGCTGCGGCGTCCCCCGGCCCGCGAAGATGGAGGACGTCCAGTCGGAAGGGATCGACGCGGACGGCGTCAACTGGCTGCTGGAGCAGCGGGAGGACGCCGGTCCGCGGTTCACGACCACCTATCGCAAGGCGTATGTGGAGGTGACGCTCCCCAAGGAGTTCGCCCACGACATCACGCCGCTCGCCGAGTTCGCGGCGTCCGTCAGGAAGACGGTCCCGGAGAGCCTGTAACCGGCCCGGGGTCTTCCCGACGGACGTGCGGGAAGACCCCGGCGCGGAACGTCAGCGCAGGCCCGTGGGCCTGTTCAGCGCGGCCTGGATCAGCCGGTCCACCAGTTCCTGGTAGTCGACGCCGCTCTCCTGCCACATCCGCGGGTACATGGAGATCGGTGTGAAGCCCGGCATCGTGTTGATCTCGTTGATGACGAAGTCGCCCTCGTCGGTGAGGAAGAAGTCGGCGCGCACGAGGCCCTCGCAGGAGGTGGCCTCGAAGGCGGCGACGGCGAGCCGCTGTACCTCCGCGGTCTGCTCCGCGGTCAGCGGCGCGGGCACCAGCCCGGCCGCCGAGTCGATGTACTTGGCCTCGAAGTCGTAGAAGTCGTGCGCGGTGACCGGGGGGATCTCGGCGGGCACGCTGGCGCGCGGACCGTCCTCGAACTCCAGCACGCCGCACTCGATCTCGCGGCCCCGCAGCAGCGACTCCACAAGGAACTTGGGGTCGTGGCGGCGGGCCTCCTCGATCGCCTCGTCGAGGCCCGAGAGGTCGTCGACCTTGGTGATGCCCATCGAGGAGCCGCCGCGGGCGGGCTTGATGAAGAGCGGGAAGCCGTGCTCCGCGGCGAAGTCCACGATGCGCTTGCGGGCGGTGGGACGGTCGTTGTCCCACTCGCGGGGGCGCACGACCTCGTACGGGCCGACGGGCAGGCCGAAGGAGGTGAAGACCCGCTTCATGTACTCCTTGTCCTGACCGACCGCGGAGGCCAGCACACCGGCGCCCACGTAGGGCACACCGGAGAGCTCCAGGAGCCCCTGGAGCGTGCCGTCCTCGCCGTACGGTCCGTGCAGCACGGGGAAGACGACGTCGACCTCGCCGAGCGCCTTGGGGACCGCGCCCGGTTCGGTGTAGACGACCTCGCGGCTGCCGGGGTCGACGGACAGCACGACACCGCCTTCGTCGGACTCCGCGAGCTGGGCCACGTTCGGTACCTTGCGGTCCGCGATGGCCATGCGGGCGGGGTCGTCGGCGGTGAGCGCCCAGCGGCCGTCCGAGGTGATGCCGATCGGCAGGACGTCGTACTTGGTCCGGTCGATGGCGTTCAGTACTGCGCCGGCCGTCACGACCGAGATGCCGTGCTCGGAGCTTCGGCCGCCGAACACGACGGCCACCCGCGGCTTACGGCCCTGCACAGGGCTCTCGGGGCTCTCAGGGCTCTGGGGGAGGTTCTCGCTGCTCATATCGCGATGAGCGTACCTTGCAGGTCCGCGGCGAAGGAGTGCAGGCACGGGGCGTGCCGGGGACGCGTGGGGAAGGATCAGTGCCGCTCGGGCTTGGCGCTGCGCGACATCAGCTCCTTGAGAGCGACGACCGGCGGCTTGCCCTCGTGGACGATGCCGACGACGGTCTCGGTGATGGGCATGTCGACACCGTGCCTGCGCGCCAGATCGAGCACCGATTCACAGGACTTGACGCCCTCGGCGGTCTGCCGGGTGGCGGCGATCGCCTGCTGGAGGGTCATCCCGCGGCCGAGGTTGGTGCCGAAGGTGTGGTTGCGCGAGAGCGGGGAGGAGCAGGTCGCCACCAGGTCACCGAGGCCCGCGAGGCCGGAGAAGGTGAGGGGGTCGGCGCCCATGGCCAGGCCCAGGCGGGTGGTCTCGGCGAGGCCGCGGGTGATGAGGGAGCCCTTGGCGTTGTCACCGAGGCCCATGCCGTCGGCGATGCCGACGGCCAGGCCGATGACGTTCTTGACGGCGCCGCCGAGCTCGCAGCCGACGACGTCCGTGTTGGTGTACGGGCGGAAGTACGGGGTGTGGCAGGCGGCCTGGAGGCGCTGGGCCACCGATTCGTCCTGGCAGGCGACGACGGCGGCGGCGGGGCGGCGCTCGGCGATCTCCTTGGCGAGGTTGGGGCCGGTGACGACCGCGACGCGGTCCGCGCCGACGCCGGTGACGTCGGCGATGACCTCGCTCATCCGCTTGGCGGTGCCGAGTTCGACACCCTTCATGAGCGAGACGAGCACCGTGCCGGGGCCGATGTGCGGGGCCCAGTCGGCGAGGTTGGCGCGCAGGGTCTGCGAGGGCACGGCCAGGACCGCGAAGTCGGCGCCCCGCAGGGCGTCGGCGGCGTCGGTGGTGGCGCGGACCGAGGCGGGGAGCTCGATCCCCGGCAGGTAGTCCGGGTTGGTGCGGGTCGTGTTGATGGCCTCGGCGACCTCCGCGCGGCGGCCCCAGAGGGTCACCTCGCAGCCTGCGTCGGCGAGGATCATGCCGAAGGCCGTACCCCATGAGCCGGTTCCGAAGACGGCTGCCTTCGCGGGGTGCGTCACGTGGGTCCCTTTCCCTCTGCCTTGCGCCGTTGGTCGGCGCGGGCCTTGCGGTGATCGTAGAGCTCGGTGGGTGCCTTCTCGCCCCGTACGAGTTCCAGCTGCGCGGTGACGGCGGCCATGATGGCCTCGGTCGCCTCGCGCAGTACCTCCGGCGTGGGTTCCAGGCCGTAGAACCGGTCGAGGTCCACCGGCGGACCGGCCTGCACCTGGAGGGTCTTGCGGGGGAAGAAGCTGAACTTGTTCTCCTTGGCGTACGGCGGCATCGCGAGGTTGGCGCCCCACTGGGCGACGGGGATGACCGGCGCCTTGGTCAGCAGAGCGACCCGGGCCGCGCCGGTCTTGCCGGCCATCGGCCACATGTCGGGGTCGCGGGTGAGCGTGCCCTCGGGATAGAACGCGACGCATTCGCCCCGCTCGATCGCGTCGACGGCGGCACGGAAAGCGTCCAGCGCATTGGTCGTCTCGCGGTACACGGGGATCTGGCCGGTGCCTCGCAGCATCATTCCGACGAAGGGGGTGCTGAACAGCCCCGCCTTGGCCAGCAGCCGCGGCACCCGGCCGGTGTTGTACTGGAAATGTCCGTACGAAAGGGGGTCCAGGTACGAATTGTGGTTGACCGCGGTGATGAATCCACCGTCGGCCGGAATGTGTTCCATTCCCCGCCAGTCGCGCTTGAACAGAATCACCAATGGCGGCTTGGCGATGACCGCCGCCAGGCGGTACCAGAAGCCGATTCTGCGGCGGGACACTCGGACACCTTCCTATAGGACCTGACCTGCTGCCTGGCTGCCGGCGGTCACGTCTCGCCCCAGGCCCCTGCTCTGTCGAGAACACCGTACGCCCCGCCTTCCCGGGCGGACCTCCGGGTTGTCACACCGGCAGGCGAGAATAAGACGCGTTGCGTACGGAGGGGGAGATGACCACGAACACCGACCTGACCGGGGCCTGGTCCCTGGTCGTCCCGCTGAAGCCGCTCGCGCGGGCCAAGAGCAGGCTGGAGCGGACGGCGGGCGGACTGCTGAGACCTCGCCTGGCCCTGGCGTTCGCGCAGGACACGGTCGCGGCGGCACTGGCGTGCCCGGCGGTGCGGGATGTGTTGGTCGTCACGGACGATCCGGAGGCGCGGGAGGCGCTTTCGGCACTGGGGGCACGCGTCGTCGCGGACTCACCGGCGGCCGGGCTCAACGCCGCGCTCTCCCACGGGGCGCGTGCGGTGCGGGCCCTGAGGTCCTCGGCGGCGGTGGCCGCGCTCAATGCCGATCTTCCCGCACTGCAACCCGCGGAATTGGCGCGGGTGCTCCAATTTTCCGCCGAATTTCCCCGCACATTTGTGACGGATGCGGCGGGAATCGGTACGACATTTCTGTCGGCAACGCCCGGTGCGGAATTGCACCCGGCTTTCGGCGGTCCTTCGAGGGCCCGGCATCTGGCTTCGGGAGCCGCCGAAGTCACGCTGACCGGTATCGACTCGGTGCGCCGGGACGTGGACACCGGCGAGGATCTGCGGGTGGCGCTGGCCCTCGGGGTGGGCCCGCACACCGGGGCCCTGCACGCCTCGGCCGCTCCCGCGCGGGACCGATAGGCTTGCGCCATGCAGGCGACCGCGTACACGTACGACTCCGAGACCCGCACCGGCAGTGTGCTCCTCGACGACGGCACCCCGATGGACTTCGACGCCCCGGCGTTCGAGGCCGGCGGCCTGCGGCTGCTGCGTCCGGGGCAGCGGGTGCGGATCGAGATGAGCGGTGAGGGCGCCTCGCCACGCATCAGCCTGGTGACGCTCCAGACGTTCTGAAAAGCCCGCGGGCCGGGCTCCCCATGGGGAGCCCGGCCCGGCGCGTGTGAGAGGAATGGGGCGATGCCCGTCCTCACTTCTTGCGTGCAGTGGCCTTCTTGGCCGTGGTCTTGCGCGCCGTGGTCTTCTTCGCGGGCGCCTTCTTCGCCGTGGTCTTCTTGGCGGGCGCTGTCTTGCTGGCGACGGCGGCCTTCTTGGCCGGAGCCGTCTTCTTCGCCGGAGCGGCCGCCTGCTTGGCGGTGGCGGCCTTCTTGGCGGTGGCCGTGGCCTTCTTCGCCGTCGGCGTGGCCTTCTTGGCGGTGGCGGTGGTCTTCTTCGCCGGAGCCGCCCTCTTGGCGGTGGCCGTGGTCTTCTTCGCCGCCACGGCCTTCTTGGCGGTGGCCTTCTTGGCCGCGGCCTTCGCCGTCGTACGGGTGGAAGAACCGCCCGAGAGGCTGCCCTTGGGCGCCTTCTTCACGGCCACGTCGTTCTTGGGGAGCTTCTTCGAGCCGCTCACCAGGTCCTTGAAGCCCTGTCCCGCACGGAAACGGGGCACGGACGTCTTCTTGACCCGTACGCGCTCACCCGTCTGCGGGTTGCGGGCGTAACGGGCGGGGCGGTCGACCTTCTCGAACGAGCCGAAGCCGGTGACCGAGACACGGTCCCCTGCGACAACTGCGCGGACGATCGCGTCGAGTACCACATCGACAGCGTCTGCGGCCTGCTGGCGGCCGCCGACCTTGTCGGCAATCGCTTCTACGAGCTGCGCCTTGTTCACGTCTTCCCCTTCGGAGACATTGCCAGAACGAAAGTGTTCAAGCTTTTTCGCACGTTAGGCAGATATATACCGCAAATCAAACACGAAACGGGCTAATCACCCTAGTGCCGCAACGAAGTCGACCACTGCGCAGTTCCGCAGAGTCAGTCACCTTCGGGGAATCGGCCCTCATCGAGGTCCTTCATCAACCGGTCCAGACGCCTTGCCGCATCCGGGAGATCGTGCTTCGCCGCGGCCGTGACGACCAGCAGCTTCCGGGTCAGCGCCATCCGTACGCCCTCCGGGACTTGCAGTGCACGCACTCTTGCGTGCGCTTCCTTCAATCGGTCGGCGACTTGGCCATAGAGCTTGAGTTGGCTGTCGCGTTCCATGCACCGATTGTGCCATCTGGGGCGAGTTGTCGCCCGACGGGGTCTCAACAAGCGACTGCGCCCCCTGCCGGAAGGCAGGGGGCGCAGTCCTGGAAAAGCGCTGCTCAGACCTCAATTGTACGCGGCTTGTGGGTCGGCCTTGCCGCCTCATAAGTCGCAATGTCCGCTTCGTTCTGAAGGGTGAGGCTGATGTCGTCGAGGCCGTTCAGGAGCCGCCAGCGGGCGTTCTCGTCGAGCTCGAAGTCGGCTGTGACGCCCTCCGCGAGGACCTGGCGCTTCTCCAAGTCCACGGTGATCTCGGCCGTTGGGTCGGCCTCCGTCAGGTCCCACAGCGCGTCCACGACCTTCTGGTCGAGCACGACGGTCAACAGTCCGTTCTTCAGCGAGTTGCCTCGGAAGATGTCGGCGAACCGGGAGGAGATGACCGTCTTGAAGCCGAAGTTCTGCAGGGCCCAGACGGCGTGTTCGCGCGAGGAGCCGGTGCCGAAGTCGGGACCCGCCACCAGGACCGAGGCGCCTGCCCGCTCGGGGCGGTTGAGGACGAAGTTCTCGTCCTTGCGCCACGCCTCGAAGAGGCCGTCCTCGAAGCCGTCCCTGGTGACCTTCTTCAGCCAGTGGGCGGGGATGATCTGGTCGGTGTCGACGTTGCTGCGGCGCAGCGGGACGGCCCGGCCGGTGTGTGCGGTGAATGCTTCCATGGCTATCGGACTCCGGCGGACGTGAGGGCATCGGACAGGTCGGCGGGCGAGGCCAGATGGCCCAGCACCGCGGTGGCCGCGGCAACCTGCGGGGAGACCAGGTGCGTACGGCCGCCCTTGCCCTGCCTGCCCTCGAAGTTGCGGTTCGAGGTGGACGCCGAGCGCTCGCCGGGGGCCAGCTGGTCGGGGTTCATCCCGAGACACATCGAGCAGCCCGCGTGCCGCCATTCGGCGCCGGCGGAGGTGAAGACCTTGTCCAGGCCCTCCTCGATCGCCTGCAGGGCGACGCGCACCGAGCCCGGGACGACCAGCATCCGTACGCCGTCGGCGACTTTGCGGCCGTCCATGATCGAGGCCGCGTTGCGCAGGTCCTCGATGCGGCCGTTGGTGCAGGAGCCTACGAAGACGGTGTCGACCCTGATGTCGCGCAGCGGCTGCCCGGCGGTCAACCCCATGTACTCCAGGGCGCGTTCGGCGGCGTGCCGCTCCGAGGCGTCCTCGTACGAAGCAGGGTCGGGGACGTTGGCCGACAGGGGCGCGCCCTGGCCGGGGTTGGTGCCCCAGGTGACGAACGGCGCCAGTTCGGCGGCCTCGATGACGACCTCGGCGTCGAAGACGGCGTCGTCGTCGGTGCGCAGGGTCTTCCAGTACTCGACGGCCGCGTCCCAGTCCTCCCCGACGGGGGCGTGGTCACGGCCCTGGAGGTAGTCGAAGGTCGTACGGTCCGGGGCGATCATGCCCGCGCGGGCGCCGGCCTCGATCGACATGTTGCAGATGGTCATCCGGGCCTCCATCGAGAGTTTCTCGATGGCGGAGCCGCGGTATTCGAGGATGTAGCCCTGGCCGCCGCCGGTGCCGATCCGCGCGATGATGGCCAGGATCAGGTCCTTGGCCGTGACGCTGTCGGGCAGTTCGCCCTCGACGGTGATCGCCATGGTCTTCGGGCGGGCCAGCGGGAGCGTCTGGGTGGCCAGCACGTGCTCGACCTGGCTGGTGCCGATACCGAAGGCCAGCGCGCCGAACGCACCGTGCGTGGAGGTGTGGGAGTCGCCGCAGACCACGGTGGTGCCGGGCTGGGTCAGACCGAGCTGGGGGCCGACCACGTGCACGACGCCCTGCTCGACGTCGCCCAGCGGGTGCAGCCGGACGCCGAAGTCCGCGCAGTTCTTGCGCAGGGTCTCCAGCTGGGCGCGGGAGACCGGGTCGGCGATCGGCTTGTCGATGTCGATGGTCGGGGTGTTGTGGTCCTCGGTGGCGATGGTGAGGTCGAGGCGCCGCACCGGGCGTCCGGCCTGCCGGAGGCCGTCGAACGCCTGCGGGCTGGTCACCTCGTGCAGCAGGTGCAGATCGATGAAGAGAAGGTCGGGCTCGCCCTCCGCGCGCCGGACGACGTGGTCGTCCCAGACCTTCTCCGCGAGTGTCCTACCCATCGCTTTCCCTCCGGCCGGCGTCTTCGCCGGCCCAACTAGAGATTCGTTGCTCCACCGTCCGGACCCCCGTGCGGGGCGGTGGCTACGGGCCGTTGTGTGGCCGCCCCTACAGGTTCGCAACTTCCGCCGGAAATTGAACTTGCGTTTCACAGAGTGAGACGCGAGTATCGTCGTATGGACAACTCTAGCGGCGTCGGCGTTCTCGACAAGGCAGCTCTGGTATTGAGCGCCCTGGAGTCCGGTCCGGCCACCCTCGCCGGGCTGGTCGCGGCGACCGGGCTCGCACGACCCACGGCTCATCGACTGGCCGTGGCACTGGAACACCACCGCATGGTGGCGAGGGACATGCAGGGCCGTTTCATTCTCGGCCCCCGCCTGTCGGAACTCGCGGCCGCGGCCGGTGAGGACCGTCTCCTGGCGACGGCGGGACCGGTGCTCACGCATCTGCGTGACATCACCGGCGAGAGCGCGCAGCTCTACCGCCGGCAGGGCGACATGCGGATCTGCGTGGCGGCGGCGGAACGGCTGTCCGGACTCCGGGACACCGTGCCGGTGGGCTCCACGCTCACCATGAAGGCCGGCTCGTCCGCGCAGATCCTGATGGCATGGGAGGAGCCGGAGCGCCTGCACCGCGGCCTCCAGGGCGCCCGTTTCACGGCCACGGCTCTCTCCGGCGTACGCCGCCGGGGCTGGGCCCAGTCGATCGGCGAGCGGGAACCGGGCGTCGCCTCGGTCTCGGCGCCGGTGCGGGGGCCCTCGAACCGGGTGGTCGCCGCGGTCTCGGTCTCCGGACCCATCGAGCGGCTGACCCGCCACCCGGGCCGGATGCACGCCCAGGCGGTCATCGACTCCGCGGCACGGCTGAGCGAGGCCCTGCGCCGCACGGGCTGACCGACGCCCGCTTCCCCGTTCTCCCCGAAGGCCGCCCCAGCGCCGTGGCGGCCCTCTTCAGTTCCCCTGCCCAGCCCTTCCGTTCGGCTCTCCCCACCGGACGAGCCGTTGTGCGGGACGGTCGCCGCACGGCGGCCTCGCACCCCTTGGGCCTGAGCGGCACCAACGACACCAGCGGCACATGAAAAAGGCCCCTCACCGAAGTGAAGGGCCTTCCCTGTCGAGCTGTTGTACCCCCGACCGGATTCGAACCGGCGCTACTGCCGTGAGAGGGCAGCGTGCTAGGCCGCTACACAACGGGGGCGTGTTACTTGGGACTTGCGCTGGGCTACCAGGACTCGAACCTAGAATGACGGTACCAGAAACCGTAGTGTTGCCAATTACACCATAGCCCATGGTGTTACAAGTACCCCCGACCGGATTCGAACCGGCGCTACTGCCGTGAGAGGGCAGCGTGCTAGGCCGCTACACAACGGGGGCCCTAGCGATCCTGCATCAAGAACGTGGGTGCGACCCAGATGTTCTCGCGGGAAGGATCTGTACCCCCGACCGGATTCGAACCGGCGCTACTGCCGTGAGAGGGCAGCGTGCTAGGCCGCTACACAACGGGGGCGTGTACTTCAGTCTTGCGCTGGGCTACCAGGACTCGAACCTAGAATGACGGTACCAGAAACCGTAGTGTTGCCAATTACACCATAGCCCACTGAAACGCAACCCTTTGAGGGGTTTCATTTCTGTCTGCGCTTCCCTGCCGGATCTTTCGTCCCGCTCGGGCGGCGCAGGAAGAACACTACCCGAAGGTGTCCGGCGCTCCAAAACGGGTATTGCCTGCCAGCAGTCCGGGCAGCTGATCGAGTCCCGTGATGCGCACAAGATCCGGACGGCCGCCCCGGTCCTCCCGGTCCAGCCAGATCCCCATGAGACCCGCGGCCACGGCCCCACCTGCGTCGATGTCGGGTTCGTTGCCCACGTACGCCACCTCGTGCGGCGCCAGCGCGAGCGCCTCGCACGCGGCGTGGAAGGCGGCGGGCTCGGGCTTGGAGATCCCCAGCTCCGCCGCGCAGAGCACCGACTCGAACCGGTCCCGTACGCCGAGGACCGTCAGCTTGCGGTGCTGGTGTTCCAGCGAGGAGTTCGACAGGACGGCGTGCCGGTACACCGTCGCCAGCGCGTCCAGCGCCGGCACTGTGTCCGGGAACAGCGACCAGGCCGACTCGTAGTGCCGGATGTGCCGCCCGAACCACTCGTCGGCCTCCGCGTCGCTGAGCGGTCGCCCGAGGAAGTCCCTGGCCCGGTCGCGGCGCTGGCCCTCCCAGTCGGTGACACCCGCCGCGAAGCGCTCCCAGTGCCGCTGCGTGAGCTCCGCCCAGACGTCCAGGGCCTCCTGCGCGGTGCGGTAGCCGCCCGGCAGTCCTTCGGCATCCATGTGCCTGCTGAGGCCCGTGGCAGCAGCTGATCCGTAGTCGAAGAGGGTGTCGTCAACGTCCCAGAGGACGGCTCTGATCGCCATGAACCGACTCTAACGGCCCGTGTACGCGGACGGGCCCGGACGAGCCGCTCGGTGCGGTCCGTCCGGGCCCGTGCCCGTGCCCGTAGGGCGGGTGCTACGCGGAGAGCTTCGCCAGCGCCGCGTCCACGCGGGCGATGGTCTTCTCGCGGCCCAGGATCTCCAGGGACTCGAAGAGCGGCAGGCCGATCGTGCGGCCCGTGACGGCGACGCGGACCGGGGCCTGGGCCTTGCCCAGCTTCAGGCCGTGCTCCTCGCCCGCCTCCAGGACCGCGGCCTTGAGGGCCTCGGCGTTCCAGTCGGCGGCGATCAGCTTGGCGCGGGCCGTGACGAGGAGGTCGCTGGACCCCTCCTTCATGGCCTTGGCCCAGGACGCCTCGTCCTCGGCGGGCTCGTCGAGGAAGAGGAAGTCGACGTTGGCCGTGATCTCGGAGAGGACGGTCAGCCGGGTCTGCGCGTACGGGGCGATCGTCGCGAACTGCTCCGCGTCGAACGCCTCGGGGGCCCAGGGGGCGAACGGGGCCTTCAGCCAGGGGCCGCACGCCTCGGTGAACGCCTCCACGTCGAGCCTGCGCACGTGCTCGGCGTTGACGTGCTCGGCCTTCTTCAGGTCGAAGCGGGCCGGGTTGGCGTTGACGTCGTCGATGTCGAACGCGGCGACCATCTCGTCGATGTCGAAGATGTCGCGGTCCTCGGCGATGGACCAGCCGAGGAGCGAGAGGTAGTTGAGCAGGCCCTCGGGGAGGAAGCCGCGCTCACGGTAGAGGTTGAGCGAGGCCTGCGGGTCGCGCTTGGAGAGCTTCTTGTTGCCCTCGCCCATGACATAGGGGAGGTGGCCGAAGAGCGGGATCTCCTTGGCGACGCCCAGCCCGATGAGCGCCCGGTAGAGGGCGATCTGCCGGGGGGTGGAGGAGAGCAGGTCCTCGCCGCGCAGGACGTGGGTGATCTCCATCAGGGCGTCGTCGACCGGGTTGACCAGCGTGTAGAGCGGGGCGCCGTTGGCACGGACGATGCCGTAGTCCGGCACGTTCTCCGGCTGGACGGTGATCTCGCCACGGACCAGGTCCGTGAAGGTGATCGCCTCGTCGGGCATCCGGAAGCGCACGATCGAGACGCGGCCCTCCGCCTCGTACGCGGCCGTCCGCTCGGCGCTCAGGTCGCGGCAGTGGCCGTCGTAGCCCGAGGGCTTGCCGGCGGCGCGAGCCGCGTCGCGGCGGGCGTCGAGCTCCTCGGTGGTGCAGTAGCAGTGGTACGCGTGACCGGCGGCGAGCAGCTTCTCGGCGACGTCCTTGTAGATGTCCATGCGCTGCGACTGGCGGTACGGGGCGTGCGGGCCGCCGACCTCGGGGCCCTCGTCCCAGTCGAAGCCGAGCCAGCGCATCGACTCCAGCAGCTGGCCGTAGGACTCCTCGGAGTCACGGGCCGCGTCGGTGTCCTCGATGCGGAAGACGAGGGTGCCCTTGTTGTGCCGGGCGAACGCCCAGTTGAACAGGGCGGTACGGACCAGGCCCACGTGGGGGTTACCGGTCGGGGAGGGACAGAAACGTACGCGGACTGGTCCGTTAACCACGCTTGATCACCTTGTTGGTGAGAGTGCCGATGCCTTCGATGGTGACGGCGACCTCGTCGCCGACGTGCAGGGGACCGACCCCTGCGGGGGTTCCTGTGAGGATCACGTCGCCCGGGAGCAGCGTCATCGCCTCCGTGATGTGGACGACCAGGTCCTCGATGGAGCGGACCATGTCGCTCGTACGGCCGAGCTGGCGCTGCTCGCCGTTGACCGTCGCCTGAATGGCGAGGTCACTCGGGTCGAGGTCGGTCTCCACCCAGGGGCCGAGCGGGCAGGAGGTGTCGAAGCCCTTGGCCCGCGCCCACTGCTTCTCGCGCTGCTGGGCGTCGCGGGCGGTCACGTCGTTGGCGCAGGTGTAGCCGAAGATGACGTCCTTGACGCGCTCACGCGGGACTTCGCGGCACATGCGGCCGATGACCACGGCCAGTTCGGCCTCGTGGTGCAGTTCGTTCGAGAAGGAGGGGTACTCGATGGCGTCTCCCGAGCCGATCACCGACGTGGTGGGCTTGAAGAAGGCGACGGGAACCTCCGGGACCTCGTTGCCCAGCTCGGCGGCGTGCTCGGCGTAGTTGCGGCCGATGGCCACGACCTTGTTGGGGAGCACGGGAGGCAGGAGCCGGACCTTGCTCAGCGGGACCTTCGTCCCGGAGAGCTCGAAGTCGGTGTACGGAATGCCCCTGATGATGTCGAGGACGAGGTCACCGGATTCAACGGTGCCTTCACCCTCCACGGCGCCGAAGGCGACATTGCCGTCGATGGAGAACCTGGCGATGCGCACGGGAAGCTGTCGCCCCTCACTTGCTGGCTGGCTGAAGACTGACGCTCCAGGCTAGCGCCTCACCGGCGCCCCGCAGGGCGAGGCGCAGGCGAGGACGAGGGGACAGCGGCACCGGTCAGGCGGAGGCCGTGACCGGCGCTTCCATCAGGATGGTGCGGCGGGGGTTGGCCGTCTGGGCGGGCAGGTCGACCGAGTGCTCCGGCTGCTCCGGCGTCCGCAGTGCTACGGCGTCCTCGAGGTGCGCCAGCGTGGTGCGCCGGGGGTTGGCAATGTTGCGGAACATCATCGTGGTCTTCATCTGCCGTCTGGGCCCTGTCGGTCTGGGCGCCACCCGTGGGGGCGCCTGGTTGTCGGATTCGCCATCCCTGTAAAGGGTCAGGCTAAACATCCAATTCCCACTCGACGCCCCGGGAAGACGGCGATCATCATGTGAGTTTGCTCACGAAGTAGCCGACAAATGCCGCATCGTGGTCAGCCGGTCGTGGGCCACGAAACGGACATTGCATAGCTGAATCAGCCATTCCGCTCCTGATCATCGCGACTGGGGCACCCCCTACCCGTAAGCGACTCATCCCTGATCACCCCATTTGACCCCTAACACTCTCCACGCCTTGTTACCCGTTCATCACAACGTGTCACCCAGGTCACAGGCCGGTACAGGGGCCTTGTTGGAGATCCGGCACTGTGCTGGAATTCCACGCACCGCCGCGGGTTTCAGGCCGGCGCGAAGGCGCAACGCAGCGCCGAGTGGCGGCGGGAGGGGGAAGAACGCCGGTCACTCACGACCACCATGGGGCGCGTCCAGCGCCCCACGACGCCGACACCGTCCTGGCCCGCGCACGCGGGATGGGACGCCTGGTCCAGAGGTTGCGACGCTAGTGCAGGGACGTTTCAAGAGGGATGGCATGGGGTCTCCCCAGCCCCGCCAGGGCCGAGGGGAAGCTCCGGCGGATCAGGAGCCGCGCGGTGGGAACGACCGCGGCTCCTCGCCCCAGCACGCCCAGAACCCCGGGCAGACCACGGCCGGTGACAGCGGTGACCGCGCACAGCGACCGGGCACGACGACGATCGGTGGCGCGGAGCCGGTCAGCGGCTTCCAGTCGACCGGTCCGGTCAATACCGGCTCACGAATAGCTCTCCGTAACTGGCGCATCAGTACGCGCCTGGTCTCGCTTCTCGCCCTTCCCGTGGTGGCGGCGACCACGCTGGGCGGACTCCGTATCAACGAGTCCATGAACGACATGCAGCAGCTGGAGCACATGCAGCTGCTCACCAAGATGACCAAGCAGGCGACCGCGCTCGCCCAGGCGCTCCAGGAGGAGCGCGACAAGTCGGCGGGCCCGCTGTCCAACGGCACCGCGCCCACGGACTTCAAGGTCACCGAACCCCGCAAGAGGACCGACCGCTCCAAGGACGCCTTCTTCGAGGCGACCGAGGCGATCGACAACACCGACAGCGACGAGGCCCTCGAGAGCATCCACTCGAGCGTCAGCCAGATCTCGGTCCAGCTCGGGCAGATCCGGGACATCCGCGAGGACGCGTACGCCAAGGGCACTCCGAGCCTCAACACGATCGACCGGTACAGCCAGTTGATCACCTCGCTGCTCAGCCTCTCGCAGGACATGGCGCAGGCGACCAACAACCCGGAGATGATCAAGCGCACCCGGGCCCTGGCGGCCTTCTCCTCCTCCAAGGAGTACGCCTCGGTCCAGCGTGCCGTCATCGCCGCGGCCCTGCCCGGCGGTGGTGGCAGCCAGAAGACCGACCTCGACAAGAACGACCAGCAGTTCGGCCGCAACGCCCTCCGCAAGGAGGCGCAGACGCTCGCCTCGTTCAAGTCGACGTACGAGAACACCGGCAACAGCGCCGACGAACTCACGGCCTCGCTGACCAACGGTCACCCCGAGATCAACGCCGCGGACATGTACGCGAAGCAGGTCCTCGAAAGCCCCAACGGCATGGAGGGCAAGAAGACCCGCTCGTACCTGGACTGGTACGAGCAGAGCTCCACCAAGATCCAGGCCATGAAGACCATCGAGGAGACCCTCCTCAGCGAGATGGAGGGCAAGGCGCGCGAGCTCCGCGAGGAGTCCCAGCGCGAGGCCATCCTCAACGGTGTGGTCATCCTCCTCGTGCTCGGTGTCTCGCTGGTCGGCGCGTTCGTCGTGGCGCGGTCCATGATCCGCTCGCTGCGGCGGCTCCAGGACACCGCGACCCGGGTCGCCCAGGACCGGCTCCCCGAGCTCGTCAAGCAGCTCTCGGAGACGGACCCGCAGGACGTCGACACCTCCGTCGAGTCCGTCGGTGTGCACTCCCGGGACGAGATCGGCCAGGTGGCCGCGGCCTTCGACGACGTGCACCGCGAGGCTGTTCGACTGGCAGCCGAGCAGGCACTGCTCCGAGGCAACGTCAACGCGATGTTCACCAACCTCTCGCGCCGTTCGCAGGGCCTCATCCAGCGCCAGCTCTCGCTCATCTCCGAGCTGGAGTCGCGCGAGGCCGACCCGGACCAGCTGTCCTCCCTCTTCAAGCTCGATCACCTCGCGACCCGTATGCGCCGTAACGGCGAAAACCTCCTCGTCCTCGCGGGCGAGGAGCCGGGCCGCCGGTGGACCCGCCCCGTGCCGCTGGTCGACGTGCTCCGTGCCGCCGCCTCCGAGGTGGAGCAGTACGAGCGCATCGAACTGGCCGCGGTGCCCGCCACCGAGGTCGCCGGCCGTGTGGTCAACGACCTCGTGCACCTGCTCGCGGAGCTGCTGGAGAACGCCACGTCGTTCTCCTCGCCCCAGACGAAGGTCAAGGTCACCGGTCACGCGCTGCCCGACGGCCGTGTGCTCGTCGAGATCCACGACACCGGTATCGGCCTCTCCCCCGAGGACCTCGCGGCGATCAACGAGCGGCTCGCGTCGCCGCCGACCGTGGACGTCTCGGTCTCCCGGCGCATGGGTCTGTTCGTGGTCGGCCGCCTGTCCCTGCGACACGGCATCCGCATCCAGCTGCGTCCCTCGGACTCCGGCGGCACGACCGCGCTGGTCATGCTGCCCGTCGATGTCGCGCACGGTGGCAAGCAGCCCCCGTCCAAGCAGGGCCTCGGCCAGCAGCAGGGCGCTCCCGGCGGGCTTCTCGCCGGTGGTGCCCCGGGCAGCGCCCCGCGTCCCGGTCTCGGCGGTGCGCCGGGCTCGGCCGCGCTCGGCGGCGGTGCGCATCGCGGGCAGGTCGGTGCGGGCTCCGGTCCGCGTGCCGCGCTGCCCTCGCGCGACGGCGGCCCCCGTCAGCCGCAGCCCGCGGCAGGTTCCCAGAGCAACGGCATGGGCAACGGCCCGCAGAACGCGGGCCGGCCCAACCAGGCCCCGCCCGCCGGCGGCGCCACCGGTGCCTTCGGCGGCGGCGCCCGCATGGGTGCACGCGGTGGCCAGGGCGAGGCTCCCGGCCGTACGGACGCGGGTCAGCCCAATCTGTTCGGTCACTCGGGACAGAGCAGGCCCGCCCAGCAGCAGAGCGGCCAGTACGGTCAGCAGGGCCAGCAGAGCGGCCCGCCCGTCCGGCAGCCGCAGGCCCGGCACGCCCAGAACGACCAGGGCGGTTTCCAGCAGCCCGGCGGCCCCGGCCGCCAGCTGCCGCCGCCCGGCGGTCCGCGCGCCGAGCTGCCCGGGGGCAACCCCCAGCCGCAGCGTCCGCAGACCCCGAGCTGGAGTGCCGAGGGACAGGGCGCGCAGCGCCAGTCCCCGCCGGACGCCCCGCGCGGTCACGAAGAGCCCGACTCCACCGGCCGGTTCGCCCGGCCGGCCGGCCCGAACCAGCCGTACGGCGCCCCGGACCAGCTCCAGGGCCCGGCTGCCACGGCGGAGTTCGCCCGCCCGGACTTCTCGGCGCCGCAGGCGTCCCAGGACCCGGCAGGCACCGCCCAGTTCGCGCGCCCCGACTTCGGCGCCCCCCAGCAGAACCAGGGGATGCCCGCGCCGCGCCAGCGCGGCCGGGACGACGCCGACTTCGGTGCTCCGCGTCCGGCGGCTCCGCCCGCGGGTGCCTTGCCGCCCCGTCCGGCGCTGCCTCAGCAGGCGCAGCCCGAGGCCCTTCCGCCGGCCGGTCCCGGGGACGGTCGTACCCCGCTGTACGACACCCTTGAGACCAACTGGTTCCACGGTCCGCAGCAGGGCGGCCAGCAGCCCGCTCCCGAGGCGCAGGCTCCGGCCGCTCCGGCCTCGGCACCCACTCCTCCCATGCCGCGGCGTGGTGACGCCGACACCGGCGCCACCACCAGCACGTGGCGGCCCTCGCCCAACGACGAGCTCGTACGGCAGGCGGAGCGGGTCAAGAAGCCCGCTGCGGGTGGCATCACCACATCCGGACTCCCTCGCCGGGTTCCCCGTGCCAATTTGGTACCGGGCACCGCCCAGCAGCAGAATCACCAGTCCGGACCCCAGGTTTCGCGTGCGCCCGATGACGTACGCGGACGTCTGACCAATCTCCGCCGGGGCATCCAGCAGGGTCGGCAGGCCAACAACGGCCAGTCGACCGGCGGTTTCCATCTCGGCCCCACTCACCAGCAGGAGCGTTAGTTGAGCCCCATGAGTCAGGCCGCACAGAATCTGAACTGGCTGATCACCAACTTCGTGGACAACACCCCCGGGGTGTCCCACACCGTCGTGGTCTCCGCTGACGGCCTGCTGCTGGCGATGTCCGAAGGTTTCCCGCGCGACCGCGCCGACCAGCTGGCGGCAGTCGCCTCCGGTCTGACGTCGCTGACCGCGGGCGCCTCCCGGATCTTCGAGGGCGGCGCCGTCAGCCAGACCGTTGTGGAGATGGAGCGAGGATTCCTCTTCCTCATGTCCGTCTCCGACGGTTCCTCCCTGGCCGTTCTCGCCCACCCGGACGCCGACATCGGCCTGGTCGGTTACGAGATGGCCCTCCTCGTCGACCGGGCCGGCACCGTCCTCACGCCCGACCTGCGCGCCGAGCTCCAGGGCAGTCTGCTCCACTAGGCGGCCATGCAGCGGATCCCAGGCACAATCCCCCCAGGTACTGCCCATAACCCTCACCCGTCCGGCCGCCCCAGACCCCCCACCGGCCCCTTCAGACGGCAAGTCGACACACCGCTGTCACGCCCGGAGGATTCATGACCCCGCCACCCGCCTCACCTGATCCGTACGGCGCACTGCACCACGCGTCGTACGACGGTGAAGGCGACCAGCCGCTGGTCCGTCCCTATGCCATGACCGGCGGCCGGACCCGGCCGCGTTACCAGCTCGCGATAGAGGCCCTGGTCAGCACCACGGCCGACCCGGCACACCTGGGGACCCTGCTCCCCGAGCATCAGCGGATCTGCCACCTGTGCCGCGAGGTCAAGTCGGTGGCCGAGGTCTCGGCACTGCTGTCCATGCCTCTCGGCGTGGCCCGCATCCTCGTGGCGGACCTGGCGGAAGCCGGCATGGTGGCAATCCACCAGCCGGGCAACGGAGAGGCCGGCGGCGCGCCGGATGTGACACTGCTCGAAAGGGTGCTCAGTGGACTTCGCAAGCTCTAACGGCGGGACGGGCCGTGCCACCACCTCGGCGAAGATCGTGGTGGCGGGCGGCTTCGGCGTGGGTAAGACCACGTTCGTCGGTGCCGTTTCGGAGATCAATCCGCTGCGCACCGAAGCCGTGATGACGTCCGCGTCCGCGGGCATCGACGACCTCACCCACACCGGGGACAAGACCACCACCACGGTGGCCATGGACTTCGGACGCATCACCCTGGACCAGGACCTGATCCTGTACCTCTTCGGCACCCCCGGACAGGACCGCTTCTGGTTCATGTGGGACGACCTCGTACGCGGAGCCATCGGCGCCGTCGTCCTCGTCGACACCCGCCGCCTCGCCGACTGCTTCCCCGCGGTCGACTACTTCGAGAACAGCGGCCTCCCCTTCGTCATCGCCCTCAACGGCTTCGACGGACACCAGCCCTACACCCCCGAAGAAGTGCGCGAGGCCCTGCAGATCGGGCCCGACGCCCCGATCATCACCACGGACGCCCGCCACCGCGCGGACGCCAAGAGCGGTTTGATCACTCTGGTCGAGCACGCCCTGATGGCACGTCTCAAGTAGACGTAAGTCGTTTTTGCAATACGGAAGTTGTTGTAGTCACAGGGGGGCGGGCTGTGTCCTTTGACACGATCCGCCCCCGTGTTCATAACGTTTCGACAGAGAATTACCGCGGCATCAATACACGATGCATCCGACTGGTACCACTCTGCTCATGCGGGCCCCGCCATTTGGCGGGGCTCGCTCTTTATGCCCGTTTTATCTGCGGTGTAGACCACTCGGAATGACTCATTCCGACTGTTTGGAACGCACCCCGTCCCCGTGCTGAAATTCGTCGAACTACCGAGTAGTACGGCCCTGAACGAATACTTCGGCACAACGTTGGTGCCGACGCCGAGAGGTTGTTGGTCGAGTGAGGCGAAGCAACGAGGGCTCCGCGGCGCAGCCGGAACGGGGCAACTTCACCCCGCCGCCCCGCGCCGGGGCGTCGTCCGCGGACATGTCCGCGCCCGAACCGGCCGGTGGCTCCACCAGCCGGCTGTCCCCGCGCAACTGGCGGGTGCCCACGAGGCTGAACGCGATCCTCCTGATCCCTGCGCTGGTCGGCCTGATCATGGGCGGCTTCCAGGTGAAGGGGTCGATCGACACCTGGAACGAGGCCCAGGACGCCGAGAAGACCGCGCGGATCGTGCGCGCGGCCTCGGAGTACGGGCAGGCACTGCTCAACGAGCGTGACCTCACCGCTCAGCCGCTCCTGTCGAACAAGCGCACCGCCGACGTCGTCGAGCAGGCCCGTGCCACCACGGACGAGGCAGCGACGAAGTTCGACACCGCCGTGCAGGACATGCCCTCCGCGGGACGCCTGGAGCGCCGCCTGAAGCTGTTCAGGGTGGAGGAGCCCCAGCTCCCCGAGCTGCGCAAGGCGGCCTACGCCGAGGCCCTTGACCCGGTGAAGACCGAAGAGGGCTACACCAAGGTCCAGCACTCCCTGATGGAGTTCTCCAACGACCTCGGTCTCGGCACGGGCAACATCACCAGCTACGGCCGTACGGTCTACGCGATCGAGCTCTCCAAGGCCGCGGTCTCGCTGCAGCGTTCCATCGGCATGCACCTGCTGGTCCGCCCCAGCCAGGAGCGCGGCACGTTCCAGGCGCAGGTCAAGGCCTTCGGCTCGTACAACTACCTGGAGCAGATCGCCCTCGCCGAGTTCGTCTCCGGTGGTACGGAGGCCGACGCGACCCGCCTCAAGACCGTCATGACCGGCAAGGCCGCCGAGGGTGCCAAGCGGCTGAAGACGGCCGCCGAGCAGGCCCAGGCCGCCGGCAAGCCGTTCGTGCCGCCGCCGAGCATCGACGGTTCGGTCTTCGACGGCATGGCCCAGCAGATCGGCCAGGGCCGTTCACCGGCCGAGCTGCGGTCGAAGGGGATCACCCCCGAGACCTGGATGGCCGCCGCCACCGCCAAGTTCGACGGATACTCCACCGTCGGCGACGAGCTCGTCGACAAGGCCGTGACCGAGGCCGCCGAGATCTCGTCCGACGCGAAGACCGACGCCATCGTCAACGGCCTGATCGTGGTCATCGCGCTGCTCGCGGCGTTCATCGTCGCGGGTCTCATGGCCCGCCAGATGAGCCGTGCGATGCGCCAGCTGCGTACCGCCGCCTTCGGTATCGCCGAGCAGCGTCTGCCGATGCTGGTCGACCAGCTGTCGCGGACCGACCCGGGCCGGGTGGACACGCGTGTCCAGCCGATCCCGATCAACACCCAGGACGAGATCGGCGAGGTCGCCCGCGCCTTCGACCAGGTCCACCGCGAGGCCGTCCGGCTCGCCGCCGAGCAGGCCATGCTCCGGGGCAACGTCAACGCGATCTTCACCAACCTCTCGCGCCGCAACCAGTCGCTCATCGAGGGCCAGCTGACCCTCATCACCGACCTGGAGAACAACGAGGCGGACCCGGACCAGCTGGAGAGCCTGTTCAAGCTGGACCACCTGGCCACCCGTATGCGCCGTAACGGCGAGAACCTCCTCGTCCTCGCGGGCGAGGAGCCGGGCCGCCGCTGGAACCAGCCCGTGCCGCTGGTCGACGTCCTGCGGGCCGCCTCCTCCGAGGTGGAGTCCTACGAGCGCATCGAGCTCACCGGCGTACCGGAGAGCGAGATCCACGGGCAGGCCGTGACCGACCTCGTCCACCTGCTGGCCGAGCTCCTGGAGAACGCCACCACGTTCTCCTCCCCGCAGACCAAGGTCCGGGTCACCGCGACCCGGCTGCCCGACGGCCGCGTGATGGTCGAGATCCACGACAAGGGAATCGGCCTCACCGCCGAGGACTTCGCGGACATCAACCACAAGCTGGCCAACCCGCCGACCGTGGACGCCGCGGTCTCCCAGCGCATGGGTCTCTTCGTGGTCGGCCGTCTCGCCGACCGCCACGGCATCCGCGTCCAGCTGCGCCCCTCGGGCGAGCAGGCCGGTACCACGTCGCTGGTCATGCTGCCGGACGCCATCACCCACGGTGGCGGTGGCGAGGCCGCCGCGCAGGACGACTTCACGGTCTCCTCGATCATCCCGCAGCAGCAGCAGCCGGCGTTCGACCCGATGCCGCACCAGACCACGATGCGTACGGCGGCGGAGCTCGGCTTCGACGACTCGCGCTACGAGATATCCGACGGGGAGACCCAGCTGGACCCGGTCGGCCGTTCGCTCCTGCGTGAGGAGCGACGCGCCGCGCTTGAGGCCCAGGCCGGCGGCGAGCGTCCGGTGTTCCCGGACGAGACGCAGCAGTACGCCCAGGACCAGTACGGCCAGGAGCAGTACGCCCCGGAGCAGCAGGCGCAGCAGGGGTACGAGCAGGCTTCGTACGAGACGCCCTACGAGTCGTACGGCACGGACGGCGGCTACCCGCAGCAGGCTCAGCAGGGCGGTTATCCGGAAGCGGCCTACGGCGCTCCGGAAGCCCAGCAGGCTCAGTACGGCGAGCAGTTCAACCCCGCCCCTGCCCAGTCGCACCAGGATGACTGGCCGGATCAGGGCGGCTACCAGGGGGCGTACGAGCCCGCGCCGCAGGCTGAAGCGGAATCTGCTGCGAGTGCTCCCGCAGCGGCTCAGGAGCGCGTAGGCTTCGACCGTTCGGGCCCCGTCCAGAACGCCGCGCAGGAGCTGACCGAGGCCGGTCTGCCGCGCAGGGGCGGTGTGCAGCACTGGCAGCCCACCGGCCGCGGCAACGAGGCTACGGCGCCGGCGCAGGACACCCAGCAGCAGCAGCCGTCCGCCCCGGCGAACGGCGCCGCCACCGACGACTGGCGCTCCACGAACGACGAGCGCTGGGAGCGGGCGGAGAAGCTCCGCGACCCGAAGGCGGGCGGGATCACCCCGTCCGGTCTCCCCCGCCGCGTACCCAAGGCCAATCTGGTCGAGGGCACGGCGGAGCAGACTCAGCAGGGCGGCCCCCAGGTCTCCCGCGCACCCGAGGACGTCCGTGGCAGGCTGAGCAAGCTGCGGCGCGGTGTCCAGCGGGGCCGCGATGCGGGGTCGGACGCAAGTAACACCTACAACCAGGAGCGTTAGTGTGAGCCCGATGAGCCAGGCGGCGCAGAATCTGAACTGGTTGATCACCAACTTCGTGGACAACACCCCCGGGGTGTCGCACACGGTGGTGGTCTCCGCTGACGGCCTGCTGCTGGCGATGTCCGAAGGTTTCCCGCGCGACCGCGCCGACCAGCTGGCGGCAGTCGCCTCCGGTCTGACGTCGCTGACCGCGGGCGCCTCCCGGATCTTCGAGGGCGGCGCGGTGAATCAGACCGTTGTGGAGATGGAGAGAGGATTCCTCTTCATCATGTCCATCTCCGACGGATCATCTCTTGCTGTCCTTTCGCATCCGGACGCCGACATCGGTCTGGTTGGGTATGAAATGGCGCTTCTGGTGGATCGTGCGGGCAGTGTTCTGACCCCGGATCTCCGTGCGGAGCTCCAGGGAAGTCTTCTTAACTAGTAGACAGACAGTGCGTTTCTCGCCATCGCCCCATAGGGTGCGTTGGCGCGGCCCCACTGGGATCGGCGACCGGCATTCGGAGGAGGAAACGTGGCAGCACCCACAGGCGGACACCCATATGAGGGTGGCCAGCGGGTACCGGGTGAGCACGACGACAACCGTTTCAATTTCCCCTCCGCGCCCAGCAGACAGGGTGCGCAACAGCCTTATCAGCCGCAGCAGCCCTATCAGCAGCCGCAGGGCGCGCAGGGGTCCGACTGGCCCCAGCAGGGCTCGGACTGGCCGCAGCAGGGTTCGTGGCCGCAACAGCCCCAGCAGCCGTACGAATCGCCCCAGGCATCCCGTATTCAGCCGGTGCAGCCCCGGCGGGCCGCAGCCCCCGCGCCCGCGGCACACAATCCGCTGGTCCGTCCGTACGCCATGACAGGTGGCCGGACCCGGCCGCGTTACCAGCTCGCCATCGAAGCGCTGGTGAGCACCACGGCCGATCCGTCGCGGCTCCAGGGGCAGTTGCCCGAGCATCAGCGGATCTGCCGGCTCTGCGTGGAGATCAAGTCGGTGGCCGAGGTCTCGGCCCTTCTCTCGATCCCGCTCGGCGTTGCCCGGATTCTCGTCGCCGACCTGGCAGAGGCCGGACTCGTCGCTATCCATCAGCCCGGCGGCGACGAGTCCGCCGGCGGCCAACCTGACGTGACACTGCTCGAAAGGGTGCTCAGTGGACTTCGCAAGCTCTAGCGGCGGAGCGGCCCGCTCAACTACCTCGGCGAAGATCGTGGTGGCAGGGGGCTTCGGCGTGGGTAAGACCACGTTTGTCGGTGCCGTTTCGGAGATCAATCCGCTGCGCACCGAAGCCGTGATGACGTCCGCGTCCGCGGGCATCGACGACCTCACCCACACCGGGGACAAGACCACCACCACGGTGGCCATGGACTTCGGACGCATCACCCTGGACCAGGACCTGATCCTGTACCTCTTCGGCACCCCCGGACAGGACCGCTTCTGGTTCATGTGGGACGACCTCGTACGCGGCGCCATCGGCGCCGTCGTCCTCGTCGACACCCGCCGCCTCGCCGACTGCTTCCCCGCGGTCGACTACTTCGAGAACAGCGGCCTCCCCTTCGTCATCGCCCTCAACGGCTTCGACGGACACCAGCCCTACACCCCGGACGAGGTGCGCGAGGCCCTGCAGATCGGGCCGGACACCCCGATCCTGACCACGGACGCCCGCCACCGCGCGGACGCCAAGAGCGCGCTCATCACGCTGGTCGAGCACGCCCTCATGGCTCGCCTGCGCTGACGGTCCCGGTACGACGAAAGGCCCCGCACTCCGGAAGGAGTGCGGGGCCTTTCGCGCGCCCTGCGCGGGCGCCGGGTCGTTCTCAGCCCTGCCAGCTGTGCGGGGCGCGGAAGCCGGGCGTGCGCTCCAGACGGCGCCATCCGGCGGAGCTGCGGCCCCGGTGGGCGGCAGCGGTGGGCTGGGAGGCCGCGCGGGCGAGCAGGACGGCTGTGATGGCCGCAAGCTCCTCGGGGTCGGCGAGACCCTTCTCGACGCGCAGCACGGACTCGGCGGGAGTGATGCTCATGGGTGTGTCTCCGTCTTCTCGGCAGGATGGCGCCGGCTGGTGCGGGGGTGACCCGCGTTCGGCCGCGCTACTGCGGCGGGTTGCCGTGCTTACGGGACGGCAGATCCGCGTGCTTGTTGCGGAGCATGGCGAGCGAGGCGATCAGGATCTCGCGCGTCTCGGCGGGGTCGATGACGTCGTCGACCAGACCGCGCTCCGCGGCGTAGTACGGGTGCATGAGCTCGGCCTTGTACTCCTTGACCATGCGGGCCCGCATGGCTTCGGAGTCCTCGGCCTCCGCGATCTGGCGGCGGAAGATGACGTTGGCAGCGCCCTCCGCACCCATGACCGCGATCTCGTTGGTGGGCCACGCGTAGGTGAGGTCGGCGCCGATGGACTGCGAGTCCATGACGATGTACGCGCCGCCGTACGCCTTGCGCAGGATCAGGCTGATCCTCGGCACGGTGGCGTTGCAGTACGCGTAGAGCAGCTTCGCGCCGTGCCGGATGATGCCACCATGCTCCTGGTCGACGCCCGGGAGGAAGCCGGGTACGTCCAGCAGAGTGACGATCGGGATGTTGAAGGCGTCACACATCTGGACGAAACGAGCCGCCTTCTCGGAGGCCTCGATGTCCAGGACGCCCGCCATGGCCAGCGGCTGGTTGGCGACGATGCCGACCACCTGACCGTCGAGGCGGGCCAGCGCGCAGATGATGTTGCGGGCCCAGCGCTCGTGGATCTCCAGGTAGTCGCCGTCGTCGACGAGCTCCTCGATGACCTTGTGCATGTCGTACGGGCGGTTGCCGTCGGCCGGGACCAGGTCGAGCAGGGTGTCGCCGCGCCGGTCGGCCGGGTCGTCGCTCGTCGCCGTGGGCGGGTTCTCGCGGTTGTTGGAGGGCAGCATCCCGATCAGGTAGCGGACCTCGGCGATGCAGGTCTCCTCGTCGTCGTACGCGAAGTGCGCGACGCCCGAGGTCTCGGCGTGCACGTCCGCGCCACCGAGTCCGTTCTGGGTGATCTCCTCGCCGGTGACCGCCTTGACGACGTCCGGTCCGGTGATGAACATCTGCGAGGTCTCGCGGACCATGAAGACGAAGTCGGTGAGGGCGGGGCTGTAGGCCGCGCCGCCCGCGCAGGGGCCGAGCATCACGCTGATCTGCGGGATGACACCGGACGCGCGGGTGTTGCGCTGGAAGATGCCGCCGTATCCGGCGAGGGCGGAGACGCCCTCCTGGATACGGGCGCCGGCGCCGTCGTTCAGGGAGACCAGCGGAGCCCCGGCCGAGATGGCCATGTCCATGATCTTGTGGATCTTCGTGGCGTGGGCCTCGCCCAGCGCCCCGCCGAAGATCCGGAAGTCGTGGGCGTACACGAAGACCGTGCGGCCGTCGACGGTGCCCCAGCCGGTGATGACGCCGTCGGTGTACGGCTTCTTCGCCTCCAGGCCGAACCCGGTCGCCCGGTGCCTGCGCAGCTGCTCGACCTCCTTGAACGAACCCTCGTCGAGCAGCAGCGCGATGCGCTCGTGGGCGGTCAGCTTGCCCTTGGCGTGCTGGGCCTCGGTCGCGCGCTCACTCGGTCCCCGCCGGGCCTGCTCACGCAGGGCCAGCAGTTCGGCCACCCGGCCACGCGTGTCGCTCGGCTCGCTCGGGATCTCGTCCACAACGGTCATGTACTGAACCCTACGAAGCCCACCGCGCAAATCGTGCCGTCCGCTCCGTACAGTCTCCTGACCGGTTTCCTGGTGGGCCTCGACAGAACCCGAATGCCATGCAGCCGTTCCACCAGCTCACGGCCCTCCCGCTTTGTGGAGGGCCGACAAAGCCGGGAAAGTGGCGAGGGGCACACCGGGTGCCGGGCGTTTTAGGGAAACCCCACGGCACGGGCGCGGGACCGTGGCCCACGCCCGTGCCTGCGCACGGGTCAGCTGCCGCAGTGGAAGCGGGCGCCGCCCCAGTCCGCGTGGTCGTTCCCGTTGCCGTCGCCGCCGTCGCCGACGACGAGGTCGACGTACTTGGCACCGGTGACGTCGGCCGTCACCGTCCACGCGGCGTCGGTCGCGCGCAGTACGGGCGACCTCACCTTCTCCGTGCCGTCGGCCTCGACGGAGAACTGTACGGAACCGCGCGTCGGCTGCGCGTCGTCCACTCCCACCTCGGCGGTGAAGGAGGTGCACTTTCCGCCGAGGTAGTAGCGGACCTCCGCCGGGGCGTGGGTGCCGAGGCCCTTGGCGTAGGAGACTCCGCCGATCTTCAGCGGGGATCCGTCGCCGGTCCCGGTCTCACCGTTGGAGAGATCGCGCTCGACCGGCCCCCAGCCGTTCTCCGAGGCCGTCCAGTCCAGGTCACTGGCCCAGCTGTCCGCGGTGGGCGGCGGCGGCAGGGTCCGTACGGAGGTCTGCGCACCGAGCTCCCTGCCCGCTCCGCCCGCGGTGTACGTCACCCGCGAGCCCAGCGTGTAGGTCCGGTACGCGGCGTCGACCGGCGGGGTGACCCGCCAGCTGCCGGTGACCTCGGCGCCCGTGGCGACCGAATCGAAGGTGACGGGGCCCGCGGGCTCCGCCTGCCAGCCGTCGGGCAGCGTCAGCGCCATCTCGACGCCGGCCGCCGCGGTCGCCTCGTGGTTGGTGAACGTGGCGGCGACCGTGTTGGCGACGCCGGGCTCGAGCGTCCCGGCCTGCGCCGCGACGGTGAGCGTGCCGCACGCGGCCTGCTCGCCGGCCGGGGCGGGGCCGAGGTCGGTCACGGTGAAGCCGTCGAGCACGAAGTCGGCGCCGTCGGGTGCTCCACCGCGCTTGCGCAGGCCGGTCCAGGTGTCTCCGCAGCCCGCCGTGACGGTCTCGTCGAAGTGGGCGGTGGTGCGCTGCTGTCCGATGGCCGTGGTCCGCGTCTCGACGGAGTCGGGGTCGCCGCCCGCGTCGATCCGGTCGTAGCCCTCGACCCACTCGTAGGCCCCGGCATGGCTGGACTGGTAGTCGTACTCGATCCGGTAGCGCCGGCCGTCGGTCATCGGAACGGTCCAGGGAGCGGTCCGGTAGACGAGACCGGTGTTCTCCTCATGGGCCTTGAGTGACTCCTTGCCGCCCAGCACGTCGTCTACGGCCTTGCCGTTCCAGCCGGCCTGGGTGTACGGCGCGTGGAGCTGGGAGATGCTCGTGCGGGGGTCGGTGGAACCGCCCGCGTCACCCTTGAGGAAGGGGCCCCAGCCCTGGTCGACGTCCTCGAAGTCCTCGTACACGACGGTGCCGTCCCGGGTGGCCGGGGCGTTGGCGACGAGCCGTACGTCATCGGCCCGTACCGTCGCCGTGCCGCCCCTCGCCGCTTCGATGCGAAGCGTGGTGCGCCCGCTCGGCGGGGCGGTGAAGTTCACCTTGGCCCGCTGGAAGTAGCTGCCGTGCCAGTCCGACGCGGCCACCTGGTCCCGGGCTGTGGAGCGCTGCACGGTGACGGACTTCCCGCCGGCCGAGAGGGTGGTGGGCCGGCTCATGCCCGGTTCGACCTCGATGAGCGCGGAGGCGGTGTAGCGCCTGCCGGGCCGCAGACCCTCGATGTTCTGCGAGAGCGCCGCCGTGCCCGTGCCGGAGAGCTTCGCGCTGTTGCGGCCCTGGCCGTCGGTGTGACGGGCGGCGGTGCCGGTCTTCGACCAGGTGTCGAGCCCGTCGTCGTTGAAGCCCGGGTCGGCGACCGGGCCGCCCTCGCCCCACCGGGGGGCGGCGGGCTCCGGCGCCGCGCTCGGGTAGAGGACGTACGGCCGGCCGGCCGTGGCCTTCAGCGTGATCCTCCCGTCCACCGGGCGCACGGTGCCGGTCTTACTCCGGCCGTTGTCGGTGAGCTCGTAGACGGTGTACGCGCCGGTCGAGGGCACCGCCCAACTGCTCGTACCACCGGCCTTGCTGTAGTGGTAGAGCTTCTTGCCTCCGTCCCACGGCAGCAGGTAGTCCGTACCGCTGAGGACCTTGCGGCCGTCCGAGTAGAACGTCCGCCTGCCGTCCTCGACCGTGCCCCGGACCCCTCCGGTGAAGGTGATGTCTCCGGCCGCCTTGTCCCAGCGGATGATCCGCTGCTGCTGGAGGTACTTGGCGGGCAGGTTCTTCTGCCAGATGTTGTCGTAGAAGGTGTTCCAGTCCGTCTCGCCGGTCCAGCCCTCGAACTCCTCGATCGCCGTCTGGCCGAGGACCGGGTCGTTGTTCCAGACGTCCTTCTCGCCGTTGCGGATGAACCGGATGATCTGCGAGTTGAGGCCCTTGTTCGTGGCGCCGCCGTAGCTCAGGTCGTTGGCCCAGTGCGACCACAGCGAGGCGCGCTCGAACTTGTCGGCCCACTCGGTGCCGACGTTCCAGCCCTGCTTCCGCACGGCCTGCATGGTCTTGTCGGCGATCCAGCCGTGCGAGTAGTACACGTCGATGTAGAGCAGGCTGAGATTGCTGTCGGTCTCGTCGCGCAACTGCTGGAAGCGCCGGGCGAGATCACCGCTGTTGATGTCGCGGCGCTGGTCGATGTAGTAGCTCTGGTTGAGCCAGTTCCAGCCGGGCCTGGTCTTGTCGACGAGCTGCTCGTCGAACGCGTTCGCCTCGGGGTAGGACTCGGTGGCGTTGACGTGGACCCCGAACGCGGCGCCCCACCGCTTGCCCTGCCTGAGCAGCGTGTTGAGGTCCTTCAGCCCGCCGGCGCGCTTGTTGTAGTTGCCGCCGTAGTCCGGGTGCGCCGAGTCGTGCCCCTCGGAGCCGTACCCCTTCAGGACGGCCATCTGGCCGAGCCCGTCGGTGGCCAGCGAGATCCGCTTGACGTCGTCGAGCGTCCGGAGGAAAAGATGCGTAGCCTGGCTGGCGAAGTTGAACGGGATGTGGGTGATGACCCGGTCCGCGGTCTCCTCGCCGCCCGGCGCGGTGACGCCGATGGAGCGGAAGGCGACGGCGCCGTCCTGCCAGTCCACGGTGTCGTCGCCGTTGGCGTCGGGTGTGACGACGACCTTCGCCCACGGCAGATCCGCGCCGCTCTCGGGCTCCGGCGCACCGGCGCCCCGGTAGGTCCACTGCCCCGACCAGACGCCGACCCGGACGCTGCCGTCCGCCGCCTTGCGCGCCTGGTGCCAGAAGCGGGCGTCGTCGCCGCCGGTGGCCCCGGAGGGCTTGTCGTAGGAGGAGTTGGACTCGACGGCCGCGGCGAGCTTCCCGGTGTTGACGAGGGCGTACGCGGCGCCCACCGGCGTGGTGTCGGCCGCGCTCCCGGCGGTGACCTCGGCGAAGACGTCCGCGGTCTTCGTGGAGTCCGGGTCGAGGCGGGTGAACGCGGTGGCGGCCCCGTCGTCCGTGGAACCGACGGAGACCAGGTCGTGGCCGGGTATGTCGATGGTGCCGACGCGGAAGGCCTCGGTGTCGCGCACGGCGGTCACCTTGAAGGTGGTGGCGCGGCCGGAGACCTCGATGGAGGCGTCGATCTCGACGCCCGGCAGGTCGGGGAAGGCGAGCGTGTAGCGGGCGGCCGCGGCGGTGACCTCGGGGGCGCCCTTGAGCCGGACCGTGCGGGCGGCTCCGTTGAGGGTGACCTCGGTGACCGGCCGGGTGCTGCCGGCCAGCTGCTCGCCGCCGGCCTTGTCGGTGTACGACAGGACGCGCGGGAAGTCGTCGGCCACGGCGACCGACAGCTGCGCCGATGCGATGACGGCGGAGCCGGTGGCGTCGGCCGCGTCGGCGGCGGCGGGTGGGGAAGCGGCGGCTACCGCGGGGATGCTGGTCCCCACGAGCGCCAGGACGGCTGCTGAGGCGGCGGCTACAGCGCCCGCCGAAGTGAATCTTCGCGACATGTGGACTGAGTAGCCCTCCCGTCCGGACACCGTCAACGGAGGACGGCGCCGAGGGACTTACCAGTCCAACAACCGCTCTCCTTTAGTCCAAGTGGGGTGGGAGCGGGGTGGGGCCGAGCCGCGTTCGGTTCCTGTTCACCACGCGCAGGCGATTGAGGACAGGGCGTTACCAAATACCGTCTGTGGGCGCTGAGTTGTGAAGACATCCGAATTCTGAGAGCGCTCTCAGCCGTAACTCTTGACGCTCCGGCCGAGCATCGTGAGAGTAGTGCGCACCGCAGACGCCCCCACCGTGCCGGCCCCTCGAAACCCATGTCCGTCTGCGGCCCCCCACCGCTGGGAGAACCCCGTGATTTCACGCAGACTGTTCCTGTCGGGCGCCGCCGCGTCCGCGACCGCGCTCACCTATCCCCTCTGGGGAACCAGCCTGAGCCCGCGAGCCTCCGCCGCACCGGCGACCTGCGAACTGGCCCTGGAGAACCGCTCCCTGCCGGGCACCGTGAACGCGTACGTGACCGGCCACGAGCAGGGCACCGACCGCTGGGTGCTGCTGCGGGCCGACGGCAGCGTCTACCGCCCCGACTCCCCCGCAGCTCCGCAGACGCCGCTGCCGGTCGACTGCGCCATCCCGCTGAAGGGCGCGGGCGCGGGCCCGGTGGTTCTGACGCTTCCCCAGATGTACGGAGCGCGGGTCTACTTCGTGCGCGACGACAAGCTGGACTTCTTCCTCAACCCGGGTCCCTCGCTGGTCGAGCCGGCCTTCTCCACTCCCGCAGACCCCAACTACGGGCGGACCTGGTCGTTCTGCGAGTTCACCTTCAACCCGCAGCAGCTGTACGCGAACATCAGCTACGTCGACCTGGTGACCGCGCTGCCGATCGGCCTCAGTCTCCAGGGCGACGGCACGCACCTCGTCGCCCCCCTCCCGGACGGCGCCGTGCAGCGGATCGCCGACGACCTCACCGCGCAGGCCGCCTCCGACGGGCAGCCCTGGGACAAGCTGGTCACGCGGGGGCAGGACGGCAAGGTCCTGCGGGTCGTGTCGCCGCAGAACCTGATGGCGCCGTTCTTCGACCGGCCGGACGAGATGCCGTTCCGGGACCTGTTCACGGCGCAGATCGACGAGGTCTGGGCGAAGTACCGCTCGACCGATCTCAGGATCGACCTCCAGGGCGGCCGCGGCGCCCTGGCGGGGCGGGTCAGCGGTGACACGCTGACCTTCGAGGGCGGCCACACCTTCGCCCGGCCCACATCGAAGGACATCTTCACCTGCAACCACGGGCCTTTCACGAACAACCCGGGGGACTCCGACGACAAGAAGGCGCTGCTGGCCAGGATCGCGGCGGGCTTCAACCGCTCGATCATGCTCAGCCACCCGCAGCAGCCGAACGGCACCACGGTGGCGGACTACTACAGGGGCCCGGTGACCAACCACTGGTCGCGGGTCGTCCACGCGAACGCGCCGATCGGCTACGCCTTCCCCTACGACGACGTACGCCCGGACGGCGAGCCGGACGTGTCGGGCGCCGCGCACGACGGCAACCCGAGGCGCTTCACGGTGACCGTCGGGTCCTGACCCGCCCGCCCTCCCCGCGATGGTGCCCCCGTCCCGCCGGACGGGGGCACCTCCGCGTACGGCTCAGCAGCCGCCGCAGTTGTAGTACGTCACGTCCCAGTGGTTGCCCTCGTCCGCGTAGATGTTGCCGGAACCGGACTTGTACTGGGGAGCGCCGTCTCCGCGCAGACCTATGTAGCTGAAGACGCCGTGGACGTAGTTGTTGAGGCAGGTGGACTTGGAGAAGTCGAGCTTGTAGCCGTTCCAGTGCGAGTACGTGCCACCGGCGTGCCCGGTCTCGGTGCCGCCGGTGATGTTCAGCGCGCAGCCCGTGGCGCTCTTGAGGGTCTGGGCGCCCTGGGCGCTGGCCAGATTGAGCTGCTCGAACGACGTACAGGTGGAGACGTTCCGGTTGGAACAGCCGCCCGACGACGACCAGGTGATGTTGGAGGAGCGGAACATCGAGGTCGCCGTGGAGTGGCTGATCTTGGTGACGGCGAAGGCGTCGGTCGCACCTGTGACGACGCCGACGCCGGGGGCGAAGAAGGCGCCGAGTACGAGGGCCAGGGCGGTCAGGGCGGAGCGGAGCGTGGGGCGGTAGGACACGGGGGATTCCTCCTGCTCATGACAAATCAAAGTGAGGCGGCGGTACTGGCGGAGCAGGGAGATAGTGCCCGAGTTCTACGCGCGTCCGCCAGAGGGCGACGCGTGCGCCCGCGGCCGGAAGGGTGAATTCCGGACCGGCCTGGACCCTTGATGTTGAACTTTTAACTAGATTGGTCTACAGTCAATCTCGTTGAAGGTTAAACAACCATTCGACATCCGCTCGATCACGTCCCCCGAGGAGGAGCCATGGCTCTGTTCAACCGCAAGAACACCACCGCCCCCACCACCACCGCCACGCTCGCTGTGGACCCCGCACTGGCCGCTCTGACCGGCGACTACGTGATCGACCCGGCCCACAGCAGCATCGGATTCACCGTGCGCCACGCCATGGTCACCAACGTGCGCGGCTCCTTCGGTGAGCACGAGGGCACCCTGAAGCTGGACGGCGCGAACCCCTCGAACTCCGCGGCCTCGATCGACGTCACGATCGCCAGCATCGACACCGGCATCGCCGACCGCGACGGCCACCTGGTCAGCGGCGACTTCTTCGACGCCGAGGCGTTCCCGCTCATGTCCTTCCGTTCCACGGGCGCCGAGCAGCTCGGTGGCGACACGTACCGCGTCACCGGCGACCTCACCATCAAGGACGTCACGCGCCCGCTCTCCATCGACCTGGAGTTCAACGGCTCCGCCACCGACGTCTACGGCAACGAGCGCGTCGGCTTCGAGGGCGGCACGGACATCCTGCGGTCCGACTGGGGCCTGACCTGGAACGCGGCCCTGGAGACCGGCGGTGTGATGGTCAGCGACAAGGTGAAGCTGAACTTCGACATCTCCGCGATCAAGGCCGCTCCGCAGGCCTGATCCTCCCGGGGGCACCGCACGACCGAGCGCGCCCGCCTCCGCTCCCCACCGGGAGCGGGGCGGGCGCTCGTCGTGTGCGGTCCTCAGCGCCTGTACGCGGCCACCGCACCGCGGATGTCGTCGGCGATCAGGTCCGCGTTGATGGCCGCCGCCGCCTTCAGCCCGGCGCTCGCGGCACCGATGACCTGTTCCATCAGGTTGGCGACATTTCCGGCCACCCAGACCCCGGGGACGTCCGTGGCCCCGGACGGATCGGCGGCGACGTACGTGCCGACCACGTGCCCCGCGGCCTCCTGCTCGGTCGTCGCGAGCCCCAGGCTCCGCAGCACCTCCGACCGCGCCGTGAAGCGGGGCTGGACGACGACCGCCTCGCGGGCGATCACCCGCCCGCCGGCCAGGCGCACGCCGGTGAGCCGGTCACCGGTCACCTCCAGCCCGGCCACCTCCCCCTCCACGACAGCGATGCCCCGGGCGGCGAGCTGCTCGTTCTCCTCGTCGGCCGGTGCGGGTGCGGTGTGCCGGAAGAGCGTGACGTCCTCGCTCCACTGCCGCCACATCAGCGCCTGGTGCACGGCCATCGGGCTGACGGCGATGATGCCGATCGGGCGGTCCGCGACCTCCCAGCCGTGGCAGTACGGGCAGTGCAGCACCTCGCGGCCCCACCGTTCGGCCAGGCCCGGAACCGGGGGGAGCTCGTCGACCAGGCCGGTGGTCACCAGGAGCCGGCGGGCCACGACTGCGGTCCCGTCCTCCCGTACGACCCTGAAGCCCTCCCCTTCGCCGAGCTTCTCGGCGGACACCACCGTGCCCTCGGTGATCTCGGCGCCGTATCCGGCCGCCTCGGCCCGTCCGACGGCAAGGAGCTCCGAGGGCGGGGTGCCTTCGCGGCCCAGGTAGTTGTGCACGTGGGTGGCCGGCGCGTTGCGCGGCTCGCCCCCGTCGATCACCAGCACCGAGCGCCTCGCCCGGGAAAGGGCCACCGCCCCGCTCAGGCCGGCCGCTCCGCCGCCCACCACCACCACGTCGTACCGCCGCGCGTCGTCGTCCATACGAAACACCTCCATGACCCGGATGGTGCGGGAGGTCGGCCGCGGTGACAAGTTTGATTGCCGTATCGGCAAATACTCAGGAGTGGCTTGATCTAGTCGTCGGCTGTCGCGCCGATTGCCTGCTCCGACCAGATGACCTTGCCCGTGGGGGTGTACCGGGTGCCCCAGCGTTCGGCGAACTGCGCGACGAGGAAGAGTCCCCGCCCGCCCTCGTCGGTCGCCGCCGCGTAGCGCAGGTGCGGAGAGGTGCTGCTGGTGTCGGAGACCTCGCAGATGACGCTCCGGTCGTACAGCAGCCGCACCCGGATCGGTCCGGAGCCGTAGCGGATGGCGTTGGTGACCAGCTCGCTGAGGATGAGCTCGGTGACGAAGGCCTCCTCGTCCAGCCCTCGCTCGCCGAGCCAGCGGGCCACCTCCCTGCGCACCCCGGCGACCGCCGAGGGTTCGGGTGCCACGTCGAAATGCGCGACCCGGTCCGGATCCAGCCGGCGGGAGCGGGCCACCAGGAGGGCCACGTCGTCGGTGGGGCGGATGGGCAGGAGGGCGTCGATCACGTCGTCGCAGGTCTCCTCCGGCGTCCGGTCCCGGTGGGCGAGAGCCGTGCGCAGGATGTCGAGGCCGACGTCGAAGTCCCGGTCACGGCGTTCGACCAGGCCGTCGGTGTACAGGACCAGACGGCTTCCCTCGGGCACGGTGAACTCGGCCGACTCGAAGGGCATTCCGCCGATGCCGAGCGGCGGGCCCGTCGGCGTCCCGGGGAACTCCACCGTTCCGTCGGGCAGGACCAGCGCCGGCCCGGGGTGGCCCGCCCTGGCCATGCAGCACTTCCCCGAGACCCCGTCGTAGATCGCGTACAGACAGGTCGCCCCGGCGATCCCCACGTCGGAGCCGTCGTCCGTGCCGTCCTGGTCCATCCGGGCGACGAGCTCGTCGAGGTGGCCGAGGAGTTCGTCGGGCGGCAGGTCCAGCGTCGAGAAGTTGTGGACCGTGGTGCGGAGCCTGCCCATCGTGGCCGCCGCGTGCAGCCCGTGACCGACGACGTCGCCGACGACCAGGGCGACCCTGGCTCCGGACAGCGGGATCACGTCGAACCAGTCGCCGCCCACCCCCGCCTGGGCCGGGAGATAGCGGTAGGCCACGTCGAGGGCGCTCTGCTCGGGCACGCTCCTGGGCAGCAGGCTGCGCTGGAGTGCGACGGCGAGCTCGTGCTCGCGGGTGTAGCGGCGGGCGTTGTCGATGCTGACGGCCGCCCGTGCCACCAGTTCCTCGGCGAAGGAGAGGTCGTCCGCGTCGAAGGGCTCGGGATTCCCCGCGCGCCAGAAGTTCGCCATGCCGAGGATGACACCGCGCGCGTGCAGGGGGACGGAGATGAGCGAGTGGATGCCGTACGCCAGGACCTTCGCCCCGCTGTCGGGATCCCGCTGCCGCCAGCGTGACGCCGCGGAGAGGTCGGCCTCCATCCAGGTGTGTCCGGTGCTCGTGCCGAAGGCCCCGGCCGTGGTGGGCATGAAGGCCACGGCCTGGCCGACGGGGTAGAGCGGGTGATCGGGGTCGACGCCCGCGATGGCGGTGCGCCGCATCTCCAGCACGTCGCCCTTCGGCGGTGGCGGCTCCTCGCCGTGCAGGACGGCGTCGGCCAGGTCGACCGAGGCGAAGTCGGCGAATCCCGGTGTCGCCACCTCCGTCAGCTCCTCGGCCGTCCTGGTGACGTCGAGCGTGGTGCCGATCCGCTCCCCCGCCTCGTACAGGAGCAGCAGGCGCTCGCGTACCTGTTCCGCCGTGCCGGTGACGGCGCGCAGCTCGGTGGTGTCGCGGAGGGTGGCGACGGTACTGGAGGGTTCGCCCTGCGGGTCGGTGGGACGGAGGTTGACGGCCAGCAGCCGGTTGCCGGACCGCCGCACCTCGTCGGTGACGCGGCCGCCGGATGCCAGGAGTTCGGCGGTGCCGCCGTCCAGGCCGAGCTCGGTCACGAGGCGGCCCTCGGCGCCCGGAGGGAGGTCGAGGAGCCGGCGGGCCTCGTCGTTGGCGAGCTGCAGCCGGCCGTCGGCCCCGACGATGAGCACTCCCTCGCGTACCGCGTGGAGCACCGCGTCGTGGTGCTCGTACATCCGTGTCATCCCGGCCGGTCCGAGCCCGTGCGTCTGCCTGCCCAGGCGCCGGCTGACCAGCGCGGCGGCGCCCGCGGCGAGGACGAGTGCCACCACCGAGGCGCCGATGCTGAAGGGCAGGCTCCGGTCCGCCAGGTGCTCCACCGAGTCCACCGTGATGCCGACGGACACCAGCCCGGCGACCGATCCGTCCGACCGGACAACGGGCACCACGGAGGTGACCGCGAGACCGCTGGCCGCCTTGAAGGTCATGGTGAACGGCTCACCCTCCAGGGCCTGGCGGTACGGACCGATGATGCGCTCACCGATCAGCCGGGGCTCGGGGTGCGTGATCCGGATGGCGCGGCGGTCGGAGACGACCACGTAGTCGACATCGGCCTTCTCCCGCACCTGCTCGGTGAGCGGCTGGAGCTCGGCCGTGGGGTCGGGTCCGTCCATGGCCGCCACGATGCCCGGCGCGTGGGCGAAGGTCTCGGCGACGCCGAGCGTGTGGAGGCGGGCCTCCTGCATGGTGTCGCGCCGCCCCTGGACCACCAGCGCGACGGCCGCGGCCGCGACGAGGAGCACGACGAGCCCCAGCATGAGACAGAAGACCTGCCCGGCGACCGTGCGCACGCTGAACAGCGCCCGAAGGCCACCTCCCGGGGGGCGGTCCGCCCTGCCGGTGGTGCCTGCCCGGGCCCGCTCGGCCTGGGCCGCGCCCCCGTCACTGGGCCGATGAGGCCGCCGGACGGGGCGACGGAACCACGCCCGGAATCGACCGGAACCCCACATATAGTCAGGTTTAGCATGGATCACTGCGTTCCGACCGGCGCTTCCGGCCGCGCCGGGGACGCGCGAGCCCGGCGCGGCCGGAAGCGCCGGCCGGAACCAGGCGGCTCTAGAACCCGCCCCCGTCGAACCCTCCGCCCCCGAACCCTCCGCCGTCGCCGAAGCCGCCGAAGTCCGACGAGCTGAAGTCGGAGCCGGAGACGTCGCCGCCGCTCCATTCACCGCCGGAGCCCGCGCCGAAGTCCCCACCGCCGTACTCACCGGCGTACGCGGGGGTCGAGAGCATCGAGCCGAGCATCGTGCCCATCAGCAGACCCGGCAGCAGCCCGCCGCCGAAGTAACCGCCGGCCCAGGGGCCGTACGCCGGTCCCGCCTCCCAGTACGGGCGGCGGCGGCCGTCCCCGACGTCGACCGTGCGGCTCATCGGATCCTCGCCCTCGCGCAGCCTGACCTCGTCCGCACCGCAGACCGGGACCTCGCGGGCAGCGCCGCCGGACGGCGCCCACCGGGCGTCCGCCACCGAGGGGCCGTGGCGCGGGTCGAAGAAACAGGGCGGTCGGCGGGCGGGGAGGGCCGCGCCCGTTCTGCGCGCCTCAAGGACGGCGAGGGAGTAGCGGCCGTCCTCCAGGGCCTGCGTGACCCCGCGCACCTCGGAGGGGTGCCGGGCGCGCTCCATCCGGGTCTTGGCGCTCTCGTACGAGTCGAGTGCGCGCTCGTAGTCGGCGCGCATGGTGTCGTCGGCGCCCGGTTCCGCGGGATGGAAGTCGAGCCGTTCCAGGGTTTCGCCGTACGCGGTGATGTCCTCGTCGACGACGACCCGGAGCTTGTCGAGCGAGGCCCGCTCCTCTTCCTCCTTGCGGCGCCGGTTACGGCGGACGACGGTGTACGCACCCGCGCCGCCCGCCACGGCCACCGCGCCGAGCACGATCAGGCCGGTGGCGGAAGGTCCGGCGGCGCCGTCCGCATCCCCGCCGGACCAGGAGGCGGGCGCGTTGCCCCGGGCCTGGTCGACGGCCTGGTCGACGAAGGCGTTGAGCTGCGTCGCCGCGTCCGCGCCCGCGTCCTGGGTCTTCACGGACGCGACCAGGTTGTCGACCGCCCGGACCGTCATCACGCTGCGGTCGGCGCCCGCGTCGAACCCGTCACCGAGGCGGACCGCGTAGAGGCCGGTGATTCCGGTGTCGTTGCGCAGGTTGGCGAGCAGACCTTCTTCGGGGAAGTCCGAGGACTGCGGCAGAACGGCGACGAACACCGGTTTGTCGGCGTCCTTGATCTTCTTCTCCAGCGCGTCCGCCTCGGAGGCGGAGAGCTGGCCGGCCGCTGCCGGGTCGACGTACACCGGGCCCTGGCGCAGGGCCTGGGCGGCCTCGTCGATCGTGGCGGCGGCGGACGGCGCAGCGGGGGACATCGCCAGCACGGCCGCCGAAAGTATCAGCAGCAGACAGGCCCACAGTGGCGCGAACAGCCTCTTCCGCATACTCCGAAAATAACCCAAGTGGGCGCAAAATGCGCCACCCACTTGGGCTACTTCCGTCCTCGCAGGTGATTACGCGGCGCGGTACGCCGCGCGGAGCTTCGCGACCGCCCCCGTGAGATCACCGGAGAGCAGCAGGTGGTCGGCGTCCGCGAACGGCTTGGACACGGCCGCGGTCACCTCGCCCCCGATCCTCTCCTGGACCAGCAGCCTGGCCCGGTCCACGATCGCCTTGCCCTGCGCGGTCCTCCCCAGGCCCGCCTTCTCCGCGACGTGCGCGGCGACGGCGAGGGCGGAGAGGGTGAGGTCGCCGCCCGCCGGAGGCTTCTGCAGCGTGCTCAGGCCCCAGCCGTAGGGGAACTGCGGGTCGTAGGCCGCGTCGCCGACGTTGATCGGCACCTGGGCCTCGGACTTCGGCCAGGTCACCGGGAGCTGTCCGGTGAAGGGGCGCTTGCCGTAGAGAACGTCGGCCACGCCGTCGCCCTCGGTGCCCGGCAGCCAGGAAGCCACGAGGGCGTCGATGGCCCCGAGCCTGTCGCCGATGAGCTGCGGGCGTCCGGAGACGACCAGCACGGCGCACTTCATGGCGGCGCAGACCGTGTCCACGGCGGCCCGGTCGGCGGCCGTGAGCTCCAGGTCGTGGCCGTTGCCGACGTCACCGATGCCTTCGGCGTACGGGGTCTCGCCGACGACCACCACGCCGACGTCGTACCCGTCCGTCGGGGCCGAGGCGTCCTTGGAGTAGGCCACGGACGCCGGGTCGGCGGACGCCTTCCTCATGCCTTCCAGGATCGTCGTACCGGTGGTGATCCGGCCCGAGGCGCCCTGCCAGCTGACGGTCCAGCCGCCCGCCTGGTTTCCGAGGTCGTCGGCGTTGGATCCGGCGACGTACACCTTCTGGGTGGGCTTGACCGGGAGGACGGCCCCTTCGTTCTTGAGGAGCACCTGGGACTTGGCCGCGGCCTCGCGGGCCACCGCCCGGTGTCCGGCGGAGCCGACCTTGTCCAGGTTGGCCGGGTCGGAGTACGGCTTCTCGAAGAGTCCGAGGCGGAACTTCTGGGTCAGGATGCGGGAGACCGCGTCGTCGATCCGGGCCTCGCTGATCCGGCCCGCGGCGACCTCGTCCTGAAGCGTCCTGCTGAAGTCCTGGTACGCGGTCGGAACCATGATCATGTCGAGTCCGGCGTTGACCGACGTACGGACGTCACTGGCGTAGTCGCCGGGGATCTGGTCGATGGCCTGCCAGTCGCTGATGACGAAGCCCTTGAATCCCATGCGGTCCTTGAGGACCCCCTTGATCATCTCCGCGTGCGCGTGCATCTTCACCGGGCCGGCGTCGTCGCCGATGATGTCGAGGGAGGAGTAGGACGGCATGACCGTGCCGACGCCCCGGTCGACGGCCTCGGCGAACGGCGCGAGGTGCACCGCTTCCAGTTCCTCGCGGGTGACCTTCGTGATGCCCTGGTCGATCGTGTACGCGCCCGTGGTGGAGGAGCCGAACTCCGTCCCGCCGTCGCCGACGAAGTGCTTGGCGCTGGCCAGCACCTTGTCGTTGCGGTCCAGGTCCTTTCCTGAGGGGTTGCCCTGCATCCCCTTGATGACCGTCTCCATGGCTTCCACCAGGGCGGGGTCCTCGCCGTACGCCTCGTAGGAACGGCCCCAGCGCTCGTCGCGGGTCACGCAGACGCAGGGAGCGAAGTCCCAGGGGATGCCGGTCGCGCGGACCTCGCTCGCGGTGACCGCACCGGTCTTCTCGGCGAGCTTCGGGTCGCGGCCCGCGCCGATGCCGATGTTGTGCGGCATGATCGTCGAGCCGATCACGTTGTTGTGGCCGTGCACCGCGTCCACGCCGTAGATCAGCGGGATCTGGAAGCGGGTCGCCTGGGCGCGCAGCTGGTAGGCGTCGACCATCTTCGCCCAGGCCGCGGCCGTGTTCGGGGTGGGTACGGAGCCACCGCCGGAGAGCAGCGAGCCGAGGTCGTACGTGGCGATGTCGCCCTGCGACTTCAGCGCGTTGCGCTCGGCCTGGGTCATCTGGCCGGCCTTCTCGGCGGGCGACATGCGCGACACCAGGTCGGCGACGCGCTTCTTCACCGGAAGCCTCGTGTCCTGGTACGGGAGTCCGTGGGCGTCGATGACGACCTGCGGGTTCTCCTTGGGCGGCTTCGCGCCGGTGACGGTCAGTCCGACCGGGACCGTCTCCGCCGACTCGGCGTCCCCGTCCTTCGCGGTGGCCACGGTCACCGTGTGGGAGGTGCCGGAGGCGGTGCCCGCGGGGAAGGTGTGGGTGCCGGTGACCGGGGTGTAGTCGGCGCCCGACGCGCTGCCTCCCCCGGTCGTGTAGGCGACGGTGACGGGCTCCTCGATGGGGAGGGAGCCGGTGGTGGCGACGGAGATCCGGATGTCCGCCGAGGCCCCCTCCTTCACCGGGTGCACGGCCGAGTCGACGACGACGCTCGACTTCAGTGCCGGGTCGGGCTTCCCGTACAGCTCGACGCCGTCCATGGCGAACGCGCCGGGGGCGCCCGTCGGGAGCGTGACGGCGTAGCCCCACATCTCGTTGAGGCCGAGGACCTGGTCGATGCCGCCGACAGGCTGGTAGTCGGCCCGGTAGACGAAGTCCGCGAACGGGATCTCGATCAGGTGCCAGCCCTCCCAGTCGTCGGTGAAGGAGGTGGTCCACAGCTCGGACGCGCCGCCGTTGGCGCCGCCGTCCTTGATCTCGAAGTTGATCCGCTTGCCCGAACCGGGCGGCAGCGGCGCCTTGTTCTGCCCGTACCACCAGAAGCGGATGCCCTTGTGGGTGGTCCAGTTCTTCGGCGGCTGGTCCACGGCGAACTCGTGGCTGAGTCCGCCCCAGGCGCTGATGTCGTAGGTGCCCTCGAGGACCTTGGCGCCCTCGGGGGCGTCGGCCCGTTCCGCGAACTCCAGCTTCGGCTGGTCGTCGGCGTCGCCGCCCCAGGTGAAGAGGGAGTCGGCGGGCGGGTTGCCGAACGGGACCTCGCCCTCGAACCGGTCGACGAGGACCGGTGCGGGGTCTTCCGCCTCGGCCGCCGCGCTGGGGACGGCCCCGGCGAGCAGTCCGGCGAGGACGGTGACGGCGGCGAGTGCCGCGGTGGCCGGTCTCGCCCTGTGGCGGGCGCGGGCGTGCGGTGTGCGTGGCATTGCGGCTCCTGTGGCGACTGCGGGATCCGGGAGGTGGAGTGCGGAGTGAGCAGGGGAAGAGCCCGGGAAGGGCCGGTCGTTACGGCGCCGAGTGGCGCACGATCAGTTCGGTGGGGAGTACCACCGGTTCGTCCGGTACGGGGGTGCCGCCCAGGTGCGAGAGCAGCATCCGAGCCGCCGTCTCACCCATCCGACGGGTGGGCTGGCGCACGGTGGTCAGCGGCGGTTCGGTGTGCCTGGCCACCGGGATGTCGTCGAAGCCCACCACCGCCACGTCGTCAGGGACGCGGCGTCCCGCCGCGCGCAGGGCTCGCAGCGCGCCCACCGCACTGATGTCGTTGTGCGCGAACACCGAGTCGAACTCCGTCCCGGAGGAGAGGAGTTGCTCGACAGCGAGCCTGCCGCCGCGTTCGGTGAAGTCGCCTTGCGCGACCAGGGCGTCGGGCAGGACCGAGGCGAATCCCCGCGTCCGGTCCCGGACGCAGCCGAAGCCCCGGGGGCCCGTGACGACCAGTGGCCGGGTGTGCCCGGAGTCCCGCAGATGGCGGGCGGCCGAGGCGCCCCCCTCGTGGTTGGTGGTCACGACGGAGGGGAAGGCGGGGTGATGGCCGCGGTCGTCGATCAGCACGATCGGCAGGCCGGCCAGGTGCAGTTCGGTGAGGTGGCCGAGCGTGTTCTCCGGCTCCACCACGACGAGCCCGTCGAAGGCGCGCGCCGACACCTGACCGGTGAAGCGGCGCACGGAGTCGGCGCCGCGGTTGCAGGTGAAGAGCAGCAGTCCGTAGTCGGCGGCCTCGACCGTGTCGACGACTCCCTGGAGGAGTTCGCCCATCCACGGCCAGGTCAGCGAGGGCACCAGCATCCCGACCGTACGGCTGCTGCCGCGGGCCAGTCCGACGGCGCCCGAGCTGGGCACGTAGCCGAGACCCGCAATCACTTCCCGAACACGACCGGCTGTCGAACCGTCCACGTCCGCCTTGCCGTTGACGACTCTGGACACCGTTGTCTTGCTGACGCCGGCCGCCCGGGCCACATCGGCGATGGTGACGCGCAACAAGGCCTCCGGAGTCAAGGCGGGGCATGGCGGGGCGGGGCGGGAACGGCGGTTGCGGCACCGGTTCCGCAACCGCTGCCGGAACCGGTTCCGGCGTTGCGGCTGGAGTTAACCCCGCTGAAAAGGTGCCGTCAATACTTCACACCGGAATTGGTCCGTACCCATTCCCCCACCTGGCCGGACGCGTTGTCCGTTCACTTCATGAACATTGAGCCCTCTTGACGCGGACACGTAAGGGCGGTTTTCACTCACGCCACGATCGACGGCACACCCCCACACCTCTGCCGAGAAAGGCAGCAGCCATGATCCGAACCAGCAGAGCAGCGAGGGTCCTTCTCGCCACGGCGCTCGCGACCGCAGGTCTGGCCGGGCTCTCCTCCGGTACCGCCCAGGCCGCGGGCGAGAGCGTGAGCATCGCCCTGACCACCACGGACGACGCCGGTGGCCGCCATGTCACCCGTGGCCTCCAAGCCCAGGCACCGATCACTTTCGGCCCGGGGAACGGGGGTTCGGGCACCAACATCACGGTCGACGAGAACACCCGCTACCAGACCTTCACCGGCGGCGGCGCCTCGTTCACCGACACGGCCGCCTGGCTGATGAAGGGCAGCGGCGCGCTCAGCCAGGCGACCCGCGACGCGACGATGAGGAAGCTGTTCTCCCCCACCGAGGGCATCGGGCTCTCGTTCGTACGCAATCCGATGGGCGGATCCGACCTCGCACGGTTCGGCTACACCTACGACGACGTGCCGGCCGGGCAGACCGACCCGGACCTCGACCGCTTCTCCATCGCCCACGATCTGCAGGACGTGCTGCCCCTGACCCAGCAGGCCGAGCAGCTGAACCCCGCGCTGACGACGGTCGCCTCCCCGTGGACCGCCCCCGCCTGGATGAAGGACAGCGGGCAGCTGAACGGCGGCTGGCTGAAGGCGGAGAACTACGGCGCCTACGCCGACTACTTCGTGAAGTACCTCCAGGCGTACCAGGCCCAGGGCGTCACGGTCGACTACGTCACCGCGCAGAACGAACCCACCTGCTGCTCCGGCTACCCGTCCATGAGCTGGAACGGCTCGGGGCTCGCCTACTTCACCAAGAACGAGCTGCTGCCGAAGCTCCGGTCGGCGGGCCTGGCCACCAAGGTGCTGGCCCACGACTGGAACTGGGACACCTACGACGCGTACGCGGCGGCCACCGTGGACGACGCGGCCGTGCGCAGCCATCCCAACTTCGGCGGGATCGCCTGGCACGGGTACGGCGGCGACATCGCGAAGCAGACCGCCGTGCACGACCAGTACCCGGAGCTGGACGCCTTCCAGACAGAGCACTCGGGCGGCACCTGGATCGCCGACCAGCAGCGGGAGGACATGCTCAACATCATCGACTACACCCGGAACTGGGCGAAGTCGGTGACCAAGTGGTCGCTGGCCGTGGACCAGAACCGGGGCCCGCACAACGGTGGCTGCGGCACCTGCGACGGGCTGATCACCGTGCACAACGGGGACAGCAGGCACGGTCAGGTCGACTACACCGTCGAGTACTACACGATGGGTCACCTGACGAAGTTCGTACGCCCGGGCGCCGCCCGCATCGCGTCCACAGCCAGTTCGACGGTGCCCAACGTCGCCTGGCGCAACCCGGACGGCTCCAAGGCGCTGATCGCCTACAACGGCTCCACGTCCGCACAGCCGGTCACCGTCAACTGGGGCGGCCAGAAGTTCACGTACTCCCTCCCGGGCCGCACGTCGGCCACCTTCACCTGGTCCGGCACCCCGTCCGGCCCGACGGAGAGGTCGGGCGCCCTGACCGGAATCGGCGGCAAGTGCCTCGATGCCACGGGGAACAGCGGCGCGGACGGCACAGCGGTACAGATCTGGGACTGCACCGGTGCGTCCAACCAGCGCTGGACGCTGGCGGGCGACGGCTCGGTCCGGGTGCTCGGTGCCTGCCTGGACGTGACGTCGGGCTCGACGGCGAACGGGGCGAAGGTCCAGCTGTACACCTGCAACGGCACGGGGGCGCAGCGCTGGACGTACGACGCCGCGACCGGGGACCTCGTCAACACGGCCGCCGGCAAGTGCCTCGACGTGACGGACCAGTCATCGGCGAACGGGGCCCGCACCCAGATCTGGACCTGCACCGGAGCCGCCAACCAGAAGTGGCGGCTCCGGTGAACAGGCCTTCACCCGGAGGTGGGGTCCTAGTCCAGGGGCTCGACGCCGGCGCGCAGCAGACCGTAGGTGTACGCGTCCTCCAGTGACTGCCAGGAGGCCGCGATGATGTTCTCGGCCACGCCCACCGTCGACCAGTCGCCGGCTCCGTCACCCGTGGTGATCAGTACCCGGGTGGTGGAGTCGGTGCCGGTCGTTCCCTCCAGGATGCGGACCTTGTAGTCCACCAGCTCCAGCTTGGCCAGCTGCGGGTAGATCCGTTCCAGGCCCACGCGCAGCGCCCGGTCCAGTGCGTTGACCGGGCCGTTGCCCTCCGCGGTGGCGACGATCCGCTCACCCTTGGCCCAGAGCTTCACCGTCGCCTCGTTGGCGTGCGTGCCGTCGGGGCGGTCCTCGGTGATGACACGCCAGGACTCCGTACGGAAGTACCTGCGTGCCCGGCCCTCGACCTCGCTGCGCAGCAGCAGTTCGAACGAGGCGTCGGCCGCCTCGTAGGTGTAGCCCTGGAGTTCGCGCTCCTTGACCCGTGCCACGACCCGCCCGACGAGCTCGCGGTCGTCGCCGAGGTCGATGCCGAGCTCCTTGCCCTTCAGCTCGATCGAGGCGCGGCCCGCCATGTCGGAGACGAGCATGCGCATGGTGTTGCCGACGAGCTCGGGATCGATGTGCTGGTAGAGGTCCGGGTCCACCTTGATCGCGGAGGCGTGCAGTCCGGCCTTGTGGGCGAAGGCGGAGACACCGACGTAGGGCTGGTGGGTGGAGGGCGTCAGGTTGACGACCTCGGCGATGGCGTGCGAGATGCGGGTCATGTCGGCCAGCGCGCCCTCGGGCAGGACGGTCTTGCCGTACTTGAGTTCCAGGGCCGCGACGACGGGGAAGAGGTTGGCGTTGCCGACCCGCTCGCCGTAGCCGTTGGCCGTGCACTGGACGTGGGTGGCGCCCGCGTCGACGGCGGCGAGGGTGTTGGCCACGGCGCAGCCGGTGTCGTCCTGGGCGTGGATGCCGAGGCGGGCCCCGGTGTCCGCGAGGACGGTGGCGACCACGGCCTGGATCTGGGCAGGGAGCATTCCGCCGTTGGTGTCGCACAGGATGACGACGTCGGCGCCCGCCTCGGAGGCGGCCCGGACGACGGCCTTGGCGTACTCGGCGTTGGCGCGGTAGCCGTCGAAGAAGTGCTCGCAGTCGACGAAGACCCGCCGGCCCTGTTCGCGGAGGTGGGAGACGGTGTCGCGGACCATCTCCAGGTTCTCCTCCAGCGTGGTGCGCAGGGCCAGTTCCACATGACGGTCGTGGGACTTGGCGACCAGGGTGATCACCGGCGCCCCGGAGTCGAGGAGTGCCTTGACCTGCGGGTCGTCGGCGGCGCTGCCGCCCGCCCTGCGGGTCGCCCCGAACGCGACCAGCTGGGCGTGGGCGAAGTCGATCTCCTGGGCGGCGCGGGCGAAGAACTCCGTGTCGCGCGGGTTGGCGCCCGGCCAGCCGCCCTCGATGAAGCCGACGCCGAAGTCGTCCAGATGCCGGGCAATGGTCAGCTTGTCCGCGACCGTCAGGTTGATGCCTTCACGCTGTGCACCGTCGCGCAGTGTGGTGTCGAAGACATGGAAACTGTCGTCGGTGGCCTTGGCCTTGGTGGTCATGCTGTCTGACTCCTGTCGGATGAGTGGATCCGGACGATCGGGCTCCACTTGCCCCCATCATCCCGCGCGCGCCGCCCCGGCCGAGGTGAGGGCCGGAAAACGAAAAAACCTCTCGCGGGTGCGAGAGGTCTGCGCGCGGGTCTGGGGCACGATGGCCGCTCCGTACGTGGTGGTACGGGACGATCACTGCGGACCGGCGCGCCTGCTGCCAATAATCATGACGAACGAGGACACGGTCGCAGTCTTGCACAGCGCCGGTCCCCCTCCCGCGCCCGTCTCAGGATGCGGTCGTGACGTCCGTCGCAGCCGGCCCGCCCGACGGAGGCAGCAGCGCGTCCCGGAGGAACTCCCGCACATGGGAGAGGACCTGCCCCCGCCCCGTGCCCGGTATACCGACGGCGACATGGACGCTGAATCCGTCGAGGAGGGCCCGCAGCCGGGCGGCGAACCGGTCGGGGTCCACGGCACGGAACTCGCCGCGCGAGATCCCCTCGGCGAGCAGCGCCACCAGGTCGCGGTGCCAGGCACCCTCGATCGCGGCCTGCCGGCCGCGCGCGTCCGCGTCGGCGTTCTGCGAACGGTTCCAGACCTCCAGCCAGAGCGTCCAGTGGGGGTCGCGCGGCCCTTCGGGCAGGTAGAGGTCCACGTACGCGTCGAGCCGCTCGGCGGCGGATGCCTGCCGGGAGAGCAGCGCCCCGCGCTCGGCGCCGAGCCGCCCCTCGCTCCACTCCAGGGTCTGCAGCAGCAGTTCGTCCTTGGTCCGGAAGTAGTAGAGGAGGTGCCCGCTGCTCATCCCGACCTCGCGTCCGAGCCCGGCCATGGTCAGCCCGTCGAGCCCGCGCTCGGCGATGGTGGTCATGGCCGCGACGAGTACGGACTCCCGGGGCGGGGCGATGTTGCGCCGGCGGGCTGGTGGCCGGTTCATGCGGCGGCCGGTGCGCGGAGTATCTCGTTCACCTGTACGTTCTACCGGATCCGCGGCTCAGCCGTGCACGGCGGGCTGCTGCTGGGTGATGCAGTGGATGCCGCCCCCGCCCGCGAAGATCGCCCGGGCGTCGACGAGTTCCACGGTGCGGCCGGGGTGGAGACGTCGGAAGATCTCCGCGGCCTGCTCGTCGCGGGGGTCGTCGAAGGCGCACAGCACCACCCCGCCGTTGCAGAGGTAGTGGTTGATGTAGGAGTAGTCGACCCACTCGCCGTCCTCGTCCCGGACCACGGTGGGGGCGGGGACCTCGACGACCTCCAGCCGGCGGCCCCTGGCGTCCGTCTGCGACCTGAGCATCGCCACGTTCTCCCGGCAGAGGGCGTGGTCGGGGTGGGACGGGTCGGGCTGGGTGTGGGCGACGACCACTCCCGGGCCCGCGAAGGCGGCGACGATGTCGACGTGGCCCAGGGTGCCGTAGCCGTGGGGCGGGTAGTCACCGGTGAGGCCGCGCTCCAGCCAGATCGCCTTCGTGGTGCCGAGCCTGGCGTGGATCTCGGCCTCGACGCCGGCCCGGGACCATCCCGGGTTCCGCTCCGGGCCCAGCTGCACCGTCTCGGTGAGCAGTACGGTGCCCTCGCCGTCGACGTGGATGCCGCCGCCCTCGTTGACCAGCGGAGAGCTGTGTACGGGAACACCCGCGAGGTCCGCCACATGGCGGGCGATCTTCGCGTCGTGCTCCCAGGTGGCCCAGTCCTGGGCACCCCAGCCGTTGAACACCCAGTCGACGGCCGCGAGCCGGGTGCCGTCGGTGACGAAGGTGGGGCCGATGTCGCGCATCCAGGCGTCGTCCAGCTCGTGCTCGACCACCTCGATGTCCGGGCCGAGCAGCTCCCGGGCCTCCTCCGACCGGCCGGGGCCGGTGACCATGGTCACCGGCTCGAAGCGGCGTACGGCCCGGGCGACGGAGGCCCAGGCCCTGCGGGCCTCGGCGAGGTCGTCACCGGAGAAGGTGGCGTTGGGGCCCGGCCACGCCATCCAGGTCCGCTCGTGCGGGGCCCACTCGGGCGGCATACGGAAGCTCATGTCGTCTTACTCCAAAGGGCGGTTGCGGGATGGCGCTTAGAGGAAGTAGAGGCGGTTGAGGGAGACCGAGTCGGCCGGATCCGAGCGCACCGGAGCGCCGTCCAGCGTGACCAGACCGCTCTCCCCGTCGACGCCCACCTTTCCGGTCCGGGAGTTGAGGCGCAGGTCCGCCGGGCCGATGCCCCGGGTGCCGCTCACGGCGACCCTGCGGCGCCGGGTGGGCATCAGGTCGGAGCCCAGATCGGTCGCGGCCTTGGCCACGAAGGCCACCGAGATGTCCGCCGGAGTCGTCCCGTAGGCACCGAACTGCGGTCCCAGGACCAGCGGTTCGCAGGTGTCGGTCGCGGCGTTGGGGTCGCCCGTCACCCCGTACGCCGGAAAGCCCGACTTCAGTACGAGCTGCGGCTTCGCCCCGAAGAACTGCGGTTTCCACAGCACGATGTCGGCGAGTTTGCCCACCTCGATCGAACCGATCTCGTGCGCGAGGCCGTGGGCCAGGGCGGGGTTGATCGTGAGCTTCGCGAGGTAGCGCAGGACACGGGCGTTGTCGTCGTGCGGGCCGTCGCCCTCCAGCGGCCCCCGTTCGGCCTTCATCTTCCCGGCCATCGCGAAGGTGCGCCGTACGGTCTCGCCCGCACGCCCCATCCCCTGCGCGTCCGAGGAGGTGATGCCGATCGCCCCGAGGTCGTGCAGCACGTCCTCGGCGCCCATCGTGCCCGCCCTGATCCGGTCCCTCGCCATGGCGGCGTCGCCGGGCAGGTCGGTCTTGAGGTCGTGCACGGAGACGATCATGCCGTAGTGCTCGGCCACCGCGTCCCGGCCAAAGGGCAGGGTCGGGTTGGTGGAGGAGCCGATGACGTTGGGCACGCCCGCCATCTTCAGCACGTTCGGCACGTGACCGCCGCCGCAGCCCTCGATGTGGAAGGCGTGGATGGTCCGGCCGTCCAGGACGCTCAGGGTGTCCTCGACCGACAGGCACTCGTTCAGCCCGTCACTGTGCAGGGCGACCTGCACATCGTGCTCCTCGGCCACGCGCAGAGCCGTGTCGAGCGCACGCGTGTGGGCGCCCATGTCCTCGTGGACCTTGAAACCGGACGCGCCGCCCTCGGCCAGCGCCTCCACCAGCGGAGCGGCGTCGGACGACGAACCCCGGGCCAGGAAGCCGATGTTGACCGGCCAGGCGTCGAAGGCGTTGAAGGCGTGGCGCAGCGCCCACGGCGAGTTGACGCCGACCCCCCACACCGGGCCGAACTCCTGGCCGATGACGGTGGTGACGCCGGAGGCGAGCGAGGCCTCCATGATGCGCGGCGAGAGCAGGTGGACATGGGTGTCCACGGCGCCGGCGGTGGCGATCATGCCCTCGCCGGAGACGATGCTGGTCCCGGTGCCGACGACGACGTCGACACCGTCGAGGGTGTCCGGGTTCCCGGCCCGCCCGATCGCGTGGATCCGGCCCTCACGGATCCCGATGGAGACCTTGCGGATCCCCAGGACTGCGTCGATGACCAGCACGTTGCTGATGACGACGTCGCAGGTGTCGCGTACGGCTGCCGCCTTCAGATGCAGTCCGTCCCGCGCGGTCTTGCCGAACCCGGCGAGGAACTCGTCGCCCTGGCGCTGCGAGTCCGATTCGACGCGCACCACCAGACCGGAGTCGCCGAGGACGACCCGGTCCCCGGCGCGCGGTCCGTGGACCGAGGCGTATTCGTAGGGGTCCATCAGGCGTCCTCCGCTCCGAGATAGCCGCAGGCCGCCGCGCGCCGCAGGGCCTCTTCCTTCGCTCCGGGGGCGTCCAGCGGGCCGTCGACCAGGCCCGCGAAGCCGATCGCGATCCGCGCGCCCCCGATCGGCACGAGGCCGACCTCGGCGCCGCCGCCCGGGTCGAAGCGCACCGACGATCCGGCGGGCACCGACAGCCTCATGCCGTAGGCCGCGGCCCGGTCGAAGTCCAGCCGTGGGTTGGCCTCGAAGAAGTGGAAGTGCGACGTGACGCTGACCGGGACGGTGGCGGTGTTGCGCACGGTCAGCCGCAGCGCGGGCTCGGGCACGGCGTGCGGCGGAGCGGGCAGTACGGCGCCGGGCGCCCCGTCCCCGAGGCCGCCGCCCCCGATGGGCGCGGACACGACCGCGAGCCGGGAGCCGTCGTCGAAGACGGCCTCGACATGGACCTCGGTGACCACGTCCGCCACTCCGGGCAGGACGTCGTCGGGCCCCAGTACGGCGCGCGCGGCCTCGATGGCCTCCGCGAGCCGCCGCCCGTCCCGGGCCGCCTCGCAGACGGTGTCCGCGATCAGCGCGGTGGCTTCGGGGACGTTGAGCCTCAGCCCGCGCGCCCGGCGCGCCCGCGCCAGTTCCGCGGCTCCGAAGAGCAGCAGCCGGTCCCGCTCGGTCGGGGTCAGTCTCATGTCGTCACACCTCCGGGTTAGAACGTCACTCTAACCACGAGCTTCTAGGTGGGGAAGCCATAGCTGCGCAATTTCGGTGAGACTTTGAGCAGCGCTCTAATTGCCGGGCGCGCCTGTGCGGCGGAAATCGACCCGTCGGGGACACGACTCAGGCGCCGTACTCATCCGTACGGCGCCTGAGCGGCGGGCAGCTTGGCCGGCCTGGAGGAGGAACAGCGGGGCGGCCCGGAGAGCCTCCCGCGAGCCCTTACCGAGCCGGACCGGAGGCCCTAGCCGAGCGGGTGCATCCAGCCGTGGGTGTCCTCGGCGATGCCGCGCTGGATGTCCAGCAGGCGGTCACGCAGCTTCATCGTGACCTCGCCGGGTGCGCCGTCGCCCTGGACCCACTCGCCCTGGGCGGACTTGACGGTGCCGACGGGCGTGATGACCGCGGCGGTGCCGCAGGCGAAGACCTCGGTCAGGGTGCCGTTCGCGGTGTCGGCCTTCCACTGGTCGATGGAGACGCGGCCCTCCTCGGCCTCGTAGCCGAGGTCACCGGCGACCTTGAGCAGCGAGTCGCGGGTGATGCCGGCGAGCAGCGAGCCGGTGAGCTCGGGAGTGACGATGCGCGTCGTGCCGTCCTCCTGCCCGTACACGAAGTACAGGTTCATGCCGCCGAGCTCCTCGACCCACTTGTGCTCGACCGCGTCCAGGTAGGCGACCTGGTCGCAGCCCTGCTCGGCGGCCTCGGCCTGGGCCAGCAGGGACGCCGCGTAGTTGCCGCCGGTCTTGGCGTCGCCCATGCCGCCGGGGACGGCGCGGACACGGTTCTCGGAGAGCCAGATGGAGACGGGCTTCACGCCACCGGGGAAGTAGGCGCCGGCGGGCGAGGCGATGACGATGAAGAGGTACTCGTTCGCGGGCCGCACGCCCAGGCCGACCTCGGCCGCGATCATGAACGGGCGCAGGTAGAGCGACTCCTCGCCGCCGTGCTCCGGAACCCATGCCTTGTCCTGCTGCACGAGGGCGTCGCAGGCCGCGATGAACGTCTCGACCGGGAGCTCGGGCATCGCGAGCCGGGCGGCGGACCGCTGGAAGCGCTCGGCGTTGGCCTGGGGACGGAAGCTGGCCACGGTGCCGTCGGGCTGGCGGTACGCCTTCAGGCCCTCGAAGATCTCCTGCGCGTAGTGCAGGGTCATGTTGGCCGGGTCCATCGACAGCGGGCCGTACGGGACGAGCTGGGCGTCGTGCCAGCCCCTGCCCTCCGTCCACCTGATCGTCACCATGTGATCGGTGAAGTGGCGGCCGAAGCCGGGGCTGACCAGGATCGCCTCGCGCTCCGCGTCGGACAGCGGGTTCGAGGAGGGCTTGAGCTCGATCGTGGGCGTCGTCATGAGTGCGTGTCCTTCACCGGTCTTGTGTGTGATGGACCGCGCTCACACCCTCCGCCGCCCGACAGATACCAGAGAGGTCTTAGGACGTCCGAGCAATGCCACGAGCCACGGCCCCGCGTTCGATTATCTCCCGGGGGCGGCCGTGCACGAAATGACGTGAGTGCGGTCCAGGGTCGATGGTGGCACCCGGAGAGCGCACAGGAGAAGCCGCCGGGTGCGTTGCGACCCGGCGGCTTCGAAGTGGAGTCGTCGGGTCAGCTCGCTACTCGTACCGCGAGGGCGTCGCCGATCTCGTCGGTGGTACGGGTGCGAGCCCCGTCGCGCTCCGCGAGATCGGCGGAGACGGCGTCCTCGATGCGCACGGCCTCGGTCTCGTAGCCGAGGTGACGCAGCAGGAGGGCGACGGAGAGGATCGTGGCGGTCGGGTCGGCCTTGCCCTGGCCCGCGATGTCGGGGGCAGAACCGTGGACCGGCTCGAACATCGACGGGAACGTGCCCGTCGGGTTGATGTTGCCGGAGGCTGCCAGGCCGATTCCGCCGGTCACGGCGGCGGCGAGGTCCGTGAGGATGTCACCGAAGAGGTTGTCGGTGACGATGACGTCGAAGCGCTCCGGCTGGGTGACGAAGAAGATCGTCGCGGCGTCGACGTGCAGGTAGTCGGTGGTGACCTCGGGGTACTCGGTCGCGACCTCGTCGAAGATGTTCTTCCACATGTGGCCGGCGTACACCAGCACGTTGTTCTTGTGGACCAGCGTCAGCTTCTTGCGCGGACGGGCCTTCGCCCGCTCGAAGGCGTCACGGACGACGCGCTCGACGCCGTACGCGGTGTTGATGCTGACCTCGGTGGCGACCTCGTGCTCCGTGCCCGTGCGGAGCGAGCCGCCGTTGCCCGTGTACGGGCCCTCGGTGCCCTCGCGCACGACCACGAAGTCGATGTCGGGGCGGCCGGCGAGCGGGGTCGCGGTGTTCGGGAAGAGCTTCGAGGGGCGCAGGTTGATGAAGTGGTCGAAGGCGAAACGCAGCTTCAGCAGGAGCCCCCGCTCCAGCACGCCGGACGGCACGGACGGATCACCGATCGCACCGAGCAGGAGGGCGTCGTGGCCCTTGAGCGCTTCCAGCTCCGCGTCCGGGAGGGTTTCACCGGTGCGGTGCCAGCGCTGGGCACCAAGGTCGTACTCCTTGGTCTCCAGCTTCACGTCCTGCGGGAGAACAGCGTTGAGGACCTTGAGGCCCTGGGCCACGACCTCCTGGCCGATACCGTCACCGGGGATCACTGCGAGATTGATGCTGCGAGACATATCGGCACCCTACTGTTCGTCCCAGCCCATGACATCCGTTGTCCGCGATACGGACAGTGCGCGTCATGGGCCCGGGCGCGGGCCCGGCCCTCAGTGGCCGGTGGAGCCGCCGTTGTCCCGGCGGTCGAGAGCCCTCTGGAGTGCGGCGGCGGCGTTCTTGCGCTCGGACTCGGTGGGGCGGTGGGTGTGGCGGACGCGGCGGGCAGTGGTCTCGGCCATGATGGATCGACTCCTTGAGATCGCGAGGATTTCGAGATCGAGATTCGAGATCGGGATTTCGAGGCGCCGGAAGGGGCGGGGAGCGTGCCGCAGGGGTTACCTGCTCAGGGGCACGCGCTCACAACCGCCGTTCGCTCGATGGAGCGAGTCGTTCGGCTTCTACAAAGCTAGGACAGGTGCGCCGTTCTGTCTCCACAATTACTCGGACTTCCTACTATCTGAGACGGCGGCACCGGAACGGGGCCCTCCGGACTCCTGGACGCCGGCCACCCCGAGCAGCCGCAGCCGCGCGTACGTCTCACCGGGCGGTCAGAGGATGTCGCCGTCGCGCCAGTCGAAGAGGAGCGCGCCCGCATGCGGGTCCGGACCACCGCGTACGTACGTGCCGCCTTCCTCGTCCGGCAGGGGCAGCGGGCCCCGGGGGCCGAGGGCCGAGATCCCGCCGGTCCAGACGTCCCAGCCCCGGGACGCGTACAGGCCGGCTCCCGACTCGGACGCGGAAAGCGCCCCGAAGGCGTACGCCCGGTCGACGACGTCCTCCAGCGCGGCCATCACCCGGCCACCGAGCCCCTCGCGCCGCCGGTCGGCGCGGACGGCCACTCCCTCGACGTACCCGACGCGGTAGGAGCGGCCCGCCTGCACCACCCGCCGCTGGACCACGGCGCCGTGGGCGAGGAGGTCACCGCCTTCCCCGCGTACGAGCACGTGGACCCCGCCCAGGGTGTGGTCCCAGTCCTCGTCGCCGAATTCCCCGTCGAAGGCCGTGTCCAGGAACGCCCGGATGCCGCCGAGGAGGGACGGGGTCAGCTCGTAAGTGTGTGCGGTGCGGAGCCCGGCCGGAGGGGTCATGGGTCCCAGCCTGCCAGGACGCCCCCTGTCCGGCGGTTCCGCCGGACAGGGGGCGCAGAGGGGCCGGCTGAGAGGTCAGTACACCGTGACGCCGTAGGCGGCCAGCGCCTCCTTGACCGGCTGGTGGATCGCGGAGCCGCTCGTGCCGGTGCAGCCGGAGCTGCCCGAGTGGATACCGAGGGCCACGGAGCCGGCGAAGTGCGCGCCGCCGCTGTCGCCGCCGGCCGAGCAGGCGGTGGTGCGGACCATGCCGTACACGGGGCCGTCACCGTAGTTCACGGTCACGTTGACCGCGGTGACGGTGCCGCTGGTCACCTTGGTGGTGGAGCCGCTCTTTTTGATGGCCTGGCCCACCACCGCGTCGGCCGCGGAGGCGATGTCCTGGAAGCTGCCGTTGTGGAGGTTGACGTTTCCGGCGGGCGCGGAGCCGTCGGTGTAGCGGACGATGCCGTAGTCGTTGGTCGGGAAGCTCGTGCCCTCCCGGACGCCGATCACCGCTCCGCCCGACGTCGCGGACCAGTTGGCGGAGATGTTGGTGCAGTGGCCCGCGGTCACGAAGTAGCGGGCGCTGTTCTTCGTGACGTTGAAGGCAGCCGAGCAGCGGCTCCCGCCGCCGTAGATGGCGCTGCCGCCGGCGACCTCGCGGTGGAAGACGCCAGGCACCCTGGCGATACGGACGGCTCCGTCGAGCCGGTTCGCGACGGCCTTGACGCGCGCCATCTCCCGTGCGGAGACCGACTCGTCGGCCTCCACGGCGACCTGGTTGGTCCGGGGGTCGATGCCCCAGGAGGTGCCGGTGATCTTCGCACCGGCCTCCAGTGCATCCACGGCGGCTTCGAGGTCCGCCGCGCTGCGTGTCACCCGGCGCACGGTGGCCCCGGCGGCACGGGCCTGTTCGGCGGCGCGGTCGCTGGTGACCGTGACGACGAGGCCGCCGGTTTTCGCGTCGAGGTAGCTGCCCGCGCTGTCCGCGCCGAGCTGCCGTTCGAGCGTGGCGTCCATCGCGTACGCGGCCGGAGCGGGGGTGGCGCTCGCGGCGGGAACGGCCTCGGCCCCGGCGGGGGTCGCGCCGAGGCCGAGGGTCGCGCCGACGAGCAGGGAAACGCCGATGCGCGCACGAAGGGTGCGTCTCATGGGGGGAGCTCCTTCTCGGATGACGTGTGGGGACGTACGTACCGAGCAAGGAATTTGACATGCCCATTACCTATGCCGCAAGGGTGCGTGGCCTGATCCGGCGGTCATGGCGTCCTGGGCGCACATGGAAACCGCCCCCCGGCCGGCTGGGGGGCCGGACGGGGGGCGGGACTCGGGGTGGGGCTGCCTGCGCGGCGCCCCGGGCGGGTCAGCCCTGGTGGGGGTAGGTGTAGTCGGTCGGCGGGACCAGCGTCTCCTTGATGGCGCGGGTCAGCGTCCAGCGCTGCAGGTTCTGCGGCGCGCCGGCCTTGTCGTTCGTGCCCGAGGCACGGCCGCCGCCGAAGGGCTGCTGGCCGACGACGGCGCCGGTCGACTTGTCGTTGATGTAGAAGTTGCCCGCGGCGTACCGCAGCTTCTCCATCGTGTGGGCCGCGGCGGCACGGTCGTTGGAGATGACCGCACCCGTCAGCGCGTAGTCCGAGGCGGACTCCATCTGCTCCAGCATGGCGTCGTAGTTCTCGTCCTCGTACACGTGGACCGCGAGGATCGGGCCGAAGTACTCGGTCGTGAAGACCTCGTTCTCCGGGTCGGTGCAGGCGATGACGGTCGGGCGGACGAAGTAGCCGACCGAGTCGTCGTACGTACCGCCCGCGACGATCGTGCAGGTCGGGTCGGCCTCGGCACGGTCGATCGCGGCCTTGTTCTTGGCGAAGGAACGCTCGTCGATCACGGCGCCGATGAAGTTCGACAGGTCGGTGACGTCACCCATGGTGATGCCGTCGACCTCGGCCGCGAAGGCCTCCTTGAAACCGGAGTTCCAGATGGAGGCCGGGACGTACGCCCGCGAGGACGCCGAGCACTTCTGGCCCTGGTACTCGAACGAGCCACGCGTCAGCGCGGTCTTCAGAATCGCGTGGTCGGCGCTGGGGTGGGCGACGACGAAGTCCTTGCCGCCGGTCTCACCGACCAGACGCGGATACGTGCGGTACTTGGCGATGTTGTTGCCGACCGTCTTCCACAGGTGCTGGAAGGTCGGGGTCGAACCGGTGAAGTGGATGCCGGCCAGATCGCGGTGGTTCAGGGCCACCTCGGAGACGGCGATGCCGTCGCCGGTCACCAGGTTGATGACGCCCTTCGGCAGACCGGCCTCCTCCAGGAGCTGCATCAGCAGCACGGCGGCGTGGGTCTGCGTGGGGGACGGCTTCCAGACCACCACGTTGCCCATGAGGGCGGGGGCGGTGGGCAGGTTGCCCGCGATGGCCGTGAAGTTGAACGGCGTGATCGCGTAGACGAAGCCCTCAAGCGGGCGGTGGTCCATGCGGTTCCACACGCCCGGCGAGTTGGCCGGGGGCTGCTCGGCGAGGATCTGGCGCGCGTAGTGCACGTTGAAGCGCCAGAAGTCGACGAGTTCACAGGGGGTGTCGATCTCGGCCTGCTGCGCGGTCTTCGACTGGCCGAGCATCGTGGAGGCGGCCAGCGTCTCGCGCCACGGACCGGCGAGGAGCTCCGCCGCACGCAGGATGATCGCGGCGCGGTCGTCGAAGGCCATCGCGCGCCACGCCGGGGCGGCGGCGAGGGCGGCGTCGATCGCGTCCTGCGCGTCCTGCTCCGTGGCACCGGCGAAGGTACCGATGACGGCCTGGTGGTTGTGCGGCTGTACGACGTCGAAGCGCTCGCCGCCGCCCATCCGCTTCTCGCCGCCGATGGTCATCGGCAGGTCGATCGGGTTCTCGGCGAGCTCCTTGAGCTTCACTTCGAGGCGGAGGCGCTCGGGCGATCCGGGGGCGTAGGAACGGACCGGCTCGTTGACCGGCGCGGGGACCTGGGTGACAGCGTCCATGAGTGCCTTGTCTCCTAGTGTCAGAGGGGGTGTGGGTCAGCCGGGCAGGTCAGCCCTTGGTGAGGATGGAACGGCCGAAGAACAGGAGGTTGGCCGGCTTCTCCGCGAGGCGGCGCATGAAGTAGCCGTACCAGTCGGTGCCGTACGCCGTGTAGACGCGCATACGGTGGCCCTCGGCCGCGAGCCGGATCTGCTCGTCGCTGCGGATGCCGTACAGCATCTGGAACTCGTACTCGTCCAGTTTGCGCCCTGCCTTGCGGGCGAGCTCCTGGGTGATCGCGATCAGACGGGGGTCGTGGGACCCGATCATCGGGTAGCCCTCGCCGTCCATCAGGATCTTGATGATGCGGACGAACGCCTTGTCGATCTCGGCCTTGTCCTGGTACGCCACGGAGGCGGGCTCCTTGTAGGCGCCCTTCACGATGCGGACGCGGCTGCCGGCGGCGGCCAGGCGGCGGGCGTCGTCCTCGGTGCGGAACAGGTACGCCTGGATGACGCAGCCGGTCTGCGGGAAGTCCTTCCGCAGCTCCTCGTGGATGGCGAACATCGAGTCGAGGGTGGTGTGGTCCTCGGCGTCCAGCGTGACCGTGGTGCCGATCGTGGCGGCGGCCTCGACGACGGGGCGCACGTTGGCGAGGGCCAGCTCGTGGCCCCCGTCCAGCGCCTGGCCGAACATCGAGAGCTTGACGGACATCTCGGCCCTGGTTCCGAGGCCGAGCTCCTTGAGCCGGCCGATCAGCTCCAGGTAGGCGTCGCGAGCGGCGGCGGCCTGCTCGGGCGTGGTGATGTCCTCGCCCACGACGTCGAGGGTGACCTCCAGGCCCTTGCCTGTGGCGTCCTTGACGATCGGGACGACCTGCTCGACGGTCTCACCGGCGATGAACCGGTCGACGACCTGCTTCGTGCCCGGCGCTGCCGAGATGAAACGACGCATCTTGTCGCTGCGTGACGCGGCGAGAATCACGGGACCCAGCACGGGGCACCTCCACGGAATGAACGAACGAGGCTGTAGAGGTACGAAGTGACACGGACCGGTACAGCACGGAGAACCACCGTGAAATCTAAGGATCTCTCCGATCCTGTGCCATCGACACCTGTCACGCATCTGAGGCCGCGACCTCAGACATATGTCTGAGGGAGTGCGAGAATGAGGGAGTGAAGGGCGATTACCAGGAGCTGGTCGACGAGATCTCCGCACTGCTCGGCGCTCCGGCGACCCTGGAGAACCGGGACTTCGGTCTGGTCGCCTTCGGGGCCCACAACAGCGACGACGACACGGAGATGGACCCGGTCCGCACCCGGTCGATCCTGACCCGGCGCTCCACCCCGGCCGTCCGCGCCTGGTTCGAGGGCTTCGGCATCGCCCGCGCCACCGGCCCCGTCCGCATTCCGGCCGCCCCGGAAGCCGGTGTCTTCCGCGGCCGGATCTGCCTCCCGGTACGCCATCGGGGTGTCGTGCTCGGTTACGTGTGGCTGCTCGACGCGGACCCGGGCCCGACCGACGAACAGCTGACAGCGGCGATGGACGCGGCGTCCCGGATCGGGGCACTGCTCTCCGACGAGGCGCGCGCGGGCACGGACCTGTCCCGCGAGTTCGGCGCGGTCCTCACCGCGGGACGCGGCTGGCAGCGCGACATGGCGGTGGCCGCGCTGCGTGAGGCGCTCGGCCCGGACGCGGACGGGCTGCACACGGTGGTGTGCGTGAGCCCCTGGGCCGATGAGTCCCCATCCGTACGTACGGTGCCGTCGGCGGCAGCCCTGTCCACGGTCGCGAACCCGGCGGGGGGTGCCCCCTCGGGGGGCGCGCCTTCGCCGGAGCCGGATTCCGCGTCGGGCACGGTGGCGGGCACCGTGTCGCTGGCCGCGCTGGTCAGGCTGCGCTCGTCCGACGTCCTGGACCCCGCGACGGCTGCCGCGGAGCGGCTGCGCTCCGCGGCGGGTGCGGCGGCCACCGCCGGAATCGCGGTGCCGCGCCGCGGCCTGGCCGAGCTCGCCGTCTCCTGGCACGAGGCGGTGTCCGCCTCCCGCGCGGCCACGGCCGAGACCCGCTTCGGTATGACCGCCGACTGGCGGGCCATCGGCCCGTACCGGCTGCTCACCTCGCTCCCCCGGCCCGCGGACTCCGTCCCGGACCCTGCGGTGCGCACCCTGCTCACCCCGCCGCACGGCGAACTGGCCCGCACCGCCGAGGTGTTCCTCGACTGCGCGGGCCAGGCCGGCCGGACGGCGGCCGAGCTGGGCATCCACCGTCAGACGCTCTACTACCGGCTCTCCCGCGTGCACCAGCTCACGGGGCTCGATCTGAACGACGGCGAGGACCGGCTGCTGCTGCACATGGCCCTGAAGGCGGCACGGCTCTAGCGGGCCCCGGGCCGGCGCCCGGCTGTCTGCCGGCTAGGCGTCTTCCGCCGGCAGTTCGACGATCGGCCGGTCGCTGACCGTGGCCGTCATGACCACGGGCGCGTCCCCGTCGCTGTGTCCGGCGCCCACCGCCACCCACCGCCGCACGGCCTCGGGTCCCTCGACGGTCACCGGCCCCCAGACCGTCAGGTCGCCGTAGCAGTCCTGTGCCAGCAGCGCGTCGAACAGTGGCGGCAACGGTGCTCCCCGCTGCTTACGGAACAGCGGCACATGCATGGCCACCCTGCGGTGGCCGCCCCAACGGCCGTCCAACTCCCGCACCAGCAGCGCGAGATGGGCTTCGGCTGCGCCCACGGCCTCGTTCCATTCGGGCTCGTACAGCCCGGTCAGCGCTTCGCCCTCCCACAGCGGCAGGACCCGGAAGCCCTCACCGCGGGTCGTGGTCCACTCCCCCGTGGCCGGATCACCCACGGCCACCGTCGGCCCGGCCGCCGGGACCTGCCCGGCCAGCAGCGCGTCGATGTCGGCGACCGCGCGTCCGACGTCGAACTCCTCCCCCGCCCTGGCGGTCACAGCGCGGCCCGGTCCATCGGGCGCGGCAGCGCCTGGAGCGCCCCCGCCTCGCGCAGCCGCAGGTTGGCCCGGAGCACCGTCTCGGCGTCGCCGGGCCCGGCGATCTCCAGGAGCACGCCCTGGGAGCCCACCTGCTTGCGGGCGGCCGTGAGGTCGTCGGGCAGCAGGGCGGCGCGGGCCGAGGAGAGGTAGCCGGCCCAGCCGACGGACGGCTCGTCGGGGGTGAACCCCCCGTCGTCCTCCAGGGCGTCGAGCACGTCGTCGTCGCTCACGCCTCCGAAGTCCGCCTCCCACACCTCGGCGACGGCCGTCAGCAGTGCGACGTCGGGCACCTTCGCGCCTTCCGGCGACCGGATGCCGATGACGACCGCCTGGAGCAGGTACTCCGACGTGCCGCCGCCCCGACCGCTGACCTCCACCTTCCACCCGGGCGCACCCGCCGCCACGAACTGCGTACTGGTGCCCGTGCGGTCCGACCAGCCGTCCGCGGCCTGCGCCGCGCGGACTGCGGCGAGGAGGGAGTCCTCGTCCGGCCGCAGGGCGGTGGCGGGCCCGGAGCCGGGCACGTTCCGCCAGGGTCCGTCGCCTCCCGTGCCGGCGCAGGCCTCGGGCAGCAGCCCGCCCAGCCGGTCGAGCGTCTGCTTCCAGCGTCGGGCCAGCGCCTCCGCCGACTCCTGCCTGGGACCCCAGAATCCCCGCACCACACGCCGCATGTCCTGCCTCCGTACCTCGTGCCGCTCTCTTCCTCAGGTCCAGCCGCTGTCACCCTAGGGTGTGCCGTTACCCGTCACGCTCGATCCGATTCCCGACGCATCCGCGAAACCTCGTGCCGGGGAGCGCCTTCAGGACTTCTTCGGGCCCGCGATCTTGTTCTGCGGGGTGGGTATGACCGTGATCGGCAGCCCCGCGTCCCGGAAGGCCTTGCGCGCGGCCTTGGCCACCTCCGGGTTGGAGAAGTGCCACTCGATGGCCCGGCCGCCCGAGGCGTCGACCTGGCGCTGTGCCTCGTCGACGAACTTCTTGCGGCCCGACTCGGTGAGCGTGCCGGGATCGTTCTTGGACAGATAGCTGTCGTAACCGTTCTTCGCTTCGAGGAACGTCTGCCGGCCGGAGTCCCAGCCGTCGTACTCCACGGCGGGCACACCTTCGTCGGGATGCGGCACGACGTACTCGCTGCCCCGGTTGGTGCCGGTGATCTGCTCCTGGTAGCGGAGCCAGGACTCGTTCTTCCAGTTGGGCGGCGGGTTGCGGTCGCGGCCGGCCCAGTAGCCGTCACCGAGGTCGGCGTCGCCCAGGGTGGGCGTGTCGAGGTCGTCGGCCCAGTCCGGCGGGTTGTAGTTGCGGGGATCCGACGTGTCGTTGGGATCGGGGTCCGGGTACTTCTTCTTGTCGAGTTCGGCCTGGCGCGCACGCTCGGGCTCCTCGGCCCGCTTCTGTTCGAGGTGGGCCGCCCGCTCCTGGTCGCGGGCCTCCTTCGCCTTGGCCTTGGCCGCCTCGTCGCAGCCGCTCTCGGCGAGGATCACCCGGTCGGGCGGTCCCGACGCGAGTACGCCGGTGCCGGAGCCGGCGACTCCGCCGGTGCCGCCGTAGTGCACCCCGGGGCCGAAGGCGATGGTGCAGCCGGTCCTCCGCGCCGCGTCCTCGGCCGCGTCCGCCGCCTCGTCGGCCTGCTCGGCGGCCTCCCGGACCCCGTCGATGTCGCCTGCCTCGGCGGCCTTGCGGGCCCGGCGGGCGGCGTCGCCCGCGTCGGCGGCGGCCTCGGCCACCTCGTCCGCGACCCTGCCGATCTTGCCGAGTGCGCCGACCTTGCCGATGACCTTCGCGACGTCGTAGCCGGGGATGAACATCGAGCCGACGTTCCAGATCACGTCGGTGACGGCCCGGGTCTTCTCCCCGTTGTTCCAGCGGTCCCGTACCTCGTCGCCGACGAAGATGTCGTCGCCGACCTTGATCACGGTGTTGAGCGACGCCCCGCCCCAGTCACCGAGCGCTCCGAGGTAGTCGCCGTCGCCCCACTTGTCCGCGGCGTCCTTGGAGTCCTCCACCCACTGGTCACCCAGCTGCCGGCCGTAGTCGGCGATGCCTGACCAGGTCTCGGGCTTGAACAGGTCGATGATGCCGGTGATGTCGCCCCAGATGCCGTCAACGAACACACCCTTGACGACCTGCGTGGTGCGGTCCCAGGCGCAGCCGAAGAAGCCCCAGCCGCCGCAGTCCTCCTCCTCCGCCTTTTCCTCGCCGTCGTCGCCCCCGTCACCCTCGTCCGCCGCCGGGATGTCGTCGTACGTCGCCTCGGGCTCGTCGCTGGTCTCGGGGTAGGTGTCGTCGCCCTCGGCCCCGCCGGGCCCGCCCGTCGTATCGCCGCCGCCGGGCCCGCCCGTCGTATCGCCGCCGGGGCCACCGTCGGCGCCACCTGTGCCGGTGGCACCTCCCGCACCGGTCGAACCTCCCGCACCGGCACCGCCCGTGGCCCCGGTGCCGCCGGACGCCCCGTCAGCGCCCCCGGCCCCCGTGGCCCCGCCGTCGGCGCCCCCCGCGCCGGAACCGGAACCCGATCCGGAACCCGATCCGGAGCCGGAGCCGGATCCCGAACCGGTCCCGCCCGTCACCGTCGAGCCCTCGTCGGCGCCCCCCGTGACGCCGCCGTCCTGGCCCTGGCCCGCCTCCACCGTGTTGCCGCCGTCGCCGCCCGCCGGGCACGCCGTGCCCGTGACCGAGCAGATCGCCGACCGGAAGCCGTCCGCCATGGAACCGCCGACGCCCGTGACCAGCAGGGCCACCACGATGGCGGCGACCAGCATGACCAGCCCGACGTACTCCACCGCCGACTGCCCGCGGTCGCGCCGCCAGGTGATCATGTGCGGGAGGGAGAACTCCGGTTTGTCCTCACGCTCGCGCACCGGCAGCCGGAACCACTCCCGGCTCTGCGGCCGGCTGAGGAAGACCAGGATCAGTACCGGCAGGAACAGCTGCGTGAAGCCGTGCACCGACCCGTCGGCGATGTTGCCGATGCCGCCGAGCAGCAGCCACACCTGAACGGCGAGCAGACCCCACCAGACACGCCGGCCACCGCTCCAGGCCCGCCGCGCGAGCAGCCAGCCGGCCACCCCCGGCAGCGCCGCGTACACGAGGATCCCGAGGAGCCGGGCACCCATCGCGTCGGCGGCCAGCGCGGACCCGAGCAGGCCGAACCCGCCCAGAGCCGTCGCAGCGAGGAGGACGTGGACCAGCAGGCGGGCCGCGCCCAGCGCACGCGGCATCTCGCGCAGCCCCGACCCCGGCGCGGGGAGGGCCCCGCCGGGTATGCCACCGATGGCAGACATGCCTGACCCCAACCAGTGCAGCAGGTAAGCGAAATGAGGAACCCTCACGCTAGGCCCGGACACGGCACGGAGTCGTGGGCCCCAGGGCCCAACCAGGGGCCCACAACCGCCGGGCCACGGCAGAGCGGGGACCTGGGAGCGGCGACCACCTCAGGCGCACATATCGCTGGCGCGCGGGACCTCGGTCGGCGAGGCTGGGCACATGCTGCTTCCGCCGGGCCACGAGAAGGCCGAACTGATCGAGGTCGTGCGCATCACCGACCCGACGAGGCACCTCGGCTCGCACGACCTGACCGGCGAGGAGGTCGCCCTCTGGGCGGCGCCTCAGGTCGAGCGGATCGTGGGACTGATCAGGTCACTGCCGGGCAGCGAACTGCATCGCTGTTTCGTCCCGGGCTGGGGCATCCGGATGCACAGCGGGAGCGACCACCTCTTACAGATCGCCTTCTGCTTCCGCTGCCACGGCGCCCGCGTGTGGGGACCCATCGTTCCCGCCGGCCGGAAGGCGATCAGCGGCTTCGACCCGGACAGCCCTCCTGGCAGGGAACTACTGGAAGCGTTCCGCGACGCCGGGCGGGGGAAGCGGACAGGCGCCTGACACGACGGACAGCGCCCCGGGCCGTGACGGGCCTGGGCGATCCGGCCCGCGCGTACGGCTTTCAGACCGCCCGTCAGGTCCCGCGCGGAAGGGGCGGACCCGCTGCCGGTCATCCACCGGACCGTCACGCCGCCCCGGGCAGATCCCTCGCGCTCTCCCGTAAACGCCACGTACCCGGCATGTAGACGCCCGTGCCGGACGAGTGTCTACATGCCGGGTACGTGGCCCGAGCTGCGGAGGATCAGTCGGTGAGGTTCACCGAACGGGCCGAGGCGGCACCGATCTCCTCGGCGATGTCGGTCAGCACCGACTGCGGAACGGTGTCGTCGACGGTGAGGACGACCAGCGCCTCGCCGCCCACGTCCGCCCGCGAGACCTGCATACCCGCGATGTTGAGTCCGGCCTCACCGAGGATGCGGCCGACCGCGCCGACGACACCCGGACGGTCCTGGTAACGGAGCACGACCATGTGGTCGGCGAGCGCCAGGTCGACGTCGTAGTCGCCGATGGCCACGATCTTCTGGAGGTGCTTGGGTCCGGCCAGCGTGCCGGAGACCGCGACCTCCTCGCCGCTCGACAGCGTGCCGCGGACGGTCACCACGTTGCGGTGGTCCGGCGACTCGGAGCTGGTGGTGAGGCGCACCTCGACACCACGCTCCTGAGCGAAGAGCGGGGCGTTGACGTAGCTCACGGTCTCGTCGACGACGTCCTCGAACACGCCCTTGAGCGCGGAGAGTTCGAGCACCTTCACGTCGTGCTGCGTGATCTCGCCGTACACCTCGACGTCGAGGCGGGCCGCGACCTCGCCCGCGAGAGCGGTGAAGATCCGGCCGAGCTTCTCGGCGAGCGGCAGTCCGGGACGGACGTCCTCGGCGATGACACCGCCCTGGACGTTGACCGCGTCCGGTACGAGCTCGCCGGCGAGTGCCAGGCGTACGGACTTGGCGACCGCGATGCCCGCCTTCTCCTGGGCCTCGTCGGTGGAGGCACCGAGGTGCGGGGTGCAGACCACCTGGTCGAACTGGAACAGCGGGGAGTCCGTGCAGGGCTCCTTCGTGTACACGTCCAGACCTGCGCCGGCGACACGGCCCTCCTTGAGGGCGGAGGCGAGCGCCTCCTCGTCGACGATGCCGCCGCGGGCGGCGTTGACGATGCGCACGGAGGGCTTCACCTTGTGCAGCGCCTCGTCACCGATGAGACCGAGCGTCTCCGGCGTCTTGGGGAGGTGCACCGTGATGAAGTCGGCGACCTCGAGGAGCTCGTCGAGGGTGAGGAGCTTGACGCCCATCTGCGCGGCGCGTGCCGGCTGCACATAGGGGTCGTACGCGACGATCTTCATGCCGAAGGCCGACATGCGCTGCGCGACGAGGACACCGATGCGGCCGAGGCCGACGACGCCGAGGACCTTCTCGCTGAGCTCGACGCCCGTGTACTTGGAGCGCTTCCACTCGCCGTTCTTCAGGGCGGTGTTGGCCTGCGGGATGTTACGCGCCGTGGCGACGAGCAGACCGCACGCGAGTTCGGCGGCGGTGACGATGTTGGAGGTCGGTGCGTTGACGACCATCACGCCGGCCTTGGTGGCCGCGGAGACGTCGACGTTGTCCAGACCGACACCGGCGCGGGCGACGACCCGCAGCTTCTTGGCCGCGGCGATGGCTTCGGCGTCGACCTTGGTCGCGGAGCGCACCAGGATGGCGTCGACATCGGCGATCGCGGGGAGGAGTACGGCGCGGTCCGCGCCGTTGCAGTGCCGGATCTCGAAATCCGGACCCAGAGCGTCGACCGTTGCGGGCGACAGCTCTTCAGCGATGAGTACGACAGGTTTCGAGCTCACGAGAGTCCTCACATGTCCAGTGCGGACGGCCGTCCCGACGGCCGCAGGCGGTGGAGGGGCTAGCCGCGTGGAGACGCACGACACTGTGGGCCCTGACGCGTGTATGTGTTGAGAAGTGTAGTCATGCGACGGCGCACCTAATGCGCCCCGATGGAAGGATCACCCACACGAGGGTGGACGACTTGTACACACATTCGATGCAGCCGCTTCCACCTCCGCTGTCCGCAGTGACACGGGAGCCGGGGCGGGCGGTGTGCCGAGGGGGCGGGCCATGGGCCCGCCCCCTCGGCGGAGGACTTACGCGTCCTCGTCGTTCACCCAGCTCATGAGCTTGCGCAGCTCACGGCCCGTGGTCTCCAGCAGGTGGTCGCTGTCGGCCTTCTTGTACTCGTTGTACTTGGGCAGACCGTTGTGGTACTCGGCCATCCAGGCGTTGGCGAAGGTGCCGTCCTGGATCTCGGTGAGGACCTTCTTCATCTCGGCCTTGGTGGCGTCCGTGATGATCCGCGGGCCGGTGACGTAGTCGCCCCACTCGGCGGTCTCCGAGATGGACCAGCGCATCTTCTCCAGGCCGCCCTCGTACATGAGGTCCACGATGAGCTTCAGCTCGTGGAGGCACTCGAAGTAGGCGATCTCCGGCTGGTAGCCGGCCTCGGTCAGGGTCTCGAAACCGGCCTTGACCAGGGCGGCGGTGCCACCGCAGAGGACGGCCTGCTCACCGAACAGGTCGGTCTCGGTCTCCTCGGTGAAGGTCGTCTTGATGACGCCGGCGCGGGTGCCGCCGATGCCCTTCGCGTACGAGAGGGCGAGGGCCAGGCCCTTGCCGGTGGCGTCCTGCTCGACGGCCACGATGCACGGGACGCCGCGGCCCTCCTCGTACTGGCGGCGCACCAGGTGACCCGGGCCCTTGGGGGCGACCATGCAGACGTCGACGTTGGCCGGCGGCTTGATGAAGCCGAAGCGGATGTTCAGTCCGTGGCCGAAGAAGAGCGCGTCGCCGTCCTTGAGGTTGTCCTTGACGGACTCCTCGTAGACCTGCGCCTGGATCGGGTCCGGGACGAGGATCATGATGACGTCGGCCTCGGCGGCGGCCTCGGAAGGCGTCACCACGCGCAGGCCCTGCTCCTCGGCCTTGGCCTTGGACTTCGAGCCCTCGTGCAGACCGACGCGGACGTCGACGCCGGAGTCACGCAGCGACAGCGCGTGGGCGTGGCCCTGGCTGCCGTAACCGAGAACCGCGACCTTGCGGCCCTGGATGATGGACAGGTCGGCATCGTCGTCGTAGAACAGCTCGGCCACTGGGTCTTCTCCTTGGTGTGCAGGTGTTGCGTCCCACCGTACGGCGGGGTGCGTCGATTACGTTGTCGGGTCTCGCCATGCGAGCGGCGGGGCGGCGGCGGACCGCCGGTTCCTACGCCGAGCGGTCGAGCGCGCGCAGGGAGCGGTCGGTGATCGACCGTGAGCCCCGCCCTATGGCGATGGTGCCGGACTGGACGAGCTCCTTGATGCCGAACTGCTCCAGCATCTTGAGCATGGCCTCCAGCTTGTCGGCTCCTCCTGTCGCCTCGATCGTGACGGCCTCGGGGGAGACGTCCACGGTCTTGGCGCGGAACAGCGAGACGATCTCGACGATCTGGGAGCGGGTCTCGTTGTCGGCGCGGACCTTCACCAGGACGAGCTCGCGCTGGATCGCAGCGCTGGGCTCGAGTTCGACGATCTTCAGGACGTTGACCAGCTTGTTCAGCTGCTTGGTCACCTGCTCCAGGGGCAGGTCCTCGACACTCACCACGATGGTGATGCGGGAGATGTCGGGGTGCTCGGTGGTACCGACCGCGAGTGAGTCGATATTGAAGCCGCGCCGGGAGAACAGAGCCGTGATCCGGGCGAGGACACCCGGCTTGTTCTCGACCAGGACGGAGAGTGTGTGCTTGGTGGACATGAAGTCGGTCTCTCTCTGTCTCTCAGTCGTCTTCGTTGTCGCCGAAGTCGGGGCGGACACCGCGGGCGGCCATGACCTCGTCGTTGGAGGTGCCGGCGGCGACCATCGGGTACACCATGGCGTCCTCGTGGACGATGAAGTCGATCACGACGGGGCGGTCGTTGATGGAGTTGGCCTCTTCGATGACCTTGTCCAGGTCGGCGGGGTCCTCGCAGCGGATCGCGTAGCAGCCCATGGCCTCGGACAGCTTGACGAAGTCCGGCACCCGGGTGCCCTTCGCCGGAGCGCCGTCGGTGTCGGCGCCGGAGTGCAGCACGGTGTTGGAGTACCGCTGGTTGTAGAAGAGGGTCTGCCACTGGCGGACCATCCCGAGCGCGCCGTTGTTGATGATCGCGACCTTGATCGGGATGTTGTTGAGCGCGCAGGTGGTGAGTTCCTGGTTGGTCATCTGGAAGCAGCCGTCGCCGTCGATCGCCCAGACCGTGCGCTCCGGCCTGCCCGCCTTGGCGCCCATCGCCGCCGGGACCGCGTATCCCATGGTTCCGGCGCCGCCGCTGTTCAGCCAGGTGGCGGGCTTCTCGTAGTCGATGAAGTGGGCGGCCCACATCTGGTGCTGGCCGACGCCCGCCGCGAAGATCGTGCCCTCGGGGGCGAGCTGGCCGACCCGCTGGATGACCTGCTGCGGGGAGAGACTGCCGTCCTCCGGCAGGTCGTATCCGAGCGGGTACGTGTCGCGCCAGCGGTTGAGGTCCTTCCACCAGGCCTCGTAGTCGCCCGTGTTGCCCTCGGTGTGCTCGGCCTGGACGGCCTGGACGAGGTCGGCCAGGACCTCGCGGGCGTCCCCGACGATCGGGACGTCGGCTGCGCGGTTCTTGCCGATCTCGGCCGGGTCGATGTCGGCGTGGACGATCTTCGCGAACGGCGCAAAGCTGTCCAGCTTGCCGGTGACACGGTCGTCGAAGCGGGCTCCGAGGGCGACGATCAGGTCGGCCTTCTGCAGCGCGGTGACGGCGGTGACCGCACCGTGCATACCCGGCATCCCCACGTGCAGCGGGTGGCTGTCGGGGAATGCGCCGAGCGCCATCAGTGTGGTGGTGACGGGCGCTCCGGTGAGCTCGGCGAGGACCTTCAGCTCGCCGCTGGCCCCCGCCTTGATGACGCCGCCGCCGACGTACAGCACGGGGCGCTTCGCCTGCGTGATGAGTTTGGCGGCCTCGCGGATCTGCTTGGCGTGCGGCTTGGTGACGGGCCGGTAGCCGGGCAGGTCCTGGGTGGGCGGCCAGCTGAAGGTGGTCCGCGCCTGGAGTGCGTCCTTGGCGATGTCGACGAGGACCGGGCCGGGGCGGCCGGTGGACGCGATGTGGAACGCCTCGGCGATGGTGTGCGGGATGTCCTCGGCCTTGGTGACCAGGAAGTTGTGCTTCGTGATCGGCATCGTGATGCCGCAGATGTCGGCTTCCTGGAAGGCGTCCGTGCCGATCGCCTTGGAGGCGACCTGGCCGGTGATCGCGACCAGCGGCACCGAGTCCATGTGCGCGTCGGCGATCGGCGTGACGAGGTTGGTCGCCCCTGGTCCCGAGGTGACCATGCAGACACCGACCTTGCCGGTCGCCTGTGCGTAACCGGTGGCGGCGTGGCCGGCCCCCTGCTCGTGACGGACCAGGATGTGGCGGACCCGGGTGGAGTCCATCAGCGGGTCGTACGCCGGGAGGATACAACCGCCTGGGAGGCCGAATACGGTGTCGGCGCCGACTTCCTCGAGAGAACGGATGAGGGACTGCGCGCCCGTGAGGTGCTCAACGGAGGCGGAGGACGGTCCGTTGTGACGGGCCCGCGGCTGCGGGTGGTGGGCCCCGGTGGCCTGCTCGGTCATCGGCATTCTCTTCTCGAAGCTGAGGGTTTTTGCGGGGTTTTGGGAAGATCCGGTGCAACAAAAAACCCCCCGTGCCGTGAGGCAAGCGAGGGGAGCGCGCCGGTGCGGTCTGCAGAGTGTCGTCGAGGGACCCTGCTTCAGCCGACGCGCTTTCCAAGTACGAGAATTCGGGTGCGCATGGCATTGACCCTCTCTCCGGCACGCGTACGGTGTCAAGTAGGTGGGACGGGCGTCTCAGAATGTGAGCCGCTGAGCAGCGGGATCGAGCCGCCCGCCATGACGGGCTGAGCTGCCGGACTGCCTGGTACGGGGAACTCTCCCCGCACCAGGGCCCGCCGTAGCCGGTACTCGTCGAGCGGCCCGGAGAAGGCCATCCCCTGGCCGTGCGTACAGCCCATCGCGCGGAGCGCGAGGACCTGTTCCGGTACGTCGACGCCGTCGGCCACGGACTGCATCCCGAGGTCGCAGGCGATCCGCAGCAGACCGCTCGTGATCTTGTGCAGCCGGGCGGACTCCACCACCCCTTCGACGAGGCCCCGGTCCAGCTTCAGCACGTCGATGGGGAGCCTGCGCAGGGCGTTGATCGCCGCGTAGCCGCTGCCGAAGCCGTCCAGTGCGATCCGCACGCCCAGGCGGCGCAGCGCGACCAGCCGCTGCTCCAGGTCGTCGAAGGAGATCCGGGGGTCGCTGTCCGCGACCTCGATCATCAGGGCGCCGGACGGCAGCCCGTACCGGGTCAGGAGCGCCTCGATGGATCCGAAGGGCAGCGCCCGGTCGAGCAGCCGGCCTGCGGAGAGCCGTACGGAGACGGAGACCGGATGGCCGGCCCTCGCCCGGTCGGCAGCCTGCTCCACGGCCGCCTCCAGGAGCCAGCGGCCGAGCTCCGCCGTGCGGTCGCTGTCGTCGGAGACCCGGAGGAATTCGGCGGGGGTGAAGAGAATGCCCTGCGCCGAGCGCCAGCGCGCCTGCGCCGCGACGGCGGCGACGGTGCCGCTGGCCAGATGGACGACCGGCTGGTGCAGCAGGGCGAACTCGCCGTCCCGCAGGGCGGTACGCAGCCGGGCGGCCAGCTCCGAGCGGCGTACGACGTCGGCCTGCATCTGCGGGGCGTACAGCTCGACCCGGTCCTTGCCGCCCGCCTTGGCGCGGTACATGGCGAGGTCCGCGTTGCGCATGAGGTCGGTGGGGGTGATTGCGGGCTCCGCGAACGCGACGCCGATGGAGGCGGCCACCCTGACCTCGCTGGCCCCGATGCGGTACGGCTGGGAGAGCGTGAGGCGCAGCCGGTCGGCGATCTCGTGCACCTGGTACTCACGGGCGCCCTGGTCGCGGGTGCCGTCGCCGACGATGAGCGCGGCGAACTCGTCGCCGCCGAGACGGGCCGCGGTGTCCCCGGCCCGTACGGACTCGGCGAGGCGGCGGGCCGCCTGGATGAGGAGTTCGTCACCGGCCTGGTGCCCGATGGTGTCGTTGACCGCCTTGAAGCCGTCGAGGTCGATGAACAGGACGGCGGTGCCCGAGTCGCCCGAGCGCCGGCCGGCGAGTGCGCGGCGGACCCGGTCGGTGAACAGGGCGCGGTTGGGCAGGTCGGTGAGCGGATCGTGCTCGGCGTTGTGCTGCAACTGGGCCTGGAGCCTGACCCGCTCGGTCACGTCCCGGCTGTTCAGGAGCAGGCCGCCCTGGTGCCGGTTGACGGTCGACTCGACGTTGAGCCAGTCGCCGGTGCCCGACCTGAAGCGGCACTCGATGCGGGTGGTGGGCTCCTCGTGGGGCGGGGCGGCCAGGAAGCGCCGCAGCTCGTGGACGACCCGGCCGAGGTCCTCGGGGTGGATGATCGAGGCCAGCTCCGAGCCGACGAGATCGTCCGCCTCGCGCCCGTACACCCCGGCGGCCGCGGGACTGACGTAGCGCAGTATGCCGGTGGGGGCGGCGATCATGATGACGTCGCTCGACCCCTGCACCAGCGAGCGGAAGTGGTTCTCCTTCTGCGCCAGCTCCTGGGTGAGCGAGATGTTGTCGAGGAGCATGATGCCCTGCCGGACGACCAGGGCGAGCACGACCGTGCAGCCGGTGAAGATCACCACCCGGTCGACCCTGCGGCCCTCCACCACCGTGTACAGGATGCCCAGGGTGCAGACCGCCGCGGCCAGGTAGGGCGTCAGCGCGGCCAGCGAGCCCGCGATGGGGCGGCTGGTCGTACGCGTCGCCGTGGATCCGGGCCGCGCCGTTTCGGGTTCGCTGCGCCGGGCGCCCCAGGGGGCGTACGCGAGCAGGAGGGAACCGGTGAACCAGCCCGCGTCGAGCAACTGCCCGGAGTGGTACGTCGAGCGGAGCAGCGGCGAGGTGAACACCGTGTCGCACAGGACGGTGAGGGCGAGCGCGGCGACGGCCGTGTTCACCGCGGAGCGGTTGATGCTGGACCGCCGGAAGTGCAGGGCGAGCACCATGGAGACCAGCACGATGTCGAGCAGCGGATAGGCGAGGGAGAGAGCGGCCACGGCCACGCTCCCGCCCTCCACGTCGGCGACATGGGCCGTGTGGGCCAGGGCCAGGCTCCAGGAGAGCGTCAGCAGCGATCCACCGATCAGCCAGGAGTCCAGCGCCAGGCAGACCCAGCCGGCCCGGGTGACGGGGCGCTTGGCGAGGACCAGGAGCCCGACGATGGCGGGCGGTGCGAAGCAGAGGAAGAAGAGATCGGCGAGGGACGGCGAGGGCACCGGGAGGCCGAGCACCACCTCGTACCACCCCCAGACCGCGTTGCCGCAGGCGGCCATGAGGGAGGAGAGCGAGAACAGCAGCCAGGCGGGCCGGAACTCACTGGCGCCTGCCCGCGCGTAGAGGAAGCACGAGATCGCTGCGGCCAGGGCCGCGATGCTGAGTCCGAAATCACCCATGAAAAGGGCCACTTGCTCGGAGCCCCAGCCGACGGAGGCGCCGAGGGCGTATCCGGCGCAGACCGCGGCCAGGGCGATCCGGCCGCGCCGGCCCGAACTCTCGGCCGTGACCGACTGCCGGGAGAGCCGGGCCCCGACGGTGCTCACCGTAGAGCTCCCCGGGTCGCGTCCCGCACCCCCGGAGTCCGGCCCGCCGCTCGCCGTGGACGCGGGCGGGGCGGAGTCCTGTCCGGCGTCAGTACCGATGACTGCCATCGCCCGCCCTGCCGCGTCGGATCGTCTCTCCATTGGCCGCACATCGCCCGTCGCCCCCTCGCGTTCTACTTCCTCCCCCGCGTCGCCCCTTCCACGACGCAGCCCCCCGGTCTGGACGATACACCAGACCCGTCACTCAGGGACATAGTTCATCTACTCTGCGTGACGGCCTGCGGCATTACGGGCACCCGCTGCGATGAACGTACTCCGGAGCGTGTTCAGCCGGTGGTGAGTACGACGTTTCGCACCGGCTCGCCCGCGGCGAAGCGGGTGAGCTGTCCTGCCAGCAGACGCTTGGCCCTGGGCAGGAACGCCGAGGTGCTGCCGCCCACATGAGGAGTGATCAGGACATGGGGAGCATGCCAGAGAGGGTGGCCGGCGGGCAGCGGTTCGGGGTCGGTGACATCGAGTGCGGCGCGCAGCCGGCCGCACTCGAGTTCGGACAACAGGGCATCGGTGTCCACGACTTGCCCCCTGGCGACGTTGACGAGAAGCGCGCCGTCCCGCATCGCCTTGAGGAACTCCGCCCCCACCAGGCCCTGGGTGGACGCGTTGAGCGGGGTGGACAGAATGACGATGTCGGCCTGGGGCAGCAAGGCGGGCAGGTCGTCGAGCGTGTGTACGGGGCCGCGTGCTGTCGTCCGCGCAGAGCGCGCGACGCGCGCCACCCGCGCGCACTCGAAGGGTTCGAGCCGGTCCTCGATGGCCGAGCCGATCGATCCGTACCCGACGATGAGCACCGACTTGTCGGCGAGCGCGGGGTAGAAGCCCGCCCGCCACTCCTCCTCGTCCTGGCCGCGCACGAAGCCGGGGAGTCCTCGCAGCGAGGCGAGGATCAGGGTGAGGGCCAATTCGGCCGTGGACGCCTCGTGAACTCCCTTGGCGTTGCAGAGGCGTACGCCGGCGGGAAGCAGGCCGAGGCCGGGCTCCACGTGGTCGATCCCGGCGGAGAGCGTCTGCACGACCTGCACCGCGCTCATGGCGTCGAGCGGCCGGACCGCGATCTGCGGGCCCTTCATGTACGGAACGACGTAGAAGGCACACTGCGCCGGGTCGGCGGGGAAGTCCGGTCCGCCGTCCCAGAAGTGGTAGTCGAGCCCCTCGGGGAGCCCCTCGATCTCATCGGCCGGAATCGGCAGCCATACGTCCGTGGCGGTCGTCGAAGTCATGCTCAGGAGGCTAGGCGACGGCTGCTCGGCGGCGCCGGGCGGGCAGAGGTTACTTTTGGGGTGCGGTGTGGTCCCGTGACCGCGGGACCGAGGGAGGGTTCAGGGAGTTGGAGCGCAGGACTATCGGTGCGGCGGCGCTCGCCGTGGGCGCGGTCGGGCTGGGCTGTATGCCGATGAGCTGGGCGTACAACACGTCGCAGCAGCGTGGCGACCGCTCGGTGCGGACGGTGCACGCGGCGCTCGACGCGGGTGTCCAGCTGCTCGACACGGCGGACATGTACGGACCCTTCACCAACGAGCTGCTCGTGGGCAGGGCGCTCAAGGGACGGCGGAGCGAGGTCTTCCTCTCCACCAAGGGCGGGCTCCTGGTGGGAGACCAGCACATCGTCGCCAACGGCCGTCCCGGCTATGTGCGGCGCGCCTGCGACGCCTCGCTGCGGCGGCTGCAGACCGATGTGATCGACCTGTACCAACTGCACCGGGCCGACCCCGAGGTACCGGTCGAGGAGACCTGGGGGGCGATGGCGGATCTGGTCGCGGCGGGGAAGGTGCGGTCGCTCGGTCTCTGCGCGGTGGGGGCGCGCGCCTCGCGCAGGACGGGCTCGCGGCTGCACGACGGAACGATCCGCCAACTGGAGCGTGTCCAGCAGGTCTTCCCGGTCAGCGCGGTCGAGGCGGAGCTTTCCGTGTGGTCGCCCGAGGCGCTGGAGTCGTTGCTGCCGTGGTGCACGGCGCGCGGTGTGGGGCTGCTGGCCGCCATGCCCCTGGGCAACGGTTATCTGACGGGGACGCTGACGCCGGGCCAGGGCTTCGAACCGGACGATCCGCGGGCCAGGCACCCGCGCTTCACGGCCGAGATGATGGCGGCGAACCAGCCTGTGGTGTCCGGCCTCCGGCGGATCGCGGAACGTCATGGCGCCACTCCGGCGCAGGTGGCGCTGGCGTGGGTGCTGCGGCAGGGGCCGCACGTGGTGCCGGTGCCCGGCGCGAAGCGCGAGGAGTGGGCGGTGGAGAACGCGGGCGCCGCACGGCTGGAGCTCGATGACGCGGATCTCGCGGAGATCGCGGGGCTGCCGAGGGCGCGCGGGTCGTGGGACTGAGTCCGCCGCGAGAGAATTGGCCGGGACCGGGAACCCCGGACGGGGCTGCGGTGTAGGAACAGTAGTCGTGCGGCCGTCGAAAGGATCGTTGCTGTGTTCGGATCTGTTCTCTCCCCCGTTGTGCGCAAAGGGATGGTGGCCGCACTGGCCACGGCCTCGCTGCTGGTCTCCGCCGCCTGCTCGTCCGAGGACGGCTCGGGAGGTACGGGAGGCCGCGAGGGCGACTCGTCGCCGCCGTCCGCCGCCTCGTCCGCTCCCTCCGCCTCCGCGACGCCCTCGGACCTGCCGCCCGCCAAGGGGTCGGTGACGGTCGTATCCACCCTCACGGAGGGGCTGGCGAGCCCGTGGGGCCTGGCCGCGCTGCCCGGCGGCGACCTGTTGGTGGCCTCCCGCGACGACGGCACGATCACCAGGATCGACGGCGGGAGCGGGAAGAAGACGCTGCTGGGCTCGGTGCCCGGGGTGTCGCCCGGCGGTGAGGGCGGGCTGCTCGGTCTGGCCGTCCCGGCGACGTTCGGCGCGGACGGTCTGGTGTACGCGTACTTCACCACCGCGTCCGACAACCGCATCGCCCGGATGCTGTACGACGAGCGGAAGCCGGCCGGCCGGCAGCTGGGCGCCCCGGACACGATCCTGCGGGGCATCCCGAAGGGCGCCGTCCACAACGGCGGCCGGATCGCCTTCGGCCCGGACCGCATGTTGTACGCGGGCACCGGAGAGACAGGTGACACCGGGCTGGCCCAGGACAGGAAGTCGCTGGGCGGCAAGATCCTTCGCATGACTCCGGACGGTGAGCCGGTGCACGGCAACCCGGAGGCCGACTCGGTGGTGTATTCGTACGGGCACCGCAACGTGCAGGGCCTGGCCTGGGACGGACAGAAGCGGCTCTGGGCGGCCGAGTTCGGCCAGGACACCTGGGACGAGCTGAACCGGATCGAGCCGGGCAGGAATTACGGCTGGCCCGACGTGGAGGGCAAGAAGGGCGAAGAGGGGTTCGTCGACCCGGTGGCCCAGTGGAAGACGGAGGAGGCCTCACCGAGCGGGATCGCGTTCGTCGGCGGATCGGTCTGGATGGCTGGACTGCGCGGCGAGCGACTGTGGCGCATCCCGCTCTCGGGCAAGGCCGGCCAGGAACCGCTGGCGGCACCGCAGTCCTTCCTCGAAGGGAAGGACGGCCGGCTGCGGACCGTGCTCGCCGCGGGCGGCGACAGACTGTGGCTGGTCACCAGCAACACGGACGGCCGCGCCACCCCGAAGCCGGGGGACGACAGGATTCTCCTCCTGGACGTGCGCTAGGGCGTGCGCACCGGGCGTCGCGGCGCCGGCGGCAGTCCGGCGTCAGGGTGCGCTTCGCACGGGGTAGAGGCGGAGACGGTGGGCGAGGGCAGCCGCCTCACCCCGGCTGGATACGCCCAGCTTGGCAAGGATGTTGGACACGTGCACGCTCGCGGTCTTCGGTGAGATGTAGAGCTCCTCGGCGATCTTCCGGTTGCTGTGTCCGGCGGCCACCAGCCGGTGCACGTCCTGCTCGCGCGGTGTCAGTCCGAGGGACTCGACAGCGGCGGCCGCGGGGTCCCGCTCGTCCATGGCATCGGCACCTGCGGCGTCCGGGCCTGCCGCTCCGCCGGCGGCCGGGACGAGAACGGCCGGGTGGACCTGCGGTTCGGGGGCGCGCTCGGGAGCGGTGAGGGGGATGCGGGCCCGGCCGGCCAGGAGCTCGATGGTCTCGATGAGCGGACGTGCCCCGAGCCGTAGAGCGGTGGCGTGGGCCTCGCGCAGCAGCGGCGCCGCCGAGGAGCGGTCGCCCTGGGCGGTGAGGAGTGCTTCCGCCCAGCGGAAGCGGATCTGGGCCATCTCGTAGGGCCGCTGGAGCGGAGCGAACGCGTTCGCGGTGCGGGACCAGTGGCCGGGGGTGTCGGTTCCCTCGGCGCGGGCCAGTTCCGCTTCGACGAACACACCGTAGGCGGCCCATATGGGGACGATCATCGGCAGCTGTCTGAGGTGGGTGCGGATCTGCTCCAGGATCGCGGGACGGCCCGGGTCGGCGGCGGGCAGGCCCCGTGCGTCGGCCTCCGCCGCCGCTGCGACATGAAGCAGCGGGAGGGCGTAGCGCTGGGTGCCGGGCGGGAACCCGAGTTCGGCCTGTGCCCGGAAAGCCGCCCGCGCCTCGGGCAGGCGGCCCTGCTGGGCGGCGAGGGACATGGCGTGGCGGGTGGGGGTGATCACATGCTGGGGCTGCGGATCGAGGTGGCCGAAGTGACGTCGGGTGAGCGCGAGTTGCACCTCCGCCTCGGCGTAGTCGCCACGGGCGACGGCGAGTTCGGCGCGGCGGGCGGCGACGAGGCCGCGTGCCTTGCGGGAGCGGGCGATCAGGGCGGCCGCGTCGGCGGCCGCGGCGCTCTCGTCCCAGTGCCCGAGGGAGAAGAAGGACTGCGACTGGTTGGAGCGGACCCATGCCTCGGTGTCGGCGATGCCGTGGCTGTGGCAGACCTCGATGCCGTGGTCGGCGGCGGCCACGGCTTCCAGGGAGCGGCCCATGGATTCGAGGGTGGAGGGGAGGTTGATGCTCGACCGGCCCATGATCGGGACGAGGTGCAGTTCCTCGGCGCGGTCGCGGACGGCGTACAGCTCGGATATGCCTTCGTCCACGCCGCCGGCGTCGGCGACGAGCCAGCCGCGGGTGAGGCGGGCGTACAGCTCGATGTGTTCGTCTCCGACGAGCTTGGCGTACTCCACCGCCCGGTCGGCGGCGGCGAGCGTCTCGGCTCCGGGCCGGTGCAGGGCGCCCCAGCCGGCGACGCTGGCGAGGACCTCGGCGTGCACGACGGACGGGGGCAGACCACGGACGAGGTCCTGGGCGAGGGCCAGTTCCTCCCAGCCGTCGCCGCGGGTGAGGTCCTGCACCAGACGGGAGCGCTGCACCAGGAACCAGGCGGCGCGCAGCGGGTCGGCCTCGCCGTCCAGGATCCGCAGGGCCTGCTTGGAGATGGCCAGGGCCCTTTCACGGTCGCCTCCGAAGCGGGCGGCGACGGTGGCCTCGGCCATCAGGTCCAGGTAGCGGAGCGAGGTGGTCGCGGGGTCGCATCCGCAGGCCGGGTAGGCCTCCGCGTAGTCGAGGGGGCGCAGGGTGTTCCGTACGTCTTCGGGTACGTCGTCCCAGAGCTCCATGGCCCGTTCCAGCAGCCGGAACTGTTCGGAGTGGGCGTAGCGGCGGCGGGCCTCCACGGAGGCCTCCAGTACGGCGGGCAGGGCCTTCGCGGCGTCACGGGCCACGTACCAGTAGCTGGCGAGGCGGGTGGCTCGCTCGTCGTCGCGGACGAGGGTGGGATCGGCTTCCAGGGCTTCGGCGTAACGGCGGTTGAGGCGGGAGCGCTCGCCGGGCAGCAGGTCGTCGCTGACGGCTTCGCGGACGAGGGAGTGCCGGAAGCGGTATCCGCCGGTGTCGGGGGCGGGGAGCAGCAGGTTGGCGCCCACGGCGGTGCGCAGCGCCTCGATGAGGTCGTCGTCGGTCAGTCCGGCGACGGCGGCGAGCAGTTCGTGCTCGACGGTGGAGCCGCCTTCGGCGACGATCCTGGCGATCTTCTGGGCGTCGTCGGACAGCGCTTCCACCCGTACGAGGAGCAGGTCACGCAGGGAGTCGGAGAGCCCGGAGCTGTCGCCGCAGCATTCGAGGCTCCGGGCGAGCTCCTCGACGAAGAAGGCGTTTCCGTCGGAGCGGTCGAAGATCTCGTCGACGAGCGCGGCTTCCGGGGCGGCCGCGAGGATCCCGGTGAGCTGGCGGCGGACCTCTGCGCGGGTGAAGCGTGCGAGTTCGACGCGGTGGACGGTGCGGAGCCGGTCCATCTCGGCGAGGAGGGGGCGCAGGGGGTGCCGGCGGTGGATGTCGTCGGCGCGGTAGGTGCCGATGACCGTGAGGCGGCCGCTGCGCAGGGTGCGGAACAGGTAGGCGAGGAGGTGCCGGGTGGACGCGTCGGCCCAGTGCAGGTCTTCGAGGACGAGGACGAGGGCGCGCTCGGCGGAGAGGCGTTCCAGGAGCCGGGCGGTGAGTTCGAAGAGTCGGGCGGTGCCGTGCTCGTCGTTCGGCTCGCGGCCGGTCTCGCCGAGTTCGGGCAGCAGGCGGGCCAGTTCGCCCTCCTGGCCCGCCAGTGCCTCGGTCAGTTCGTCCGGCAGGACGCGGCGCAGCGCGCGCAGGGCCGTGGAGAACGGGGCGAACGGCAGTCCGTCCGCACCGATTTCGACGCAGCCGCCGATGGCGACGACGGCCTCGCGGCGGCCGGCCACCGCGAGGAACTCCTCGACCAGGCGGGTCTTGCCGACGCCCGCCTCGCCCCCGATGAGCAGCGCCTGCGGCTCACCGCCCGAAGCCCGCGCGAGTGCGTCGGTGAGCAGGGCGAGTTCGTCGGCGCGGCCGATGAACACGGGGCTGACGGACATGGTCTCCACGTCGCCGAGCATCGCACACGGGTCCGGTGCCGCGTCAGCCGGAAGGCGGACCGCCATCGCTACGCGGCGTGGACGAAGCGGCTCGGGTCCTGCGCACTCACCCGCCCCTCGGCGGCCTTCCGTTCACTGCGGCGTGCCGCGCGACGGGCCAGTACCGCCTCCCGCACCAGGCGCCGCTCCTCGGCCAGGCGGATCAGTTCGGCGGACCGGATCTGGTGGAGTTCGTACTCGTACATGGCTGACTCCCTGGTGGTGACGGCCCGTGAGGCCTTGACCGGCCGGTGGCCGGGGGCCGGTTCCGGCCGTGCACCAACTGTCGTTCGCCAGGGGGTGTCGCCGCATCGGGCGAGTGCCGCATCTCCAGGCGGCGGGAGCCTTAGAAGGGCGTTCCCGATGCCCTACGCCGCACCGGGACCCGGGGCGGATGCCCTAGGCGGGTCGGGGACACCGGGCGCGGGACCGGACCACGGCTCCGGCCGGTGCCTCTGGGGGGAGCGTCAGCCGCCGGTCGTGGCGGCCGCGGAGGGCAGCGAGACGAACAGGTCGAAGTACATGCCCACCGAGATCAGTACGCCGAGCACGCCGAGGGCGACTCCCGCCAGGGCGACGGCGCGGATCCAGCCGGGCTGCGGGTGCCTGGCGGGTGCGCCGAAGGCGGGGCGCACGAGGACGAAGACGCCGACCAGCAGGGCGAGCAGCGCGAACAGACCGTTGACCAGGGCGGTGGTGTGCCAGGCGTCCCCGTAGATCTCGGAGATCTGCTGGGCCGCGCTGCCGCCGCCGGAGGTCTTGATCTGACCGATCAGGGTCTCCCTCTCGGCGGCGATGCGACCGGTCCAGGCGCCGGTGAGCGAGACGATGCCGAGTCCGGCGGCGACGACGGCCGCGGCGCCGGCGCCGAGACCGGAGGCGGCTGCCGCCTCGGCCTCGGCGTACTCGTCGAGCTCCAGGTCGTCGTCGTCCGTGAGGTCCGCGGCGCCGTCGCTGACGTCGTCGTTCGCGTCGTCACCCGCCTCGTCGTTCGCGTCGTCGCTCGCGGTCGTACCGGTGCCGGCGGCCCCGGTCGTGTCCTTCGTGGCGATCGTGTCAGTCGCCGTCTTCTCCTCGCGGTCGTCGTCGACGGCGGGAGCGGCGGAGTTCTTGGAGGTGGAGGTGTTCATGCGCCGCACGCTAGGGGTCCTGGATGAGAACCCTCTTAACGTTCGGCCCCGTCCGGCTGCCCGTCGCGCCGAGCACGCCATTCCGGCGCCAGGACGGACCAGATCTCCGAATCGTGACGCTCTCCCCGGTAGAGGTAGCGCTCGCGCATCACTCCGTCGCGCGTCATCCCGAGGCGCTCGGCGACCGCGATGCTGCGGTGGTTCGCCGAGGAGGCGACCCACTCCACCCGGTGCATCCCCCGCGCGTCGACCGCCCAGTCGATCAGCTTCCGCATCGCCCGGGTGATCAGACCACGCCCCTCCCCCGCCGGTTCGAGCCAGCAGCCGACCTCACAGTTGCCGGCCGCGGCCTCGAACGTACGGAACAGGACGCCGCCGACCAGCGTGCCGTCCAGCCAGATGCCGTAGAGCCGGCCGGTGTCGGCCGCCTGGCTGTCCGCGTACCGCTGGAGCAGGGCCCGCGCCGAATCGAGGTCGGCCGCGGCCGCGGCGAAGGGGATCCAGGGGTCGACGAGCTCGCGCGCCCGGTCCATGTGGTTCAGGAACTCCTGCGCCTGCCAGGTCTCCAGCGGGCGCAGCTCCGCCCCGTCGTCACCCAGGGATATCGCGAACATCATGCTCCTCCGGTGGTCAGTGAACGGGCTCGGCGGGCTCGGCCCGGCCGGGCCGGTGCTCCGTTTCCCCGTCCTCACTCGAACGCGTCCCCGGGATCTTCGCATGTGCCGGCTCACGGTCCGGCGGCTCGATGCTGATCCGTGGCAGCCGCCGGTCCAGCCAGCCGGGCAGCCACCAGTTAGCACCGCCGAGCATGTGCATCAGGGCGGGTACGAGCAGGGTGCGCAGGACGAACGCGTCCAGCGCGACGGCCACGGCGAGCGCGATGCCGAACATCGCGATCACGCGGTCACCGCTGAGCACGAAGGCGAGGAAGACCGAGATCATGATCACTGCGGCCGAGTTGATCACCCGGCTGGTCTCGGCGAGGCCGACGCGGACCGCCCGCCTGTTGTCGCCGGTCTCCAGCCACTCCTCGTACATCCGGCCGACCAGGAAGACCTGGTAGTCCATCGAGAGCCCGAAGAGCACCGAGACCATGATCACCGGCAGGAAGGGTTCGATCGGTCCCGCGCTGCCGAGCCCCAGCAGCTCGCTCCCCCATCCCCACTGGAAGACCGCGACCACGACGCCGAAGGAGGAGGCGACGGCTGCCACGTTCATCACGGCGGCCTTCAGCGGAATGCCGATCGAGCGGAAGGCCAGCAGCAGGAGCAGACAGCCGAGTCCGATGACCACGCCGACGAAGAGGGGCAGCTTGTCGACGATGATCTCGGCGAAGTCGTCGTAGCTGGCGGTCACACCGCCCACATGGGCCTGGAGCGAGGTGTTCTCCACCGCCCCGGGCAGCACGTCCGCCCGCAGCCGGTCGACGAGCTCACTGGTCTGCTGCGACTGCGGCGCCGAGTCCGGAACGACGGTGACGAACGCCGTGTCGCCGCTGCTGTTGTACGTCACATGGCTGACCGAAGCGACGCCCTCGGTGTCACGCAGGGTGTTGGGCAGCGCGTCCAGGGCGAGCCGGTCATCGGCGCCGTCCAGCTGGGCGGCGATCGTCAGCGGCCCGTTCACCCCGGGCCCGAAGCCCTCGCCCAGCAGGTCGTAGGCCTGCCGGGTGGTGGCGGTCGCGGGATTGTTCCCCTGGTCGGACGTGCCCAGATGCAGCCCGAAGGCGGGCAGGGCCAGGACCAGCATCACCACGGCGGCGACCGCGCCGAGCAGCTTGGGGTGCCGTTCCACGAAGGCGGACCAGCGGGCGGCGAAGCCGGTCGGCAGCTCGGGCTGCGGCCCCTTCTCGGCGAGCTGCCTGCGCTCGCGCCGGCTCAGGGCACGCATCCCGATGAAGGAGAGCAGTGCGGGCAGCAGGGTCACGGAGGCGGCGACGGTCAGCACGACGGTGAGAGAGGCGGCGATCGCGACCCCGTTGAGGAACCCGAGCCGCAGGACGAGCATCCCGAGGAGCGCGATGCAGACGGTGGCCCCGGCGAAGACGACGGCGCGGCCGGTCGTCGCGACGGCGTTCTGCGCCGCTTCGGTGACCGGGAGTCCGCGCTTCAGGCCTCTGCGGTGCCGGGTCACGATGAACAGCGCGTAGTCGATGCCGACGCCGAGCCCGATCAGCATTCCGAGCATCGGGGCGAAGTCGGCCACCGTCATCACATGGCCGAGCAGCACGATGGCCGCGTAGGCCGTGCCTACCGACACGAGCGCGGTGGCGATGGGCAGCATGGCCGCTGCGAGCGAGCCGAAGGCGAGGAAGAGGACGACCGCCGCGACGACCACCCCTATGGCCTCGCTGAGGTGGGCCGAGGGCGCTTCGGTGAGGGCGACGGCCGAACCCCCGAGTTCGACCCGGAGCCCGTCGCCCGACGCCGCCTTGGCGGTGTCGACGAGGGCCTGCGCCTGTTCCGGCGCGATGTCGTCGGCCTGCTGGTCGAAGGTGACCGTGGCGTACGCGGTACGGCCGTCGGCACTGATCTGGCCGGCGCCCTCGGCTCCGTACGGACCGGTGACGCCGCCGATGCCGGGCAGCTCGTCGATCGCGTGGAGTGTCCTGGTCATCGTCTGCTCGACGTCGGTGGCTCTGACGGTGGAGCCGCTGGTGTGCCAGACGACGGTGTCGGTGTCACCGCCGAGATCCTTGAAGCCCTGCTGGAGGAGGGCCGTGGCACGGCCGGACTCGGTTCCGGGCACCTCGTAGTCGTTGGAGTAGGCAGAACCCGCGAAACCCGCTGCGGTGGCCGCGCCGCCGAGGGCGAACAGCCAGATGAGGACGGCGACGAGCCGGTGCCTGAGACACCAGCGGGCAATGGCAGCCAACGGACGTGCTCCCTGAGGGTTCGTGGTTCTCCATCGGGAGGTATAGGGAACTTCCCGTCAAAGAACTCATGACCTGAGAACTGTCACTCTGACAGCCAAACCTGATCGTTTGCCCCTTTCGTGTCGATGCTCACAAGGGTTGATATTTCCCCTACACGCCCCATTGGCCCCATACGCTTACGCCCCAGTGACCCCACCAGCCCCACCTGCCCCACCGGCCTACGCGTCCCTCTGACACACGCGTGGGCGGGCGCCCGGTCCGGCGCCCGCCCACCCGTCAGCCCGCGTCGGCAGTCTCGTGTCAGCCCGAGACGCTCGCCCTGCCGTTCTCGATGTGGCCCATCAGCCGCCGCCGGAACGCCGTGTCGCCGTCGACCGAGACCGCAAGGTCGTACCAGCCGCGCGCGTCGGCCGCCGAGTGCACGACCGTACGGCTGCGCCCCGGCTTCACCGTGATGCGCCGGGTCCAGCCCCGCAGATCCTCCTCGTCGACGTACCCGAGAGGCCGCACGGTGAAGGTGAGCGTCCGCCGGCCCGTGTTACGCAGAGTGAGATACAGATCCCGCTCATGGGCGTCGAGCCGCGAGCCGACCTCCGCGTCGCCCCCGGCCGCACCCTCGAACTCGCGACGGAAGCCGTTCGGCCCGGTGATCGTGAACCGGTAGGCGTCCCCGGTGAGGGGCACCGTCCACTGGGCCGTACCCCTCACATCGCGGTGCTGCGGGGCGGGGAACTCACCGGCGTAGGGATAGAGCGTGAAGTGCGCCGAGGAGCGCCCCGAGTTGCTGAGACCCACCTGCACGGCCCCGTCCGTGACCCATGCCTGCGCGTCCGGCTGGTAGGGCAGCGGCCTCGCGGGACGCGTCCCTGCCTCCGGTACGGGCATCCGCTGGACGGCCGGCGGCTTCGGCTGCCAGCGTCCGCCGAACACCGGAACGGCCGCCGGGCGGTCCACCTCCGGCTGCCGCCCGCTCCGCGAGAAGTCGAACGCGGAGGTGAGATCGCCGGTGACCTTGCGCCGCCAGTCGCTGATGTTCGGCTCCTTCACCCCGGTCCACCGCTCCAGGAAACGGATCACCGAGGTGTGGTCGAAGACCTCGGAGCAGACGTGGCCGCCGATGGTCCACGGCGAGACGACCAGCATCGGCACCCGCACACCGAGCCCGGTGGGCTTGCCGTCCCAGCGCTCATCGGCCACCTCGGGCGGCGCGACGGGCGGCGGCACGTGGTCGAAGAATCCGTCGTTCTCGTCGTAGTTGACGAAGACCGCGGTGTGCCGCCACACCTCGGGGTGGCGGCCCAGCGCGTCGAGCACCTTGTAGAGGATCGTCGCGCTGTGCACGGGGGAGGAGACGCTCGGGTGCTCGGAGTCCACGGCCGACGGCACCAGGTACGAGACCTCGGGCAGCGTCCCCGCCGCCACGTCCTGGGCGAACCGGTCGGCCAGCGTGCCCGTCTCCACCCGGCGCAGCCCGCGCTCGAAGAGGCTCCGCTCGGCCTCCGGCAGCGTCGCGACACCCTCTTCCAGGAGCCCGAGCAGACGATCGCGCTCGCTCGCGTCGTCCGTCTCACGGACCACCGCGTAGAAGGACTCCATGAAGGTGTGGCCGTCGGCCTTGGCGAGGGCCTTGCGGGCGATCGCCTTGAAGGTGGCGAAGAACTCGATCTGGTTGTCGGTGAAGTTCTCCCACTCCGTGTACGTCTGCCAGCTGCGCCCGGCGGCCTCCAGCCGCTCCGGGTACGTGCTCCAGCCGTATCCGGGGTGGGCGTCCTCGTCGTACGCGTCGTTGCCGACGGCCCGCTTGCCGTTCGCCTCGAATCCCGTCTTCCCGCTCCACAGGTGGTTGCGGTTGGGGCTGGTCGAGGTGTGGACCGACGAGTGGTAGGCGTCACACACCGTGAAGGTGTCGGCCAGTTCGTAGTGCAGCGGGATGTCGCGGCGGTCGTAGTACGCCATCGTGGCGGCCGTCTTCGTGGTGACCCAGCCGTTCATCCACCCGCCGGCCCAGGCCCGCCCGCCACCGCTCCAGGAGTGGTCGAGCGCGCCGATGTACTGAAGATCCTTCTTCTGCGTCTCGGCGGCCTCACGCACCGGGAAGGGCAGCACGGACGTGCCCGGCGGGCCGGGCTGCTCGAAGACGGGCCTGCCCGAGGGCAGCTCGACCGCGTTGCGGTCGCCGAAGCCGCGTACCCCGCGCAGCATCCCGAAGTAGTGGTCGAAGGAGCGGTTCTCCTGCATGAGGATCACCACGTGCCTGATCTCGTCGAGCCCGCCGGACCCCGCCGTGCGGGCGGGCTGCGCGGCGATGGCGGCCTGGAGCGACGGCGGCAGGAACGATCCGGCTGCCGCCGCGCCGAGCGCGCCGCCTCCGAGGGCGAAGAGCCGTCGCCGTGAAAAGTCCGTGGTCAAGTGAGCCTCCCGAATCGGTCGTACGCCGGGAAGCTAGCCAACCGAGGTGGCGGCCTGAAGACCGCCGAACGGCACAGCGATGAACGTCCGAGAAGCCACCCCGAAAGTCCACGTCCACCCCGGATTCCGGCGCGTACGCGGGAGCGGTGACCCGGAGCGCGCGAAAGGGCGGTGCCCCCGGAAATCGGGGTGCACCGCCCTTCGCGCAGCCGGTACGCCGGAAGGTCAGCCTTCGACGCCGAGCTTCTCCAGGATCAGCTCACGCACGCGGGCCGCGTCCGCCTGGCCGCGCGTGGCCTTCATGACCGCGCCGACGAGTGCGCCGGCGGCCGCGACCTTGCCGCCGCGGATCTTGTCCGCGATGGCCGCGTTCGCGGCGATGGCCTCGTCCACGGCCGTGCCCAGAGCGCCCTCGTCCGAGACGACCTTCAGACCGCGCTTCTCGACGACCGCGTCCGGGTCGCCCTCGCCCGCGAGGACGCCCTCCAGGACCTGGCGTGCCAGCTTGTCGTTGAGGTCGCCCTTGACGACGAGCTCGGCGACCCTGGCGACCTGGGCAGGGGTGACACCCAGTTCGTCGAGGGCACGGCCGGTCTCGTTGGCGTTACGGGCGAGCTCGCCCATCCACCACTTGCGGGCCTGGTCGGCCGGAGCGCCCGCCTCGGTCGTGGCGACGATCAGGTCGACCGCGCCGGCGTTGAGGATGGACTGCATGTCGTGCTCGGAGACACCCCACTCCTCCTTGAGCCGCGCGCGGCGCAGCCGCGGCAGCTCCGGGAGGCCCTTGCGGAGCTCCTCGACCCATTCGCGGGCCGGGGCGACGGGCACGAGGTCCGGCTCCGGGAAGTAGCGGTAGTCCTCGGCGTTGTCCTTGATGCGGCCGGCCGTGGTGGAGCCGTCCTCCTCGTGGAAGTGCCGGGTCTCCTGCACGATCGTTCCGCCGGAGTTCAGCACCGCGGCGTGGCGCTGGATCTCGAAGCGGGCGGCACGCTCGACGGAACGCAGGGAGTTCACGTTCTTCGTCTCGGAGCGCGTACCGAACGCCTCCCGGCCGTGGGGCCTCAGCGACAGGTTCACGTCGCAGCGCATCTGGCCCATTTCCATCCGGGCTTCCGAGACACCGAGCGCCTTGATGAGCTCACGGAGCTCGGCGACGTACGCCTTGGCGACCTCGGGGGCGCGTGCGCCGGCACCCTCGATCGGCTTGGTGACGATCTCGATGAGGGGGATGCCCGCACGGTTGTAGTCGAGCAGGGAGTGGGACGCGCCGTGGATACGGCCGGTGGCACCGCCGACGTGCGTCGACTTGCCCGTGTCCTCCTCCATGTGGGCGCGCTCGATCTGCACACGGAAGATCTCGCCGTCCTCCAGCTGGACGTCCAGATAGCCGTCGAAGGCGATCGGCTCGTCGTACTGGGAGGTCTGGAAGTTCTTCGGCATGTCCGGATAGAAGTAGTTCTTCCGGGCGAAGCGGCACCATTCGGCGATCTCGCAGTTCAGCGCGAGGCCGATCTTGATCGCGGACTCGACGCCGATCTCGTTGACGACCGGCAGGGCGCCGGGCATCCCGAGACAGACCGGGCAGGTCTGCGAGTTGGCGTCCTGCTTGAGCTCTGTGGAGCAGCCGCAGAACATCTTGGTCTTGGTGCCGAGCTCGACATGGACTTCGAGGCCCATGACGGGGTCGTACGTCGCGAGGGCGTCCTCGTACGACTCCAGGTCAATGACAGTCACGGTGAAACTTTCCCTCTCAGCCCAGCAGGACGTCGTCGTCGCCGAGACGCTTCAGTTCGCGATAGAGGATCGCGAGGCCGGTGACGATGGCCGCGGCGGACACCGCGGCGTCGATCAGGCGCAGCACGTCGTTGTCGTTGCGCGCGAGCTTCGCCTGCTTGGCGACGCTGATCGCGCCGAACGCGGTGCTGCCGAGCGATACGTACAGCCCGGTCTTCGACTTCTTGAAGTTCGTGGCCTTCTTTGCCATTGCACTCACAGCGACGGAGCCTCCTCAAGCAGCGGGTGCCCCCACTGTTCCACGAAGGCGGCCTCGACGGCGGCTCCGACCTTGTACAGCCGGTCGTCCTTCATGGCGGGAGCGATGATCTGGAGCCCCACCGGAAGCCCGTCCTCGGGGGCCAGGCCGCAGGGCAGCGACATGGCGGAGTTGCCGGCGAGGTTGGTCGGAATGGTGCACAGGTCCGCGAGGTACATCGCCATCGGGTCGTCGGCACGCTCGCCGATCGGGAAGGCGGTGGTGGGCGTCGTCGGCGAGACGATGACGTCCACCTGCTCGAACGCCTTCTCGAAGTCCTGCGTGATCAGCGTGCGGACCTTCTGGGCCGAGCCGTAGTACGCGTCGTAGTAGCCGGAGCTGAGCGCGTACGTACCGAGGATGATGCGGCGCTTGACCTCGTCGCCGAAGCCGGCCTCGCGGGTGAGCGCGGTGACCTCCTCGGCGGACTTCGTACCGTCGTCGCCGACCCGCAGGCCGTAACGCATGGCGTCGAAGCGGGCCAGGTTCGACGAGCACTCCGACGGCGCGATCAGGTAGTACGCCGACAGCGCGAGGTCGAAGGACGGGCAGTCCAGCTCCACGATCGTGGCACCGAGCGACTTCAGCAGCTCGACCGACTCGTTGAAGCGCTGGACGACACCGGCCTGGTAGCCCTCGCCCGAGAACTGCTTCACGACGCCGACGCGCATTCCCTCGACGGAGCCGTTGCGGGCGGCCTCGACGACCGGCGGGACGGGGGCGTCGATGGACGTGGAGTCCATCGGGTCGTGTCCCGCGATGACCTCGTGGAGCAGGGCCGCGTCCAGGACCGTACGGGCGCAGGGGCCGCCCTGGTCGAGGGAGCTGGAGAACGCCACCATGCCGTACCGGGAGACGCCGCCGTAGGTGGGCTTGACGCCGACGGTGCCGGTGACGGACGCGGGCTGGCGGATGGAACCGCCGGTGTCCGTACCGATGGCGAGCGGGGCCTCGTAGGACGCGAGCGCGGCCGAGGAGCCGCCGCCCGAGCCGCCCGGGATCCGGGTGAGGTCCCACGGGTTGCCGGTGGGGCCGTAGGCGCTGTTCTCGGTGGAGGACCCCATGGCGAACTCGTCCATGTTGGTCTTGCCGAGGATGACGACGTCGGCGGCCCTGAGCTTCTGGGTCAGCGTCGCGTCGTACGGCGGGATCCACCCCTCGAGGATCTTCGATCCCACGGTGGTCGGCATGTCCTTCGTGGTGAAGATGTCCTTCAGCGCGAGCGGGACGCCGGCCAGCGGGCCGAGCTTCTCGCCCGCGGCCTTCTTCGCGTCGACGGCGCGGGCCTGCGCGAGCGCGCCCTCGCGGTCGACGTGCAGGAAGGCGTGGACCTTCTCGTCGATCGCGTCGATCCGGGCCAGGTGGGCCTCGGTGACCTCGACGGCCGTGAGCTCGCCCGAAGCGATCTTCGCGGCGATCTCGGCTGCGGTCAGCTTGATGATGGTGCTGATGTCCGTCATGACTTTTAGTCCTCCCCCAGGATCTGCGGCACCTTGAAACGCTGCTGCTCCTGGGCCGGGGCGCCGGAGAGCGCCTGCGCGGGGGTGAGCGACGGACGGACCTCGTCCGCGCGCATGACGTTGGTCAGCGGCAGCGGGTGGGAGGTCGGCGGTACGTCTTGGTCGGCGACCTCGGAGACGCGGGCGACCGCGCCGATGATGTCGTCGAGCTGACCGGCGAAGTGATCGAGCTCTTCGCCCTTCAGCTCCAGACGCGCCAGCCGGGCGAGGTGGGCGACCTCCTCGCGCGTGATGCCAGGCATGCAGCGATCCTCAGGGTTCGGTGTGTGGTTTTGGCCCAATCCTATGGGGTCGCCCGCGTCACGATTTCAAGCCCGCCCGGGCAGGCCCGTCAGGCAGCCCCTGCCACCCGCTGAGGCGCTTGCGGCGATTGAGGACAAAGCGCCCACCACGGGTCCCCTCGCGGGCCCGCCCGCACGCCCCGCCGCGTCAGGCCGTCGCGGGGCCGGACACCGCTCGCCCCGTGGGCCGGTGCTCCAGCTCGGGGACCCCTGCCACCCCTCCCGCCGCACCCGCCGCCGCTGCCCTGGCCGCGGCCTCCAGCTCCGCGGGACGCCGCCAGCCGTGCTCGCCGCGCGCCCGCAGCCAGGCCGTCGTCTCCTGGGGCGGCATCGCGGCCGCCACCAGCCAGCCCTGGACCGCGTCGCAGTGCAGGTCCCGCAGCCGCTCCCAGGTCTCGTCGTCCTCGACGCCCTCCGCCACGACCAGCAGGCCGAGCGAGTGGGCCAGGTCGATGGTGCAGCGGACGATCTCCGCGTCCTCGTGGTCCACGGCCAGCCGCGCGACGAACGAGCGGTCGATCTTCAGTTCGCTGACCGGCAGCTTCCGCAGGTGGACCAGTGAGGAGTAGCCGGTGCCGAAGTCGTCCAGGGACATCTTCACGCCGTGTCCGGTCAGCCCGGCGAGCGTGTCGGCGGCGCGCTGCGGGTCCTCCAGGAGCACGTGTTCCGTTATCTCCAGCTGAAGGGCGCCGGCCGGCACCCCGTGCCGTGCGAGCCGGGCGGCGACGCTGCCCGCGAAGCCCGGCGTGTGGACGTCGCGCGGGGAGACGTTGACCGCGACCGGGACGTACAGCCCCTGGGCCCGCCAGCGGGCGACCTGGGCCAGCGCCGTCTCCAGGACGTACTCGGTGAGGTGCGGCATCAGGCCCGAGGACTCGGCGATCGCGATGAACTCGTCCGGGGGGACCCGTCCGCGCTCCGGATGCACCCAGCGCACCAGGGCCTCCAGACCGGCGACCTGGCCGTCGAAACGCACCTTCGGCTGGTAGTGAAGCTCCACCTCGCCCGCGTCCAGGGCGCGGCGCAGGTCGCCGAGGAGACCGAGCCGGTCCGGGGTGTTGCTGTCACGCTTCGACTCGTACACCTCGACGCCCGTACGGTCCCGCTTGGCCTGGTACATCGCCACGTCCGCCCGTCTGAGCAGGCCCTCGGCGTCCAGCGCGTGATCGGGATAGACGGCGACGCCCGCGCTCGCCTCCAGCACCAGCGTGAGGCCGTCGAGGTCGAGCGGCGAGGACAGCTCAGCGACCAGGTGACGGGCGACCCGCTGGGCGCTCGTCGTGGAGTCCGCGGCCGGCAGCAGTACGGCGAACTCGTCGCCGCCCAGCCGCGCGACCTCCGCCCCGCGGGGCAGCGCCAGCCGCAGCCGGTCCGCTATCTGCAGGAGCAGCCGGTCCCCGGCCAGATGACCCAGGGTGTCGTTGACGGCCCGGAACCGGTCGAGGTCGATGAGGACGAGCGCCGACCGCGAGCCGACGCTCTCGGCCTCCTCGAGCGCCGTCCAGGTCCTCTCCAGGAGCCACTGGCGGTTGGGAAGTCCGGTCAGCGGGTCCCGCAGCTGCTCCTCGGCCCGTGCGCGGGCGATCCAGAGCGTGGAGTCCAGGGCGATCAGCGGAACCGCGAAGAGCGGCAGCAGGATCGGCATGGCGACCGCGACGACGCAGATCAGCGGGGCGATACCGAGCAGGGCGACCGCCACCAGCCCCTGGCGCAGCAGCGCCGTGCGGGCGATCGTCGGCAGTCCCCCGCCCTGCTGCGCCCTGGCGTACCACAGCAGGACCCGGGTCGCCAGGAGATAGGTGGAGGCGGCGAGCAGGACTTCCGGCAGGGCGTCGATGCCCCAGTCGAGTGGCCGCCAGGGCCGTTCCACGGTCGGCACCTCGCCGAAGGCGGCCAGGACGAGCGCGGCGGCGCCGATGCCGAGTATGTCGACGGCGCCGTGGAGCATCCCCTGCCACCAGCGGTGGCGGCGGGCCGTCCCGACCAGCACCACGACGACCAGGCTGACCAGACCGGCGGGCACCCAGCCGTAGACGAGCAGTACGGCCAGAGTGAGGGCGGCCCCCGAACCGGTGCCGCCCCACCAGCGGTCGCGTCCGAGCGCGACCAGATGACCGACGATGATTCCGGTCAGCAGAGCGAGCGACCAGCCTGCCGTACCGTCCGGGAAGAGTGCGTGCCGGTCCTGCACCGTGCGGTAGAACCCGGTCGCGAGCTGGATGGCCGCGATCGCCACAACGACGGCTCCCACCCGGGGAGTGAGGCCGACGAAACCTTGCAGGCGCGACACCGGTGAGGCGCTCTCGGTCGGTTTCATTCCGTCCCTCTCACAGCCGGCAGTGCAGATGTCACGCCATGGCCGCCGCTGTCATGGCGCTACGGCCCATTTCCCACCACGCAGCCGTGCACGGCAGGTGCACGTTCAACAGTAGGCCGCATAAGGCCTCCACGGGCAGCGCTCTACAGCTCTTGCCCGAATGCGAACCGACGGCCCGTCAGCCTCTGCTATGCGCCGAACGGGTGACATCGGCCGACAAGCCGGGGCCACCCGCGCCCTCTTGTCCGCCTTCTTCCCCTCTCCCCCCGCGGCCACTCACTGACGGCGTGTCGATGGCATATCGATCGGTCCGGAGCCCGGTCGGATATCGGGTCAGGTAGGGATACGCGGTCATCCCCCGGCCGGAAGCGCTGCCTCACGCGCCGCGTCGGGGCCCTGTCCGAGCAGGACGGCGAAGCCGCCCTCGTCGAGCACGGGCACCTTCAGCTGCATCGCCTTGTCGAACTTGGAGCCCGGGTTGTCGCCCACCACCACGAAGGAGGTCTTCTTGGAGACGGATCCGGTGACCTTCGCCCCCCGGCTCTGGAGTGCCTCCTTGGCGCCGTCCCGGGTGTGGGAGGCCAGCGTGCCGGTCACGACGACGGTGAGCCCTTCCAGCGGGCGCGGACCCTCGTCCTCCCCCGCACCCTCGTCCTCCATCCGGACGCCGGACTCCCGCCACTTGCGCAGGATCTCGCGGTGCCAGTCCTGCGCGAACCACTCCTTGACCGAGGCGGCGATGATGGGACCCACCCCGTCGGCCGCGGCCAGCTCCTCCTGCGACGCCTCGTCGATCCGGTCGATGGAACGGAACTGGCGGGCCAGCTCCTCGGCGGCGACCGGACCGACGTGCCGGATCGAGAGCCCGGTGAGGATGCGGGCCAGCGGCGCGGTCCTGGCGGCGGCGATGCCCTCCAGCATCGCCAGGGCGTTCTTCTTCGGCTCGCCCTGCTGGTTGGCGAAGACCGTCGCGATCTTCTCCTCGCCGGTCTTCGGGTCGCGCTTGGGCAGTCCGCTGTCCTGGTCCAGGACATAGGCCCGGATCGGCAGCAACTGCTCCACCGTCAGACCGAAGAGGTCGCCCTCGTCCAGCAGGGGCGGCTCGGCCGGCTCCAGCGGCTTGGTCAGGGCCGCCGCCGCCACATAACCGAAGTGGTCGATGTCCAGGCACTTGCGGCCCGCGAGATAGGCGACGCGTTCACGCAACTGGGCCGGGCAGGAACGTGCGTTGGGGCAGCGGAGGTCGATGTCGGCCTCCTTCATCGGGCGCAGCGCGGTCCCGCACTCGGGGCACTCCGACGGCATCACGAACGGCCGCTCGCTGCCGTCGCGCAGGTCCACGACCGGTCCCAGAATCTCCGGGATGACGTCGCCCGCCTTGCGCAGCACCACGGTGTCACCGATGAGGACGCCCTTCGCCCTCACCACGTTCTGGTTGTGCAGGGTGGCGAACTCGACCTCGGAACCGGCCACTTCGACCGGCTCGACCTGGGCATACGGGGTGACCCGGCCGGTGCGACCGACACCGACCCGGATGTTCACCAGCTTGGTGTTGACCTCCTCCGGCGCGTACTTCCAGGCGATCGCCCAGCGCGGGGCGCGCGAGGTGGAGCCCAGCCGGCCCTGGAGCGGGATCTCGTCGAGCTTGACGACGACGCCGTCGATCTCGTGCTCCACCGAATGCCGGTGCTCGCCGAAGTGGGCGATGAACTCCCTTACGCCGTCGATGGAGTCGACGACCTTGTTGTGCCTGGCTGTGGGCAGGCCCCACTCCCGCAGCAGTTCGTAGGCCTGCGACAGCCGGTCGATGTCGAAGCCCTCACGGGCCCCGATGCCGTGCACCACCATGTGCAGCGGGCGGGAGGCGGTGACCTTGGGCTCCTTCTGGCGCAGGGAGCCCGCCGCGGCGTTGCGCGGATTGGCGAAGGGTTTGTCGCCGGCCTCCACCAGCCGGGCGTTGAGCCCTTCGAAGGCCTCCATGGGGAAGAACACCTCCCCGCGGATCTCGACCAGCTCCGGAATCCGCTCACCCCGCAGCCGGTGCGGGATCTCGGCGATCGTACGGACGTTGGGGGTGATGTCCTCGCCCGTGCGGCCGTCGCCACGGGTCGCCGCGCGGGTCAGCCTGCCGTGCTCGTAGGTGAGGTTGACGGCGAGGCCGTCCACCTTGAGCTCGCACAGGAAGTGGTATCCGCCGGTGCCGACGTCCCTGGCGACGCGCTCCGCCCAGGCCGCCAGCTCCAGGTCGTCGAAGGCGTTGTCCAGCGAGAGCATCCGTTCGCGGTGCTCGACGGAGGTGAACTCCGTGCGGTACGGCCCGGCTACCTTCTGGGTCGGTGAATCCGGCGTACGCAGCTGCGGATACCGCTCCTCGATCTCTTCCAGCTCGCGCATCAGCCGGTCGAACTCGGCGTCGCTGACGACCGGCTGGTCCTTCACGTAGTACCGGAAGCGGTGCTCCTCGACCTGCTCGGCAAGGAGTGCGTGCCGCTCCTGCGCCTCCGCCGGCACCGCGATCTGCTGCGCCTGCTCTTCGCCGGCCATCGTCCTGTCCTCCCGTTGACCCGTGCCCCGTTACTCAGGGTTGTCTGCGAGCGATCTCGCGGCCCGGGCGCAGTGGGCGAGCGCGGCACGCGCGTACGCGGGCGAAGCCCCCGCGAGCCCGCACGACGGAGTGAGCACGACGGACTCGGCGAGAGTCCCCGGATTCAGCCCCAGCCTGCTCCACAGCGTCCTGACACCCATGACGCTACCGCCAGGGTCCGACAATCCGTCCGAGGCCGCGTCGGTGCCGGGCACCACGCCCAGGAACAGCTGGGTGCCGCCCTCGACGGCTTCCCCGATCGCCTCCTCCTCACGCTCGGTGAGGAGTGAGAAGTCGAGCGAGACGGCGTCCGCGCCTGCCCGGCGCAGCAGCGCGAGGGGCACCTCGGGCGCGCACGAGTGGACGACGGTCGGTGCCTCCCCGTTCACCGCCAGCACGTCACGCAGCCCCGCCTCCACGACCTGCCGGTCCACGGCCCGGTAGGTGCGGTAGCCGCTGGCCGACCTGACCCGCCCCAGCAGCACGGCGGTCAGGGAGGGCTCGTCGAGCTGGAGCACCACCTCGGCGCCCGGCACCCTGCGCCGCACGTCGGCGAGGTGCCCGCGCAGCCCCTCGGCCAGCGAACCCGCCAGGTCACGGCAGGCGCCCGGGTCCCCGAGCATGGCCTCGCCGCCCCGCAGTTCCAGTCCGGCGGCCAGCGTCCACGGGCCGACGGCCTGGACCTTGACCAGCCCCTCGTAGCCCTGGGTGAACTCCTCCAGCGCGTCCAGGTCCTCGCCGAGCCAGGAGCGGGCCCGGCGGGTGTCGCGCCCCGGCCGGTCACTGATGCGCCATCCGCTCGGCTCGACGTGGCCGAACATCTCGACGAGCATCCCGATGGTCCGCCCGGTCATGTCGGCGCCGGGGCCGCGGGCGGGCAGTTCCGCCAGATACGGCATTCCCTGGCCGTCGGCGAAGGACCCGGTGACGGTCCTGGCCGCCTCCCGGGCGTCGCCTCCCGGCATGGACCCGATTCCGGTGGCCGGGCACCCGCTGAACTTGCTCTTCTCGCTCACGCCGGAAGCCTACGGCCCACACCCGGCAGGCTCCGTCAGCGGCCGGGGCGGACCGTCAGGTCGTTGACCTCGGCGTCGCGCGGCAGGTCGATGGCCATCAGGATCGTGGCGGCCACCGACTCGGGGTCGATCCAGCGCGAGGCGTCGTACTCCTTGCCCTCCTGTTGGTGGACCTTCGCCTGCATGGGGCTCGCCGTGCGGCCCGGGTAGACGGAGGTCACCCGTACGCCGTTGCCGTGCTCCTCGTGGCGCAGCGAGTCGGCGAGGGCCTTCAGGCCGTGCTTGCTCGCCGCGTACGCGCCCCACTCTGCGTGCGCGTTGAGCCCGGCGCCCGAGTTGACGAAGAGGACGTGGCCCTGGCTCACGCGCAGCTGCGGCAGCAGCAGGCGGGTGATCTCCGCGGGGGCGACCAGGTTGGCGTTGAGCTGGAAGTGCCATGCCTTGGGCGTCAGGTCGCCGATCGGGCCGAGCTCGACGACGCCCGCGATGTGCTGGAGCGAGTCGAGCCGGTCCGGCATGGTCTGCTGCCCGAACGCCCAGGAGAGACGGTCGGGGTTGCCGAGGTCGCCGACGAGCGTGCGCGCACCCGGGTACAGGGCGGCCAGCTCCCTGGCGCGGCCCGCGTCGCGGGCCAGCAGCCAGAGTTCGTCACCGCGCTCCTGGAGGCGGCGGGCGACGGCTGCCCCGATGCCGGAACCGGCACCGGTGATGAGATGAGTAGGCATGGCACCCATGCTCCCATCACCCGGTCCCGTCATCGCACCCCGGCGGACTCCTCCAGATAGGCGAGGGCACCCACGCCGTCCTCCGCGAAGAAGACCAGGTCGGTGAGCGGCATCGGCAGGAAGCCCTCCTCCTCCATGCGCCGGAACTGCTCGCGCAGCCCGTCGTAGAAGCCGGCGGTGTTCAGCAGGACGACGGGCTTGGTGTGCTTGCCGTGCTTCTTGAGCTCCAGGATCTCCGTGGCCTCGTCCAGCGTCCCCGTCCCGCCGACCATGATCACGACGGCGTCGGACTTCTCCAGCAGCAGGGCCTTGCGCTCGGCCAGGTCGCGCGCGATCACCATCTCGTCGGCGTTCACGCGCGCCTTGGCGGCCAGGAAGTCCACCGATACGCCGACGAGCCGCCCGCCGGACTCCTGCACGCCGTCGGCGACGACCTTCATGAGTCCGCTCTCGGAGCCTCCCCAGACCAGGGTGTGCCCTCCCTTGCCGAGCAGTTCGGCGAATTCCCGGGCGGGCCGGGTGTAGCGGACGTCGAGGTCGGCGGCGGAGAGGAAGACACAGATGTTCATGCGCTCACGGTACGAGCCGCACCGGCAGTTCACAGGGGTGGGGTGCGGGCGGGGAAGAATCCGGCCGCTCCCGCCGCTGTTGTCCGTATGACTTCCCTGCGAGGACACCGCATCACCGTGGAGCCCGGAACCGAGCACGTGCGGGCGGTGCGCGACGGACAGGTGCTCGCCGAGAGCCGGCGCCCGCTCGTGCTGCGCGAGACGGGCTGCCCGGTCCGCTACTACCTGCCGCCCGACGACGTCCGTACGGAGCTGCTGACGCCTTCGGACTCCCGTACGCACTGTCCGTTCAAGGGCGACGCCTCCTACTGGTCGCGGCCCGGCGCCACGGACCTGGTGTGGGCCTATCCGGATCCCAGACCCGAAGTCGCCGCGATCAAGGACCACTTCTGCTTCTACGACACCGAGATCGTCGCCGATTGATCACCGACCGTCCGTCAGCACGCCTGCCCGTCATGGGAATTGAAGTTCTCCGAGAACTTCTCGGCCGCAGCGATGAGTTTCCGCGGGCGGCGCGGTCCACCCTCACATGGACAAGACTCCCTCGCGCGACGGCACCACGATCGCGTACCGCCGCCAGGGCGGCGGGCCGCCGCTGATCCTGGTCGGCGGGGCGCTGAGCACCGCGGCGACCGACGCTCCGCTGGCATCCCTGCTGGCGCCGCACTTCACGGTCGTCACGTACGACCGCCGGGGGCGCGGCTCCAGTGGTGACGGCGGGCCGTACTCGGTGCGGCGCGAGATCGAGGACCTGGCCGCACTGATCGGGGCGGTGGGCGGCGCCGCATCGGTCTTCGGGATGCTCTCCGGCGGGGCGCTGGCCCTGGAGGCCCAGGCGGCGGGTCTGCCCGTCGGCCTGCTGGCGGTGTACGAGCCGCCGTACACGCCGGGACCGGGCGGTCTGCTGTTCAAGGCCCGCTGCACCGCGCGCCTGCACCGACTGCTGTCGGCGGGCGACCGGGGCGGGGCCGTGGAGCTGTTCCTGTCCATGACGGGCGTCGGACAGGAGACGATCGGCCGGATGCGGTCCGCGCCCCTGTGGCGCGGCCTGGAGTCGGTGGCCCACACTCTCGCGTACGACGACGCCCTGCTCGGTGACGGCGCCGTACCGTCGGACCGGCTCGCGTCCGTCACGGCCCGCACCCTGGTGGTCTGCGGCGGCTTCAGCCCCGCGCAGGTCCGTACGACGGCCCACGCCCTCGCGGACGCGGTCCCCAGGGGCCGTCACCGCACCCTGACGGGTCAGACGCGCGAGCTGGCTCCCCAGGTGATCGCCCCCGTCCTCGCGGACTTCTTCGGGAAGGACGCGTACCTGCCCCAAGCCTCGTGACCCGGCGGGCGGTCAGCTCGCCCGGGCGGTCTCCCGGCGCACTGTCGTCGCGATGGTGGCCGAGCCGACCACCCGCGTCCCGTCGTACAGCACGACAGCCTGGCCGGGGGCCACGCCACGTACCGGCTCGGTGAACGAGACGTGCAGCGTGCCGTCGATCAGTTCGGCACCGGCCTCGGTCTCGCCGCCGTGGGCTCGCAGCTGCGCCGTGTACGTACCGGGGCCCGACGGGGGCGTGCCGCACCAGCGGGGCCTGATGGCCGTCAGCGCGGTGACGTCGAGGGCCTCGACCGGGCCCACCGTCACGGTGTTGTTCACCGGGGAGATGTCCAGGACGTAGCGCGGCTTGCCGTCCGCGGCGGGGTGCCCGATCCGCAGGCCCTTGCGCTGGCCGATGGTGAATCCGAAGGCGCCGTCGTGCGTGCCGAGCTTGGCGCCCGCCTCGTCGAGGATGTCGCCCTCCGCCTTGCCGCCCAGGCGGTCGGCGAGGAAGCCCTGGGTGTCGCCGTCGGCGATGAAGCAGATGTCGTGGCTGTCGGGCTTCTTCGCGACGGCCAGACCGCGGCGCTCGGCCTCGGCGCGGATCTCCTCCTTGGTGGTGAGGGTGTCACCGAGCGGGAACATCGCGTGGGCGAGCTGCTTCTCGTCCAGGACCCCGAGCACGTAGCTCTGGTCCTTGGCCATGTCGGACGCGCGGTGAAGTTCGCGGCTGCCGTCCTCGTTCAGCACGACGGTGGCGTAGTGGCCGGTGCACACGGCGTCGAAGCCGAGGGCGAGGGCCTTGTCCAGGAGCGCGGCGAACTTGATCTTCTCGTTGCAGCGCAGGCACGGGTTGGGGGTGCGGCCCGCCTCGTACTCGGCGACGAAGTCCTCCACGACGTCCTCGCGGAAGCGTTCCGCCAGGTCCCAGACGTAGAAGGGGATGCCGATGACGTCCGCCGCCCGGCGGGCGTCACGGGAGTCCTCGATGGTGCAGCAGCCGCGTGCTCCGGTGCGGAAGGACTGCGGATTCGCGGAAAGGGCGAGGTGCACACCGGTCACGTCGTGCCCTGCCTCGGCGGCGCGGGCCGCGGCGACGGCGGAGTCGACACCGCCCGACATGGCGGCGAGGACACGGAGGGGGCGCTGAGAAGTCTGAGTCATAGCCTCACCAGGGTACGGGTCGCCGGGAACCGAATGCTCGCGGATAAGCGTTGTCGATCACATGGGGACCAGAGGAAGCGCTGCGGCGAAGGGCTCGAAGCCCGCGCGCGGCATCGGCCGGCGCGCTGTACTGATCGGCGGCGCGGTGACGGCCGTGGGCACGGCCGCACTGGCACGAGACGAGCTGAAACGCGTCTGGTGGCGGGTGCCTGGCGTGCGGAAGCCCCGTAAGGCGGGAGAGCTGGACTTCGCGGCGGCCCAGTGGGTGGCGGCCTCGGAGGCGAACTGGCGGATGGCGGACCGCCCCGACGACTACGGCATAGACCGCGTGATCATCCACGTCACCCAGGGGAGCTTCCGCAGCGCGGTCAGGGTCTTCCAGGACCCCGGGCACGGTGCGGCGGCGCATTACGTGGTGGGCCAGGACGGCCGGGTGGCGCAGATGATCCGCGAGCTGGACGTGGCGTTCCACGCGGGGAACCGCTCCTACAACGAGCGCAGCATCGGCATCGAGCACGAGGGGTTCGTGGACCGTCCCCGGGATCTCACCCCGGAGATGTACGCGTCGTCGGCGCGCCTGACGGCCGCGATATGCGAGCGGTACGGGATCCCCGTCGACCGCGAGCACATCATCGGGCACGTGGAGGTCCCGGGCACGGACCACACGGACCCGGGACCGCACTGGGACTGGGACCGCTACCTGAAGCTCGTCCGGGCGGTGCGGCCGTCCCCGTCGAAGGGCGCCGCTAGCTGAGGCCCGCCGACCTGGCGCGCTCCACCGCCGGGCCGATCGCGCGGGCCACCTCCTCGACGTCCTTCCTGGTCGAGGAGTGGCCGAGCGAGAAGCGCAGGGTGCCGCGGGCCAGGTCCGGATCGGTGCCGGTCGCCAGGAGTACGTGGCTGGGCTGGGCGACGCCGGCCGTGCACGCGGAGCCGGTGGAGCATTCGATGCCCTGTGCGTCCAGGAGCAGGAGGAGGGAGTCGCCCTCGCAGCCCGGGAAGGTGAAGTGGGCGTTGGCGGGGAGCCGGCCGCCCGGGGCCGGATCGCCGCCGAGGACGGCGTCGGGCACGGCCGAGCGCACGGCTGCCACGAGCTCGTCCCGGAGCGCGCCGATCCGGTGGGCGAAGTCCTCGCGCCCCTCGGCGGCGAGCCGCCCGGCGACGGCGAAGGACGCGACGGCCGGCACGTCGAGGGTGCCGGAGCGCACATGGCGTTCCTGTCCGCCGCCGTGCAGGACGGGCACGGGGGTGTACTCGCGGCCCAGGAGCAGCGCCCCGATTCCGAACGGGCCGCCGATCTTGTGGGCGCTGACGGTCATCGCCGCCAGTCCCGAGCGGGCGAAGTCGACTTCGAGCTGACCGAACGCCTGCACCGCGTCGGCGTGCATCGGCACGTCGAACTCTCGGGCCACTGCGGCCAGTTCACGTACCGGCATGATGGTGCCGATCTCGTTGTTCGCCCACATCACGGTGATCATCGCGACGTCGTCGGGGTCGCGGACGACGGCCTCGCGCAGCGCATCGGGGTGGACGCGTCCGTGGCCGTCGACGGGGAGGTAGTCGACGGTGGCGCCCTCGTGTTCGGCGAGCCAGTGGACGGCGTCCAGTACGGCGTGGTGTTCGACGGGGCTGGCGAGGATCCTCGTGCGGCGGGGGTCGGCGTCGCGGCGGGCCCAGTAGAGGCCCTTCACCGCGAGGTTGTCCGCCTCGGTGCCGCCGGAGGTGAGGACCACCTCGCTGGGCCGTGCGCCGAGGGCGTCGGCGAGGGCTTCTCTCGACTCCTCGACGGTACGGCGGGCCCGGCGCCCGGCGGCGTGGAGGGAGGACGCGTTGCCGGTCGCGGCGAGCTGGGCGGTCATCGCAGCGATCGCTTCCGGAAGCATCGGCGTGGTCGCGGCGTGGTCGAGGTAAGCCATGGTGGGCTCGATTCTACGAGCCGGGGCGTGCCCCGCGTCGGGCGCATCACCGCGGGCCGTCCCGCACGCCCGGGCGCCGTACGGTCCACCCCGCCCCGGAGCCCGGTCCGGTGTGCGGAGTGCGCGTGCGACGCGGCCCTGCTGTCAGCCTCCGAGGCTCCAGGAGACCGTGCCGTTCGCGGTGACGAGGACGGCCAGGACGACGAGGTCGGCGATACCGAGGGCGAGACCGAGCAGGGCGCGGCCGCGGCGGGCGGTGGAACGCGCCAGAGCGATGAGGGCCATGGTGATGGCGACCGGCCCCAGCAGGATGTTCATCACCAGCAGGCCGGTCAGTCCGAGCACGAAGGAGGCGACGGCGAGGCCGTCGGCCTCCCGGCCGCGGGGCCTGCGGGTGTCGCTCGGCGATGCGGGCGGGGTGGTCGTGGAGGATCCGGCGGGCCGGGCACCGGCCGGCTTCCCGGCGGGGCGGGCGAATGCGGTGAGTGTCATGACGGGCTCCTCGGAGGCGAGCGGTGACGACGGGTCAGCGGGTCCGGCGGGCGAGGCGTTCGCGTACCGCGAAGACCGCGAGCCAGCCGCCGATCACGGCGCAGGCGGCCAGCGACACGGCGGGCGGGAGATGGGCGACGGCTCCGAGGACGATCCCCAGGAGCAGCAGTGCGGCGACGAGGACAAACATGTGCGGCCTCTCTGTGAGCGCTTGAGAGTACGAGTGTTCACTGACTCATCAGCCTAAACCGCATGACCCTTCCTTCGTTGGGAGAACGGTTGTTTACTGAATGGCATGAGTCACACCGCCGGCATCCGCCAGGCCCAGAAACTGAAGACGCGCCAGGCGCTGCTGGACGCCGCACTCGGCCTGCTGGAGCACCAGAGCCTGAGCAGCCTCGGGCTGCGTGAGGTGACGCGCGCGGTGGGCGTGGCCCCGACCGCCTTCTACCGCCACTTCGAGGACACGGCGGCGCTCGGCGTGGCCCTGGTCGACGAGACACTGGGCAGCCTGCACGGCATGATCGGCGCGATCCTCGCCGAGACCGGCGACAGCGATGTCCGTCTGGACCGGAGCGTGGAACTGATAGCGCGCCATGTCGACGAGCAGCCTGCCCACTTCCGCTTCATCGCCCGCGAGAAGCACGGGGGCGTCGGACCGGTCCGCGCCGCCATCGCCGCCCAGCTCGCCCTGTTCGCCGAGGAGGTCGCGGCGGCACTGGCCACCGAGCCGAAGTCGGAGGGCTGGAACCAGGAGGACCTGCTGATGCTCGGCGGGCTGTACGTGGACCACATGGTCCTCACAGCGTCCGCCCTCCTGGAGGCGGGACCCGAGGGCCGGCGCGAGGTGATCCGGGTGGCCCGCCGCCGGTTGCGCCTGGTCACCCTGGGCCGGGTGCACTGGCTGGACGAGGGCTCGTAGAGGAGTGCGCACCGCCCGTACCAGGGCGCGGCGCTCACGGGATCGGCACCACCGACGGGAGCGGCGGGCGGGGCCGCTCGCACCCGTGACCGGTCAGAGCCATCCGCTGCGCTGCGCCTGCAGGGCCATCTGGAAGCGGTTCGCGGCGCCCAGCCGGGCCATCAGGATCTGCAGACGGCGGAACAGGGTGCGGCGGCTGACGCCCAGTTCACGGGCGATGACCTCGTCGCTCGCACCGCCCGCGAGGAGCCACAGGAGGCGGCGGTCGGCGGGCGGCAGGCCACCAGGGGCGGTGGTGCGGCCGTGGAACGGCAAGGCGTTCTGCCAGGACTGCTCGAACAGCGCGATGAGCGCGGACAGGAGACCGCAGGGCTGCACGACCAGCATGGTGTGGTGCACGTCGGCCTCTCTGATCGACAGGGACACGAGCGCGTACGCCTCGTCGATGATCACGAGTTTGACCGGCACCGACGGCAGCACCCTGGCCTGTTCGCCCGCCTTGACGCACGGTTCGATGACGTCCTTCAGGCGCCCCGGATGCTCCAGCGACTCCCGCGAGTACACGACGCGCTGCGTCACACCCCGGGCGAGCGTGGCCAGCGCGTCCTCCGTGGTGCCGGGCTGGGTGAAGTACGGCGGAGATTCGAGCTGCCGGATCTGCGTGCGGGCGCTCGCCCAGGCCTGACGGATCCTGCGGCCGACGGCGTCGCCGGTGACGGCCTCGACGAGGTGATCGTCGTACTCGGCGAGGCGCTGCCGCCGGAACGACTCGAACGCGCCCCCGACGGCGATGCGCGACTCCTCCACCTCGGCCGCCCGGTGCCGGGCGAGGACCTCCAGGCCGGCGGCCGGCGGCACGGGGGCCACCACGTCCTCACCCACCTCCGCGGCGCCCGCCAGTCCGGCGTCGACCAGCGCCCCGTACGCCGTGGTGAGTTCCGCGCCGCCCAGACCGGCTGCGGCCCCCACGTCGACGAGCGGAGCGGGAGCCAGCTCCAGCAGCGCCAGATAGACCTGGCCCGCGGCCTGATCGACTCCCAGGAGCCGAAGGGCGTCGCCGAGTTTCTCGTTCGTCATACGCGGCATTATCGACGCCGCCCCCGGACGTGGGTGGCCGATCCGTGCCACTGGCACTCCTGGGCACCGGGCACGCGTCGTGCGGCCTACCGTCCTGGCACCGGCGGTTGCCGGCCATCCCTCCAGAGGAAGGTGTACGACGTGGCGAAGGGCCGGAAGAACGGTCTCTACTCAGGGATCTCCGAGGAACTGTCCGCTCTGATGCGGACGGGCTGGGCGGACACCGAGCAGCACGGCCTGCGGCGCGACGAGCAGGCTCCGTACGCTGCCGTCCGCCGCGAAGCGCTCTCCGCGCTCTTCCCCGGTGAGCGCCTCGTGATCCCCTCCGGGAACCTCAAGGTCCGCTCGAACGACGACACCTACGCGTTCCGCCCGTACTCGGGCTACGTGCACATGTCCGGAGACCGGGCCCGGGACGGCGCCCTCGTCCTCGAACCCCGCGCGGACGGCGGCCACGACGCGTACTGCTACCAGCTGCCGCGCGACAGCAGGACCGACGACGAGTTCTGGACCGGCGCCACGGCCGAACTGTGGATGGGCCGCAGGCGTTCCCTCGCCGAGGCGGAGCTCGTGCTCGGCCTGCCCTGCCGCGACGTCCGCAGGGCTCCGGAGGACCTGGCGGCCGCCTCCGGTGCGCCGACCCGGATCGTGCGCGGCCTCGACCCGTCCCTGGAGGCGGCCGTCACGTCCGAGGAGGAGCGCGACGCCGAGCTGGAAGGGGCGCTCAGCGATCTCCGTCTCGTCAAGGACGCGTGGGAGACCGTCGAGCTCCGCAAGGCGGTCGACTCCACCGTGCGCGGATTCACCGATGTGATCGGCGAGCTCTCCAGGGCGGTCGCGTCGTCCGAGCGGTGGATCGAGGGCACGTTCTTCCGCCGCGCCCGGCTGGAGGGCAACTCCGTCGGCTACGGCTCGATCTGCGCGGCGGGCGAGCACGCCACGATCATGCACTGGACGGACAACGACGGCCCGGTGCGCCCCGGCGACCTGCTCCTGCTCGACGCCGGCGTGGAGACGCACACCCTCTACACCGCCGACGTCACGCGGACGCTTCCGATCGACGGCACCTTCACCCCTCTCCAGCGCACGGTGTACGACGCGGTGTACGAGGCCCAGGAAGCCGGGATGGCCGCCGTCAAGCCGGGTGCCGCCTACCGCGACTTCCATGAGGCGGCCCAGCGCCATCTGGCGGTCCGGCTGGTCGAGTGGGGCTTCATCGAGGGTCCCGCCGAGCGCGCGTACGACCTCGGCCTCCAGCGCCGCTTCACCATGGCGGGCACCGGTCACATGCTCGGCCTGGACGTCCACGACTGCGCGCGGGCCCGGAACGAGGCGTACGTCGACGGAGTGCTGGAGCCCGGCATGGTGCTCACCGTCGAGCCCGGCCTGTACTTCCAGCCGGACGACCTCACCGTGCCGCAGGAGTGGCGCGGCATCGGCGTCAGGATCGAGGACGACCTGCTCGTCACCGAGGACGGCCACGAGAACCTGTCGGCGGGGCTGCCCCGGTCGGCGGACGACGTCGAGGAGTGGATGGCCCGCCTGGCGGGCTGAGCTCCCTGGTGTGCCGCCTCAGCCGCGCGGGGCCCTGGCCAGCTGGCGGGACTGGGCGACCAGGCGGCCCGCGCTGTCCCAGACGTCCGCGTCCTCCTCCAGGAACCCGCCCGCGAGGTTGCGGGTGGTGATGGAGACCCGCAGCGGTCCGGGGGCCGGGCGGCAGCGGATGTGGGTCGTCAGCTCGATCGTGGGCGTCCAGCCCTTGAGGCCGAGTTCGAACGAGGTCGGCGGCATGGCGTCCACCGTGAGCAGCAGGGAGAGCGCGTCCGCGTCGCGGCCGTCCGCCAGGCCGAACCAGCCGCGCATCTCCCCCTTGCCGGACGGGGCGCCGACGGCCCAGCCGACCGTCGCGGGGTCGAGCTTGATGGCGAGGCGCTCGGTGATCGCGGAGCTGCCGGGGATCGGGGCCGGTCCGTCGCCCGTGCCGAGGCAGTTCTCCAGCGGCGGGATCGCGGGCGGCTGCGCCGAGGTGCGGATGTCGTCGGTGAGCGCGTCCAGGTCGCCGTAGGTGGCGAGGACGCGGATGCGCTCCGTCTCGGTGCCGTCCTCCGCGTACTGGAAGAGGGAGGCCTGGCCGGTGGAGAGCGTGCGGCCGGTGCGGACGACCTGCGTACGGATCACCGCGGGGCCCGGCTCGGAGGCGGTGAGGTAGTGCGCCGAGACCGAGAACGGGTCGGCGTGCGGGAGCGCCTGTCCGAGGGCCCGGCCGAGCATGGCCAGCAGGTAACCGCCGTTGACGGCGTGGATGATCGTCCAGCCGGCGGAGAGTTCCGCGTCGTAGACACCTTCCTCGCGCAGCGTGACAGCGGTGTCCCGGTCGAACTCGCTGTCCCCGATGGTTGCCTGCGCCGTCTGCGTCCGCGTTGCCTGTGACATGGGATGCACGGTACACCGATTGTATTACTGAGCGGTAGCTTTTTGCCTCGCCCGATCGTGACAGCCCTGAGGGCCGCCCCGTCCTTCAGCCCTCATCGGCCGTCGCCGAGCGGCGGTTGTACGCACGGGGCGCCCGCCAGTGGAAGCGCATCGCCAGCAGCCGCAGCGCGAAGGCGGTGATCACGGCCGCACCACTGGTGAAGGCGTCGAGCGCGTCGAAGCGGATGCACAGCGCGACAATCGTGGCCCCGACGATCGCGGGCACCGCGTACAGGTCGCGGTCCCAGCGCAGCAGCGAGGGCACCTCGTTGGCCAGTACGTCGCGCAGGACACCGCCGCCGACCGCGGTGGTGAGCCCCAGGGCCGCCGATGCGGTCAGGCCGAGGCCGTACTCGTACGCCTTCACCGTGCCGGTGACGCAGAAGAGCCCGAGACCGGCGGCGTCGAAGACGTTGACGCCGACCTGGATGCGCTCGACGTGGGGGTGCAGGAAGAAGACCAGACCCGCCGCGAGCAGCGGGGTGGTGAAGTAGCCCAGATCCGTGAACGCGGCGGGCGGAACCGCGCCGATGATCACGTCACGGAACAGCCCCCCGCCCAGCGCTGTCGCCTCGGCGAGCACCGCGATGCCGAAGACATCGAAGTTCTTGCGTACGGCGAGCAGTGCGCCCGAGATCGCGAAGACGAAGATTCCGACGATGTCGAGCGCATGCTGGACGGAGGGCGTGAACAGTTCGAGGAGCACCCGGGCAATTGTGCCCGTACTACTCCTTGGGGCTGTCCCCCGGCTCCTGGGTCTCCTTCGGAGCCGCGGGTTCGGACGCGGGTTCCGCGGCGGCTTCCGCAGGCGCCGGCGAAGCCGCTCCGGTGGTGGCTCCGGCAGCCGGCTCCGCGGCGTCCGGCTCCGGCTCCTTCTTCAGGGCCACGATCTCGATGGCCTCCCGCGCCGTCGCCAGCACGGTGTCGCCCGGGACCTGGTCCGGCGCGTTCTCCGGGTGGTGGCAGGCCACCTGGTGCCCGGTCTTCAGGGCGACCAGCGGCGGTTCCTGCACGGAGCAGACCTCCGTCGCCTTCCAGCAGCGGGTGTGGAAGCGGCAGCCGCTCGGCGGGGAGATGGGCGACGGGACGTCACCCTTGAGCAGGATCCGCTCGCTCTTCGCCGACCGGCGCTTCGGGTCGGGGATCGGCACGGCCGACAGGAGCGCCTTGGTGTACGGGTGCATCGGCGCCTTGTAGAGCGACTCGCGGTCGGCCAGCTCCACGATCTTGCCGAGGTACATCACCGCGATCCGGTCCGAGACGTGCCGGACCACCGAGAGGTCGTGGGCGATGATCACGTAGGTGAGGCCCAGCTCGGTCTGGAGGTCGTCCAGGAGGTTGACGACCTGCGCCTGGATCGAGACGTCCAGCGCGGAGACCGGCTCGTCGGCCACGACCAGTTTCGGGTTGAGCGCGAGCGCCCTGGCGATCCCGATGCGCTGACGCTGGCCGCCGGAGAACTCGTGCGGATACCGGTTGTAGTGCTCGGGGTTGAGGCCGACCACCTCCAGCAGCCGCTGCACCTCCTTCCTGACGCCGCCCTCGGGCTTGACGCCCTGGAGCTTGAAGGGGGCTCCGACGATCGTGCCGATCGTGTGCCGCGGGTTCAGCGAGGAGTACGGGTCCTGGAAGATCATCTGCATGTCCCGGCGCATCGGGCGCATACCGCCCACACCGAGGTGCGTGATGTCCCTGCCCTCGAACTCGATCGTGCCGGCCGTGGGTTCGAGCAGCCGCGTGATCAGCCGGCCCATCGTCGACTTGCCGCAGCCGGACTCCCCGACCACACCCAGGGTCTCCCCCGCGTGCACCTCGAAGTCGATCCCGTCGACGGCCCGCACGGCTCCGGTCGTGCGCTGGAGCAGGCCCTTCCTGATGGGGAAGTGCTTCTTCAGACCGCTCACCCGGAGCAGCACCTCCGGGGAGGCACCCTCTCCGGCGGCCCGCTGCGCGGGAACGCCGACGCTGTTGTCCTGGCTCGTCACGGCTTTGTCCTCGCTTTTGTCCTCGCTCACAGCTTGGGCGCAATCTCTTCGGTCCAGATACGCTCCCGCTGCTCCTGCGACATGTGGCAGGCGGCCGAGTGCCGGCTGCCGACCTCCAGCAACTCGGGCCGTACGGTGCGGGTGACGTCGTCCTTGGGCAGATCCGCGTACGGGCAGCGCGGGTTGAAGGCGCAGCCCGACGGGATGTTGATGAGCGAGGGCGGGGAGCCCTTCACCGGAATGAGCCGCTCGGTCTGGTCCCGGTCGAGGCGCGGCATGGAGCCGAGCAGTCCCCAGGTGTAGGGGTGCCGCGGCTCGTAGAACACCTTCTCGGCCGGTCCGCGCTCCACGCAGCGCCCGCCGTACATCACGAGGATGTCGTCGGCGAGCTCCGCCACGACGCCCAGGTCGTGCGTGATGACGATGACCGCGGAGCCGAACTCCGTCTGCAGGTCCCGGATCAGGTCGAGGATCTGCGCCTGCACGGTCACGTCGAGAGCCGTGGTCGGCTCGTCGGCGATCAGCAGCTCCGGGTTGTTGACCAGCGACATCGCGATCATCGCGCGCTGGCGCATTCCGCCGGAGAACTCGTGCGGATAGCTGTCGACCCGCTTGTCGGGCTGCGGGATACCGACCCGGTCGAGCATCTCGACGGCCCGGGTGCGGGCCGCCTTCTTGGTGACGTCGTGGTGGACCCGGTACGCCTCCACGATCTGCTTGCCGATCGTGTAGTACGGGTGCAGCGCGGACAGCGGGTCCTGGAAGATCATCGCCATGTCCCGGCCGCGGAGCTTGCGCACCTCGTCCGGGTCGCTGGAGAGCAGTTCCTTGCCGTTCAGCCAGATCTCGCCGGAGAGCTGGGCCTTGCGCTTGCCGTACTGGCCGGCGGTGTGCAGACCCATGATCCCCAGCGAGGTCACGGACTTGCCGGAGCCGGACTCGCCCACGATGCCGAGGGTCTTGCCCTTCTCCAGCGTGAAGCTGAGCCCGTCGACCGACTTGACCAGGCCGTCGTCGGTCGGGAAGTGCACCTTCAGGTCGCGGACGTCGAGGAAGGCGCCGGATGCGGGCGAGGCGGAGGCGACGGGCTCGCCCAGGGCGGCTCCGCTCGTGCTCAGCTCGGTCATGACAGCCTCACTCGGGGGTCGATCACGGCGTACAGGATGTCCACGACGAGGTTGGCGATGATCACCGCGAGCGAGGTGATCAGGACGACGCCCAGGATCACCGGCAGGTCGCGCTCCCTGATCGCCGCGAGCACCGCCTGGCCGAGGCCGGGAAGGCTGAACGCGGTCTCGGTGAGGATCGCCCCGCCGATGAGTGCGCCGAGGTCCATGCCCAGCATCGTCAGGATGGGAGTCATGGTCGAGCGCATGGCGTGCTTGCCGATGACGACCGGCTCGCTCAGGCCCTTGGCCCGGGCGGTACGGATGTAGTCCTCGCCCATGACTTCGAGCATGGTGGCCCGCGTGATGCGGGCGTACATCGCCGCGTACAGGAAGGCGAGGGTGACCCACGGCAGCAACATGCCCTGGAGCCAGCCGGTGGGACTGTCCCCGAACGGCACGAAGCCGGAGTCGATCCAGCCGAGCCCGTAGTCGAAGATCGCGAGGGAGGCCATGGCGGTGAAGTAGATCGGCAGCGAGACGCCCGCGAGCGCGACGACCATGGCCGAACGGTCCCACGCCGTACCGCGCTTGAGGGCGGACAGCACGCCGGCCGCGACACCGCCGAGCAGCCACAGGACGGCCGCGCCGAGCGCGAGCGTCATGGTGACCGGCAGACGGTCCGTGAGCACCGGCCAGATGGCCTGCTCACTGCGGAAGGAGTAGCCGAAGCAGGGCGCGGCGCAGTTCGTGACGTCGCCGCCCGAGGCGTAGGTACGCCCGACGAAGATGCCCTTGAAGAACTCCAGGACCTGAATGAGGATCGGTTCGTCCAGCGCGAGCTTCTGCCGGATCCCCTCCACCGCCGCCGCGTCCGAGGTCTTGCCCACGTACATCGTGGCGGGGTCGACGCCGGTCCACTGGGGGATGAGGAAGAAAATGCAGAAGACCACCACGACGATGACCACAAGCATTACTGCGACGGCCATGAGCCGCCTGATGAGGTATGTGAGCACTGCTCTCGGCCCGGCGGGGGACCGCGGGCCACCGGAGGTCGTCCGATGGCCCGCGGCCGCACCGCTCCGGCCTTCACCTGCCTTTCGTGCCGTACGGCGGGTGTGCCGGTGTGGTGGTTACTTCACAACGCCCAGGCTGGTGAAGTCGTACGTGCCGCTGTAGGCGTCCGTCGTGTAGACGTTCGTCAGTCGCGGGGAGCGCCAGTTGATGAACTTCTCGAAGACGAAGGGCAGGTAGTACGCGCCCTCCATCACCTGGTGGTTGATCTCCGTGGCGATGGCCTTCTTCTTCTCCGCGTCGAGCTCGACGGAGAACTTGTCGAAGTTGGCGTCGATCGCCTTGTCGTCGATCATGGCGAAGTTGTTGTTGCCGCTCTCGAGGATGTAGCTGCTGTCCCAGAGGGGCGCGCCGTAACCCTGGACCGAGGGGAAGTCCGGTCCCCAGCCCATGATGATGATTCCGTAGTTCTTCTTCTTGACCACGGACGGGTTACCGATGATGCCCGAGGTCTGCGAACCGTCGTACTTGTCGATGTCGACCTTGATGCCGACCTTGCCGAGCGACGCCTGGAGCGACTCGGCGGTGGCGACCTCGACCGGCTTGTTGTTACGGACGGCGATGGTGGTGGAGAAGCCCTCGGGCTTGCCGCACGCCTTCAGCGCTTCCTTGGCCTTGGTGACGTCCGGCGCGCCGTCGTTGGCGGCGAGACCGTACGGGTCGTACTTCTGGCCCTCGGAACCGGGCACCGACGGGGGCAGCATGTTGGTGCCGATGTCGCCACCGGCGACCGGGCCGCCGCGCGCGGTCTGGAGCGACTTGTGGTCGGCTCCGTAGATGACGGCCTTGCGGCAGTCGATGTTGTCGAACGGGGCGACGTTCTGCGGGAAGACCGCGTAACGGATGTAGCCCGAGACCGGGTTGTCCAGGTTCTCCTTGTGCTCCTTCAGCGCCTTGATACGGCCCTGCGGGGAGAGACCCGTCTGGTTGATGTCCAGGTCGAAGTCGCCGGCGATCAGACGGTTGTCCATGTCGTCCGCGTTGGAGAACAGGTTCAGCGTGATCTTGTCCGGGAGCGCCTTGCGGACCGGGTCGGAGGACTGCTTCCAGTTCTCGTTGCGGACCAGCACGACGGACTTGCCGGGCGCGTACGACTCGAACTTGTACGGGCCGGAGGAGAACGGCTTCAGGCCGTACTTCGACTTGGTGTCCTTGTCCTGGCGGACCGGCGAGGACGAGGTCAGCGCGAGGATCTCCTCGAAGTCCGAGTTCGCCGTCGGGAGCTTGAAGATGATGGTCTTCTCGTCCGGCGTCTCGATGGCCTTCAGGCCCAGCTTGTCCTTGGAGGTGTCCTTGTACGGACCCTTGTACTCGCCCTTGGGGTCGAGGATGTCACGCAGGTAGACCGGGCCACCGGACAGCACGTCCTGCGCCCACTGGCGCTCGATGCCGTACTTGATGTCCTGGGAGGTGATCGGCTTGCCGTCCTCCCACGTGACGCCGTCACGCAGGGTGTACGTGTACGTCTTGCCGTCGTCCGTGATCTTGGCGCGCTCGGTGGCGAGGTCCGGCGTCAGCTCGGCTCCGGCCTTGCCCGGCTCGGCCTTGCCGGTGACCAGCTGGCGGCTGTAGTAGCGCATGAAGTTCCACACGAAGCCGTAGTAGCCACGCGTGGTGTCCCACGAGTCGGCGTCCTGGGCGCCGGCGAACTTCAGCGTGCCGCCCTTCTTCGTCGAGGGGTTGGCGATCTTGTTGTTGGCCGCGTCGAAGCCGGCCGCCGACGTCTTGCCCTTGCCGTCCTTGCCACCGCTGTCCTCGCCGCCGCCGCACGCAGCGGTGGAGAGCAGCGCCGCGACCACGGCAGCAGCGGCCACTGCCTGCTTGCGCCGTGCGTTCCGTCGGGTAGTCACGATTCGGATCCTCCGTGTGTAGAAGCGGCCCGTGCGGTGCACGGGCTTCGCGGTACGGCAGTTAGCGGGTGCCCTTCGGGTCGAGCGCATCGCGTACGCCGTCGCCGAAGAGGTTGAAGGAGAGCACGGTGATGAAGATCGCCACACCCGGGACGACCATGTACATGGGGTCGGCCTCGTAGTAGCTCAGGGCCGCGGACAGCATCTCGCCCCAGGAGGCGGACGGCGGCTTCACTCCGACACCCAGGAAGCTCAGGGCTGCCTCGGTGAGGATGTTGGTCGGGATCATCATCGTGGCGTACACGATGATGGGCGCGACGAGGTTGGGCAGGAGCTCCTTGAAGAGGATGTAGATCCGTCCGGCCCCGAGGCTGCGGGCGGCGTCCACGTACTCGCGCTCGCGCAGCGACAGCGTCTGGCCCCGGACGACCCGGCCGACGTACGGCCAGCCGAAGAATCCGATGACCAGGATCATCACGAAGAGCCTGACGCCGGTACCGGTCAGGCCCAGCATCTCGTTCGGCATGACGGAGACCAGCGCGATGATGAACAGGAGCTGCGGGAAGGCGAGCAGCATGTCCATCACGCGGCTGATGATCGTGTCCAGCCAGCCGCCGAAGAAGCCCGCGAGCACACCGAGAACGGTGCCCAGCACGATGGCGACCACGGCGGAGGCGAAGCCGACGAGCAGCGAGACCTGGGCGCCGTAGACGATGCGGGCGAAGATGTCGCGGCCGCTGACCGGCTCGACCCCGAGCAGGTGCTCTGAGCTCATCCCGCCGAACGATCCGATGGGCGTGGAGAAGAGAGGGTCGATCAGGTCCTCGTGGCGCTCGTACGGCGACTGCCCGACCAGACTCGTGATCAGTGGCGCCAGCACGGCGACGAGGATGAGCAACAGCACCACGACGCCACCGCCGAGAGCCAGCTTGTCCCGCTTCAGGCGCTCCCAGGCGATGCGGCCCAGGGAGCGGCCCTGCACCGCCTTCTCCGGGACGCCGGCCTCGAATCCCGGCGTCGGGGCCGCTTCCGTTGTCGGCTCGTGAAGTGGTGCCGTCATCGTGCCAGGGACCCCTCTCAACCGGCGGTGGCCGGTACACACTTGCCGCTGTGGCGGCGTGATCAGTCCGTTTGTGTTCAGGGACGGAACATCCCTTGTTGCGGGAGTCTTCATCGGGGCCGCGACAGGTTGCCAGACTTGACGGTGAATGGATGCCTAACCGTGATGCACCAGGGCCGATCCGTTATCCGGACGCCCGTGAACGCCCCCCGGACGCCGGGAGGTTGACGTGGATTAGGGCACGGATCACCGCTTAGGCCCCGTTGGGTGGCACCGGACCACAGAGGGGCCGAAATGCAATTCGCCCCCCGAATGGGGGGCGAAACGCCTGGATGGGACGAACCGAGGGGCTCTAGAAGCCGCGCGGGGCCTGACCGGCGGCCGGGGGGTATCCGTAGCCGGGCGCGGCCGGCGGCTGTCCGGCCGGGGCGTGCGCCTCGCGGTCGTAGAACGGCCGGGAGTTGGCGCGGAGCCACATGGCGACGGGGTCGTACTCGTCGGACATGGAGACGGTGGAGACGGGCAGGCCGTCGGGGACCGTGCCGATCGACTGCTGCATCATCGCCCGCACGGCGTCGACGGACGGCCGGCCGGTGTCGTAGAGGTCGAGGCCGATCGCGAGGTACGGGACGCCGAGGGCGGGCTGCACCCAGGCGCGGCGCAGGGAGCGGACGGCCGGGGTGCGGTGGGCGTTCTGCGTGAGCATGGCGTAGAACTGCGGGATCTCGATGGCGGGCTCGGAGAGCCTCAGCGGTCCCGCCGGCATCCGGTCGAGGCCGGTGGCGATCCGGCGCAGGTCGAGCCAGGGGATGCCGACGCCGCCGCCCGGGGCGTGCGGGTTGAGCCAGATCCCCCAGCGGTCGGGGAACAGCGCGCGGGCGATGTCACGTCCGGTGACCAGCTCGTGGGCGCGGTTCCAGCCACTGGCGGAGAGCTCCTGGGCGGAGGTCACACAGGGGGCGTAGCCCAGCCCGTCGACCTCCATGTTCCCGTACTGGGCGTCGGGGGAGCCCGCGGTGCCGTGCCAGAGCAGCATCCAGACCCGGCCGTCGGTGAGTGCCTGGAGCAGGGCTTCGTACGCGTCGTAACGCCCGGGCGTCACCTGGCCCAGCATGTGCTCGATCTGCCCGGCCGCCGCGGTGCCTGACGCGCTCACCCTGGGTCCCGCCCCTCATCGATCCGCTGTGTCGCCCCGCCACTTCCGGGCATACGGGTGCGACCCCGCCATGCCATCAAACCAGCTTATGCCTCGCTTCTGACACCGACTTGACGGCGGTCGGTGTCCTTCGCGCCGCCGGATCAGTGTCCTTCGCGCCGGTAGAAGGGACGTACCTTCGCCAGCATCCAGTCCCCCACCGGGTCCTGCGCCACGTCCAGGAGCACGAGATTGACCGGCCAGGGCGGCTGGACCCGGCCGAGCGCGCGGCCGAGTGCGTCCATCGGGGCGCTCTGCCCCGCCCCGTCCCACGTGGCGAACTCGACGCCGACGAAGAGGACGGGGTCGCCGCCCTCGATGGTTGCGAGGGCCCTGCGGGCGGTGCTGACGACGCCGCTCGCCTGGAACTCGCCGGACACCGCGGCGAGGAAGTCGACCGGGTCCTCCTGCCAGTCGGGCTCGTAGAGCGTGACCCGGCCACCGCTGGCGGGCCCGTCCAGCGGAGTGCGCCCCGCCCGGCACAATTCGGCCACGGCGGGCGGCGGCAGGGGGAGGCCGACCGCGCCACCCGGATTCACCGCGATGCCGACCTGCGGGGGCAGCCCGCGGGCGAACTCGCGTGCGGGCGCCACGGCGAAGGAGAGGTGTGTGCCGACACACAGCAGGAACTGCGCCTCGGAGCTGTAGACGGGGACGTACGCCGCGCCGTCGATGTCCATCATCGGCAGGTCGAGGTCCGCGCTGGCGGGATTGCCGCCGTTGGGCAGCGGCACCCAGACCTGGCTCCGGCCGAGCACTTCGAGCAGCCGGCCGGCCGCTTCCGGGACGCCGAGGGAGGCGACCAGGACTTCTTCGAGCTCGTTGGCCGGCCAGCCATGGTGCGGCTGCGTCTCGAACGGCGCCGGATTGTCCACTGGTCCCCTGCTTCCCCTCTGGTCCTGCCTTGCGCCAGCGATCGTAGACGAGCGGCCCTCACCGGCCGGGCGGGAGACCTCAGGCCCGTTCGAACGTGATCCGGTCGAGGGCGTCCGCGGCCTCGCGGTCCAGCAGCACCGCCGAGGCGCATCCCGCCGGAAGCAGACCGGTCTCCGTGTCGCGCATCAGCCGGCCGACGGAGCGACGGTGCCGGGCGAAGGCGTAACCGGAGACTCCGCGTCCACGCTCGCGCTGGCCCTCCCTGGCCACCTCGGGGGTGACGTCGAGCAGGACGAGGTGCAGGATGCGGCCCCGGCGACGGGCGTCCCGGGCCAGCCAGCGCCGCACCCACGTCTGCGTGCCGCAGTCGTGGACCACGACGGACTCACCGGAGCGCAGGGCCCGCCAGAGCCCTGTGTAGTGGGCGGCCCTGACGAGCGGGCGGTAGAGGGCGTACGGGAGTAAACCGGGCAGGGCGCGGGCCCAGCGGTCCCTGGTGTCCTGGGAGTCGATCGCCCGGTCCGTCACCGTGCGGCGGATCAGGGTCGACTTGCCGCTGCCCGGCAGTCCCGAGACGACCACCACGTCGCCCGCGGCGAAGTCCAGGCTGCGCGGACCGCGCCCGTCCCGGCTGCGCAGGTCGCGCACCACGGGCGCGTGCGTGCCCAGTGTTCCGCTGCGGACGGGTACCGCCTGCTGCGGTGGCACCGCGCCGTGCGCGGCTCCCGCTGTCGTCGCGTAACGCTGCAACGTCGTCGCCTCCCCCTGTCCGGTGACCCACATCTGCCCAAGAAGTGTAAAGAAAAGGTAATGCGGCACAACCGGCTCACCCGCCCGTATCCGTCGGGACCGGACGCCCCACTCTCCCGCATGGCGTGCGATGATGACCCCGCCAACTGCATACCGGCCGTTTGAATCCGCGCGGGAGAGTTCCGGACACTGTGTGTGCCGGGCGCCGAAGGAGCAAGTTCCTCCCTTGAATCTCTCAGGCCCCGTACCGCGTGGATGAGGCAGATCTGAAAAGCGAGCCGTTCCGCGGCTCCACCCAAGGTGCAAGCCGACCTCTGTAGGGAAGACCCCTTCAGGGCCTCTCGGCGAACCTCTCAGGTTCCGATGACAGATGGGGAGGGATCGTCCTCTGTCGTCATGCCCTGGAGCCGTATCGATGAGCACTGCCCCGAGCACCTCCCCCCGCCACACCGCGCTGGACGCCCTGCACCGTTCGCTGGGCGCCACCATGACCGACTTCGCCGGCTGGGACATGCCGCTGCGCTACGCCAGCGAGCGCGACGAGCACAACGCCGTGCGTACGAAGGCCGGTCTCTTCGACCTGTCGCACATGGGTGAGATCACGGTCACAGGTGCGCAGGCCGTCGACCTGCTGAACCACGCGCTCGTAGGCAACATCGCCACGGTCGGCCTCGGCCGCGCCCGCTACACCATGATCTGCCGCGAGGACGGCGGCATCCTGGACGACCTGATCGTCTACCGCCTCGGCGAGACGGAGTTCATGGTCGTCGCCAACGCGGGCAACGCCCAGATCGTCCTCGACGCGATCACCGAGCGCGCCGCCGGGTTCGACGCCGTCGTGCGGGACGACCGTGACGCGTACGCGCTGATCGCCGTCCAGGGGCCGGAGTCCCCCGGCATCCTCAAGTCCGTCACGGACGCCGACCTGGACGGTCTGAAGTACTACGCGGGCCTGCCCGGCACCGTCGCCGGTGTCCCCGCCCTGATCGCCCGTACCGGATACACCGGCGAGGACGGCTTCGAGCTCTTCGTCGCCCCCGAGCACGCCGAGCAGCTGTGGAAGGCCCTGACCGAGGCGGGCGCCCCGGTCGGCCTGATCCCGTGCGGGCTCTCCTGCCGCGACACGCTGCGCCTGGAGGCGGGCATGCCGCTGTACGGGCACGAGCTGACCACCGCGCTGACCCCGTTCGACGCGGGTCTCGGCCGGGTCGTGAAGTTCGAGAAGGAGGGCGACTTCGTCGGACGCGAGGCCCTTCGGGCCGCCGCCGAGCGCGCCGAGACCGCTCCTCCGCGCAAGCTCGTCGGCCTGGTCGCCGAGGGCCGCCGGGTCCCGCGCGCGGGCTTCCCCGTGGTCTCCGACGGCAAGGTCGTCGGCGAGGTCACCTCGGGCGCCCCGTCGCCCACCCTGGGCAAGCCGATCGCCATGGCGTACGTGGACGCGGCGCACGCCACGCCCGGGACCGCCGGGGTCGGCGTCGACATCCGGGGCACCCACGAGCCGTACGAGGTCGTGGCACTGCCCTTCTACAAGCGTCAGAAGTGACCACAGCGCCTGAAGCGGCACCGGGGACATCCCGGGGCTCCCGGCGTGACGCAGTCGCGTCTCACACCGTAAGACCACCGTTCATCAGCACTCCCCCGCGTACAGGAGAATTCAGGTCATGAGCAACCCCCAGCAGCTGCGGTACAGCAAGGAGCACGAGTGGCTGTCGGCCGTCGAGGACGGTGTGGCCACGATCGGCATCACCGAATTCGCCGCCAACGCGCTCGGTGACGTCGTCTACGCCCAGCTCCCCGAGGTCGGTGACACGGTGACCGCGGGCGAGACCTGCGGTGAGCTGGAGTCGACCAAGTCGGTCAGCGACCTGTACTCGCCGGTCACCGGTGAGGTCACCGCGGCCAACCAGGATGTCGTGGACGACCCGTCGCTGGTGAATTCCGCTCCCTTCGAGGGCGGCTGGCTGTTCAAGGTACGCGTTGCGGACGAGCCGGAGGACCTGCTCTCCGCGGACGAGTACACCGAGTTCTCCGGCAACTGAGACCCAAGGGATCCCCTGATGTCGCTTCTCAACTCCTCCCTCCACGAGCTGGACCCGGACGTCGCCGCCGCTGTCGACGCCGAGCTCCACCGTCAGCAGTCCACCCTCGAGATGATCGCCTCGGAGAACTTCGCTCCGGTCGCGGTCATGGAGGCGCAGGGCTCCGTCCTCACCAACAAGTACGCCGAGGGCTACCCGGGCCGCCGCTACTACGGTGGCTGCGAGCACGTCGACGTCGTCGAGCAGATCGCGATCGACCGCATCAAGGCGCTCTTCGGCGCCGAGGCCGCGAACGTCCAGCCGCACTCCGGTGCGCAGGCCAACGCCGCCGCGATGTTCGCGCTGCTGAAGCCGGGCGACACGATCATGGGCCTGAACCTCGCCCACGGCGGTCACCTGACCCACGGCATGAAGATCAACTTCTCCGGGAAGCTCTACAACGTGGTCCCGTACCACGTCGACGAGACCGGCGTCGTGGACATGGCCGAGGTCGAGCGCCTCGCCAAGGAGTCCAAGCCGAAGCTGATCGTCGCCGGCTGGTCCGCCTACCCGCGCCAGCTCGACTTCGCCGCCTTCCGCCGCATCGCGGACGAGGTCGGCGCGTACCTGATGGTCGACATGGCGCACTTCGCCGGTCTGGTCGCCGCGGGTCTGCACCCCAACCCGGTGCCGCACGCCCACGTCGTCACGACCACCACGCACAAGACCCTCGGCGGTCCGCGCGGTGGCGTGATCCTGTCGACGCAGGAGCTCGCCAAGAAGATCAACTCTGCGGTCTTCCCCGGTCAGCAGGGTGGCCCGCTGGAGCACGTGATCGCGGCCAAGGCCGTCTCGTTCAAGATCGCGGCGGGCGAGGAGTTCAAGGAGCGCCAGCAGCGCACCCTGGACGGCGCCCGCATCCTCGCCAAGCGTCTGGTGCAGCCGGACGTCACCGAGGTCGGCGTCTCCGTCCTCTCCGGCGGCACGGACGTGCACCTGGTCCTCGTCGACCTGCGCGACTCCGAGCTGGACGGCCAGCAGGCCGAGGACCGGCTCCACGAGCTGGGCATCACGGTCAACCGGAACGCCATCCCGAACGACCCTCGGCCGCCGATGGTCACCTCGGGTCTGCGGATCGGTACGCCGGCCCTGGCCACCCGCGGTTTCCAGGCCGAGGACTTCGCCGAGGTCGCCGAGATCATCGCGTCGGCCCTGAAGCCGTCGTACGACGCGGACGACCTGAAGGCCCGCGTCGTCGCGCTGGCCGGCAAGTTCCCGCTGTACCCCGGCCTCAAGTAGGGCGTGCCCGGCGGATCAGGGCCGCGACCCCGGCCATGATCCGCCGGGTACGCCCCCGGCCATCCGCAGTTTGCACATCCGGTGGGGGCACCGCGCACACTGAAGAGTGAGCACGGTGCCCTCATCGCTGCCCCGCGCTCCGCGGGCCCGCCGGCCCGTCCCGCACCACCCGGCAGACAACGGCGTCTACCAACCCCTTTAGGAGTACTCCCGTGGCCATCTCGGTCTTCGACCTCTTCTCGGTCGGCATCGGCCCGTCCAGCTCCCACACCGTCGGCCCGATGCGCGCGGCGCGTATGTTCGCCCGCCGCCTGAAGAACGAGGGCCTGCTGGCCCACACCGCTTCGATACGGGCCGAGCTGTACGGTTCACTCGGCGCGACCGGCCATGGGCACGGCACCCCCAAGGCCGTCCTGCTCGGCCTGGAGGGCGAGTCGCCCCGCACGGTCGACGTCGAGGGCGCCGACGCGCGCGTCGAGGAGATCCGCTCCTCCGGGCGCCTCAACCTGCTCGGGATGCACGAGATCCCCTTCGACACCGACGAGCAGCTGGTCCTGCACCGCCGCAAGGCCCTGCCGTACCACGCCAACGGCATGACGATCTTCGCGTACGACCACGAGGGCGCCCCGCTCCTGGAGAAGACGTACTACTCGGTCGGCGGCGGCTTCGTCGTCGACGAGGACGCGGTGGCCGGGGAGAACCCGATCGTCCCGGATGACACCGTGCTCAAGCACCCCTTCCGCACCGGCGACGAGCTGCTGCGCCTCGCCCGCGAGACCGGCCTGTCCATCTCCTCCCTGATGCTGGAGAACGAGAAGGCCTGGCGCACCGAGGCCGAGATCCGCTCCGGTCTGCTGGACATCTGGCGCGTCATGCAGGCGTGCGTCGCACGCGGCATGGCCACCGAGGGCATCCTGCCCGGCGGTCTGAAGGTCCGCCGCCGCGCCGCGAACTCCGCCCGCCAGCTGCGCGCCGAGGGCGACCCGCAGGCGAACGCCATGGAGTGGATCACCCTCTACGCGATGGCGGTCAACGAGGAGAACGCCGCGGGCGGGCGTGTCGTCACCGCCCCCACCAACGGCGCCGCGGGCATCATCCCCGCCGTTCTGCACTACTACATGAACTTCGCGGCCGGCGGCTGCACCGAGGCCGAGAAGGAGGACAGCGTCGTACGCTTCCTGCTCTCCGCGGGGGCGATCGGAATGCTGTTCAAGGAGAACGCCTCGATCTCCGGCGCCGAGGTCGGCTGCCAGGGCGAGGTCGGCTCCGCCTGCTCCATGGCGGCGGGCGCCCTCGCCGAGGTGCTCGGCGGCTCGGCGGAGCAGGTGGAGAACGCCGCGGAGATCGGCATGGAGCACAACCTGGGCCTGACCTGCGACCCGGTGGGCGGCCTCGTCCAGATCCCGTGCATCGAGCGCAACGGCATGGCGGCGGTCAAGGCCGTCACCGCGGCGAAGATGGCGCTGCGCGGCGACGGCACCCACAAGGTCTCCCTCGACAAGGTCATCAAGACCATGAAGGAGACCGGCGCCGACATGAGCGTCAAGTACAAGGAGACCGCGCGCGGCGGTCTCGCGGTGAACATCATCGAGTGCTGAGATCGCGGGGCGGGCGGGGCTCCGGCCGGCCGGAGCCCCGCCCC
>NZ_JBEZIJ010000001.1:269685-835407 GCF_040650955.1 Streptomyces sp. NPDC048560
CCACCACCTTCACCCCCCCGGCCCCCCACATGACCGAAAATACCCCCGCGCCCGCGCGGGGCGGTCACGCGTTGAACACCAGCGCGTGGTGGGGGGGGGGGGGGGGGGGGCCCCCGGCCGCCCGCCCCCCCGCCCCCCGGTCAGCTGGTGGGGAAGTTGTCGGCGGTGCTGATCCGGTTCTTGAGCAGCGCCCCCGATTCGGTCAGCACACCACTGCTGCTGTAGTCGCTGCCGTTGCAGGTGCCGGGCCTGAACGCCGCGCTGCTCTCGTCGGCGTCGGAGTAGGTCCAGTTCGCGTAGCCGATCTTCAGCTGGTCGAGCAGGTCCAGCCAGGCCGTGGTGCTCGCCCGGTCCATCGCTCCGCCGCCGGTGGCACTCACCGTGCCGAACTCGGTGACGAACAGCGGCAGCCGTGAGGCCGCCCGGCTCAGCGTGCTGCGGTAGTTGTCCTTGTGGCTCGCGGCGTAGAAGTGGAACGCGTACATGATGTTGGTGGCATTGACGGGATTGTTGACGACCTCGCTCTCGTCGGAGCCGTCCGAGACCCCCAGCGAGGACCAGCCGCGCGTGCCGACGATGATGACGGCGTCCGGGTCGGCGGCCCGGATCACCGGGATGACCTGTTCGGCATAGCTCTTGATGGCCGTCCAGCTCACGCCGTTGGGCTCGTTGGCGATCTCGTAGATCACGTTCTTCTTGTCGGCGTTGCGGGCCGCGACGGACGCGAAGAACGTCTTCGCGCGGCCGAGGTTGTAGTTCGGATCGCCCGGCGTCAGCGTGTGGAAATCGATCATCGCGTACATGCCGCGCGCCTCGGCCATGTCGACGAGGCCGTTGACGCGACTGGTGAAGCCCGCGGGGTCGGTCTCGTAGCCGCTCTCCTGCACGTACATGGCGACGCGCAGCAGGTCCGACTTCCAGTCCTTCGCCAGGGCGTCCACGGAGGCGCCGTTGTAGCACTTGCTGAACCACTGGATGCCGTGCGTGCTCATCCCGCGCAGCTGTACGGGGCGGTTGTACTGATTGCACAGGTTCACGCCGCAGACCCGGACCTGTCCGTTGACCTCCAGGGGGGTGCCGCCACCCGTGCCGGGCGGCGGGGTCTCATCGACGGAACCGGTACAGGCGACGCCGTTGAGCGTGAACGCCGTGGGCTTCGGGTTGGCGCCCGTGAAGGAGCCCGTGAATCCGACGTCGGCCGCCGCGCCGGTGGCAAGCGTGCGGTTCCAGTCGAGGCCGACGGTCGTGACCGCCGTACCGGACTGCGACCAGGTGGCGTTCCAGCCCTGGACGAGCTTCTGTCCCGCGTCCGGCATGGTGAACTTGAGCGTCCACCCGGATACGGGTTCACCCAGGTTGGTGATCTTCACTCCGGCCTGGAAGCCGCCCTGCCACTGGCTGGTGACCGTGTAGTCGACCTTGCATCCGGCGGCGGCCGCCGCCTGGGGGCTGAACAGGGCCGTGAGGCCCAGGATCGTCGCGCAGGCCGCCAGTAGAGCCAAAAGGCGTTTCACAGCATTCCTCCTCGTACGCAGTGGGAACGACACGCCGGCCGCGGCACGGGCCCGTGTCGGGGTTCGGCCGCTCATCGTCCTGATGCCGTTCCGCACGCCCGGTCGTTCAGCCTGAAGACCCGGGGGTCGTTCACGGGGCCGGTGGACCGGCCGTTGAAGCCGAACCGCACCGTCCCGCCGGGGGCGATGGCGATGTTCCAGTGCAGCGCATCGGCGGTGATGCCGGGACCGCTCTGCCGGACGTCGGCGCCCCACGTGTCGGTCACCCGCTGCCGGTCGGCGAACGTCCAGTCGAGCTTCCAGGGCCGGATGGTCTGTGCGCCGGTGTTCTTCACCACGACCTGAGTGGTGAAGCCGCCGTCCCAGCGCTGCGAGGTGTACGTGACCTCGCACCGGGCAGTGGCGGGGGCACCGCTGCCCAGATCGTCCACGTAGGACGCGACCCAGGCGAGCGGGGCGTTCCAGTTGACGGTGATCTCGTTCGTGGACCAGGACTCGATGTCGTCGATGTAGCACATCGACGGTGCGCAGCCCTGCAGCCGTGCTTGCGCGACCGGGTCCTGGATGGCGTCGTTCGGGCCGCCGGCCAGGGACCCCGGGGCGGGGTGCGGCAGGGCCGGGTCGAGCTGGTTGGCCCAGAACCGGTGGTGCTGGTTGCGCGAGTCCCGCTCGCCGTATCCGGTGACGTAGGACTGGTTCAGCGCGTTGCGGCCCAGCAGGTAGTCCAGTCCGCGCAGTACCGCGTCACGGTAGACGGTTCTGCCGGTCAGGTCGTGCGCCGAGCCGAGGACGACCATGTTGTTGGCGACCTGGCTGTTCGAGCCCCAGACGTAGTGCCCGTCCTCGGGCGCGTACGGCAGGCCGTACGCCTCCCGGGCCGAGTCGGCCGCGTATCCGTCGGCGGCCTCGGTCACCATGCCCCGCACCGTGGCGAGCTGCTCGGCGGACAGCTTGCTCGGCACGGACGCAAGGTTCAGGGCGCCGAGCCCGGCGGTCGCACCCCAGGACATGCCGCCGCCCGGGAAGACGGCGTCGGTGTCGCCGTGCAGCGGGGAGTTGAGGACTTCCTGGCGGTACGCGTCCTCGCCGGTGGTGAGGAACAGCTCCGCGGCCGCCCAGTAGAACTCGTCCCGCACGTCGTCGTCGTTGTAGGCGCCGCCGCCCGTCGCGTCCTGGGGGTCGGCGAGAACGTCCGGGTGGGCCTTGGCCGCCGTCCACGCGGACCGCGCGGCCGACCGGCACCGCGCGGCGAAGTCCGCGTCGTAGACCTGGAAGAGGCGGGCGCACTGGGCGGCGGTGGCAGCCAGGTTCAGGGTGGCGGCCGTGGTGGGCGGATGCAGTTCCCGGGGCTGGGGGTCGCGGTCCGGCCGGAGCGGCAGGCCGGTCCACGCCTTGTCGTGCAGCTTGTGGTGCGCCATGCCGGCCAGCGGCTTCCCCGCGGGCACCTGCATCCGCATCAGGAACTCCAGCTCCCAGCGGGCCTCGTCGAGGATGTCGGGAGTGGCGTTGCCGTGCTCCGGCAGACGGAGCCGGCCGTCACCGAGCGGCCCGGCGTCGGCGTTCTCCTCGTACAGGGTCCGTTCGAAGGTGGACATCAACTGGGCTACGGAAATACCGCCGTTGACGACGTACTTGCCGTGGTCACCGGCGTCGTACCAGCCGCCCGCCGCGTCGAGGCGGTAGTCGCAGACGCCCGGCTGGCAGGGCACGTCCTTGTCGCCCTGGTTGGGGCTCACGCCCAGGTGGCCGGCGGGCCGCGCGTACTGCTCGCCCACGATGTCCGCGTCGATCTCGATGCCGCTGCGGTTGTGGTAGAAGTACGCGAGCGCGTCGGTGCGCAGCGACGCGTAGAGGTCGTCGCCGATGGCGAACGGCTCACTCCTCTCGCCCGCGACCGTGACGGTGTAGCCCTCCCCCGGCGTGGTCACCGCGCTGAAGTCGAAGGTGTGGACGTTCTGCCGCGATGCGGTGTCCACGCTCGCGGGGGTGGTGGCGCCGCCTGCCAGGCGCGTCCCGTCGGCCGCGTCGAGCGTCCAGGCCAGCGGTCCGGTCTCCTCGGTGACGAACGTGCCGCCCTTGGGGCCGTGCGTCAGGTACCCGACCTGGTTGACCCTGACCGGCGATCCGGTGTCGGGTTCGTACGGCGGTGGCGCGGTCCCGCCGCGCAGCGAGACGTCGTCGACGCAGAAGGTGAGGGCCTCGGCGCTGCCCCCGATCTGGAACGCGAGCTGTGCGGCCTCGTGGTCGGCTCCGGCCGTGAAGGTCTCGGTGACGCGTTCGGGCGTCGTCCCGACCTGCTGCGCGGTGGCGAGTTCCGTGGTCCACGGTTCGGTCGCCATCTGCACGTTGGCACGGATGGTGACCGGCACGGTGGACGTCGCCGTGTAGCTCAGGGTGTATCCCTCGCCCGCCGTGAGGGCGAGCTGGTTCTGCCCCACGATGGCGTCCCATGCGTTGGCCGTGCCCGCGGGTACGTCGGCGCACAGGCGTCCGTCCGACACCGCGACGGGGCTGTTGGCCGTCGACCACCAGGGGGCGGTGCCGGCGGAGAAGTCCCCGTTGACGATGACCTCGGGGGCCTCGTCGGCGGGTTCGGCCGCACCCGCGGGTGCGGCGAGGCCGGCGGCCAGCATCCCGGCGGTGGCCGCCACGCCCAGTAACGCGCTCACGCGTCTGGAACGGCCCGGTTGACGGAACGTACGGGACAGGCGGGGAGAGAGAGGCTGATGTCGCGGCACACTGAAGTCCTTAGGGGAGGGGAAAGGCACGCAGTGACTGGAGCACCGGCATTGCGTCCGGTGGGGGCGGAACATAAGTGGGAGCGCTCCCAATCTCGTGCGTCGCGAGAGGCGCCGTCAAGCTGTTGGACAGCATTCACCGCTGCCGTGTTCTCGGGGACCGACCGCGCCCACGGGCCGTGGACCCCGTCCCGGGCCGCTGTCCGCACCCCCGGCACGAAGGCCGCCGCCCCGCGGCCGGCCGGGCGGACGAGGGCGGGGGCGGACCCTCACCGATCACTCGGCACGCGCCTGACCGGGGGATATACGGGTGCGGTCGCGGGAGGTTCCCGGAGGTCGGCGGGACATGCGGCCGGGCGCTCCTCGGGCCGTAGGATCGGGTGTTCTTGGGGGTGGGAACATGCTGAAGCGAAGTTCCGGCACACCGACGCTGGAGGAAGTGGCCGCCCTTGCCGGTGTGGGGCGGGGCACGGTCTCCCGGGTGATCAACAACGCGTCCGGAGTCAAGGCGTCCACACGCCGTGCCGTACAGCGCGCCATCGACGAGCTGGACTACGTGCCCAACGTGGCGGCGCGTTCACTGGCCGGGCGGCGCGCGGACGCCGTCGCGCTGGTGATGACGGAGACGGACTGGCGGCTGTTCGGTGAGCCGTTCTTCTCGGAGATCGTGCGGGCGGTCGGGGACGCCCTGACCGAGTCGGGCGTGCAGCTCCTGCTCACGCTCGTCCGCACCGACGCCGAGCGGCAGCGGCTCGTGGAGTTCGTACGCGGCGGCCGGGTCGACGGGGCTCTCCTGATGTCCGTACGGGCCGAGGACCGGCTGCCGGACATGCTCGCCGACGCGGGGCTGCCCACGGTGCTGCTGGGCAGGCGCTCGGGTGACGAGCGGGTGACCTACGTGGACGCGGACAACGCGGGCGGCGCGCGGGACGCGGTCGGCCATCTGGTGCGCGGCGGCCGGCGGACCATCGCCGCGATAGCGGGCCCGCCCGAGATGCACGTCGCCCAGTGCAGGCTGCGCGGTTACCGGGAAGCGCTGAAGGACGCCGGACTCCAGGAGGTGGCGTCCCTGGTCGCACAGGGCGACTTCACGGAGGCCAGCGGGAGGCGGGCGATGGCGGGGCTCCTCCAGCTGCACCCGGAGGTCGACGCCGTCTTTGCCGCGTCGGACAGCATGGCAGCCGGGGCACTCGCAGCCCTGCGGGCGGCGGGGCGCCGGGTGCCGCAGGACGTGGCGGTGGTCGGCTTCGACGACTTCGAGCTGGCCGAGCAGACCGAGCCTCCGCTGACGACCGTACGCCAGCCCATGGAGGAGATCGGCCGGACCATGGTGCGGCTCCTGCTGGAGGAGATGGAGCAGCCGAAGGTGGCGTGGCGTCATGTGATCCTGCGGACGCGGCTGGTGGTGCGCGAGTCGGCCTGATCCGCTCGCGTACGCGGCGGCGAAACCCGGGCACGGGGCGCACCGCAGGCCGGTCACCGCCGGCCCGATCCGCGCGCGTACGCGGCGGCGACCCGTCCCCGGGCGCACCTCACGCCGGTCACCGTGACGGCCGCGCACGGAAGATATCGGGAGCGCTCCCAGCCCGTGGACACGACGGGAGGGCGCCGTCGCATCTGCCTGCCACCGCTGACCTGCCTCTTCGCAATCCGTTCGTCACAGTGCGTCCCGATGGGTTGTCAGGAACACGGAGACGCTCCTACAGTCCCTAGAAACCAGTGGGTGGGAGCGCTCCCAGACGTACGCGAGCCGGCGCTCCGGATTCCCTGGACGCCCCATGAACGCCCCATCCGGTCACCCTCCCAGAGAGGCCCCGCATGAGAGCGCCACCGCAAGACCCATGCACGCGCGCACTCTCCGCGGCGGGCCTGGGCTGACCCGCACGATCCGGCGCCCACCGCGCCGCCCCGCACTCCGTATCCCGGAGCCGCACCGCCCCGCTGCTCCGCCGCACACCCGCCGCCCCGCGAGCGGCACCGAGCCGTGCCCAGCACCCGGGCCCAGGCGCCCGTGTCCAGCACCCCGCGTCCCGGAACCGCGCAACGTCGACTCCCACGGCACAGCGGCTGTGTCCGCGCAGGAGCCACGGCACCACCTGCCCCGGCCCGCACGCCCGAACTCCCCAAACCACGACGCACCGCCCTCCTGATCCAGGCACACCCCCCAGACTCCTCGCCCGTCGGTCGGGCGTCCTCCCCCGCACGGGGAGGGCTGCTCACCGGGCGGTGACCGCAGGAGACAGGCCCCACCGGAAGCCAATCCCCACACAGGCACAGGAGACACCATGGCTCGACGCAAGAAACAACTCGTTTCCCTGGCGGCGGTGCTCGCGACGCTGCTCAGCGGGATCGCCCTGACGCTGATGGGCCAGGGCAGCGCCCAGGCCCACGGCGTGACGATGACCCCGGGATCGCGCACCTACCTCTGCTGGCTGGACGCCAAGACCAGCACCGGCGCCCTGGACCCGACCAACCCCGCGTGCAAGGCCGCGCTCGCCGAGAGCGGCGCGACCGCGCTGTACAACTGGTTCGCCGTGCTCGACTCCAACGCGGGCGGACGGGGCGCGGGTTACGTCCCGGACGGAAAGCTGTGCAGCGCCGGTGACCGGTCGCCGTACAACTTCACCGGTTACAACGCCGCCCGGGCCGACTGGCCGCGCACGCACCTGACATCCGGGAAGACCATCCAGGTCAAGCACAGCAACTGGGCGGCACACCCGGGCTCGTTCCGGGTGTACCTGTCCAAGCCCGGCTACTCGCCCAGCACCGAGCTGGGCTGGGACGACCTGGATCTGATCGAGACCGTCACCAACCCGCCGCAGACAGGCTCGCCGGGCACGGACGGCGGCCACTACTACTGGAACCTGAACCTGCCTTCGGGCCGCTCGGGTGACGCGGTGATGTTCATCCAGTGGGTTCGCTCGGACAGCCAGGAGAACTTCTTCTCCTGCTCCGACGTCGTCTTCGACGGCGGCAACGGCGAGGTGACCGGCATCCGCGGCTCGGGCGGCACCCCGGACCCGACGCCGACCCCGGACCCCACACCCACTCCGGACCCGACGCCCACGCCGCCCGACCCGCACACCGGCTGCATGGCCGTCTACAGCGTGACCAACTCCTGGAGCGGCGGCTTCCAGGGCTCCGTCGAGGTCATGAACCACGGCACGACGGCGCGTGACGGCTGGGCCGTGAAGTGGACACCCGGCGCGGGCGCCCAGGTCAGCAGCGTGTGGAACGGCCAACTGGCCAGGGGGTCCGACGGCACGCTCACGGTCAGGAACCTCGACTACAACCGGACCATCCCGCCGGACGGCAGCGTCACCTTCGGGTTCACGGCGACGTCGACCGGCAACAACTTCCCGGTCGGCTCGATCGGCTGCGTCACCCCGTAGCCACTGGCACGAGCAGCGCCGGTTCCCGCATCGTGCGGGAACCGGCGCTGTCGTGTCTCAAGGCTCGTTCCCGGCCCGGCCGCCACCTGGCGCGGCACACGGTCCGAGCCCTTCAGCGCACGCGCCCTGCCCCAACTCCGCGTACAGTCCCAGGAGTTACCCGAATGCTCAGAAACGTTCAGGTGTTCTGGGCGATCACGCAATTTCGGTCACAAACCGCTTCCGTCAGCCGCCGACAACCGGTTCACTAGGTGTCACGCATGGTGATGCGAGCGGTCCTGACAGCTCGCGCGCACGGCTCCGACACCCCGGGCACCCGGCGGAGGGAAGTGGACGCGATGACGGTCTTACCTCGCACGGTGACCCTCTGGCCAGGGCTGACGCTCCTGGGGCACCCTCCCGCCGACGAGCCGGCTCCGATGCGTGAATTCGATCAATTCCCGGTTCGTATCGTTCATCCGCATCGTTTCGACGAGGGGCACCAATGAGCCAGATTGTGTTGCCGGTGTTTCATATGCCGTTCCAGAGCGCAGGGTGCAATCCAGGGATGGAGCAAACGAGGAAGGCCGCCTGGGAGTGGGCGGAATCCAATGATCTCCTGTTGTCTCCGGTGGCCAGGAAGAAGATGGTGCGGACACGGCCGGAACTCTGGATATCTCTCATCTTTCCGTCCGCCTCGCAGCAGCATCTCGACCTCTTCTGCCAATGGCTCTTCTGGGCCTTCCTGGTGGACGACGAGTTCGACGACGGACCCGCCGGGCGCGATCCGCGGATGTGCGAGGAGGCGATCGCCCGGCTCGTGGACGTGCTGGACGGCGCCGTGCCGCACGGACCGATGGAGCGCGCGCTCGACGGACTGCGGTGGCGCACCTGCCAGGGCCGGTCCCAGCGCTGGATCCGGCAGTTCCGCAGGGACACCGTCGCCTGGCTGTGGACGTACTACGCGGAGGCCGTGGAGCGGGCGGCGGGACAGGTGCCGAGCCGGGCCGACTTCGTGAAGCACCGCCGGGACTCGGTGGCGATGCAGCCCTTCCTCGACCTGCACGAGATCACCGCGGGAATCGATCTGCCGGACTCGGCCCGTAGCCTTCCCGCGTATATCGCGCTGCGTAACGCGGTGACCGATCATTCCGGTCTCTGCAACGACATCTGCTCCTTCGAGAAGGAAGCCCTGCTCGGATACGAGCACAACGCCGTCCGGCTCATTCAGCGGGACCGCAGATGCACACTCCAGGAAGCGGTCGACGAGGCGGGAATTCAGCTGGCCCGCATAGCCGAGCGCGTACAGCGGGCCGAAAAGGAACTTGCCGAGGAAATATACGCGGCGGGTATCGACGGCGGGACCAAGGCCGCTCTGGAACGCTGCGTCCAGGACTACCGCGGCCTGGTCCGGGGCGATTTCGACTACCACGCGCGCGCCGAGCGGTACACCCGCCCCGATCTGCTGGAACTCGACGAACGCGAAGTGATGTCGGGGTACTTCGCCGCCTGACGGCCGTCCGGCCGCAGCGTCGCCGCGAGGGACCGGTTCCGCCGGAGCCCTCGGGCGCCGTCGCGCGCGGAAGCGGGTACGTATGGAGTCACGACCGTCGTCCCGCGAAAGGCTGACGCGCACCATGCCCGAGACCCAGGTGGACATACCCCCGCAGGTCCTGACGGCCCACGGCGCCGTGCGCGGCGCGGTCGAGGGGGGTGTGAGGGTCTTCCGCGGCATTCCGTACGCGGCCGCGCCGGTGGGAGCCCGGCGCTTCCGGGCGCCGGAGCCGCCCGAGCCGTGGGACGGGGTGCGGGACGCCGTCGCGTTCGGCCCGACGGCACCCAAACGGGGGTACGCGCCGCCGCTGGACCGGCTGCTGCCGGACCCGGAGGTGGCGGGCGACGACTGCCTGAACCTGAATGTGTGGACGCCGTCGGCCGGCGCGTACGGACTTCCCGTCCTGGTCTGGATCCACGGCGGATCTCTGCTGCACGGCTCGTCGGCCGTGCCGGTGTACGACGGGACGGCGTTCGCCCGGGACGGGGTGATCCTCGTCTCGGTCAACTACCGCCTGGGCATCGAGGGGTTCGGTGTCCTCCCCGACGCGCCGCACAACCGGGGGCTGCTCGACCAGCTCGCGGCGCTGGAATGGGTACGGGACAACATCGCGGCGTTCGGCGGCGATCCGCACCGGGTGACGGTGGCCGGGGAGTCGGCCGGAGCCGTCTGCGTCGGCGCGCTCCTCGCGGCACCCCGGGCGGCGGGACTGTTCCGGCGCGCCGTGCTGCAGAGCGGTACGCCGACGGCCCTCTCCCCCGAGGCCGGGCGGCGCACGACGGAACTCGTCGCGGCGCGCCTGGGAGTTGCGGCGACAGCCGCCGCACTGGCCGGACAGGACCCGGAGAAGCTCCTGGACGCCCAGACGGAGATCACCGCGGGCGGCTCCCCGCTCACCGGCGGAAACCCCTTCCAGCTCGTGGTGGACGGCACGCTGCTGCCACGTGATCCGGCGGAGGCGCTGCGCGAGGGCGCCGGCCACGGCGTCGATCTGCTGATGGGGTCGAACAGCGAGGAGTACCGGCTCTGGTTCGTGCCCAGCGGGCTGACGACGAGGCTGGGGCGGGTCGGACTGCGCCTGGCGCTGCGGAAGTTCGGGGTACCGCGCGCCACACTGCGTACGTACCGCGGCAACCGCCCCCGGGCCACGCCCGGTGAACTGCTCGGCGCCCTCGCGACGGACCTGCTGCTACGGGTCCCGCTCAACCGGCTGGCCGACAGCCGGGTGGAGGCCCGTGCCGCCACGCGTCTCTACGAGTTCGGCTGGCCCTCGCCCGTGCAGGGTCTCGGCGCCTGCCACGCACTGGAGATCGGATTCGTCTTCGACACGCTGGACCGGCCGGGCACGGTGGCTCTGACGGGCCCCGGCGCCCCGCAGGAACTGGCCGACGCGATGCACGGTGCGTGGGTACGGTTCGCCGGGTCCGGCGACCCCGGCTGGCCGGCCTGGGACGCCACCCGGCCGGTGATGGTGTTCGGTCCCGGTGCGCCGGCGGTGGTCCTCGGCCCGCGGGAGGACGAACTGCGGAGCTGGGAGCCGTACCGCGGCTGACGGGGACGCACGCGACGTCGGGAGAGGACGCGACGGATGGGGCGGGCGCGTCCGGCGGCCCCCCGGCCCTGCGGCCGGGGGTCCCCCAGGCGGGTCAGGCCTTGTTCTGCGCGGCCCAGAACTCGTCGAAGGTGAGCAGGCCGTCACCGTTCGCGTCGTTCGAGTTGATGATCGCCTGTGCCACCGTCTCGGTGACGAACGGGTCGCCGAGCTGAGCCATCGCGCTCTTGTACTCGTTCGCCGTGATGAGGCCGTCGCCGTTCTGGTCGAACCGGTCGAATGCCTTGCGTGCCGACTCGATGTCCGCCACTGTTCCGCCCCTTCGTCATACGTCACTGCCGGGGGTCAGATTATCGGGCGTATTCGGGGGCCCGGGCGGCGGCCGGTGAACTCGGCGGAGAGGGTGCGGGCCACCGCCACGGTGGCGGCCACTCCGGCCGGTCCGCTCCCAGCCACGAGGTATCCGGTGGGCACGGGGGCGGCGCTCACTCCACCTCGCACCCGCACCGGATCTCCACATGAAGAGGCAATGAATTACACGACCGGCCCCATGGTTATGCACGAAAAGCCAGGTGGGTGACCCAAAGCACCTACGATTTATTCGCCAGATGGGCAGCTATGTACGCGATTGCCCGGATTGGGACTTTGGCACCAGGGGCACCGGTCTGCCATAGTCGGTGGCACGACCCCCATTGACCCGGGCCAGGTCGTCCACAGCGGCCGTGAACACACCCCCCATTTCACGGCCCCCCATAGAGGCCCCCGACGCGCCGCACAACGGCTGACCGGGGGCTTCTGTGCGTCCGGTCGCGTAGGCGGGGGGTCGAGCGGGTGCCGGGCAGGGGCCGGGGCCGGGCGAGGTCAGCGGTCGGAGATCCGCATTTCGAACCACGTGGTCTTGCCGCGCGGTAAGAGGTCCACGCCCCATCGGTCGGAGAGCTTGTCGACAAGGAAGAGCCCTCGCCCGCTGACATCCATCTCCCGGACCGGCATCAGACAGGGGAGCCCGCGGGAGGGGTCACGCACCTCGATCCTGATCCAGCCCCGGCGGCGCACCATCCGCAGACCGAAGACCCGGGCGCCGGTGTGGCGCACCGCGTTGCCGACCAGTTCCGAGACGAGCAGAACCGCGTGCTCGGCGATCAGCGGGGAGAGCGCCCACTGCCGCAGGACCACGCCCGCGGTGAGCCGGCGGGCGGTCGCCGCGGACTCCGGGCGCGAGGGCAACCGGACCTCGTCCTCCGTCGGATTCCCGAACAACTCCAGTGCCTTGAACGCCTGTTCGTCCTCACTGGTCGATGTCCAGCGTGCCGCGGTTGCGCTGCTGCGCGGTCGCGGCTGTTCCACACCCTCCAGGCCCGCCATGCCCACCATCATGGCCGCACGGAGTGGGTTCCGGGGCCGTTCCGGGGGAATCCCTCCCCCGGAATCAGGCATTCCGCAGACATGGGTAGGCATATGCCACTGGCAGAACGCGGCCCCGGACAGCCCGGCTGACCTGCGGAAACACCCTCCAGAAAGGTATGTGCCGGAGTCGGCGGACCGCCGGGCCTTAAGGTTGCCTTAAGGCCCAGCTAATCCGCCCGCACGGATGAACGCACGCCGCTCTGTACCCAACTGGCGTTCGGTCAGAGGAACTTGGCCTTGCCCGGCCCCTCCTCCACAAAGCTGCGCATTCCGCGCTCGCGGTCCTCGGTGGCGAACAGACCTGCGAACCAGTTCCGCTCGATCGTGAGCCCGGTGTCGATGTCGGTCTCCAGGCCCGCGTCCACGGACTCCTTGGCCGCGCGGAGCGCCAGCGCGGGCCCCTGGGCCAGCCGGGCGGCCCAGGCGTGCGCCTGCTCGTACACCTCGGCCGCGGGCACCACCCGGTCCACCAGACCCATCGTCAGGGCCTCCGCCGCCTTCACGTGACGGCCCGTGAAGATGAGGTCCTTGGCCCGGGAAGGGCCGACCAGCCGGGCGAGCCGCTGGGTGCCGCCCGCGCCGGGGATCAGACCGAGCAGGATCTCCGGCTGGCCGAGCCTCGCGTTGTCCCCGGCGATCCGGAAGTCGGCGCAGAGCGCCAGCTCGCAGCCACCGCCGAGCGCGTAACCGGTGACGGCGGCGACGACGGGCTTGGGAATGCGCGCGACGGCGGTGAAGGAGTCCTGCAGCGCCTTGGACCGCTTGACCATGGCGGTGTGGTCCATCGCCTGCATCTCCTTGATGTCCGCGCCCGCGGCGAACACCTTCTCACCGCCGTAGAGGATCACGGCCCGCACGTCATCGCGGCGGGTGGCCTCTTCGGCCAGCTCACGCAGACGGTCCTGGGTGGCGACGTCCAGGGCGTTCATCGGCGGGCGGTCCAGCCGGATCGTGCCGACGTTGTCGCTTACTTCGAGGGTTACGGTCATGGGAGGCAGGTTAACCGGCGCTAACGGCAGCGGGGCCGGTGCTGTTGGTCACAGCACCGGCCCCGCTCCGTCGGACGACAGGACCTACGCGGTCCACTCCGGCCAAGCCATGTTCCAGCCGTTGAGGCCGTTCTCAGGCTGGATCGTCTTGTCCTTGGAGTTCTTCACCACGACCACGTCCCCGATGAGGGACTGGTTGAAGAACCAGGCCGCCGGGGTCTGGCCGTCGTAGCCGCCGCGCACGTCCCGCAGACCGACACAGCCGTGGCTCGTGTTGGTCGTGCCGAAGATGCCGGAACCGCCCCAGTAGTTGCCGTGGATGAACGTGCCCGAGGTGGACAGACGCATCGCGTGCGGCACGTCCTTGATGTCGTACTCGCCGCCGAAGCCGACGGTGTCGCCGTTCATCCGGGTCACCTTGAGCTTCTCGCTGATGACCATCTGCCCGTTGTAGGTGGTCGTCGCCGGGGCGCCCGCGGAGATCGGGATGTCCTTGATCTGCTTGCCGTCCCTGACCACCTTCATCCGGTGGCTGCTCGCGTCGACCGTGGAGACCTGACTGCGGCCGATGGTGAACGACACCGTCTTGGCCTGCTTGCCGTAGACCCCCGGCCGCCCCTCGACACCGTCGAGGTCGAGCCGCACGGTCACCTTCGTGCCCGCGGCCCAGTACTCCCGCGGACGGAAGTCCAGCCGGTCGTTGCCGAACCAGTGGCCCGCCACCTCCACGGGCGGATCGGCCGTCACACGGATCGCGTTCTCCACGGCGTCCGGGTCGGTGATGCCCCGGGTGAAGTGGATCGACACCGGCATACCGACGCCGACGGTCGAACCGTCCTCCGGCGTGTACTGCCCGATGAAGGTGTTCTGCGGGACCAGCGTGGTGAACGTGGTGTCCTTCGCCGACTCGCGCCCCTTGGCGTCCTTGGCGACCGCGTGCACCGCGTACTTCGTCGCCGCCGCAAGATGCCGGTCCGGGACCCAGCTGGCCCCGTCCGCCGCGATCTTGCCCTCGACCTCGTTGCCCTTGGGGTCGGCGACCTTCACCGTGCTCAGCTTGCCCTTGGCCGCCGAGATCTTGAGGGCCCCGCTCGTCGCCACCGAGTCCGCGCCGTCCTCGGGAGCGATCGTCACGACCGCCTGCGAGGCGCTGGTGTCGGCGGTCTTCGGCCCGCTGTCCTTCGCCGGCTTGTCACCGCTCTCCGCCGTGCCCCCGCCGCAGGCCGTGACCAGGAGCAGCAACGCGCCCAGTACCAGAGCCAGGAGTCCGGCCGCCCCGCGCCGTCCGCCGGCCGATGCCCCCCATATGGGCTGCCCGTTCAATGTGGTCGTCTCCCCTCGCACGGCCCGGCGTCCCGCCGGAACCCGCACCCCCGGCGCGCTGAACATGCGCGCCCGGCGCTAGATAATCACACCGGAAGCGAGGATTGCTCCCCTCCGAATGTCACCGTTCAGTCCCAACTTGTCCGGGGACATGCGCAGGTGGCAGGGGGTGCGGCGGAGCCGGCGGGCCGGCCGGACGTCAGCGCAGCGCGGACCCCGCCTTCCATGCCTTCCATCCCAGGTTCCAGCCGCCGAGACCGTTGTCGGGCGCGACCTTCCTGTCCTTCGAGTTGACCACCTCGACCACGTCGCCGATGAGGGTCCGGTCGAAGAACCAGCCGCCCGGGGCGTCCCCGCTGCCACCCTTCACATCACGCAGTCCGATACAGCCGTGGCTGGTGTTGAGGGAGCCGAAAGTGTCGTCCGAGGCCCAGTAGTTGCCGTGCAGGAAGGTGCCCGACTCGGTGAGCCGGATGGCGTGCGGGACGTCCTTGATGTCGTACTCGCCGCCGAAGCCGACCGTGCGGCCGTCCATCCTGGTCACCTCGTGCAGCTCGGTGACGACCATCTTCCCGTTGTACGTGGTCGTCTTCGGGGCGCCCGCCGTGATCGGCACGGTGCTGATCAGGTCGCCGTCACGGCGCACCTCCATCGTGTGCTCGGCCGCGTCGACCAGGGACACCTGCGAACGGCCCACCGTGAAGCCGACCGTCTTCTGCTGGCTCCCGAACACCCCCGGCGCGCCCTCCACATCACGCAGGCCCACGTCGACGGTGACCTCGGTGCCCGGTTTCCAGTACGTCGCGGGGCGGAAGTCGAGCCGCTCGTCGCCGAACCAGTGGCCCACGACCTCCACCGCGGGATCCGCGGTGACCTCGATGGCCCTCTCGACGGCCGCGCGGTTGCGGACCGGGCGGCTGAAGTCGAAGGAAACGATCATGCCGGTGCCCACCGTTGAGCGGTTCTCCGGTTTGAAGTACCCGATGAATCGGTGCTCGGGGACCACCGTGGTGAAGGCGGTGCTGCGGGCCGAGCGGCGGCCCGCGGCGTCCACCGCCACCGCCTCGACGCTGTATTTGGAGGCGAGGCCGAGCCGGCCGGTGCCGCCCGAGGGCGACCAGGAGAGCCCGTCCTCGGAGATCCGGCCGGCGACCACCTCGCGCTGGGCGTCCTCGATCCGGGTCACCGTCACCCGCTCCAGCCGCCCGTCGGGCACCTTCACCTCGATCCGGCTCTGCGGGCGGACGTCCTTGGCGCCGTCCTGCGGGGAGATCCGGATCACGTCGGGGGACGAGCGGGGTTTGCCCTCCCCCACATCCCGCGTTTCTTCGGTGCAGCCGGTCAGTACGGCCAGCACGGTGAGCAGTCCGGCCCATGTCAGCACGGCGGCCGAACCCGCCCGTGCGCTTTTCGCTACGTGGTTCACGCACCCCCAACGACCAGGGCCGCTCGGGGGAAACGTGAGTGCGGGGGCCGCCGTGGGCAGAACAGAGGGAAGGACCACATCGGGATGGCCACGGCCGGGACGCCGTGAGCTCCCTCGCCGGTGCCGGTCCGAACGAGCCGCGGGAGGCTGAGAGGTGTCGAGCGCAGCCGAGCAGGAGGCATTGCAGGAGTCGATCGGAAAGGCGGTGGAAGGGAGATCCGGGGTCGTGGCCGCTCGTGGCGCACCGCCCGCACCACCCGTATGGCCGGGGGCGCCCATGCCGCTCGGTGCCCGCTTCCGGGTGGGCCCGGACGGGGTGGCGGGGACGAACTTCGCGCTCTGGGCGGGCGGGGCGGAGTCTGTCGACCTCTGCCTCTTCGACGAACGCGGCGGCGAGACGCGCTGCCCGCTGACCGAACTGACCCACGAGATCTGGCACGGCTTCGTGCCGGGCGTCCTGCCGGGCACCCGCTACGGCTACCGGGTGCACGGCCGCTGGGACCCCTGGACCGGCGCCCGCTGGAACGCGGCGAAGCTGCTCCTCGACCCGTACGCACGGGCGGTGGACGGCACCTTCACCCTGCCGCCGGAGGTGTACGGCCATGTGCGCGACTGGCCCCAGCAGCAGGTCGCGGACACGGTCCGCGACGACCGGGACTCGGCTCCCTTCGTCCCCAAGGGGGTCGTCGTCCATGACGACGACGACTGGGTGGAGGACCGGCGGCCCAAGACGCCCTGGGCGGACTCCGTCATCTACGAACTCCACGTACGCGGTTTCACCAAGCTCCATCCGGACATCCCCCCGGAGCTGCGCGGTACGTACGCAGGTCTGGCCCACCCGGCGGCCATCGGCCATCTGAAGCGGCTCGGGGTGACGGCGGTCGAGCTGCTGCCGGTGCACCAGTTCGCCCACGAGGACCACCTGCTGCGCCGCGGGCTGCACAACTACTGGGGCTACAACTCCATCGGCTACTTCGCCCCGCACGCCGACTACTCGGCGAGCGGTACCGCGGGCCAGCAGGTCGGCGAGTTCAAACGGATGGTGCACGCCCTGCACGACGCGGGGATCGAGGTGATCCTCGACGTGGTCTACAACCACACCGCGGAGGCGGGCGAGCTGGGGCCGATGCTGTCGCTGCGCGGCATCGACAACCGGGGCTACTACCGGCTCCAGGCCGACGCCCGCAGGTACGCGGACTACACGGGCTGCGGCAACACGCTGCACGTGGTGCAGCCGCAGGTCCTGCGGCTGATCACCGACTCGCTGCGGTACTGGGTGACGGAGATGGGCGTCGACGGATTCCGCTTCGACCTGGCGGCGGCGCTCGCCCGCTCGATGCACGACGTCGACATGCTGTCCCCGTTCCTCGCGGTGATCGCCCAGGACCCGGTGCTGCGCCGGGTCAAACTGATCGCCGAACCGTGGGACGTCGGCAACGGCGGCTACCAGGTAGGCGCCTTCCCGCCGCTCTGGACCGAGTGGAACGACCGCTACCGCGATGCCGTACGCGACTTCTGGCGCGGCGCCCTGCCCGACGTAAGGGACCTCGGCTACCGGCTGACCGGCTCCAGCGATCTGTACGCCTGGGGCGGCCGACGGCCGTACGCCTCGGTCAACTTCGTCACGGCGCACGACGGCTTCACCCTGCGCGACCTGGTGAGCTACGAGCACAAGCACAACGAGGCGAACGGCGAGGGCAACCGCGACGGTACGCATGACAACCGTGCCTGGAACGGCGGCGCCGAGGGCGAGACCGACGATCCGGACATCAACGCGCTGCGCCGCCGCCAGCTGCGCAACCTCCTCACCACGCTCCTCCTGTCGACCGGTGTCCCGATGCTGGTGGCCGGCGACGAGATGGGCCGGACGCAGGGGGGCAACAACAACGCCTACTGCCAGGACAACGAGGTCAGCTGGCTGGACTGGTCGCTCCTGGACCAGCCGGAGTGGCGCGGGCTGACCGAGCTGACCGCCCGGGTGCTGGCGCTGCGCCACACCCATCCGGTGCTGCGGCGCCGTGCCTTCTTCTCGGGCCGGGCCCAGTCACCGGACGGCCTGCGGGACCTGGCGTGGTTCACCCGTGAGGGCAAGGAGATGACGGAGCGGGACTGGTACGCGCCCGCGGCGACGCTCGGCCTGTACCTGTCCGGGCGTGACATCCCGGGCCGGGACGCCCGCGGCGAACAGGTCACCGACGACAGCTTCCTGACGCTCCTGCACGCGGGGCACGAACCGGCCGGGTTCACCCTCCCGGGCGCGCCCTGGGCGACGACGTACGAACTGGTCCTGGACACCTCTCTGGAGGACCAGTCACAGGCCCCGGGAACACTGCACCAGGGCGGCACGACCCTGGACGTTCCGGGGCGGACGGTGCTGCTGATGCGCGTGCGGGAGTGAGGCGCGCAGGCCGGACGCGGCGGAAAAAGGACATGAGAGATGTCAGTGGTGAACCGTAGGCTCGCTCCTGATGCCCGAAACACTTGCAGAGCACACGGACCGGTCCGCCGTGCGCTCGTTGCTGCGCCTGTGGCCCTATGTCCGCCCCATCCGCGTCCGGCTGTTCAGCGCCGCGTTCGTCGCGATACTGGCCTCGTGCCTCGGGCTCGTGATCCCGCTCGTGCTGAAGTGGATGGTGGACGGTCCGGTCGCCGACCGCGACCCCGGGGGCGTGTGGCTGGGAGCGCTGTACCTGCTGCTCCTCGGGATCGCGGAGGCGGTGCTCTTCGGCCTGCGGCGGTGGCTCGTGGCCCGGCCGCTCGCGGGGGTCGAGGCATCGATGCGAGCGGACCTCTACCGGCATCTGCAGCGGCTGCCGGTGGCCTTCCACGACCGCTGGCCCTCGGGGCAGCTGCTCTCGCGCGGGACCACGGACCTGATGCTGCTGCGGATGTTCCTGGCCTTCCCGCTGACCTTCCTGGTGGTCAACGCGACCACGATCCTGGTCGGTTTCGTCATCCTGTTCGACCAGGAGTGGTCGCTCGGTCTGGTGCTGCTCGCGCCCGCCGTCCCGCTGGTGATCCTCTGCTCGCTGTTCGAGACGAAGTACTCCGTGGTGGCGCGCGAGGCCCAGGACCAGGTGGGTGATCTGACGACGGTCGTCGAGGAGAGCGTGCTCGGCATCCGGATCGTCAAGGGCTTCGGCCGGCACCGCAGCCAGGCCCTGGCCTTCCGCGAGCTCTCCCGGCGGCTGCGCGGCACGGAGCTGGGCAAGGCCAGGCTGCTGGCCGGGATCTGGGCCCTCATCACCACCATTCCGGAACTGGCGATCGGCGCGGCGCTGGTCCTCGGCACGGTCCAGGTGGCCGACGGCGACCTGTCCGCCGGCACGCTCGTGGCCTTCCTGTCGACGGCCCTCGCGCTGCGCTGGCCGGTGGAGTCGATCGGCTTCCTGCTGGCGATGAGCCAGGAGTCGGCGACGGCGACCGAGCGGTACTTCGAGGTCATGGACGTGGCGGAGGAGCACGGCCGCGACGGGGACGGCCGCGGCCGGGAGGCCGACGAGCCCGGCATGGTCTTCGAAGGCGTGGAGTTCCGGTATCCCGACGCCGAACCCGGTTCGGCGCCCGTGCTCGCGCGCATCGATCTGCACGTCCGCCCCGGCGAGACGATGGCCCTGGTGGGGGCCACGGGTTCGGGGAAGACGACGCTGACGGCGCTCGTCCCGCGACTGCACGAGATCACATCGGGCCGGATCATGCTGGACGGCGAGGACATCGCCGGGATGGCACGGCCGCGGCTGCGCGAGCTGGTGTCGGTGGCGTTCGAGGAGCCGACCCTGTTCTCCGCGTCGGTCGGCGAGAACGTGCTGATGGGCGCCGAGGGGGCGGGCGAGGAGGAACTGCGCCGGGCCCTCGCGGTGGCGCAGGCGGAATTCGTGTACGACCTGCCGCACGGCCTGGACACCCAGGTCGGTGAGCAGGGGCTCAGCCTCTCCGGTGGTCAGCGCCAGCGTCTCGCGCTGGCCCGCGCCGTCGTCGGCCGCCCTCGCTTCCTGGTGCTGGACGACCCGCTGTCCGCCCTGGACGTGCACACGGAGACGCTCGTCGAGGCGGCGCTCCGGCAGGTGCTGGAGCGGACGACGGCGGTGGTCGTGGCCCACCGGCCGTCCACCGTGATGCTCGCCGACCGGGTGGCCCTGCTCTCCGAGGGCCGGATCAGCGCGGTCGGTACGCACCAGGAACTGCTGCGGACCAACGCCGAGTACGCCTGGCTGATGTCGGGCGCCGCGGAGCCGGAGAGCGCCGGGGAGCGCGGAAGCGCCGAAACCACCGCGGCCGCCGCCGAGGACGCCACTGCCGAGGAGGGCAGCACCCGATGACCAGTGCCACGACCGACGGACCGGCTCTCACCGACGACAGCCCGCCCGGCCCGAAGGCGGACCCGGCCGGGCCCGCCGGTGATCCTTTCGACCGGGACGCCCTGCCCGCGCCGCTCGGCGCGACCCGCGCGCTGCTCCTCTCGCTGCTGCGTCCGCTGCGCGGCCGGGTCCGGGTGGCCGCGCTGCTCCTGGTGCTCCAGCAGGCGGCTGTCCAGGCCGGCCCGCTCCTGGTGGCGTACGCCATCGACAGCGGCGTACCGGCGTTCCGGCGCGACGACTACGGGCCGCTGATCGCCGTGGCCGCCGGATACGGGCTCTGTTCGCTCGGTGCGGGTCTCCTCCAGTACGCGTTCATCAGGGGCTCGGCGCGGATCAACCAGGACGTCCTGCTCGATCTGCGCGGCCGGATCTTCCGGCACGCGCAGGCGTTGAGCGTCGACTTCCACGAGCGCTACACCTCCGGCCGGCTGATCTCGCGCTCCACCACGGATGTCGAGTCGCTGCGGGAGCTGCTGAGCGAGGGCCTCCAGGAACTGATCGGCGTGATCCTGTCGTTCGTGTCGATCTCCGTGCTGCTGCTCTGGCTGGACCCGGCCATGGGCTCGATCGCGGTGCTCTCCTTCGTACCGCTGTACCTGCTGGTGCGTCTGTACCGGCGGCGGGCCGCGAAGGTGTTCGCGACCCGGTCCACGGCGATCGCCTCGGTCATCGTCAAGTTCGCGGAGACGATGAACGGCATCCGCCCGGTCCAGGCCTTTCGCCGGGAACGGGGCAACGACGCGGACTTCGCGGTGCTCAACCGCCGTCACGAGCGGGCCAACGGCGACTCGATGCTGGAGATGGCGCGCTATGTCGTCGGCTCCCGGCTGGTCGCCAACACGGCCGTGGCGGCGATGGTGCTGTGGGGCGCCTACCGCGTGGCGTCCGGGACGCTGGCCCTCGGGGTCCTGGCGGCGGCCGTGCTGTATCTGCGGCGGCTCTACGACCCGATCGACCGGCTCGGGATGTTCCTGAACTCCTACCAGTCCGCCGCCGCTTCGCTGGAGAAGATCGCGGGTCTGCTGGCGCAGACGCCCACGGTCCCCGAGACGGACGATCCCAGGGAGCTGCCGGCGCTGCCCGGTGACCACCCGGGCCGCGAGGTCGCCTTCGAGGGAGTGCGCTTCGCCTACCGCACGGGCGGCGAGGTCCTGCCGCGCTTCGATCTGAGGGTGCCGGCGGGGCAGACCGTCGCCGTGGTCGGCTCGACGGGTGCGGGGAAGTCGACGCTGGCGAAGCTGCTGGCCCGCTTCTACGACCCGACCGAGGGCCGTGTCCTGCTGGACGGCACCGATCTGCGGGACCTCTCGACCGCCGAGCTGCGGCGGGGCGTGGTGATGGTGACCCAGGAGGCGTTCCTGTTCTCCGGGACGGTCGCGGAGAACATCGCGATCGGCAGGCCGGACGCGACGCCGGCGGAGATCGAGCGCGCGGCGAAGGCCATCGGCGCGCACGACTTCATCAGCAGCCTGCCCGACGGCTACGACACGGACGTGCGCAAGCGGGGCGGCCGGATCTCCGCGGGCCAGCGCCAGCTCGTCGCGTTCGCCCGCGCGCTGCTCGCCGATCCCGCGGTGCTCATCCTGGACGAGGCGACGAGCTCCCTGGACATCCCGGGTGAACGGGCGGTCCAGCAGGCGATGGACACGGTGCTGCACGGCCGTACGGCGGTGGTGATCGCCCACCGGCTGTCGACCGTGGAGATCGCGGACCGGGTGCTGGTGATGGAGCACGGCCGGATCGTGGAGGACGGCGCCCCGGCCGAACTCATCGCCGGCACGGGCCGGTTCGCCGGTCTGCACAAGGCGTGGCGGGAGAGCCTGGCCTGACGGGGCCGCGGTCCGGGGCCCGCTCCGGAGCCTGCCGGGACGGCGCGGAACGAGCCACACTCCGCGCCGTCTCATCAGGTGGTCACCGGCCGGAAACCCATGGGCCGTTCGAACACACCTCGCGGGCCCCTGACCCCCGATCGCCGTGGGATTCCGGGCCCGGCCGAACTCCGGACGACATCGCGGCAATGATCGCGGAAACGTCCGCTTAACGAACATGGCCCATCGGGCATCGAACTGTTTCCGGCCAACTTCTTGACGCGGTCCTGACAGATACCGCCATCTGCTGACACTCTTCACCCCGTTCTGCGCACTTCTTGCTCTGCCCGGATGGCTCACCCAGCCGCCCGAACACCCCCCTCGCAGAAGGAGTCAGCGTGAGATCCACGCACAGCCGTCGTGCCACCGCGACCGGCGCTCTGATAGCCGCCGCAGCCATGCTCGCCGTCGGAATCCAGACCGGTACCGCCACCGCCACTCCCGGCAGTGGTCCCGTCGCCGCCCCCGCAGCGAAGGCCGACCCGGGATCGCTCCCGGCGCAGCTTTCGCCCTCCCAGCGCGCCGAACTGCTCCGCGACGCCAACGCCACCAAGGCCGCCACCGCCAAGCAGCTCGGCCTGGGCCCGCAGGAGAAGCTCGTCCCCCGCGATGTCGTCCAGGACCGCGACGGCACCACCCACACCCGTTACGAGCGCACCTTCGACGGGCTTCCCGTCCTCGGCGGCGACCTCGTCGTACAGGTGACCGGGGCCGGGAGGACCGAGGGCGTCACCAAGGCGTCCAAGGTCACCACCGCCCAGCTGAAGGCCGTCGGCACCACGGCGGACGTCGCGCCGGCCGTCGCGGAGAAGCAGGCCCTGGGCGCCGCGAAGACCGAGGGTTCGAAGGCGACCGAGGCGAGCAAGGCGCCGCGCAAGGTGGTCTGGATGGCGAGCGGGACTCCGCAGCTCGCGTACGAGACGGTCGTCGGCGGCTTCCAGCACGACGGCACCCCCAACGAGCTGCACGTCGTCACGGACGCCTCCAGCGGCGCGAAGCTCTTCGAGTGGCAGGCCGTCGAGACCGGCACCGGCAACACCCAGTACAACGGCCAGGTGACGCTCGGCACCGCGCCCTCGTACACGCTGACCGACACCACGCGGGGCAACGGCAAGACGTACAACCTGAACCGCGGCACGTCCGGCACCGGGACGCTCTTCTCCGGCACGGACGACATCTGGGGCAACGGCACCCCGCAGAACCTGGAGACCGCCGGTGCGGACGCGCACTACGGCGCGGCCGAGACCTGGGACTACTTCAAGAACAAGCACGGCCGTACGGGTATCCGGGGCGACGGCGTCGCCGCGTACTCCCGCGTCCACTACGGCAACAACTACGTCAACGCGTTCTGGCAGGACAGCTGCTTCTGCATGACGTACGGCGACGGCGACGGCAACGTCAAGCCGCTGACCTCGCTCGACGTCGCCGCCCACGAGATGTCGCACGGCGTCACCGCCGCCACCGCCAGGCTCGTCTACAGCGGTGAGTCCGGCGGCCTGAACGAGGCGACGTCCGACATCTTCGCCGCGGGTGTGGAGTTCAACTCCAACACCGCCGCCGACCCGGGCGACTACCTCGTCGGCGAGAAGATCGACATCCGGGGCAACGGCACCCCGCTGCGCTACATGGACAAGCCGAGCAAGGACGGTTCGTCCAAGGACGCCTGGTACTCGGGCATCGGCTCGATCGACGTCCACTACTCCTCGGGTCCGGCGAACCACTGGTTCTACCTGCTCTCCGAGGGCAGCGGCGCCAAGACCGTCAACGGCGTCTCCTACGACTCGCCGACCTCCGACGGACTGCCCGTGACCGGCATCGGCCGGGAGAAGGCCCTGCAGATCTGGTTCAAGGCCCTCACCACGAAGTTCACCTCCACCACGAACTACGCGGGGGCCCGCACCGGCACCCTCGCCGTGGCCGGTGAGCTGTACGGCACGACCAGCGCCGAGTACAAGGCCGTGGCCGACGCCTGGGCCGGTATCGCCGTGGGCGCGCGCCCCGGTGGTGGCGGCGGCGGTGGCACCGTCTTCGAGAACACCACCGCCGTGGCGATCCCGGACAACGGCGCGGCCGTCACCAGCACGGTCAACGTCACCGGTGTCACGGGCAACGCGCCGAGTACCCTCCAGGTCGGCGTGGACATCACGCACACCTGGCGCGGTGACCTCGTCGTCGACCTCGTAGCCCCGGACGGCAGCACCTACCGGCTGAAGAACTCCTCGTCGAGCGACTCCGCGGACAACGTGGTGGCGACCTACACGGTCAACGCCTCGTCCGAGGTGGCGAACGGCGCCTGGAAGCTCAAGGTGCAGGACGTCGCCGCGCAGGACACCGGCAGGATCAACAGCGTCAAGCTGACCTTCTGAGACCCACCGGCCTCCGCGATCCGCTGAGATCGGTCGAGGGCCGCCCTGACCCCCCGAGTCCCCCCGCGGGCCTCTGAGGGTGCACCGAAAACGGAACGGCCCGGGCGGAGTTCACTCTCCTCCCGGGCCGTTCGCCACTCCCGTTCCGGCCGGGAGGGACGTCAGCGCAGCAGTACGCCCGCGCCGTCCACCTCCCCCTCCGCCGGCAGCGCCACCAGGCCGAGTTCGGCGCCGGAGGCCAGCAGCCGGTGGGAGGGCAGGACGCGCACGGTGTAGCCGTACGGTCCCGTCCGGTCCAGGGCCAGCGTGCCCTCGTACAGCCAGCGGTCCTCCAGGTCGTGACCTCCCGCCGGCTTCAGCGGGAACGCCTGCGCGTCCGCGATCGCGTCGCCGGAGTCGACCCGCCCGGCGACCACCTGCACCTCGACGTCGTCCGGGTCGAGACCGCCGAGTGCGATCCGTACCCGGAGCGACAGGGTGGACCCCAGTTCCGCCGAGCCCCCCGTGACGGAGGCGGCCGTCGCCTCCACATGGTCGACGGCGACCCCGGGCCAGGCGGCCCGTACCCGGGCCTTCCACACCGCGAGTTCCCGGGCCGTCCCCGGATCGAGGGAGCGCCGGGCCAGCGCGGCGGGCGCGTAGAGCCGCTCCACGTACTCACGGACCATCCGCCCCGCGAGCACCTTGGGGCCGAGCGTGACCAGGGTGCGGCGGACCATCTCGATCCAGCGCTCCGGCAGCCCGTCGGCGTCCCGGTCGTAGAAGCGGGGTGCGACCCGGTCCTCGATCAGCGCGTAGAGGGCGTTCGCCTCCAGCTCGTCGCGCCGGTCCTCGTCCGTGGCGGAGCCGTCGGCGGTGGGGATCTCCCAGCCGAAGTCGGGCTCGTACCACTCGTCCCACCAGCCGTCCCGCACCGACAGGTTGAGGCAGCCGTTGAGCGCCGCCTTCATTCCGCTGGTGCCGCACGCCTCCAGCGGGCGCAGCGGGTTGTTGAGCCAGACGTCGCAGCCCGGATAGAGGCTCTTCGCCATGCCCATGCCGTAGTCCGGCAGGAAGACGATGCGGTGGCGCACCCGCGGGTCGTCCGAGAAGCGCACCAGCTCCTGCACCAGCCGCTTGCCGCCGTCGTCGGCCGGGTGCGCCTTGCCCGCGACGACGATCTGGATGGGGTGCTCCGGGTGGAGCAGCAGCTCCGTCAGCCGGTCGCGGTCGCGGAGCATGAGCGTGAGGCGTTTGTACGAGGGCACGCGCCGGGCGAACCCGATGGTCAGTACGTCCGGGTCGAGCACTCCGTCGATCCAGCCGAGCTCGGCCGTACCGGCGCCGCGCCTGCGCCAGGAGCCGTACAGCCTCCTGCGCACCTCTGTCACCAGCTGTTCGCGCAGGACCCGGCGCAGGTCCCAGATCTCCCGGTCGGGGATGCCGGCGACGGCGTCCCACCGCATGGGAGTGCCGCCGGGGCGTCCGTGGGACTCGCCGTCGAGGGCACCTTCCACCGGACCGCCCGCGAGCGCGTCCTCGGCGCGGCCGGCTCCGACCTTCCCGGCACCGAGCCTGAAGACCTCCGGCGCGACCCAGGTCGGGGCGTGCACGCCGTTGGTCACCGAGGTGATCGGCACCTCGGAGGGATCGAATCCCGGCCACAGCCCGGAGAACATCTCGCGGCTGACCGCTCCGTGCAGGGTGGAGACGCCGTTGGCGCGCTGGGCGAGCCGCAGCCCCATCACCGCCATGTTGAAGAGACCGGGTTCACCGCCCTCGTACGTCTCCATGCCGAGCCGCAGGATCCGGTCGACGGCGACCCCGGGCAGCTCGGCGTCGTCGCCGAAGTGCCGGGCCACGAGCTGGCGGTCGAAACGGTCTATGCCGGCGGGTACCGGTGTGTGCGTGGTGAAGACCGCGCCGGCCCGCACCACTTCGAGGGCGGCGTCGAAGTCCAGCCCGGTCTCGGAGAGTTCCCGGATGCGTTCGAGGCCGAGGAATCCGGCGTGGCCCTCGTTGGTGTGGAACACCTCCGGGGCGGGGGTCCCGGTCAGCCGGCAGTACGTCCGCACGGCGCGGACCCCGCCGATTCCGAGCAGCATCTCCTGGAGCAGGCGGTGGTGGCTGCCACCGCCGTACAGCCGGTCCGTGACATCGCGTTCGCCCGCCGCGTTCTCCTCCACGTCGGAGTCGAGCAGCAGCAGCGGTACGCGGCCCACCTGGGCCTGCCAGACGCAGGCATGGAGCGAGCGCCCGCCGGGCAGGGCGAGCACCACGCGGCTGGGCGTGCCGTCCGCCTCCCGCACCAGGGTGAGCGGGAGTTCGTTCGGGTCGAGGACGGGATAGTGCTCCTGCTGCCAGCCGTCGCGCGACAGGGTCTGGCGGAAGTAGCCGTGCCGGTAGAGCAGGCCCACCCCGATCAGGGGTACGCCCAGGTCGCTGGCGGCCTTGAGGTGGTCGCCCGCCAGGATGCCGAGCCCGCCGGAGTACTGCGGCAGGGCCGCGGTCACACCGAACTCGGGCGAGAAGTAGGCGACGGCCGCGGGGAGTTCCGCGCCGGCGGCGAGCTGGTCCTGATACCACCTCGGGCCGTCACGGTAGGCGCGGAGGTCGTCGGAGACCTCGGTCAGCCGGCGCAGGAACTGCTGGTCACCGGCCAGCTCGGCGAGGCGCCCCGCGGACACGTTGCCGAGCAGACGGACGGGGTCGGCGTCCGCGGGCCGCCAGCCCTCGGGGTCGACGGCCTGGAAGAGCTCACGGGTCTCGTTGTGCCAGGACCAGCGCAGGTTGCGCGCGAGTTCCTGAAGCGGTTGAAGGGAATCGGGGAGGACAGGACGCACGGTGAATCGACGAATGGCCTTCACGTATTCCACCTTTACAGGGGACGTACGAATCCGAGGGACGCACCACGGTGTGCACCCTCTCCGTCACCCTCGAAGGTAGCGGCGCGCCGTGGATCCCGGCCACGGCGTACGACCGGCTCACCGGCTCCGGCGCTCACCCCCCGTCCGCACCCCCGTACAACGGCCCCGCCCGCAGGGGTCGGGCGCACGATTCAGGCGCCCCATGCGGCCCGTTGGCCTCAGACGATATGGCCGATTCCGCACCCTCCTGCGGTCTTGTGGCACTTCGGGGGCACACGGAAGGCTTCCGGGTGGCGCCCGGGGCACGGGGAACCGCCGCGGGGCGCCCGGCAGCTACGACCGAGTAGTTAACACGGCACCGGATTGCCCACCCGAGAACGGTGGGCAGGCTTTCCCGGTACACAGCCTCGGCAGTCCGTATCCGCTCACCCGAATCGGGCGCGGATACCCCGCGCAGCACCCATTCGAGTGCCATTCGAGTGAACGCGGACAGGAGCGGCCATGCCCACAGCCAGCCAGCCGACAGCAGAGCGGCTACAAAGGACAAACCCTAATAAGCGCGCCACACCCGTACAGCTCTCCGCAGCACAGTCGTGCCCCGCGCCCCCCGAGCTCCAGCCCCCAGGTGATTCCATGATCGGTCGCATTCCCGTCCTCGACGTCCGTCCGCTCGTCGACTGCGGCAGAAGGCCGGCCAAAGCCGTGGCCGGTGAGACCTTTCAGGTCACCGCCACGGTCTTCCGCGAAGGCCATGACGCGGTAGCGGCCAACGTCGTCCTGCACGACCCGAGCGGACGCCCGGGGCCGTGGACGCCGATGCGTGAACTGGCGCCGGGAACGGACCGCTGGGGCGCCGACGTCACTCCACCGGCCGAAGGCGGGTGGACCTATACGGTGGAGGCCTGGAGCGACCCGGTGGCCACCTGGCGGCACGCCGCCCGGATCAAGATCCCGGCGGGCATCGACACCGAACTGGTCCTGGCCGAGGGCGCCGCACTCTACGAGCGGGCAGCCGAGGACGTACCCAAGCAGGACGGCCGGGAGGCGGTGCTCGCCGCCGCCGACGCCCTGCGCGACACCACGCGCCCGGCGGCCTCCCGGCTCGCCACGGCACTCTCCCCCGCCGCCGAGGAGGCCCTCTCCCGCCACCCGCTGCGCGAACTGGTCACCGCCTCACGCCCGTTGCCCCTGACCGTGGAACGCCGCCGGGCGCTGTACGGCTCCTGGTACGAGCTGTTCCCGCGTTCCGAAGGCGCCCGGGTGGAGGAGGTCAAGCCGCCGAAGGGGACGAGGAAGGGCCGGGCGGGCAAGGCCGCGAAGCCGCTTCCGCCGGCCACGCGCATCGTCAGCGGCACGTTCCGCACGGCCGCCGAGCGGCTGCCCGCCGTGGCCGCGATGGGCTTCGACGTCGTCTACCTCCCGCCCATCCACCCCATCGGCACCACCCATCGCAAGGGCGCGGACAACACCCTCACCCCCGGCCCGGACGACCCGGGCGTGCCGTGGGCGATCGGCTCGGCCGAGGGCGGTCACGACGCCGTCCACCCCGAGCTCGGCACGCTGGCCGACTTCGACCACTTCGTCGAGACGGCCCGCACCCTGCGCATGGAGATCGCCCTGGACTTCGCCCTCCAGTGCTCCCCCGACCACCCCTGGGTGACCGAGCACCCGGAGTGGTTCCACCACCGGCCCGACGGCTCCATCGCCTACGCCGAGAACCCGCCGAAGAAGTACCAGGACATCTACCCGATCGCCTTCGACAAGGACATGCGCGGGCTGGTCGCGGAGTCCGTGCGCGTCCTGCGGTTCTGGATGGGCCACGGCGTGCGCATCTTCCGCGTCGACAATCCGCACACCAAGCCGGTGGTCTTCTGGGAGAAGGTGATCGGCGAGATCAACCGCACCGATCCCGACGTGATCTTCCTGGCGGAGGCGTTCACCCGGCCCGCGATGATGCGCACGCTGGCCGCGGTCGGCTTCCAGCAGTCGTACACGTACTTCACCTGGCGTAACACGAAGCAGGAACTCACCGAGTACGTCACGGAGCTTTCGGGCGACTCCGCCTCGTACATGCGGCCCAACTTCTTCGTGAACACCCCCGACATCCTTCCCGGTTACCTCCAGGAGGGCGGCCGCCCCGCCTTCGAGGCGCGGGCCGTCCTGGGCGCGACACTGGCGCCGTCCTGGGGCGTGTACGCGGGATTCGAGCTGTGCGAGAACACCCCGGTGCGTCCCGGGAGCGAGGAGTACCTGCACTCGGAGAAGTACGAGATCAAGCCCAGGGACTGGGAGTCCGCGGAGCGCGAGGGCCGGTCGCTGGCTCCGCTGATCACCTCGCTCAACCGGATCAGACGACGCCATCCGGCGCTCCAGCAACTGCGCGACGTCCACTTCCACTCCGTCGACAACGAGGCCCTGATCGCGTACAGCAAGCGCTCGGGTTCCGACATCGTCCTGGTGGTGGTCAACCTCGACCCGCACCACACCCAGGAGGCCACGGTCTCGTTGGACATGCCACAGCTCTGCCTCGACTGGCATGAGCGCGTGCCGGTGCGCGATGAGCTCACCGGCGACACCTATCACTGGGGCAGGACCTTCTATGTGCGTCTGGAACCGGGTGTGACACCCGCGCACATCGTCGTTCTGCGACCGTCCCCGCCGACCGGAGGGTCACCCACACCATGATCGTCAACGAGCCCGTCCACGACACGTTCGAGGACACTCCCGCCAAGGACCGCGATCCCGACTGGTTCAAGCGTGCCGTCTTCTACGAGGTACTCGTCCGGTCCTTCCAGGACTCCAACGGCGACGGCATCGGCGACCTCAAGGGCATCACGTCCAAGCTCGACTACCTGCAGTGGCTGGGCGTCGACTGCCTCTGGCTGCCGCCGTTCTTCAAGTCGCCGCTGCGCGACGGCGGTTACGACGTCTCCGACTACACCGCCGTGCTGCCGGAGTTCGGCGACCTCGCCGATTTCGTCGAGTTCGTCGACGCCGCGCACCAGCGCGGTATGCGCGTGATCATCGACTTCGTCATGAACCACACGAGCGACCAGCACGACTGGTTCCAGCAGTCCCGCACCGACCCCGACGGGCCGTACGGCGACTACTACGTCTGGGCCGACGACGACAAGCAGTTCCAGGACGCGCGGATCATCTTCGTGGACACGGAGACGTCCAACTGGACCTTCGACCCGGTGCGCAAGCAGTACTACTGGCACCGGTTCTTCTCGCACCAGCCCGATCTCAACTACGAGAACCCGGCGGTGCAGGAAGAGATCATCTCGGCGCTGCGCTTCTGGCTGGACCTGGGCATCGACGGCTTCCGGCTGGACGCCGTGCCGTACCTCTACCAGCGCGAGAACACCAACTGCGAGAACCTGCCGGAGGCCCACGCCTTCCTCAAGCGGGTCCGCAAGGAGATCGACGCCAACTACCCGGACACCGTGCTGCTGGCCGAGGCCAATCAGTGGCCCGAGGACGTCGTCGACTACTTCGGTGACTTCCAGAGCGACGGCGACGAGTGCCACATGGCGTTCCACTTCCCGGTGATGCCGCGCATCTTCATGGCCGTACGGCGCGAGAGCCGCTACCCGGTCTCGGAAATCCTGGCGAAGACCCCGGCGATCCCGAAGAACTGCCAGTGGGGCATCTTCCTGCGCAACCACGACGAGCTCACACTCGAGATGGTCACCGACGAAGAGCGCGACTACATGTACGCGGAGTACGCCAAGGACCCGCGGATGCGGGCCAACATCGGCATCCGCCGCCGGCTCGCGCCGCTCCTGGACAACGACCGCAACCAGATCGAACTGTTCACGGCCCTGCTGCTCTCCCTGCCCGGCTCCCCGATCCTCTACTACGGGGACGAGATCGGGATGGGCGACAACATCTGGCTCGGCGACCGCGACGCGGTCCGCACCCCGATGCAGTGGACCCCCGACCGCAACGCCGGGTTCTCCTCCAGCGATCCGGGGCGGCTGTACCTCCCCACGATCATGGACCCGGTCTACGGCTACCAGGTCACCAACGTCGAGGCGTCCATGGCCTCGCCGTCCTCACTGCTGCACTGGACCCGGCGGATGATCGAGATCCGCAAGCAGAACCACGCGTTCGGAACGGGCTCCTACACCGAGCTGCCGTCCTCGAACCCGGCCGTCCTCGCCTTCATCCGGGAGGCCCCGCCGAACGGTGACGGCACCGACGATCTGGTGCTGTGCGTCCACAACTTCTCCCGGTTCGCACAACCGACGGAACTGGATCTCCGGGCGTACAACGGCCGTCATCCGGTGGAGCTGATCGGCGGGGTGCGCTTCCCTGCCATCGGCCAGTGGCCCTACCTGCTCACCCTCGCGGGACACGGCTTCTACTGGTTCCGGCTGAGGAAGGACCCACCCGTCGCCTGACGGCGAACTGCCGCGTACGACCTCCCGCGGGGCGGTTTCCGCCGCCCCGCAGGGGGCACTCTCCCCCCATATCGAGCTCTTCCGGGATCCTCCGGCCCTTTAGGGGCCAAAGATCGAGTCCGTACGGACCTTCCTCTCCCGACACGTCCCGCACAGCCGGACAGCCATTGCCGCAATCCGGGACACTCTTCGCATCCTGTGGTGTGCCCGGGGAAAGGACGCGATGCCATGTCGGAGGCTGCATCCACTCGAGTCGCCACATCGAAGAGTAAAACGAAGAGCACAACAACGAGCACGACGGCGAGAACGACAGCGAGTACGACAGCGAGCACACTCACGAGTTCCGAAGTGGTGGCGGCGGACAGCGCCATCGCGGGTGAGGACCTCCTGTCCTCCCTCGCCCCCCTGCTCCACACCTGGCTTCCTGGCCGGCGCTGGTTCGCGGGCAAGGGCCAGCCGGTCACCCATTTCTCGCTCGTCTCGGCGACCGAGATACTGCCGGTGCGCTCTGCCGGCACGGGGCCCGGACTGCTCCATCTCCTGGTCAGGGCCCACCAGCCCGGCCTGTCGGCGAACACGTCCGGCGACTGCTACCAACTCCTGCTCGGGGTACGCGCCATGCTCCCGCCCGCGCTGGCCTCCGCCCGCATCGGGCGGGTCCAGGACGGGCCGCTGGCCGGCCGCACGGTCTACGAGGGTCTGCACGATCCGCGCGTCGCCGAACTCCTGCTGGAACGGCTCCGCCGTCCCGGCACCCTCGGTCCGCTGCGCTTCGAGCGCACGTCCGCGATCCCCGCCGGGCTCGCGCCCCGGCTGCTCGACACGGAACAGTCCAACTCCTCGCTCGTCTACGGCGACTCCTTCATCCTCAAGATCTTCCGCCGGGTCTTCCCGGGCACCAACCCGGATCTGGAGCTGCCGCTCGCCCTCTCCCGCGAAGGGTGCGGGCGGGTGCCCGCACCGGTCGCCTGGTTCGAGGCCACCACTCCGCAGCCGGTGACGCTCGGAGTGCTGCAGCCGTTCCTGCGCGGAGCGGGGGACGGCTGGCAGCTCGCCCTCGGCGCGCTCGCGGCTGGCCGGGACTTCGTACCGGAGGCCCGCGCCCTGGGGCGGGCCACCGCCGAGGTGCACCTCGCGCTCGCCGCGGCCCTGCCCACGCCCGCGCTGCGCCCCTCGCAGACCAGACAGCTCGCCGACGGGATGACGGAGCGGCTGGAGGCCGCCGCCCGTGCCGTACCGGCACTCGTGCCGTACGTGCCGGGGCTGCGTACCGCCTTCGACGCCGTCGCCGCGCTCGGGCACGGGGACAGCGGCTGGGCGGTCCAGCGGGTCCACGGCGATCTCCACCTCGGTCAGGCGCTGCGTGCCGGGAACGGCTTCTGGTCGCTGATCGACTTCGAGGGGGAGCCCGCACGGCCCCTGCCGGAGCGCCGCCGTCCGCAGCCGCCGGTGCGCGATGTCGCGGGAATGCTCCGCTCCTTCGACTACGCGGCCCGCTCGCACCGCCCGTGGAACGACGCGTGGGCGGCCGGCTGCCGCGCCGCGTACTGCGAGGGATACGCGCGGGCCGCGGGCTCCGACCCGCGCGACGAACCGGAACTGCTCCGCGCCTACGAGACCGACAAGGCGGTGTACGAGGTGCTGTACGAGGCACGGAACCGGCCCGACTGGCTGCCCGTGCCGATGGCCGCGATCCAGCGCCTGGCCGCGGCGGCCGACTGAACCACCCCGCCACTTCCCTCCCCCTCTTCCCTCCGCTTCTCTCCCCCTCCGAGGAGGCAGTCCCTGTGACCGCCCGCAAGCCGTCCCGCAAGACGTCGAACCCCATCGAGGTTCCGCCCGTCCAGCAGCCGGTGACCGCCGAGGTCTCCGCCCCGACCGCCCCCGCCGCGTCCACCGCAGCCCCGGCCAAGGGTGCCGCCGCGCCGCCGGCCAAGCGCGCCCGGGCCAAGCGGGCGGCCGCGACGCCGCCACGCCCCCGGCGCGGCGGCGGCAGCAAGGAGGTACTGCCCGCCGTGGCCCTGGACGGCGGGGACCGGGCGCGGCTGCTCGCCGGTGAGCACCACGCCCCGCACGACGTGCTGGGCGCGCACCCGACCGTGGGTGGCGTGGAGTTCCGCGCGCTGCGACCCTTCGCTCGATCGGTGACCGTGGTCGCCGAGGGGCTGCGGGCGGAACTGCACGAGGACGGCGACGGGTTCTTCGCCGGGGTCCTGCCGCTGTCCGACGTCCCCGAGTACCGGCTCTCGGTCGCCTACGAGGACAACGAGACGGAGGTCGACGACCCGTACCGCTTCCTGCCCGCACTCGGCGAACTCGACCTGCACCTGATCGGCGAGGGCCGGCACGAGGAGCTGTGGACCGCTCTCGGTGCCCGGCCGATGGAGCACCAGGGGGTGACCGGCACCCGCTTCACCGTGTGGGCGCCGAACGCCCGCGGGGTGCGGGTCGCCGGTGACTTCAACTACTGGGACGGCAAGGGCCTCCCGATGCGCTCACTCGGATCGTCCGGCGTGTGGGAGCTGTTCGTCCCGGCGATCGGCGAGGGCGCCCTGTACAAGTTCGACATCTGCCGCCCCGACGGCTCGCACACCATGCGTGCCGACCCGATGGCCCGGCAGACGGAGATTCCCCCCGCCACCGCCTCGGTGGTCACCGCCTCGCACCACGCGTGGCAGGACGCGGACTGGATGGCGCACCGCGGCGACCGCCCGGTCCACGAGGCCCCCTTCTCGGCGTACGAGGTGCACCTGCCCTCCTGGCGGCCCGGCCTCACCTACCGCCAGCTGGCGACGCAGCTGCCCGCCTACGTGCGCGATCTGGGCTTCACCCACGTCGAGCTGATGCCGGTCTCCGAGCACCCCTTCGGCGGCTCCTGGGGCTACCAGGTCACCGGGTTCTACGCGCCGACCTCCCGCATGGGCGGCCCGGACGACTTCCGGTATCTCGTCGACGCCCTCCACCAGGCCGGCATCGGCGTCATCGTCGACTGGGTGCCGGCGCACTTCCCGCGCGACGACTGGGCGCTCGCGGAGTTCGACGGCCGCCCGCTGTACGAGCACTCGGACCCGTCCCGGGCCGCGCACCCCGACTGGGGGACGCTGGAGTTCGACTACGGCCGCAAGGAGGTGCGCAACTTCCTCGTCTCCAACGCGACGTACTGGTGCGAGGAGTTCCACATCGACGGCCTGCGGGTCGACGCGGTGGCCTCGATGCTGTACCTCGACTACTCACGCGAGGACGGGCAGTGGTCGCCGAACGAGCACGGCGGCCGGGAGAACCTGGACGCCGTGGCCTTCCTCCAGGAGATGAACGCGACCGTCTACCGGCGCAATCCGGGGGTCGTCACGATCGCCGAGGAATCCACCGCCTGGACCGGCGTCACGCGCGCCACCGACCAGGGCGGGCTGGGCTTCGGCCTGAAGTGGAACATGGGCTGGATGCACGACTCGCTGGTCTACATGTCCAAGGAGCCGGTGCACCGCAAGTACCACCACAACGAGATGACCTTCTCGATGGTGTACGCGTACAGCGAGAACTACGTCCTGCCGATCTCGCACGACGAAGTGGTGCACGGCAAGCAGGCGCTGGTCAGCAAGATGCCGGGCGACTGGTGGCAGCAGCGCGCCAACCACCGCGCCTACCTCGGCTTCATGTGGGCCCACCCCGGCAAGCAACTCCTCTTCATGGGGCAGGAGTTCGCGCAGGGGGCGGAGTGGTCCGAGGGGCACGGACCCGACTGGTGGCTGCTCGACCCCTCGTACGAGGCCTCGGGCGACCACCGCGGTGTCCGCACGCTGGTGGGTGACCTGAACGCGGTGTACGGGGCGGTGCCCGCCCTCTGGCAGCGCGACACCGTGCCGGAGGGTTTCGACTGGGTCGACGGGAACGCGTACGAGGACAACGTGTTCGCGTTCCTGCGCTACGACGCCGACGGCTCGCCCCTCCTGGCGATCTCGCACTTCTCCCCGGTGGTGCGCCACGACTACCGCGTCGGGGTGCCGGACGGCTTCGAGAGCTGGGTGGAGATCATCAACACGGACGCCGCACGCTACGGCGGTGGCGACGTCCGCAACGAGGAGCCGCTGAAGCCGGAGGCGGTGTCCATGCACGGCAGGCGGTCGAGTGTCCTCCTGACGCTGCCGCCGCTGGCCACGGTGTACTTCCGGCCCGCGTGACCCGCTGACCCGCACCCGGCCCGACGGGGGCCCGCACCGCATCCGCCGGTGCGGGCCCCCGGTGGCACTCAGGCCGGCGCGAGCACGTCCTCCAGCTCCTGGAGCAGCTTGCGCCTGGGGCGGGCTCCGACCATGGACTTCCGCGGTTCGCCGGCCCGGAACACCATCAGCGTCGGCATCGAGAGCACCGCGTACCGGGCGGTGATGCCCGGGTTGGCGTCCACGTCGATCGTGACGACCTTGAGCCGGCCGCTCTCCTGCTCCGCGACGGCGCCGAGCACCGGGGCGAGCTGACGGCAGGGGCCGCACCAGTCGGCGGTGAACTCGACCAGGACCGGGAGCTCCGCCCCCAGAACCTCCTCGTCGAAGGTCGCGTCGGTGACCTCGGAGACGCCTTCTATGTGCATCATTCGTCATCCTCCCAGTTCGCAACGTGGTTCGGGGCCCCCGGGCAGGCCGGCCGAGGCCTCGACCTCGGCACGGGCCAGTTGCACGCCCACTTCGTCCCTGACCGTCCGCAACTGCTCGATGAGCGTGTCGAGTTCGCCGAGTTTGCGGCGGTAGACGGCGAGGGAGGCGGGGCAGGCGTCACCGGCCGGGTGGCCGGCACGCAGGCATTCGACGAACGGGCGGGTCTCCTCCAGATCGAACCCGAAGTCCTGCAGGGTCCGGATCTGCTGGAGCATCCGCAGATCGTTCTCGTCGTACGTGCGGTAGCCGTTCACCGCGCGCCGTGCGTGCAGCAGCCCGCGTGACTCGTAGTAGCGCAGAGTCCGCGTGGTCGTCCCGGCCCGCTCGGCCAGCTCCCCGATTCGCATAGGCCGACCGTAATCCTTGACGCGGACGTCAGGGCAAGGCCCGGACCCGGAGCTCTGCGGCACGTCGCCCCGGCAACGGGTGGTCCGGAGGCTAGCGTCGGCGGCATGGACGGTGATCGTCGAGGGTGGCGCCGGTGTGAGCTCGGCGGGGCGGTGTTCGCCGTGTGCATGGCCGGCACCACCCTGCCCACCCCGCTGTACGGCCTCTACCAGGAGAAGTTCGGCTTCTCCGAGCTCGTGGTCACCCTGGTGTACGCCGCGTACGCGTTCGGGGTCATCGGGGTGCTGCTGCTGGCGGGGAACGTCTCGGACACCGTGGGCAGGAGGCCGGTACTGATGTGCGGCCTGGCGCTGGCGGCGGCGAGCGCCGTCTGCTTCCTGTCCGCCACGGGGCTCGGCTGGCTCTTCGCGGGGCGGCTGCTGTCGGGGCTGTCCGCCGGCCTGTTCACCGGGGCCGCCACGGTGTACGTGATGGAGCTGGCGCCGCCCGGCGGCGCCTCCCGGGCCACCTTCGTCGCGACCGCCGCCAACATGGGCGGGCTGGGCTGCGGTCCGCTGCTCGCCGGAGTCCTCGCGCAGTACGCCGCGTGGCCGCTGTACCTGCCCTTCGCCGTACACCTCGCGCTGGTGGCCGGCTCGGCCGCCGTCCTGTGGTGGCTGCCGGAGACCGTACACGAGCGGCGTCGGCCGAGGACCGTACGGCCGCGGCGCCCCGGTCTGCCGCCGAAGGTGGGGGCGGTGTTCGGGCCCGCCGCGACCGCGTCGTTCGTGGGCTTCGCGCTGTTCGGGGTGTTCACGTCCGTCAGCCCGGCGTTCCTCGCGCAGTCCCTCGACGTGCGCAACCACGCCGTGACCGGTGGCGTCGTGGCGCTCGCCTTCTTCGCCTCGACCGCGGGCCAGCTGGCGGTCGGCCGGGTGGGGGCGGGCCGGTCGCTGCCGCTGGGCTGCGCCGGTCTCCTGGCCGGACTCGCGCTGCTGGCGGGGGCGCTGCACTGGGACCTGCTGGTGCTGGTGGTCCTCAGCGCCCTCGTCGGCGGGGCCGGGCAGGGGCTGTCGTTCCGCGGGGCCCTGGCCGCGGTGGCCGGGGCCTCTCCCCCCGACCGTCGGGCCGCGGTCGTCTCCACGCTGTTCGTTGTGGCGTACACGGGTATCTCGGTGCCCGTGATCGGCGTGGGGGTACTGACCGGCCCGATGGGCCTGGAGGGGGCGGGACTGGTCTTCATCGCCTGCATGGCCGTCCTCGTCTCGACGGCGGCCGTCTACCTCCTCCGGCATCCGGTGCGGGCCGGGGCATGAACACACGCGCGGGGCCGGTACGGGGTTCCGTACCGGCCCCGCGCGTACCGATGTCGCGCGTACTTGTCCGCGGACCGCCTGGGATGACGAAGAAGACGCCGCCCACGACCATCGCGGGGCTGTAGGCCATCACGCTCACGCCCCGCCCGCCCTACGGTTCCCTGCCTCAGACCTTCGCGGGCACCTCGCCGCCCTCACGCTGCTCGGGGACCACGCTCTCCACCGGCGCGTCATCGGCGAGGGTCTTCTCGTCGAACGGGATCCGGCCGGCGAGGACTTCGTCGACTCGCTGCTTGTCGATCTCCTTGGTCCAGGTGCCGACCAGGACCGTGGCCACCGCGTTGCCGGCGAAGTTCGTCAGGGCGCGGGCCTCGCTCATGAACCGGTCGATGCCGACGATCAGGCCGACGCCGTCGACCAGTTCGGGGCGGTGCGACTGGAGCCCGCCCGCGAGGGTCGCGAGGCCGGCGCCGGTGACGCCCGCCGCCCCCTTCGAGGCGATCACCATGAAGACCAGGAGCGAGATCTGCTCGCTCGCGCTCAGCGGGTCGCCCATGGCGTTGGCGATGAAGAGGGAGGACATCGTGAGGTAGATCGCGGTGCCGTCGAGGTTGAAGGAGTAGCCGGTCGGCACGGTGATGCCGACGACCGGCTTGCTGATGCCCAGGTGCTCCATCTTCGCGATGAGCCGGGGCAGGGCCGACTCCGACGACGAGGTGGACACGATCAGCAGGAACTCACGGCCCAGGTACTTCAGCAGCGACAGCAGATTGACCCCGGCGACGAGCCGCAGGATCGTACCGAGCACGACGAAGACGAACAGCGCGCAGGTGACGTAGAAGCCGATCATGATGATCGCCAGGGACTTCAGCGCGTCGAGGCCGGTCTCGCCGACCACCGCTGCCATCGCGCCGAACGCGCCGACCGGGGCGGCCCACATGATCATGGCGAGGATCCGGAAGACGAGGCGCTGGATGTGGCCGATGCCGCGCAGGACCGGCTCGCCGGCGGCGCCCATCGCCTGCAGCGCGAAGCCCGCGAGCAGCGCGATCAGCAGCGTCTGGAGGACCTCGCCGCCGGTGAAGGCGGAGACCATGGTCGTCGGGATGATGCCGAGCAGGAAATCCACGGTCGACTCGCTGGCCCCCGCCGCCTGCTTCTCACCTGCGGCACGGGCCGCCTCGGTGATGTGGAGGCCGGAACCGGGCTCCAGGATGTTGCCGACGACGAGGCCGATGGCCAGGGCCACCGTCGACATCACCAGGAAGTAGCCGAGGGCGAGACCGCCGACGGCTCCGACCTTGGCGGCCTTGCGTACGGAGCCGACGCCCAGCACGATCGTGCAGAAGATGATCGGCGAGATCATCATCTTGATCAGGTTCACGAAGCCCGCACCGATGGGCTTGAGTTCCACGGCCACCCCGGGGGCCACGAAGCCCACGAGAATGCCGAGAACCACGGCTCCGATCACGGCCAGGTAGAGATAATGGGTCCGGTCCCGCCTTGCGGCTGTTACTGCCACGGGGGCCTCCTCGGCTGATGTCGCGGTCGCTCCCCCGTCCCTGGGGGCATCGGCGACTATCCATCCCCCTGTGACCCCCGTCACCCTTGCGTTCATATCGTTCACGGTCGGGTTCAAGCCACCTCCGGACACGCTGACCGGGCCAGGCAGACTGGACGGCATGCGCCTCCCCCGTACCCGCCCCCGGAGCCTGGCCGGACAGCTCTTCGCCATGCAGGTCGTGCTGGTGGCCGCTGTCGTCGCCGGGTGCGCGTTCTTCGCGTACGCCTCCGGGAGCGCGCAGGCGCAGGAGACCGCCGCCCGGCAGGTGCGGGCCGCGGCGCTGGCGGTGGCCGGTTCCCCTTCCGTGCGGGAGGCCATCCGCACCCCGGACCCCTCCGCCGCGCTCCAGCCGTACGCGGAGCAGGTCCGCGAGGAGACCGGGATCACCTTCGTCACGATCATGAGCCCGCGACTGGTCCGCTGGACGCATCCGGACCGCGAGCGGATCGGCGAGACGTTCCTCGGGCACACCGCGCAGGCGCTGCGCGGCGAGACGTTCACGGAGACGTACACCGGCACCCTCGGGCCCTCGATACGGGTCGTGACACCGGTCAGGGACGGTGGCAGGATCACCGGCCTCGTCAGCGCCGGCATCACCGTGGAGCGGGTCTCCACACAGGTACGCGAACAGCTCGGCGCACTGGGTCTCGCGGCGGGCGGGGCGCTGGCACTCGGCGGGCTCGGCACGTATGTGATCAACGCCCGGCTGCGGCGCCACACGCACGGCATGAACGCGGGCGAGCTGAGCCGGATGCACGACTACCACGAGGCCACCCTGCACGCGCTGCGCGAGGGGCTGCTGATGCTCGACGGGCGGCGCCGGATCGCGCTGATCAACGACGCGGGCCGCGAGCTGCTCGGCCTGGGGCCCGGTGCGGTCGGCAGCACCGTGGCCGAGCTGGAACTGCCCGCCCCGCTGACCGGGGCCCTGCTCGCCTCCGAGCCGCGGGTCGACGAGGTGCACCTGGCGGCGGACCGGGTGATCGTCGTCAACACCCGTCCGGTGGTGGGCGGGGAACGGCGTGGCACCGTGGTGACGCTGCGGGACCACACCGAACTGCTCTCCCTCTCCGGGGAGTTGGACTCGGAGCGAGGTTTCACCCAGGCGCTGCGTTCCCAGGCCCACGAGGCGGCGAACCGGCTGCACACCGTGGTGTCGCTGATCGAACTGGGCCGCGTCGAGGAGGCCGTGGACTTCGCCACGGCGGAACTGGAGCTGGCCCAGGTCCTCACCGACCGGGTCGTCGGCGCGGTCGCCGAACCGGTGCTGGCCGCACTGCTGCTCGGCAAGGCGGCGCAGGCGAACGAGCGGGGCGTGGAGCTGGTGCTCGCCGACGACAGCCTGATCGACGACGGGGCGCTGCCCGCGACGCTCGCGCAGCGCGATCTCGTGACCATCCTCGGCAATCTGATCGACAACGCGGTCGACGCGGCATCGGAGGCGGCGACGGGCGGCCCGGGAGCGGGGGGCGCCGGGCACGGCACGGCGGCCATCCCTTCGCCGCGCACCGGCTCGCGGGCCCGGGTCACGGTGACGGCGCTCGCGGGGGACGGCGAACTGCTGCTGCGGGTCGCCGACACGGGCGCGGGCATCGGTCCCGACGACGCGGACGAGGTCTTCCGGCGCGGCTGGTCGACACACGGCGCCGGACGCGGGCTCGGCCTCGCCCTCGTACGGCAGGCCGCGCACCGCAACGGCGGGAAGGTCTCGCTGGACCGGGGCGCCGACGGCGGCGCCGAGTTCACCGTGCGGCTGCCGCTGCCGGACCGTACGGCCGGAGAGGTCACCGCATGATCCGGGTGCTGGTCGTCGAGGACGACCCCGTGGCGGCGGACGCCCATCAGCTGTACGTGGGCCGGGTGCCGGGCTTCGAGGTGGCGGCCGTGGCGCACTCGCGGGCGGAGGCGGCGCGGGCGCTGGAGCGCACGCCGGTGGATCTGCTGCTCCTGGACCTGTACCTGCCCGACGGGCACGGCCTCCAGCTGCTGCGCTCGCTGCGTGCCGCCGGGCACGCCGCCGACGTCATCGCCGTGACGTCGGCGCGTGATCTCGCGGTGGTGCGGGAGGGGGTGTCGCTCGGTGTCGTCCAGTACGTGCTGAAGCCGTTCACCTACCCCACCCTCCGGGACCGGCTGGTGCGGTACGCGGAGTTCCGTGCGGCGGCGGGCGAGGCGAGCGGCCAGGAGGAGGTGGACCGGGCCCTCGGCGCGCTGCGGGTCGCCCATCCCTCGGCGCTCCCCAAGGGGCTGAGCGGTCCGACGCTGGAGGCGGTGACCCTGGCCCTGCGGGACGCCGGAGAAGGGCTGACGGCGGCCGCCGCCGGTGAGGCGCTGGGAATCTCGCGGATCACGGCCCGGCGCTATCTGGAACATCTGGTCACGACGGGCCGGGCGGCGCGCAGGCCGCATTACGGACAGGTCGGACGTCCGGAGCTGCACTACCGCTGGGTTCCGGAGAGCCACTGAACGCGTCGGCACGACCCGGTTCGTCCTAGTAGCTTCCTACGAAGGGTGATCTGGGCGGAACCGACCGTAGCCAGGGGGTCCTTTGCCTCCTACGGTGGGGCCGTGCATCCCACTCCGCCCTTCAACGCCCCCGCCGCGCGCCGACTTCGCGAGGCTCTGGGGATGGCGCCCGGTCATGTCGCGTACGGTCTCGCAGCTCAGTACGGCCTCCGGCTCCCGCCGGAGACGGTGATCGCCTGGGAGCGGGGTACGGCGACGCCGACGGACCGCGAGCTGACGGCGCTCGCGGGTGTCCTGTGGTGCGCGCCCGGCGAGCTGCTCGCCGCCGCCTCCACCCTGCGCGAGCACCGGCTGACCCAGGGCCTCTCCATCGAAGAGCTGGCCGGCCGGACAGGACTCAGCGGCGCCTCCTACCAGCGGATGGAGGAGTCGAACCGCTGGCGCGGCAACGAACGGCAGTCGGCCGCCCTGTGCGAGGCGCTGGAGCTGACGGCCGCCCAGTTCCTGACCGCGAGCGGCCGCAACGAGGACCTGGCGGAGCTGCTGAACAGCGCGGTGACGACGCGCTGGCAGGCGTACGTGCGCCCGGTCACGAAGCTCGTACCGCTGGACCGGGTCCTGATCCAGAGCGTGCTGGAGCAGTTGCACGCCGACTACCAGTCGCTGATGGTGTCGACCCTGACGTGGAGCAGCGCGGACACCCAGCGCCCGGAGACGACGGGCGACTCGGGCCGCGCCTTCCTCGCCCGGATCGTCGAGCACTTCTGGCGCACGGCGGGCGTGTAGGACCGCCCTGGGGGCCGGGTCCGTCAGAAGACCGACTCGGCCTCGTACATCCGGTCCGCCGGGACCGTCTTGAGCCGGGTGACCGCGTCGGCGAGCGGGACCATGGCGATCTCGTTGCCGCGCAGCGCCGTCATCCTGCCGAAGTCGCCGCGGTGGACCGCCTCGACCGCGTTCCAGCCGAAACGCGTCGCGAGGACCCGGTCGTACGCGGTCGGTGTGCCGCCGCGCTGCACGTGCCCGAGGATGACGGGCCGGGCCTCCTTGCCGAGCCGGCGCTCCAGCTCGATGGCCAGGCGGTTGCCGATGCCCGCGAAGCGCTCGTGGCCGAACTGGTCGATCTCGCCCTTCGCGTACGGCATGGAGCCCTCGGCCGGGTGCGCGCCCTCCGCCACACAGATCACGGCGAACTTCTTGCCGCGCGCGAAACGTTCCTCGACCATCTTGACCAGGTCGTCGACCTGGAACCGCCGCTCGGGCAGGCAGATCCCGTGCGCGCCGCCCGCCATGCCGGACTCCAGCGCGATCCAGCCCGCGTGCCGGCCCATCACCTCGACGACCATGACCCGCTGGTGCGATTCGGCGGTGGTCTTGAGGCGGTCTATGGCTTCGGTCGCGACGCCGACTGCGGTGTCGAAGCCGAAGGTCCGGTCGGTGGCGGAGATGTCGTTGTCGATGGTCTTGGGCACGCCGACGACGGGCATACCGGCGTCCGACAGCATCCGGGCGGCGGTCAGGGTGCCCTCGCCGCCGATCGGGATGAGCGCGTCGATGCCGTAACGGCGGCTCAGTTCGTCGCAGTTCTCTGCGGCTTCCCGCAGCCGGTCCCGCTCCAGGCGGGCTGAGCCGAGAATGGTGCCGCCGCGGGCCAGGATGCCGCTGACGGCGTTGAGATCGAGAGGCCTGTAGTGGCCGTCGAGCAGTCCTTTGAACCCGTCCTCGAAGCCGATGACTTCGTCGCCGTGACCCACGACGGCGCGGTGCACGACCGACCGGATCACTGCGTTCAGGCCGGGGCAGTCGCCGCCCGCCGTGAGAATTCCGATGCGCATCGTGCTGGGTCTCCTGCTCGCTAGTGCCGTGCATTCGGGGGGCTCCTCGAAGGGACCCCCGTACCGTGAGCCACGGCGATTGTCCCACGCCCGGTCCGGCCCCCGCTCTCCCGGCTGCTCCGGCACGAGGGGCCGGGAGATCCCGCGAGGGGCCCGGGCGGGGGTCTCCGGCGGCCCGCGGACCCGTGGAAACCCCGGGGAACGGGCCTGTGAACGGCCTCCGGCGGGGCCCGCTCCGGCGGGCGCCCACGCCGCCCCCGCAGGTATCGTCAAGAGCAATGCAAGCCAATGACACCCCTTTCGGGATATCAGCAACCCCACCGGACGAGTCGGCCGATCAGGACGGGAGAGCACGCGTGGCGCGCAGCGTGTACGTGACGGGAATCGACCGGGGGGACGGCCGCCAGGTCGTCGACCTGGGAGTCATGGAGCTACTGACGCGTCAGGTGGACCGGGTCGGAGTCTTCCGGCCGCTGGTCCATGACGGCCCCGACCGGCTGTTCGAGCTGCTGCGGGCCCGCTACCGGCTCACCCAGAGCCCCGCGAGCGTGTACGGCCTCGACTACCACGAGGCATCCGCGGTCCAGGCGGAGCAGGGTACCGACGAACTGGTCTCCCTGCTCGTCGAGCGGTTCCACCAGGTGGCCCGGGAGTACGAGGTCGTGCTGGTCCTCGGCTCGGACTTCTCCGCCACCCAGCTCCCGGACGAGCTGGCGCTCAACGCCCGACTGGCCAACGAGTTCGGCGCGTCGGTGATCGCGGTGGTCGGCGGCAAGGACCAGACCGCCGAGTCCGTACGGTCCGAGGCGGGCAACGCCTACCGCGCGTACGCGGGCCTCGGCTGCGACGTCCTCTCGGTGATCGTGAACCGGGTCGCGCCGGAGGACCGCGAGAAGCTCGCCGAGCGGCTCGCCGCCCGGCTCCCCGTCCCCTCTTCGGTCCTCCCGGACGACCCGGCGCTCTCCGCGCCCACCGTCGCCCAGGTCACCGCGGCGCTCGACGGCACCGTCCTGCTCGGCGACGACGCGGGCCTGTCCCGGGACGCCCTGGACTTCGTCTTCGGCGGCGCCATGCTGCCGAACGTGCTGAACGCGCTGACCCCGGGCTGCATGGTGGTCACCCCCGGGGACCGCGCGGACCTGGTGATCGGCGCACTGGCCGCGCACAGCGCGGGCACCCCGCCCATCGCGGGACTGCTGCTGACGCTGGACGAACGGCCGGGCGAGGACATCCTTCGGCTCGCCGCCCGGCTCGCGCCGGGCACCCCGGTCGTCGCGGTGGCCGGCGGGTCCTTCCCTACGGCGGCCGAGCTCTTCACGCTCGAAGGCAAGCTCAACGCGGCGACGCCCCGCAAGGCGGAGACCGCGCTCGGTCTCTTCGAGCGCCATGTGGACACCGCCGCCCTGCTGGAACGGCTCTCCGTGGCCCGCAGCAGCCGGGTCACCCCGATGATGTTCGAGCACGACCTGCTGGAACAGGCGCGCTCCAAGCGCCGCCGGGTCGTCCTGCCCGAGGGCACCGAGGAGCGGGTGCTGCGCGCCGCCGACGTACTGATGCGGCGTGACGTCTGCGAGCTGACGCTCCTGGGTGACGCCGACGTGATCCGCAAGAAGGCCGCGGACCTCGGCATCGACCTCGCGGGCACCCAGCTGATCGACCCGCAGACCTCCGAACTGCGCCAGTCCTTCGCCGAGCGGTACGCACAGCTGCGGGCCCACCGCGGAGTGACGGTCGAGCTCGCGTACGACGTCGTGTCGGACGTGAACTACTTCGGCACGCTGATGGTCCAGGAGGGCCTGGCCGACGGCATGGTCTCCGGATCGGTGCACTCCACCGCGGCGACGATCCGCCCGGCGTTCGAGATCATCAAGACCAAGCCGGACGCCTCGATCGTCTCGTCCGTCTTCTTCATGTGCCTCGCCGACAAGGTCCTCGTGTACGGCGACTGCGCCGTCAACCCGGACCCGGACGCGGAACAGCTCGCGGACATCGCCGTGCAGTCGGCCGTCACCGCGGCCCGGTTCGGCGTGGAACCCAGGATCGCGATGCTGTCGTACTCGACCGGCACCTCGGGAACGGGCGCGGACGTCGACAAGGTGCGGGAGGCCACCGAGCGGGTACGCGCCGCACGGCCGGATCTGCGGATCGAGGGCCCGATCCAGTACGACGCGGCGGTCGAGCCGTCCGTCGCGGCCACGAAACTGCCCGGCTCGGAGGTCGCGGGCCAGGCGTCGGTGCTGATCTTCCCGGACCTCAACACCGGCAACAACACCTACAAGGCCGTGCAGCGCTCGGCGGGCGCGGTGGCCGTCGGCCCGGTGCTCCAGGGGCTCCGCAAACCGGTCAACGACCTGTCCCGCGGCGCGCTCGTCCAGGACATCGTCAACACCGTGGCCATCACCGCGATCCAGGCGCAGGGCGAGGAGCGAACCGTATGACCGAGCCGACCGACGAAGGTACGACCACCGTGGCAGCCGTACACCCCCATCGCGTCCTCGTGCTCAACTCCGGCTCCTCGTCGGTGAAGTACCAGCTCCTGGACATGCGGGACCACTCCCGGCTCGCCACGGGCCTGGTCGAGCGGATCGGCGAGGCGACCTCCCGGCTCACCCACACCCTCCAGCCCGGCGGCGGCGCGGAGCCGCGGATCCGGACGGGCCGCATCGCCGACCACGAGGGGGCGCTGAAGGCGGCGGCCGAGGAACTGGCCGCCGACGGATTCGGCCTGGACTCCCCCGAGCTGGCGGCGATCGGTCACCGGGTGGTGCACGGCGGGCTGCGGTTCACCGAGCCCACCGTGATCACGGACGAGGTGCTGACGGAGATCGAGCGGCTCGTCCCGGTGGCCCCGCTCCACAACCCGGCGAACATCACGGGCATCCGTACGGCGCGCGCGCTGCGCCCGGACCTGCCGCAGGTCGCGGTCTTCGACACGGCGTTCCACACGACGATGCCGGAGAGCGCGGCGCGGTACGCGATCGACGTCGAGACCGCCGACGCGCACCGCATCCGCCGCTACGGCTTCCACGGCACCTCGCACGCGTACGTCTCCCGAAGGACCGCCGAGCTGCTGGGGCGCCCGCTCCAGGACATCAACCTGATCGTGCTGCACCTGGGCAACGGCGCCTCGGCGTCCGCGGTGGCGGGCGGCCGGTGCGTGGACACCTCGATGGGACTGACCCCCTTGGAGGGGCTGGTCATGGGTACGCGTTCAGGAGACATCGATCCGGCCGTCACCTTCCACCTGAAGCGGGTGGCGGGGATGTCCACGGACGAGATCGACGTCCTGCTGAACAAGAAGAGCGGTCTCGTGGGGCTCTGCGGCGACAACGACATGCGGGAGATCCGCCGCCGGGTCGACGAGGGCGACGAGCGGGCCGCGCTCGCCTTCGACATCTACATCCACCGGCTGAAGAAGTACATCGGCGCCTATTCGGCGGTCCTCGGGCGGGTGGACGCGGTGGTGTTCACGGCGGGTGTCGGGGAGAACTCCGCCCCGGTGCGGGAGGCTGCCATCGCCGGTCTGGCGGAACTCGGGCCGGCGGTGGACGGGGACCTCAACGCCGTGCACTCCCGTGAGCCCCGGCTGATCTCGCCGGACTACGCGCGAGTGGCGGTGGCGGTGGTGCCGACGGACGAGGAACTGGAGATCGCCGACCAGACCTTCGCGCTCGTCGGACAGGCCGGGAGGCCCGTCGGACAGGCCGGCCCGCTCATCGGACAGGTCGACAACTGAGCACCCCCGCGCCCCTTTGTATCTTCCACCAGACGGAATATTCCGCAGCGAAACAAACCGATAGGATCCGCCTCATGCGCCGTTCCAAAATCGTCTGCACCCTCGGTCCCGCCGTCGACTCCCATGAGCAGCTCGTCGCTCTGATCGAGGCCGGCATGAGCGTGGCCCGTTTCAATTTCAGTCACGGCACCCATGAGGAGCACCAGGGCCGATACGACCGGGTCCGCAAGGCCGCCACCGAGACCGGCCGCGCGGTCGGCGTACTCGCCGACCTCCAGGGCCCCAAGATCCGCCTGGCGAAGTTCGCCGAGGGCCCCGTGGAGCTGGTCCGCGGGGACGAGTTCACGATCACCTCCGAAGACGTTCCGGGCGACAAGTCGATCTGCGGTACGACCTACAAGGGTCTGCCGGGCGACGTCGCCAAGGGCGACCCGATCCTGATCAACGACGGCAACGTGGAGCTCAAGGTCGTCGCGGTCGAGGGCCACCGCGTGCGGACCATCGTCATCGAGGGCGGTGTCATCTCCGACCACAAGGGCATCAACCTGCCCGGCGCGGCCGTGAACGTCCCCGCCCTCTCCGAGAAGGACGTCGACGACCTGCGCTTCGCGCTCCGGATGGGCTGCGACCTGGTCGCCCTGTCCTTCGTGCGGGACGCCGAGGACGTCAAGGACGTCCACAAGGTGATGGACGAGGAGGGCCGCCGGGTCCCCGTCATCGCCAAGGTGGAGAAGCCGCAGGCCGTCGAGCACATGGAGGGCGTCGTCGCCGCCTTCGACGGTGTGATGGTGGCCCGTGGTGACCTGGCCGTCGAGTACCCGCTCGAAAAGGTCCCGATGGTGCAGAAGCGCCTCATCGAGCTGTGCCGCCGCAACGCCAAGCCGGTGATCGTGGCGACCCAGATGATGGAGTCGATGATCACCAACTCGCGCCCGACGCGCGCCGAGGCGTCCGACGTCGCCAACGCGATCCTGGACGGGGCCGACGCGGTCATGCTGTCCGCCGAGTCCAGCGTGGGCGCGTACCCGATCGAGACGGTCAAGACGATGTCGAAGATCGTCGTCGCCGCCGAGGAGGAGCTCCTCTCCAAGGGCCTCCAGCCGCTGGTGCCGGGCAAGAAGCCCCGTACACAGGGCGGTTCGGTCGCCCGTGCCGCCTGCGAGATCGCGGACTTCCTGGACGGCAAGGCGCTGGTCGCCTTCACCAAGTCCGGTGACACGGCCCGCCGGCTGTCCCGCTACCGCGTCTCGCAGCCGATCCTCGCCTTCACCACGGAGGAGGCGACCCGCAACCAGCTCGCGCTGAGCTGGGGCGTCGAGTCCTACGTCGTGCCGCACGTGGACAACACCGACGCCATGGTCGACCTCGTGGACGCGGAGCTGCTCAAGCTGAACCGCTACAACGACGGCGACACGATGGTCATCACGGCCGGTTCGCCCCCCGGCGTCCCCGGCACCACCAACATGGTCCGGGTGCACCACCTGGCCGAGGTCGTCGAGCGCGGCTGACGCTCCTCCCGGCAGATGACGGTGGGCCGTATCCCCTGAGGGATACGGCCCACCGTTTCGTGCGGCTCCCGAACGGGTTCCTGGTGGCTAGCTGTTGCCGCCGGTGAAGAAGTTCGACAGACCCGGCACGCGGAGCGAGCCGCCGAACTGGCCTGCCTGCGTGACCTTCACCTTGGTGAAGAAGGCGAAGGGGACGTTCAGCGGCGGCGGGGTCTCCGGGCTGAAGGTGACCGGGATGAGGCCGAAGAGGTTCCCCTTCAGCTCCTCCGTGTACATCGTCACCTCGCCGTTGCGGATCGTGGACGTGGAGCCCTCGTCCGAGGTGACGTGACCCGTCGTGCCGGCCGGTCCGGCCGTCAGCTGGTGGAGGTCCTTGATGTCGATGGAACTCGCGGTGAACTTCAGCACCTTCTTGATGCTGCCGTCCGACCGCTTCACCTCGACGATGCCCTTGTAGTCGAGCCCGTTGAGCGTGAGCATCGACGACTCGAGGACCCACGGCTCGTTCGGGAGCAGCGGGATGCCCTGCTCCAGGTCGGCCGCGGCGAGCGCCTCGGGGTCGGGAACCGGACACGGGAAGCGCTCCTTGGCGCCGTCCGGGATGTCCTCGTCCTTCACCGGGTCCAGGCCCTTGACGCCCTCGTCGAGCTCCTCGACCTCCTTGCCGGCCTTGTCCGCCGCGTCGCGGATGGCGTCGGCGGTCCTGTCGACCGGTTCCTTCGCCTCGTCCGCCTGGTCCGCCGGGGTGGTGGGGGCGGGCTCGGCGGGCGCGGGCTCGGCGGGAGCGGGCTCCGCCGGTGCGGGCGTCTCGGTGGTGGGAGCCGGGGACGGGCTCGCCGTCTCCTCGTCCGGTCCGTCGAGGAGGTCCTTGAGCGCGTCACCGACGCCGAGCGGGTCGAGCGGGTTCGTCGTCCCGGTGGGCTCGGGTGTCGCGGCGGGCTCGTCCTTCGCCGTGGTGGCGGGCTCGTCCTTCGCCGTGGTGGCGGGCGTCGTCGAGCTCGCCGAGGGCTCGGGTGCGGCCGGCTGGGTCGCCTCCGGCTTCTCGGCCGGTTCGGTGGCGCCGGGGTCCGGCGCGGCACTCGTCGTGGCGCTCGGCGTCGGCGTCGCGGTCGGCTTCGGCTCCTGCGACTCGCTGGGCTCGTCGGAGCGGGTGACGCACGGCCCGGGAGCGAAGGGTATGTCAGAGGCGTCGTCGGCCATCGCGAGCTTGGGGGTGAGCCCCATGCCGACGAAGACCGCCGTGGGCATCGCGGCGAGCGCGAAGGCCTTGCCCGCGGGTATGTGGAGCTTCGTCAGCAGCGACTTCCTCGGGGCCGCGTGGCGCGGGCCCCTCCGCTCGCGGAGGTCGTCACCGGTGACGGTGTTCATCTGCTGTCCGTCGTCACCCCGCACGATGCCCCCCGCCGTCGGCGTCGACCGCCGTGTCGTACGCGGCGGGCTGCTGCGGAACGGCCGCCCCGTGGAACGCTTCCTCCGAAGGCGCGGCCTGCGGCTGCTCCTCCGCCACGCCCTTGCGGTACGGGTCCTCGGCCTCCGCGGGCTCGCCCGGGGCCCAGGAGATGGACAGCGCGCCGCCCAGCATGGAGAGCAGGAAGCCGATCAGGAAGCCGCCGATGTTGGCGACGGGTATGGAGATCAGCGCCAGCAGGATCGCCGCGACGCCGGCGAACACCCGCACGATGTGGTGGAACCACATCGTCAGGCCGAGCGTGATCAACAGGACCCCGATGATCAGGGATCCGGCGCCGGCGGTGGTGGACATCGCCAGCGTCATGTTGCCGAGGTGGAGATCGGCGTAAGGGAAGTAGGCGATGGGTACACCGCCCACGATGGTGAACAGGCCCGCCCAGAACGGCCGGTTACCCCGCCAGGTGCGGAATCCCCGCCGGAAGACGGTGAGGTAGTGCTCGTTCTGCCCTGTGGACTCGGGGCTCATGGAAAACAGCTCCCTGGAACCGGTACTGCTGTGAGAAGAGAAGGGGTGGGCGGCCGGACGCCCTCAGGGAGCGTTCCGGCCACCCGGGCGAGTGCTTAGAAGCACTCCTTGACGCCCTTGTGCAGCTTCAGGCTCAGGTTGCTGAGCTTGAAGGTGCCGGCCGTGGTCGCCCAGGCCGTCTGCTCCACGTTGGTCAGGGTGGCCTTCTTCGCGCGCTGCGCGAAGCCGCCCGGCTTGACCGCCGCTTCCGTGCCGGCCTGGATGCCGGGGGCACCGAGGGAAGAGGCACCGACGCCGATGTCGATCTGCTCGAAGTACGCGTCCGCGTCGAGCTGGGCGACGTCCAGGTAGAGGTTGGTCGCCTCGACCGGCTTCTTCGGGTCCGTACCGGCGTTCAGCTCCAGGCTGACGCTGCCGAGACCGAAGGGCAGGTTCGGCGTGACCACCGACTGGCACATGTTGGTGATCGTGGCCTTGCTGAAGCCGGACACCGCGACGGGGTGTGCCTGCTTCTCCTTGCCATCGATGTCCGTGCCGACAGCGACGCTGCCGTACTGGACGAAGTCCTCACCGACGAGCTTGTCCGTGCTGACCTTGAAGCTCTGGCCGGACACGGCGAAGGACGCGGCCAGCGCACCCTGCGCGAGACCGACACCCACTGCCGCGGTCGCGACGACGCTCGGCACCATGACGAGAGCGAAACGCTTCCATCTCGTCCCACCGCGGATTTGGGAACTCATAATTTTCCTCCTTCTCGGACGTACATCTCCGGTCGGGCTCGTGCCCGCCCTGGGATGGGAGAAGTGCTACGTCCTCGGGAAGGAGAGCGCCCGGACCGGAGGCGTGTACCGCATCCGAATCACCGGCGATCACCCCCGAGCGACAACCACTGGTCACGCTTCTGCGCAACCGGTTCGGACAGGCCCTGCCGAACGGCAGGAACCCCCCTGTCCGCGATCGGCGCCACTGCCGCCGACCGACCCGGTGGGGACCCGAAGGGCCGCAGGCCCCGACTGGCGGTGGGGCTGGCGGTATCGGACCGAGCTTGGCCGATCGTGGTGCATTCACGGCCGGGACACAAGGGGTGTCGTTACTCGCTAGTAACGGGCCGATAACCGAGCCGCGACAGGGCGGCATCGACCGGCCACACAGGGTGGTGCCAAACGGACACAGGAATCGGAAGAATGGGGACCTTGACGGACAGATCCCAGGGCGCGATTTACTGCGAGTAACAGTTCGCGTCTTTGTCAAGATTTGGCAAAGCGGAGGGTTCTCTTATCCCCCGGGGCGCGAAAACGGCCGTGGTGCCCGAAGGCTCCACGGCCGTGTTGTCAGATCAGAACAAGACCCGCGCCAGGGCCGTACGGGCGGCGGCGACCCGGGGGTCGTCGGGTCCGATGACCTCGAAGAGCTCCAGCAGCCGGATCCGCGCGGCGTCCCGGTCGTCACCGAAGTTGCGGCGGACGGCCTCCACGAGACGGCCGAACGCGTCCTCGACGTGTCCGCCCACGAGGTCCAGGTCGGCTGCGTCGATCTGCGCATGGAGGTCGTCCGGCTTCTCGGCGGCGTCCTTGCGCACCTGCTGCGGGTCCATCTTCTGGACGCGCCCCAGCAGGTCGGCCTGGGCGAGGCCGAGCTTCGCCTCGACGTTGGCCGGGTCGTCGGCGAGCACGTTCTTGTACGCCTGGACGGCGCCGCCGAAGTCGTTGGCGTCCAGCGCCTGCGCCGCCGCTTCCAGCAGCGCGTCGTACGGACCCGCGGGCACCTCGGCCGGCGGCTGTCCCGCAGCGCCCTCGCCCTGCGCCGCGGGATCGACGACGATTCCGGTGAGACCGAAGCGCTCCTCGCCGACCTGGATCAGCTGGTCGAGCGTCTCGCGGATCTGGGCCTCGGGGGCCGCGCCCTGGAAGAGCGGGAGAGCCTGCCCGGCGACCACGGCGAAGACCGCCGGGATGCTCTGGACGGCGAACTGCTGCATCAGCATCTGGTTGGCGTCGACATCGACCTTGGCCAGCACGAACCGGCCGTTGTACTCGAGGGCCAGTCGCTCCAGCAGCGGGCCGAGCTGCTTGCACGGCTGGCACCACTCGGCCCAGAAGTCGATGACGACGGGAACCTCGGCGGAGCGGGTCAGTACGTCGCGCTCGAAGCCCGCCTCGTCGACGTCGATCACAAGGGAGCTGGGGGCCGCGGCGGCGGCGCCGCCCTGGCGGGAGGCCTCGGCACGGGCCTGCTCGGCCTTGGCCTTGGCCTCACCGGCCGCTTTTACGGCGCCGAGGTCGACGACGCCGCTCATGGACATGTTCCTAGGCTGCATACGTACATCCTCCCCCCTGCACCGGTCGTTCCGGAAAGCGATACGAGAACCGGCCCCGTCCGCAGCCTCCGCCGGTGTGCGTGGCGTGCGGACAGACACGGTCCCGGGGCCGGTGAAGGCCCCTGTTTCGGTGCCGGGTCCCCACCCGGCTCCTGTGGCTGTCGATCGGTCGTCGCGTGAGGCCCGGCGTCACCGTCGTCCTTACGCTACGACCCGTAGCGTAACTGCCGGGACCGGCTCCGGGACAGGCGGTCCCGGTGATCTCTCTCACGGTGACCGGGTACGGCCGACCGTACTTACTCACGGGTATGGTCGCGGGATGCTCAGCCACAGCCACGCCAAAGCCCCCCGAACCGGGCGCCCGCGCAATGCCGCGGCGGACGAGGCGATCCTGGAGGCGACCCGTGCGTCCCTCGTCGATCTCGGCTGGTCCAAGCTGACGATGGGTGACGTGGCCCTGCGCGCCGGGGTCGCCAAGACGACGCTCTACCGGCGCTGGGCGGGCAAGAACGAGCTGGTGGTGGACGCCGTCGCGGTCCTCTTCGACGAGCTGGAACTCCCCGACCTGGGCAGCCTGTCGGCCGACGTGCAGGGAGTGGTGCTCCAGTTCGCGGCTCTGCTGGAGCGGCCGGAGACCAAGACCGCCCTGATGGCGGTGGTCGCGGAGTCGACGCGCGACGAGGCGCTGCGAACCCGGATCCGGGATTCGATCGTGGAACGCCAGAAGCGTCTGGTGCTGCTGGGGCGGGAACGGGCCCAGCAGCGCGGAGAGCTGCCGCCCGAGCCTGACGCGGCTACGGCGGCGCGCACCGCGGACCTGATCTTCGACGTGATCGCCGGGGCGGTGGTGCACCGGGCACTGGTGAGCGCCGAGCCCGTCGATGCCGACTGGGCCCAGCGCTTCACCGTGCTGCTGCTCGCGGGGCTGGGCGCCGCCGCGTCGGCCGGGACTGATCAGAAGCCGGGCGGCTCCGTGTAGGTGCCCCACTCGTCGCGCAGGACGCCGCAGATCTCACCGAGGGTCGCCTCGGCCCGTACGGCCTCCAGCATCGGCGCGATCATGTTCGAGCCGTCGCGCGCGGCGGCGAGCATGGCCTCCAGCGCGTTACGGACCCTGGCGTCGTCCCGGGCGGCCTTGCGGCTGCCGAGCTCCCGCACCTGCTCCCGCTCGACCTCGTGGCTGACGCGCAGGATCTCCAGGTCACCGGTGACCGAGCCGAGCGCGGTGTTGACGCCGACGACCTTCTTGTCGCCCTTCTCCAGCGAACGCTGGTACACGAAGGCGGACTCGGCGATCTCGCCGGTGAACCAGCCGTCCTCGATGCCGCGCAGGATGCCCGAGGTCATCGGCCCGATCGGGTGCTTGCCGTCCGGGTGGGCCCGGGTACCGCGCTCCCTGATCTGGTCGAAGATCTTCTCGGCCTCGGCCTCGATGCGGTCGGTGAGCTGCTCGACGTACCAGGAGCCGCCCAGCGGGTCCGCCACGTTGGCGACGCCGGTCTCCTCCATCAGCACCTGCTGGGTGCGCAGCGCGATCTCGGCGGCCTGCTCGGAGGGGAGCGCGAGGGTCTCGTCCAGGGCGTTGGTGTGCAGCGAGTTGGTGCCGCCGAGGACGGCGGACAGGGCCTCGACCGCGGTCCTGACGACGTTGTTGTACGGCTGCTGCGCGGTGAGCGAGACGCCGGCCGTCTGGGTGTGGAAGCGGAGCCACTGCGCCTTGTCGGTCTTGGCGCCGTACACCTCCTTCATCCAGCGCGCCCAGATGCGGCGGGCGGCGCGGAACTTGGCGATCTCCTCGAAGAAGTCGAGGTGCGCGTCGAAGAAGAAGGAGAGACCGGGGGCGAACGTGTCGACGTCCAGTCCGCGGGACAGGCCGAGCTCCACGTAGCCGAAGCCGTCGGCGAGGGTGTACGCGAGCTCCTGCGCGGCCGTGGCTCCGGCCTCGCGGATGTGGTAGCCGGAGACCGAGAGCGGCTTGTACGCGGGGATGTCGCGGGCGCAGTGCTCCATCAGGTCGCCGATGAGGCGCAGATGGGGCTCCGGCTGGAAGAGCCACTCCTTCTGTGCGATGTACTCCTTGAAGATGTCGGTCTGGAGCGTGCCGTTGAGCACGGCCGGGTCGACTCCCTGACGCTCGGCGGCGACCAGGTACATGCAGAAGACGGGCACGGCGGGGCCGCTGATCGTCATGGAGGTCGTGACGTCGGCGAGCGGGATGTCCTTGAAGAGGACCTCCATGTCGGCCGCGGAGTCGATGGCGACACCGCAGTGCCCGACCTCGCCGAGCGCGCGGGGCTCGTCCGAGTCGCGGCCCATGAGGGTCGGCATGTCGAAGGCGACACTGAGCCCGCCGCCGCCGGCGGCGAGGATCATCTTGTAGCGCTCGTTGGTCTGCTCCGCGTTGCCGAAGCCGGCGAACTGGCGGATGGTCCAGGTACGGCCTCGGTAGCCGGTCGGGTGGAGTCCCCGGGTGAAGGGGTACTCACCGGGCCAGCCGATCCGCTCGAACCCCTCGTACGTGTCACCGGGGCGTGGCCCGTACGCGGGCTCCACCGGGTCTCCGGAGAGCGTGGTGAAGTCCGCGTCACGCTTGCGGGCCTTGTCGTAACGGGCCTGCCAGCGTCGGCGGCCTTCCTCGATCGCGTCAGCGTCCATACCTCGAATTTACTAGGACGTCCTAGTAAATGTCGATGGCAAACCGCCCGATGCTTTGCACGGGGCGGCTCGGGGGTGGTGCGTGGCGGTGCGCCGCGGCGCGGATCAGGCCTTGGCGTACTCGGGGGAGGCCCCGGCGATCAGCGGCTGCACCTCGCGGACGACCTTGCGCTCGACGAAGAACGCGGCCGTCGGAATGGTGCCGGATACCAGCACCCAGAGCAGCTTGCCCATCGACCACTTCGCCTTGGAACCCAGGTCGAAGGCGAAGACCAGGTAGATGATGTAGAGGACCCCGTGGGCCTGCGAGACCACGAGCGTGACGCCCTCGCCCGTGTCGAATCCGTATTTGAAGATCATGCAGACGCAGAGGATCAGCAACATGACGGCGGTGACGTAGGCCATCACCCGATAGCGGGTCAGCACGCTGGATTTCATGCCGATGAGCGTAGCCCGCGGTCCTGGGCGATCTTGCAGCGGCCTACTTGTCCTCGAAGTCCTTCGCCGCCACCCGCAGCGGGCGCAGCAGCGCGAAGATCTCGGCGCACTCCTCGGCGTCGTACACCCCGAGCCCGAAGTCCATGGCCATCAGGTCCCGGGTGGCCGACTCGACGACCTCGCGGCCCTTGTCCGTGATGGAGGCGAGCGTTCCGCGGCCGTCGTTCGGGTTGGGGCGCTTGTCCACCAGACCGGATCTGACCAGCCGGTCCACGGTGTTCGTCACCGAGGTGGGGTGCACCATGAGCCGCTCGCCGATCTTGGACATCGGGAGCTCGCCGGCCTGCGAGAAGGTGAGCAGCACCAGCGCCTCGTAACGCGCGAAGGTCAGCCCGTACGGTTTGACGACCGCGTCCACCTCCGCCAGGAGGATCTGCTGCGCCCGCATGATCGAGGTGATCGCGCCCATCGAGGGCACGGGCCCCCAGCGTCGCTGCCAGAGTTCGTCGGCGCGGGCGATCGGATCGAAGGGAAGGCTGAGCGGCTTCGGCACGGCACGACCTTACCCACTGGTCACATGCCGGTCAGCCCCATCTCGCACTTCGATATCGGACCCCTGTTCGGAACCCGTTCGGGGTGCGGTCCTGCGCACCTCGACGATCAGCAGGAGGGTACAAGCGGTACCGATCACTCCGGATGCCGCGACGACCTGATGGACGGGGAAGAACTCGGCCGCGAGTCCCGCCAGCGCCATCCCGACGCCCTGGACCGTCATCAGCCCCGCCGTGAGCAGGGTCATGGCCCGCCCCCGCAGCTCCTGCGGCACGGCGTCGACGAACCACTGGTCGAGGCCGATGACGTAGGCCGCGCCCATGCCGGTCAGCACGAGCGAGACGACGGTCAGGACCATCCCGGGCCGCACCGCGTACAGCACCAGCGGTACGAGCCCGAGCGCCGCGACCGGCAGCACGATCCGCGAACGGACGCGGGGGCTCAGCACGGAACCCGCGTACAGCTCCGCACCGATGTGGCCGACCGCCATGGCGCACATCATCAGTCCCAGGGCGGCGGGGCCGGCGCCGATCGCGTCCGCGTACGGGGCGGCCAGCGCCTCGGGGGCCACGACGAACGCCGTGGGCACCCAGAAGAGCAGCATCAGGGCCCTGATCCTGCGGTCGGCGAGGATGATCCGGGCGCCGGAGAGCGAGTCCTTCAGCAGTGCGCCGCCGCCCTCGCCGCCCGTGCGTGCGGGCCGGTCCCGGGTGCCGAAGCGCAGGAGCAGGGCAGAGCAGAGGAAGGTCGCCACGGTGATGGCGATCGCTCCGCGCGGGGTCAGCGCGGCGAGCAGGACACCGCCCACCCCGAAGCCGATGAGCAGCGCGCTCTGCGAGACGATCCGGAGCAGCGAGCGGCCCAGCACGAAGAGGTCACCCTCGCCGAGGATGTCGGTGAGGGCCGCCATCCGGGTCCCGGTGAAGACCGGTGACACGGCGGCGACCAGACAGCGCAGGACGAGGAGCCCGGCGACGGGTGTGCCCGGCACCACCATGACGGCGACGCAGGCGGCACAGATCAGGTCGCAGGTGACGAGGACCCGGCGGGCCGGGTAGCGGTCGGCGACCCCGGCGAAGAGCGTGCCGCCGACGAGGTACGGGAGGAACCCGAGCGCGAAGGTGAGGGCGCTCAGCAGGGGCGAGCCCGTGAGGTCGTAGACGAGGAAGGTCAGGGCCAGTTCGCTGACCACGACGCCGAGCAGGGACAGCAGGTGCGCCGCGAACACGGCCCGGAACTCCCGTACCGCGAACACGGCGAGGTAGCTCTGCGGGGCCGACGGCGGTCCTGGGGCCTCCCGGAGCGCTTCCGCGGGGCCCGGGTCGGGGTGGGCGGTGCGCTCCGGGAGCGGGGCCGGGGGCGGCACCTCGGAGGCGGACCGGTCGCGGGGGCTGCCCGCCGGGGTGTGGGTGTCGCTCGGCATGGACGCAGCCTGCGGGAGCGGACACCCTCCTCCGTAGACTTTCGGCCGAGGCCGAATGTTCCGGGAGGCGACGTGCCGTTCCATCTGCACTTCGAGGAGAGCGACCTGCTCCGCTGCCGTTTCGCGCTCTCGCCGCTCTGGGAGACGCAGGCGGCCGTACGCCTCCTCTCCCGCCCCGGACAGCACGGCTACCACCTGCCCTGGCTGCGCCGCATCCGCGAGGGCGCAGCCAAGCTCGACCTCGCCCCGCTCTGGCTGCTGATGCCGGACCGCGGGCACAACCCGGACTTCATCTCCCTGCCGCCGCGCGGACCGGTCACCACCTTCGCCGAGGAGATCGCCCAGGTGCGCGCGGTCGACCCCGCGGTGGCCCGCGAGGACATGGCTCTGGCGCTCGCGGACCGCCCAGGCGGTCTGGAGTCCGCCGCGGGGCAGCGGCTGCTGGCGGACCCCGCGCGGGCGGTCCAGGAACTCGCCGACCTGCTGGAACAGGCCTGGCGCGTCCTGGTCGAGCCGCACTGGCCCCGGCTGCGCGCCCTGCTGGAGGCGGACATCGCCTACCACTCGCGCCGCCTCGCCGAGACCGGCTTCGAGGGGCTGCTCGGCGAGGTGAGTCCCCGGCTGCGCTGGACGGACTCCACCCTCACCGTGGTCGGGACGAACGGCGACCACACGAGGGCCCTGGGCGGCCAGGGGCTCGTCCTGATGCCGAGCGTCTTCGTGTGGCCCGAGGTCGTCGGCGGGTACGAGGAACCCTGGCAGCCCGCGGTCATCTACCCGGCCCGGGGCATCGGCGGGCTGTGGACGGAGGCCGGTGAACGCACCCCCGAGGCCCTGGCACGCCTGCTCGGCCGGGCCCGCGCGGACGTGCTGTGCGCACTCGACGAACCGGCCGGGACGAGCACGCTGGCGCACCGGCTCTCCCTGGCCGCCTCCTCCGTGTCGGAGCATCTGTCGGTGCTGCGCGCGGCCGGGCTGCTGACCTCCCGGCGGTACGGGCACCAGGTGCTGTACGAGCGCACCCCGCTCGGGATCGCCCTCGCGGTGTCGGACCACCACGCAGGGTGACCGTCATGTCACGATTGATCCCACTTGCGTAACCGCTGTGCCCTTGCCTGCCCGTGCGCCACCGTCCGAGGGGGCTGGATGTCCGGCCGCAGAATCTTCCCCGTACTCGCCGCGTTCACCGCCGTGGCCCTCGGTGCCGCCCTGACGGCGGGCTGCTCCAAGCCGTCGCCCGGCCCGAAGGAGAAGCCGGCCGGCACCGCTCCGGTGCGGGGTGAGGCCGCGCCGAGCGCCTCCGCCCCGTTCTGGGTGGATCCGGACAGCGACGCCGCCCGCCAGGTCCGCACCTGGGAGAAGCAGGGCCGCACCGAGGACGCCGGGATCCTGCGGCGGATCTCCGCCCGCCCGGTCGCCGACTGGCCGTCCGGCGACGACCCGGCCCCCGAGATCCGCTCCGCGGTCCGCGCCGCCGCCAGGACCGGCCACAGCGTGCTGCTGGTCGCCTACAACATCCCGCACCGCGACTGCGGCGCCTACTCGGCGGGCGGCGCCGCCGACGCGGCCGTCTACCGCTCCTGGATCGGCGAGTTCGCCGCCGCCATCGGCAAGGCGCCCGCGACGGTCGTCCTGGAGCCCGACGCGCTCCCCCACATCGCGGACGGCTGCACCCCGGCGGAGAACCACGACGAGCGCTTCACGCTCCTCTCGGAGGCCGTCGGCACCCTCGGGAAGCTGCCGCACACGAAGGTCTACCTCGACGCGGGCAACGCCGACTGGATCAACGACCCGGCCAAGATGGCCGGGCCGCTCAGGCGCGCCGGGATCGGCCGGGCCGACGGCTTCGCGCTCAATGTCGCCAACTTCCAGACCGACGCCACGGCGCGGTCGTACGGAGCCAGGCTCTCGGCCCTGCTCGACGGCGCCCACTTCGTGATCGACACCAGCCGCAACGGCAACGGTCCCCTGCCCGGCGACCGCGCCGAGGCGTGGTGCAACCCGCCGGGGCGGGCCCTGGGAACGCCCCCCACCACCCGCACCGGTGACGACGGACTCGACGCCTACCTGTGGATCAAGCGGCCCGGCGACTCGGACGGCACCTGCCGCGGCGGTCCGTCGGCGGGCACCTGGTGGCCCGACTACGCGCTGGGCCTGGCCAGGAGGGCGAAGTCCTGAGCCCTCATCGCCCGCCGCCTGAGCCGACCTTGACCCACTTCGCCTCGGACGGGGTGCCGTCCGTGTCGGTGACGAAGAGCATGTACCAGCCGGGCGGCACCAGCGTGCTGTCGTCCGGCACCTCCACCGTCAGCGCTCCCCCGTCCCTCTTCAGGCCGAGCTCGACCGAACGCTGCTCGACGTCCGTGGTGTGCGTGACGGCGCTCGGCCGCATCAGCCGGGCCGTCGCGATCTTCGTCGGTCCGGCGACCTCGAAGGTGGCGTGACCGCCCCGCACGAGGTCCCGGGGCCCGGCGCCGATCACCGGCCGCTCGCCCTTCCCGTACAGCGAGGGAGGCGTGTAGACCTCCATGCGCTGCTCGAACTTGCCGAGCTTGGTGTTGTCCTTGTCGCCGTAGAGCGAGTCCGAACCGAAGGTCGCCACGCGCCCGTCGGGGAGCAGCAGCGCCTCCGAGTGGTAGTTGCGGCCGACGGTCGGTTCGGCCGCCTCCGTGAAGGCGTTGGTCCTCGGGTCGTAGAACTGCGCCTTGAGGATGTTGCTGGCGCCGCGCCCCCGGTAGTCCGCCGATCCGCCGGTGGTGAACACCGTGTCGTCGGGCATGATCACGCTGTTCAGGTACCGGGTGCCCTGAGGGAGGTCGGGCCCTTCCTCGAAGACCGGGCTGTCGGCCTTCAGATCGACGATCGCGGTGCGCGCGGTCGACCTCCTGGACTCGCCCACGCCGCCTCCGCCGAGGATCATCACCTTCTGGTCCTGGGCCGGCGGCAGCATCAGCGAGGCGGCGGTCTCGGTCTCCTGCGCGTCGGCCAGGCCCGCTACCTCGGTGAAGGTGTTCTTCTTCAGGTCCCACACCCCCGGGGCCCGGCCCTTGTCGGCGGGTCCGTAGCCGGCGTTGGCGCCCGGGTAGAAGAGCTTGCCGCCCTTGGTCAGGAAGAGCGCGGGGTAGGTCGGGAAGTAGTGGAAGGGCCCCTTGGACCACTTCTTCGTCCTGGGGTCGTAGATCTCGTTGTCCCCGGGCAGGATCGCGCCCACGTCGTCGAGGCCGGACACCGCGAGCACCCTGCCGTCCTCCAGTCCGACGAGCGTCGGGTACCAGCGGGCCTCCTTCATCGGGTCGACGCGGATGTACTTCTCGGCCGTCGGATCGAACTCGTACGCCGCCTTGATCCCCTGGAAGTCCTGCTTGTCCATGGTGAGCTTCTCGGCGAGGCCGTACGAGTTGTCGGCGGCCTTGCCCGTCAGGCCCTCGATCTCGTACTGGGCGGCCTCGGTGGTCACCGATTGCGGACCGTCCTTCAGCGACTCCACGAAGACCCGCGCCTCCGCCGCGGTCACCTTGGTCTTCCACGGCTTCATCCGGCCGCTCTCGAAGTAGTCGATCTCGAACTCGCGCTTCGCCCTGGGCACCGTCACGTCGAACCGCGAGACGTACTCGACACCGGACGGCGAACGGAAGACGGTGCCCTTCTTGAGGGTGAGCGGCTTGTCCGGGTTCTCGTTCTTCACCCGCATCCCGCCGCCGGCCCGCTTCACCCTGCCGTCGAGCACCTCGTACCGCGCGGTGCCGCCGGCTATGAGCAGCCTGCCGTCCGGGAGCGCCGCGTGACCGCCGCAGAAGAAGTCCTCGGGGGTGGCGATCTTCGTGAAGTCGTCCGTCCTGGGGTCCCACAGGACCGTGTCGAACGTGCCCTCGTCGAAGTTCTCCTCGTCGTTGCCCGAGCCCGCGACGATCAGCACCTTGCCGGTGTGCAGGAGGGCGGCGTGAATCGCGTTGGTACGGAATTCGTTCGGGATGTTCACCCTCTCCCAGGAGCCGAACTCGGCCTTGTAGGCGGGCTGGTCGATCTTGTAGGCGTGGTACCGGTCCTCCGCGAAGGAGATGGCGGCCGGAGCGTTCAGCCCGGCGAGCAACACGATGGCACCGCCGCCCAGGAGCGTCTTCTTCATGCGTTTCGTGGGCGTGTAGGCCATGCCTCAGCTCCCGCCTGCCGGGGTGGTGGACGCGGCGGACGCGGACGCGGAGGGGGCCGCCGTGGTGGTGGTCGTGGTGGTGACGTAGGCGGACTCCGGCGGCTTCACCGGCACGGACACGACACCGGCCGGCCGGCTGCGGCGCCCCTGCCAGGTCGTCCACGACCAGATGACGACCGGTGAGAGGGAGACGGCGAGGGCGAGCACGGCCCAGGTACGCATCGCCACGTGTGTGTGGCCCAGCAGGACGGAGGCGACGAGCGAGCTCAGCAGCACAGCCGCCCAGAAGAGGTGGATGCGGAAGGTGAGCAGCCGGTCGGGGCTGGCCTGACCGCCCTTCGGCGTGACGACGAACCGGCCGTCGGTGCGCAGCACCGCGGAACCGAGCGACTTCAGGTAGATCGGCGCGGAGAGCGCGGACATCGCCATGCCGGCCAGCCCGCCCGAGCCCTCGGGCTCGTGCGGGGAGACGTTGTGGCGCCGGTTCCAGAGGTAGAGGCCGATCTGGAGCGCGGCCGCGTCGCTGTAGAGCATCAGCCAGATCGACGCCGCGACCTGGGTGCCGGAGGCCCCGAGCCAGAGGAACAGCACACAGCTCAGCACGCCCAGCAGCCAGTTCACCGCGGTCATGGGGTAGTACACGAGCATGAGCGTGTAGCTGAGGAGCCGGCCGGGCGGTACCCGGAACAGCGCCGTGCCGTACTGCCGCAGGAGCGTCTCGTACGTGCCCCTCGACCAGCGGAGCTGCTGGGTGAAGAAGTCGGTCCAGGAGGCCGGTCCCTCGCCGACGGCCAGCACGTCCGGGGTGTAGACCGAGCGCCAGAACCTCCCGGTCAGCGGGTTGCGGCGGCGGTGGATCTCGAAGCCGGTCGCCATGTCCTCGGTGATCGAGTCGTACAGGCCGCCGACCTGGCGCAGTGCCGCGATCCGTACGACGTTGTTGGTGCCGACGAACATCGGGGCGCCGTAGCGGTTGCCCGCCCGCTGGATGAGCGCGTGGAAGAGGAACTGCTGCGACTCGGCTGCCTTGGTGACCGCCGAGTCGTAGTTCCCGTAGACCTGCGGTCCGACGACGAAGGCGACGTCGGGGTCCCGGAAGTAGCCCGTCATCCGCTCCAGGAAGTTGGGCATCGGTACGTGGTCGGTGTCGACCGAGGCGAAGAAGTCGTACCCGTCCCCGTGCATGGCGAGCCAGGCGTTGTAGTTGCCGTGCTTCGTCCGTGCCTTGTGGGCGCCCTTCCTGCGGTTCCACTCGGGCACCCCGTTCCGGGTGAAGTGGTGCACGCCCAGTTCCGCGCAGAGCATCCGGGCCGCGGGGTCGTCGCCCTCGTCGAGCAGCCAGATGTCCAGCGGGCCGTCGTGGTGCATCCGCACGGCGCCCTGGAGGGTGGCCCGCACCATCGAGAGGGGTTCCTTGCCGGGTACGTACGTGGTGAGGAACGCGACCCGGGTTCCGGGCTCGGGCGTGACGGGGACCGGGTCCCGGGCGACCAGCGTGGCGTGCGCCACCGAGACGACGTTGACGAGCATGAAGAGCTCGATCAGGCCGATCGACGCGAGCATCAGCGCGTCGGCCCAGACGAGCCAGCGCTCCCCGTTCTCGCGCTCGGTCCAGTGCGTCGGCCAGACCAGGTACAGGAGCAGCGCACCGGTGAGCACCGGGGCCAGCGTCATGAGGAGGAGCGCACCTATTCGGTGTTTCTCCGTCGACAGCAGGCTGCGGTACCGCACTCGGTAACCCACCGGGTCCGGCTCGGTGAGCGGACCCGCGAGCCGGCTGTACGTGTCGTAGTCGTAGCCCTCCGACCGCACCGTGCCTCCCAGGTGTCGAACGGGTTGGTAGCCACTACGGAAAGGGACTCCCCACGGCGGGGCGACTCGGCAGGGCCGAGTGAGGGGTTTTCGGAACGGAACGCGAGAGGCCCCCGGCCGTGTGACGGCGGGGGCCTTTCGGGTGAACGCGGAGGCGCGTGGCGCGGAGGGGGTGTCAGCCCGCCAAGTGGCGTTCCACCGTCTCGACCTTGGACGTCAGACCGTCGGTGACGCCCGGACGGATATCGGCCTTCAGTACCAGGGAGACGCGTCCGGCGCGTGCCTCGACGGCGGCGACGGCCCGCTTGACGACGTCCATGACCTCGTCCCACTCGCCTTCGATGGAGGTGAACATGGCATCGGTGCGGTTGGGCAGTCCGGACTCGCGGACCACCCGCACCGCGTCGGCGACGTACTCGCCGACGTCCTCGCCGACGCCGAGCGGGGAGACGGAGAAGGCGACGATCATGCGACTACGCCCTCGCGGCGGGCACGGCCGGCGATGACGCCGTCGGCCTCGTACCGCTTGATGAGCTTGTCGCCGTACAGCCCGCCGAAGGGCAGGAGCGACAGGACGAAGAAGAGGGCGACGCGCTTCAGGGGCCACTTGGCCTTGACCCACACGTCCAGCAGGAACACCGCGTAGATCACGAAGAGGGCGCCGTGCAGGACGCCTAGCGGCATCATCAGGAAGTCGATGTCCGAGACGCGGCTGAGGATCGAGCCGAAGAGGATCAGCGCCGGGAAGGAGAGCGCCTCGGGAACGGAGATGAGGCGCAGCCGGTGCAGGGCGGAAGCGGTCTTGATGTCCACGAGGGCACCTTCGGTGGGAGGACGGTGACTGCTTGTGAACGCAGGCACAAGCGCGACCATTGTGGCATCGTCGCCGACCGGTCCGGGAAGCGGGGGTGGCCGTTACCGCCACCGGGCCCTGTCCGCTCCGCGCCGCGCCGGTTACCGTTCAACGGTGGCAATGTTCCGGCTCCAAGGCGGCAAGACGCTCGCCGTCGACCTCACGGGCGACGGCGTCAAGGCGAAGAACGGCTCGATGGTCGCGTACGACGGCCGGATAGCCTTCAAGAAGATGTCCGGCGGCGGTGAGGGCATCCGCGGGATGGTGACCCGCCGGCTGACCGGCGAGCAGATGACCATGATGGAGGTGACGGGCCAGGGCACCTGTTACTTCGCGGACCGGGCGAGCGAGATCAGCCTCGTCACACTGCGGGGCGACAAGCTGTACGTCGAGGCGAGCAACCTGCTGGCCACCGACGGCGGGCTGCGCACCGGCACCACCTTCACCGGCCTGCGCGGCGGGGCGAGCGGCAACGGGCTGTTCACCACGACCGTCGAGGGCACCGGCCAGGCGGCGATCATGTCGGACGGCACGGCGGTGGTGCTGCGGGTGACGACCCGGTACCCCCTGAGCGTCGACCCGGGCGCCTACATCGCGCATCAGGGCAACCTCCAGCAGCACTTCCAGTCCGGGGTGAACTTCCGCACACTCATGGGCGAGAGCTCCGGCGAGTCCTTCCAGATCCGCTTCGAGGGCGAGGGCCTGGTCTACGTGCAGCCCAGCGAACGCAACACCCTCGGGGGCGATGTCTGATGCCGTTCCGCGAGATCAACTCGAAGATGGTCGAGGCCACGGTGGTCCCGGGCCAGAAGATGTACAGCCAGCGGGGCGCGATGCTCGCCTACCGGGGCGACGTCTCGTTCACCCCGAACATGCAGGGCGGCCAGGGCGGCCTGGCCTCGATGATCGGCCGGCGGGTGGCCAACGAGGCGACGCCGCTGATGACGGTCGAGGGCAGCGGGACCGTGATGTTCGGCCACGGCGGCCACCACATCCAGGTGATCGCGCTGGCCGGCGACACCCTGTACGTGGAGGCGGACCGGCTGCTCGCGTTCGACGGGACGCTCCAGCAGAGCACGATGTTCATGGGCTCGCAGGGCGGGGTCATGGGCATGGTGCGGGGCCAGGTGACCGGGCAGGGCCTGTTCACCACGAGCCTCAAGGGCCACGGCTCCGTCGCGGTGATGGCCCACGGCGGAGTGATCGAGCTGCCGATCACTCCGGGCCGCGACGTGCACGTGGACCCGCAGGCCTACGTCGCCCACCACGGTGACGTACGCAACAAGCTCTCCACCGCGCTCGGCTGGCGGGACATGGTGGGGCGCGGCTCCGGCGAGGCGTTCCAGCTGGAGCTCAGCGGCAATGGTGCGGTGTACGTCCAGGCGTCGGAGGAGAAGCTGTGAGCACGCCCGTGATCCACGACCCGATGACGCTGCCGTCGGACGACAACGTCAACGCGTACACCTTCTGCGTGGAGCTCAAGGGGAGCCAGTGGTTCCTGCAGAAGGGCAAGATGATCGCCTACTACGGGCAGATCGAGTTCAACGGGATCGGGCACGGCCGCTTCGAGCGGCTGCTCCGGACGAGTTTCCACTCACCGCTGCACGCGAGCGACTGGGTGGTGGCCGAGGGCAGCGGCAAGATGCTGCTCGCGGACCGGGCCTTCGATGTGAACTCGTTCGACCTGGAGAACGGCAACCTGACGATCCGCTCCGGCAACCTGCTCGCGTACCAGCCCACGCTGGCGCTGAAGCAGTCGATCGTGCCCGGCTTCGTCACGCTCATCGGTACGGGGAAGTTCGTGGCCGCATCCAACGGTCCCGTGGTCTTCATGGAGCCGCCGCTGCGGGTCGACCCGCAGGCGCTGGTGGGCTGGGCGGACTGCCCCTCGCCCTGCCACCACTACGACCACGGCTACATGTCGGGCGTGATGGGCGGGCTGCGGTCGCTGACGGGGGTCGGCGGGGCCTCTGGCGAGGAGCACCAGTTCGAATTCGTCGGGGCGGGCACGGTGCTGCTCCAGTCGACCGAGGTACTCATGGCCGAACAGCCGACGGGCGCGGTTCCGCACCAGGCGGGAGTGCCCGGGGGTGGTGCGGGTGGTGCGGGTCAACCTGGCTCCGCGCCCCGTCTGCCCGGCCAGTTGGGGGACCTCCAGCGTCGATTCGGTTTGTGAACGGTAGGCTCCGGAGTGTGACATCGAACGTCTGCGCGCGCGTGCCGGGTGTCACACCTCCACACTTCGTCCGGCTTTCAACTTCTTAGGTAGAATCCATACATGGAGACCGAGACGGCCACTCGCTGGCTGAGCGATGCTGAGCAGTGCGCCTGGCGCACCCACCTGGACGTCAGCCGGCTGCTGATGCACCAGCTGGAGAAGGACCTCCAGCCGTTCGGCCTGACCAACAACGACTACGAGATCCTGGTCAACCTGTCGGAGTCGGACGACCAGCGCATGCGGATGAGCGACCTGGCCGCGTCGACCCTGCAGTCCAAGAGCCGGCTCTCGCACCAGATCACCCGCATGGAGAGCGCGGGCCTGGTCCGCCGCGAGAACTGCGAGTCGGACCGGCGCGGGCTGTACGCGGTGCTCACCGAGCAGGGAGCGGAGACCATGAAGCAGGTCGCGCCGCACCACGTCGCGTCGGTGCGCAAGCACTTCATGGACCTGCTGTCCCCGGAGGCGCTGGCCGAGCTGCACACGGCTCTGGCGCCGATCGCGGACCACCTGCGCGGCCGGCGCGGCAAGCCGTAACCGTCACTCGCCCCGATCGCCGGACAGGCTCGGTCCCCGAGCCTGTCCGGCGATCCGCTTGGACCGGGGCAGCCGGAGCCGGAACTGAGCGCCGCCCGACGGGGCGCCGGCCACCGTCAGCGTGCCCCCGTGCCGCACCGCGACATCCCTCGCGATGGCGAGACCCAGCCCCGCACCGCCGTCGTCCCGGCTGCGCGCGTCGTCCAGCCGCACGAACCTCTCGAAGATCCGCTCACGCTCCTCCTCCGGCACCCCTGCCCCGTCATCCGTGACGTCCACGAGCACCGAGTCCCCCTCCGCGCGCACCACGACGGCCACCGAACGCTCCGCATGGCGTTCCGCGTTGTCCAGCAGATTGCCGAGCACCCGGGCCAGCTGCCCCCGCGAGCCGCGCACCTCCAGGGCGTCCTCGTCCCGGACGGACACCGCGACGGGAACCCGGTCCCCCGCGCGCTGCGAGACCTCCTCGCGCACCAGCGCGCCCAGATCGACCGCCGCGCGCCCCGGCCGCTCCCCCGCGTCCAGGCGCGCCAGGAGCAGCAGACCGGCGGCCAGTTCCTGGAGCCGTACGGTGTCGGCGACCGCCCCGGGTACGTCCAGCAGCTCCGGATGCGCGGCCCCCACCTCCAGCTGGGTCCGCAGCGAGGCGATCGGACTGCGCAGCTCGTGGGAGGCGTCCGCGACGAAGCGCCGCTGCCGGTCCACCGAGGCCTCCAGGACGGACAGTGTCTCGTTGGTCGTACGGGCCAGTCTGGCGATCTCGTCCCGCGAGCCGGGCTCGGGCACCCGGCGGGCCAGATCCTCGGACGCGGTGATCGCGGCCAGTTCCCGGCGGATGCCCTCCACGGGACGCAGCGCGCGACGGGTCACCAGCCACGTCACTCCGGCGACGACGAGCAGCAGGACGGGCAGTCCGGTCAGCATGGCGCCGCGCACGGTGCTCACGGCCTCCTGCTCGGCCGCGAGCGGGGCGCCCGCGTGCACGGTCAGGGTCAGCCCGGCCGATGTGGTCGCCTCGACGGCGGCGAAGCGGTAGTCGGCCGTCTCGCCGTCGACCGTGGCCGTGCCGTCGGTGAAGCCGGGTTCGTCGGAGGAGACCTCGCCCCGGCCCGGGTCGTCACGGCTGCCGTCGTCGTCCCCGTCGTCCCCGTCGTCCCCGTCACCGTCGTCCTCACCGTCCCCGGACGCCGGCGACGGCGCCGTGGGGACCGGGGCGACCTGCTCCGTACCGGTCCCGGAGACCGCCTCCAGATCCTTGGACACGGCCACCGGCCGCCCGTCCTCGTCGGTCACCTGGACCGGGTGGACGTCCTCCTCCCCCAGTTCCAGCTCGCCGTACGGCCTGTCGAGGGCGAGCTGCCCGGCCACCTCGCGGGCGGCCACCTCCGCCTCCAGACCGGCGCGGTCGGTGAGGTTGGCGCGCAGGACGAGGAGGACGGCCAGTCCGGCGCCGATCAGCGCGACCGCGACCACCAGCGTGGCCCCCAGGGCGGCCCTGGCCCGTACGGACCTCACAGCGCCTCCAGCCGGTACCCGGCGCCACGGACCGTACGGATGGCCGCCGCCCCGAGTTTGCGCCGCAGAGCGCTGATGTAGACCTCCACGATGTTCGGGTCGCCGTCGTACGCGAAGTCCCACACGTGCTCCAGGATGTCCGCCTTGCTCACCACGGCCCCGGCCCGCAGCGCGAGCTGCTCCAGCACGGCGAACTCCTTGGCCGTCAGCGCGATCTCGTCCTCACCCCGGTGCACCCGTCTCGCGGCGGTGTCCATACGCAGGGAACCGACGGCCAGCACCGGCGAGGGGGAACCGCTGCCGCGCCTGCGGAGCAGCGCCCTGATCCGGGCGACCAGTACGACGTAGCTGAAGGGTTTGGTCAGATAGTCGTCGGCGCCCGTGTCGAGGCCCTCCGCCTCGTCGTACTCCCCGTCCTTGGCGGTCAGCATCAGGATCGGCACGTCGTGGCCCGCGGCGCGCAGGGCGGCGCAGACCCGGTAGCCGTTCATCCCGGGCAGCATGATGTCGAGGACGACGAGGTCGTACGTCCCCTCCCCCGCCCGGTGCAGCCCTTCGAGGCCGTCGTGCACGACGTCCACGGCGAAGCCTTCGGCAGTGAGTCCCGCGGCCAGGGACATCGCCAGCCGCTTCTCGTCCTCCACGATCAACAAGCGCATGGGCACAGAGTCGCAAACCGAACCTGAAGGCGCCTTCAGGTGGCTTCAGGCTGCGTTCAGCATCGCCCCGGCAGTGTGGTCCGTGTCGAACCGGACAGCACTCGGGGAGGAACCCTCATGAAGCGCAACATCGCCATCGCCGCGGTCACCGCCGCCGTACTCGTCGGCGGCGGAGCGGTCGCCACCGCCGCCTTCGCGGACGACGACGACCGCGGCGGCACGGGCGCCGGCACGAAGTCCGGCAGCGGGAACGGGAGCGTCAGGGGGAGCACCGGCGACAAGGCCGGCACCGGCACCGTGATCAGCGTCGACGAGGCCACCGCCACCGCGCTCAGGGCCGTCCCCGGCACGGTCACGGGCGTCGAGCTGGACGACGAGGACGACGACGACCGTCTCGTCTGGGAACTCGACGTGTACGGCTCCGACAAGGTCTGGCACGACGTGACCGTGGACGCGTTCGCGGCGAAGGTGCTCAGCGACCGCGAGGACGACGACAACGACGACCGCGACCGGCAGGCTCCCCGGTCCGCCGCCGTCCCGTTGAACGCCGCGATCGACGCCGCACTCGCCGAGCGGCCGGGCACGGTGACGTCCGTCGAGCTCGACCGCTCCGACGACGACGACCGCCGGAGCGGCGCGCTGCGCTGGGACGTCGACATCGACGGCAAGGACGGCCGGGGCTACGAACTGGGCGTCGACGCCAGGAACGGGAAGGTCACGGTCGACCAGGACGACGACTCGGACGACCGGGATGACCGGGACGACCGGAGCGACGACCACGACGGCTGATCCGCCTCACGGTTCCGGAGCGGCCCGCACGCCGCCCCGGAACCGTTCAGCGGTTCACTCGCCGCCGGTCAGACCCGCCACCAGCTCGTCGGCCGCCGCGTACGGGTCGAGCCGGCCCGCCACGATGCGTTCGGCGAGCGTGTCCAGGCGGCGGTCGCCGTGCAGGTCGGCGATCCGCTCGCGCAGGGCCGTGACCGCGATCGTCTCGACCTCGTGGGCCGCGCGCCTGGTGCGCCGCGCGGTCAGCACCCCGTGCTCCTCCATCCAGGCCCGGTGCTTCTCCAGCGCCTCGACGACCTCGTCGATGCCCTCGCCCCGGGCCGCGACCGTCTTCACGATCGGCGGGCGCCAGTCGCCGGCCCCACGGGACTCCCCGAGGCCCAGCATGTGGTTCAGCTCGCGGGCGGTGGCGTCCGCGCCGTCCCGGTCGGCCTTGTTGACAACGTACACATCGCCGATCTCCAGGATTCCGGCCTTCGCCGCCTGGATGCCGTCGCCCATGCCGGGCGCCAGCAGGACGACGGAGGTGTCGGCCTGGGCCGCGATCTCCACCTCCGACTGACCGACGCCGACCGTCTCCACCAGGATCACGTCGCAGCCCGAGGCGTCCAGCACCCGGATGGCCTGCGGGGCCGACCAGGCGAGGCCGCCGAGATGGCCGCGGGTGGCCATGGAGCGGATGTAGACGCCCGGGTCGGACGCGTGGTCCGACATCCGGATCCGGTCGCCGAGGAGAGCGCCCCCGGAGAACGGCGAGGACGGGTCGACGGCGAGGACGCCGACCCGCTTCCCCGCCCGCCGGTACGCGGAGACCAGGGCGGACGTCGATGTCGACTTGCCGACACCCGGCGAGCCGGTCAGTCCCACGACGTAGGCGTTCCCCGCCAGGGGCGCGAGCGCCGCCATCACCTCGCGCAGTTGCGGCGAAGCCCCCTCCACCAGGGAGATCAGCCGGGCCACGGCCCTCGGCCTGCCCTCCCGCGCCTGCTCGACCAGGGTGGGGACGTCCACCATCACCGCTCCGTTCACTCGTAGGGCTCGCTGCTCGGGTACCTCTACTTGGGGACGCGGATGATCAGCGCGTCACCCTGACCGCCGCCGCCGCACAGCGCCGCCGCACCGGTGCCGCCGCCGCGGCGCTTCAGCTCCAGGGCGAGGTGCAGGACGACCCGGGCACCGGACATCCCGATGGGGTGGCCGAGCGCGATGGCGCCGCCGTTGACGTTGACCTTGTCGGACGTGACGCCGAGGTCCTTCATGGACTGGACGGCGACGGCCGCGAACGCCTCGTTGATCTCGATCAGGTCGAGGTCGCCGACCTCCAGGCCCTCCTTCTTCAGGGCGTGCCGGATGGCGCCGGAGGGCTGCGACTGGAGCGAGTTGTCCGGTCCCGCCACGTTGCCGTGGGCTCCGATCTCGGCGATCCAGTCCAGGCCCAGCTCCTCGGCCTTGGCCTTGCTCATGACGACGACGGCGGCGGCACCGTCGGAGATCTGCGAGGACGTGCCGGCGGTGATCGTGCCGTCCTTGGCGAAGGCCGGACGCAGCTTGCCGAGCGACTCGACGGTCGTCTCGGCGCGGATGCCCTCGTCCTTGGAGAACAGGACCGGGTCGCCCTTGCGCTGCGGGATCTCGACCGGGGTGATCTCGGCCTCGAAGATGCCGTTCTTCTGGGCGGCGGCGGCACGCTGGTGGGACAGGGCGCCGATCTCGTCCTGCTCCGCGCGCTTCAGACCCAGACGCGTGTTGTGCGTCTCCGTCGACTGACCCATCGGGATGTTCTCGTACGCGTCGGTCAGGCCGTCGTGCGCCATCGAGTCGAGCATCTCGATCGCACCGTACTTGTGGCCCTCGCGGGACTTCGGCAGCAGGTGCGGGGCGTTCGTCATGGACTCCTGGCCGCCGGCCACGACGACGTCGAACTCACCCGCGCGGATCAGCTGGTCGGCGAGCGCGATCGCGTCGAGCCCCGACAGGCACACCTTGTTGATCGTGAGCGCCGGCACGTTCATCGGGATGCCGGCCTTGACCGCGGCCTGGCGCGCCGGGATCTGCCCCGCCCCGGCCTGGAGGACCTGGCCCATGATCACGTACTCGACCTGGTCGCCGCCGATGCCGGCCCGGTCCAGCGCGGCCTTGATGGCGACGCCGCCGAGGTCGGCTCCCGAGAAGGACTTGAGGGAGCCGAGGAGGCGGCCCATGGGCGTCCGGGCGCCCGCGACGATCACAGAAGTGGTGGTACCGGTCGTTCCTGACATGGGCACGGCCCCTAGGGGTGAGAAGTGAACGAGGGTTTACACGAATGTACTGAGCGGTACCTCGCCCGTCATCCGGCAGCGGGTGTGATCGCGCGCACGTTGCGTAACCATCGACGGGGCGTTGCACTGGTTCCATGCTGACGCGAATCGACCACATCGGGATCGCCTGTTTCGACCTCGACAAGACCGTCGAGTTCTACCGCTCGACCTACGGGTTCGAAGTGTTCCACTCCGAGATCAACGAGGAGCAGGGCGTACGGGAGGCCATGCTCAAGATCAACGATACGTCCGACGGGGGTGCCTCGTACCTCCAGCTGCTGGAGCCGACCCGGGAGGACTCGGCCGTCGGTAAGTGGCTGGCCAAGAACGGCGAGGGCGTCCACCACATCGCCTTCGGTACGGCGGACGTGGACGGGGACGCCGCGGACATCCGCGAGAAGGGCGTACGGGTGCTGTACGACGAGCCCAGGACCGGCTCGATGGGGTCCCGGATCACGTTCCTGCACCCGAAGGACTGCCATGGTGTCCTCACCGAACTGGTCACGTCCCGGACGGAGCACTGACCCCCGGATACCCGGCCCGGTAGAGTGGGCGGTTCCGGGCCGGGGCCGGGCCGGGGCCGCGCCGCGTCCCTGCCGTTGATCTGTCACCATTCCCCGGGGGACCGTTCCTGACGAGCGGTGCTCGTTTGGAGAATCGCGACCAGGGGACGGATGGGACCGCGCAGTGCGGGGCTACGAACGCCAGGAGAGCCACCGAGCTGAAGACGACCATCTCTCTCGGTTCGAAGCCGAGATGGACCGGCTGAAAACCGACCGGGAGAAGGCCGTCCAGCACGCCGAGGACCTCGGTTACCAGGTCGAGGTCTTGCGCGCCAAGCTGCACGAGGCCCGGCGCAATCTCGCGAGCCGTCCCGCGTACGACACCGCGGATCTCGGCTACCAGGCCGAGCAGCTGCTTCGCAATGCCCAGATCCAGGCCGACCAGCTGCGCACCGACGCCGAGCGCGAGCTGCGTGACGCCCGGGCCCAGACGCAGCGGATCCTTCAGGAGCACGCGGAGCACCAGGCCCGTCTCCAGGCCGAGTTGCACGCCGAGGCCGTGCAACGGCGGCAGCGGCTCGACCAGGAGCTGGCGGAGCGCCGCCAGACCGTCGAGTCCCACGTCAACGAGAACGTCGCCTGGGCCGAACAGCTGCGCGCCCGCACCGAGTCGCAGGCCCGCCGGCTCCTGGAGGAGTCCCGCGCCGAGGCCGAGCAGTCGCTCGCCGCGGCCCGCGCCGAGGCCAACCGGCTCGCGGACGAGACGCGTCAACGGCTTGGTTCCGAGGCCGAGTCGGCCCGGTCCGAGGCCGAGGCGATCCTGCTGCGCGCCCGCCGGGACGCCGAGCGCCTGATCAACGCCGCGTCCGACCAGGCCCAGGAGGCCACCTCCCACGCCGAGCAACTGCGCAGCTCCACAACGGCGGAGACCCAGCAGACCCGGCAGCAGACCGCCGAGCTGAACCGGGCGGCCGAGCAGCGGATGCAGGAGGCCGAGACACAGCTTCGCGAGGCCCGCCTGGAGGCCGACAAGGTCGTCACGGAGGCGAAGGAGGCCGCGGCCAAGCGGCTGGCCGGCGCCGAGTCGCAGAACGAGCAGCGCACCCGTACGGCCAGGTCGGAGATCGCACGGCTGGTCGGCGAGGCGACGAAGGACGCCGAAGCGCTCAAGACGGAGGCCGAGCAGGCGCTCGCCGACGCCCGCGCCGAGGCGGACCGCCTCAAGTCCGAGGCGTCCGAGAGGGCCCGCACCGCCGCCGCCGAGGACGCCGCGGCCCAGCTCGCCAAGGCGGCCAGGACTGCCGAAGAGGTGCTGACCAAGGCGTCCGAGGACGCGAAGTCCACCACCAGGTCGGCGAGCGAGGAGGCCGACCGCATCCGCCGCGAGGCGGAGGCCGAGGCCGACCGGCTGCGCGGCGAGGCCGCCGAACAGGCGGACCAGCTCAAGGGCGCGGCCAAGGACGACACCAAGGAGTACCGGGCCAAGACGGTCGAGCTGCAGGAGGAGGCGCGCAGGCTGCGCGGCGAGGCCGAGCAGCTGCGTTCCGAAGCGGTCGCCGAGGGCGAGCGCATCCGCGGCGAGGCCCGCCGCGAGGCCGTCCAGCAGATCGAGGAAGGTGCCCGCACCGCCGAGGAGCTGCTGGCCAAGGCCAAGGCGGACGCCGACGAGCTGCGGACATCGGCGGGCGCCGAGAGCGACCGGGTCCGTACCGAGGCGACCGAGCGTTCCGCCGCGCTGCGCAAGCAGGCGGAGGAGACCCTGGAGCGCGCCCTCGCCGAGGCCGAGCGGCAGCGGACCGAGGCCGACGAGCAGGCCGAGGCCACCACGGCCGCCGCCGAGCGTGCGGCGGCGGAGCTCCGTGAGGACGCCGAGCGGGCGGCCGCCGCCCGGCGGACCGAGGCCGCCGACGAGCTCGCCCGGCTGCACACCGAGGCGGAGAAGCGGGTCGCCGCCGCCGAGGAAGCGCTCGGCGAAGCCCGTACCGAGGCGGAGCGCGTACGCCTCGAAGCGAACGAGGAGGCGGAGCGGCTGCGCGCGGAGGCCGCCGAGCGGCTCCGCACACTCCGGGAGCAGGCCGAGACGGAGGCCGAGCGGCTGCGCACCGAAGCCGCCGCCGACGCCGCGCGCTCCCGCGCCGAGGGCGAGTCCGTCGCCGTACGGCTGCGCACCGAGGCCGCCACCGAGGCCGAGCGCCTCAAGTCCGAGGCGCAGGAGAGCGCCGACCGGGTGCGGGCCGAGGCTGCGGCTGCCGCCGAGCGGGTCGCCGCGGAGGCCGCCGAGGCACTCGCCGCCGCACAGGAGGAGGCGAACCGGCGCCGTCGCGAGGCCGAGGAGACCCTCGGTGCCGCGCGCGCCGAGGCCGACCAGGAGCGCGAGCGGGCCCGTGAACAGAGCGAGGAACTCCTCGCCTCCGCCCGCAAGCGGGTCGAGGAGGCCCAGACCGAGGCCCAGCGCCTGGTCGAGGAGGCGGACCGCCGGGCGACCGAGATGGTCTCCGCCGCCGAGCAGACCGCACAGCAGGTACGGGACTCCGTCGCCGGTCTCCAGGAGCAGGCCGAGCAGGAGATCGCCGGACTGCGCTCCACCGCCGAACACGTCGCGGAGCGCACGAGGACCGAGGCGCAGGAGGAGGCCGACCGGGTCCGCTCCGACGCCTACGCCGAGCGGGAGCGTGCCACCGAGGACGCCAACCGCGTCCGTCGCGTCGCCAACGAGGAGACCGAGGCGGCCAAGTCGCTGGCCGAGCGCACGGTGTCCGAGGCGATCACCGAGTCCGAGCGGATGCGCGCGGACACCTCGGAGTACAGCCAGCGGGTCCGTACCGAAGCGGCCGACGCGCTCGCGTCGGCCGAGCAGGACGCCTCGCGCTCCCGTGCCGAGGCCCGCGACGACGCCAACCGCATCCGCGGTGAAGCGGCCGCGCAGGCCGACCGGCTCATCGGTGAGGCGACCAGCGAGAGCGAGCGGCTCCGCACCGAGACGACGGAGCAGGCGGAGCGCCTCGTCCGCGAGGCCACCGAGGAGGCCGAGCGGCTGCGCGCCGAGGCCGCCGAGCAGCACCACCAGCTCGTCGGCGACGCCACCGACGAGGCCGAACGACTGCGCGCGGAGGCGGCGGAGACCGTCGGTTCGGCGCAGGAGCACGCGGCACGCACGCGCGCCGAGGCGGAACGGGTCCGCGGCGAGGCGGAGTCGGCGGCCGAGCAGCTGCGTACCGAGGCCCGCCGGGAGGCCGACCGGATGCTCGACGAGGCGCGCGAGGCCGCGTCGAAGCGCCGTGCCGACGCCGCCGAGCAGGCCGACCAGCTCATCAACAAGGCCCAGGAGGAGGCGCTGCGCGCCGCCACCGAGGCCGAGGCGCAGGCGGACACGATGGTCGGCGCTGCCCGCACGGAGGCCCAGCGGATCACCTCCGAGGCCACGATCGAGGGCAACACCCTGGTGGAGCGGGCCCGTACGGACGCCGACGAGCTGCTGGTCGGCGCACGCCGCGACGCCACGGCCACCAGGGAACGGGCCGAGGAGCTCCGGAGCCGTCTGGAGAGCGAGATCGAGGAACTGCACGAGCGGGCCCGCCGTGAGACCGCCGAGCAGATGAAGACCGCCGGAGAGCGCGTCGACAAGCTGATGAAGGCCGCGACGGAGCAGCGCGACGAGGCCGCCGCGAAGGCCAAGGAGCTTCTCGCGGACGCGAGTTCGGAGGCCGGCAAGGTCCGGATCGCCGCCGTGAAGCGCGCCGAGTCCCTGCTCAAGGAGGCGGAGCTCAAGAAGGCCAGCCTGGTCCGCGAAGCCGAGAAGCTGCATGCCGAGGCGGAGGCCGAGGCGAAGCAGATGGTGGACGAGGGCCGTCGTGAGCTCGATGTGCTCGTGCGCAGGCGCCAGGACATCAATGGGGAGATTTCCCGTGTCCAGGACGTACTCGAAGCGTTGGAGTCTTTCGAGGCGCCGGCAGGTGGCGGGAAGGCGGCCAACGGGAGTACACCCGGGGGTGTCAAGGCCGGAGCCACGGCTTCCAACCGTTCGGGTGGCAAGTCGTCCGACGGCTAGCCGGTCAACCGCGTCACATGCTTCGGCATGAACATTCAACCCTTCGAGTGGCAAGCGCTCCGGAGGTCAGCCACTCAAAAGGGGTGTCATTCTCCAGATCAAAGCGGCATCTGCACGTTGACACGCCGCTCAGGCCCCTAGGATTCCCCCTATCACCTCACCGGTCTCATTCGACAGGAAACCCATGAGCGACCCTTCCTCCCCCTTCGGCTTCGAGCTCGTGCGACGTGGTTACGACCGCGGTCAGGTGGACGACCGCATTACCAAGCTCGTCGCAGACCGTGATAGTGCTCTGGCACGAATCACCTCTCTGGAAAAGCGCATCGAGGAGCTCCACCTCGAAACGCAGAACGCTCAGGCCCAGGTCAACGACGCCGAGCCGTCGTACGCCGGTCTTGGCGCGCGCGTCGAGAAGATCCTCCGCCTCGCCGAGGAGGAGGCGAAGGACCTGCGCGAGGAGGCCCGTCGCGCCGCCGAGCAGCACCGTGAGCTGGCCGAGTCGGCAGCCCAGCAGGTGCGCAACGACGCGGAGTCGTTCGCGTCCGAGCGCAAGGCGAAGGCCGAGGACGAGGGCGTTCGCATCGTCGAGAAGGCCAAGGGCGAGGCGAACACGCTGCGCACCGAGGCGCAGAAGGACGCTCAGCAGAAGCGCGAGGAGGCCGACGCCCTCTTCGAGGAGACCCGCGCCAAGGCCGCCCAGGCCGCCGCGGACTTCGAGACGAACCTGGCGAAGCGCCGCGAGCAGTCGGAGCGCGACCTCGCGTCCCGCCAGGCGAAGGCGGAGAAGCGTCTCGCCGAGATCGAGCACCGCGCCGAGCAGCTCCGCCTGGAGGCCGAGAAGCTCCGCACGGACGCCGAGCGCAGGGCGCGTCAGACGGTGGAGACGGCGCAGCGCCAGGCCGAGGACATCGTGGCCGACGCGAACGCCAAGGCCGACCGCATCCGCAGCGAATCGGAGCGCGAGCTCGCGGCGCTGACCAACCGCCGCGACTCGATCAACGCCCAGCTCACCAACGTCCGCGAGATGCTGGCGACGCTGACGGGTGCCGCGGTCGCCGCCGCCGGCTCCCCGGTGGACGACGAGCCCGCCACCCGTGGTGTCCCGGCTCAGCAGACCCGCTGAGCCCGAGTACCACAGCTGTACCACCCGGCACGGTCACGCGCGCCCGGTTCCGCCCTTGTGGTGGCGCCGGGCGCGCGGCCGTTCTAGCGTGAGCGCATGATCGAGCTTGAGGGTCTCACCAAGCGATTCGGCGACAAGGTCGCCGTCGACCATCTGTCGTGTCAGGTCAGACCGGGAATGGTGACGGGTTTCCTCGGCCCCAACGGCGCGGGCAAGTCGACCACGATGCGGATGATGCTCGATCTCGACAACCCCACCAGCGGAACCGTCCGCATCGACGGGAAGCACTACCGCGAGCTGGACGAGCCCCTCAAGTACATCGGGGCGCTGCTCGACGCCAAGTCGATGCACGGCGGCCGCAGCGCGTACAACAATCTGCTCTGTCTCGCCCAGAGCAACCGCATCCCCACCAGCCGGGTGCCCGAGGTCCTGGACATGGTCGGGCTCGGCGCGGTGGCGAGGAAGAAGTCGAAGGGGTTTTCCCTCGGCATGGGGCAGCGGCTGGGAATCGCTTCGGCGCTTCTCGGTGATCCGGAGATCCTGATGTTCGACGAACCCGTCAACGGTCTGGACCCCGAGGGAATTCACTGGATCAGAAATCTGATGAAGGCCCTCGCGGCAGAAGGCCGGACGATCTTCGTCTCGTCCCATCTGATGAGCGAAATGGCGCTGACAGCCGATCATCTGATCGTCATCGGCCAGGGCAGACTGCTCGCCGACACCTCGATGGCGGATTTCATCCACGACAACTCCCGCAGTTATGTACGGCTGCGTTCCCCGCAGCAGGAGCGGCTGCGGGACGTGCTGCACGGAGAGGGCATCGTCGCCGTCGAGTCGGGCAACGGCACGCTGGAGATCGACGGCGCCACCACGGAGGCGCTCGGTGAGCTCGCCGCCCGGCATCAGCTCGTCCTGCACGAACTGAGTTCCCAGCGGGCCTCGCTGGAAGAGGCGTTCATGCAGATGACGGCGGGTTCCGTGGAGTATCACGCGCACTCGGAGCGCGACGCCGTGACTCCGCCTCCCACGGGTCCCCACTGGGGCGACGAGCCGGACCGGTCCGCCGGCGGCGTCTTCGATCACGGCAAGGGAGCATGACCACGATGGCATCGGTACCCGCGGTCCTGACCTCCGAGTGGACCAAGATCCGTACGGTCTCCTCGACCACCTGGACGCTGATCTCCGCGTTCGCCGTCACCGTCGCCATGAGCGCGGCGCTCTGCGCGCTGATGAACGCCCAGTTCGACGAGCTCTCCGACGCGGAGCGTGCCACCTTCGATCCGACCTTCGTCAGCTTCTCCGGGATGATCCTCGGTCAGCTCGCGATGGTGGTCTTCGGCGTCCTGGTGGTGGGTACGGAGTACAGCTCCGGCATGATCCGTACGTCACTGGCGGCGGTGCCCCAGCGCGCCACGTTCCTCTTCAGCAAGATCGCGGTGGCGGGCATGCTCGCCCTCGCCGTCGGCCTCGCGACCAGCTTCATCTCGTTCTTCCTCGGCCAGGCCCTGCTCGGCGAACACCGCACCGACCTCGGCGCGGACCACGTGCTGCGCGCCGTCTTCGGCGGCGGCATCTACATGGGTCTGATCGCGATCTTCTCGATGGGCGTGGCCACGATGCTGCGCAGCTCGATGCTCTCGCTGGGCATCCTGATGCCGTTCTTCTTCCTCGTCTCCCAGATCCTGTCGGCCGTCCCGGGCGCCAAGAACGTGGCCCGCTACTTCCCCGACCAGGCCGGGTCGAAGATCATGCAGGTGGTACCCGACGCGATGAACAGCGACCCCGCCCCGTACGGACCCTGGGGCGGCCTCGGGATCCTGCTGGCATGGGTGGTGGCCGTACTGATCGGCGGATACGCCGTACTGAAGAAACGCGACGCGTGACAACTTGGCTGGAACCGTCAAGGCGCGGTTATCCTCCTAACTCTTACGGGGGCGTGCGGCCGGGTGGCCTGGGCCCCGACGACAGATAAGTCGATGGGGCTGGAGAATGATCGAGGCAGTCGGCCTGACCAAGCGCTACGGCGCCAAGACGGCCGTGCACAACCTTTCCTTCAAGGTGCGGCCGGGGGCCGTCACCGGGTTCCTCGGTCCCAACGGGTCCGGCAAGTCCACCACCATGCGCATGATGCTCGGCCTGGACAATCCGACCGCGGGCCATGTGACGATCGGCGGCCACGCCTTCCGCAGCCTGCCGAACGCGCCGCGCCAGGTGGGTGCCCTGCTCGACGCCAAGGCCGTGCACGGCGGGCGCAGCGCCAGGAACCACCTCCTCTCGCTGGCGCAGCTCTCCGGTATCCCGGCCGCCCGGGTCGACGAGGTCCTCGGCGTCGTCGGTCTCCAGGACGTGGCGCGCAAGCGTTCCAAGGGCTTCTCCCTCGGCATGGGCCAGCGGCTCGGGATCGCGGCGGCCATGCTCGGTGATCCGCAGGTGCTGCTCTTCGACGAGCCGGTCAACGGTCTCGACCCGGAGGGCATCCTCTGGGTCCGTAATCTCATGAAGATGCTGGCCTCGGAGGGGCGGACGGTCTTCGTCTCCAGCCATCTGATGAGCGAGATGGCGCTGACCGCCGATCACCTCATCGTGATCGGGCGCGGCCAGCTGATGGCCGACATGAGCGTCACGGACTTCATCTCGGCCAACTCGGCCGACTTCGCCCGCGTCCGGGTCCCTTCGGACGGTCCGGAGCAGCGCGAGAAGCTCACCACCTCGCTCACGGAGGCCGGCGGCCAGGTCATGTCGGAGCCGGACGGGGCCCTGCGCGTCACGGGTCTCCAGCTGTCCCGGATCAGCGACCTGGCGCACGGCGCGGACGTACGGCTGTGGGAGCTCTCGCCGCACCAGGCGTCGCTCGAGGAGGCGTACATGCGGATGACGCAGGGCGCCGTGGACTACCGCTCGACCGTGGACGCCAAGGCCGCGCTCCAGCAGCAGCCTCCCGTCGGCTACGGACAGCAGCCCGGTTACGCGCAGCCGCTCCAGCAGCCCGAGATGCCGCAGCAGGGCTGGTACGCCCCGCCGCCGCCCGGACAGAACCCGTACGCGTCCGCGCCTCCCGCGCCGGCGCCCGTGACGGCTCCGGCGCCCGCGCAGGCTGCGGCCCCGGTGGCACCAGCTCCGGCCGCGCCTCCCGCCGCCCCCGCAGACACGACCGAGCGCGAGACCAGCGAGGACTCCCGATGACGACGCCGGCGCCCCAGGCCCCGTACCAGCCCCCTCAGCAGGCCCAGGTGCCGCAGGACCGGCAGGGCGCTCCCGGGGGCTTCTACAACTCGCCGATCCCGGTACGCCGTGCGAGCCTCGGCGACGCGATCGCCTCCGAGTGGACGAAGATCCGCTCCGTACGCTCCACGATGTGGACCCTCGGCGTGATGATCGTGCTGCTGCTCGGCATCGGGCTGCTGTCCGCGGTCGCCGTCAGCGCCTCGGACGCCGATCTGGGAAGCACCCCGGTCCTCAGCCTCGGCTTCTTCGGTGTGCTGCTCGGCTCGATCTGCGTGATCACGCTCGGCGTGCTGACCATCGCGTCGGAGTACGGGACCGGCATGATCCGTACGACGCTGACGGCCTGCCCCAGCCGCGCCCGGGTACTGACCGCGAAGGCGATCGTCTTCTTCCTGCTGTCCTTCGTGATCACCACGGTGATGACGACGATCGTCGGCGTCCTGCAGACGGCGATGCTGGACGGTGTGGAGCCCTCGGGCGACGACTGGCTGCGCTCCACGGTGGGCGTGGCTCTCTACATCGCGACGCTCGGACTGCTCTCGCTCGCGCTCGGCGCGCTGATCCGGCACTCGGCGGGCGCGATCACCATCATGATCGCCCTGGTGCTGCTGCCGCTGGTCCTGGCGATGTTCATGTTCTCGGAGACACTGGCCGACCTTCAGCAGGCGCTCTTCGAGTACTCGATCCCCAACCAGCTCGGCGCGTTCTACGACGCCTCGGTCACCACGTCGGGGCCGTCCGGCTGGGAGCCGCTGTGGATCATCCTGGGCGTGACCGCCGTCGCCATGGCGGCCGCGTACTTCACGCTGGACCGTCGCGACGTCTGAGGCCTGCCCCACGCTCAGTAGCGCGGAGCGTTCCTGGACCGCTGCACCCGGGTGGTGCGGCGGTCCTTCGCGTTCCAGCACGCCTTGTGCCAGTGCCTGCGGTCGTCGATGCCGCCGAACTCCGGCCAGGCGACCAGGTGCGGGACTCCGGACGGGATCTCCTGGTCGCAGCCGGGGCAGCGGTACCGTTTCCCCCCGGCGCTCGCACCGCTCACCGGCCGCACAGACCACTCCTCGCCCTGCCAGCTCTCGGTGGCTCCGCCTCCGCCCCACCGCTGCCCCTCCGAGAAGGGACTGCTGGTGGGGCTCTCGCCGCCTCGGGGGCGGTTGCGGCGCGGAGACACGTGACACCTCATGGGGCAGATCGGGCGGTTTCCCGTCCAGCGTAGGCCCATCGGCCCCGGGCAAACGGTCTGTACGGCCCGAGACGGGGCCGTGCCGAGGGCGAGTTAGCGGAAAATCGCAACAACTTCACTCCGGACCGTGCCTTTGGCACGTGTCAGACGTTGTTGCCTATAGGGGAGAACCGCGTCGGCCGCAAGGAGGTAACAGGCGATGCGCGTCGGAACGTTCGTACTGGCAGCTCAGTTTCCGGGCCAGGGGCAGGGCGAAGCGCTGCACCGGGCCGTCCGGTCCGCGGAGGTCGCGGAGGAATCCGGACTCGATTCGGTCTGGCTGGCAGAACACCATTTCGTGCCGTACGGGGTCTGCCCGTCCGCGGTCACACTGGCCGCGCTGCTGCTCGGCCGCACCCGCAGAATCCGGGTCGGTACGGCGGTGAGTGTGCTGCCGAACCAGCACCCCGTCGCCCTCGCCGAGCAGGCCGCGCTGCTGCACATCACCAGCGGGGGCCGGTTCTCGCTCGGGGTGGGACGGGGCGGGCCCTGGGTGGACCTGGAGGTGTTCGGCGGAGGCCTCGCGGCATACGAGAGGGACTTCCCCGAATCGCTCGGGCTGCTGCTCGACTGGCTGCGCGAGCCACGGGTGGCGGGCACCGGTGAGCGGTTCGAGTTCCGTGAGGTGGCGGTCGTGCCGCGCTCCGACGAACTGCTGGCCGAAGGCCCCGGCGGCCCGGAGGTGATCGTGGCGTGCACCTCGCCGAAGAGCGTCCGGCTCGCGGCCTCGAAGGCGCTGCCGATGCTGCTGGGTATGCACTGCGGGGACGAGGAGAAGGCGGAGATGGTCGCGCTGTGGCGCACGGCCGCCAGGGATGCGGGTCACCCGCCGGACGTCGTGGAGGGCATCGGACATGTGTCCGCAGGAGTCGCCCAGATCGCGGACAGGCCGGCCGACGCGGTGGAGACGCTCGTGAAGGCGATGCCGGGTTGGCTGAAACAGGGGCTGGACGCCCATGTCACGGTCGACGGCAGGCATCGGGTGATGCGCGACCCCGTCGCCTACACGGAACTGCTCTGCGACATGCATCCGGTGGGCCCGCCCCGCCTCGCGGCCGACCGCCTCGCGGCGACCGCGGAGCGGACCGGCATCACCCGCTTCGCCCTCCTGGTGGAAGGCTCGGGCGATCTCGCCGCGACCGAGGAGAACGTGCACCGCCTGGGCACGGAAGTGCTTCCGCTGCTGACGTGACGCGTTCGTTCCGGTGCTCCGGGCGGTGCCGGTAGTGCTCGTGGTGCTCAGCGCGCTGGTGGTGCTCATGGTTCCGGGTGCTCATCGTGCCGGTGGTACGGGAGCTGCCGCCCCGAGCCTGTCGCACTTCCCGCGGCCCGGAGCGGCAGCAGAAGCGTTCAGCAGTCCCGTAGTTCGGGCGACTGGTTGAGCAACTGGCCCCTCACCGAGGTGAATCGGGCCAGGCGCTCGTCGACCGAGGCGTCCAGCGGGAAAACCGCCAGACGGTGGCAGTTCTGGAATGCCAGACGCACCCCGAAATGCCGCTGAAGTGCGCCACGTATCGCATCACTCGCGAGCGCTCGCAGCAGCTGACCACGTGCCTGCTCGTCCGGCGGCGGCGTCTGGTTGTCGGCGAACTGTCCGCCGTCGACCTTCAGCTGGGCCACCAGAGAGCTGATCATCTCCCATGCGTAGGGCAGGGAGGTCCGGACGCAGTCGACGAAGTCGGCTTCGTCGACCTCGCCTCGCTCGGCCTGTTCCAACAGCGCCGGTGAGACGTCGAGCGACATGGGTTCTCCTCTCGCGACCCCGGCGGTGCGCCGGGGCCTTACGGGCAGGGAAGGAGGACGGCGACGCAGCGTACACAGACGGCGACCTCCTGCTTACACGGTAAGCGCGCAGTCCGGGCCGCACCAGGAGATTGGGAACACAACCGGCCAATAACGAAGGCTCTCAAAGAGGGGCAAGCCCGATGGGCCGGGTCGCCTGCGCACGGGAGAGGTCTGCGGGAATCGCGTGGAGCACCTGTCGTCGAGTAGCGTTGCCGACCATGCGTCTCGTCATCGCCCGTTGCTCCGTCGACTACGCGGGCCGGCTCACCGCCCACCTGCCCTCCGCCCCCCGTCTGATCCTGGTGAAGGCGGACGGCAGTGTGTCGATCCACGCCGACGACCGGGCGTACAAACCGCTCAACTGGATGTCCCCGCCGTGCTCCCTGAAGGAGGGCGCCGACGGCGACGAGGGCGTCTGGACGGTGGTGAACAAAGCGGGCGAGAAACTGATCATCACGATGGAGGAAATCCTCCACGACTCCTCGCACGAACTGGGTGTCGACCCCGGCCTGATCAAGGACGGCGTGGAAGCGCACCTGCAGGAGCTGCTGGCCGACCGGATCGAGATCCTCGGCGAGGGCCACACGCTCATCCGCCGCGAGTACCCCACCGCCATCGGCCCCGTGGACATCCTGTGCCGCGACGCGGACGGCGCGACGGTGGCCGTCGAGCTGAAGCGGCGCGGCGACATCGACGGCGTGGAGCAGCTGACCCGTTATCTGGAGCTGCTGAACCGCGATCCCCATCTCGCACCGGTGAAGGGCATCTTCGCGGCGCAGGAGATCAAGCCGCAGGCGCGGGTGCTGGCGACGGACCGCGGCATCGGCTGTGTGGTCCTGGACTACAACGCGATGCGGGGCATCGAGGACGACAAGCTGCGGCTGTTCTGACCTTCGCCACCCACGACGTACGACGCCGGCCGGACTCGGATGCGAGCCCGGCCGGCGTTCTGCGTGGTGGGCGTTCTACGCCGTAGGTGACTGGACGCTGTCCGAGGCCGACGGCGTGTCCTGGGAGGGGCCGGTCACCGCGAGGGAGGTCTCCGGCGCGGAGGGCGGAGGTTCCTCCGTGGTCGGCGGGTCCGTCGGCTCGGTCGGCGTGTCCGTCGGCGGCGTGGTCGGCGGCGTGGTGGGCGGCTTCGTCGTCGGCGGCTTGGTCGGCGGCTTCGTCGTCGGACCTGTGGTCGGCGCCCCCGTGGAGGGGCGTCCGGTCGGGCTCGTGCTCGTCGGGTCGTCCGTCGTGCGCGTGGCCCCGGGGTCCGAGGGTCCCGTGGACGGCGTCGTGCCCGCGGACGGGGTGGCGTGGCCGGACGGGCCCGGGGACGGTGTGCCCTCGCCCGGTGTGCCGCTCTTCTCGGGCGCGCCCGAGGCCGGCTCGTCCTCGGGGAACTCGTCGTCGAAGCCGTCCTCGTCGGCGGACTGCTCCGTGGTCACGTTCCGGCTGTCCGGCTCCTCGCCGCCCGACGTCGTACCGAGCGCCACGACCGTACCGAGCAGGGCGACCAGCAACGCTCCCGCGCTCGCCCCGACCAGGTTGCGCCGGGCGCCGCGCAGGAAAGCGGGGCCGCGGCCCGCCGGGGTGTCCGGGCGGGAGATCACGGCCGTCCCGTCGGGGACGGGCAGCCGGGGGAAGAGCGGCAGGGCCGCCGCCACTCCCGGGGGCGTGAGGACCGCATCCTCGTGGCGCGCGGGCGAAGGCTCCTCGCCCGCCGGTGGACGGATGCCCGGCACCTGCCCGCCGGAGCGGTCCGAGACCAGGGCGAGCGCCCTGCGCCCGGCAACGGCGCCCGACTTGTCGGCGAGAGCGCCGCGCATACCGATCGACGCCTCCAGTTCGGCCCTGGCGCGCTCCAGATGGCCGGTGCAGAGTGCGAGGACGCCCAACTCGTGGTGGAAGTAGGCCTCCTCCGCCACCTCGCCGGCGATCCTCGCGCCCTCCTGGCCCATCCTGAGGACCTTCTCCCAGGCTCCCCACTGCATTCCGGCGGCGAAGGCCGGGGAGGCGCTACGGGCCAGCAGGACGGCGACGCTCGCCTGTCCGGCCAGGCCGCCCGGCACCAGCTGCGCCAGCGAGGCGAGTACGGCGTCGGACTCGGCGACCGCCCGCTCGCAGGTGACCGAGGGGTGCCCGGCCCACCAGGCGTAGTGCTGTGCGGCGGTCTTGGCCCGGTCGGCGGCGCCCTCGCCGTATCCGCCGGCTTCGAGCTGGGCGACGACGCCCGCCGCGAGCCGGTAGCGGGGGCCGGCCGGGGAGAGCAGTCCGCATCCGAAGAGTTCGCCGAGTGCGGCGTCGGCGTGGGTGTCCCCCACGAGCGCCGGCAGGTGCGCCTGGTGCGGCACCTCGCCGCCGAGCGCGACGGCGAAGCGCAGCGTCTCGCGCGCGGCCTCGCTGAGCCGGGAGGCGAGCAGCACGGCGGGGGCGGCTCCCTCCCCCAGGCTGGGCAGCGGCGCGTCCTCGGCCGCCGCGGGCACGGAAGGGGCGAAGGGCGTGTCGGAGCCGTACGCGTCGAAGGCTTCGGGATCGCGCAGGTCGTCACGGTGGCGCAGCAGGGCGCCGGCCTGGACGAAGCGCAGGGGCAGCCCCTCCGACTCGAACCAGAGGTCACCCGCCCAGTTCGCCTCGTCGTCGGTGAGCGCGCGCTCGACGACCTTCTCCAGCAGTTCGATGGAGGCACTGCGGCTCAGCCCGGTGACGGAGAGCTCTTCCAGGTGCGCGTCGGGGCCGGGCGCGGCGACATCGGGTGTCGCGGCGAGGACGAACGCGCACTCAGGCGTGGCATCGAGCAGTTCGTCGAGCCCGGCGCCGCCGAACTCCAGATCGTCGAGGATCACTACAGCGCCGATGCCCCGGACCAGTCCGAGGAGCTCTTCGCGACCGGGACGGTGCGACGGAGCGCGGTAGACGGCTTCGAAGAGTGCGTACTGAAGGTCCGTGGTGGTGCGCTTGTGGCCGCTGAGCCGTACGACGCCGTCGGGCGCCAGGTCCGCGCAGTCGGTGGCGACGGCGTCCAGCAGGGCCGTGCGCCCCGATCCGGAGGGCCCTGTGACGCGTACCGACCGTCCGCGCGCCAGCAGCCGTACCAGCCGGTCACGGAGCTCCTGGCGTTCCAGGAGCGGCAGTTGCGGGCCGGGCGGTCCCGGCGGGACGGACGGGGCCGCGGCGCGTTCACGGTCCGCGCGCTCGGTCGCGGTGTGCCGTACGGGCGCCTCGGGCTGCCGGCCGGGCGGGCAGGGTTCGACCTCGCTGCCGTCGACCGGATTGATCGTGAGGAGCAGGTCGCCCGATATGAGCTGGACCGTGCGGGCCTGCTGCGGCGCGTGGAGCCCGAACTCGGGCGTCAGCGGTTCACGGGACTGCCGCGCAGGCATACCGTCCCCTTCGAAGCCGTCGTGGTCGCGGCCGTACTCCTCGGGTCCCCGGTTGTTCGGGTCCATCGCTAAGCCCCCCAGATGCGTCGCACGCGGTTGCCCTGACCCGGCCTCGCACGCCCCGCTGTCGCAACTGGTCCGGTGTCCGCCCATGGGTCCGTCTGTCGGCAGACGGCCGAACCCTAAACCTTCGCACAGTATCTACGAACCGCCGGGGTGCCGCGCCGCCCGGGACGTCACGGTCTCGTGAGGATTGTGCGTGCGACGACGTCGGCCCGCCGGAGACGGAACCTCAGACGCGCGGCAGTGACTCCGCGGCGATTCCGCCCTCGATGGCCAGGATGCGGTGCAGTCTGGTGGCGACGAGCAGGCGCTGCATCTGTGGTGGTACGCCGCGCAGAACGAGCCGCCGGCCGGCGCGCCCGGCCCGGCGGTGGGCACCCATGATGACGCCGAGTCCGGTGGCGTCCCAGGAGTCCAGCTCGGTCAGGTTCAGCACGAGATCGCCGACGCCGTCGTCGACGGCCGAGTGCAGGACCGTACGGGCGTCCGCCGCGCTTCGGACGTCGAGGCGGCCCCCGACGACCAGCTCGGCGTGGTCGCCCCTGATGTGCATATGCGCTCCCCGGGATTACTCCGTAGCAAGGTCCGTCTGTCTGTTCTGTCTCTGCCACAACTGACTGCCGCAGCGACAAGGAAGTTGCCGTCTGTAAGCGAACCGATACCGAATTCACTCGGTGGAGTGACATCGGACCGCCCGCCGCTGACCGACTCCCGGGAATCCGGACCGCTCCGGCTCACGGGGCCCCGGGCCTGATCGACGGCGGATCGGGCGGCCCGGGGCATGATCGCTCTCAGTAGGTGTAGAAGCCCTGCCCGCTCTTGCGGCCGATGTCACCTGCATCGACCATCCGGCGCATCAGCTCCGGGGCGGCGAACTTCTCGTCCTGCGACTCCGTGTAGATGTTGCCGGTCGCGTGCAGCAGGATGTCGACGCCGGTGAGGTCGGCCGTGGCGAGGGGACCCATGGCGTGGCCGAAGCCCAGCTTGCAGGCGGTGTCGATGTCCTCGGCCGACGCGACGCCCGACTCGTACAGCTTGGCGGCCTCGACGACCAGCGCCGAGATGAGGCGCGTGGTGACGAAGCCCGCGACGTCACGGTTGACGACGATGCACGTCTTTCCGACCGACTCGGCGAACTCCCGTGCCGTGGCGAGGGCTTCGTCGCTCGTCTTGTAGCCGCGCACCAGCTCGCAGAGCTGCATCATCGGGACCGGCGAGAAGAAGTGCACACCGACGACCCGCTCGGGCCGCTCCGTCACGGCAGCGATCTTGGTGATCGGGATGGCGGAGGTGTTGGAGGCGAGCACGGTGTCCTCGCGCACGATCTTGTCGAGCGCGCGGAAGATCTCGTGCTTGACCTCCAGCTTCTCGAAGACGGCCTCGACGACGACGTCCACGTCGCCGACGGCGTCGAGGTCGGTGCTCGTGGTGATGCGGGCGAGGGCGGCCTCCGCGTCGGCCGCGTCCAGCTTGCCCTTGGAGACGAACCGGTCGTACGACGCCTTGATGCCGTCCAGGCCGCGGGCCAGTGCCGCGTCGGTGACGTCGCGCAGGACGACGTCCCAGCCCGCCTGGGCGGAGACCTGCGCGATCCCGGACCCCATGAGTCCGGCCCCGATGACGGCGAGCTTCCTGGCCACGTTTGCACCCCTTTGGATAACGGTTGTTCACACGCTCTCCGGCGGAGATTAGTACCCGTGAGGGGCCCTGGGGAGGCGAAGAGATGCGCGTCACGTCTCAAATGACGGACATCACACCGGGACGCCTCATCCGGTGGCGCGCCACGTGCAGTTGGCCACCTCGGTCGCCGCCGGGACGCGTACGTGCCCGAGGGCCGTCCCGTAGACGCGGCGAGGCGCCGTAGCTGTCGTCGCGCGCCCGCCAGGGGTCACGGGACAGCCCTTAGGCTGGCCCCATGGTCAACCTGACGCGCATCTACACCCGTACCGGCGACCAGGGCACCACCGCCCTCGGCGACATGAGCCGGACCGCCAAGACCGATCTGCGGATCTCGGCGTACGCCGACGCGAACGAGGCCAACGCCGTCATCGGTACGGCCGTCGCGCTCGGGCAGCTGCCCGAGGACGTGGTGAAGGTCCTCGTCCGCGTGCAGAACGACCTCTTCGACGTGGGGGCCGATCTGTCGACGCCGGTCGTGGAGGACCCGAAGTATCCGCCGCTGCGGGTCGAGCAGTCCTACATCGACAAGCTGGAGGCGGACTGCGACAGCTTCCTGGAGGAGCTGGAGAAGCTGCGCAGCTTCATCCTGCCGGGCGGTACGCCGGGGGCGGCGCTCCTGCACCAGGCGTGCACCGTCGTCCGCCGGGCCGAGCGGTCCACCTGGGCGGCGATGGAGGTGCACGGTGACGTGATGAACGCGCTGACCGCGACGTATCTCAACCGTCTCTCCGACCTCCTGTTCATCCTCGCCAGGGTGGCGAACAAGGAGGTCGGTGACGTGCTGTGGGTGCCGGGCGGCGACCGCTGAGCGCCGCCGCGCCGGCCTGAGGGTCACACCCCCTCGGGTGCCTGCTTCGGGAACAGGGTGTAGCCCCCGGCGATGATCAGGTTGATCCCGATCACCCACAGCATCTTCTGCTGCCACATCTCCAGCGATCCGGTGTCGCCGTCGTCCCCGACGTACCAGATCGCGGCCTGGAGCAGTGCCACGGCGGTCACCGCGGCGACGCACCAGCGGGCCGCAGTGCGCCATTCGTGCGCGGCCCGCGCCATGCCGTACTTCGGCGGCTTCACCGGCGGCGGACCGCCCGCGAAGCGGTGAGCGAACCTGGCGTCCGCCCACCTGATGGCCGAGTGGCCGAGGCCCACGGTGAAGCCGATGTAGACGGCGGCGAGGCCGTGCTTCCAGTCGGGTTCGGCGCCGTTCCTGAGGTCGACGGCCGTGACGACCAGCAGCACGACCTCCAGCAACGGTTCGCACAGCAGCACCGCGGCGCCGAGCCGGGGCCTCCTCGCCAGGTAGCGCAGCGCGAGTCCGGCGGCCAGCAGCACCCAGAATCCGACTTCGCAGAGCACGATCAGTACGACGATCACGGTTCTTCTCCTCCCGGTTCCCTTCCAGGATCCCGGCCGGAGGGAGCCGGTTCGTCGTCGGCAGTGACGAATCGCGACTGCATCCTTCGATGTACCCCCGGTTCACCCGCCGTGCGGAGGTTCTCCGCCGGGCGTCCGTGTTGGATGGGAGAGTGCTCACTGTCTCCCGTCCCCACCGCCACGACGTACTGATCGCGGCTGTCGGGCTGCTCGGCGGTCTGGTCCTCTGGCTGATCGGTCTGCACATGCAGGGGCCGCGGCCGCTGGACGCGCCCTGGGCCGCGCTGGTGCCCCTCGCCGTGATGGCCGGGCTCGAACTGCTGCGCAGGAGCGCCCCGCTGACGGCCCTGCTCATCGCCGTGCCCGCCCTGGTCGCCGACCAGTTCACGGTCGGGAACCTGGCCACCGTCCTGATGTTCACGGACGTCGTGTACGCGGCCGTGGTGTACGGGTCCCCGGCCGCCGCCCGCCGCATCCCGGTGGCCTCGCTCCTGGTGACCGTGGGGGTGACGATCGGGTTCCTGGCCTGGTTCCGCACCGCTGAGGCGCTGCTCATCGGGGTGGCGGCGGGCCTGGTGTCGTTCGCCCCCGCCATCACGGGAGTCAGCGTGCGCAACCATCGCGACGCGGCGGAGACCGCCCGGCTGCGGGCCGACCAGACCGCGCTGCTCGCCGAGATGGACCGCGCCCAGGCGGTGACCGCCGAACGGGCGCGGATGGCGCGGGAGCTGCACGACATGGTCGCCAACCATCTGTCCGCGATCGCCATCCACTCCACCGCGGCGCTCTCCATCGACGACCCCGGCACCTCCCGCGAGGCGCTCGGCGTGATCCGCGAGAACAGCGTGGAAGGGCTTGCCGAGATGCGGCGGCTCATCGGGCTGCTCCGGCACAGCGGGACGGAGGGCGGGCCGAGCGCGGCGCCGACCCTCGCCTCACTGGACGTCCTCGTCGAGCAGGCCCGCACCAACGGCGCGACGAGCGGCCTGACGTGCGCGCTGGAGGACCTGCGCGGGAAGCCGGAGCGGCTGCCCGCGCCGGTCGAGCTGGCCGCCTACCGCATCGTCCAGGAGTCCTTGACGAACGCGCTGAAGCACGCGTCACCGGGCCCGGTGACGGTGCGGCTCGCGCGAGGGGACGACGTCCTGTCGGTGGAGGTCACCAGCGAGTCCGGCAGCCGGCCCGGACCGCGTGCGCCCGGTTCCGGTGCGGGGCTGGTGGGAATGCGGGAGCGGGTGGCGCTGCTCGGCGGATCGATCTCGGCGGGCGCCGAGCCCGCGGCGGACGGCCGGAGGATCTGGCGGGTGCGGGCGGAACTGCCCGTGCGGGAAGGGACGATGAGGGAATGACGATCCGGGTGCTGGTGGCGGAGGACCAGTCGGCGGTGCGCGCGGGCCTGGTGCTGATCCTGGGCAGTGCGCCCGACATCGAGGTGGCCGGGGAGGCGGGCGACGGCGAGGCTGCGGTGCGGCTGGCCAGGGAGCTGCGCCCGGACGTCGTCCTGATGGACCTGCAGATGCCCCGGCTCGACGGGGTGTCGGCGACTCGTCAGGTGGTCGCGGAGAAGCTCGCGGACGTACTGGTGCTGACGACGTTCGATCTGGACGAGTACGTCTTCGGGGCGCTGCGGGCGGGGGCCGCGGGCTTCCTGCTGAAGAACACCGACGCCCACGATCTGCTCGCGGCGGTACGCACGGTGGCACGCGGCGAGGGGCTGATCGCGCCGGCGGTGACACGCAGACTGATCGCGGAGTTCGCCGGTACGACCCCCGTACGCCGGGCGGACACTCCCCCTCCCCCGGGCCTCGAATCACTCACGCGGCGGGAGCGCGAAGTTCTCGGCTGCCTGGGCGAGGGACTGTCGAACGCGGAGATCGCGATGCGGCTGTCGATGGCGGAGGCGACGGTGAAGACGCACGTCAGCAGGCTGCTGGGGAAGCTGGAGCTGCGGAGCAGGGCCCAAGCTGCGGTGATCGCACAGGAGTTGGGACTCTGAGGTTTAAGCCGGTCTTTGGTCTGGACCTCTTGACGATTGGTCCAGACCTTCCTAATCTCACCGAGCACACTGCGGTGAGTACGCCATGACAAGGCGCGCTCAGGGCGGCGCAGGGTTTGCAGTCCACGGACCATCCCCCGTTTGTCGGACCTCACCCGAGGAGCACCGTTGACCACTGAGACCCCCCCACGCCGGGCCGGATTCAGACAGCGACTCAGTACCGGCACCACCATCCGTTCCAAGGCCGTAGCGGGCGTCACCGCACTGCTTCTGCCGCTCGCGGCGATGGTGGGGCTTGCCAGCCCCGCCGAGGCCGCCACCTCGGCGACCGCCACCTACGTCAAGAAGTCCGACTGGGGCACCGGCTTCGAAGGCCAGTGGACGGTGAAGAACACCGGCACCACCGCACTCTCGTCCTGGACGATCGAGTGGGACTTCCCCTCCGGCACCGCGGTCGGCTCCGCCTGGGACGCCTCCGTCACCGGCTCAGGCACCCACTGGACCGCCAAGAACCTCAGCTGGAACGGTTCCGTCGCCCCCGGCGCCAGCATCAGCTTCGGCTTCAACGGGACGGGCTCCGGCTCCCCCAGCGGCTGCAAGCTGAACGGCGCCTCCTGTGACGGCGGCAGCGTCCCCGGCGACAACGCGCCCTCTGCGCCGGGTACCCCCACCGCGAGCTCGATCACCGACACCTCGGCCAAGCTCACCTGGTCCGCGGCGACCGACGACAAGGGCATCAAGAACTACGACATCCTGCGCGGCGGCACCAAGGTCGCCACGGTCACCGGCACCACGTACACGGACAGCGCGCTCACCGCGGGCACCGACTACTCGTACACCGTGCAGGCCCGCGACACCGCGGACCAGACCGGCCCGGTCAGCGGCTCCGTCGCGGTCCGCACCACCGGTGGCGGCACCACGCCCCCGCCCGGTGACAAGATCAACCTCGGCTACTTCACCAACTGGGGCACCTACGGGCGCAACTACCACGTGAAGAACCTGGTGACCTCGGGCTCCGCCTCGAAGATCACGCACATCAACTACGCCTTCGGCAACGTCCAGGGCGGCAAGTGCACCATCGGTGACGCCTACGCCGACTACGACAAGGCCTACACGGCCGACCAGTCGGTCGACGGTGTCGCGGACACCTGGGACCAGCCGCTGCGCGGCAACTTCAACCAGCTGCGCAAGCTCAAGGCCAAGTACCCGAACATCAAGGTCCTCTGGTCCTTCGGCGGCTGGACCTGGTCCGGCGGCTTCGGCGCCGCGGCACAGAACCCGGCCGCGTTCGCCCAGTCCTGCCACGACCTGGTCGAGGACCCCCGCTGGGCCGATGTCTTCGACGGCATCGACATCGACTGGGAGTACCCCAACGCCTGCGGTCTCACCTGTGACACCAGCGGCCCCGCCGCACTGAAGAACCTCTCCACCGCACTGCGCGCCAAGTTCGGCGCGAACAGCCTGGTCACCGCGGCCATCACCGCGGACGGCTCCGACGGCGGCAAGATCGACGCCGCCGACTACGCGGGCGCCGCTCAGACCATGGACTGGTACAACGTGATGACGTACGACTTCTTCGGCGCCTGGGCGGCCAAGGGCCCGACGGCCCCGCACTCGCCGCTGACCTCGTACACCGGCATCCCGCAGGCGGGCTTCACCGCCGCCGACGCGATCGCCAAGCTGAAGGCCAAGGGCGTTCCCGCCAAGAAGCTGCTGCTCGGTATCGGCTTCTACGGCCGCGGCTGGACCGGCGTCACCCAGTCCGCCCCAGGCGGCACGGCGACCGGAGCGGCCCAGGGCACGTACGAGGCGGGCATCGAGGACTACAAGGTCCTCAAGAGCTCCTGCCCGGCCACCGGCACCATCGCCGGCACCGCCTACGCCCACTGCGGCACCAACTGGTGGAGCTACGACACCCCGGCCACCGTCGTCTCGAAGATGACGTGGGCGAAGAACCAGGGTCTCGGCGGCGCGTTCTTCTGGGAGTTCAGCGGAGACACCTCCAACGGCGAACTGGTGAGCGCGATCAACAGCGGTCTGCGGTAGTCCCCACGCCGTAGCACCACGCACGACCCGCACAGCCCCGGAAATACGACCGGGGAGACAGGTCCGCCCCCTGTCTCCCCGGTTTTTCGCTGTCCTTGTACGGAGCCGGCCTCAGGCCACGTTCACCCGCTGGCCGGGCGGCGCCGCCTCCAGCCAGGCCAGGAAGCCGGTGAGGGCGTCCTCGCTCATCGCCAGCTCCAGGCGGGTCCCCCGGTGGAGACAGCCGAGCACGACGGAATCGGACAGAAGTGCGAGCTCTTCCTCGCCCTCGGGCAGCCGGCGGGCGATCACCTCGATCGAGGCGCGCTCCAGAGCACGGCGAGGCCGGGGATCGTAGGAGAAGACCCGGAACCAGTCGACCCGGTCGCCGCTGTAGCGGGCGACGCCGTACACCCAGCCCTTGCCGCTGGGGTCGGGTTCCTCGGAGACGTCCCAGCGCAGACTGCAGTCGAACGTGCCGCCGGAGCGCTGGATCAGCCGGCGGCGCAGGCCGAACACGAACAGACCCAACAGGACCAGTACGACGACCAGACCGCCAACCCACAGAGCGAGGACCATCTCCACCGACCTCCTCGCAACGTCGATTACGGATATCCGGACCGAACTGCATCTGCATTGCCTCAGCCGCGGCACGGTCTGGAGAATTCCAGCTCGGGCCGCGGCTGAGTAAAATCATCTGTCGGCGGGGGTGCTAGCGCAGCACCGCCACCGCGCGCAGACGGATATCGGCGCGCCGCTCGGCGGCGGCGTCCGTCTCCGACTTCGCGCGCTCCAGCGCACGCTCGGCGCGCTGGACATCGATCTCGTCCGCCAGCTCGGCGATCTCCGCCAGCAGCGACAGCTTGTCGTCCGCGAACGAGATGAATCCACCGTGCACAGCGGCGACGACGGTGTCGCCTCCGCTGGTACGGATCGTCACCGGGCCCGATTCCAGCACACCGAGAAGCGGCTGGTGACCGGGCATGACGCCGATGTCGCCGGACGTGGTACGCGCGACGACCAGGGTGGCCTCGCCGGACCAGACACTGCGGTCCGCGGCGACCAGCTCGACATGCAGCTCAGCAGCCAAGGGTGGCTCCTCGGGTCACCACCCGGCGGTCGAGCCGGGTGTTGGGTCAATTCTACGGGGCGTGGTGAGGGGGGCGGGACACACCCACCCCCCTCGGTGAGCCGGAGGCTCAGGAGACGCCGAGCTCCTTGGCGTTGGCCTTGAGGTCCTCAATGCCACCGCACATGAAGAACGCCTGCTCCGGGAAGTGGTCGTACTCACCGTCGCAGATCGAGTTGAACGCGGCGATCGACTCGTCGAGCGGCACGTCCGAACCGTCCAGGCCGGTGAACTGCTTGGCGGCGTGGGTGTTCTGCGACAGGAAGCGCTCGACGCGACGGGCACGGTGGACAACGAGCTTGTCCTCCTCGCCCAGCTCGTCGATACCGAGGATCGCGATGATGTCCTGGAGGTCCTTGTACTTCTGCAGGATTCCCTTGACACGGGTGGCCGTGTCGTAGTGGTCCTGCGTGATGTAACGCGGGTCCAGGATGCGGGACGTGGAGTCCAGCGGGTCCACGGCCGGGTAGATGCCCTTCTCGGAGATCGGACGGGAAAGAACCGTCGTCGCGTCGAGGTGGGCGAACGTGGTGGCCGGGGCCGGGTCGGTCAGGTCGTCCGCGGGGACGTAGATCGCCTGCATCGAGGTGATCGAGTGACCACGCGTCGAGGTGATGCGCTCCTGGAGCACACCCATCTCGTCAGCCAGGGTCGGCTGGTAACCCACTGCGGACGGCATACGGCCGAGCAGCGTGGAGACCTCGGAACCGGCCTGCGTGAAGCGGAAGATGTTGTCGATGAAGAGCAGCACGTCCTGCTTCTGCACATCGCGGAAGTACTCCGCCATGGTCAGGGCGGACAGGGCCACGCGCAGACGCGTGCCCGGCGGCTCGTCCATCTGGCCGAAGACCAGTGCGGTCTTCTCCAGAACACCGGAGTCCGTCATCTCGTCGATGAGGTCGTTGCCCTCACGGGTGCGCTCACCGACGCCGGCGAACACCGACACACCGTCGTGCAGCTTCGCCACACGCATGATCATTTCCTGGATGAGGACCGTCTTGCCGACGCCCGCACCACCGAACAGACCGATCTTGCCGCCCTTGACGTACGGGGTCAGCAGGTCGACGACCTTCAGGCCGGTCTCGAACATCTCGGTCTTGGACTCGAGCTGGTCGAAGGCCGGGGCCTTGCGGTGGATCGGCCAGCGCTCGGTGATCTGAGCTTCGGCCTCCGGCTCGTTCAGGATCTGACCGAGGGTGTTGAACACCTTGCCCTTGGTGATGTCACCGACCGGCACCATGATGCCCTTGCCGGTGTCGGTCACCGGGGCCTGGCGGACCAGGCCGTCGGTGGGCTGCATCGAGATCGCACGGACCACGCCGTCACCCAGGTGCTGGGCGACTTCGAGGGTCAGCGTCTTGCGAGCGCCGTCCTCGGCCGGGTCGTCGACCTCGACGTGCAGGGCGTTGTAGATCTCCGGCATCGCGTCGACGGGGAACTCCACGTCGACGACCGGGCCGATGACCCGGGCGACGCGGCCCGTGGCAGCGGCCGTCTCAACAGTGGTCGTCATTACTTGTCACTCCCCGCGGTCGCGTCGGCCAGAGCACTGGCACCGCCGACGATCTCGCTGATTTCCTGGGTGATTTCGGCCTGGCGGGCCGCGTTGGCAAGCCGGGAGAGGCTCTTGATGAGATCCCCGGCGTTGTCGGTCGCCGACTTCATCGCACGGCGGCGGGCAGCGTGCTCGGAAGCAGCGGCCTGCAGAAGTGCGTTGTAGATACGGCTCTCGACGTAGCGCGGCAGGAGGGCGTCGAGGACGTCCTCCGCCGACGGCTCGAAGTCGAACAGCGGAAGGATCTCGCCCTTCGTACCGCTCTCCTCCGCAACCTTGTCGAGCGAGAGGGGCAGCATCCGGTTGTCCACCGGGTTCTGCGTCATCATCGACACGAACTCGGTGAAGACGATGTGCAGTTCGTCGACGCCACCCTCGGCCGAGTCCTTCTGGATGGCCTCGATGAGGGGCGCGGCGACGTTCTTGGCATCCCCGTACGCCGGGCTGTCGGTGAAGCCGGTCCACGACTCCGCGACCTTGCGCTCGCGGAAGCCGTAGTAGGCGACACCCTTGCGGCCGACGATGTACGTGTCGACCTCCTTGCCCTCACCCGCGAGCCGCTCCCGGAGCCGCTCCGCCGCCTTGATGGCGTTGGAGGAGTAGCCGCCGGCCAGACCGCGGTCGCTCGTGATGAGCAGGACCGCGGCACGGGCCGGGGACTCGGCTTCGGTGGTGAGCGGGTGCTTGGTGGAGGAACCCGTCGCCACCGCGGTGACCGCGCGGTTCAGCTCGGTCGCGTACGGCATCGAAGCCTGCACCTTGCGCTGCGCCTTGACGATGCGCGAGGCGGCGATCATTTCCATCGCCTTGGTGATCTTCTTGGTCGCGGTGACGGCTTGGATGCGGCGCTTGTAAACGCGAAGCTGAGCGCCCATCGATCAGCCCTCGCCCAGAAGCTTGCCGTCCGAGGTCTCGAACTGCTGCTTGAAGGCGGCGATCGCGTCAGCGATCGACTGCAGCGTGTCGTCGGACATCTTGCCGCCCTCGGCGATGCTGGTCAGGAGGTCCTTGCGCTCGCGGCGCAGGTACTCCAGCAGCTCGCTCTCGAAGCGACGGATGTCCTCGACCGGGACGTCGTCCATCTTGCCGGTGGTGCCGGCCCAGACGGAGACGACCTGCTCCTCGACGGGGAAGGGTGCGTACTGCGGCTGCTTCAGCAGCTCGACCATGCGCTTACCGCGCTCCAGCGAAGCCTTGGAGGCCGCGTCCAGGTCGGAACCGAAGGCGGCGAACGCCTCCAGCTCGCGGTACTGGGCGAGGTCCACGCGAAGACGGCCGGAGACCTGCTTCATGGCCTTGTGCTGGGCGGAGCCACCGACTCGGGAGACCGAGATACCGACGTTGAGCGCCGGACGCTGACCTGCGTTGAACAGGTCGGACTCCAGGAAGCACTGGCCGTCGGTGATGGAGATGACGTTGGTCGGAATGAACGCCGACACGTCGTTCGCCTTGGTCTCGACGATCGGGAGACCCGTCATCGAGCCCTTGCCCATCTCGTCCGAGAGCTTGGCGCAACGCTCCAGCAGACGCGAGTGCAGGTAGAAGACGTCGCCCGGGTAGGCCTCGCGGCCCGGCGGGCGGCGCAGCAGCAGCGACACGGCGCGGTAGGCGTCGGCCTGCTTCGACAGGTCGTCGAAGATGATCAGGACGTGCTTGCCCGCGTACATCCAGTGCTGGCCGATGGCCGAGCCGGTGTACGGCGCCAGGTACTTGAAGCCGGCCGGGTCGGACGCCGGGGCGGCGACGATGGTCGTGTACTCGAGCGCGCCGGCCTCTTCGAGGGCACCACGCACGGAGGCGATGGTGGACCCCTTCTGACCGATGGCGACGTAGATGCAGCGCACCTGCTTGTTCACGTCGCCCGAGCGCCAGTTGTCGCGCTGGTTGATGATCGTGTCGACAGCCAGAGCGGTCTTACCCGTCTGACGGTCACCAATGATCAGCTGACGCTGGCCGCGGCCGATCGGCACCATGGCGTCGACGGCCTTGTAGCCGGTCTGCATCGGCTCGTGCACCGACTTGCGGACCATGACGCCAGGGGCCTGCAGCTCGAGGGCGCGGCGGCTTTCGGTCGCGATCTCGCCGAGACCGTCGATCGGGTTGCCGAGCGGGTCGACGACGCGGCCGAGGTAACCCTCGCCGACGCCGACGGAGAGCACCTCACCGGTGCGCTGCACCGGCTGGCCCTCTTCGATACCGCTGAACTCGCCGAGGACGATCGCACCGATCTCGCGCTCCTCGAGGTTGAGGGCGAGACCGAGGGTTCCGTCCTCGAACTTCAGCAGCTCGTTCGCCATGGCGGAGGGGAGGCCCTCCACCTTCGCGATGCCGTCGCCGGCAACGCTGACCGTACCGACCTCCTCGCGCGAGGCCGCGTCCGGCTTGTACGACTGGACAAAGTTCTCCAGCGCGTCCCGGATCTCCTCCGGCCGGATCGTGAGCTCCGCCATCTGGGTTCCCTGCTCTCCTTGTTGGGCCCGAAGTTTCTTAAGGGGGTCTGGGGGCGACCCCCAGGAATCTTCTGCAATTTCTGCACGGCCCAACCGGGCCGCTGTTCTTGCTCGTTCAGGTGGTACTTGTGCGCTGCGCGCTGTCAGCCGGCCATCCGGCGGGTGGCCTCTTCGAGGCGCTCCGCGATCGTGCCGTTGATGACCTCGTCACCGACGCGCACAGAGATCCCGCCGAGGACCGCGGGGTCCACGTCCAGGTTCAGGTGCATCTGCCGGCCGTAGATCTTCGCCAGGGCGGCGCCGAGGCGCTGCTTCTGCCGATCGGACAGCGGTACCGCCGAGGTGACGACGGCGACCATGCGGTCCCGGCGCTCCGCGGCGAGCTTGGACAGGGAGTCGAGTCCCGCCTCCAGGCTACGTCCACGGGGCTGGGTCACGAGGCGCGTGACGACTCGCTCCGTGACGGGCTGCGCCTTGCCGCCGAGCAGGCTGCGGAGCAGCTCGCCCTTGGCGGCGGTGGACGCGGTCCGGCTGGTCAGGGCGGAACGCAGTTCCTTGTCGGAACCTACGATCCGGCCGAACCGGAAGAGCTCGTCCTCGACGTCGTCGAGTGCACCCGCGCGCTGGGCCGCGGTGAGGTCTGCGGTGTTCGCCAGCTCCTCGACCGAGTCGACCAGGTCACGCGACTGCGACCAGCGGGAACGGACCATGCCGGAGACCAGGTCCACGGCTTCGCCGCCCACCTGACCGCTCAGCAGTCGCCCGGCCAGCTCGGCCTTGGCCTCGCCTCCCTGCGACGGGTCGGTGAGGACCCGGCGCAGCGATACCTCGCGGTGGAGCAGCGCGGTGACGGCTGCCAGCTCGTCGGCGAGCTTCGCCGCGTCGACCGACGTGTTGTCGGTCAGTGCGTCGAGACGCTCACGTGCGGAAGCCAGTGCCTCGCGGCTCGCTCCGTTCATCGGACGGCCTCGGCCTTCGCCTCGAGTTCATCGAGGAAACGGTCGACGGTGCCGCTCTGCCGGGCGTGGTCCTCGAGGGACTCGCCGACGAGCTTGCCGGCCAGGGCGGTGGCGAGCGTGCCCACGTCCTGACGCAGCGCGGAGGACGCGGCCTTGCGGTCGGCCTCGATCTGGGCGTGGCCGGCGGCGATGATCTCTTCGCGCTGCCGCTGACCTTCCGCCCTCATCTCCTGGATGATGACGACACCCTGCTCCTGCGCCTCCTGGCGCATACGAGCGGCTTCGTGGCGGGCTTCGGCGAGCTGAGCCTTGTACTGCTCAAGAACGCTCTGGGCCTCGGTCTGGGCCGCATCGGCCTTTTCGATACCGCCTTCGATGGCCTCGCGACGCTCGTCCAGAACCTTGTTGATGTTCGGGAGGAGCTTCTTGGCGAGGAAGCCGAAGACGATGAGGAAGGCGATGAGGCCGATGACGAGCTCTGGAATCGGCGGGATGAGGGGATTTTCCATCTCCTCAGCCGCGACCGTAAGCAGCTGGCTCACATCAGTGCCTTTCGTCTCGGTTGCTGTTCGTCCGGCCTGAAACTCAGGTGCCGTAGACGAACGGCATGACCAGACCGATCAGGGCGAGCGCCTCACAGAAGGCGAAGCCGAGGATCTGGTTGGCGCGGATGAGACCCGCAGCCTCGGGCTGACGGGCGAGAGCCTGGGTGCCGTTACCGAAGATGATGCCGACGCCGACGCCGGGGCCGATCGCGGCGAGGCCGTAACCGACGGAGCCGAGGGAGCCGCTGACGGCAGCAAGGGTCTGGGACATGCCAGTCTTCCTTCTCTTTCAAGGACCGGTGGGGGTTGGCCACCGGACGAATAAGGGTCGGGTGCGGGATGCTCAGTGGTGCTTTGCGAGCGCGCCCTGGATGAAGGTGCAGGTCAGGAGCACGAAGACGTACGCCTGCAGCGCCTGGATGAAGAGCTCGAACGCGGTCATCACGATGACCATCACGAACGAGACGCCGGCGTAGGCGATACCAATGCCGTTGAGCAGGTACCAGCTGGCGATCGTGAACAGAAGCAGGAGGGTGTGGCCCGCGAACATGTTCGCGAAGAGTCGCACAGCGTGGGTGAACGGCCGGACCAGCAGGTTCGAGAAGAACTCGATGAGCATGGCCAGCGGCAGCACCGGGCCGAGCGACTTGTCGTAGCCGGTGATGTTCTTCCAGCCGCCGACGAAACCGTGGCGCTTGAAGGTCAGGCTGACCCACAGCACGTAGACGATCAGTGCGAGCACGATCGGGTACGCGATGATCGACGTCACCGGGAACTGGGCGACCGGGATGATCGACCAGAGGTTCATCATCCAGACGAAGAAGAACAGCGAGACGACGAGGGGGACGTACTTCTCACCCTCGCGCTTGCCGATCGTCTCGTAGACGATGCCGCGGCGGATGAAGTCGTAACCCATCTCCGCGATCGACTGCAGCTTGCCGGGGACCATCTTGGGCTTGCGGAAAGCCGCCCAGAAGAAGCCGACGATGATGATCGAGCCGAGAAGCGCCAGCAGCATCGGCTTGTTGAAGTACAAGTTGCTGTCCGGGTCACCCCACAGCGGCTCGAACAGGAACGAGTGCAAGCCGGGTGCCGGGAAACCACAACCGTCGAAGATGTGGCAATCGGTCTCGAAGGCGAGCACCTGTGTCGGGTCAGCACTCACCGCGGGCTCCTTCAGCGTGGCGCATAGGTACGGCAACCTCGTTGTGTCGGCGCGGCGCGCAGCCGCGGTTCGGCACTGGACTGGTGTTACGGATGTGTGAGCGGCAGTCAGGCATTGAGCCTCGCGATCGAGCAGGCGTCAGCTCACATGCCCGCGCCCGCAGTGCCGCAGTTGGAACCGGACGATAGCAGGGTCCCGAACCTGTGCTTATTCCGCCCCTACCCTTCACGTCGACGACCCCGTGTTCTTGGGCTTGTCACCCTTGTCGGAGTCGGGTTCGACGTAAAGGATCTTGGCCTTCATGTGCGCACGCGCCTGTGCGCCGATCCACGCGAGAGTCGTCGCGACCAGCGTGATCGCGAAGGCCTTCGGGTTGAACACCTCGGTGTCCTTGAACGCGGCGACGAAGATGAACAGCAGCAGGAGCTGTGCCGTGTACAGCATCAGCCCCATCGCCTGGAACAGGTGCGGGAGGGACCTGGCGGTCCGTTGCAGAACGACGAGCCCGATCCCCATGAAGAGGATCACCACGAGCGTCGCAACGACCGCGCCCAGGGCTCCCTTGCCGCCGGCGACCGCACCGCTGATCGCGGCGGCGACAGCGCCGACGGCAGCGGTGGGCACGGCGGTCTGGAGGAGAGTCCGGACGTCGTTGGACGGCATGGCGGCAGCTCCGCTGTACAGGGGGTGGGCAGTAGGTGTCGTCATGGACGAGCGTAGGCCCGGCGCGAGTCGATGCTCAGCCGATGGACCCTCTTACCAAGGTCCTTCGGCTCTATCACCGGGTCTCGTGAACGGTATCACAAACTATTTGATGAGGTCTTTACCTGAAAAGTGTGCCAACTGTCACACATGAGAGTGACCCTGCGCGTTTGCGCGGGACAAACCGACACAATGTCTGGTAATGGGCACCAGCGCCCGAAACGTCAACGTGACGAGTTGGCCCTGCGTCGCTCGTGCGTACGCCCGCGGGAGCTGATCGCGGTCGCCCCGTTGACGCCCGAGACCCCGACGGCCACGGGGGTCCGCTCGGGGGCCTGTGGCGCCATCTCCGTGCCGTCCGGGCCCTGTTGTCCGTACGCGGCCGTCTCCTCGGGCCTGGCGGCGTGCCTGCGGCGCCGGTAGCGCGGCGGTACGAAGGAGTCGGCCCAGTCCGGGGTGCGCGGCGTGAAGCGGGGCATCAGCAGCAGGATCAGGCCCACCGCGCTCGCCCCCATGATCGTCAGCACGATCCACATCGACGCCGAGTGGACCGAGTACCCCACCGCGCCGAAGGCGATCAGCGCGGACCAGAAGTACATGATCATGACGGCCCGGCTGTGCGAGTGGCCGATCTCCAGCAGCCGGTGGTGCAGGTGCCCTCGGTCGGCGGCGAACGGCGACTGTCCGTTCCACGTACGGCGCACGATCGCCAGCACCAGGTCGGCGGCCGGGATGGCGATGATCGTCAGCGGCAGCAGCAGCGGGATGAAGACCGGCAGCATCGCGTGGGTCGCCTGCCGCTCACTGCCCTCGAACAGCTTCATCGTGTCCGGGTCGACCTGCCCGGTGACGGAGATCGCTCCCGCGGCGAGGACCAGGCCGATCAGCATCGACCCCGAGTCGCCCATGAAGATCCGGGCGGGGTGCATGTTGTGCGGCAGGAATCCGAGGCACATGCCCATCAGGATGGCCGCGAAGAGCGTCGCGGGGGCGGCGGCCTCGATCCCGTACCCGTACCAGAGCCGGTAGGTGTAGAGGAAGAACGCCGCGGAGGCGATGCACACCATGCCGGCCGCCAGACCGTCCAGGCCGTCCACGAAGTTGACCGCGTTGATCGTGATGACGACCAGCGCGACCGTGAGCAGCGTGCCCTGCCACTGGGTGAGGGCGACCGTGCCGACGCCCGGGATCGGCAGCCACAGGACCGTGAGGCCCTGGATGACCATGACGGCGGCGGCGATCATCTGCCCGCCGAGCTTGATCAGCGCGTCGAGTTCGAACTTGTCGTCCAGGACGCCGATCAGCCAGATCAGCGCGGCGCCGGAGAGCAACGCCCTTGGTTCGTTGGAGAGTTCGAAGACATCCGTGAGGTTGTCCAGATGGGCGGCGACGATCAGTCCCGCGCACAGTCCGCCGAACATGGCGATGCCACCGAGCCGCGGTGTCGGTTCTCGGTGTACGTCACGCGCACGGATCGCGGGCATGGCCCCGATCGCGATGGCGAACTTACGCACCGGTCCGGTCAGCAGATAAGTAACTGCGGCCGTGACACAGAGCGTCAGCAGGTAATCACGCACGGGCTGCCCCACAGAAATCGCCGGCCATCTCAGCCCCACACCCTAGCCTCAAGAACAAGGACTCCACGGTACGGGAGATGGTTGCACCCGCTTCGCCTACCCCGGATAGGGGGGATTTCTCACCGTGAGTTCGCGCACGTCCGCGAGCAGACGGCCGGGGTCGCCGGCCTCCCGGACCGCCGCCCCGAAGAGCACCGCGATGCGCGCCATGTCGGCCTCGTCCATGCCCTGGGTGGTGACGGCGGCCGTGCCGAGCCTGATCCCGCGGGCGTCTCCGTAGGGCAGGGCGCAGGTGTCCAGGACCATGCCCGCCGCCGCGAGGCGCTCGCGTGCGGTGCGGCCGTCGACGCCGAGGGGGGCGGGGTCCGCGACGATCAGATGGGTGTCGGTGCCCTCGGTGGTGACGTCGAAGCCCTCGGCCTCCAGCCCGGCGGCGAGCACCCGCGCGTGGGCGACCACCTGATGGGCGTACAGGGCGAACGCCGGCGTCGCCGCCTCACCGAAGGCGACGGCCTTCGCCGCGACCGTGTGCATCTGGGCGCCGCCCTGGGTGAAGGGGAACACCGCCCGGTCGATCCGTTCCGCCAGTTCCGGTCCGCACAGGATCATGCCGCCGCGCGGCCCGCGCAGCACCTTGTGCGTGGTCGCGCACACCACGTCCGCGTACGGCACGGGGCTCGGCGCCGCTCCCCCGGCGATCAGGCCCATCGGGTGGGCGGCGTCGGCGATCAGATAGGCACCGACCTCGTCGGCGATCTCCCGGAACAGCTCGTAGTCGGGATGCCGGGGGTACGAGATGGAACCGCACACGATCGCCTTGGGGCGCCGGGCCCGGGCCAGGGCGCGGACCTGCGCGTAGTCGATCAGCCCGCTGTCGGGGTCCACGCCGTAGCCGACGAACTCGAACCAGCGGCCGGAGAAGTTGGCGGGCGAGCCGTGGGTGAGGTGTCCCCCGTACGGGAGTCCCATGGCCAGCACCGTGTCACCGGGGCGCAGCAGTGCGGCGTACGCCGCGAGGACGGCCGAGGAGCCGGAGTGCGGCTGGACGTTGGCGTGCTCGGCGCCGAAGAGCGCGGTGGCCCGCTGGATCGCGATGCGCTCGGCGGCGTCCGCCTGCTCGCATCCGCCGTGGTGCCGGGCACCGGGGTAGCCCTCGGCGTACTTGTTGGCGAGCGGCGAGCCCAGGGCGGCGAGGACGGCCGGCGAGGTGAAGTTCTCGGCGGCGATCAACTGGAGGGTGCCCGCCTGCCGGTGTGCCTCCCCCAGCAGCACGTCGGCGATCTCCGGGTCCTCCCGGAGCAGGGCGCCGAAGTCCTGCGGGAGGGCTGTGCGCGAGCGGGACACGGGGGCTGGTGCGGCTGGAGTGGTGACCGGCATGTGACGGCTCCGGGCCTGGGGAGGGGTGGGCTCTCAGACCAATGTAGGCCCGCGCGTGAAGCGCTGCCCGCTGCCGGACGACCCGGTACGCCGGTCGGCGCACGGCCGGTGCTCCATAGGGCTCAGCGCGGGTGACTCCCCCGGCGGCGACGGCTTCAGTGGGGCGTCTGTACGCCTGTCAGCGCGGTGACGACCGGGTCGAGGGCCTGGTTGATCTCGTCGCCGATGGAACGGAAGAACGTGATCGGTGCGCCGTACGGGTCGTACACCTCGTCCGCCTCGGCGGTGGGGGCGAGCAGCCAGCCGCGCAGTGCCGCCGCCGCCCGCACCAGGGCGCGGGCGCGCTCGACGACGCCCTCGTCCCGGGGGTCGGGGAGCGTGGCGGGGTCTATGGCCCGGACGAGCCGGGTGAACTCCTTGAGGGTGAACGTCCGCAGCCCGGCCGAGTGGCCCATGGAGATCACCTGGGCCCGGTGGTCACGGGTGGCGGTGAGTACGAGGTCGGCGCGGATCACGTGCTCGTCGAGCAGTTCGCGGCCGACGAAGCCGGTGGCGTCCGCGCCGAAGTCGGCGAGGACGACCTCGGCGTTGGCCTCCATGGGAGCGCCTTCGTGCCCCCAGGTGCCCGCGCTCTCCACGATCAGGCCGCCGCTCAGCGGATCACCGAGGCGGTCCACCAGGGCATGACGGGTCAGCCGCTCGGTGATCGGCGAGCGGCAGACGTTGCCGGTGCTGACGTGGAGGATGCGGAAAGTGTCGGTCTGCCCCGCTATGCCACGCCCCTCAGGGGCGGTCAATTGGCCACCTCGAGGTCGGGTACCACCTTGCGCAGCTCCTCTACGGAGAGCGCGCCGGCGCGCAGGAGGACAGGGATCTTGCCGGTGACGTCGACGATGGAGGACGGCACGATGCCGGGCGTGGGTCCGCCGTCGAGGTACACGGAGACGGAGTCGCCCAGCATCTCCTGGGCGGCGTCGCAGTCCTCCGGCGAGGGGTGTCCCGTGAGGTTCGCACTGGAGACGGCCATCGGGCCGACTTCGGTGAGCAGCTCGATGGCGACCGGGTGCAGGGGCATCCGGATCGCGACGGTGCCGCGGGTGTCGCCGAGGTCCCACTGGAGCGAGGGCTGGTGCTTGGCGACGAGGGTCAGCGCACCCGGCCAGAACGCGTCGACGAGTTCCCACGCCTGCTCGGAGAAGTCCGTGACCAGGCCGTGCAGCGTGTTCGGGGAACCGATCAGGACAGGGGTCGGCATGTTGCGGCCGCGGCCCTTGGCGTCGAGCAGATCGCTGACACCTTCGGAGCTGAAGGCATCCGCACCGATCCCGTACACGGTGTCGGTGGGCAGCACGACCAGTTCGCCGCGGCGGACGGCGGACGCGGCCTCACGCAGGCCGGTCGTACGGTCGGTCGCGTCGTTGCAGTCGTATCGCCGTGCCATCAGCCGGCCTCCTCAAGCATGTACGGGTATTGCGGGTACGGGTGGTGCGGGTCAGGACCGGTCACGGCATGGCCCTGCGGGCGGTCGCGAAACGGGGCCTGTTGTTCAGGTCGGGGTGGTCGGCCGCGTCGGCCCAGCCCCGCTCCTCGGTGAAGATCCACGGCACCTGGCCGCCCTGGGTGTCGGCGTGCTCGATGACGACGAGGCCGCCGGGACGCAGCAGGCGGTGCGCGGTCCGCTCGATGGACCGGATGAGGTCGAGGCCGTCCTCGCCCGAGAAGAGCGCCATCTGCGGGTCGTGGTCACGGGCCTCGGGTGCCACGTACTCCCACTCGGTGAGCGGGATGTACGGCGGGTTGGAGATGACCAGGTCGACCTGGCCGTCGAGCTCGGGAAGGGCCGTTGCGGCGTCTCCCCGGTGGATGGTGACCCTGGACCCCTCGGCGTTCTTCCTGGTCCACGTCAGGGCGTCCTCGGACAGCTCCACCCCGTGCACACGCGAGCGCGGCACCTCCTGCGCCATCGCAAGCGCGATGGCGCCCGATCCGGTGCAGAGGTCGACGATGAGCGGTTCGACGACGTCCATCGCGCGGACGGCGTCTATGGCCCAGCCGACGACGGACTCGGTCTCCGGGCGGGGCACGAAGACACCGGGCCCCACCTGGAGCTCCAGGTAGCGGAAGAACGCGCGGCCGGTGATGTGCTGGAGGGGTTCGCGGGCCTCGCGGCGGGCGATGGTCTCCCAGTACCGGGCGTCGAAGTCCCGGTCCGGCACGTTGTGCAGCTCGCCCCGCTTGACGCCGTGCACGAAGGCGGCGAGTTCCTCGGCGTCGAATCGCGGTGAAGGGACACCGGCGTCGGCCAGCCGCTGGGTGGCCTGGGCCACCTCGGCGAGCAGCAGGTTCATCGCGGTTCTCCGAACGGGGGTCACGGGCGGGACGGGCAGGTTACGCGTTGGCGAGCTTGGCGGCCGAGTCGGCGTCGACACACGCCTGGATCACGGCGTCCAGGTCACCGTCGAGCACCTGGTCCAAGTTGTACGCCTTGAAGCCGACGCGGTGGTCCGAGATCCGGTTTTCCGGGAAGTTGTACGTGCGGATCTTCTCGGAGCGGTCGACGGTACGGACCTGGCTGCGGCGGACGTCGGAGGCTTCCTGCTCGGCCGCTTCCTGGGCCGCGGCCAGGAGCCGCGAGCGCAGGATGCGCATGGCCTGCTCCTTGTTCTGGAGCTGGCTCTTCTCGTTCTGGCAGGAGGCGACGACACCGGTCGGCAGGTGCGTGATGCGGACGGCGGAGTCGGTCGTGTTGACGGACTGGCCGCCGGGACCGGAGGAGCGGTAGACGTCGATGCGCAGGTCGTTGGCGTGGATCTCGACCTCGACCTCCTCTGCCTCGGGCGTGACGAGCACACCGGCGGCGGAGGTGTGGATGCGGCCCTGGGACTCGGTGGAGGGCACGCGCTGCACACGGTGCACACCGCCCTCGTACTTCATCCGTGCCCAGACACCCTGGCCGGGCTCGGTGGCACCGTTGCCGCCCTTGGTCTTCACGGCGACCTGGACGTCCTTGTAGCCGCCGAGCTCGGACTCGGTGGAGTCGATGATCTCGGTCTTCCAGCCGACGCGCTCGGCGTAGCGCAGGTACATGCGCAGCAGGTCACCGGCGAACAGGGCGGACTCGTCGCCGCCCGCGCCCGCCTTGATCTCCAGGAGCACGTCCTTGTCGTCGCTGGGGTCGCGCGGGACCAGGAGGAGGCGGAGCTTCTCGGTGAGTGCTTCGCGCTGCTTCTCCAGGTCCTTCACCTCGGCGGCGAAGTCCGGGTCGTCGGCGGCGAACTCGCGAGCGGTCTCGATGTCGTCGCCGGTGCGCTTCCAGGACAGGTACGTGGAGACGATCGGGGTCAGCTCCGCGTAGCGCTTGTTGAGCTTGCGCGCGTTGGCCTGGTCCGAGTGGACCGACGGGTCGGCGAGCTTCTTCTCGAGACCGGCGTGTTCACCGATCAGTTCCTCGACCGCCTCGAACATTCGGGGGCTCCTGGTTGATTACGTCGACGGGCCTGCTGGAGGGCGTGCTGTCCGGGGTTCCCCGGGGATCTCCCCCGGGCGTCCGGCCGGAAAAAACGCCGGCCCCGGCGCCCCCTGGAATGAGGGCGCCGGGAACCGGCGCAGTGGCTCGCTACTTGCTGGCGGAGCCGGCAGCCTTGCCGAAGCGGGCCTCGAAGCGGGCCACGCGGCCACCGGTGTCGAGGATCTTCTGCTTGCCCGTGTAGAACGGGTGGCACTCGGAGCAGACGTCGGCGCGGATGGCGCCGCTGCCCAGGGTGCTCCGGGTGGTGAACGACGCACCGCAGGTACAGCTGACCTGGGTCTCGACGTACTCGGGGTGAATCTCGCGCTTCAAGGTGTCTCCTAGTTTCGGGAGGGCTCCGGGTCGTCCGCGCTGATTGCGCGTCCGTGAACCGGGGCCGACGTACCAGTCTGCCAGGACTGGGCGTATCTCCCAAAACCGGGGTGGGCCCGCAGGTATTCCCGGACCTCCACAAACGCCGGCACGGGACCGGGAGGTGTCACCGGACGACCTGCCCCGCCGTTCCCTTGTCGCCCGCGGACGTCACGGTGGCCGAGGCGGGGATCGCCCGGTCCTGCTTCAGGGCCGCCCACACCTGGCGGGCCGGCTTCTCCATGGGCACCACCCGGTTCGGGTCGGCCGGGTCGTACCGCACGGGCATCGTGACCATGTGGACGTTCTTCGGACCGAGGCCCTTCAGCCCGTTCGCGAAGGACGTGAGCTTCTTCACCGAGCCGAGACCGGAGTCCGTGGTGACAGCCTTCGTGGCCGCGTCGGCTAGCCCGAGGAGTTTCTTCGGGCTGGAGAACACCCCGACGCTCTTCGTCTGTTCCATCAGCGCCTTCACGAAGGCCTGCTGCAACTGGATGCGGCCCAGGTCGCTGCCGTCGCCGACGCTCTTGCGGGTGCGGACGAGACCGAGCGACTCCTCGCCGTCGAGCCGGTGCGTACCGGGCGTCAGGTTCAGATGGCTCTTGGAATCGTTGATCGCCCGGTCGGTGGTGATGTCGACGCCGCCGAGTTCGTCTATGAGCTTCTTGAAGCCGGTGAAGTCGACCTCGACGTAGTGGTCCATGCGGATGCCCGACATGGCCTCGACGGTCTTCACCGCACAGGCGGGTCCCCCGACCTCGTACGCCGTGTTGAACATCGCCCGGTCGTCCGCGGCCACCGGCTCGCCGGAGACGTCACCGGTGCAGGCGGGGCGCTCGATGATCGTGTCCCTGGGGATGGAGACGACCGAGGCCGAGGTGTGGCCCTCGTCGACGTGCATCACCATCGCGGTGTCCGACCGGGCGGCGCCCTGGTCCGCGCCGTACGCGTCGTTGGCGCCCGAACGGGAGTCGGAGCCGAGCACCAGGATGTCCTGGGAGCCGTTGTCGGCGTCGTCGGGGCGGTCCCCGCCCAGCTCGGCGTCGATGTCGATGCTGGAGAGGTTGCCGTCCAGCTTGAGGTAGACGTAACCGGAGCCCGCACCGCCCAGCACGACGGCCGCGGCGAGCGCCCACGCGGACACGCGCAGCGCCGTGCGCCGCGCGCTGCGCTCGGGGCTCTTGCGGCGGCGGCCCGTGGCGCCTGCGCGCCGCGGTCCGGTCGGCGTGGTCTGGCTCGTGTGGTCCGGCATCTGCTCACATTCCGTGACGGGGTTTGCGGCTGAAAAGACTTACATACGGTTGTTCCAATACGCAAAGAGCCCCCGCGTCCAAGGACGCGGGGGCTCTTCGGCAGGAGTGCTGCGGGTGTGATCAGCCGAACAGGTTGTAGCTCGACGCTCCGGAGCCCAGCAGCTTGCGGGAGCCGAAGATCCCGCTGTCCGCCTTGCCGGTGCCCGGGTAGAGGTACAGCTCGCCGGTCTTCACGCGGACGATGATGTCCGCGATGCCGTCGCCGCTGAAGTCGCCCGTGGTGACGAGGGCGTTGGCGACGTCCCAGGTCCTGACGAGGACCTTGGAGGCGAACGGTGCGCTCGCCTTGCCGGTGCCCGGGAAGAGGTAGATCTTGCCGCCGCTGCCGCGGGCGATGATGTCGGCCTTGCCGTCGTTCGTGAAGTCGCCGCTGCCCCGGACCATGGAGTAGCTGAGACCGCCGCCGCCGATCTTGCTGCGGGTGGCGAACGAACCGTTGCCCTTGCCCGGGTACAGCCAGAAGTCACCGGCGGAGTCCGTCGACAGGACGTCGGGGTGACCGTCGCCGGTCAGGTCACCGGGCGACAGGATCTGCTTGCGGGAGCCCCAGCCGGTGGCGATCCGCTTGGACTCCCACTCCTCCGTGGCCGGGTTGATCCAGTCCCAGTAGAGGCTGCCGTCGCTGGTGCGGTAGAGCAGGTCCTGGTAGTCGTCCCGGTTGAGGTCCGTCTGGAGCAGGAGGTTGAGGGCGCCCCAGTTGCTGCCGAAGGTGTACTTCGACATGGAGCTGCCGTTCGAGGTGAACCCGTAGATCGTGTTCGTCGACGCCTTGCGGGCCAGCAGGTCCGCGCGGTGGTCGTAGTTCAGGTTGGTGTCGTACGCCCGCGCGTTGATCGCGGGGACGTAGCTGCTCACCTTGGTGAAGACGCTGTACGCGCCCTCTCCGACACAGTCCGTGATGCCCCACGAGACGATGCCGACCAGCTTGCCGCCGACCACGAGCGGGCCGCCGGAGTCACCGTTGCAGGCGCCGGTCGTCTCGGCGTCGGTCGCGCCCGTCTTGCCCGCGCAGACCATGTGGCCCGACTTGAAGTCGCCACCGTACGAGTTGGCGCACGTCGTGTCCGAGACGATCGGAAGCGTCGCCGTACGCAGGGTCGTGGCGATCTCGTTGTTGGTCGAGCTGGTGCGGCCCCAGCCGTACACCTTGGCCTGGGTGCCGGGGGCGTAGAGGGCCGTGTCCGCCTTCGCCATCACGGGCAGCGGCTTGACCGTGACCGGCTTGACCAGCGTGAGCACCGCGATGTCGTTGTCGGCAGCCCCGGTGGCGCCGTTGTACTGCGGGTGGGTCCACTGCCGGTAGGCCCAGTTCACTTCCCCGCTGCCGACCGAGTCGGTGGAGTCGGCTCCGGTGACGACCGTGCCGTACTCGGCCCAGTCGAAGCCGTCGACGCAGTGCGCGGCCGTGGCGATCTTGGCGGGCGCGATCACGACGCCACCGCAGAAGAAGCCCCCGGTGCCGTCGTTGTACCAGAGCTGCGCCATCCACGGGGCGGTGGAGATGGACGTCTCCGTGCCGCCGATGACCATCGGGGCGGGACCCGGGTCGTCCGTGGCATTGAGCTTGGACGGGGCGAGGGTCTTGCGGTCGGCCTCCGCCGCCTTGACCACACGCTCGCGCAGTTCGGCGTCCGACGGCGCGGTGGGACGGTCCACGGCTGCTGCCGCGACGGTCGGAACCGGCTCGTCGGCCTGGGAGCTGGCCATCGTGAGCCCCGTGCCCACGAGGGCGAGGACGGTGACAGCTACGGCCGGAACGGCGAGCTTGAGCCGGCGCGAGTGCCGGCCACCCCTGGTGCGTATGTGCACGCGGCGATCCTTCGTATCGGAACCGGCGGTGCGTGGGACTCCGCCGGATCGTGGGACGGCGGGGGCTCGGCAGAACGTCTGCCCGCAGCGGGGCAGCACGAAGAAGGGCTTTCGCCCTATGCGGTGCTGCCGGGATGGCCCCCCCACCTCAACTGACGCAGATATTACGCCAGGATCAACAAAAGGGGGACTCCGGAGGAAGGCAAAAAGAAATCCGCCCCGTCACCGAAGTAACAAGGCGGATTTCAAGGACGGTTGAACTGTCCCGATTCTACTTTTTGGTCAGCCGTCAGTCGTTCCCATTGCCGCTGCCGGGAGTCGTCTTCTGAATCTGCAGAAGGAACTCGGCGTTGGACTGGGTCTTCTTCATGCGGTCGAGCAGCAGCTCGATCGCCTGCTGCTGGTCGAGTGCGTGAAGCACCCGGCGCAGCTTCCAGACGACTGCCAATTCATCGGTGCCGAGAAGGATTTCTTCCTTACGGGTGCTGGACGCGTCGACGTCCACCGCCGGGAAGATGCGCTTGTCGGAGAGCTTCCGGTCGAGCTTGAGCTCCATGTTTCCGGTGCCCTTGAACTCCTCGAAGATCACCTCGTCCATGCGCGAGCCGGTCTCGACGAGCGCGGTGGCGAGAATGGTCAGCGAGCCGCCGTCCTCGATGTTGCGCGCGGCACCGAAGAAGCGCTTCGGCGGGTACAGCGCGGTCGAGTCGACACCACCGGACAGGATGCGTCCGGACGCAGGCGCCGCGAGGTTGTACGCGCGGCCCAGACGGGTGATCGAGTCGAGCAGGACGACCACGTCGTGACCCAGCTCCACGAGGCGCTTCGCGCGCTCGATGGCCAGCTCGGCGACCGTGGTGTGGTCCTCGGCCGGACGGTCGAAGGTCGAGGAGATGACCTCGCCCTTCACCGACCGCTGCATGTCGGTGACCTCTTCCGGACGCTCGTCGACCAGGACGACCATCAGGTGGCACTCGGGGCTGTTGACCGTGATCGCGTTGGCGATGGCCTGCAGGATCATGGTCTTACCGGTCTTCGGCGGGGCCACGATGAGCCCACGCTGGCCCTTGCCGATGGGGGCGACCAGGTCGATGATCCGGGTGGTCAGGATGTTGGAGTCGGTCTCCAGGCGGAGCCGGTCCTGCGGGTAGAGCGGCGTCAGCTTCTGGAACTCCGGACGGCCGCGGCCGGTCTCCGGCGCCATGCCGTTGACCGAGTCGAGGCGGACCAGCGCGTTGAACTTCTCGCGGCGCTCGCCGTCCTTGGGCTGGCGGACCGCGCCCGTGACGTGGTCACCCTTGCGCAGGCCGTTCTTGCGGACCTGTGCGAGCGAGACGTACACGTCGTTCGGACCGGGCAGGTAGCCGGAGGTCCGGATGAACGCGTAGTTGTCGAGGATGTCCAGGATGCCCGCGACGGGGATCAGGACGTCGTCGTCGGCAACCTGTACGTCGGGGGCGAAGGTGTCCTCGCGGCCACGACGCCCACGGCGGTCACGGTAACGGCCACGGCGGCCGCGACGGCCACCCTCGTCGTCGAAACCGTCGTCCTGGGGGCCGCCACCCTGCTGGCCCTGGCCGCTCTGCCCCTGGCCCTGGCTCTGGGTCTGACCCTGGCCCTGGCGCTGCGGCCGCTGGCCGCCGCCGCCCTGCTGGCCCTGGTCGTCGCCCTTGCCACGACGGTCACGCTGACGCTCACGACGGTCGCCGCGCTCACCGCGCTCACCGCGCTCACCGCGGTCGCCACGCTCACCGCGCTGGCCACGGTCCTGACGGTCGCCGCGGCGGCCCTCGGCGCTGTCGACGGCGGACTCGGCCTTGGCCTCGCCCTTCGTCTCGCCGCGGTCGTCGCCGCGGGTTTCGCTCTTCGGCTCGGCCTGCGGCTCCGCCTTGACCTCGGTCTTGGTGTCGGGGCTGCCCGCCTGCGCGGTCGCACGGCGCCGACGACGCTCGCCCGTGGGCTGGTCGTCGTTGGCCGGCTGACCGGGGATGTCGATCTGCTGCTGGGCCGTGGCCTTGCTCTCGGGCGAGGCGGCGGCCTCGTCCCCGGTGCGCGCCTTGGACGTGGCACGCCGCTTCGGCTTGCTCTCGGCGTCGGTACCGGCGGTGGCCGCAGCGGCCTTGGAGGCAGTCTTGGGTGCGGAGGAGCCCCCGGCCTGCGCCTCCTTGATGACCTCGATCAGCTGGCTCTTGCGCATCCGCGCAGTGCCCCTGATGCCGAGGCCGGACGCGACCTGCTGCAGCTCGGCCAGGACCATGCCATCGAGGCCGGTGCCGGAGCGGCGGCGCCGTGTGGTGGTGCCAGTGGCAGCACCTTCGGCGGGCGCGGCGCTGTCGACGCTCTTGTCGGCAGTCACGCCCATCAGATCGGTGGTGTCGCTCACGAAGGGTCCTTCCCTGGAGCGGACGTCGGCCTTCTGGCTCGGCGACCGGTTGTGCTGTCCGACTGCGGTCTGTGATCTTTTCGATCGCGGACCGTGCCGGGGCGGTGGTCCGCCGGGTACGGCGGAGAGATGAAATGTGCGGGGTCCGGCGCGAGATCCCCCTGCTCGGCCCACTCCTGGACATAGCGAGGGGGTGTCGTGCCGGTTCCGGAGCGTGCTCGAAACTGCTCAGGCAGGCTGCTCAGGCAGTTGGGGAGGCTCCCGGAAGAATGGTGGTCCCGGAGGGGGACACGAAGCAACGCGCCACAAAGACGTCGGTTGCAGACTTGAGGTTAACACTACCGGCTCCAACAAACATTCCCCCTCTCACTCACCGGTAATCACATGTGACTACGAGGCGAGCGGCAGTACGCTCGCGCCCGTGGCGTCGAGGGCGAGCCGGTTCGCGGCCCATCCCTCGCCCGCCAGTCGGGCGATCTTGTCGGCCGACCCCTCGTCCGCCAGTGCGAGGACCGTGGGGCCCGCACCGGAGATGACAGCGGGGACGCCGTCGGCCCGCAGACGGTTGACCAGCTCCACGCTCTCCGGCATCGCGGGTGCCCGGTACTCCTGGTGGAGCCGGTCCTCGGTGGCCGCCAGCAGGAACTCGGGGCGCCTGGTCAGGGCCTCGACGAGCAGGGCGGCCCTGCCGGCGTTGGCCGCGGCGTCCACGTGCGGGACGGTGCGCGGGAGCAGACCGCGGGCGGTCTCGGTGAGGACGGGCCTGCCCGGCACGAAAACCACCGGAACGACGGAATCCGCGGGGTCCATCCTGATCGCCCTGGCGGCTCCGCCGTCCATCCAGGCGAGGGTGAAGCCGCCGAGCAGACAGGCGGCGACGTTGTCGGGGTGGCCCTCGATCTCGGTCGCGAGCTCCAGCAGGGCCGCGTCGTCGAGGCGGGCGTCGCCGCCGGTCGTCACGGCGCGGGCGGCGACGATGCCGGCGCAGATGGCGGCGGAGGACGAACCGAGGCCCCGGCCGTGCGGGATGCGGTTGGCACAGACGATCTCGAGGCCGCGGGGCTGTCCGCCGAGCAGGTCGAAGGCGGTGCGCAGGGAGCGTACGAGGAGGTGGCGCTCGTCGCGGGGCAGCGTTTCGGCGCCCTCGCCCGCGATGTCGATGTGCAGCCCCGAGTCGGCGACCCGGACCACGACATCGTCGTACAGCCCCAGGGACAGGCCCAGGGCGTCGAAACCCGGGCCAAGGTTGGCGCTGGTCGCGGGGACGCGCACCCTGACGGCGGCAGCTCGGAACGCGGGACCGGCCATCGGCTGGACGACTCTCCTTGTAAGGCGGCGGGGATGTGGTGCGGTGGATCTACGTGCGGGGGTGTGGAACGGGGCGGCTGTGGGGGTCGTGGTGCGGGTGAGGCGAATATCCGGTGGCGGAACCGACGGCCACGACGGCAACCGCGCCGCGTCGATTACGACGGAGCGTGTGGGTACAGCTTATCGAAGGAAGGTTCTGTCGCGACATAGGGCGCACAGGAGGCGCACGATGCGTGTCGCACGCCTCCTATGCGCTCTCCGCCCCGAAAAGGGGCGGTTGAGCTGGTTCTTGCCGCTGTTCCCGCACGTGCCGTACGGGAACGGACGAGGCCCTGGGGCAGGTCCTAGACCAGGCCCAGCTTCTCGGCCGCGGTGACCGCGTCGACCGGGACCGTGACCGGCTGCGGAGCGCCCGCGACGGCCCAGTCGGGGTCCTTGAGGCCGTTGCCGGTGACCGTGCAGACGATCGTCTGGCCGGGGTCGACCTTGCCCTCTTCGGCGGCCTTCAGCAGACCGGCGACCGACGCCGCCGACGCCGGCTCGACGAAGACACCCTCCTGGGAGGCCAACAGGCGGTAGGCGGACAGGATCTGACGGTCCGTGACCTCGTCGATGAAGCCGCCCGACTCATCCCGCGCGGCCAGCGCGTACTGCCAGGACGCCGGGTTGCCGATCCGGATCGCGGTGGCGATCGTCGACGGGTCCTTGACGATCTCGCCGCGCACGATGGGCGCGGAACCGGACGCCTGGAAGCCCCACATGCGCGGGGTGCGGGCGGCCATGCCGTCCGCCGCGTATTCGGTGTAGCCCTTCCAGTACGCGGTGATGTTGCCCGCGTTGCCGACGGGCAGGACGTGGATGTCCGGGGCGTTGCCGAGCGCGTCGACGATCTCGAACGCGGCGGTCTTCTGGCCCTCGATACGGACCGGATTGACCGAATTGACCAGCGCCACCGGGTAGTTGTCCGAGAGCGAGCGGGCCAGCGTGAGGCAGTCGTCGAAGTTTCCGTCGACCTGGAGGATCTTCGCGCCGTGGACCAGCGCCTGGCCCATCTTGCCGAGGGCGATCTTGCCCTGCGGCACCAGGACGGCACAGACCATGCCGGCCCGCACCGCGTAAGCGGCGGCGGAGGCCGAGGTGTTGCCGGTGGAGGCGCAGATGACGGCCTTCGCCCCCTCCTCCTTGGCGCGGGTGATCGCCATGGTCATGCCGCGGTCCTTGAACGACCCGGTGGGGTTGGCGCCCTCCACCTTGAGGTACACCTCGCAGCCCGTGCGCTCGGAGAGGACCTGAGCGGGGACGAGCGGCGTGCCGCCCTCACGGAGCGTGACGACCGGGGTCGTGCTCGTGACCGGAAGGCGGTCCCGGTACTCCTCGATGATGCCGCGCCACTGGTGGGTGCCCTTGGTGGTCATGGGTCCTTACTCCCCTTCAACACGCATGATGCTGGCGACACCGCGCACGGTGTCCAGCTTGCGCAGCGCCTCGACGGTCGCCGAGAGGGCGGCGTCGGGCGCGCGGTGGGTGACGACGACGAGAGAAGCCTCGCCGTCTCCGTCCTGTCGGCTCTGCTGGCGGACCGTATCGATGGATACGCCCTGTTCGGCGAAGACCGTCGCGACCTGGGCGAGTACGCCAGGCTTGTCGGCCACGTCGAGACTGATGTGGTACCGCGTGACGACCTCGCCCATGGGGCTGACCGGAAGACGCGTGTACGCGGACTCACCGGGGCCGGTGGCCTCGCCGAGCTTGTTGCGGCAGACCGCGACCAGGTCGCCGAGGACCGCGGACGCGGTCGGCGCACCACCGGCGCCGGGGCCGTAGAACATCAGCTGCCCGGCCGCCTCCGCCTCGACGAAGACGGCGTTGTACGCCTCGCGCACGGAGGCCAGCGGGTGGGTGAGCGGGATCATCGCGGGGTGCACGCGGGCGGTGACGGACCGGCCGTCGGCGGCGCGCTCGCAGATGGCGAGGAGCTTGACCGTGCAGCCCATGCGCCGGGCGGACGCGATGTCCGCGGCGGTCACCTCGCTGATGCCCTCGCGGTGCACCTCACCGATCTTGACCCGGGTGTGGAAGGCGATCCCGGCCAGGATCGCGGCCTTCGCGGCGGCGTCGAAACCCTCGACGTCCGCGGTCGGGTCGGCTTCGGCGTACCCGAGGGCGGTGGCCTCGTCGAGCGCCTCCGAGTATCCGGCTCCGCTCGTGTCCATCCGGTCGAGGATGAAGTTGGTGGTGCCGTTGACGATGCCCAGGACGCGGTTGACCTTGTCCCCCGCGAGGGATTCGCGGAGCGGACGTACGAGGGGGATGGCGCCGGCCACGGCGGCCTCGTAGTAGAGGTCCCGGCCCTGGCTCTCCGCGGCGGCGTGGAGTGCGGCGCCGTCCTCGGCGAGCAGCGCCTTGTTGGCGGAGACGACGCTGGCGCCGTGCTCGAACGCTGTCGTGATCAGCGTCCTGGCCGGCTCGATGCCTCCGATGACCTCGATGACCACATCGATGTCACCCCGTTTGACCAGGGCGGTCGCGTCGGTGGTGATGAGTGCGGGGTCGATTCCCTCCCGCACCTTCGAGGGCCGTCGGACGGCGACACCGGCGAGTTCCACCGGTGCGCCGATGCGCGCGGTGAGGTCGTCGGCGTGCGTCGTCATGATGCGAGCCACCTCTGAGCCGACCACTCCACAGCCCAGCAGCGCCACCTTCAGCGGACGCGTACGCATCATCCGACCTCGTTTCTCATACATCTGATGTGTGGACCAGTCTCACTCACCGGACGGGAGTTTCTGCCACCCGTCCGGATCCTGAGACGACTATTTCATCAGCCGACATCGAGCGACAGAAGATCTTCCTCTGTCTCCCGTCGGACGATGACGCGCGCCTCGCCGTCCCGCACGGCGACGACCGGCGGGCGGAGGGCGTGGTTGTAGTTGCTCGCCATGGAGCGGCAGTACGCGCCGGTGGCGGGCACCGCGATCAGGTCGCCGGGGGCCAGGTCAGCAGGCAGGAACGCGTCCTTGACCACGATGTCGCCACTCTCGCAGTGCTTGCCGACGACACGCGCGAGCATCGGCTCGGCGTCGGAACGGCGGGAGACGAGCGCGACGCTGTACTCGGCGTCGTACAGCGCGGTGCGGATGTTGTCCGACATGCCGCCGTCGACGCTCACGTACGTGCGGAGGCCTTCGAGGGGCTTGATGGTGCCGACCTCGTACAGCGTGAACGCGGTGGGTCCGACGATGGCGCGGCCCGGCTCGACGGAGATGCGCGGGGTGGCGAGTCCGGCCGACTCGCACTCGCGGGTCACGATGTCGCTGAGCGCCTTGGCGATCTCGTGCGGCTCGCGCGGGTCGTCCTCGGACGTGTAGGCGATGCCGAGTCCGCCACCGAGGTCGATCTCGGGGAGCTCCACGCCGTGCTCGTCACGCACCTCGGCGAGCAGCTGCACCACGCGGCGCGCGGAGACCTCGAAGCCGGCCATGTCGAAGATCTGCGAGCCGATGTGCGAGTGGATGCCGATGAGTTCCAGGCCGTCGAGGGTGAGAGCCCTGCGGACGGCCTCGGCGGCCTGTCCCCCGGCCAGCGCGATGCCGAACTTCTGGTCCTCGTGGGCGGTGGCGATGAACTCGTGGGTGTGTGCCTCGACGCCGACGGTGACGCGGATCTGTACGCGCTGGCGCCTGCCGAGCCGCTGGGCGACGTCGGCGACCCGGACGATCTCCTGGAAGGAGTCGAGCACGATCCGGCCGACGCCCACGCCGACGGCCCGCTCGATCTCCGCCATGCTCTTGTTGTTGCCGTGGAAGGCGATGCGCTCGGCGGGCATCCCCGCGTCCAGCGCGGTGGTCAGCTCGCCGCCGGAGCAGACGTCGAGGTTCAGTCCCTCTTCCTGGAGCCAGCGCACGATGGCGCGCGACAGGAACGCCTTGCCCGCGTAGAACACGTCGGCGTCGCGTCCGAAGGCGTCGGACCAGGCGCGGCACCTGGCCCGGAAGTCGCTCTCGTCGAGGAAGTACGCGGGCGTGCCGAACTCCTCCGCGAGCCGGGCGACCTCGATGCCGCCGACGGTGAGCGCGCCGTCCGCGTCGCGCGTGACGGTACGGGACCAGACCTTCTCGTCCAGGACGTTCAGATCGGCGGGCGGCGCCGCGTAGTGCCCTTCGTGGAGGACATCGGCGTGACGGGGTCCGGCGGGGTGGGCGGATCGGCTCATCGTGGTGTTCTGCTCTTTCGGGTCTCAGAGGTGTCGGGGCGCGCTGATGCCGAGCACGAACAGGCCGCCTGCCAGCACCGATCCGGCGGCTTCGGCAAGGGCCAGCCGGGAGCGGTGGGCGGCCGAGGGTTTCTCGTCGCCGACGGGGAGCGGCGAGCAGGCGTCGTGGAAGTCGAAGAAGGCATGCGCCACCGTCTCCAGGTGCCGGGCGACCCGGTCGGGTGCGTGGTGGCGGGCGGCGGCGGCGAGGACGCCGGGGTAGTCGGCGAGCGCGGCGTGGAGCGCGGGTGCCTCGACGTCCTCCTCGTACGCGGCGGCGAAACCCAGCCGCGCGGCGCCACGGGTGAGCGCGTCGGCGCGGGCCCGGGCGTAACGGACGAGGAAGAACGGATTGGTCCCGCCCTGGACGAGGAGGTCGTCGCCGAGCGGGGCGCGGTCGTGCCCGGCGGGCCGCAGCAGACCCCACAGGGCGGCGTCGGCGCCGAGCCGGGTGAGCAGTTCACCGGCTGTGGCTCCGGCGGGAACGGGCCGGATCTCGATGCTCCCGGCCGCCCCGTCGTACGGGCCGACCCGGGCCCGCAGCCACTCCCAGTCGCTGTCGACGTCCTCGGTGCAGCCGGCGAGCACCTGGCCGCCCTGGGTACGCAGGACGCGCCCCACGGTCTCGGTGAACACGGCGGCCCGGACCTCGCGCCGGTGGTGCAGCCGGTGGAGCTGTCCGGTCTGCGCGGTGACACGCCCGTACCGGAGGCCCTTCTCCCGCACCTCGCGGACGACGAAGGCGCGGGCGGCGGCGTCGGCCGGGGCGTCGAGTGTGAAGTTCAGGAAGCCGGGGCCGGTGATCTCGACCCGTCCGATCCCGGGCGTACCGGTGACCCGGTCCCGGAGGATGCGCGCCACGTCCAGCGGTGGCAGCGCGGCGGGGCCGGCCAGTTGGAGGGCCACGGCGCAGGCGTAGTCGCCGCTGCCGCCGGGCCTGGTCCTTTCCACTCGCACGCGCGCGGGTACGGGCGCGCGCAAGGCATCCTCGTCGACCGCGCGCCGCACGGCGTGCAGCACGGTTCGGGAGAGCTCTGCCGGGGTCACGGGACCAGCGTATGGGAGGAGGGGGGGCACTTCGCGAACCGGTTTCGCCATGCGGTCAGCCGGCGGGACTCCCCGCCCGCCCGGCACCGTGCCTGCCGTCGACCGACGGCGGCTCCTCCCGGTGCATCAGACGGCGGACCATCCGTATGAGGTCACCGGGCTCGAAGGGCTTGGCCAGAAAGGCGTCCACCCCCGCGGCCACGCCCGTGTCCACCTCGTACGGCGTGCAGGCGCTGACGATCGCGACGGGCAGATGACTCGTCCGGGGATCGGCGCGGAGCCGGGCGGCGGTCTGCACCCCGTCGAGCCGGGGCATCATCACATCGAGCGTGATCACGTCCGGGCAGACCCTGTGCACCAGATCCAGGCACTCGGCACCATCGGCCGCGGTCACGACCTCGAAGCCCTCCAGCTCGAGATTGACCCTGATCAGCTGCCGGATGACCTTGCTGTCGTCGACAACAAGCACGCGGCCGGACGCGCCAGACACTCTCCGAGAGTAGGTCGGCGGCAAGGGCCGCGTCCGGGTTTTGCCCACTTCCGCCTGCGGGCGGACGCCGCGGGGACGCGTGAATACCTGTTCACGGACAGCCCTCGGAAGCTGGTAAGGTTTCACTCGTCGCCGCACAACACAGCGACACGCCCCCGTAGCTCAGGGGATAGAGCATCGGCCTCCGGAGCCGGGTGCGCAGGTTCGAATCCTGCCGGGGGCACTCCAGCCGGGACAACGCGATCACCTCGCCGACCAGCTGAAGTGCCAAGCATGAAGGCCCGAACTCAGTCCAACTGAGTCCGGGCCTTTGTCGTTGCGTGCCACTGATCGCGGGTGAGCGGCGAGTGGGTCCATAGCGATGTTCCGGAAGCGGAACGCACAACGCCCCTGAAGCAGCACGGGGGCTGGGCGACTGCCTGTCACCGCTGCGTGAGCTGGTTCCTGGCGAACACGAAACCCCTTAGGCGCCGTCAGTGGTCTCTGTTAGCTTCGGGCGGCTCGTGTGATCCACGAGCTCACACGCTCACAGGGGAGGGACATTTGACCAGGTTCGGAAGGGCCGGCAGATCCAGACAGGCGGTGGTGGTCGGCTGCGTGGCGGCGCTGCTGGCCGCGGCCGCCGGTACGGCGCAAGCGGTGGACAACCTGCCGCCGAAGCAGCCGTTGGTCCAGGATCTCCAGTCGGAGTTCAAGGCCTGCGCGACGGGGGACGACACGCCGTACGTCCCGGCACCGCCGCGGCTCAGTGCCGTGCTGTACGACCCGGAGGAGGACAACCAGCCCTCCGAATCCAGCCCGGTGAAGGGCGAGTTCGAAGCCTGGTGGACGGACTCGGCCGGAGTTGAGCAGCGCCGCACCAACACGACCGTCACCCTGACGTCGGGGGCGCACTTCCACTGGACGATGCCGGACGACATCCCGGCGGACACGGTCGTCAACTGGCACGTCCGCGCGAACGACGGCAAGGCGGCCTCCGCGTGGAGCGACGAGGGCGACGGCTCGGTCTGCTCGTTCGTGTACGACGACGTGAATCCTGAGAAGGCGACGATCAGCTCCCCCGAATACCCCGAGGACGTCTTCTGGGTGGACGGGGTGGGCGTCTACGGCCACTTCACCATGGACTCACCCTCGGACGACGTGGTGGCGTACACGTACGGCTTCATGGGCGGCCCCTACGGGACCGTCTCCGCCGAGCGGCCGGGCGCAGCCGTGACCCTTCCGTACCTGCCCCTCACCGCAGGGCCCAAGTCGCTGACGGTCCGCGCGATCGACCGGGCGGGCCGAAGCAGCGGACAGTCGCTCTACGACTTCAACGTGCGGTCCGGGCGTGCTCCTGTCGCCCGCTGGAAGCTCGACGACCCGGCGGGATCCCGCTCGGCCGCTGCCGAGACGGGTGCCGTCGCCCGGGCCGGTACCGGCGTGACCTTCGGCGGCCCGGCGCCCACGGGCACCGCTGCCACCACCACGGTAAGCCTTGACGGCAGCGGCCACGCATTCCTCATCCCGGACGCCCCGGCCACCGACATCCGCGAGACCTTCGCGGTGAGCGCCTGGGTGCGGCCCGCCGAATCCGGGCGTCACATGACCGTCGCAAGCCAGGACGCGGACGGGAAGCCCGGCTTCGGCCTCGGGCTGCGCAGCCAGGCCGGTGGCCCTGCCTGGTCGTTCGCGCTCGCGGGCGCACGGGTGTCCGGTGGCGCGCCCGAGACGGGCGAGTGGGCCCATCTGCTGGGGCTGTACGACGCGGAGACAGGTCGCGCGCGGTTGTACGTCAACGGCCATGAGGTCGGCGTCGCGGCGGAGGCGACTCCCGCCGAAGCGGCCGGCGCGTTCCAGATCGGACGCGCCCGTGGGACTCTCGGCTACCGCGACCGGTGGCACGGTGACATCGGTGACGTGCAGGTCCACGACCGGGTCGTGGTGCCGGACGAGGTGACCGGACTGGCACTGCGCAAGCCGAAGCTGCTCGGCCACTGGTCGCTGGGGGACGCGGCGGACGGCGCGAGCCCCGAGCAGTCGGGCGGCACGCCGCTGCGGCTCGGCGCGGGAGCTTCGATCTACCAGGGCTCCGACAGTTCCTGCATCCCGGAGATCGACCCCGACTGCACCTACGTGCCGCCGCCGCTCGTCGGCGACGGGCATCTGCGCCTGGACGGCGAGAGCGGGTACGCCGCGGCCGACGGGCCCGTCGTGGACACCGGGGACAGTTTCACCCTCGGCGCCGTCGTGCGCCTGGCGGACTCCGGGCCCGCGCACCCGATGACCGTGCTCTCGCAGGCCGGGGAGCACACCGACGCGTTCAAGGTGCGCTATGAACCGTCCACGCGCGCCTGGCAACTGGTCATGCCGGAGAGGGACGAGGCCGGAGCCGCCGAGAAGGTCGTGGCCCGGATCGCGCGCGCGGACGGCGGCGAGGGGTCCGGTCATCGTCTCGCGGTGGTCTACGACGACGGGAGCGACACGATCAAGCTCTACCTCGACGGCCAGACCAGCGCCGAGGCGACGGCGAGCCTCCCCGACGGGTGGCACAGCACGGGCGCCCTTCAGGTCGGCCGGGCCAAGGCCGGTGACGGCTGGGGTGAGTACCTCCGCGGCGATGTGGACGAGGTGCAGGCCTACTCCGGAGCGCTCCGGGACAAGGACGTGAACGGGCTGGGCTGGGGTACGGATCCCTGCCTGTGCTGATCCTGCCGTACTGAGCGCGGAAGCCCGCTCTCCCGACGGCTCACCGGAACCCAGGTTCCTGCGCGCCGTCGGGCTTCCGGCCGACGATGCTTCCTGAAAGACCCTCTGCCCGGCGGAAGCGCCGGGCAGAGGGTCTTTTCATGCCCGCGCCCCGCTCCGGAGGCAGGTGTGTACGGAGAGCGGCAGAAGAGCAGCCGCTGCCACGATGGCGCGGACGAGTTCCTCATCCGCGGTCGAGGTCACGATCTCCCGCAACCCATCCCGTTCGTCCGGACCGGGCCCCACACCCGGTCCGACGGACGGCACAAGGTCTCCGCCCCCAGGGAGCCTGCCTTCGTGTGCCTGCGGGCGCCGGCTTCCGGGTGCGGTCACGCGCCCGGTCCCGGGCGTGAAACCAGGAAAAGGACGGGAAGTTGAGACGCAGAGTATTACGACAGGCGCGTGTACCGGTGGCCGTTGTCGCCGCTCTCGCGGTGGCCTGCGGTGTCGGTACGACGCAGGCCTTCGCTGACGCCGTACCCCCGGGAGCAGCCAACGGCTGGTCCTCCCCCACCACGCCCCCGGCGGACCGGCTCGCTCCGGGTGACCAGCCCGGCGCGGTTCCCTCGAAGAAGCGTGCCGAGGTGCTGGGCGCCGGCTACAGGTCCTCCTCGGACCAGGCGTTCACCACGTCCGGTGACGGTTCGGGCTTCCACGTCATGGTGGCCGCCGAGAAGGACGGCTACCGGTGGAAGACCGCCGCCTCGCTGTCGGAACCGGGTTTCGACACGGACACGTGGATCGGTAACGCCTGTGTGACCGAGTCGGGGAGGTACGCCGCCGTGGCGTACGCCCCCCGTACGTTCACGAACAAGCCCGATCTGATGAGCCGCGGCGCGTTCACCGCCATCGTGGACCTGCGCAGCGGCGACGTACGCAAGCTGCCGTTCCAGGCCACGCTGGCGTACTTCTCCCCCGGCTGCGGTACGGGCGAGGACGTGGTGTTCTCCCAGTTCACCGACGAGAACACCTCCAAGAGGAACGAGACCCGGCTCGTCAGGGTCGCGGCCGGCACGGGCACCGCCACCAAGGCCACGGTGTCCGGCCAGGTCACCTCGGCGGTCCCCGTCGGCGGCGAGATCGTCGCCGCGCGCGGCCGTCAGCTCGTCAAGATCGACGGCTCCACGGTACGGACGGTGGCACCCACCCACGCCCCGCCGTTCCAGCTGAAGCCGGACGCCGACGGCGGTGTGACCTTCATCGACCGCCTCCCCGGTGGCAAGGCGGGCTCTTCGGCCGACGATCGGGCGGCAGTCTCCCGGGTCACCGCGGGCACGCTGCGGACCGCCACCGGCAAGGGCCGGGCCGCGAAGCTCGCCGAGGGCGGGCTCAGCCGGTTCGACATCGCGCGTACGCCCTCGGGTGCGGTGTACGTCACCGGTGAGGCGCGCAGCGAGGGCACTCTGCCCGCCGCCGTCCGCAACCCGGGCGGTATCGCCAAGGACGCGCGGATATCCAGCCTCGGGGCCGCCGCGGTGACCACCGCGTGGGCCGACGGCAAGGACTCACGGGTCGCGGCGAAGGACTCGGCATCCCCGCGCGCCGCCAGGATCACCCTGAAGGCACTCGACACGGGAAAGACGGCCGTCGTGGACGCGTCTCCGGGCAACCGGATGGGCGACGCGAGCGCCCAGCGCGCCGCGACGGCGATGAGCCCCGCCCTGCGCGTGGGCGCGAAGTCCGGCGGTGTGTCGACCATGGCCTCGCCGGTCGACGCGGACCGTACGTGCTCGGTGCCGAGGAACGACGTCAAGAAGCAGGCGTTCCAGCCGACCCCCCGGCAGATCGAGTGGGCCGTGGACCAGGCCGTCGTCGGCAAGCTCAACCTGAGCGCGACGAGGGCCGCGAACTGGAAGAACACCGGCATGGCGGGGTACGCCCCGCAGTCGATGTTCCCCCTGACGCCCCTGGCGGGCGGCAGCGGTGCGGACTGGCACGTACCGGCTCAGGTGATGCTCGGCATCACCGCGCAGGAGTCGAACATGTGGCAGGCCACCCGGTACGCGGTACCGGGCGTCTCGGCCAACCCGCTGATCGGCAACTTCTACGGCATCGCGTACTCCTCCGACGGTGAGCAGGCCGACCCCTGGCTCATCAACTGGAGCAAGTCCGACTGCGGTTACGGCGTCACGCAGGTCACCGACGGCATGAGGCTCCCGGGCAAGGGCCAGCCGACGAAGACGGTGGCGCAGCAGGAGGCCATCGCGCTCGACTACGCCGCGAACATCGCGGCGGGCGTGAACATCCTGATCGAGAAGTGGAACCAGACGCGCGCCGACGGTCTGACGATCAACGGCGGCGACCCGAAGTTCATCGAGAACTGGTTCTTCGCCCTGTGGGCGTACAACAGCGGTTACTACACGCAGGCATCGTCCGGCACCACCTCCGGCAAGTGGGGCGTCGGCTGGACGAACAACCCGGCGAACCCGCTGTGGAAGGAGAACCGCACCCCCTTCCTGGAGGACTACGCCGGCTACGACGACTACAGCCACGCCGCGCACCCGCAGGACTGGCCGTACTCGGAGAAGGTCATCGGCTGGGCGGCCCGCCCGATCTCGGCGATGTTCAAGCCCGGTGACTTCCAGCCCGGTTACCGTGCGGCGTGGTGGACGTCCACCGCGAACCGCACGACGGCCAAGCCCCCGATCGGCCTTTTCTGCGACGCGAGCAACGACTGCAACCCGTCGAAGATCGGCACGGGCGCGACGAACGACACCGGCGGCGGTCCCTGCCTGCTCCCGGGCAACGAATCCGACCCGCTGTACCTGAAGTGCTGGTTCCACAAGTCCGTCACGTGGAAGAACTGCGCCAGCAGCGCCCAGTGCGGGCACCCGCTCCACCGGTTCGACACCACCTATCCGGAACAGCCGGACGAGAACGCCTACCCGCCGCGGTGCACCGCCGGACTGCCCACGGGGACGAAGATCGTCGACGACGTCGCCAACGGCGTCACACCCGTGGGGTCGTCCGGACGATCGTGCGGAGCGGTCGCCTCCTCGGGGACGTTCAACTTCGACTTCGGCAGTGCCTCGTCCCGGATCGACCTCCATCAGATCGGGGCCGCGCACAACAACCACTTCTGGTTCACCCACACCAACAAGTCCGGGACGACGGACGCCACCCGTATGAAGACCACCGGCACCTGGACGCTGGGGACGGCGGACCGGGGCTGGATGCGGGTCTGGGCGCACGTGCCCGACCACGGTGCGCACACCCGTCAGGCCGCCTACGTCGTGGGCGGCACGAACTCCACCAGTCCGAAGCGGGTGAAGCCGCAGCGGGTGCTGGAGAACAAGTGGGTGTCGCTCGGGGCGTTCAACTTCACCGGCGTGCCGACCGTGGCGCTGTCGAACGTGACGGAGGACGGCAAGGGCACGGAGGACGTGGCGTGGGACTCGGTCGGCTTCGAGCCGCTGGGTGCCAAGCCGACCCACCAGGTCGTCGCCATGGGCGACTCGTACTCCTCGGGTGAGGGCGCGTCGGAGAACGCCGGTGACGACTACTACACCGAGTCCGACTACTACAACCCGCAGCAGCCGGACACCGAGAACAACTGCCACCGGTCCAAGTACGCCTGGTCCCGCCAGGCCGCACTGCCCGGCTACACGAAGTCGATCGGGCAGATGGCCGACGACCGTGACCGGATCATGGACTACCAGTTCGTGGCGTGTTCGGGAGCCCGGTACTACAACATCCTGACGAAGGGCCAGAACAGCGAGCTGCCGCAGATCCAGCAGGGTTACCTCGACCAGAACACCACGCTGGTCACCCTGTCGGTCGGTGGCAACGACGCCCGGTTCGCCGACATCATCAAGGAGTGCGTCACGGCCGGGACCGTGTGCAACAACAACTCCATCGGCGCCGTCGACCCCGACACCGGGAGCGAGACGGGCGGCACGACCGGCCCGCTGGACCAGTGGGCACCGAAGTGGCTCAACGAGCAGATCCGGCCGCGTCTGACCGGGATGCTCAACGAGCTTCACAAGAAGGCCCCGAACGCGAAGATCGTGCTCATGGGCTACCCGAAGCTCCTTGAGGGCGTCGGGGGTTGTGTCCTCGGTATCGGAACCGAGGAGGCGCCGTGGCTGAACAGCATGGCGGACACGCTGGCCGGCGAGATGAAGGGTGCGGTCGACGACGCCAACCGCCTGTACGCGGCGAAGGCCGTGTTCTCCGACCCGCGCGACGAGTTCGCCGGCAAGGCGATCTGCGGTGACCCGGAGACCGTCCACGGCATCGTGCTGTCCGGACACGCGAAGGCCGACGCCCGTGACCCGGACTGGCTGCCGGGCAACATCGCACCGTCCATGAAGTCGTTCCACCCGAAGATCCCGGGGGCGCGGCTGTACGCGAACAGCCTGCAGAACACTCTGTAGGAGCGGAGCGGAACCGAGACAGACGCGGAACGGCGGGGACCTGAGTACCTGTACTCAGGTCCCCTGCCTGCGCCATGAAAGGCTGAAGGTATGACGATTACGGCAGGGGTCCGTACCGCACGTGGGGTGAAGGGCACGGTCGCGGCGGCCGTGGCAGCCACGGTCTGCTACCTGGTGTGGTCGGGCGGCAGGGCCTGGGCGTCGGACGCACGGGCAGCCGATCCCGATGCCTTCCTCGCCGGCTCGGTCGAGTCGGTTCTCGCGCTGATCGCCGGGGTGGCGTTCATGCCGGTGCTGCTGTGGGCGGGGATGCGCGTGATGCGGGAGCGGGGCAACCACCTGCTCGTCCTCGTGGGCACGGCGGTGTGGTTCTTCCTCGGGGGCCATGTGGTCGAGGACACCGTGGACGGAGCCGGCACAGTGCTCTTCCTCGCGCTGTTCGCCGTCCTCGGCGGCCTGCTGGCGCTGGTACGGACGCCGGACAGGTGACGGGTCTCCGGCCCGTCGCCGGGTTTCAGCAGTAGAGCTCGCGGTACGAGGGGAAGTCGCCGCCCCGGCCGTCGACGCCCTCGGCGGCCAGGGCCGCGTGCACCACGGCCCGGGTGAGCACGTCGGCCCCCGCGGCGAGCACCTCGTTGAGTTCCATCGCTTCCACGTGCGCCGCCCAGCCGGAGCGGTCAGCGCCGGGCGCCTCCCGGCCCACCGGGCTCTCCGGGCTCTCGCGCACCAGCGGCAGCCGTCCCGTGGACAGGGCGAAGACGGTGTCGCCGTCGGTGAGCAGGTGCACCGGCCGCACCGCCCGGGCCAGACCGTCGTGGGCGGTGCCGGCCAGCTTCTGTGCCTGGGGACGGGTCAGCGCCGCGTCGGTCGCGACCACGGCCAGGGTGGTGTTGAGCGGCTGCACCGGACCGGCCTGCCGACGCCCGGTCTCCTCCTTGGCCGCGGCCAGCCGGGTCCGCGCACGGGTGTGCCGTTCCTCGTCCGGGGGCGTGGCGGGCAGTCCCCGCGCCAGGAACTCGTCGCCGAGACCCGTCCGGGCGCCGTAGAGGATCCCGTTCGCGGGATCGAGAAGCGACCCGGCCGCGTTCACCACCGCCAGTGCGGCCACGGTCGCCCCGGACGGCAGCACGACACTCGCCGTACCGACTCCGCCCTTGACGCCGCCGGCCACGGCGCCGGTGCCCGCGCCCACGCATCCCTGCGGCACCGCGGCGCCCGCCTCCGTACGGTCCGCCGCCTCGACGGCCGCGCGCCCGAGGTCCGCCCCGGGCCTCGCCCGCCACCGTCCGCCGCGCCCGAGGTCGAACAGGGCTGCGGCGGGGACCACCGGAACGACCTGTTCCGGCCCCGGCCCCACACGGAAGCCGCGTCCCCGCTCCTCCAGCCACCCGGCCACACCGCCCGCCGCGTCGAGCCCGAAGGCACTGCCGCCGGTCAGTACGACGGCGTCGATGCGCTGCACCAGGTTGCGCGGGTCGAGGGCGTCGGTCTCCCGCGTGCCGGGCCCGCCCCCGCGCACGTCGACGGCCGCGACGACGCCGCCGTCCGGGGCGAGGACGACGGTGACGCCGGTCAGCCAGCCGTCACCGGTCCGTGCCGCGTGGCCCACCCGCAGCCCCGCCACGTCCGTCAGCGCGTTCATGGGCCCGGTCATCGGCACTCCGGACCCGTCCGTTCCCTGACGCACACTCATCGGCTCTCCTCCCAGGACGCCCCTGCGGCGTGATCACCTCAACGTACCGGCCGCCGCACGGATCACGGGGGCCTCAACTCACCTGTGTGCACGGCCTGTCGGCAGTCATGACCCAGGCGCATCGCGGGGCGGCGCAAAGGGCATGGCCGATTCCCCGCCAATGCGGGCGGGGACCGGGGCCGGGGACCCGCCGCTCCCCTACGCTGGCGGCCGTGGCTCTCGATGCTGGTCCTCCGCCCGGCCCCCACGTACCCGACTGGCTGGCCGAGCTGGCCGTACGGGCCGGCCGGGACAGCGCTCCGGAGCTGGAGCGGTACACCGCGCCCGGGCCCGCGTCCGGCAGGTCCTCCGCCGTCCTGGTGCTGTTCGGCTCCGGGGATGACGGCCCCGACCTGTTGTTCCTCCGCCGTTCCGGCGCGCTGCGCGATCATCCGGGACAGGTGTGCTTCCCCGGCGGATCCGTGGGACCGCAGGACCTCGGCCCGGTGCACACCGCGCTGCGCGAGACCACGGAGGAGACCGGGCTCGACCGGACGGCCATCAGTGTCGTCACCCCGCTGCGGCCCCTGTACCTGGCCTGGAGCGGGTTCTCCGTCACGCCCGTGCTCGGCTGGTGGCAGGGCGGTACGGCGCCGGCCGGCGACGGCGGCGAGATCGTGTCCGTGCACCGGGTACCCGTACGGGACCTCGCCGACCCCGCGGGCCGGCTGCGGGTCCGGATGACGGCGGGTTACACCGGCCCCGGCTTCCTGGCCGGGGAACTGTTCCTGTGGGGCTTCACGGGGAGTCTCGTCGCCTGGCTGCTGCGGCTGGCGGGCTGGGAACGCCCGTGGGACACCACCCGGGTCGAGGACCTCGCGGACGCCAAGCGCCGTTACGGGGGCGTCGGCTGAGGCGCCCCGGGCGTACGGCCGTGCCGTCCGCCCGGGCGCACCCGCTCCGGTACGGGATCCCGCGTCCCCGCGGCGAGTTGTGCGGGGTCAGCCTGCCTCCCCGCGGCGGGCCGCCCGCTCGCGCCGGCCCTCGCGGAATCCGTCGACCGGTCCGGTGGAGCCGCGCATCAGCGCGAGGTACTCACGTGTCTCCACCGCGACGGCCTCCTCCACGGAGACCCCGAGTCCGCCCATGACGGCGGCCTTGAGATGGCGCACGCAGTCGCCCGGCATCGCGGCCAGTGTGGCGGCGAGTGCCGTGGTCTCCTCGCGCAGCCGGTCCTTGGGCACCGCACGCAGGGCGAGACCCGTCGACACGGCCTCGGCGGCCGACAGCCAACGGCCGGTCAGCAGCATCTCCATCGCGGGCTGGAGACCCATCTTGCGGACCGCGCGGTGGGAGGCGCCGGCGCCCGGCATGTGGCCGTACGGCGTGTGGACGTCACCGATCCGCGCCTCCTCCGAGATGAGCACCAGGTCGCAGCACATGGCGAGCTCGAAACCGCCCGCCCGTGCCTTGGCCTGCACCATCGCGATGGTCGGCATGGGCAGTCGCTCCAGGGCGAACGCCACCCGGTTCATCCGCGCCAGGTAGACCTCGAACATCTCGGTGTCGCCCTTGTCGCCGGCCAGCACCTCGCCCAGGAACGCCAGATCGCTGCCGATGCAGAAGGCCCGGTCACCGGCGCCGGTGAAGACCAGCACCTTGGTGATCCCGTCGTCCGCCACTCGCTCGAACGCGTCGATGAGCTCGTGGTGCATCCGCTCGGTGGTGGCGTTGAGCCTCTCGGGCCGGTTGAGGGTGACCCAGGCAATGCCGTCGGCACGTTCGAACAGGATCGTCTCGTACGTGTCCGGGTGGAGACCGGTGGGCGTGTCGGCGGTTTCGGACATCGAACGGCTCACCGGATGAGGTCGGCGGCGAGCGGGTAGTCGGTCATCGGCCGGCCGCGCACCGTGGTGTCGGCCCGCACGAAGACGAGCGAATACGCGCGCCTGGGCCGGTCGGTGAGGTTGGGGCCCGAACCGTGCAGGGTGTTGATGTGGTGCACCAGGGCACTGCCCGCCGGGATGGGGTACGGGACCGTCTCCTGGTCCGTCACGGCTTCGACGAGGACGGCGCCCTCCTCCGGGCGTATGTGCTCGACCCGGCCCAGGCGGTGGGTGCCCTTCACGTAGTGCACGCAGCCGTTCTCCGTGGTGGCGTCGTCCAGGGCCATCCAGATGGTGACGGCGTCCGGCGGGTCCAGGTGCCAGTACCGGTTGTCCTGGTGCAGCACCAGACGGCTGCGCTCGCCCTTGCCCGCGGGCTTGTAGAAGGAGTGGTCGCGGAAGAGCCGTACCGGCCCGCCGAGCAGGGCCTCCACCCGGGGCACCAGGTCGGGGCGGCGGATCTGCTCCTCGCACACGGGGTCGTTCTGCCAGATGCCTATCTTCTGGAGCAGCGCCCTCTCGCTCGGCCGCTCCGTCGTCTCGGACAGGTCGAGGACGCCTTCGGCGGGCTTGTCGCCCTCCGCGAAGAACGCCCGTTCCATGGAGGCGCGGAGCGCGATCACCTGGGAGGGCGTCAGGACGTTGTCCCAGCGGATCACTCCGTCCCGCTCGAACGTCTCGCGGTCAGCCTCGGGGTCCGACGTCACCGTCGTCACGTCCGCTGCGTCGGCCGGTCGCTGGAAAGCGGTCATCGGTACCTCTCCGGAGCGCGTGCAGGGTCACTTCGAGCTGCTGGACTCCGCAGCGATGCTGCCACAGAGCCGGCACCCGGCACAGCAGCCCTCGGCGCATCACCGTGATGCGCCGAAGGCATGGCCGAAGGCGGGTCCGGCGCCCATGCCACGGCAGTGCGGAGGCGACCCGTTAAAGGCATTGGACGGCGCCTGGGGGCCGTGGTGACCTGGAGCACACGTGCAGTCCGGCCCAGCTCTTCCAGCACCGCAGCCGATCGACCGGAGTCCTCTCCGGGCACGCCGTCCCGCCGGTCCCGACACCCGGCGGCCATCCCCCAGTCCCCGATCACCGCCGACGACCGGAGCAGGCCCACCGTGTGACGCGCGGGCCGAACGCACCACACGTTCGCAGGCCCCCGGGCCCCGTTTGCACGCGGGCCGCGGGCGGTCACCGGCCGCGCCTGATGACCGTCCACTCGCAGGAGGCAGACAAGCATGCAAGTTCTTCTCGTGAACGCTCGCCGGTCGGCGTACTCGGGGGAGTCGATCTCCGCGCCACAGTTGGGGCTGCTGTCCCTGGCCGCCGTACTGCGTGAGGGCACCTTCCACGACACCGCCGGTACCGACGTCCACTTCATCGACGACCAGATATTCGTCCTGCAACGGCCGCTCGCCACGCCCAACGAGCCGCTGCGGGGGTTCAGTCCGGACATCGTCGGCATCCAGGTGCTGACGTCCAGCCTCAAGAACGGCATCAAGCTCGCCTCCGAGGTCAGGCACCACCACCCGCGGGCACTGACCGTGCTCGGCGGTGTCGGCGCGACGCCGCTGGCCCGCCAGCTGGTCGAGGACGGCTCGGCCGACGTCGTCGTCAAGGGCGAGGGCGAGGTCACCTTCTCGCACCTGGTGCACGAGTTCGGCAACAACGGCCGCAAGAACTTCCACAAGGTGCGCGGGATCGTCTTCCGTGACGACGAAGGCAAGGTCGTCGAGACGGCCGCCGCCCCCCAGGTGATGCGCCTGGACAAGCTGCCCATGCCGGCCCGCGACCTGGCCGACATGGAGCGGTACCGGACGATCTCCCGCGGCCGGGCCGGCAACGTCGTCACCGCCCGGGGCTGCTCGTACGCCTGCGCCTACTGCTACTCCAAACACCAGTGGGGTGTAGGCCAGCGCAGGCACAGCGCGGGCCGGGTCCTGGCGGAGATACGCGAACTCGTCGAGGTGCACGGTTTCGACCGCATCCGGATCGAGGACGACGACTTCGTCGAGGACGTCCCGCGTATGCAGGAGCTGTGCCAGGCCATCGAGGACTCCGGTCTGCAGGGCAAGTTCGAGTGGGAGGCCAAGGCCAGGCCCGACCTGATCGACGACGACATGGCCAAGATGCTGCGCAAATCCGGCTGCTTCAGGCTGCTGGTGGGCGTGGAGACGCTGGACTGGTCGCTGCTCAAACGCCTGGGCCGGCCGGTCAAGGTCGCGGTGACCGAACGCGCCCTGGACTCCCTGGGCAAGGCCGGGATCGGCACGCAGGCCACCATGATCCTGGGCATCCCCGGTGAGACCGACGAGGCGATGCGCTCCACCATCACCTGGCTGCAGGCCCGGCTCGGCGAGAACCCCCACGACATCGTGTCCCCCTGCTTCTTCGTCCCGTTCCACGCGGACCTGGAGAAGGACATGGCGAAGCGGGTCGAGTTCACGGTCGAGACCAGCGACACCGACTGCTACACCGGGCACGTCCCGGTGACGTCCAGCCCGGGGGCCTCGATCGACGAGCTGTGGAAGCTCTACGACGACATGACCCCGACCCGTAAGGACGGCCAGTACAAGCGCATCGCCTTCCTCGCCAACCTCAAGACCGTGCAGACGCGCCTCGGTCTGATGGACGGTGGCGCACCGATGGCCAAGGAGCCCGCGGCCCTGGTCCCGGAGGTCCAGTGACGATGCTCACGACAGCGGCCGGGACGGCCTCCCCGGCTGTCCCGGGCTCTGCGGGCATCCTGGACGTCCCGGCCTACTCGGGCTCGCGCCCGGTGATGTCGGCACGGCCGGGACAGCTGGACGACGGTGCCGGGCGGCCTCTGGCCCGGCTCGGCAACGCCGGGCGGCTGGTGCAGTTCGGGATGGCGCAGGAGGCCGAGAAGACGGCCCGGGTCCTGCGCGGGATCGACGACGACGCCTGGTTCGGGCTGCTGCGCGCCGCGGCCGGGCGGCTCACCGCCCGGCTGGACGGCGGCGAGCTCGCCCCGTGGCTGCGGGCGCTCTCGGCGGCGACGGGCCTGCCGCTGCGCCGGGCCGAGCGCGGGGTCCGTACGGTCGCGGGCGACCTGGGCCGGATGGAGGAGATCCTTGCCGCGCAGTCGCCGGACGGGACGCTCCGCGCGTACCGGACCGGTGGCGTCGACCCTCGGTGGAGCTGGCGGCCGGCCGGGCGATCCGTGCATGTGCGGGTGCCCGACAACTTCCCCACCATCGGCGTCGAGTGGATGCAGGCGCTGGCCGCGCGCCGCCCGGTGCTGCTGAGCACCTCCGCCAGGGACCCGTTCACCGCCGTGCTGGTCACCGAGGCGCTGTACGCCGCCGGCCTGCCGGACAACGCGCTGTCGCTGGTGCACGGCGACGCGCCCGCCCTGCGCCGGCTGGCCGACCAGGTGCTGTGGCCCGGCGAGGACGTACCCGCCGACCTGCCGCCGGGGAAGGTCAAGACGTACCACTACGGCCGCAGCAGGGCGCTCGTCGGCGACGGCGTTCCCGAGGGCGCCTGGGAGCGGCTGGCGCGGGAGGCGTTCGCGGGGTGCGGCCGGCTGTGCACCAACATCAGTTCCCTGGTCGTGCTCGGCGACGCCGAGGAGGCCGCGGGGCGGCTCGCACGGGAGTTCTCGGCCCGTCCGGTGCTGCCGCTCGACGACCCGACGGCCTCGGTGCCGGCCTTCCCGGACCGTGCCGTGCGGGACGCGCTGGCGACCCGCGTCGAGCGGGAGATCGCGGCGGGTGCGGTCGATGTCACCGAGGCCGCCACCGGGGTGCCGCTGCGGGTGGACATCGACGGGGTGGCGTATCTGCGCCCCACGGTCCTGCTGCTGGACGCGGGTTCACCGCTGTTCGGTACGGAACTGCCGTTCCCGTTCACCGCGGTGGCACACGTGCCCCGCTCCAAGGCGGTCGCGGCCTGCGCGGGTTCGCTGATCGTGTCCGTGCTCGGGGAGGCGGGCGGGCTGGTCAGGGCGCTCGCGGAGGAGCCGGGCGTCGACAAGGTCTTCGGCGGCGAGGACTTCGACCGCGGCTACGACCCCCTCGATCCGCACGAGGGGTATCTGGCCGACTTCCTGTTCAAGAAGAAGGCGTTTCTGCCGGGCACCTCCGCGTGACCGGCGGCAGGAAAAGCTTCAGAGAAGAGGGAACCGCCATGCCAAGGCCGAGCGAGTCGGTGCTCCGTCCGATCACCGACGACGACGTCCGCCGGACCGTCCGCCTCCACCTAGACCCCCGGCATGGCACCCCCTACTGGCTGGAGCGGGACCGGCGCCTTGGCACCAACGCCCTGGAGAAGGTGCACGGTCTCCATGACGCGGTCACCCTGCTCGGGCTGACGGAGGGCGCCGACCAGATGCACTACGAGGAGGCGTCCCGGCGGACCCCGCTGGAGAACTTCGTCCCCCGGTCGGTGCTCGCCGAGGGCGGCGCGCTGTGGGCCGCGCAGACGGGCGGCACCACCGGACCCGCCAAGCACGGCACCTGGGGCGCCCGGTACTGGGCGGACATCCTGGAGTTCTCGGACGAGTTCCTGGATCTGCACGGAGTGCCGAGGAACACCAACTGGCTGTTCATCGGGCCGATGGGACCCCACACCACCGGCCGGCTCGTCGTCGCGTTCGCGGAGCGCCGGGGCGGCATGTGCTTCTCGATCGACCTCGACCCCCGGATCGTGAAGATCTTCGGCGAGGAGGGCATGACGGCCGCGTACGACCGGTACGTCCAGCACATCTGGGACCAGGTGGAGGAAGTGGTCCGGGCGCAGGACATCGGGGTCGTCTTCTGCACCTCGCGGCTGCTGGACATGCTGCCCGAGCGGCTGGGCACCGAGCCGCTGGCCGGGGTACGGGCCATCGTGCACGCCGGTACGACGATGGAGCCCGACGCCCACCGCCAGTTGCGCGAGGAGGTCTTCCCGGGGGTGCCGGTCGTCGGCATGTACGGCACCTCGACCACCGGCATCAACTGGCAGAAGCCGTTCGAGGCCGAGGACGGCCACCGGGTGGTCTACGTCCCCTGCCGGCCGCACGTCGCGCTGGACGTCATCGACGAGCACGGCGCCGAGGTGCCGTACGGCGAGGAGGGCCGGGTGCGGGTCTGGCGGCTCACCGACGACGCGCTGGTGCCCGGCTTCCTGGAGCGTGACCGGGCCCGCCGGGTGCGCCCGTACGGGGTGGCCGCCGAGCGCTACCCCTGGCCTTGGCTGGGAGACCCGTACTCCCCCGAATTCACCGAAGGACGACGCGTCGAAGGGGTGTACTGACATGGCCGGTTTCCTGTTGCGCTGCCACGCGGGGCTCGTGGAGTTCCGGGCCCTGGGCACGGGTCACGGACTTGGCACCCTGGTGGTGCGCGACGGCGCGGACGCGCTCGTCGTGCACGGTGACCGGCTGACCGAGGAGGCCCCGCCGGTCCACGCGCCTCTCGACGAACTGCTGTCCTGGACCGAGCGGACCCACGCGCGCTTCTGCGCCGTGCTGGTGCGCGGCGGCCGGGCCACCCTGTGGAGCGACGTGGGCGCCACCTGCCCGCTGCACTACGCGCGCGGCGCCGACGACACCCTGCTGATATCCACCTCGGCCGGAGCGGTGCTGCCGCTGCTTGCCGGGACCCCGGTGCTCGGCGGCGCGGCCCGGTCGCTGCTGCCGGGCGGACGCTTCGCGGGGGTGACTGCGGTTCCGGCCGACTGTGCGGTGACGCTGGCCGTGGACGCGTACGGTACCGATCCGGTCGCCACCCGTCAGGTGCGCGGACTGCCGGACAGGCCGGTGACGACCGACCCCCAGGAGGCGGTGGCCGCCGTCCGTGAGGCGCTGCGCGGCGCGGTGGGCCGGCTGGCCGCCGGAGTGGACGAGATGGGGGTCATGCTGAGCGGCGGTGTGGACTCCTCGACGGTCGCGGCCCTGGCCGCCCGGGAGACCTCCGGCGCGGAGCTGCACACGTACACCGTGGGCACTCCGTTCGGCGACGAGTTCGAGCAGGCCGCATGGTTCGCGGAGCGCCTGGGGAGCAAGCACCACGAGCTGATGTTCGGCCCCGAACAGCTTTCGGAACTGCTCCCCGGCATGATCCGCGCGCTGGAGACCTGGGACCTGCTGACCCTCCAGATCGCCGCGCCCGCCTGCTTCCTGCTCAACTCCATGGCGTCCGGCCGGCGTCAGGTCCTGCTCTCCGGTTACGGCGCCGACCTGCTGTTCGCCGGGCTCGGCGGCACCGGCGGCGAGGCGGACATCGAGCGTGCGGTGGTGGCGCAGACCGCGGCGACCGCCCGGAGCAACGAGTTCGGCCCCGCCTTCGCCGACGCCCGCGACATCGTCGTCCGCTACCCGTACTGGACGCGTGAGGTGATGGCGACCGCGCTGGGCATCCGGGGCCGGCTCAAGGTCCGTGAGGGCACGGCAAAGTGGGTGCTGCGCAGTGCGGCGGCCGAGGTCCTGCCCGCGGAGGTGGCCTGGCGGCCCAAGCGGGGCATCCACGAAGGCACCGCCATGAGCCGGATGTTCGCCGCCGCCCTCGGCGACGACGACGCCCGCGCCCAGTCGGAGCGGCTGCGCGCTGTCGCGACCTCCGTCTTCTGCCAGGACGGGCCGTCGGCCCGGGGCACCGGCACAGGCGACGGGACCAACGAAAGGGAGGGACTCGATGAGGGTCTTGCTGGTGTGGCCTCGTAACGAACGGGCCCTCCTCAGTGACCGGCTGAGCTGTTGCGAACCGCTGCCGCTGGAGTATCTCGGCGGCGCGCTGCGCGGCGACCACGACGTGACCATCCACGATCTGCGGCTGGACCCGTCGCTGGAGACGTACGCGCAGACGCACGAGCCCCCCGACCTGATCGGCGTGGCCATCCCGTACACGACCAGCGTGCACGTCTCGCGGGAGGTGAGCCGGGAGGCCCGTCGGCTGTGGCCGGATGTGCCGGTCGTGCTGGGCGGCCATCATCCGACCGTGTCGGCGGAGTGGCTGAACGGCTTCTCGGCCGACTGGATCGTCGCCGGTGAGGGAGGCGCCGCGCTCAGTCATCTGGCCTCCGAGCTGGAGGCCGGGCGTTATCCCTCGCCCGTGCCGGGCCTCGCCCCGTACGACGCCCGCACCGGCCTGGAGCGCGACAAGCGGCCCAAGCCGGCGGCGCTCAACAACCTTCCGATGCCCGACCGTTCGCTGCTCTCCCACCACCGCGGTGACTACTTCCACTCGGTGTACCGCCCGGTGTCGCTGATCCGCTTCACCGCGGGCTGTCCGTACACGTGCAAGTTCTGTTCGCTGTGGCGGATGACCGACCGGCGCTACCTGGTGAAGGACATCGACCGGGTGCTCGCGGAGATCGCGGACATCGAAGGCCAGAACCTGTACGTCGTGGACGACGAGGCGTTCATCCAGCCCGGCCGGATGCTGGAGCTCGCCGACGCCATCGACAAGGCAGGCTTCCGCAAGCGGTTCCACATGTACATACGGACCGACACGGCACTGCGCAGGCCCGATGTGATCGCCCGCTGGGCCGAGGTCGGCCTGGACTCGGTGCTGGTCGGCGCGGAGTCGATGACCGACGACGAACTGTCCGGCTACCGCAAGGGCACCGACCCGGGCCAGACCCGCCGCGCCCTGGACATGTTCCACGCCAACGGGGTCAAGGTGCGGGCCAACTTCATCGTGCAGCCCAACTGGCTGGACGAGGACTTCGCCCGGCTCAGCCACACCGTGGAGGAACTGCAGGTCGACATGCCGAGCTTCTCGGTACTGACCCCGCTGCCCGGAACTGATCTGTACGACGAGAGCCGGTCCCAGCTGACCAGCGACGATCCCGAGCTGTTCGACTGCTACCACGCCCTTTTCCCGACCCGGCTGCCGCTGGAGACCTTCTACCACCGGCTCGCCGACCTGCTGGCCGGAGCGAGCGCCCGCTCCGCGCCCGGGGTGACCGCGGACGCCGACCCGTCGGTCTTCTACTACTCCGACGACAACGCCTTCGACGAGATGCTCCGTGCCATCCGCGGCGGCGCGGACTGGTCGCGCCCCTGGGAACCGGAACGCGTACCCAGCACGAAGTGACCGGCCCGTGCCCGCAGTGAGAACCGTCCGATCACGAGGAGCCGTGACCAGCATGTCCGCCGAACTTCCCCGCCGCGGCCGCAAGGTGTACTTCATCGGCCTCAACGCGTTCCCGTTCCTGCCTCTGGTGGCCGGCCTGCTGCGCACCTACGCGGAGCAGGACGAGAACATCGCCGCCGCGTACGACTTCCAGGAGCCCGTGTTCCTGGTGGCCCCGGTCCAGGAGATGGCGGACGGCATCGTCGAGCCCGACGTCCTGGCCCTGTCCTGCTACGTGTGGAACTTCCGCCGGCAGATGAAGGTGGCGAGGCTGGTCAAGCAGCGCCATCCGAACGTGCTGGTGGTGGCCGGAGGACCACACGTCCCGGACCGGCCGGGTGACTTCTTCGAACGGCACCCGTACGTGGACGTGCTGGCGCACGGCGAGGGCGAGGTGGCCTTCCGGGGACTGCTCGCCGAGCGCCTGACCACGAGCCCGGACTACACGACGGTGCCGGGCGTGTCGGTGCGCAGCGGCGTGGCGGCGGTGGCCGGGCCGAAGGCCGTACGGCTGCCGCGGCTGATCGACACGCCGAGTCCGTACCTGCTGGGGGTGATGGACGGGGCCGTGGCCACCTGCCGTGAGCGGGGGCTGCGCTTCTACGCCCTGTGGGAGACCAACCGCGGCTGCCCGTACTCCTGCTCGTTCTGCGACTGGGGCTCGGCGACGATGAGCACACTGCGCAAGTTCGAGGAGGAGCGCCTGCAGGACGAGATCGACTGGTTCGCCCGCCACGACGTGGAGGACCTGTTCATCTGCGACGCCAACTTCGGCATCATGCCGCGCGATCTGGAGATCGCCCACGCCCTGGCCGACGCGCGGGCCGAACTGGGTGCCCCGCGGCAGGTCCGGGTCAACTTCGCGAAGAACTCCAACGACCGGGTCTTCGACATCAGCAAGACCTGGCACGACGCCGACCTGCTGATGGGCACCACGCTGTCGATGCAGAGCACCGACATGGACGTCCTGGAGGCCATCGACCGCAAGAACATCGGCCTGGACAACTACCGCAAGCTCCAGCAGCGGTACGCGGCGGAGAACATCCACACCTACACCGAGCTGATCCTGGGCCTGCCCCTGGAGACCGGGCGCTCGTTCCGCGACGGCATCGGCTCGCTGCTGGAGGCGGGCAACCACGAGGACCTGCGGGTCTACGAGCTGGCCATTCTGCCCAACGCGCCGCTCAACACGCCGGAGAAAATATCCCAGTTCGGGCTGCGCACGGTCCCGAAGCGGATGTACGTGGAGCGCGACGGCACGCCCGACGACGAGGCCGAGACCGTGCAGATGGTCATGGAGACCAACGCCATGCCGCGCGCCGACTGGGTCGAGTGCTTCAGCTTCATCCAGGCCGTGCAGTTCCTCCACAACGGCTGCTACACCCGCTACCTGTCGATCTTCCTGCGGCAGGAGCACGAGATCGGCTACACCCGCTTCTACGAGGGCCTGCAGAACTACTTCGCCGGCCGCCCGGACAGTGTCCTCGGCGCCCTGTACCTGCGGATGCGCAGTCTCTACCACGACTACATCGACATCCCCGCCCTGCCGCTGGCCAACCTGGTCGCGAGCCAGCCCGACATGGCCGCCGACCTGGCCCCGTACGGCAAGCGCCGCGGCTGGACCATCGACAACTGGGGCTGGCTCCGCATCGCCCGCGACTTCGACCGGTTCCACGCCGAACTGCGGGAGTACCTCGGCACCCTGGGTCTGCACCCCGACCAGGACTCCAGGCTGGACGACGTGCTGCGGTTCCAGCGGGACGTCATGCTGCGGCCGGAGTACTCCCCGGACCGGGGCAAGTCCGCGGAGTACGAGCACGACTGGCCCGGCTACTTCTCCGGGGGCGCGCTGGAGCCGCGCCGGGTACGGGTGGGCTACGGCGACCAGAGCTTCGGGGCGAACGGGCGCTACAAGCCGGTGGCCGGTGACCTCAAGGCGTTCACCATGGCGGCGATCGGCACCAGCTACCCGGTCTCCCGCATGGGCCACTACTGCCACCGCTTCGAGTCCGCCGAAGTGACGTCGCTGGCCGAACCGGTGGCCGGCGAACAGCGGTGAGCGAGGCCCACGACCGCGCGCCGTCCACCGGGCGGCGTGCGGCCCTGGCCGTCCTGGCCGGGGCCTGCGGGCTCTTCTCACTGCTTCAGCTGGGCGTCGCCACGCTGCTGCCGCAGATCCAGCACGCCTTCGACGTGTCAGGTACGGACGCGGCGTGGATCGTCTCGGGGCATCTGCTGGTCGGCTGCGTCGCCACCCCGGTGGTGGGGCGCCTCGGGGACCTCTACGGCCGGCGGGTGGTGCTCGTCGCCGTGCTCGCCGTCGTCGCGGTGGCGGCCGTCGTGGCCGCCGCCGCGCAGTCCTTCACCGTCCTGCTCGTCGCCCGGCTGGTGCAGGGTGTCGCGGCCGGGCTCTTCCCGCTCGCCATCGGTCTGCTGCGGGAGGGGTTTCCCGGGCAGTCGCTGGCCGGCCCCTCCGGGGTGCTGTCCGCGGCCTTCGGGACGGGCGGCGGGGTCGGCATCCTGCTGGTCGGTGTCCTGGGCGACGGCGCCCCCGCCTTCCGGGGACTGTTCGTCACCGCGGGCGTCCTGGCGGCCGCCCTGCTGGTGGCGGGCCTCGCGGTGCTCCCCGAGACACCGCGCAGACCGGAGACCCGGGTGGACATCCCCGGCCTGCTGCTGCTGAGCGCGGTGAGCGCGTGTCTCCTGCTGGCCCTGACCCGGTACGGCCAGGAAGGGCTCGGCTCCACCACCGGGGCGCTGCTGCTGGTGACCGGGGCGGCGGGCTGCGTGGCGCTCGTCCAGGTGGAGCGGCGGGCGGCGCAGCCCGCGATCGACACCCGGCTGCTCGGTCGGCGGCCGATCTGGACCCTCAACGTGGTGAGCCTGCTCACCGGTCTGGTGATGTTCCAGACGGGCATCCTGGCCCCGGTGCTCGCGGACGCCCCCCGCTGGACGGGCTACGGGCTGTCCGCCGACGGCGCCCTCACGGTGCTGGTGATGCTGCCGATGCAGGTCGCCGCCGTGACCGGCGGGCTGCTGTCGGGCTTCCTGCGGCAGTCCGGCCTGATGACGGCGCGGGCCGTCATGATCACGAGCACCCTGCTGTTCGCCGCCTCCCCCGCCGTGTTCGCCCTCATGACGGGGACCGCCACCGGCCTGGCGCTGGGCACGGCGCTGACCGGGCTGGGCACCGGTCTGCTGGGCGGCGCCATGGCGGAGCTGCTCACACTCGCCTCGCCGAGCGGGTCGACGGCGGTGACCGTCGGCATCAACAGCGTGCTCCGCAACCTCGGCGGTTCCTTCGGGGTGCAGGTCAGTTTCATGGTGCTGGCCGTGACCACGAGCACGCGCGGATATCCGGCCGCCTCCTCGTACACGACCGTGTTCGTGGGGGCCACCGTTCTGGCCGGCGCGGGCGTCGCCGCGGCGCTGGCGTTCCCGCGTACCGCGGGGCGGCCGGAGCCGGAGGCTCCGATCAGCTCCGGTCGGGTAACCCCTCCGATCCGGCCAACTACCTGACGGCAGCCCCTCGGAGCCCTCGGACGGCCTTACCGTGGCGAGACGTACGTCACACGAGGCCCGCGCCGTCCCTCCTGCCACGACGGCTGGGCGGGTCCGGTCCGAGGGGGAGGAGTGCTCGATGTTCGATCTTCGACGTTCGGATGTGGCCCTGCTGCACGCTGTCTCCGACCACGGGAGCCTGCACGCGGTGGAGCGGGGCGGCCGGATGACGCAGTCGTCGGCGAGCCGCCGTCTGATCAAACTGGAGCGGCGGCTGCGCACCCCGCTCGTGTCGCGCAGTTCCACGGGGACCGAGCTCACGGAGGCCGGTCACGCCCTGCTGCACGCGGGGCGGCGGCTGGTGGGCGCGATCGACTTCGCGATGGCCACGTCCCACCACCGCGCCGATACCGAGGAGCGGCTGCCTGTCGTGCAGTTCGCGGTGGGCACGGAACGGGCCTACGGCATGAGCCGTGATCTGGCGGATCGTTTCCCCGAAGCGGTGTTCGACGTGGTGCCGGGCGACAGCCGTGACGTCTGGCAGCGGTTCGAGCGGTACGCGGTCGACGCCGCGTGCGGCTGGGAGACCACGCGCAGGCCGGGGCTGCGGCGCGGCGAGGCGCTGGTGCGCACCGTGGTGGACGAGCCCCAGTGGGTCGCGCTGCCCCGGGACCATCCGCTCGCCCGGCGGGATGCGCTCGATCTGCACGACCTGGCCGACGCGGAGTGGGTGGCCACGGTGGGCGGCGACACGTGCGACGACCAGGGCTGGGCCTTCTCCCTCCTGTCGCCCGCTCCCCGGGTCAGCTTCACGGTCCGCTCGCAGAGCGCGGCCCTGGAGCTGGTAGGCCGCGGCTACGGCGTGGCGCTGGTCTCCCCGCTCTCCCCGGGGCCGGAACACGAACTGAGCCTGACACTGCGGCCGTTGCGCCAGCGGCTGGTGCGCCGGCTCACGCTGGCCGTGGACCCGCTCGTCGTACCGCTGACGCTCGCCCACGAACTGTGCACCTGGCTGCGGTACGGCTACGCGCAGCGCGCGGCGAAACGCAATCCGCTGTACGCCGCCTCCGCCTCCTTCCCTCCGCTCACCGAGGGGCCGGGGCGGCCGATACGGACCAGGCCCGAGGTCGACGCCTCGTCGCCCGGAGCCCGCGGACCGCTGCCCGTCCTGCTGTCCGAACTCCACTGGGGCGGTCCTGACCCGGACAACCGTTTCGAGGCGGAGCATCTGCACCTGCTCCGGGCCATCGACCGGATCGGCAGCCTGAACCGCGCGGCCGCCAGCCTGCTGGTCACCCAGCCCGCCCTGACCCGGCGTATCCACCGGCTGGAGAAGGGCTGCGGACTGCCGCTCGTCTACAGCACGGCGCGCGGCACCTCGCTGTCGGCCGCCGCTCGCCGGCTGCTGGACTGTACGGGGCCGGCGGAGAGCCGGCTCGACGAACTGGTGGGCCGTATGCGGCGGATCGCGGCGGCGCAGCCGATCGGCGCCCAGGCGGCCCCCCGGGCCTCGGCCTGCGCTTAGGGCGCGGCCTTTCATCTGAGCCGGCCGGTTCAGGGAGGACCGGTCTGCCGTTCAGGCCGGTCCGGCGAACGAGGACAGGCCGGATATCCGCCCGGCCAGGGCGTCCTCGGTCTCCGCCGCCGTGCGGTGGTGGACGGTCGCCATACCGAGCGCGGACGCGGCGCGCACGTTGCGGCCCAGGTCGTCCACGAACACGCACTCCTCGGGACGGCGGTCCAGCAGGCGGGCGGTGTGCCGGAAGATCTCCGGCTCCGGCTTACGCATCCCCACCTCGGTGGAGATCACCACCACGTCGAACAGCTCGTCCCAGCCCTCCCGGTCGTAACGATGGCCCCAGGAGTTGGACAGCAACGCGACCGGGACCCCGGCACCACGCACCCGGCGCAGCAGCTCCGTCATGACCGGGTCCATCGCGAAGGCCGCGAACATGCGCTGGACCAGGCCCTCCGCGGGCACCGGCGTCCCGTCGGTGCGTCTCAGGAGCGCGGCCAGCGCGGACTCGAAGTCCGCCACCGCCAGCTCGCCCCGCTCGACCTGGTGGAAGGGATTCGGCCCGCCGTCCCGCACCGCGCCGGGCCCCAGCAGCCTGCCCAGGACCGCGTCGAACTCCCCTGCGTCCACTCCCTCGGCGGCGGCCCACACGGCGACCGCCTCGCCGAAGGACTGCGTCAGCACGCCGCCCCAGTCCACGATCAGCGCCGGGACGGTCGCCGTTCCTCCCATGTGCGTCCTCCAGCTCCCCGGTGGCGTCACTCCACCCTAGAGGCCACAGCACCACCTCCGGAGCCCACCAAGTCCGTTGTCCCCTATGCCATTTGGGGCCTGTCCCGAACCGTCCGCGGCCGTTCCGTTGCCGGTGCGCGGGCGGCTTGCACATAGTCGAGTCACACACAGAGTTCTTGACGCCGCACACCCGTGCGCGTACAGAAAGGTGGAGCCGATGCCCCTGAGCCCGTCGATCGAGGACCTCGCCGGCGAACTGGAGGAGCGCGGCGTCATCCAGCTCGACGACCTGGTGTCCGGACCAGCCCTCGACCTGATGCGCCGCGGCTGCTCGGATCTGATCCGGCGGACCGAGGACATGCGCTACAGCACCTTCGGATGGCAGCTGGAGTCGGACGGCGAGGGCGGCGGATGGGCCGCGCGCGCCGCGGGCAAGGAATGCATTCCGGGCAAGGTACGCGTCGTGGGCATGGCCCATGAGCACTCCCCCGAGCTCGCCGCGGTCCCGGAGATGATCAACCTCAACGAGGGGCTGGTCAGGCCGCTGCACGGGGTCGCCGGCGACTTCTACAACACCTACCTGTGGGCGAAGCCCTCCCAGGTCGGCTCGGAGAAGCCGTGGCACCAGGACGCCCTCTTCCTCAAGGAGGAGTTCTACGAGAAGTACGAGGACGTCTACACCATCTGGATCGCGGTGGACGACGCCCGCGAGGACAACGGCTGCCTGCAGTTCCTGCCCGGTTCGCACCGGGAGCGGATCGCGTACAAGCCGGACGGCATCGACCAGGACGACCTCTTCGCCTCGCCGCGTGAACCCACGCTGGACATCAAGCGGCTGTGGCCGGAGCTGACCCCTGTGACGCTTCCCCGGCGCGCCGGATCGGCGGTGCTGTTCGGCGGCTTCACCGCACACACCTCGGCCCCCAACCGCACCGACGACGAGCGCCGGGCGGTCAGTTACGTCTACTCCCTCCCCCGGCGGGACAGGGGCGGCGCGGGCGCGGCCCGGTGACGGCCCCCGCCCGCCGGGTCCGGGAGACGCTCGTCCCTCTCGACCCGTGCGCCCACACGGACACCGTCTGGCAGCTCGCCCGGGACCGCGACCTCGCCGCGCTGGGCAGGGCCGAGACGACCCGCGCCTGGATCGCCGGCCGGCTGACCGCGCCCGGCCTGGACGCCCGGAGCGAGGGCAGGCTGCTGCCCGGCCCCGACGGCAGCCCTGTGGGCGCGGTGTGGGTGAGCAGTACGTCCGGTGTGTCGGGGTGGACGGCGGAGCTGGTGCTCGGGCCGGACGCATCCGTCGACGACGGGGCGCTGCTCCTGGACTTCGCCGAGCGGCGCTGCGCCGCACTCCTGGCCGGGGACGAGGGCGAGCTCTCGTGCTTCGTCTCCGAGGGCGAGAAGGCCGCACGCGACGCCCTGCGCGCACGCGGGTTCGGCTCCCCCCATCCGTACCACCGCATGGCGGTCACCCTGGACGGCGGGCTCCCGCCGGTGCCCCGCGTGCCGGGCACGGCGGTGCGCCCGCTCGCCGGCGAGCAGGACCTGCGTACGTTCCACGAGGTGAAGAACAGGGCCTTCGCCGCCGAGGAGGCGGGCAAGAGCGAGGACGGCTTCGACACCTGGCTGGAGTGGTGGCGCACCGACCCGGGCGTCGATCCGGCCCAGTGCGCGCTCCTGGAGGCGGACGGCAGGGCCGTCGGCTTCGCGAACATCACCGACCGCATGGCGCAAAGCCGTCAGGCGGCGTACGTACGGCAGATCGGTGTCGTGCCGCAGGCCCGGCAGCGCGGCCTGGGCAGCCTGCTCCTGCTGTCGGTGATGCACGCGTCCATGAGCCGGGGGCGTACGGCGATGGTCCTGACCGTCGACGCGGACAACGCGCCCGCGCTCGCCCTCTACCGGCGTCTCGGCTGGCAGGTGGAGGCCCGCTTCGACGACTTCCGCCGGACGGTGACGCGGTAGGGCACGGGGCCGGCTGACGGTGGTCCCCGGACCACCGTCAGCCCTGTCTCAGCCCCCGCCTCAGCCCTGTCCGATGATCCGGCGCATCCTGACCTGCGCCTCGCCCGCTGCGAACGCCTTGCGGTGAGAGTCCTTGGCCTCGGCGCGGAGCCGCTCCAGCCCCTCCACGAACGGGGCGTTGACCCGTCCCCGGGTGCCCTGCACCGCTTCGGGGGTGTAGCGCGCCACGGTGCGGGACAGTTCCAGGGCGCGGCCCAGTGTGTTGTCCACGGGCTGCACCTCGTGGAGCAGCCCGTCGGCCAGCGCCCGGTCGGCGGGCCACTCCTCACAGGTGTAGAGCATCCGCTGCATGACGGTGGTGCCCACCGTGTACCGCAGCATGAAGCCACCGAAGTTGCAGGCGATGCCCACCTTGAACTCCGGCATGACGAGCCGGGCGTTCTCGCTGCCCACCCGGTAGTCGCAGCACAGCGCGATCTGGAGGCCGACCCCGATGGCATAGCCGTCGATGGCCGCGACGACCGGCTTGGAGATCCCCGCGATCGTCGCGTACAGATCGGTGATGTCGTCGATCCAGTCGCTCACCTCGTCGCCGCCGGTGAACATCGAGACCTCGTTGAAGTCGCCGCCGACACCGAACGAGCGCCCGGGACCGCCGTACAGCAGGACGCACCGCACCTTGTCGTCCGCATCGATGTCCCGCATGAGCGCGGTGAGTTCCCGCATACGGGCCCGGCTGAAGGGATTCTGTTCGTGCGCGCCCGAGAATTCCGCGAGGAGGACTCCGTCGTCGTCCTTGGAACACGCTATGGACTCGTTGGCCTGCGACGCCTGATTCACCATCGGACTCTTTTCCGTCGGAGCTCGGGGAATTCTAAGGAGGGCCGCAAGCTCCGGTCAACGCCCAATACTCGGTCAATCCCCTTTAAATTAAACGGAGTTTCTCCGATAGAGCCGGAGGAGAGAATGGGAAGAGAAAGGGGAATGACGATCTCCCTGCGCGCGGATCCCGCCTCCGCCGCCGGAAGGAGCGAGCAGATGGCGCCACTCACCATCGTCCTGGGCACCGGCCGCTGCGGTTCCACCATGCTTTCGGATCTCGTGAACGAACACCGCGAGGTGCTCAGCCTCAGCGAGTTCTTCGCGTGCCTGGATCCGTGGGGATTTTCGGCCGGCGAGCTCGACGGCCCGGCTTTCTGGCACCTGCTCAGCACTCCGCGGCTGAAGCCCAACACGCTGATGCGCAAAGGTGTCACGGTCCCCGAATACCGCTACCCGCTCGGCTCCGGCCGCTACGCCGCGGGAAGCGTTCCCGCGCTCTCGGTCATGACGCTGCCCCCGCTCACGGACGACCCGGACGCCATGCTCGACAGCATCCGGGACGAGGTGACCGGCTGGCCGGTGGCCCCGCTCCCCCGGCAGTACCTGCGGCTCTTCGTCTGGTGGGCCTCGTTCCTCGGCCGGGAGGTCGTGATCGAGCGCTCGGGTGCCGCGCAGCGCTTCCTTCCCGATCTGCTCACGTACTTCCCCGAGGCGCGCTTCGTCCACATGTACCGCCACGGCCCGGACTGCGCGGTGTCCATGAGCCGGCACCCCATCTTCCGGCTGGCGGTGAAGATCAGGGAGATGCGCAAGATCCTGGGAGTGGACCCGTACGCGGTCCACGACCCGGGGCATCCGGATCGTCTTCCCGAGGAGCTGCGCGTGTTCGCGCCGGACACCCTGGACGCTTCCGCGCTCGCGGGCGCCGACCTTCCGCTGGAGCGGTTCGGGACGATGTGGTCGTACAGCACCGGCGCGGTCAAGCACCTGGCCGGCCTCCCGGAGCACCGGCTGCTGCACATCTCCTACGACCGGATCGTGGCCGACCCGGTCCCGGAACTGACCCGCTTCGGCCGCTTCACCGGCATCCCGGAACCGGCCGCCTGGGCCGTCCGGGTGGCCGGCCGCGTGGACGCGGGCCGGACCGGTGCCGCCGCAGCGCTCTCCCTCGAACAGACCGAGGAGCTGCGCCGCTCGTGCGCTCCCGGCATGGACCGCCTCGCCGCGTTCGTGGGCGGGAGGCCACCGGCCGCCTGAGTCAGGCCTCAGCCCTTCTTCGCCGCCGCGAGGATCTTGCCCACCGTGTGGAAGAAGCGCGTCGTCGCGTCGTGCCCGAGCACCCGCTCCTGGAAGCCCTTGGCGTTCGGCGCCCTGCCCTTGATCAGGTACCAGACCACGAACGCCTCGTAGGGCGCGGTCGCGATGATCTCGATGTCCTTCTTGGGAGACATCAGAGGCAGTTCGAGCGCCGGATCGATGCGCTCGGTCGTGAACACGACGCAGCTGCGCATGTCATCGGTGACGGTGACGTCCTTGAAAGGATCGCGCGCGAGAAGGGCCTCAAGCTCCGGCACCGTACGCAGGCAGACGGCCACCTCGTAACCGAGGGCCTCCCGCAGCGCCGTACGAATGACTTCGCCGAGTACGTCCCGGTCCTCCTCCTCGGATTCGAAGAAGACGTTCCCACTCTGGATGTAGCTGCGGACGGACTCGAAGCCCATCCCGGTGAAGAGCTCACGCAGATACTCCATCTTCACCGATCGGCCCGGAACATTCAGGCCACGCAGAAGCGCGATGTAGAGCACACCCAACCACCTTGCCCACCGTGGGAAACCGTCGTCGCCGACGCTACCGCCCGCCTCCGACAACCCGTACGAGCACGGCCCACGCGTCGCCGCGCCGAACACCGCCGCCGAACCCTCGGCACGTCCGGTGGCGACGCGGATCAGACCGCCATGACCCCCACGTCGTACCGCGATATGTGCGGGCTGCGGGTGACCAGCGCCATCCCCTCGGCCTGCGCCTGCGCGATCAGCATCCGGTCGAAGGGGTCCGTGTGCAGCATCGGCAGCCGTCCGGCCCGCACTCCGTGCGCGGCGGTGACCGGCAGGCTCGCGAACGGGACGTCACGTACCTGTTCGGCCAGATCCCCCGGACCCTCGGCCGTGCCGAGGTACTGCTTGACGGTGATCTCCCACGGCGACACGGCACTGACGTACACACCGGGCTCGGTGTCCAGCAGCGCCCTGACCTCCGGGGACAGTTCCGGCGAGTCGTCCAGCCACCACACGACCACCCGGGTGTCGAGGAGAAGTCGCATCAGCGCACTCCGAACGCTTCGAGGACGGTGGCGGGCGGCTCGTCGAACGACGCGGCCAGACGGACACGCCCCCGGAGGGAGCCACGGCCGACACGCTGCACCTTCCGCCGCGCGGGCGGCGCCGGGCACACCTCGAACACCGGCTCACCTGCCCGGCCGACCACGACGAGACGCCTCTCGATCAGCTGCATCAGGGTGCCGGTGAAACGCGGCGGCGCGGCACTGCGTGCGGCACGCCGGCGGAACCTCTCCCAAAGCCTCCTCATGACGCGGCCACCGCCCCTGCGGTCCGTACCGTCACCGGTTCCGCCGCGTGCAGGCGCAGAGCCGGACCACCGTCGTCCAGGGTGATGACGACGCCGAGCCCTCCCGACGCGTACCGCTCCCTCCGGACGGCCCGCACCGTGTGCCAGGCGCCCCAGGCGCGTACGCACTGACCGGGAAGGACGGCCCTGGCCGCGATCTCCGGTTCCGGGAGTGCGGAGCCGGCGGCCCACAGTTCCGCCCAGACGGTCTTCCCGATCCCGGCGGGACGCTCCTCCACACCCCAGCGATGGGCCAGGGCGGCGACCAGCAACAGCCCCCGTCCGGCGGCATCCGTCTCCCGGGGCCTGCGCACCTGCGGCCGCCCCGGCCCGGCGTCACTGACCTCCAGGCGCAGGCGGGCCCCGTTCTCCCAGCACGCGATGCGCACGCCGACCTGCCGGTCACCGGGGACGGGGACCCGCAGGGCGTTGGTCACGAGCTCGCTGAGCACCAACTCGGCGTCCGCCAGGGCGCCGTGGCCTGCCCGCCACTCTCCGAGCTTGGCCCGCAGTATCGCTCGCGCCTCGGGAACGCTGCTCGGGCTGCGCACCAGCCGGAAGCCGGCTTCGCGAAGGTCGGAGTGCTCTGTCATTCAGGCTCCCATGGATCGGCGACGTCACAGCAAGTGGTCGTGAGGGGCGCCGGATTGGCGCGGATGGAACAGCCTCAGACTGCCCGCGCACTTCGTACTGGCGCAACGTTGAATGGGTTCCTGATGCGCAATTCACCCGTTCGTGCATCCTGGGCACGGAAGCTGCCCGGTGCTGATAGGGAGTGACGTATGCCATCCGTAAAGCCATCAACCGTTCTGGGGCGCCAACTCGGCGATGAGCTGCGCCGATTCCGTGAAGGCGCGGGCCTGTCCACCGCTGAGGCGGCCGAGGTACTCGACTGCACAAAAGGCAAGATCAGCCGGATCGAGAACGGTCATGTCCCAGTCCGAACACCAGATCTGGTCGCACTCATACATGCCTACGACGTGACAGATCAGGAGGCTCGCGACCGTCTGACATCCCTCGCTCGCACGGCCAACCGCCGTCGGCGCGAGGGATGGTGGCACCAGTACGGGTCCGTACTCGGTGATGCGTATCGCGACTACATCGAGATGGAAACGATCTGCGCCGGTATCAAGACCTTCCAGGTGCAGCTGATCCCGGGCCTGCTCCAGACACCGGAGTACGTGAGAGCCGTCACCGTCGCCTCCCGTGCGTGGCGGACCGCAGAGGAGATCGACCAGTTCGTGCAGGTGCGACTCGCGCGCCAGGAACGCCTCTCCGGCGATGACCCGCTGGAGCTCTGGGCCGTACTTGCAGAGGGCGTCCTCCACCAACAGGTCGGCGAGAACGCCGTCATGGACCGCCAGCTGGAACACCTGGCCAACATGGCCGAGTTGCCCAACATCACCGTCCAGGTGCTGCCGTTCTCACGCGGGGCGCACCCGGGTATGTTCGGTCCCTACCTGCTGCTGAGCTTTCCGCGGGTGTCAGCGCTCGATCTCGTACTGACTGAGACTCCGACCGGCAACACCTGGATGGAACGGGAGTCCGAAGTTGCTCGTTACCGCGATCTCTTCGACGATGCTCGCACCTCGGCGTTGCCACCGACGGAATCACTCGGCCTGATCCGACGCATCGCCAAGGAGCGCAAACCATGACCCAGGACCGCCGCCCCCTCCCTGACCTCGCTGGAGCCCAGTGGCGCGTGAGTAGCTACAGCGGCGGACAGGGCGAGTGCGTCGAGGTCGCCCGCGACCTCCCCCACCTCGTCCCCGTCCGCGACAGCACGCGTCCCGCCGGGCCCGTCATCGGGTTCGGGCGCGACGCCTGGCGGGCGTTCATCGGCGATCTGGGCTGAGTTCCCCCGGCGACAGCGCGAGTGCCTGGATGCGGGACGTGGCGAAGCCGCCGCCGCAGGCGGGGCAGCCGCGGACCAGCCGGTGCGCCGACAGCTGCCCGCCGAAGAGCGGAAGACCCGTGTCCGGGTAGACGGCCTGGAAGCGTGCCGCGCAGACGTGGCAGGTCAGGGACCGGACCTCCGCGAGGACGACGCCTTCCAGCTCGCGCGGGTCCGGCCGGGCCACGCCTGTCGCGACGCGTGCCGGGGCCGGCCGGTCCGGCGGCCAGACCGCCGCGTAGGCGCCACCTTCCGGCCGACGGTGGAAGCGGAGCAGGGCCGGACGGAAGCGTTCTTCCAGACGGGCGAGAACGGCGGCCGTCGAGCGCAGGGACTCCGGTACCCGGCCGTCGGCGAAGACGTCGAGGTCGCCCCAGGGCAGGGAGAAACGCCACGTCGGCTGTGGTGTGCGGTCTTCCATCGGTCAGCCTGTTCTCTTGCGCGCGCGGACACGCACCCGGACCGCACATTGTGCCGATTCGGGGCATGAACCGTGAGGAAAGCGGGCAGCTACGGGGGGACTTGGGCGGGTTCGACGGTCGGGGGGACCGTATGACAGCGGGGGATCATCAGCAGTTCGGGCCGGAACCGGGGCCCTGGCGGGTGCCGGACGGATCGCCACCGCCTCCGGCCGGGCCGCCTGCGGTCGGGCCGCCGCCTCCGGGGGCGGCGCTGCGGTCCGCGGCGGTCGCGTTGCTCAATCTGACCGGCCTCGGGCTCGGTTATGTCCTGATGCGGCGCTGGCCCAGAGCGGCTCTGTGCTGGGTGGCGACGGGCGGGCTGCTGCTGGCCGTGCTCCCGGCGGAGCCCGACGGGGTGCCGGCGGGGATCGTCATCAGTTATCTGCTCGTGCTCGTGCTCGCCGCCGCCGACGGGGCGTGGACCGCGCGCCGTACGGCCGTGGGGGGTTCGTGGCGGCCGCTGGTGGCGGCCGTCCTGGGCCTGCTGCTGCTGGGGGTACCGGCGGGCGGGGTCGCGGTGTACGCCTCCGAGCGGGACGAGGCCGTCGAGCAGATGCTGCTCGACCGGCTGGAGAAGGGGGACCGGGCCGTCGCAGCCGCGGCGAAGCAGTCGTTCGCCGGCGGCAAGGCGGAGTACCGCTCCGCGCTCGACATCTACCGCGAGCTCGGTGAGGACCATGCCGGGTCGCGGGCCGGGAAGCTCGTGCCGTCGCGGCTGAAGGCGTACTACGAGGCGGTGTCGGCCCCGTACGAGGCCAAGGACCACTGTGCGGCCGTGGAGCCGCTGACCTATCTGCGGACCGTGCCCGACTCGGTCGACGCCAAGCTCCTCGGGTCGCTGGCCGGGTGGCCCGACGAGCCTCTCGCCGAGTCGCTGTACGGGTGCGGGGTGTCCACGATCGGTGACGGGAGCGACGTGAGCGACGCCTCGGACGGCGGCGACCTGGGCGAGCTGCTGCGTACGCTGCCCGACTCCGCACCGGCCAAGCAGGTCGGAGCGGCTGTCACCGGGAAGATGGACGAACAGGTCGAGGCGGTGCGCGGCGGTGAGCCGTGCGCGGCGACCGAGGTGCTGCGGCGTATCGGCGCCACCGTGGCGGCGATGCCCGACAGGACGGTGTCCGCGCTGAGCGTGAAGGCGGACCGTGGCGTCCAGGACGGTGTCTACGCCTGCGGGGTGGACGAGTTCAAGGACAAGAAGTTCACCGAGGCGCGCGAGACGCTCACCGGCTTCGCCGACACGTACAGGAAGGACGGGCGCAGACAGCACGCCCGGGACATCTCCATCGCCGCGGAGATAGCCGAGGAGCGCCCGTCGGCCGGCAAGCGACTGCCGCCCCGGAAGAAGCCGGGTGGCTCCCGGATGGAGCTGGTCATCAGCAACGACGCGCCGACCGCCGTCGAGATCCTCTACACCGGCCCCGTGTCCGGCAGCGTGGAGCTGAAGGGGTGCGGCAGTTGCAAGCGGTACAGCGCGTCAGAAGGACCGGACCTCGCCTGCCGGTCCGGGGGCAAGAAGTACCCGAAGGCCACCCTGCGACTCCCGGCGGGTGACTACCACTTCCTGTACAAGCACGGCACCGGAGCGGCGGCGGACGTGGACAGTTACGCGTCCGGGTCGAAGGTCCAGCCCGGTTACACGTATACGAGCTGCACGTATGTGACGACCGAACTCGACTCGTATCCGGGGCTCGATCTGCCCTCCATCCCGGACGCGACCGATCCGGCGTAGGCGGGCTGCCCGGGAGCGCGGACGGAGTCATGAAGGTGCTCGGCCCGGCACACGTGGACGTGCTCACTGGCTGAGAGACGGCCGACGCTTCTCAGCCTGTGGTCGCGGCCGCCCTGCGGTGGGTCGCGCGAATCAGGGCGGCGACCAGGCCCGCGAAGTCCGCGGCGCCGGCAGGGTCGTCCGCGTACCGGGTGATCTGCAGCGGGCCCACCTGATCCAGCCGGACTCCTTCCCTTTCCAGGACGAAGGCCAGGGTCAGGAGCGCCAAGCGGGCGTTGCCATCCGGGTAGGGGTGGAAGAAGGCGACGTCCAGATACGCCCTCGCGGCGCGGGCGGCCAGAGGGGTCGCCCCGTCGGCGCTCTGATGCATGAAGTCACCGAAATCCCGCCATGTGCCCGACGTCAGCCCATAGCGCTCCCGGCCGCCCTTGGCGAAGGCGTCGCCATGCCGGAGGGAGACCGCGGGCACCCCGAGGACGAGCCGCTGCCAGCCTGCGAGCAGGGCAGGGGTGAGCGGTTCGTTCTGTCCGGCATCCGTGCGGACCAGTGCCCATGCGGCGAGCAGCCGGTCGGCGCGGTCCGGGTCCCGGCGCCGGACCGGGCCGTCGAACCAGGCCGCGAGCCCGTCGACGGCCGGCGTCATGCGCGTCGCGGTCCGGAAGCCGGTGGATTCCCAGTCGACCTGGGACCTGACTGCGCACCAGGCGGCAAGCGCGTCAGCGGTCTCAGTGGTCACGATGCGGCCGCAGGCCGGTCGCCCGGGCTGCCAGCTCCTCCCCCACCGTGCCGATCAACGCCGGCTTCGGCTCGACCCAGCTTTCGAACCGTCCGCCGATCGTGGCGTCGACGAGCCGCTTCGCCTCGTCGTGCTCCAGCCCCACGAACGAGAGAAACCACCCGAGCACCGTGTGGCAGAGCCCGTACCAGCCGCCCGAGGCTCCCGTGTCGTCCACGACCAAGGTGACCAGCCGGGCCGCCGCCCGCTCCACGTGCCAGCTGTAGTCCTCGGCGTCCGCGTCGGCCGGCGGCGCGAGCCACTCGAACCGCTCCGCCAGGTCCTCGAGCCAGTCACGCCATTCCAGCAGCGATGCGACGACTCCGGCGGCCGTCGCTTCAGGTTCACCGACCGAATGGTATGCACAGCACCAACTGGTGACGACGCCGCCGTCGCCGTGCCATCTCCATCCACAGACCCACCGGCCGTAGCGGGCCGCCAGCAAGGAGGTGACGCTGTCGACGAAGCGAATCTTCGCAATCTGGTCGGCATCGCCGGGGGGCACGATCGCCGCGATCAGCGCCATGACCCGCGCTTCCTCGGCATCGTCCCAGGCGAAGGCGTTCCGGTGCGGATCGGCGGCCGCCCACGGCAGCCAGGCCGGGGCGAGCTCATGGTCGATGGACGTGGTGCACCCCTGGAGTGGACGGGCAAGGCGACCGGCCGATGCTGCACGAGGCGTGATGGTTTGTCATGCGAATTTCGCGGGACCGACGGCCTGTGTGCGGTCCCGCGGGATCAGCCGCGCGGTACCGCCGGTCCCGTGGGCGTCACCGCGCGGGCAGTCAGGCCTGGTCACCGGCCTCTGCTGTCGGCGGATCCTTCGCATCGCCATGCGGTGCCGCTCGTGTTGTGATGAAACGGGGGTCCGAGAAGGAGAGAGCGATGACGTCACGGGGAGCGGAGCGGAAGACCGTCGCGGGCCGGGTGTCGGTCCGCCCGATGGCCGAGGCCGACCTGGATCAGGCCGATGAGATCTTCCGGGTCGCCTTCGGGACGTTCCTCGGGCTCCCCGAGCCGAAGACGTTCTTCGAGACCTCCGATTACGTCCGCACACGCTGGGCGGCCGATCCGCAGGCGGCCTTCGCGGCGACGGTCGAGGGTGAACTGGCCGGATCGAACTTCGCCGCCAACTGGGGCAGCGTCGGGTACTTCGGACCGTTGACCGTGCGTCCGGACCTGTGGGACCAGGGCGTCGGCAAGCGGCTGATGGATCCGGTCATGGACTGCTTCGACACCTGGGGGAACCGCCACCTGGGCCTGTTCACCTTCTCGCACAGTCCCAAGCACCTTGAGCTCTACCGCACGTACGGCTTCTGGCCCCGCTTCCTCACGGCCATCATGAGGAAGCAGGTCACGGGCGGTTCCCCGGTCCCCGGCCGGGTGATGTACAGCGAGCTGCCCGCCGCCGAGCAGCCCGCCGGCCTCAGTGCCTGTCGCGCACTGACCGGGGCCGTGTACGAGGGTCTGGACCTGGAACGCGAGATCGTCGCCGTGCACGCGCAGGGACTCGGGGACACCATCCTGCTCCAGGGCGGCGGCTCCGAACTCGACGGCCTGGCCGTCTGCCACTGCGGAGCAGGATCGGAGGCCGGCGAGGACGTGTGCTTCGTCAAGTTCGGCACCGTACGCCCCGGCCCGGAGGCCGCCGACCGCTTCGAGCGACTGCTCGACGCATGTGAGCAGCTGGCGGCCGAGCGCGGGCTGAGTCAGCTGGACGCCGGGATGAACCTGGGCCGCCCGGATGCGTACGGGCGCATGATCGCCCGTGGTTTCCGCACCGGGTTGCAGGGCGTCACGATGCACCGCCCCAACGAAACCGGTTACAGCCATCCCGACGCCTACGTGATCGACGACTGGCGCTGAGACCACCCGTCCGGCCACCGGGCTCCACCGCCCGGGGACCGCGCCGTCGCCTCGCCCGACCGGCCGGACAGCCTCGCGGTGCCGCCGAGTGTCGCGGCGTCCGGCCTCGGCTTAGCCTGAGGGTCCACAGGGAAGGAGCGCCGGTATGAGAGCCACCTGGAAAGGGGCCATTTCGTTCGGGCTGGTCACGATCCCGGTCCAGCTCTTCACGGCGACGGAGGAGCACGACATCCCGCTTCGCCAGGTGCACGAGAAGGACAGCTCCAGGGTCCGGCTGCGGCGCGTGTGCGAGGCCGAGGACGTCGAGATCCCCTACCAGGAGATCACCAAGGGCTACGAGGCCCCGGACGGCAGCATGATCACGCTGTCCGACGAAGACCTCGCCGACCTCCCCCTCCCCAGCAAGAAGCTCATCGACGTGCTGGCGTTCGTCGACGCCGAGACCATCGACCCGCTGATGTTCTCCAAGGCCTACTACGTCGGCACCTCCGATCGCGCGGCCGCCAAGCCCTATGCCCTGCTCAAGCAGGCTCTGACCGAGGCCGGACAGATCGCCGTCACGAAGATCGCCATCCGGTCGAGAGAGTCACTGGCCGTGCTCCGGGTGCACGAGGACACGCTGGTGCTGCAGACGTGTCTCTGGCCCGACGAGGTCCGTTCCGCCGCCGGCGTCACGCCGGAGGAGGACGTGACGATCCGGCCCCAGGAGCTGCAGATGGCCAGGTCCCTCATGGACATGCTCTCCGAGGACTTCGACCTGTCAGCGCTCCATGACGAGTACCAGGAAGCGCTCCAGCAGGTGATCGAAGCCAGGCTTCAGGGCGTCGAGCCTCCGCGCGAGGCGGAAGCCGCTCCGGCCGGCGGCAAGGTCATCGACCTCATGGCCGCCCTGGAGAACAGCGTCCGCGCGGCCAAGGAGTCGCGCGGGGAGGACGCGGGCGAGGAGACAGAGGCCGAGGTCCGGAACATGCCTGCCCGCAAGACCGCGAAGAAGGCCGCGGCGAAGAAGTCGGCGCCGGCCAGGAAATCGACGGGCTCCGGGGCCAAGAAGACCGCCGCGTCACCGAAGGGATCCGGCGGCAAGAAGACCACCGCCGCCACGAAGAGAACGGGCAAGGGCGCCGCGAAGAAGACAGCGGCCAAGAAGGCCACCAAGCGGGCCTCCGCCTGAAACCACCCCGCACACACCTGTCGCACACCGGCACGCTCACCCGATCGGCTCCGTGCGGCCCCGACATGCCCCGGATCGGTGCGCGACAGCCATGACTCACGATCCTTCCCCGATGAGCCTCATGGTTCACGCCATTCATGCCTATATCGATCGCTTGGGTCTGTTTCGTGTGATTCTTATTGAATGACGCCGATCACGGAGGTGGAGGGGCGACGGCTGACGCTCAGCAATCTCGACAAGGTGCTGTATCCGGCCACCGGGACCACCAAGGGCGAGGTGCTCCACTACTACGCGGCCACGGTCGCGGAGCCGTTGCTCACGCACCTGGACGACCGGCCCGTGTCCTTCCTGCGCTATCCCGACGGTCCGGACGGGCAGCGCTTCTTCACCAAGAATCCGCCCCCCGGGACGCCCGAATGGGTGCGGACGGCCGAGGTCGAGCGCCATGAGGCGCAGAGTTCACGCCAAGTCGTCGTACAGGACCTGGCGTCCCTGGTGTGGGCGGCCAACCTGGTGGTCGAATTCCACACCCCGCAGTGGCGGGCCGAGGCTCCCCGGATCGCCGACCGGCTGGTGTTCGACCTGGACCCCGGGGCGCCCGCGAGCGTCGTGGAGTGCTGCGCGGTCGGGCTCTGGCTGCGGGCACGGCTCGCGGCGGACGGGCTGACCGCCTACGGCAAGACGTCCGGTTCCAAGGGGCTGCACCTCCTCGTCCCGCTGGAGCCGACCCCATCGGAGCAGGTGTCGGCGTACGCCAGGGGGCTGGCCGTGGAGGCGCAGAACACCCTGCCCGAGCTGGTCGTGCACCGTATGACCCGGGCTCTGCGCCCGGGAAAGGTGTTCGTCGACTTCAGCCAGAACGCCGCGGCCAAGACGACCGCCACCCCCTACACCCTGCGGGCCCGGGCCGAACCGACCGTGTCCGCGCCCGTCACCTGGGACGAGATCGAGGACTGCGGGGCGCCCGGCGAACTGGTCTTCCTGGCGGGCGACATGGCCGCCCGGCTGGAACGCCACGGGGACCTGCTCGGCCCGCTCCTCGACCCGGAGCGGGCCCGGCCGCTGCCGGACACCGGCTAGTCCGCCGCACGGTGGACGGAAGGCACGGAGCCACTGTGGGTTCACAGCCCCGGACGCACGGTGATTTCCTGGCCGGCGGCCGTCATGGGCCTTTGGGCCCAGACCTCTGAAACGCCCTGATTACGTCCCTGTGAGTGTGTCAGGAAAGGCCACAAGTCGCGGGTGGATTGTCGGGGGCGTGGTGCACACTCTGCCCAGGGCGCTGCTTGAGACCGCGGCGTCCACCGTCGGGTACAGGGGCGTTCGCGGGGAGGGGATGGCGTGTTCGCGGGGATCGACGAGGTCGAGTGGGCTTCGATGGAACATGCCTACGGGCCGGCCGACGACGTGCCGGAGCTGCTGCGCGGCCTGGCGTCCGCCGACCCTGCCGAGCGCGAGAGCGCCCTCGACGGCATGTACGGGGCCGTCCACCACCAGGGCGACGTGTACGGGTGCACCCTGGCCTGCATCCCCTTCCTCTTCGAGCTGGTGGTGGACCCGGGGATACAGGACCGGGGGTGCATCGTCGAGCTGCTGACCAGCATCGGCGGCATCGATCTCGACGAGGACGACGAGGACGAGATCGACGAGGAGGAGATCGAGGGCGCCGCCAACTACGCGATGGCGGCGGCGGCCGTCACGGCGGGCGCCGGGGTCTTCTTCGAGCTGATCGCCGACGAGGACCCCGCCGTACGGCTCGCCGCGCCGCTGGCGCTCGCCACCCTGCACAGCCACCCGGTGCGGGTGCTCGCCCTGCTGAGGGAGCGGCTGCCGGTGGAGCCGGACGACGCCGTGCGCATGGCCCTCGTCGAGGCGGCCGGACGGGTCGCCCTGCGCCACCGCCCGCTCGCCGGGCGGGCCGCCGAGTGGCTGAGCCGGCTGTCGTCGCGGGAGTACGGGCCACGGCTGCGGCTCGCGGCCCTCGCCCAGCTCGCACGCTGCTCCCCGGACTCGCTGCCTCCCGATGTCGTGGTGGTCGTCGCGGCGCTGATGCGGGAGCTGCGGTCCGTACCGCCCACGCCCGAGCAGCCCGCCGAGACGGGTCCTCCGCCGGGCGCCGACCCGGCGGCGGTCGGCGGCATACCGACGATGGTCGGGCAGTTGCGGGCGCTGTCGGCCGAGGAGTCGGCGGGGCGCAGCGCGCCCTGGTCGGCCGATCTGCTGCGGACACTGCACGTCGGCCTGGACGACCGGGTCGCGGAACGCACGGCGCTGCTGACCGACCAGCTGCGCAGCCCGGACCGGTGGCAGCGCACGGACGCCGTGCGGATGAGCAGCGGGCTGATCAGGGCCTGGCGCGGCTCGTACGAGGAGCTGGTCGCCCTGGTCGGCACCCAGCTCGCCGACCCGGAGCCACGGCTGGCCGATGCCGCGTCGCACGTCCTCGGGGAGCTGTTCGGGCTGGCGGCCCCGGCCGCGGACGCGCTGGCCGAGCGGATGGCGGCGGATCCGGGTGCCTGGGTGAAGGAGTGGGCGAGCGGTCCGCCGGGGCTCAGCCCCACGATCAAGGCGCTGGCCCGGCTGGGTGACGCCCGGGTGGTGCCCGCACTGGCCGCCGCGCTGGAGCGGCCCGAGCTGCCGCACGACGTGGGTTCCGCCATCAAGTACCTCGGCCCGGCGGCGGCCCCGCTCGCCGGGACGCTGCGCCGCAGGCTCGCCGAGGTCCGGCTCGACGAGAGCGCGTACGACAGGGCGAGTCCGCTGCTCGGAGGGCTGACCGCGCTCCGGGCCGGTGAGGCGGCGCCGGAGGTGCTGCGGATGCTGCGGGGCGCGCCGGAGTACCGCGGCGAGTGGCTGCGTACGGCGGCGCTGCGTGCGCTCGGCTCGTTCGGGCCCGCGGCGCACTGCGCGGTCCCGGATCTGCGTGCGCTGCTGCGCCGGCCCGGCACCGCGGTGGCGACGGAGGCGGCCGAGGCCCTGTGGGCGGTCGACGGGGACGCCGATACCGTCCTGCCGGTCCTCGTCGAGGGCCTGTGGGCGGCGCAGGTGAACGACCGGCGGGCGGCCGCGAGCGCGCTGGGCAGACTGGGCGAGCGTGCCGCGCCTGCCGCGCCGAAGCTGCGGGCGCTGCTGCGCCACGAGGAACTGTGGCTGCGGGTGGACGCCGCGATCGCCCTCTGGGAGGTCACGGCGCGGGCCGGTGACGTGGTGCCCGTACTCCTTGCGGCGTGGGAGCAGAACCGTCACGTCAGGGTCCGGGTCGCGGAATGCCTGGCGCGGATGGGGGCTGCTGGTGCAGGGTCGGAGGCAACACGCGCGCTGAGCGCCGAGCTCGCCTCCGTACGCCGTCACAACGCGATGGACGGCGGGTACGGCAGTCATGACACGTATGAGGACGAACAACTGCTGGCACTGTGCCGGCGGACGTTGCACGGGAACACGGGGAAGGGAACCACACCATGATCATCTTCGGTACGAAGGGGTATCTGTACCAGCTGGCCATCCTGACGATGGTGTGTGGCTGGTGCGGGAATCCCGCCGCTCACACGCTGCGTAAGCGGGTCACGAAGTTCACTCTGTTCTTCGTGCCGCTCTTCCCCTTCTCCACGAAGTTCACGACGCAGTGCACGTTCTGCGGCGGCGAGCGGAAGATCCCGAAGGAGGAGGCCGAGCAGCTGCTCGCGCAGCACGCGTCGGACCAGGACGGTAACCCGTTCGGCCAGGGGCAGCAGCAGCCGGGGTACGCGCCTCCCGGCCAGGGCCAGAACCCCTACCAGCGCTGATCCACCCACCACCCGCCCCCGCTACCCCGTAACCGCGTTCCCCGCATCAGGGTCGCGGGCGGGGGTGCGCGCCGGCCCGACGCCGTGGCCGCGAGCCCGGCAGGGCGGCGCGCGGGCGCGGCTCACCCTCCCGGAGTACGTGCCGCCCGGCGACGTACCGGCGGCCCGGGGCGGTCCCGTGAACGGTCCCGGGCGCCCGGCAGCCCCGCAGGAGCCCCCACCGCAGAGAGTGACCGGTTGCGGACGTCACGTGGCGAACTAGCGTGATGCGCACGAGCCGCGGGCACCCCCCACGGCCCGCACCGCCCGTTCCTTCGTCTTGGAGGCAGCATGTCCGCTCAGCCCCGCCCGGGATTCCGCCGCATAGCCCTCTGCGTCGCCGCCGGCACCCTCGCTGCCCTCTCGACCGCGGCCCCGGCACTCGCCGCCGGTCCCGGCGTACCGCCGCCCGCACCGAAGGCGGAGGCGACGGCCCCGGCCGCCGGACAGGGCGCGGCCGCCGACCAGGGCGACTACCTCGGACGTGTCACCTCCAGGGCCGGGCTGCTGCTGCGCGACCGCCCCACCCGGAGCAGCCGGATCATCGGCCAGGTCCCGTACAACACGGTGGTCCACATCTTCTGCAAGACCACCGGCGACAACGTCGACGGCAACAACCGCTGGTATCTCCTCACCGACGGCACCTGGGCCTGGGGCTCGGCCCGCTACATCGCGAACATCGGTACGGCCCCCCGCTGGTGCTGACCGCCCGGCACGTCACAGCGCGTCTGCCCCGATTCGTCCCCCGGGACAGGCGCGCTAGGACATAAGGGAAATAAGTCCCACCTCTTGCTACGTTGCGTGGCATGACCGCAACGAGGGCGGACGCTCCCCCGCCCGAGCTACGCCTGCCCAAGCGGCGCGGGGTGGAGCTCTGCCTCCTCGTCGGGGCCGTCCTCATCTCCGTCTACGGATACGTCGCCGTCGGACTCGCCAGGAACGGCGCCGTACCGCCCGATGTCGCCGGCTACGGCGCCGGGCTCGGGCTGCTCGCGCTCGTCGCCCATCTCGCGGTCCGATTCCGCGCCCCGTACGCCGATCCGCTGCTGCTCCCGATCGCCGTCCTGCTCAACGGCCTCGGCCTCGTGCTGATCTACCGGCTCGACCTGGAGACCCCCAGGGACCAGGCCGCCCCCACGCAGCTGATCTGGTCCACACTCGGCGTCGCGCTCTTCATCGCCGTCGTCGTCCTCCTGCGCGATCACCGGGTGCTCCAGCGGTACGCGTACCTGTCGGTCGCCGCGGCCCTGGTGCTGATGATCGTGCCGATCTTCTTCCCAGCGGTGAACGGCGCAAAGATCTGGATCAGGGTCGGCGGCTTCTCCTTCCAGCCCGGCGAGTTCGCCAAGATCCTCCTCGCGGTCTTCTTCGCCGCGTACCTGGCCGCCAACCGCAACGCCCTCGCCTACACCGGCCGCAAGCTGTGGAAGCTCCAGCTGCCCACCGGGCGGGTGCTGGGGCCGATCGTGGCGATCTGGCTGCTGAGCGTCGGCGTGCTGGTCCTCGAACGCGACCTGGGCACCTCGCTGCTCTTCTTCGGGCTCTTCGTGATCATGCTGTACGTGGCGACCGGCCGGACCGGCTGGATCGCCGTCGGCATGGTCCTCGCCGCCGTCGGCGCCTTCGTCGTCGGCTCGTTCGAACCCCATGTGCACAGCCGGGTGGAGGACTGGCTCGATCCGTTCGCGTCCATCGACGCGGGGCAGGGGCCGGGCCAGCTGGCCCAGTCGCTGTTCGCGTTCGCCGCGGGCGGGATGCTCGGGACCGGCCTCGGCCTCGGCCACTCGATCCTCATCGGCTTCGCCGCCAAGTCCGACTTCATCCTGGCGACGGCGGGCGAGGAACTGGGCCTGTCCGGGCTGACCGCCGTGTTCCTGCTGTACGCGCTGCTGGTGGCCCGCGGTTACCGGGCCGGCCTCGCGCTGCGCGACCCGTTCGGACGGCTGCTCTCGATCGGTCTCGCCTCGATCCTCGCCCTCCAGGTCTTCGTGATCGCGGGCGGCGTGATGGGGCTGATCCCGCTGACAGGCATGGCGATGCCCTTCCTCGCGCAGGGCGGTTCGTCCGTCGTCACCAACTGGATCATCGTCGCTCTGCTCATCCGGGTCAGCGACGTGGCCCGCACCCCGCACCCCGGTCAGGCGGAGACGGGAGTGATCGCACCGGTCCTGGAGGACGAGTCGTGATCCGCTACATCCGCCGGGCCGCGGCCTTCTGCCTCCTGCTGCTCGTGGCCCTGCTCGTGAACGCCGCCCGCATCCAGCTCTTCGAGGCCGACGAGCTGGACAGCAACTCCGCCAACCGCCGGACCACGATCGACCGTTACGACCAGCCGCGCGGGAACATCCTCGTCGGCGACGAGTCCGTCACCGGCTCCAAGGACACCGGCGAGCAACTGGCGTACGAACGCACCTACAAGCACGGCCCGCTCTACGCGCCGGTGACGGGGTACGCCTCACAGACGTACGGCACCACCCTCATCGAGAACGCCGAGGACGACATCCTGTCCGGCACCGACCCGCTGCTCGCCCCGCTGCCCCTGTGGAACGACATCACCCGCAGCCGGCAGCCCGGCGGGAACGTCGTCACCACCATCAGGGATTCGATGCAGCGCGCCGCGTACGACGGACTCGGCGGGCGGCGGGGCGCGGTGGCCGCCCTCGAACCCTCCACCGGCAAGATCCTGGCCCTGGTCTCGACCCCCTCGTACGATCCCGAGCGGCTCTCCGGTACCGGCTCCGCGGTCACGGACGCCTGGGCCCGGCTCACCACCTCCAAGAGCCAGCCGATGCTCAACCGGGCCATCCGCCAGACCTATCCGCCTGGCTCCACCTTCAAGATCGTGACGGCGGCCGCGGCGCTCGACTCCGGTGTCGTGGACGACCCGGACGAGCCGACCGACACTCCCTCGCCCTACGTCCTGCCCGGCACCTCCACCGTCCTGCCCAACGAGGCGAGCGGCTGCGGCAAGGCATCGCTCTCCGAGGCGATCCGGGTGTCCTGCAACACCGTGATGGCCCATCTGGGGGTGGAGGTGGGCCTCGACGGGATGGTGGAGGCGGCCGAGAAGTTCGGCTTCAACGACACGGGGCTGAAGATCCCCTCCGGGGTGGCCAGGAGCAACTTCGACACGGAGATGAGCGACGACCAGCTCGCCCAGTCGTCCATCGGGCAGTTCGACACCACGGCGACCCCGCTCCAGATGGCGATGGTCGCCTCGGCCGTGGCGAACGGGGGCGACCTCCGGTATCCGCATCTGGTGGACCGCACGACCACTCACGACGGCGACCCGGTCCAGCAGCAGGGGTCACGCTCGTACCACCAGGCGATGAACCCCACGACGGCGATGCGGCTGCAACGGATGATGGTCGACGTCGTGGAGAACGGTACCGGGACGAACGCCGCGATCGACGGGGTGACCGTCGGCGGCAAGACCGGCACCGCCCAGCACGGCATCGACAACTCCGGTACGCCGTATGCCTGGTTCATCTCCTGGGCGCAGGAGAGGAACTCGGGCCGGCCGGCCGTGGCGGTCGCCGTCGTCGTGGAGGACGCCACCGCGGACCGTGCCGACATCAGCGGCGGCGGCAGCGCCGCACCCATCGCGCGGGCCGTGATGCGCGCGGCGCTCGACGGCTGAGCGGACGCACGGAACACTGGCGGCATGACGCACGCATCGGCGGTGGCACGGTCGCTGGACCGGATCGCCCGGCTCGATCCCGGACTCGGCGCGTTCGTCGAGGTGTGGCCGCGGGAGGCGCTCGCACGCGAGCCGGCGGCCCGCGCCCTCCCGCTGGCCGGAATGCCGTTCGCCGTGAAGGGACGGTCCGGCATCCGGTCGTACGCCGCCCGCCGGCTGATCGCGGCGGGCGGGGTCCCGGTCGGCGCGACGTCCGTGCCCGGTCCCGGCACGGTCTGGCAGACCTGGGGGCAGGGGGCACACGGCCCTACCGTCAACCCCTGGCGTCCGGACCGCACCCCGGGCGGCTCGTCGGCGGGATCCGCCGTGGCCGTCGCCGCGGGCCTGGTGGAGCTGGCGACGGGCAGCGACGGGGCGGGCTCCGTACGCATCCCGGCGGCGTGGTGCGGCGTGTTCGGGCTGAAGACGACGAACGGCCTGCTCCCCTCCCCCGACCGTTCCGGGCTCGCGGCGCCCGGGGTGCTGGCCCGCTCGGCCGCGGTGGCCGAGACGTATCTGCGTCATGTCCTGGACGGGTACGAGCCGTTCGAGGCCCGCCTGCCGGTGCCAGCGGTCCACAGCGAGGACCTCGGGTACGTACAGGTGGACCCGGAGGTGGCGGCGGTCGTACGGCGCGCCGTGGAGCGGCTGGCCGCCTCCGGGGTCGTGCGGCTCACCACCGGCGGCTGCGAGCTGCTCGATCCGGGACAGGCGTGGCAGGAGGTGCGCGGCGGCGCCCCGTCCACGGCCGCCGCCGCGGTCCGCGCGGAGAACGACCGCAGGCTGGACGCCTTCTTCGCCCGTACACCGCTGCTGCTCACGCCGGTCACCCCCAACCGCCCCCATGGGCACGAAGGTCCTGGCGAGGTCTACTCGACGGCGTCGACCTGGGGGTTCAACCTGAGCGGGCATCCGGCGGCGAGTGTGCCCGCCGGCTTCACCTCGGACGGCTGCCCCGTCGGGCTTCAACTGGTGGCGGGGCGCGGGGCGGACGTCTCGCTGCTCGGAATGGCCCGCGTCGTGGAGGAGGCGTTGCCTACTGTGCCGCCATGGACACCACAGACGCACAGGGCGCCGACGCGCTGAACGCCGGGAGAGCGGGCTCCGAGCTGGCCCAGGTGAACATATCCCGGCTGAGGTTCCCGCTGGATTCCCCGGAGCTCAAGGACTTCGTGGACGGCCTCGACCCGGTGAACGCGGTCGCGGACGCCGCCGACGGGTTCGTCTGGCGGCTGCAGGCCGACTCCGGCAACGCCACGGACGTGGTGATCTTCGGGGACGTCTGGCTGGTCCTGAACATGTCCGTGTGGCGGGACGTGGACGCCCTGACCACGGTCATGTACGCGGGGCGGCACCGGGAGCTGATGGCCCGGCGCCGCGAGTGGTTCGCGAAGGTGGAGGAGTCGATGACCGCCCTGTGGTGGGTCCCGGCGGGCAGCCGCCCCTCGGTGGGCGATGCCGAGGAGCGCCTGCTCCACCTGCGCGAACACGGGCCCACCGAGCGGGCGTTCACCCTGCGGACCCGCTTCCCGGCACCCGCCGCCACCGGCGCGGCCGGTGCGGCCGGTGCGGCCGGTGCGGTCGGTGCGGTCGCGACCGGCTGATCAGCCGAGCGGCTTGCGGATCTCGGAGCGGACCTTCGCCGTCTCCGCGGCGACCTTGTCCAGGTCGATGGACTGGGCGTCCTTCACCACGTCCTCGGCCCGGACCACGGCGATCATGGCTGCCGTGTTGGAGTCGCCCCAGGCGCACATGGGGATGTTGACGGTCATGCCGCTTTCCTTCGACGCGACGACCTGGCACTCCACCGTGATGTCGTAGCCCTCGGGCTTGAACTCCTTGGCGGGCACGACGAGCTTCGAGCCGTCCGCCGTCGCCGCCCCCTCCATGATCTTGCCGCGCATGAAGCCGGGGGTGGCGAGCCGCCCGTACATGCCGGAGAGCACGAGGGCGTTGGTGCCCTCGGTGTACTGCGCCACGACGGCCTTGCCGTCCCGGATGCTGGCGTCGGGGGTGTCCTCGATCTCCTTGCCCTCGGTCTCGGACATGTCCTGGGCGAGGGTGAACTCCTCGTCGAGGACCTTCTCGGCCACCACGAGCTTGTACTCGGCCTTCGGGAACGCCGCGTCGGCCCCCTTGCCGACGAGCTGGGCGACGCCGAAGGCGATGCCCCCGGCGACCACCAGCGAACCGACGACGATGCCGACGATCAGCCCCGTGCGCTTCTTGCGCGGCGGCGGCTGAGGCGGCCAGCCGCCCGGCCCGGGCTGCATTCCCGGCTGCATCCCGGGCTGCCCGGGTATACCGGGCTGCCCCCACGCACCCTGCTGCCCGTAGGGCTGCTGCGGCTGCTGCGGCTGCTGCTGCTGCTGCTGCGGGTAGCCGTAAGGCTGCTGCGGCTGGCCGAACGGCTGCTGCCCGTACGGGTTCTGCGGAGGCGGGGACTGCGGCTGGGGAGGCCCGTAGGGGCCCTGCGGCGGCTGAGGCGGCATGGTCATGCGCTCACCGTACGTGACAGTTGCGAACGTAATTTCGACAAAGGCCGTTTCGGTATCAGGTCGAGAGAGAACCGGAACGCCCGAGCGGCTCCCGGCGCCGCATCCACGCGTCGGGCACCCCACCGGTACCGGTGGCCGCACCCACGACCCCGCCGGTGATGGCGCACGTCGTGTCGACGTCCCCGAGCCCTTCCGCCGTCGCCCAGAGCGCGGCCTCCAGATCGTCCGGGTGGCGGGCGGCGGTCCACAGGGCGAAGGGGACCGTGTCGTCGGCGCGGATGCGCTGTCCGTTGCCGAGCAGATCGGCGGCCTTCCACGGTTCCGTGGTGAACGGCACGTCCACGGCGCGGCGCAGCCCGTCGCGTACGGGCCCTTCCGGCGTACGCTCCGCGACGGCCGCGAGGGTGAGTTCACCGCGCACCGAGAGCGCCGCAGCGACCGCGACGGCGACCGCGCCCGCGATGCCGACGGGGTGCGCGTGGGTGACCTCCGCGGAGAGGGCGGCCTGTTCCGCGGCACGGCCCAGGTCGTCGTGGAAGCGGGCGCCGAGCGGCGCGACCCGCATGGCGGCGCCGTTGCCGAGACTGCCGCCCTCGAACAGCCCGGGCGCCAGGGTCCGCCAGTCGGCCGGCGCCGTCAGCAGCTGGGGCAGCAGCAGGTGCATCCCGTGGCCGTAACCGCGTGCCTGGTCCGCGTCGAAGGCGAGGGCGAAGAACAGGGCGAGCCGGTCCTGCTCGACGTGACCGCACTCGTCCAGGACACGGTTCAGCGCCAGGGCGAGGGCGGTGTCGTCGGTCCAGTTCCAGACGGGCTCGCCCGGGGTACGCCGGGCACGGATCTCGTCGAACGCCTGCTGGGGGTCACGGAAGAGCGGGAACCAGCGCTCGCCGAACGCGTCGCCGAGAGCCAGCCCTTCGAGGCTGCGGTGGGCGGCGGCGACCGCCGCCGTGGGGCCGGCTGCTGAGGGAGGCGTCATGCGGGCATCCTCCCGGCCCGCGGCCGGGCGCGTCCATCGATTACGGGGCCGTCAGTCCGCGCTCCCCTGCGTGATCGCGTCCGCGACCTCCGTCACCCGGGCCTGCTCCTCGGCCTCGAAGCGCTCGCGGTCCAGTTGCTCGGCGATCTCCTCGTCCTGGGCCATCAGCAGGTCCAGGCTGGAGTCGCCGAGCTCGAAGACGCCCATGTCGACGTACGCCTTCTGGAGGCGCTCGCCCCACAGGCCGATGTCCTTGACACACGGGACGATCCGGCTGAAGAGGAGCTTGCGGAAGAGCTGGAGGTACTCCGAGTGCTCGGAGAGCTCCTTGGCCTCCCGCGTGCCGATGCCGAAGTTCTCCAGCACCTCCACCCCGCTGAGCCGGTCGCGCATGAGGTAGCAGCCCTCGATGACGAACTCCTCGCGCTCACGCCGTTCCGCGTCGCTCAGCTGCTTGTAGTAGTCGCGCAGCGCCATCCGGCCGAAGGCCACGTGCCGGGCCTCGTCCTGCATGACGTACGCCAGGATCTGCTTGGGCAGCGGTTCGGTCGTGGTGTCGCGGATCATGCCGAAGGCCGCGAGGGCCAGACCCTCGATCAGGACCTGCATACCGAGGTAGGGCATGTCCCAGCGGGAGTCGCGCAGGGTGTCGCCCAGCAGCCCCTGGAGGTTGTCGTTGATCGGGTAGAGCATCCCGACCTTCTCGTGCAGGAACCTCGCGTAGATCTCCGCGTGCCGGGCCTCGTCCATCGTCTGGGTCGCGGAGTAGAACTTCGCGTCCAGGTCGGGCACCGACTCCACGATGCGCGCCGCACAGACCATCGCGCCCTGTTCACCGTGCAGGAACTGGCTGAACTGCCAGGAGGTGTAGTGCTTGCGCAGCTCGCCGCGGTCGCGCTCGGTCATCTTCGCCCAGTGCGGGGTGCCGTACAGCGTGAGGGCCTCGTCAGGGGTTCCGAGCGGGTCCGCGGGGTCGACCTCCAGGCTCCAGTCGATGCGCTTGTTGCCGTCCCACTGCTTGTCCTTGCCCTTCTGGTAGAGGGCGAGCAGACGCTCCCGGCCGTCGTCGTAGTCCCAGCTGAAGCGGGCCGCCCCGGAGGCCGGCACCTGCCAGACCGGCTCGTCGGGCCTGGTGGTGTAGAGATCGTGTGTCGACACGGACGGCTCCTTCGCCTTGTACGGGTCGCGTCGCCGACTTCCCAGCAACCGGCGCCAGTTGGCAGGTTCACACGGTGGTAGACACCGGGTCAACAAGTCGTGCGGAAGGGATTGACGGGCTTGCTGACAAGCAGTCTCATAAGAAGTGACCGCAGGTAACCCATGTGTGAGGTGCCCTCAGCCATGTCGACAGCGACCGAACGCGACGTCCAGCTGCTCCGTGACGCACTCGGGCCCTTGCGGGACCGCGAACAGACCGCCGCGCGTCTTCTCGAATCCTCGGCCAAGCACTCCTTCGACCCGGACACCGAGCTCGACTGGGTCTCCCCCGTCGAGGACGGCAAGTGGTTCTGGCCGCCCGAGCTGATCTCCCTCTACGACACCCCGCTCTGGCGGAAGATGTCGGAGGAACAGCGGATGGAGCTGGCCAGGCACGAGGCGGCGTCCCTCGCCTCGCTCGGCATCTGGTTCGAGATCATCCTGATCCAGCTGCTCGTCCGGCACATCTACGACAAGCCGGTGACCAGCAACCACGTCCGTTACGCGCTCACCGAGATCGCGGACGAGTGCCGGCACTCGCTGATGTTCGGCCGCATGATCACCTGGGGCGGCGCACCCAACTACCCCGTACCGCGCATCTATCACAACCTGGCACGGGTCCTGAAGACCGTCTCCACCACGCCCGGATCGTTCGCCGCGACACTGCTCGGCGAGGAGATCCTGGACTGGATGCAGCGGCTGACCTTCCCGGACGAGCGCGTACAGACCCTCGTACGCGGCGTGACCCGCATCCACGTGGTGGAGGAGGCACGGCACGTCCGGTACGCCCGCGAGGAGCTGCGCCGCCAGATGGTCACCGCACCCCGCTGGGAGCGGGAACTCACGCGGCTCAGCTGCGGGGAGGCGGCCCGCGTCTTCTCCGTCTGCTTCGTCAACCCGCAGGTGTACGACCACGTCGGCCTCGACCGCCGGGAGGCCGTCGCCCAGGTCAGGGCGAGCGGCCACCGTGCCGAGGTCATGCAGTCGGGCGCCAGGCGCCTGACGGACTTCCTCGACGACATCGGCGTGCTGAACGGGGTGGGACGCAGGCTGTGGAAGAGCTCGGGCCTGCTTGCCTGAGCGGGGTCCCGGCGGGCGGCATCGGCCCGCCGGGAGCGGCAGCCCATAGTCTTCCTCGCATGACCTCCGCCGCTGAAACCCCGACGACCCCCGCCTACCGACGGCTCGGCGTCGAGGTGCGGCGCGCCCAGATCATCGGCGCGGCCCTCGGTCTCTTCGCGCACCGGGCACCCGACGAGGTCTCGCTCGACGAGGTGGCGGCGGTCGCCGGTGTCTCGCGACCGCTGGTCTACCGGTACTTTCCCGGTGGCCGTCAGCAGCTGTACGAGGCGGCGCTGGGTTCGGCCGCCGCCGAACTCACGCTGTGCTTCACGGAACCCGCCGTCGGACCCCCCACGGAGCGGCTCTCGCGGGTCCTGGACCGGTATCTCGCCTTCGTGGACGAGCACGACGCCGGCTTCAGTGCCCTGCTCCAGGGCGGCAGCGTCGCCGAGACCTCACGTACGAGCGCGATCGTGGACGGGGTCAGGCGGGCGGCGGCCGAACAGATCCTGCTGCACCTCGGCAGGGGCAGCGGCCCCGGGCGGCGGCCGGCGGGACCGAGGCTGCGGATGATGGTGCGCACCTGGATCGCGGCCGTCGAGGCGGCGTCCCTGATCTGGCTGGACGAGGAGAAGCAGCCCCCGGCTGACGGACTGCGCGGCTGGCTCGTGGACCATCTCATCGCGCTGCTCGCGGCGACGGCGGCGACGGACCCCGAGACCGCCGCCGCCGTGGCGGACCTGCTGCCGCTGGAAACAGCCACAGGACCCGCCGGGCGACTGGCGGATCTGGTGCTCCCGGTGATGGCCGGTGCGGCCCACCTGCTGCCCGCTGCGTCAGACTGACCCCGTGAGAAGCGAGAAGACCCTCTTCAGAGGCGGTCCCCTGGACGGCCGGGTGCTGCCCGTCCTCGTCGGGGCGACCGGCCATCCCCCCAAGTGGTACGAGGTCCCGGTACCGGACGCCGACGGCGGCCCTCCCACCGTGTACGCGTACCAGCGGGTCTCGGCCGGACACACCAGGCGGCTGGGGCTGCCGCGCGGCTGGGTGTACGAGTACGCACCCGGGGGGCGCGAGCGGCGGACCGTCAAGTGGCCCTGGACGAAGCCCGGCAGCGGGCACTGACTCCTCGCGCCCGTCGGCGCGGAGCGGGGTGTCCGGGCCGGGCAACGGGGGCCGGACCCTCTAAGATCGACGCTCTGGTGCCGAGGCACGGTAACAAGGGGGGTGCGCCATGGAGGCGCTGCGTCAGGACGATCCACGTCACTTCGGCCCGTACACCGTGCTGGCGCGCTTCCGCGAGACGGCGAGCGCCGTGCAGTACGTGGCCAGGGACGGCGGCACCGCCGAACTCGCCGTCGTCAGCGCGGCGCGGCCCGCGCTCGCCGCGGTCCCGGCGTTCCGGCGCCGCTTCCAGGCTGAGGCCCGCACGGCGGAGCGGCTGGCCGGCGGATGGGTACAGGCTCCGCTGGCCGCTCCCGGTGCCGGTGAGCTGTGGACGGCGTGGCCGTTCGTGCCCGCCCTGACGCTCGCTCAGGCCATCGACCTGACCGGGCCGCTCCCCGAGCGCGCCGTGCGGATACTGGGCGCCGGCATCGCGGAGACCCTGTCCCGGGTGCACGCCACCGGTGCCGTCCTCCAGGGGCTGGCCCCTGGCACGGTCCTGCTGGCCGCGGACGGCCCCCGGCTCACCGCGTTCGGCCCGCTGGGCGCGGCGGCGGCAGCGGAGGCGCGGCCCGGCGGGCAGCTCTCCGTACGGCTGGGCTATCTGACCCCTGAGCAGGTCGGGGGCGAGGAGGCCGGACCGGCGTCCGACCTGTTCGTCCTGGGACTGCTGCTCGCCTACGCGGCGACGGGCACGACCCCGCTCGCGGACGGTCCCGCCGACGAGGCGGCCGAACGGATCGCGCACAGCAGCGCCGAACTGGACTCCGTACCGGACGCGTTGCGCGAACTGATCGCCCGCTGCCTGGCGAAGGACCCGTCCGAGCGGCCTTCGGCGGGCTCGGTGGCCGCCGATCTGGCACTGGAGGGCGCGGCGGCGCTGGCCAAGGACGGCTGGCTGCCTGAGCCGCTGGCGGCGGCGGTGGCCGCGCAGGAGAGCTGGGCCCGTGGGCTGGAGCCGCCGGCCGACGAGGCGCCTGCGGACGAGCCCGCTGTGGACGAATCCCTGGACGAGCCGCAGGACGCCGTGGTGCGGGACGCGGTGGTGCGTGAGGCCCCCGTGCAGGACGCGGTGGTGCGGGACGCGGTGGTGCGGGACGCCCCCGTGCAGGACGCGGTGGTGCGGGACGCCGCCGTGGCGCCGGTCGCCGCTCCCGTGGTCACGGAGCAGCCCCGTGAGAGCGGCCAGGGCACCGTCGAGGACAGCAGGACCACCCGGTTCAAGGCCATCGGAAGCCGGCCGCACACCGACCTGCCGACCACGCAACTGGCCCTTCCCCGCGAACAGACGGCGCTCCCGCCCGCCCCGGCTCCGTACCCCTACGGACAGGCCGCCGCACCGCAGGCCCCGGCGCCGCAGGCCGCCGGGCCCGCACCCTTCGCCCCGGCCCCGCAGGCGCCTCTCCCGCTGCCCTCCCAGGCACCCGCGCCGGCCCCTGCCGCCTCCCCCGGCCCCTCCCGTCCGTCAGGCCCCTCCGGCCTCGCGCGCGACCGCCGGGCCCTGCTCACCGTCCTCGCCGCCGGGGCCGCCGGACTCTTCGTGGGCGCGGGCGCCGTGTTCGCCCTCGGTTCCGATGACTCCGCGCCCCCGGCCGACGACAAGCCGGAGCCGAAGCCTCGCCGCGCGGTGCCGGGACTGCCTCCCGAGCCGCGCTGGATGTACACGCATCCGGCGTCCGAGCCCGCGCCCCTCACGTCCGCGATCTGGCAGGACGAGCTGCTGGTGCTGAACGGCGAGAACGGGGCGACCGGCGTCAGTCTGCGCACCGGGCGCAAGGTCTGGCAGCAGCCGGACGCCACCGGCGGCCAGGAGGTGCTGGCCGCCGGCAAGGGCCTCTGCTTCCTCGCGGGCCCGGCCGAATTCCTCTGGCTCTCCGCCGAGGACGGCAGGATCGTCCACCGGGTGGCGTACGCGACCGCGTTCACCGACGCACCGGGCCTCAAGGCCGGTCCGCTCACCGGCCACTTCGGCCCCGTCGTCTGGTTCACCGGCTCCCACACGGTCACCGTGAAGGCCAAGAAACCGAAGAAGGGCAAGAAGCCGGGCAAGGACACCCAGGTCGTCCGCGCCCACCTCTTCGCGTACGACATCGTGCGGCGCAAGGAACTGTGGCGGGCGGCCGTGCCCGCCGGGCGCTCCCCCGGCACACCGGACTACCGGCTGACCGCCGTCAGGGCCGCCGACATCGTCGTACGCCAGACCGCCGCGACGCTCACCCCCGGCGAGGTCAAGGCCGCGAAGGGCAAGGGCTCCTTCCGCTGCTTCGACCGGAACACCGGAAAGCTGCTGTGGACCCGGCAGTTCGGCACGGTGACGCCGGACGGGGCCGTGTCGGGTGACGAGGAGGGGCAGCTGTACGGCGCCGTCGGCGACGATCTCCAGGCCTTCGACACGGCCACGGGCAAGCCGCTGTGGCGGGTGAACGGCACCGAGGCATCCGTCTTCGGCACAGCCGTCCCGGCCGGGGAACTCCTCCACATCACGAACCGGAACCAGGAGGTCGGCGTCGTCGAGCGGGAGACCGGACGGCTGCGCTGGCGCCGCTCGACCGAGGTGCCCCTCGGCGGCAACGCCCCTTCCCTCGCGCTCAGCAGGAGCGGAAAGACGCTGCTCGCGGCGGATGTCACCCAGGTCACCGCGTTCTCCGCCACCGACGGGCGGCGGCTGTGGAAGTTCCAGGACATCGGGGTGCAGGACCCGGAGAAGGACCCGAAGGGCGCGACGGCCCTTGCTCCGTACCGGGTCAGGACGTCCGGCGGGACCGCGGTCGTGCAGCGGGGCAGGGCGTTCTACGCCTTCCCGGTGACCTGACCGGCGCCACGCCGCACGGTGCTTGCGTCACCTGACGCCACCTGACCGGATGGAGAGGATCCGCCCATTTGTGGGGTTATCCCACAAATGGGCCCCCGCTCCGTCGTCGGAGGTGATGTCGTGCCCGGGAGAGTCCTGCGTGCGCTCTGCACAGCGGTGATCGCGGCGGTCGTCTCGGCCGCACCCGCCACCGCCGAACCCGTCGGCCCGAGCCCTGGCCCCTCGGTGGGCGGGGAGGACGCCACGGCCGGCGATGACGAAGCGGCGGTCGGCGCGGAGGGGACGGCGGTCGGCCCGGAGGAACCGGTCGACGCGGAGGGGACGACCGTCGACGCGGACGAGGCGTTCGCCCCGCAGGCCGGCAGCGGGGCCGAGAGCGTCGCCGGGCTGCTGAAGCGGCTCCAGACGCTCTACCGGCAGGCCGAGGCGGCCGGCGAGGCGTACAACGGCACGGCCGTGGAGCTGAGGAAGCGGACCGCCGAGGCGAAGAAGCTGGCAGCCGATCTTGCCCGGGCCCGGGTCGCGCTCGACCGGGGCCGGGGGGACGCGGGCCGGCTGGCCCGCGAGCAGTACCAGGGCCGGTCCGACTTCTCCGCGTACATGCGGCTGCTGCTGGCCCGCGACCCCGCGAGCGCCCTGGACCAGAGCCACATCCTCCAGCGGATGGCGGCGGGCCGGGCGGCGACGGTGGACCGGCTCGCGGGTGCCGAGAAGCGCGCGGATCTGCTGGCGACCGCTTCCCGCAAGGCACTCGACAAGCAGCAGGCCCTCGCCGCGCGGCAGAAGAAGCAGCGCGACGTCGTGCAGTCCCGTCTGAAGGACATCGAGGCCATGCTGGCCTCGCTCACCCCCCAACAGCTCGACGCCGTCTCCCTGCTGGAGAAGGAGGGCACGAACGCGGCCCAGCGCGAGCTGGTGGCCTCCGGAGCCCTCAGCTCCACGAGGCCGCCGTCCCGGCAGGGCGGTGACGCCGTGCGGTACGCGGTCGCGCAGCTCGGCAAACCGTATGTGTGGGGCGCCGAGGGTCCCTCGTCGTTCGACTGCTCCGGACTCACCTCGCAGGCGTGGGCGGCGGCCGGACGGCCCGTTCCCCGGACCTCGCAGGAACAGTGGCGGCAACTGCCGAAGGTGCCGGTCAGGTCCCTGCGCCCCGGCGACCTGGTGGTCTACTTCCCGGAGGCGACCCATGTGGCGCTCTACATCGGCAACGGCCTGGTCGTGCAGGCACCGCGCCCAGGGGCCGAGGTGAAGGTCTCACCCCTCGCGTCGAATCCGCTGCTGGGCGCGGTGCGCCCGGACCCGGACGCCGAGCCGCTGAGCACGTACACGCCTCCGGAGCTCCCGGAGAACGCCACGGACGGCGACGACACGGGGTACAGCGCGGCCACCGCCCCGGTCGAGTAGCGCACATGCCGACGGGGCTGTCACGTCGGCCCGAACGACGTGACAGCCCCGTCGGCGTCGGCCGTCAGCCGGCTACGGCACCCGTGACCTCGGCGAGGTAGGCGTTCGTACGGTCCGGCTCGAAGAAGAAGTTGTCGAAGTCCGCCGGGTCGTCGAAGCCGTTGGCGAAGCGGTCCGCGACCGGCTGGAGCTGGCCGGCGGCACCGATCAGGTTCAGCACGTGCTCCGGCGGGACGCCGAGCATCGCGTTGGTCCACTTCACGACGTGCTGCGCGGTGTCCCAGTAGCGGTCGAACGTGGACTGCATCCAGTCCGCGTCGAACTCCCGGTCGCCGTGCTCGATGATCGACTGCAGGTAGGCGTTCGCGCACTTGGAAGCCGAGTTGGAGCCCTGGCCGGTGATCGGGTCGTTGGCCACGACCACGTCCGCGACACCGAGGACCAGACCGCCGCCGGGCAGCCGGCCGACCGGCTTGCGGACCGTCGGCGCGTAACGGCCCGCCAGGGTGCCGTTGGCGTCCGTCAGTTCGACCTTCGTGGCACGGGCGTACTCCCACGGAGTGAACTTCTCCATCAGCTCCAGCGTCTTGGCCAGGTGCTCGGAGGGGTCCTTGATGCCCTGGAAGGCGTCGAGCGGTCCGCCCGGGATGCCTTCCCAGAACAGGATGTCCGCGCGGCCGGACGTGGTCAGGGTCGGCATGACGAACAGCTCGCCGACGCCCGGGACCAGGTTGCAGCGGACCGCGTCGAAGTCGGGGTGCTCGGGACGCGGGCCCATGCCGTGCACGTAGGCCACGGCCAGGGCGCGCTGCGGGGCGTCGAACGGCGAACGCGAGGCGTCCCGGCCGAACATGGAGACCAGCTCGCCCTTGCCCGCGGAGACCATCACGAGGTCGTAGGTGCGGGAGAAGTAGTCCAGGTCGGAGACGGCCGCGCCGTGTATGACGAGCTGACCGCCGCGCTGGGCGAAGGTCTCCATCCAGCCGGCCATCTTCACGCGCTGGTCGACGGACTGCGCGAAGCCGTCCAGCTTGCCGACCCAGTCGATGGCACGCGAGGAGTCAGGCGCGGCGACGGACACACCGAGACCCTCGATGCGAGGGGCCTGCGACTCCCAGAAGTTGAGCTGGAGGTCGCGCTCGTGCTGCAGCGCGGTGTGGAACATGCACTGCGTCGACATGACCCGGCCGGTCCGGATCTCGTCGGCCGTGCGGTTGGACATGAGGGTGACTTCGTAACCGCTCGACTGCAGTCCGAGGGCGAGCTGGAGCCCGGACTGACCGGCTCCGACTATGAGTATCTTCCGCATCGCGGTTCTCCGTTACGTGTTCGTACGCGTGTGTCGGCTGTTCAGGGCCGGACGGACCCTAGGCCGGGGTGGCATCAAGAGCGTGACCCACCAGGGCCAGCAGCGACTCGACGACAGTGATCCTGTTACGCGCGTCCATGATCACAACAGGCACGTGCGGGGGTACGGTCAGGGCCTCCCTGACATCCACGGCCTCGTAACCGGGCGTCCCCTCGAAGTGGTTGACCGCCACGATGTAGGGAAGACCGCAGCTCTCGAAGTAGTCGAGGGCCGGGAAGCAGTCGGCGAGGCGCCGGGTGTCGGCGAGCACGACCGCACCGATCGCGCCGCGCACCAGGTCGTCCCACATGAACCAGAAACGCTGCTGACCGGGCGTGCCGAACACGTACAGGACGAGATCGTCGTCGAGCGTGAGACGGCCGAAGTCCATCGCCACGGTCGTGGTGATCTTGTCCGGCGTGGCGGTGAGGTCGTCGGTCTCCTCGCTGGCCCGGGTCATCAGCGCTTCGGTCTTCAGCGGGGTGATCTCGGAGACCGAGCCCACGAACGTCGTCTTGCCGACGCCGAAGCCTCCCGCGACCACGATCTTGGTCGCGATGGGGGCCCGGGTGTGGTCCAGCTGCCACGGCTGGAGCGTTTCCTCGGCCTGGTCCGCCGGCCCCGGCTGACGCGGGGCGAAAAGCGTCGCCTCAGAGACGGCGGAGTCCATTGAGCACCCTTTCGAGCAGTGCGCGGTCGGGCTGACCGGTTCCGTGACCGGTTCCGTACACGCGGATCTTTCCCTGGTCGGCCAAGTCGCTGAGCAGCACGCGGACCACGCCGAGCGGCATCTTCAGCAGGGCCGAGATCTCCGCGACCGTACGCATACGGCGGCAGAGTTCGACGATGGCCCTGAGCTCCGGCATGACGCGTGAGGCGAGGTTGCCGTTGGTGAGCTCGCGGCGCTCGTCGGGGGCTTCGAGGGCGGCGACGAACGTCTCGACGAGGAGGACGTGGCCGAAGCGGGTGCGTCCGCCCGTGAGGGAGTACGGACGGACCCGGGCGGGCCGCTTGTCGGCGCCGCGCACGGGGAGCCTGCGGGCGGGTTCGGCAGCTGAGGTCACTGGGCGCTCTCCATCGATTTGCGCAGCTCACTGCGGAGTTCGGGGGTGAGTACGTGTCCGGCACGGCCGACGAAGAGCGCCATGTGGTAGGCGACGACGCTCATGTCGCAGTCGGGGGTGGCGTGCACGCCGAGCAGCGAGCCGTCGCTGATGGACATGACGAAGACACTGCCCTCGTCCATCGCGACCATCGTCTGCTTGACGCCGCCGCCGTCCATCAGCTTGGCGGCTCCCGTGGTGAGGGAGCCGATGCCGGAGACGATGGTGGCCAGGTCGGCGCTTGAACCGCGGGGGCCGGACCTCTTCTCGGCCGCGGGGGCGTTCACCAGGTGGCCCGGGTCCGAGGAGAGCAGCATGAGTCCGTCGGACGAGACGACGGTGACCGAGTGGACCCCTGGCACCTCCTCCACGAGATTGCTCAGCAACCAGTGAAGATTCCGGGCCTCGGTGCTCAGCCCGAATGTGCTGGGCGCAGTCAACTGCGTGCCTCCTCGACTGTGTCCCCCATCTCATCGGATCGACCGTCGGTACGGTCGGCCAGCTCAGTGTGGTCGGTGTGCGCGGCGGCGACCGCGACGCCGCCGACCGGCGTGTCCTCGGCGATCTCCGCCTCGACGTCGCGTCGGCCGTCCTTCGCGCCCTGGTGGAAGCCGCCGAGCCTGCGGCGCAGGGCGTCCTTGTCCAGGCTGCCCTTGCGCTCGGCGGCGGGGGCGCCCGCGGGCTTCACGATCCTGGGGGTGCGCTTGGGCAGCCCCTTGTCCGTGACGACGCCCTCGTCCTCGCCGCGGACCTCGCCCTGCGGCTGCCGGGGGCCGGGAACCGTCTCGGCGGCGGGGGCCGGTGCCGTGAGCGGCTCCGGGGCGGTGGCCTGTCCGGGCCTCGCGTGGGGTTCCGGGGCCTGCGCGGAATCGTCGTCCGCGGCGCGCTCGTGCCGGTCGGGTCCGATGGCGTACGGGTCGACGGCCACCGGGCCGGCCGTCTCCGGCGGCACCGGAAGCCTGACCTGCATCGTGGTCTCCGCCTCGGTCTCGACGGCGACCGGGCGGGGGCCGGGCATCGCGGGCTCGGCGGGGATGACGCCGGCTTCGCGGATCGTCTGCTCGGCTGCCGCGATCAGCGGATCGACGGTCGCCTCGGCAGGCTCGACCGCCTCAGGCGACTCTCTCGTCTCCGCCTTCTCCGCCGTCTCGGCCGTCTCCGCCGACTCGGAAGCCTGCGTTGCCTCTGCTGCCTCGGGCTCCGGAACGTGCGCGACCCCGGCCGCCTCCGGCGCCCCGGTCTTCGCGGTGCCCGGCAGTTCGCCCGTCCGGCCCGGCAGGGCGTTGGAGTTGGCCTCGGCGACCGAGCCCGGCAGATTCAGCGTGGGCGCGTCACCCGCCTTGTGCACGGGCGGGGGCGAGGCGGCGGGAGGCGCCTTCGGCAGCAGGGCCTGGGGCAGGACGACGACCGCCGTCACCCCGTTGCCCTTCTGCTCGCGCAACTGCACCCGTACGCCGTGGCGCGCGGCCAGCAGCGAGGTCACCTGGAGGCCGAGCCCGGCGCCGTCGGCGCTCTGCTCGCCCGCCTCGAACGAGGCCGGGTCTGCCAGCCTGGCGTTGAGCTCGCCCATCCGGACGGCCGACATGCCGATGCCCTCGTCCTGCACGGAGAGCATCACCTCGCCGGTCTCCAGGAGCCAGCCGGACAGCTCGACATGGGAGTCGGGCGGCGAGAAGGAGGTCGCGTTCTCCAGGAGTTCGGCGACCAGGTGGCTGAGGTCGTCGGCGGCGAAACCGGCGATCTGTGCGTGCGGCGGCAGGGACTGGATCGTCACCCGCTCGTACCGCTCGATCTCGCTGACCGCGGCGCGCAGGACGTCGACCAGGGGAATGGGCCCGGCGTGGCCGTGGCCGTGCTCGGCGCCCGCGAGTACCAGCATGTTCTCGCTGTGGCGGCGCATGACGGTGGCCATGTGGTCGAGCTTGAAGAGCGTGCCGAGACGCTCCGGGTCCTGCTCGCGCTCCTCCAGGCTCTCGATGACGCCGAGCTGGCGCTCGACGAGGCCGAGGGTGCGCAGCGAGAGGTTGACGAAGGTGTGGTGGACCGTGTTCTTCAGCCGCTCCAGCTGGGCGGTGAGATCGGCCGCGTGGACCTGGAGTTCGGCGCGCTGGACGGTGAGCGCCTCGCGGCCCGCGACCAGTCCCCCGCGCTCGCCGCGGAGGGTCTCCAGCTCCTTGCCGAACGTGTCGTGCAGCCCGTACAGCTTGCCGTGCAGCGCGTTGATGGACCGGACGACCTGGGCGAACTCGTCGTTGCGGCCCGTGTAGCGGATCGCCTCGGCGGTCTCCGGCTCGCCCGCGAGCCTCGCGGCGCCGATCCGCAGGACGGCGAGCGGCTGGGTCAGGGTGCGGGCGACCGCGGTGGAGACGCCCACGACGATCAGGAAGCAGCCGCCGAGCAGCGCGAGCCGCAGTTCGAGTGCGGTGACGTCGTCGTCGCGGAGCTGTTCGAGGCGCTGGACCTGGGCGGTGCCGAGTGCCGACTCGACGCCGCGCATCCGGTCGATGCGGGCGGAGAGGGCGGCAGCGACCTTCTTGCGGTCGGCCTTCTGGTCCGCGTCCGACAGTTCGGGCCGGTCGGTGAGCCTGGAGAGGTACTTCTCCGCGCTGTTGACCTCGGGGCCCGTGACGGTCGAGGAGAGCTTGTCCCGGGCGACCGGGTTCGCGGCCTGGTCGAAGTCGGCGAGCGAGGCGAGCTCGCGGACCCGCGCCTGCTGCGCGGCGGCGCTCAGCTCGTCGCGGTTGCGGCTGTCCTCGGCGGAACTCTCGCCCTGGATCCGGACCGGAAGCCCGGTGAACGGATCGGTCTGCGTGACGGTCTCGCCGCGCGGTACGGCGAGAGCGGCCAGGAGCAGGCCCCGGGTCGCCGATGCCTGCTCGACGGCCCCGCCGAGAGCGAGCGGTGCGCGGGTGGAGTCGGAGGCGCGCGGCGGGGTCTTGGCCGCGAGCTCCTCGGCGAGGCCGTGGAGCTTGGAGATGACCTCGGAGTACGCCCGGTGGGCCTCCATGGCCGAGCCCTTGCCTGAGAGCGCCTCGCGGCGCAGCGAGGGGATCGTGGAGATGTCCCTGCGCAGACCTGCTGGGGCCTCGGCGCGGATCTCGTCCACCTGCTGGTCCACGCGGGCGGCGGAGCCACCCTCCGCGCCTTCCGGCGACTCATCGCGGCCGGCCGCGATGAACGCGGTGACCTCGTCGCGCTCATCGGCGAGCGAGTGCGCGAGGGTGATGGCCTGCTGGTTCAGCTCGGAGAGGGTGACCAGCTGCTGGGACTCGTTGAGGTCGGACGAGGCGCTCAGCGCGGCGGGGGCGCCCGCGGCGATGACGGTGATGCCGACGACCGCGACACCCGCGACCAGTCGGCTGCGCACCCGCACGGTCCGTTTGGCGGCGCCCGGCACCGGAGGGGTCGCCCCGGAACCGTCGCGCGTGCTGCCCTTGCTCCGAGGCCTCTTCTTCTGCACCGGTGCTCGCAATCTTGACTCGTCCACCCATGAAGCAGAGGTGACGTACGGTCACGTGAAAAGGCGCCCCACCCCTGGTACGGCTTCTGACCATTCCAGTGCTTTTGAGAGGGGCGCACGCATCAACCGCTCCGCCACTCGAAGGAGTGAACATCACTCCGGAGTTGGCGAACAAGTCTCCCCACGGGCGCCATCGGCCATGCACGGGCCACCGGGTGGAAGTTCCGCCCAGGCTTTGGCAGGATGCCCGCCCGCACCCGCCACGGAGCGATTCCCTCCGCCCGCACCGGCCTGGCTGACCTGCTGGTACGGGCCAACCGCCGGTTCGTGCAGGGCTCGTGAAGGCGTCGTGCAGACTGACCTCATGCGCATGGAACTCGCGACCGAATCCGGCATCCGGGAACGCCCCAACGAGGACTGGGCGTCCGCCGCACTCCCCGCGTCCGGCCAGGGTGGGGCGCTGGTCCTGCTCGACGGCGTGACGCCACCGGAGGGTGACGACGGTTGTGTGCACTCGGTCCCCTGGTTCACGGCACGCCTGGGCGGGGCGCTGGCCGAACTGTCCTGTTCGCGCCGAGATCTGACGCTGACGGAGATCCTCGCCGAGTCCATCCGGCGCACCGCCGACACGCACCGTTCCTCATGTGACCTTTCTCACGTGAGGACTCCGCAGGCGACGGTGGTGCTCGCACGCTGGGACGAACAGGCGGTCGAGTACCTGGTCCTCTCCGACTCCGTGCTCCTCCTGGAGTCGCCCGAAGGGGAGGTGCGCGCGGTCCTCGACGACCGGCTCGACCGGCTGCCGCCCGGTTCGCTCGCCTCCGTGGCCATCGCCGACGCCCGCGCCCGGAACAAGGAGGGCGGCTTCTTCACCGCCGCCGCCGACCCCCAGGTGGCGTCCCGGGCGGTGACCGGCCGGGTGCCGCGACCGGAGGTCCGGTCCCTGGCCGCGCTGACGGACGGGGCGAGCCGCTGGACGGAGATGTTCCGGGAAGGCGACTGGGCGGCCACCCTGGAGCTCCTGCGCAAGACCGGGCCCCAGGGGCTCATCGACCGGGTGCGGGAGCTGGAGCGGGCGGACACGGAGCGCCGGTACCTGCGCCGGAGCAAGACCCATGACGACGCGACGGCCGTCTTCGTCGAGTTCTAGGCCGCACTGTCCGGAACCGGAGCGAACCGGCCGGCGGCCCCGCCGCACGGAGCGGCCGGGGACCGTACGGGTTCAGTCCTCTGCGCGGGCGTTCAACTGGTGCAGCAGCCGGGCCAGTTCCGCGACCTCCGCCCGGTCCCAGTCGGCGAGCTTGCGTACGTAGCGGTCGCGGCGGGCGTCGCGCACGCTCCGGAAGCGGGCGAGCCCCTCGCCGGTGAGGCGGACGAGCCAGGCGCGGCCGTCGGCCGGATCCGGTTCGCGGGCCACCAGACCGAGCGCCTCCAGGGCGCGCAGCTGACGGCTCATGGTCGCCTTGCCCACGCCGATGTAGCCGGCGAGGTCCGTGGCCCGCTGGGGACCCGCCGACTCCAGCCGTACGAGCAGGCCGTACGCGGCGGACTCCAGGTCCGGGTGCACCTCGCGGGCCATCTCCCCGGAGCTGGCCCGCGCCCGGCGCAGAAACACGGCCAACTCCCGCTCCAGGGAGAGGAACTCCTGGTCCACGCCGCTCCCGCCGACTGCGCCGGGTTCACTCCCGCGGTCACTCCCGTGCACGTCAGCACCCCTCGTACGCTTTCCCGCCGATGAAAGTTTCCCTCGCTGCCGGTCATCGCCGCAGCTGGGCCAGTATTTCGCAGGAGTAGACCAACGGCAGCTCCCAGGCCCTCTTATTCCGCGCGGGTCCACGTGCGTAGCTTCGTGACTGCTACGACCGGCATGGCCACACCATGACAGGCGGTACAGGCCAACTACTCCGTGGACAACGGGGGCGGCTGGTCGAGGGACGGCAGGACGCTGCCGGGCGTGCTGGACATCGAGTGGAATCCGTACGGGGCTCAGTGCTTCGGCAAGACCCAGGCCGGGACGGTCGCCTGGATCCGCGACTTCGTGAACACCTGCAAGGCGCGCACCGGACGCGACGCGGTGATCTACACCGCGACCAGCGGGTGGCAGACCCGCACGGGGAACAACGCCGGTTTCGGCGCCACCAACCCGCTCCGGGTGGCCCGCTACAACACCACCGTCGGTGAACTCCCGGCCGGCTGGGGCTACTACACGATGTGGCAGTACACCTCGTCCGGCCCGACGGTCGGCGACCACAACCGCTTCAACGGCGCCCTCGACCGCGTACAGGCGCTCGCGTACGGCTGATCCGGCCACCGCCTCCACCCTGCGGCCCCGGCGACGAGCACCCCGTCGCCGGGGCCTTCGTCGCGCCACAGACCTCTATACACCGTGTGTATACGCACTATGTATAGTCCTCGGCGTGCCGCACGGCCCGTGTGCGGTCGGCCCTGAGGAGTGACCTGCTGTGCCCAGAAAGATGACGTCGGCCGGCGCCGGGTTGGCTGCCGCACTGGTGACCGCGCTCACATTCGCGCTCAGCGGCTGCTCGATGGAGACCACGGCGCCCGGTTCCGCGCGCCGGGACGCCGCGTCCGACGCCAAGGGATCGTTCGGACAGGTGGACTGCCGCAAGGCGAAGTGCATAGCGCTGACCTTCGACGCGGGTCCTGGCGAGGACACCCCGCGGCTCCTGGACACCCTCAAGGAGAAGAAGGTGCCCGCCACCTTCTTCCTGCTGGGCAGTAAGCACGTGACCAGGTACCCGGACACCGTGCGGCGGATCGAGGCCGAGGGGCACGAGGTGGCCAACCACACCTGGTCCCACGAGATCCTGACCGACCGCGGGCCGGCCGAGATACGGGCCGAGCTGGAGAAGACGCAGGACGCCATCGCGGCGATCACCGGAAGGAAGCCGCGGCTGATGCGCCCGCCGCAGGGCCGCACCGACGACACGGTCTCCGGCATCTGCGAGGAGCTGGGACTCTCGCAGGTCCTGTGGAGCGCGACCGCGAAGGACTACTCCACGAACGACTCCGCGCTGATCAGGAAGCGGATCCTCGACCAGGCGGGCAAGGACGGCGTCATCCTGCTGCACGACATATACAAGGGCACCGTGCCCGCGGTGCCGGGCATCATCGACACGCTGAAGCGGCGCGGCTACACCTTCGTGACGGTCCCCCAGCTGATGGCCCCGGCGGAACCGGTGCCGGGCACCGTCTACCGCCCGTAGCTCCGGGCCTTCCCGTCCGGTCGTCCCGGACGGACCCGTACGAGCGGAACGGCCCGCCCTCCCTCACGGGGAGAACGGGCCGTCCGTACCGGCCGTGCACGTCATGCCGCGCCCGTCACTGCGTGACACTCACGCCGCGGCCGGGACCCTCTGCTCGCGGAGCCCGGCCGAGGCCGGGGCGAGGGCGATCTCCAGCACCTGGCGGACGTCCGTCACCGGGTGGACCTCCAGACCGTCGAGGACCTCGGCGGGTACGTCGTCCAGGTCGGCCTCGTTCCGCTTGGGGATCACCACGGTGGTGATCCCGGCGCGGTGCGCGGCCAGCAGCTTCTGCTTCAGGCCGCCGATCGGCAGCACCCGTCCGGTCAGCGACACCTCTCCGGTCATCGCCACATCCGTGCGGACCAGCCGGCCCGACAGCAGTGAGGCCAGCGCCGTCGTCATGGTGATGCCGGCACTCGGACCGTCCTTCGGCACGGCGCCCGCCGGGAAGTGGATGTGCACCCCCCGGTCCTTGAGGTCCGCGACCGGCAGTTCCAGTTCGGCGCCGTGCGACCGCAGGAAGCTCAGCGCGATCTGCGCGGACTCCTTCATGACGTCGCCGAGCTGGCCGGTCAGGGTCAGTCCGGACGCCCCGGTCTCCGGGTCGGCCAGCGAGGCCTCGACGAACAGCACGTCACCGCCCGCGCCGGTCACGGCGAGCCCGGTGGCCACGCCCGGCACCGCGGTGCGGCGCTCGGCCGGGTCCTGTGCGGACTCGGGCACGTGGTGCGGGCGCCCGATCAGGCCCCGCAGATCCTCGTCGGTGACGGTGAACGGCAGCTCGCGGTCGCCCAGTTCGTGCTGGGCCGCGATCTTGCGGAGCAGCCTGGCGACGGCCCGCTCCAGGTTACGGACGCCTGCCTCGCGGGTGTACTCGCCGGCCAGCCTGCGCAGCGCGGACTCGTCGAGCGTGACCTCTTCCTTCTCCAGGCCGGCCCGCTCCAGCTGGCGCGGCAGCAGGTGGTCGCGGGCGATGACGACCTTCTCGTCCTCGGTGTAGCCGTCCAGCCTGACCAGCTCCATGCGGTCGAGCAGGGCCTCCGGGATGGCGTCGAGCACGTTGGCGGTCGCCAGGAAGACGACGTCGCTCAGGTCGAGTTCGACCTCCAGGTAGTGGTCACGGAACGTGTGGTTCTGCGCCGGGTCGAGGACTTCCAGGAGCGCGGCGGCCGGGTCGCCCCGGAAGTCCGAGCCCACCTTGTCGATCTCGTCGAGCAGGACGACCGGGTTCATCGAACCGGCCTCCTTGACGGCACGGACGATGCGTCCGGGCAGGGCGCCCACGTACGTACGCCGGTGGCCCCTGATCTCCGCCTCGTCCCGGACACCGCCGAGCGCGACCCGGACGAACTTGCGGCCCATGGCGTGCGCGACGGATTCGCCGAGCGAGGTCTTCCCGACCCCGGGCGGGCCCACCAGCGCCAGTACCGCGCCGCCGCGCCGGCCGCCCACGACGCCGAGCCCCCGGTCGGCACGGCGCTTGCGCACCGCCAGGTACTCGGTGATCCGCTCCTTCACGTCCTGCAGGCCCGCGTGCTCGGCGTCGAGGACGCGCTGGGCACCGGGGATGTCGTACGCGTCCTCGGTGCGTTCGTTCCACGGCAGTTCCAGGACGGTGTCGAGCCAGGTCCTGATCCAGGAGCCCTCGGGGCTCTGGTCGGAGGACCGCTCCAGCTTGTCGACCTCCTTGAGCGCGGCCTCACGCACGTGCTGGGGAAGGTCGGCGGCCTCGACGCGGGCCCGGTAGTCGTCGGACTCGTCCTCCGGGTCCCCGTTGAGCTCCGAGAGCTCCTTGCGCACGGCGTCGAGCTGGCGCCGCAGCAGGAACTCGCGCTGCTGCTTGTCGACGCCTTCCTGGACGTCCTTGGCGATGGACTCCGCGACGTCCTGCTCGGCGAGGTGTTCGCCCAGCCACTGGATGGCGAGCTTCAGCCGGGCGACCGCGTCGGCGGTCTCCAGGAGCTGCACCTTCTGGGCGGTGGTCAGGAAGGGCGAGTATCCGGAGTTGTCGGCGAGAGCGGAGATGTCGTCGATCTGCTGCACCCGGTCCACGACCTGCCAGGCGCCGCGCTTCTTGAGCCAGCTGGTGGCGAGCGCCTTGTACTCCGTGACCAGTTCCAGGGCGGAGCCGGGCAGGGGGTCGGGGACGAGCACGTCGACCTTGGTCCCCTCCACCCAGAGCGCTCCGCCGGGCCCACTGGTCCCGGCGCCGATCCGCACCCGGTCACGGGCCCGGATGAGCGCACCCGGGTCCCCGTCCGAGAGGCGGCCGACCTGCTCGACGGTGCCGAGGACGCCGGTCCCCGTGTAGGTCCCGTCGATACGCGGGACGAGCAGCACCTCGGGCTTGCCGCCACCGGCACGCGCGGCGGCCTGCGCGGCCTCCACGGCGGCCCGTACCTCCGTGTCCGACAGATCCAGCGGCACCACCATCCCGGGCAGCACCACCTCGTCGTCGAGCGGCAGCACGGGCAGATCGATCGGTGTGAACGCCTTGGACTCCGTAGCCATGATCTCCCCTTCGGCAGTCAAGTTGAGCTATGTGGACTCAATGGTCCTGAGCCGCCGAATGTTCCCCGGAGGCTGTTCGCTCTCAGCGATCACTCGTCCGGGGCCGTATCGCGATGATGGCGCCATGACACTCAACGGCTTTCCCCCGCAGGCCCTTCTCGTGGTGGACGTGCAGTCCGCCTCCGTCACCGGGGCGGGCGCGGTGCCCGGAGCGGCCCTGCTCCTGGACCGGACGGCGGACCTGCTCGCACGGGCCCGTACGAGCGGAGCGCTCGTCGTCCACATACAGAACGACGGGCCCGCCGGAGCGGGCGACGAGCCCCACACCCCCGGCTGGGAGCTCCACTTCCCGGCCGGGACCGGCGCGGACGAGCCGGTGGTCCGCAAGACGCGGGACGACGGCTTCGAAGGGACCTCCCTGGGGGACCTGCTGGCCGGCCACGGAGTGCGGGGACTGGTCGTCTGCGGGCTGATGTCCGAGATGTGCGTCCAGGCCACGGCCCGTGGGGCCCTGGCGCGCGGTTATCGAGTTGTCCTCCCGTACGACGCCCACGCGACCCACAACATTCCGGCCGCCCCGGGAATCAGCGAGGAGATCCCGGCGGCCACGGCGTCACGGGTCGCCGCCTGGGCCATCAGCAACGAGGCCGAGGTCACCTCGCGCGCCGCCGACGTCACTTTCGCGGCCTGCCTCCGCGGTCCCGCCGAATCCCTCACCCGGTGAACCGGACGCGGCCCGGCCGTCGATAGAGGGAGTGTGAGGCTGCTGCGCCCTTCGGGGGCCGATGGGGCCGGAACCGCAGCCCGCCGCGTGGGCCGTGGCTCTGGCGGTGTACGTGGCGGGGGCGGCGCTCCTCGTGGTGCGCGGCGCGCGGCCGGAGTCCGGCTGAGCGTGTCCGCGCTCCCGTGCCCCTGCCCGCGGCTCTCCTCAAATCGCTGGCACCGGACCGCCGGGCGCGCCAGGATGGTTCGTCGAACCGACCGTCACCACCCCGTCACCGCCGGAGACCGGAGAGCCACCTCATGTCCGCCAGCACCGCCCCCGTCACGCTCGACCGCCGCGAAGGGCCGTTCGGCGAGGTCGTCCTGCGCGAGCGCGGGGACGACTTCGAGATCATCGCCAACGGGTGCTTCCTCATGGACACCTCCGACGGGCGGTCCGAACGGCTGCTGATCGACGCGGCGCTCGCGGCACTGCCGGCGGAGCGCCGCGCCCCCGCCGTACTCATCGGCGGTCTCGGTGTCGGCTTCTCGCTCGTCCGGGCCGCGGAAGAGGAGCGCTGGGGGCGGATCGTCGTCGTCGAGCGGGAGCAGGCGATCGTGGACTGGCACCGGCAGGGGCCGCTGGACCGGATCTCAGGACCCGCGCTGGCCGACGCGCGGACGGAGATCGTGCACACGGACCTCGTCGCCCACCTCCGGACGACCACGGAGCGTTACGACGCGCTGTGTCTGGACATCGACAACGGCCCGGACTGGACCGTCACCGAAGACAACGGAAGCCTCTATTCCGCCGCCGGTCTCGCGGCCTGCAAGGAGCGCCTCACACCGGGCGGAGTCCTCGCCGTCTGGTCCGCCCAGCCCTCCGCCGCGTTCGAGCGAGCGATGCGGAATGCCGGATTCAACGCGGTACGCACTGAAGAAGTAGCCGTTGCCCGAGGTGTGCCGGACGTCGTCCATCTCGCACTGCGGGCCGGCTGAGCCCCCACCCGGTACGCACATCGCCCGTAAGCCACGGGCAAGCCGCACAAGGCCGACGATCCACCCCCGCAGGGTCGCAAACTCCTCACGAAGTCCTCACGCGGTGCAACACCCTGCGTAGCCGTGGAGCGTCAGCTGCCTTTACGCTTCTGACCGGCACATGGGATCTCCCAAGACATTCACAAGCGAAGACCGTGCCTCCGGGGGAATGGCTCCCGCGAGAACGGGCAGGGGCGGGGCGATGGAACAGACACACACCACCCACAGCGGCGTCGCGGCCACCCCGGGTGCTCAGCGCCGGGTCCTGGTGGTCGAGGACGACTCCACGATCGTGGACGCCATTGCCGCGAGACTCCGGGCCGAGGGCTTCCTGGTGCAGACCGCGCTCGACGGCCCTGCGGCCGTCGACGCGGCCGAGGCCTGGCAGCCCGACCTCATGGTGCTCGACATCATGCTCCCCGGCTTCGACGGCCTGGAGGTCTGCCGCCGTGTGCAGGCCCAGCGCCCGGTGCCGGTGCTGATGCTGACGGCACGCGACGACGAGACCGACATGCTGGTCGGGCTCGGCGTCGGCGCCGACGACTACATGACCAAGCCCTTCTCCATGCGCGAGCTGGCGGCCCGGGTGCACGTGCTGCTGCGCAGGGTGGAGCGTGCGGCCCTCGCCGCCGTGACGCCGCGCAGCGGCATCCTGCGCCTCGGTGAGCTGGAGATCGACCACGCGCAGCGCCGGGTCCGGGTGCGGGCGGACGACGTCCACCTCACGCCGACCGAGTTCGACCTGCTGGTGTGCCTGGCGAACACCCCCCGCGCGGTGCTCTCCCGTGAGCAGTTGCTCGCCGAGGTCTGGGACTGGGCGGACGCCTCCGGCACCCGCACCGTCGACAGCCACATCAAGGCCCTGCGCCGGAAGATCGGCGCCGAGCGCATCCGTACCGTCCACGGCGTCGGCTACGCGCTGGAGACCCCCGCGCCATGAACGGGCCCGGCCGCCGGCTGAGACCTTTCTCCATCAAGGCCAAACTGGGCACGCTCGTCGTGATCTCGGTGTTCATCACCACCGGCCTGCTGATCGTGGCACTGCGGACCAGGACCGAGTTCCGGTTCATCACGGTGTTCTCGGTCATCGCGACCCTGCTGATCACCCAGTTCGTGGCGCACGGTCTCACCGCGCCGCTGGACGAGATGAGAGCCGTGGCCCGGTCCATCTCGCACGGCGACTACACGACGCGGGTGAGCGGGGCCGGCCGCCGTGACGAACTGGGCGACCTGGCGCAGACGATCAACCGCATGGCGGACGACCTGGAGGCCGAGGACCGGCACCGCAAGGAGCTGGTGGCCAACGTCTCGCACGAACTGCGCACACCCATCGCGGCGCTGAGAGCCGTGCTGGAGAACGTCGTCGACGGGGTGTCGGCCGCCGATCCGGAGACGATGCGCACGGCCCTCCAGCAGACCGAGCGGCTGGGCAGGCTGGTGGAGACCCTGCTGGACCTCTCCCGCCTCGACAACGGGGTGGTGGCGCTCAAGGCCCGCCGCTTCGAGGTCTGGCCGTATCTCTCGGGCATCCTGAAGGAGGCCAACCTCGCGGCCTCACGGCGCGGGCTCTCCTCCGGCTCCGGCAACCACTCCCGCCTCGACGTCCATCTGCATCTCGACGTGTCGCCGCCCGAACTGACGGCGCACGCCGACGCCGAGCGGCTGCACCAGGTGGTGGCCAATCTCATCGACAACGCGGTCAAGCACAGCCCGCCGCACGGCCGGGTCACCGTACTGGCACGGCGCGGGGAGCACCCGGAGTCGCTGGAGCTGGAAGTCGTCGACGAGGGCCCCGGTATCCCGGAGGCCGAACGCCACCGGGTCTTCGAGCGGTTCAACCGCGGTCAGGTCCCGTCCCCGCACGGCCCCGGCAGCGACGGGGGTACGGGACTGGGCCTGGCGATCGCGCGCTGGGCGGTGGAAATGCACGGTGGCCGCATCCGCGTGGCCGAATCCGTACGCGGCTGCCGCATCCAGGTCACTCTTCCGGGAGCGATCCGGCCGCGAGGTTGACATAGAGTTCGAACCGGAAGGGCACGTTCTGCGTGCAGTTCCCTGTGTGGTTGCGGTCGAGTGGCCGTCACCGCGCTGTCGCGTACCCGAAGTGCGGCGGAACCCCGCTTGTTTCCCGCCATTTCCTGCGCCGAAACCCGGCTTCCGATGTGATGTACGCGACGAAGACAGGCCCGGTCTGCACGTAACGGCCGGGGAGGCGTAGCCTTGATTTCCGCTGTCCATCACCTTGTGAAGCGGAAGAGGGCGGTTGCCGCCGTGTCGTCTCAGTCCCCCAGTAACTCGAGCATCTCGACCGACCAATCGGAGCAGGGGAAGAACCCTGCCGCCGCATTCGGCCCCAATGAGTGGCTCGTCGACGAGATCTACCAGCAGTACCTCCAGGACCCCAATTCGGTCGATCGCGCCTGGTGGGACTTCTTCGCCGACTACAAGCCGGGCACGTCCGGCACGGCGGAAAAGCCCGACGCCGCAGCCGCGGGGGCTGCGGTGACGCCGGCCCCGGCCGGGCCCGCGCCGACCCAGACCACCACCGCTGCTCCGGCCGCGCCCGCGCAGGCCCCGGCTCCGGCCGCTGCGCCCGTCGCCCCGGCACAGCCCGCGGCAGCCGCACCCGCGGCCGCCGCACCTGCCGCGCCCGCGCCTGCCGCGCCCGCTGCTCCGGCAGCACCGGCGAAGGCGGCTGCCGCCCCGGCGAAGGCCGCTCCGGCGGCCGAGGCCACGGCGGGACCGGAGTACGTGACGCTGCGCGGCCCCTCGGCCGCCGTCGCGAAGAACATGAACGCCTCGCTGGAGCTGCCGACGGCCACGTCCGTCCGCGCCGTCCCGGTGAAGCTGCTCTTCGACAACCGCATCGTCATCAACAACCATCTGAAGCGCGCCCGGGGCGGGAAGATCTCCTTCACCCACCTCATCGGGTACGCGATGGTGCAGGCCCTCAAGGCCATGCCGTCGATGAACTACTCCTTCGCGGTCAAGGACGGCAAGCCGACCCTGGTCAAGCCGGAGCACGTGAACCTCGGTCTGGCCATCGACCTGGTCAAGCCGAACGGTGACCGCCAGCTCGTCGTCGCGGCCATCAAGAAGGCCGAGACGCTCAACTTCTTCGAGTTCTGGCAGGCGTACGAGGACATCGTCCGCCGTGCCCGCGTCGGCAAGCTCGGCATGGACGACTTCTCCGGAGTCACCGCCTCGCTGACCAACCCCGGCGGCATCGGCACCGTTCACTCGGTGCCGCGCCTGATGCCCGGACAGGGCCTCATCATGGGCGTCGGCGCGATGGACTACCCGGCCGAGTTCCAGGGCACGTCGCAGGACACCCTGAACAAGCTGGGCATCTCGAAGGTCATGACGCTGACCTCGACGTACGACCACCGGGTCATCCAGGGCGCCGCCTCGGGCGAGTTCCTGCGCGTCCTGAGCCAGCTCCTGCTCGGCGAGAACGACTTCTACGACGAGATCTTCAAGGCGCTGCGCATCCCCTACGAGCCGGTCCGCTGGCTCCGGGACATCGACGCCTCGCACGACGACGACGTCACCAAGGCCGCACGGGTCTTCGAGCTGATCCACTCCTACCGGGTCCGCGGCCACGTCATGGCCGACACCGACCCGCTGGAGTACCGCCAGCGCAAGCACCCCGACCTCGACATCACCGAGCACGGCCTCACCCTGTGGGACCTGGAGCGGGACTTCGCGGTCGGCGGTTTCGCCGGCAAGACGATGATGAAGCTCCGTGACATCCTCGGTGTCCTGCGCGAGTCGTACTGCCGCACCACCGGCATCGAGTTCATGCACATCCAGGAGCCCAAGGAGCGCAAGTGGCTCCAGGACCGGGTGGAGCGTCCGCGCCCCGCACCGGAGCGCGAGGAGCAGCTGCGCATCCTGCGCCGCCTCAACGCCGCCGAGGCGTTCGAGACGTTCCTGCAGACCAAGTACGTCGGCCAGAAGCGGTTCTCGCTCGAGGGCGGCGAGTCCGTCATCCCGCTGCTCGACGCGGTCATCGACTCCGCCGCCGAGGCCCGCCTCGACGAGGTCGTCATCGGCATGGCCCACCGCGGCCGGCTGAACGTCCTGGCGAACATCGTCGGCAAGTCGTACGCGCAGATCTTCCGGGAGTTCGAGGGCAACCTCGACCCGCGGTCGATGCACGGCTCCGGCGACGTCAAGTACCACCTGGGCGCCGAGGGCACCTTCACGGGTCTGGACGGTGAGCAGATCAAGGTCTCGCTGGCCGCCAACCCCTCGCACCTGGAGGCCGTCGACCCGGTCCTCGAAGGCATCGCACGCGCCAAGCAGGACATCATCAACAAGGGCGGCACGGACTTCACGGTCCTGCCCGTCGCCCTCCACGGCGACGCGGCCTTCGCGGGCCAGGGCGTCGTCGCCGAGACGCTCAACATGTCGCAGCTGCGCGGCTACCGCACCGGCGGCACCGTGCACGTGGTGATCAACAACCAGGTCGGCTTCACCGCCGCCCCGGAGTCCTCGCGCTCCTCGATGTACGCCACCGACGTGGCGCGCATGATCGAGGCGCCGATCATCCACGTCAACGGCGACGACCCGGAGGCCGTGGTCCGCGTCGCGCGGCTCGCCTTCGAGTACCGGCAGACGTTCAACAAGGACGTCGTCATCGACCTCATCTGCTACCGCCGCCGCGGTCACAACGAGGGCGACAACCCGGAGTTCACCAACCCGCAGATGTACACCCTGATCGACAAGAAGCGCTCGGTGCGCAAGCTCTACACCGAGTCCCTCATCGGTCGCGGCGACATCACGCTGGAGGAGGCCGAGCAGGCGCTCCAGGACTTCCAGGGCCAGCTGGAGAAGGTCTTCGCGGAGGTCCGCGAGGCCACCTCGGCGCCGTCCCAGCCGCACGTCCCGGACGTCCAGGCCGAGTTCCCGGTGGCCGTGAACACGGCGGTCTCCACGGAGGTCGTCAAGGCGATCGCCGAGTCGCAGGTGAACATCCCCGACGAGATCACCGTCCACCCGCGCCTGATGCCGCAGATGCAGCGTCGTGCCGCGTCCGTGGACAACGGCACGATCGACTGGGGCATGGGCGAGACCCTGGCCATCGGCTCGCTGCTGATGGAGGGCACCCCGGTCCGGCTCGCCGGCCAGGACACCCGCCGCGGCACGTTCGGCCAGCGCCACGCGGTACTCGTTGACCAGAAGACCGGCGAGGACTACACCCCGCTGCTCTACCTCACCGAGGACCAGGCCCGTTACAACGTCTACGACTCGCTGCTCAGCGAGTACGCGGCGATGGGCTTCGAGTACGGCTACTCGCTGGCCCGCCCGGAGTCGCTGGTCATCTGGGAAGCCCAGTTCGGTGACTTCGTCAACGGCGCGCAGACCGTCGTGGACGAGTTCATCTCCTCGGCCGAGCAGAAGTGGGGCCAGACCTCCGGCGTCACGCTGCTGCTGCCGCACGGCTACGAGGGCCAGGGCCCGGACCACTCGTCCGCCCGCCCGGAGCGCTTCCTCCAGATGTGCGCCCAGGACAACATGACGGTGGCCATGCCCACGCTGCCGTCGAACTACTTCCACCTCCTGCGGTGGCAGGTGCACAACCCGCACCACAAGCCGCTGATCGTCTTCACCCCGAAGTCGATGCTCCGCCTCAAGGCGGCGGCGTCGAAGGTGGAGGAGTTCACCACGGGCGGCTTCCGCCCGGTGATCGGCGACGAGACGGTCACCCCGGAGAACGTCCGCAAGGTCGTCTTCTGCACCGGCAAGGTCTACTACGACCTGGACGCCGAGCGCGAGAAGCGTGGTGTCACGGACACGGCGATCATCCGTCTGGAGCGTCTGTACCCGCTGCCGGGTGCGGAGATCCAGGCAGAGATCGCCAAGTACCCGAACGCCGAGAAGTACCTCTGGGCCCAGGAGGAGCCGGCCAACCAGGGTGCGTGGCCGTTCATCGCGCTCAACCTGATCGACCACCTGGACCTGGCCGTCGGCGCCGACGTCCCGCACGGTGAGCGTCTGCGCCGCATCTCGCGGCCGCGCGGCTCCTCGCCCGCGGTCGGCTCGGCCAAGCGCCACCAGGCCGAGCAGGCTCAGCTGCTCGCCGAGGTGTTCGAGGCCTGATCAGCCGCAGTACGAACCGGAGGCCCGGTTCCGTGAGTCGCCTCACGGAACCGGGCCTCCGGTCTGTCCGGGTGCACGCGACGGTCAGATCATCTGGGGCTCGAAGTCCCAGAACGGCCGGTTCCGCGAGCGGGCCGACACGGTGTGCACGTGCTGGGCTCCCAGGGTCGAACCCAGGTCTCCCAGTGCCTCGTTCTCGACCTTCTCCGCCCGCTGGCGGTCCCGCAGCCCGCGCAGGTCGGCCGCGTGCGCGACCCTGGCGGACAGGGTCAGCGGGTGGGTCCTGCCGAGCACCTCGGTCGCCCGGGTGACCGTCAGCTCGGTGAGGGCAGCGGCCGATTCCGGGTCGCCCACCAGATTGCGCAGCGCCGAGGCGTTGATCGCGCAGCCCAGCGTCCAGGGGTGGTTCTCTCCGACGGACCTCGTCATGTCGGTGAGGGCCTGCTCCATGAGCTGGTGGGCCTGGTCCCGCTCGCCGACGTTGCGCAGGATCAGGGCGTGGTTGGAGCGGGTTCCCGCGACGTACGGATGGTTCTCGCCGAGCATCATCAGATACCCGTTCACCACGTAATCGCTTATGGTCCTGGCCTGGTCGATGTCGGCGTGCTCGCGGGCGAAGCAGCTCTGGCCTGCCGCGAACATCAGGGTCAGCGGGCCCTGTTCGCCCAGGACCCGCTCGCCCCGTTCGAGGACCCGGGTGAACGCCGTGGCCGCCTTGCCGCGTTCGCCGGAGCGGTAGCGGCAGAGCGCCAGGTTGAACTCGGCGAGCAGGGTCTGCGGGTTGTCCTCGCCCAGGGCGATCCGGTGCACCCGGGCGCTCTGTGCCTGGAGCGACTCCGCCTCGTTGTAGCGGCCGAGGAGCCGCAGGTCGGTGGCGTAGTTGATCTCGGAGAAGAGCGTCCAGCCGTGCCGCGCCTTGAGCAGCTGGCGGCGGGACTCCAGCGTGCGCCGGTTGAGCTCCAGGGACTCCTCGTACCGGCCGAGCAGGCGCAGCGACACGGCCAGGTTGTTCTGGGCGTTGATGGTGCGGGCGTCCTGGTCGCCGAGCAGGTCGCGGTAGGAGCCGAGGAGCCACCTGGAGAGCTCCAGCGCCTCGTCGTAGCGGCCGAGCCCCCGCAGGTCCGCTGCGAGACCGTTGGCGGCGCGCAGGTGCTCCAGGTCCTCCGCGCCGCGTTCGGTGCGCAGATGGTCGACGACGGCCCGTTCCATGGCCTCCGTCTCCGCGTAGTCGCCGACGGCCCTCAGAAGGTTGGCGTAGTTGTAGCTGAGGTCCCACACCCGTGGGTGCGTCTCGCCGAGCAGTTCCCGCCAGGCGGTCATGGCGCGTTCGCCGAGCTTGATGCCCGCCCGGTACTCGCCTGAGAAGTACATGTAGCGCAGGCAGTTGAGGACCAGGCTCTGCACGGCGGGATCCCTGCTCAGCAGGACCTCGGCCCACTTGAGGTGCGGGGCGATCTCCGCGTACGCCGGCCAGTACAGGGCGTCGATGGGGCGGCCGGGGTCGGCGGCGGCGAGGGCCTTGCGGACGACGTCGATGAACTCCTCGCGGTCCCGGGCCGGCATGTCGGTCCCGACGATCTTGTGGACCATGCGGTGCAGGTAGATCGACTCGCCGGAGGAGGCGGCCTCCTCCACGGACGACTCGTGGGACTCCAGCCGGACGACGGAGTACTGCCGGAGCTGCCCGATCGCGCGGTTCCACAGGAGCGGATCGTTCATCAGGCCGGAGAGCTGCTCGGGCAGGTCGCCCGGCGGCATCTCCTTCAGGAGCCGCACGGGGATGGACCCGGGGGCGAAGAAGCTGCACAGCCGCAGCAGGTCCACGGACTCGGGAACCGTCTCCCTGAGCTTGTTCAGCAGTATCGACCAGGCGGTCTGGAAGGCCAGCGGGAAGTCCGCCGACACCTTGACCACGTCCTGGTCGATTCCGCCTTCGAGGAGTTCGATGTACTCCGCGACCGACATGTCGGAGTCGTTGAGCCAGCCGGCCGTCTGGTCCAGGAGCAGCGGGAGGTCCTCCAGCGCGTTCGCCAGCTGGTCGGCCTCGGTGTGCGTCAGCCGGGGGGCACGGCGGCGGATGAAGGAGACCGACTCGTCGCGGGCGTAGACCGGCACCTCCACCAGGTGGCTGTTGTGCTCGCGCCATTCCGGGTTGCGGGAGGTGATCAGCACATGTCCGGGGCCGGTCGGTACGAGGTCCCAGATCTGGTCGGGTTCGTCGGCGCCGTCCAGGACGAGGAGCCAGTGGGAGTGCGGCTGGCCGCGCCGCAGCGAGTCGCGGACGGCGCGCAGCCGCTCCCCGTACTCGGCGCCGGTGACCAGGCCCAGTTCCGGAGCGAGTTCGGCGAGGCGCTGGCGGTAGAGGGCGCGGCGGTCGGCGGGCACCCACCAGACCACGTCGTAGTCGGAGCCGAAGCGGTAGACGTACTCCGCGGCCAGCTGTGTCTTGCCCACGCCCGACATGCCGTGCAGCGTGACGACGCCCGCCCCGGGACCCGCGCCCTGGAGCGCGTGGTACGCCTCGCTGAGCAGGGCCTCACGGCCGGTGAACCGGGTGTTGCGACGGGGCACACCGCCCCACACCTCGGGGGTGTCGGCCGGGAAGCGCGCCCCGGGCCGCCCGCTGTCCGTGTGGGGCAGCGGATCGGTGGGCAGGCCGAGGTGGGCGAGCATGCGCCGCTCCGCCTCCACCTCGCCGACGTTGGTCAGTTCGGCGGCTCCGAAGACCGAAGTGGCGCCGGGCAGCGCGGAGGTGGTGACGGAGACGGCGGCGAAGCGCTCGGAGTCCGGGGCGACCACCGTGCGCAGCGCGCGGTTCCACTCGTCGTGGCTGCGTGGCCCGAGCTGGAAGTACCAGTCGCTGAGGATGATCAGGATGCGGCCGGGGGCGAGCATCACATTGCGGAGTTCGTCCTCCAGCGTGGCCCCCGCCTGGGGGTCCCAGCGCTGATGGACGACCCGTACACCACGCCGTTCGAGACGGTCGCCGATCCAGACCGCCCAGGCCCGGTTGAAGCCGGCGAAACTAATGGTGACGGATTGCGTCCCCGTTGCTCCAACTTGCTTACGCGCTACGGGCATTCAACCGTCTCCCTGCATCGTTATAAGCCTAATCAACATACACCGACGACCGGACAGGTCAGCATGTTCCCGCAGTACGGAAGCGCTGTTCACCGACGATTCGAGTCGTTCCTCTGCTGCCATATCACCCGGGCCGTCCGGACGTACGCCCGCGCCCGCGCCTGATGCCCCGTTGGGGCCCGAGATTCCGCCAGACGGTGGTAGAGCGTGATCAACTCGTTGACGATCACCCGTCCCTCGGGTGTCAGGGCCCCGGAACCGGCCAGGACGGGCAGTACGGCGCCCACCTGTTCGCGCCTGCGGGCGTGCTCCGACCATGCCTGGTCCCGCTGCTCGGCTCGCTCCGCGCCGAGCGCGCACCGCTGCCAGAAGTCGGCGAGTGCCGCGTGGGAGACGGCACCCTGGAGGAGCCCGTCGAAGGGACGCGGGTCCGGTCGCCAGGGCGCGAAGTACCGTGCGTCGGGGCCCTCGTGGTGCAGCGGCGTCATCGCGCCGAGTGCGGCGATCTTCGTGTGCTGCAGCTCGTGCACGAGAGTGGAGGCGAAGAGCGCGACCGTGCCAGGCCGGCTGCTGAGAACGGCGCCGAACGCCTCACGACGGGTCCCGCTGCAGTGCGCCGCGCCGGCGCCCGCCGGTCCGGAGCCGGGTGGCGGGGCGAGGGGCACCAGGCAGCGCAGCAGGACGGCGGCCTCGGTCAGACGCTGGTCGCCGCCGGCCCGCAGCCCGGCCGCCACGTCCGCCCAGGACTCCACCCAGCTCGCGCCCTCCGGCGCTCCGACGCGGACGGCGGCGCTCAGCCCGTGGGGTTCGGGGCTGTCGGCGGCCGTCCGGTACGGGTCGAGGTCGTCCATGAGGACGGGGGCGGCGCCGGGCAGCAACGGCGCCAGCGAGCGGGTGGCCCGCCAGCGCGGGTCCAGGGACCGTGCGGTCCCGGCTCCGAACAGCACCACCACTTCCTCCGCGCCGGACTGACGCACCGTCACCTCGCCCTTCCGCACGCTGACGCGCACCTCTCCCGGCCGGACGTCCAGCGCCCCGACGGTGGGGAGCGTGAGCACCGTGCCCCCCACGGTGAGCCGCGTGCTGAAGGCCAGCCCAGCCCGTATCGCGGCGGCCACCGCGATCGCACCGAAGTGGGCCAGGTCGGCGAGGAGTTCAGGGCCCGGCGCGGCTCCGGTGAGACCGTGCAGACAGCGCTGCGCCCACGGGCCGACGAGCGGATAGAGCAGTACGGAGCGGGCGGCGGCGCGGTCGGCACGGTCGGCCGCTTCCAGGAGGGCCCAGTCGGCGGCGGCCCGGTGACGCAGCTCCGGCGGGCAGACCGCGTCCGGTGCCTGGGCCACCGCGTCGAGCAGGGCGCGCAGGAGGACGAAGCGGCGGGTGTCCTGGTCGCGCACCAGCAGCCCGAGGGTGACCGCGTCGCCTTCCGTGCGGCCGATGGCGCGCAGGGCGCCCTCCGGCAGCCCGCCATTCATGGCGGGTCCCCCGCGGTCGCGTCGGCCAGCCGTCCGGCGATGTGGCGGATCAGCCGGTCGAGGTCTGCGCAGTAGACGGAAGGATGGGTGAAGCCGTGGCCCGCGCGGTAGCGGTGGGCGTAGTGACCGCCGCCGCAGACCGTGAGCAGCGGGCAGCCGCGGCAGACGGGCCCGAGCGCGGCGGCGCCCGCCTGGCGGGCCGCGACGCCGGGATGGCGCAGCGCCTCGTCGAAGGTGTGCCGGAAGACGTCGAGCCCGGTCGCGGCGGCCGTGTCGTAGGCGGACTTGAGGGAGTCGACCTGCTCGATGGCTCCGTCCGTCTCCACCACGACGGCGTTGAGCGGGTCGAGCCCGAGGGACTCGGTGGCGGCGGGCAGCCCCAGCAGCAGGGCGAGGCACTCCTCGAAGAGGCGGATCCTGGTCTCGCGGTGCCCGGCGGGCCACCAGCGGTCGAAGACGGCGCACAGCCAGTCGCCGTACGGGGTGGGCCGGCCGGAACCGGCGGGCGAGGCCAGGGGTTCGGCGCCTGCGGGCAGGCCGGGCGGCGGTGCGGTCCAGTTTCCGTGCGGCAGGAGCAGGTCCAGGGCCGGAGGCCGCAGCGCGAGGAGCGACTCGTACATCCCGACCGGGTCGGTGCGCGGGTCGACCACGGTGAGGATGCCCGCGTACGCCTGCGGATACCGCTCGGCGAGGAGCCGGGCCCCGCGTGAGGCGGCGGGCCAGGAGGGGCGGCCCGCGTGGTCGACACGCTGGGTGTTGTGCGCGGCCAGACCGCCGTCGAGGCTGATGCCGACGCGTATGCCGTGCCGTGCGAGGGTCGCGACACGGGCGTCGGTGAGCAGGGTGGCGTTGGTCTGCACGGTGACACGGACGGTGCAGGTGCCGGGGACCCGTGCGCGTACCAGCCCGGCGAATCCGGCGAGCCGGTCCGCGCCCGCGAGCAGGGGCTCGCCGCCGTGCAGCACGAGGGCGGCCTCCCGGAGGCCGTGGGTGGCCGCGTGCTCGCCGATGCGGGCGGCGGTCCGCTCCAGGACGGCGGGTGAGGCGGCGGCGGGCCGGTCGCGCCAGGTGTGGTCGGGCCCCTCGTAGAGGTAGCAGTACCGGCAGGCCAGGTTGCAGCGCCCGTGCACCTTGACGATGAACTGTCCGAAGGGGACCGGACTCACGGAGCCGGTGCGCGGCGTCGTACGAGAGGTCGCCTTCCGGGACACTCCGGCACCCCCATGCTGTCCGGGTCCGCGTACGGCCCTTCGTACGGCCCCCGCCACCGGCCCGAAGCGAGTATCCCTGGCCTGATATGAGCGCAAACCCGGGTGCGCGAGCACGGCCTGTTCCCTGGGACTCTCCGGCCGAAACCGACCGGGTCGTGCCCCGGAACGGCTGCTCGCTCCCCGTTCAGAAGGCGCTGTTGAAGCCCCACAGCGTCTCCCGCGGCTGCTCGGACCGGCCCCGCAGATCCGCGAGGACAGCGGAGAGCACGGGGTGTTCGAGTGTCCGCAGGGTCGCCAGGTCGAGCCCGAGCAGGTCCGGCAGCGCGTCCGGAGCGCCGTCCGTCTCCGCGTGCGACGTCACGTCCGGCGCGGCGTTCTCACGTATCAACTGGTCCATGGTGTCTCCCCGTCGGTGTCATGCCGGCTGTTCTCGTACCCGGTCGCTCTCGTCCTCGGTCGCTCTCGTCCTCGGCCGTCGGCGCGCCCGGCTGCTGGCGCACGTGTTCGCTCGCACTCCGCTGCCGGCGCACTCGGCCCGGAAGCTTCATTGCCCCAGTGCGAGCAGCCGCCCCTCGGTCGACCCGCCCGCCGCGCCACCGCCGTCCGGCAGTTTGCGCCACTCCTGTCGGGCGGCCCTGTACGCGTCACGCGCGGCTCTGGGACGTCCCGCCTCCTCATAGGTCATACCCCGCCAGTGGTTGGCTGTAGCACCCAGTTCCACCGCCTGTGCGCGCTCTTGCGGACCGTCCAGCTCCGCTTCCGCGGTCCTGGCGGACTCGGCCGCGTCACGGAACGCCTCAGCCGCCTCGTCGAGCCGCGCCGGACGCTGCAGTACGCGCGAGGCGTCGAGATGGGACCGGCCCAGCTCCAGCCAGCACCGCGCCGCCATCAGCGGTTCACGGGCCTCCTGCGCCGCCAGCCCGAAGAGGTGCTCCGCCTCCCGGAGGTCCACCCGGTCCTCCGTGGCTCGGTGGCGCAGCATCACGGCCCGCCCGAGGGCCAGCAGCCGGCCCGCCTGGCGCGGGCTGCCCGCCGCCGTCTCCGTGCGGCAGTCGCGCAGCACCCGCACGGCCGAGCCGATGTACGGGCGTCCGTCGGGGAGTTCGGCCCGGCGCAGCAGGGCGTTCCCCCATTCGGCGAGCAGGTCGGCGTGGTCCTGGGAGTCACGGGGAACACCGCGTGCCGCCCGGGTGAACCAGTCGGCGGCCGTGACCAGTTCCGCCGGGTCACCGCTCCGCTCGTACCGTGCGACGTGGACGCGGCCCGCGCGGGTCTGGAGCTGGGCGCGCATCCGCTGCTCGCGCACGGTCTCCAGCGCCTGTTCGACCAGGGTGGCCGCCTCGTCGGGTGCGTCCCCGCAGCTCAGCAGGGCGTCCACGAGGTCGAGCAGGACCCGCAGCTGGGTACCGGTCGTGTGCTGGGCGCCGCTGGGGGCGAAGGCCTTGCGCAGGGAGCGGGCGGCCTGGCGGGCGTACACCCTGGACTGCTCGATGTCGTTCGTCGCGCCGGTCAGCCGCAGCAGGACGCGCCCGTGGCTCAGCACCAGACCGGTCGGGCGGTTCTCCTGGTCGGGCCAGACATCGGCGAACGCCTCCAGCATCCCCACGGCCGCCTGGAGCAGGGCGGTGTCGCCGCCGAGCCGCCACTGCGCCTCCAGCGCCCGCACCCGTTCCAGTGTGAGCCGCAGGGCCTCCGCCGGGTCCAGTCCGGGTGCCGCGCAGGCCACCGTGTACTCGCGGTCGGCGCGGCGCAGCAGGTCGAGGGCGCCGCGCCGGTCGCCGCGCCGCCGCCGTTCGTCGGCGGCGGCGTGCAGCACCTTGGCCAGGACGGCCCGCTCGCGTACGGCCCCGGGCTGGGCGGCGGCGCGCTCGGCGGCTTCCTCGGACTCCCGCAGCAGGTCGTCGCCGCCCTGCACCTCCCAGAGCCGCAGCAGGGCCCGCGCGTACTCCGCCCACAGCTCGGGGTCGGAGACCGCCACCTGGTCGCGGCGGGTGGCGCCGCGCAGCAGCTGCACGGCGTCGATCAGGTACTGCACCATGCTGTCCGACTCGAACTGCCGCAGCAGTGCGCGGGCCCGGACCACCGCCGTGGCGGTGGCCGGGTCGGGGTCGTGGCGCCCGCGCCGCTCGCCGTAGTACGCGAACTGCTCGGGCAGCGGCATGAAGCGCTCCAGGACGCGGGCGGCGACCTCCGCGAAGGGGTGCGGGGCCCTGGAACCGCCGCTGTCGCCGTCTCCGTCCAGGTCCGTGTCACCGGCGACACCGCCGCCGATGGACTGCTCGCCGTCGGCCGGACGTCCCATGCTGGAGGCGGAGGCTGGCCGCGCCTCGTCCAGCTGGGCGAGGGCCAGCGCCGGGAAGTTCGGTCCGGCCTTGCCGAACCGCTGCTCGATGTACTCCGAGCAGTGTTTGAGTACGAGCAGGGCCTCGTCCCGGCCGAGCGGTCCGAGCAGCGCCTCCTGGACGCCGGGCGTGAACTCGTACCACTGCCCGCCCTGCGCGCCGTCGTTCCCGCCGCGCGTCAGGAGTCCGCTGAGGAGCACCTCGGCCAGCTCGGAGGGGCCGGAGTCGGGCAGCATGGTCCGCTGCACCAGTTGCATCACCGGCAGGTAGAGCGGCGCGGCGGCGAGGTAGACGGCCAGCTGTCCGGCGGCCGGGGACGCCGCGGAGCGGAAGCGGCTGACCAGCCGGAGCGAGGAGGGGCGGCTCCCGGTGCGCGCCGGTGGTGCCGCGGGCTGGTCCGCGCGGACCCATCCGACGGCTCCGGAGATGCGTCCCCCTCCGGTTCCGGCGAGCAGTCCCGCCCAGGCGGCGAGGGCGCCGGCCACCGGCGGCAGCACCGGGACGGCCAGGGCGCCGTCGTGCGCCGAGGGGTGTGCTCCGGCGTCCCCTGCGACCTTGATCAGCCCGCCGGCGCTGCCCTCGCCCCGGGACAGGGTGCCGTAGGTGACGGGGAGTCCGGTGCGGTTCCACATGCGCTGCGGCAGCGGTTGCAGGACGGCGGTGGGGGCCTGCCGGACCAGCTGGTGCAGCAGCCGGTGGGCCTGCCCGCTGTGCCAGACCGGACCGGCGCAGTCGCTGACCAGGACGGTGACGCGGCGGCCCGTGGGGTCGCTGAGCCGCTCGGCGGAGTGCAGGGGCGCGGCGCCCGGGTCGGGGCTGCGGCTCACGGCGGGTGCCCCGTCGGGGCCCTGGTGCAGATAGCGCACCTGGACGTCCCTGAAGGCGCCCAACTGGCTGAAGATCTGCTGGAACTCGGTGAACATCCGCTCCCAGACCCGCATGGAGGACGAGGCGTCCATGACGAACTGGAGGAGGGCGTCCGCTCGTGCCACTCCACGGAACACCGGAATGATCAGCCCCCCGGCGCGAGCGCTGAGCTCCGCGGTCGCCACCTCGTCGAGCGTCGTGCGCAGGGGCGGTGCGGCCGGCCGGTAGCGCTGCAACGGTCGCAGGGCGCGCTGGAGTTCGAGCAGGCCGGGCAGCGCGGGAGCCGCCGGGACGCCGAGCGGGAGGGCGGACGCGCCGCCCCCGCCAACCGTCCGGGCGGCGCCGCCGGGGCGGTTCCGGCCGCCGGCGGGCGGCCCGTCGGGCACGGGGTAGAGCCCGATGCGACGGTCGGGCCCGGTGGGTTCCGGCCGCCCCGGCGCCTCGCCCTGCGGCGGTACGGTCTGCGCACCGGCGAGGCCCGCGGTGGGCACGGCGGGTCCTTCGGCCGCCGCCTCGCCCGGCGGCGGGACGGGCGGAACCGGATCTCCCTCGGCGCCGTCCGGTAACGCCCCGGGGACCCGGGTCCAGCGGGCCAGCCAGAGGGCGTCGCAGAGCTGCTCGGCGTCCGGGTCGAGCCCGCCTTCGCGGAGGCGGGCGACGAGCGCGGTCAGCAGGTGCCCGTCGGAACGCTCCGGACCCCCGTCCGGTCCGTGCCGTGCCGTGACGTCGGGCATCAGCGCATCACCTCGGCCGGTCGAGTCGCTGGATGAGCAGGTCGGCGAGGCGGTCACGGCCGGCCGGGGCGGCGGCGTCCGTGAGGTAGATCGCGTTCAGCAGCTGGTCGGTGGCGAGGAGTTCGCCGCGTGAGCGCTCCAGGAAGTGCGTGATGAGGTCGTCCCCGGAGCGGGCCGCCTCGTCGCCGAGGTGCGCGCGAACGAACGTGGCCAGCCGCTGGTGGTCGGGGCGGCCGAGCTCCAGGTGGATGCAGCGCCGCATGAGCGGGGCGGGGAAGTCTCGTTCGCCGTTGCTCGTGAGGACGATGAAGGGGAAGGCCGAGCACTGCACCCGGCCGCCCTTTACCGCGACCTTGTTGCCGTCGTTGTCGAGGACCACCGCCTCGCCGTCGGGCAGCCGGTCGGCGATCCGCTCCAGCTCCGGAATGGCGAACTCGCCCTCCTCCAGCACGTTGAGGAGGTCGTTCGGCAGGTCGATGTCGCTCTTGTCCAGCTCGTCGATGAGCAGTACGCGCGGCCGGTCGGAGGGCAGCAGGGCCGTGCCGAGCGGGCCGAGCCTGATGTAGCTGCCGATGCTGTCCGCCGGACCGGCCCCGGGCGCCACGGCCCCGCCGTGGGCGGCGATCTGGACGTCCTGGAGCCGGGCGATGGCGTCGTAGTGGTACAGCCCGTCGAGCAGGGTGGAGCGGCTGACGACGGGCCATCGCAGGACCCGGCCCAGGCCCAGTTCGTGGGCGACGGAGTGGGCCAGGGTGCTCTTGCCCGCGCCGGGGCTCCCGGTGACCAGCAGCGGCCTGCGCAGATAGAGCGCCGCGTTGATCATTTCGAGTTCCTCGGCGCCCGGCCTGTGCAGCTCGGCCATGTGCCGGTGGCTGCCCAGCCGCCGGTCGGCGGAGCCGTCCGCCTCGCCGCCCTCGGCAGCTCCGCGCCCGCCGAAGTCCCGCCACGGCGGCGGCGCGGGGAGCCGCTCCATGCCCTCGTGCGGTTCGCCGGCCCCTCGGTAGATGAGCCACTCACTGGGTTCACTCATAGCGTTCCTCGTCGTCGCTCGTCCACCGGAGGGGCCGTTGCCAGGCGTGCTTCACGGTAGCGAGCCGGTGCACGCTCCGTAAGGGGCGGGCCGGAGCCTGCGGTCATGGCGCCTCCAGGAGCTCTTCGGTTCCGGGCAGGGGCTGGTGCGGATCGTCGTAATAGAGCGTCAAGCCGTCCGACCAGAACGTCTCGATCCGCCCCGCATGGACACCCTTCCTCAATTCGTGGACCTTGTACGGCAGTTGCTCGGTCGTACGGGTTGCCTCCACCGTGTCGGCGGCCCGCCGGTGGAACTCCGTGCAGACGGCCGCGCCTTCTCCCCCGCGCCGCCGCCACAGCGCCACGCCGATGCCGCTGTTCAGCAGCCGGTCGAAACCGGCCGCGTCGTCGGGCCGGGTGTCCGTGGCGTAGTGGCACAGCAGCGGAACCGTGCCGTACGCCAGGGTGCGCAGGGCCTCCGCCTCCGGAACGCGCACCTTGATCCCGTCGTCGCAGTCGAGCGCGTGGGCACGCATCACCGCCGCCCCCGTCCGGTTCCAGCGCGCCTTGCGCTCCTTCAGCCACTCCTCGCTCCTCGGCGGCTGGTCGGAGCGGCGGACGACGACGGGGCGTACGGCCCCCAGGGGCGGATCGCCGGGCGCCAGGCGCCAGTCGGCCACGTCGAGTCCGAGCAGCGGCAGGCCGGCCGCGACCTGGAGCACGGCGGGCCCCTCCGGCTCGTCGCACCGGCGGAACGCCTCGGTCAGCGGCGCGGCGAGCCGCCCCGGCAGATCGGCGAGGGCGGTGCCGCGGACGTCCTCCGCCACGGGCAGGAAGTCCCCGAGTGTGTCGCCGACGCTGATCCGCCAGTCGTAGTGGTTCTGCTCCCAGCCGCGTAGCTCCAGCGCCAGCAGCACGAAGAGCCGTTCCCTGTGCCGGGCCGGGGCGGCAGGGATCAGGACGGGCCTGCGGTGCTCGTCCGTGCGGTGGCGGGCCGCCCCCCACAGCACGGCCAGCTCCTTGCGGAAGGTCCTGGAGAGGTGGTCGTCGGCCATCCTGCGGACCCACTCCCACAGGGCCTGCGCGGCGCCGGCGGCGGGCGGGTGGCCGTGGGGCCGGTCGGCCGCGATGACGGCCATGCAGTAGCGCAGGATCAGCTCCAGCGCGCCGTTGCCGTCGCGCACCTCGTACAGCGCGCCGAGACCGTCCCGCCAGCCGCGCGGGGCGGGACGGTGGTCGCGCGCGTGGACGTCCGGGAGGCCGTCCAGGAGGTCGAGCAGGGCCCGGGTGCTGACCGGCGGCGGGAATTCGGCGAGCCGGCCGAGCAGGTCGATGCGCTGCCTGGGGCTGAGGGTGCGCCCCGGCCTGGCGGGGAGCTCGCTCTGCGTGTCGGCCCAGGTCCGCTCGGTGCTTGCGGGGCTGTTGTGACGGTCCGAGTGGTAGCGGTCATGGGCGTGGAAGACCGCCTGGTACGTATCGGTGTGCGGGTCATGGGGCGCGGCGCCCGGGACCGGCATGGTCCGCAGCCGTTCGATCCCGACGGCGGTGCCGCCCTGCTCGCCGTCGAGCCGCGACTTAAGGACGCCGACCACCTCGCCCCGGGCGAGGTCGACGACAGGCCCGCCGGACATGCCGGGCTCCAGCCAGTCCCCGCCCAGCCTGATCTGCTGCTCGGCGTCGGCCGGCCCGCCGAACATGCCCTTGACCGTGCAGTCGCCGGTCACCGCCGCCAGATACCCGTCGCGCGGACCGGTCCAGCCCACGTAGTGGACGGTGCCGCCCGGGAGCATGGCCGCCGGGCGCTCGGTGACGTACACACAGGCGTGGTCGACCGGCCTTCGCAGCCGGATGAGAGCCAGGTCGGGCGCGGCCCAGCCGACGGGCGGGCGCGGCCCCTGCCCACCGGGGCCGGGCTCGGGCAGTGTCGCGACGACCGTCCCAGGGACGGACGTCTCGGTGGCGCTGTCGCGGTCGGCCCTGAACACCACGTCCACTTCGCGCCCCTCCCCCTGCATCGCGACGTGCGCGCATGTGAGGACCCAGCTCGGGGCGACGAAGAAGCCGCTGCCCAGAAAGCCCCTGCCGGTTCCGTCAGGGGCATACCCGGGCTCCGGCCGATGGATGCGTACGGTCGCCGCCATCACGAGGTTCATCAGAGCAAGGGTGGTCCTGTCCCAGCCGCCCTCTGCGCCCCCTCCGGCCGCCCCTGTCATGAGCCGCTGCCGCCGGGCCCGGGGGCGTCGGCCGGATGCGCCGCTGCGCCGGTGGGCGCACCGGCGGACGGCTCACCGGCGGGTGCGCCCACCGGCTGCGTGGGCGCGGGTGCGACGGAAGGCGGGGACGGGGACGGCGGTGCGGAGGGGACCGGTGGCGCGGACGGGGCCACGGTGGGCGGCGGAGGCGCCTGCGAGGGCACCGGTGGGGCGGCCGGCGGACCGACGGGCGGTCCGCCGCCGTTCCAGGTGAGCGTGACCTTGATGCCGCCCTTGGCCTCGCCGTCCGCCAGCAGGCCGACGACCCTGCCCGCCTTCGCCGTGAGCTCGATGCCGAACTCCACACTGACCTCGTCGGGCCGCACGGCGCGCAGGGGCTCGGCGAGGGACCGCGCGACGCTGGTCACCACCCCGGTCAGACTCTCGACCCTGGCCTGTACCTGGTCGGCGATGTCCGCGTAGCCGATGTCCGTGTAGGCCAGACCGCCTGCCGGACGCTCCAGTTCCTCGGCCCCGGAGATCCGCGCCCAGACCGGTGTTCCGTCCGGCATCTCAATGCGCGTAATACGGGCCCCACTGTCACCCATGACACCCCCCCGTTCCCCAACTCCCCGCAGATTAGCGGCAGTCCGTGACCGGTGCGAGGGATGTGAGGCAGGACGCCGGGGTGCCGGGGGGCGGTTCCCGGCCATGTCCCGTCCGGGCACGCCATACCCTGGTGGGGACCATGACCGTCCTCAACCGGAGCGAGCGCAGCACATGTATTTCACCGATCGTGGCATCGAGGAGCTGGAGAAGCGGCGCGGCGAGGAGGAGGTCACCTTCGAGTGGCTGGCCGAGCAGCTGCGGACGTTCGTCGACCTGAACCCCGACTTCGAGGTGCCGGTCGAGCGCCTCGCCACCTGGCTGGCCCGGCTGGACGACGAGGACGACGAGGACGAGTGAGGGTTCAGCGGGTGCCGAAAGCCTCCGCTTCGCCTCTGATCCGGTTGTAGGCGAGCCCGAGCGCGCCCTGCGCCAGCAGCACGCCCCCGGCCACGAGCCAGCCGCCGCTGCGCCGCCTGAGGCCCGCCAGCAGGAGCGGGACACCCACGACGAGCTGCGCGGCGGCGATCGCGCGGGCCCTCGGGCCCCGCACCCACGGGCCGAGACTGCCGCTCTCCACCGCGTCGAGTTCGACGCGTACCGCGTCGCGCCAGCCGGCCCACTCGATCCGTTCCGCTTCATGCTGGGCACCGGCGCTCTCGCGCAGCCGGTCGGCGGGCTCACCTGGACCCAGCCCGGCCGGGAGCACCACCCCGGTCCGGGCGAGGACGGCAAGCAGCCCGCGCAGCCGGGCGTCGGCGTCCGCGTCGGGGTCCTGCCGGGTCAGTGCCTCCAGCGCCTGGACGTCCAGGACGGGATCGAGGCCGAGGCGGACCGCGAAGGTACGCATGGCCTCGTCCTCGCCGACGGGGGTGCCGTCGGCGAGCCAGATGTATCCGACGGGGCGGCGGAATCCGGACGCGAGGGTGTAACCGGCCCGGTCGCCGTCCCACCAGAGGGCGAGAACCGGCCAGGTGGAACCGACCGCGAGCGCGGTCGCCCAGCCGCCCGTCACCCGGTCGACGGGCTCCCCCTCACCGCCGCCCGGCCCCTCCCGCCAGGGCTTGCCCTCCGGCACGAGCACGCTCCAGCCGGCCCCGGCGGGTGTGAGCACCATCGGCTCTCGGAGGAGATGCGCCGGCGGCCGTACGGCCTCGGGGGCGGCCCGGCACAGCAGCAGCGCTCCTACGGGTGTCGCGTTCATGCCTCACACGCTAGGGCAGTTTGCCCATGTCTGGCGCACTTTGACGGCCATATCGCCCTGCTTGAACAGTCTTGACTTCCCCGGACCGCGATATATCGTGTTCTCCAGGAGACGCGATATGTTGCGTCACTTCGCACCCGACGGAAGGTCAGATCCATGCCGGTGTCGACGTGGTCCATCGCCGAGCCCCGGAAGCTCACCTTCGACGACCCGGTGACGGCGCTGCACGTACGTGTCGTCAACGGCGCCGTCAACGTGGTCGGTACGGAGGAGGAGCACGCCCGTCTGGAGATCTCGGACGTCGAGGGCCCCCCGCTCGTCGTGACCCAGGAGGACGGCGTCCTCACGGTCGCCTACGAGGACCTGCCCTGGACAGGGTTCCTCAAGTGGCTCGACCCGAAGAACCGCGGGCGCCGCGCCGTCGTCTCGCTCGCCGTCCCGGCCGGCTCGTCCGTCGAGGTCGGCGTCGTCGGGGCCGGAGCGGTCGTCTCCGGCATCCGGGGGCGCACGGAGGTGCGCGGCGTCACCGGCGACACCACCCTCGTCGGCCTCTCCGGGGCGGTGCGCGGAGAGACGGTCTCCGGCAGCCTGGAGGCCCAGGCCGTCACCGGGGACCTCCGCTTCCACTCCGTGTCCGGCGATCTGACGGTCGTCGAGGGCGCCGGAAGTTCCGTACGCGCCGAATCGGTCAGCGGCGACATGGTGCTGGATCTCGACCCGTCGGGAAAACCCACGGACATCCGGCTGGCCACGGTCTCCGGCGAGATCGCCATCCGACTGCCGCACCCCGCCGACGCGAAGGTCGAGGCGAACACCGCGAGCGGAGCCGTCTCCAACGCCTTCGAGGACCTGCGGGTCAGTGGCATGTGGGGAGCGAAGAAGATCACCGGGACACTGGGCGCGGGCACGGGCACGCTGCGCGCGACGACCGTCTCCGGCGCGATCGCCCTGCTGCGCCGCCCACCGGCCGAGGACGGCCCCTACGACTCCGAGCCGACCGGAAAGGTGCTCTGACATGGCCCCCGTATTCGCCCATGGCCGCCTGCGTCTCTACCTGCTCAAGCTGCTGGACGAGGCGCCGCGCCACGGCTACGAGGTGATCCGGCTGCTGGAGGAGCGCTTCCAGGGCCTGTACGCCCCCTCAGCGGGCACCGTCTATCCGCGCCTCGCCAAGCTGGAGGCCGAGGGCCTGGTCACCCATGCCACGGAGGGCGGCCGCAAGGTCTACTCGATCACCGACGCCGGGCGTGCCGAGCTGGCGGGCCGCAGCGGCGAGCTGGCCGATCTGGAGCTGGAGATCCGCGAGTCGGTCGCCGAACTGGCGGCGGAGATCCGCGACGACGTGCGGGGGGCGGCGGGCAGGCTGCGCAGCGACATGCGGGCTGCGGCCTCCGAGTCGCGCCACACGGCCTCGGGCAGGAGCGGCTGGGAGACCGGACCGGCGGACCTCGGCGACCTCGGCAACAGCGAGGCGTGGCGACTGGCGAAGGAAGAGCTGCGCAAGGCCAAGCAGGAGTGGAAGGAGCAGGCCCGCCGCGCGAAGGACGAGTCGCGGCGCGCCCGCGAGGACGCCCAGCAGGCCCGCCGCCAGGCCAAGGAGGCCCACGAGAGGGCGAACGAGCAGATGCAGAACGCCGCCCGCCAGGTCCAGGAGCACTTCGCACGGGGCGACTGGCCCACGGGCGTACGGGAGGGCCTCGCGGAGATCACCGGCCAGCTGGGCAACTTCGCCCGTACCGGCACCTGGCCCTCCGCCGCCCCCGCCACCGACAGCACGGAGGCCACCGCCTCCACCGACACCACCACCGCCCGGCCGGACACCGCGGCCCCCGAGGCCGACCCGGACTGGGGCAAGGACACCGCGGGCTCGGGCGATCCGGCCCGCGACCTGGACCGCCTCCTGGACCGCTTCCGCGACGAGATCCGCGACGCGGCCCGGGACCGGGGCGTCACCGAGGACCAGCTGACCGAGGCGCGGCGCCACCTGTCGACGGCGGCGACCCGGATCGACGCCCTGCTGCGGAAGCCCGCCGACGGGGGCCCGGGCAGCGGCTGACGAGGTGGCGGACGGGGTTCCTCCACCACCTCGGAGGCGTGGAGGAACCCTGAACACCGGGCAGCCGAGATCGACGTGGACTCAGCCCGCCTTCGCGTGCCCCTGCCCCTCGCCCCCGGCCCCGTACAGCGCCCGCTCCACGGTCGCGTACGTCGCCCCGTGCTCCGCGAGGACGTCCGCGACCACGCCGGGGCGGGCCGTGAGCGCCAGCAGAAGGTGCTCCTCACCGATGAAGCGGTCGCCGCGCCCCAGGGCCACCCTGAGGGAGTTCTCCAGGATGCTCTTCGCGCCGCGCGTGAAGGGCCGTTGCGCGGACCACCACCGCCGGCCCTTGCGGTCACCCGCCAGCGCGCCCGCGCCGTGCGCTCCCTCGACCCGGGCCACGATCTCGCCGACATCGATCCCGATGCCCGCGAGCGCGTCCGTATCAGCCCTGGTCAGACCGCCACGCCGACGGGCGTCGGCGAGTGCGGCCTCCACCGAGGCGCGTCGGTCCGTGAGTCCGAGCGCCGCCGCGGCGAAGGAGGCCCGGCTGCCCTCCTGGTCCAGCAGCGCGAGCAGCAGATGCTCCTCGGTGACCGAGCCGGCCCCGACCAGCTCCGCGTGGGTCACGGCACCGGTCACGGTGGCACGCGCGCCCTTGGTGAATCGCTCGAACATCAAAGCCTCCCGTGCTTCTTGTGGACGGCCTGCCGGCTCACACCCAGCTCGGCCGCGATCTCCTGCCACGACCAGCCCTGGACGCGGGCGCTTCTCACCTGGACGGCTTCGAGCTGTTCGAGCAGCCGCCGCAGCGCGGCGACCGCCCGCAGCCCGACACGCGGGTCATGGTCGCCGGCACGCGCGGCGAGATCCGTTGCTTCGGTCATGACGTCAACTTACGTTGACAACTTGGGAGTGTCAACCACTGTTGACAGAAGCGGGAGGGGGGGCGCGGGTCAGGCCGTCAGCACGATCTTCCCGAACTGGTCGCCGGAGGCGAGCCGCTCGAACCCTTCACGAGCCCTGTCGAGCGGCAGCACCTCGTCGATGACGGGCCGTACACCGGTGGCCGCGCAGAACGCCAGCAGGCTCTCCAGCTCCTCCTTCGAGCCCATCGTCGAGCCGACGACCTTCAGCTCCAGGAAGAAGATCCGGGTCAGCTCGGCGTGTGCGGGCCGGTCGCCGCTCGTGGCGCCGGAGATGACCAGGGTCCCGCCGGGCCGCAGGGACTTCACCGAGTGCGACCACGTCGCGGCACCCACCGTCTCGATGACCGCGTCGACGCGGTGGGGGAGCCGGGCACCGGACTCGAACGCCTCGACGGCCCCGAGCTCGACGGCCCGCTTGCGCTTGGCCTCGTCGCGGCTGGTGGCGTAGACGCGCAGCCCGGCCGCCTTTCCGAGGACGATCGCCGCGGTGGCGACACCACCGCCCGCGCCCTGGACGAGCACCGAGTCACCGGGACGCACTCCGGCGTTGGTGAAGAGCATCCGGTAGGCGGTGAGCCATGCGGTCGGCAGACAGGCGGCCTCCTCGAAGGAGAGCTCCTTGGGCTTCGCCAGGACGTTCCAGGACGGGACGGTGACCTGCTCGGCGAAGGTGCCCTGGTAGCGCTCGGTGAGGATGGAGCGCGGCTCGTTCGCCCCGACCCCGTGGCCGGTCTGGCCGATGACGGAGTGCAGGACGACCTCGTTGCCGTCCTGGTCGATTCCGGCGGCGTCGCAGCCGAGGATCATCGGCAGCTTGTCCTCGGCGAGGCCGACGCCCCGCAGGGACCAGAGGTCGTGGTGGTTGAGGGAGGCGGCCCTGACCTTGACGGTGGTCCAGCCGGGACGCGCCTCGGGGGCGGGGCGTTCACCCAGCTCAAGTCCGTTGAGGGGCTGGTCGCGGTCGATACGTGCTGCGTAGGCGGCGAACATGGCCCTGACGATAGGACGGAGCGATTCGCCGCGTAACCGCCTGGCGGTGTGACACACGCCAAACCCGGTCCCGTCCCCCTCACTTCCGGCCCTCGAAGCGCCGGAGGCGGGGCGGCGGGCCAGGACACGGGAAGGGGCGGGGGCAACCGGCCCGCCGCGGGCGATCCGCCCGCCGCAGCCCACTCGCACCCCGCCCGTCCCGGCGCACCCGCGCTACCTCAGCGCCGCGCCACACCCTCGGCCCGGGCGGCCGCGGCGACCGCCGCGGTCACCGCCGGCGCCACCCGCTCGTCGAACGGCGACGGGATCACGTAGTCCGCCGCGAGCTCGTCACCCACGACGTCCGCCAGCGCGTTCGCCGCGGCGATCTTCATGCCCTCGGTGATCCGGGAGGCCCGGACCTGGAGCGCGCCCGCGAAGATGCCGGGGAAGGCCAGCACGTTGTTGATCTGGTTGGGGTAGTCCGAACGCCCGGTCGCCACGACGGCCGCGTACTTGTGCGCGATGTCGGGGTGCACCTCGGGCGTCGGGTTGGCCATCGCGAAGACGTACGCGCCGGGGGCCATCGAGGCGACGGCCGGCTCGGGCACCGTACCGCCGGAGACGCCGATGAAGACGTCGGCGCCTGCCAGCGCCGTCTCCAGGGAGCCGGAGATCCCGGCCTTGTTGGTGATCTCGGCGAGTTCGCGCTTCACGTCCGTCAGGTCCTCGCGGTCCCGGCTGACGATGCCCTTGCGGTCGGCGACGGCGATGTCGCCGATGCCCGCCTCCAGCAGGAACTTGGCGATGGCCACTCCGGCCGCGCCGGCGCCGGAGATGACGCCGCGCAGATCGCCCAGGGTCCGGCCGGAGAGCTTCGCGGCGTTGCGCAGGGCCGCGAGCGTCACGACGGCGGTGCCGTGCTGGTCGTCGTGGAAGACCGGGATGTCCAGGCGCTCCTGGAGCTTGCGCTCGATCTCGAAGCAGCGGGGCGCCGAGATGTCCTCCAGGTTGACCCCGCCGAAGGACGGCGCGAGCCGGACCACGGTCTCCACGATCTCGTCCGCGTCCGTCGTGGCGAGCGCGATCGGGACCGCGTCGACGCCGCCGAACTGCTTGAACAGGATCGCCTTGCCCTCCATCACGGGGAGGGACGCCTCGGGACCGATGTCCCCGAGGCCGAGGACCGCGGTGCCGTCCGTCACGACCGCCACGACCTGCGACTTCCAGGTGTAGTCGTTGACGAGCTCGGGGTTCTCGGCGATGGCGCTGCACACCTTGGCCACGCCGGGCGTGTAGGCGAGGGACAGGTCGTCCTTGTCGCGCACGGGGACGGTGGCCTGGATGGCCATCTTGCCGCCGCGGTGCAGGGCGAAGGCCGGATCGAAGAACTCGTCCGGCGTGCCGGTCAGGCCGCCCGTACCGCTGGTGTCGTTGTCCGCACTGGCCGCACCGTGCGTCTTGCTGTCGCTGCGAGGATTGACGATCTCCGCTGCCATGGTATTGACCCCTTAAGTCTTCATCGTTTGAGGGTGGCCACTCCTGGTTGAGGAGGGGTGGGCGGGGACCGCGTACGCGCCTGGCACTGAACGGGTGGCCCGCTCCGCCAGGGGAGGTACATACGCGCGGGCGCGCCGCACACGCGCCCTGAGCCCCGGATGAGGGGTGTAAACGTCTTTCTTACCGGATGAAGCGCACCTCGGACGAGTCGGTATCGACGCGGTGACATGACTCATAGTCGAATATCGGGACAAGTCCACTCAGCGGCATAAAGGTCGTCCAGCAGTCGAGACACGCCGGAGATTCTCCGGCAGAAAGATGGAATCTCAACAGAAGGTCCGGCCTTGATGTACCGGCCCGTTGGGGTACGGGGGTGGCCCGTTATCCGATTTTGACATGCCAAGCACCCTGAATGGGCTAGTCCGAATGGCAAGATGCCTGAATCACACAGGGTCGCGACGCCCGACCGGACGTTCGCACCCCGCTTGGCAGCTCACCTCACCACGCCGGAGGACCCCATCATGACCGCAAGCACCACTCGTCGCACGACCGCTAAGTCCCGGATTGCAGCGGTCAGCGCCATCGCGGTCGCCGGCGCCCTGCTGCTGACCGCATGCGGCGACCAGACCGACAGCGGCACCGAGAGCTCGGAGACGGCCACGACGAAGGCCGCCCCGCTCGCCGATCTCCTGCCCAAGGACATCAAGGACAAGGGTGTCGTCAAGGTCGGTTCGGACATTGCGTACCCGCCGGTCGAGTTCAAGGACAGCTCCGGCAAGGTCGTCGGCATCGACCCCGATCTCGGAGCCGCTCTGGGCAAGCAGCTCGGTGTGAAGTTCCAGTTCGAGAACGGCACCTTCGACACGCTGATCACGGGTCTGCGCTCGAAGCGCTACGACCTCGCGATGTCGGCCATGACGGACACCAAGGACCGTCAGACCGGCGTCGACTCGGAGACCGGCAAGAAGGTCGGCGAGGGCGTCGACTTCGTCGACTACTTCACCGCCGGTGTCTCGATCTACACCAAGAAGGGCGACACCAAGGGCATCAGCACCTGGGCCGACCTCTGCGGCAAGAAGATCGCCGTCCAGCGCGGCACCGTCTCGCACGACCTCGCCAAGGCGGAGTCCGAGAAGTGCGCCGGCGGCAAGAAGATCGCCATCGAGGCCTTCGACACCGACCTGGAGGCCCAGACCCGGCTGCGCGGCGGCGGCGCCGACGCCGGCTCCTCCGACTTCCCGGTCGCCGCGTACGCGGTGAAGACCTCCGGCGGCGGCAAGGACTTCGAGATCGTCGGCGACCAGGTCGAGGCGGCCCCGTACGGCATCGCCGTCGCCAAGGGCAACGACGAGCTCACCAAGGCCGTGCAGGCGGCCCTGGACGCCATCATCAAGAACGGCGAGTACGAGAAGATCATCGCCAAGTGGGGCGTCGAGGCCGGCGCGGTCACCGAGGCCAAGATCAACGGCGGCTCCTGACCCGGACCGGCGCTGAAAGGCATCACCTGTGACTGACATCAAGAAGACAGGGCCGGCCGACGAGCCGCCCACTCCCCCGACTCCGGCGGGCGGACCGGAGGCCATCAAGGCCATCCCGGTCCGGCACTACGGCCGCTACCTCTCCGGGGCGATCGCGCTCATCGCGTTCGCGGCGATCGTCTACGCCTTCTCCCAGGGCCGGATCAACTGGGACGCGATCCCGGACTACTTCTTCGACGACCGCATCCTCAAGGGGGTCGGGCAGACACTGCTCCTGACCGCCCTGTCGATGGTGATCGGCGTGGTCGGCGGCATCCTGCTCGCCGTCATGCGCCTGTCGAAGAACCCGGTGACCTCGTCGATCGCCTGGTTCTACATCTGGTTCTTCCGCGGCACCCCGGTCCTGGTCCAGCTCTTCGTCTGGTTCAACCTGGGCCTGGTCTTCGAGTACATCAACCTCGGGCCCGTCTACAAGGACGAGTGGTCGTCCTTCATGACGCCGCTGCTGACCGCGCTCCTCGGCCTGGGTCTCAACGAGGCCGCGTACATGGCCGAGATCTGCCGCGCCGGTCTGCTCTCGGTCGACGAGGGCCAGACCGAGGCCTCGCAGGCGCTGGGCATGAGCCACAGCAAGACGCTGCGACGCATCGTGGTCCCGCAGGCGATGCGCGTGATCGTGCCGCCCACGGGCAACGAAGTCATCAACATGCTCAAGACGACCTCGCTGGTCGCCGCCGTGCAGTTCTCCGAGCTGTTCCGGTACGCCCAGGACATCGGGCAGACGTCCGGCGCACCGGTCGAGATGTACTTCCTGGCCGCGGCCTGGTACTTGATCATGACGTCGGTGCTGAGCGTCGGCCAGTACTACCTGGAGCGGTACTACGCGCGGGGTTCCAGCCGGAGCCTGCCGCCGACGCCGCTGCAGAAGATCCGGGCCAACGTCCTGTCCCTGGGCCGCCCCAAGGGAGGCAGTGCATGACCGCCATGGTGAAGGCCGAAGGCGTACACAAGTCCTTCGGCGCCGCTCACATCCTCAAGGGCATCGACCTGGAGGTGGCCAAGGGTGAGGTGTTCTGCCTCATCGGCCCCTCGGGCTCGGGCAAGTCGACCTTCCTCCGGTGCATCAACCACCTGGAGCAGGTCAGCGCCGGCCGGCTGTACGTCGACGGCGAGCTCGTCGGCTACCGCCAGAAGGGCGACAAGCTCTACGAGCTCAAGGACAGCGAAGTCGCTCTGAAGCGCCGTGACATCGGCATGGTCTTCCAGCGCTTCAACCTGTTCCCCCACATGACGGCGATGGAGAACGTCATGGAGGCGCCGGTCCAGGTCAAGGGCGAGTCGAGGGCCGTGGCCCGCGAGCGCGCCATCAGCCTGCTGGACCGTGTCGGCCTCTCGGACAAGGCGAAGAACTACCCGTCGCAGCTCTCCGGCGGTCAGCAGCAGCGGGTGGCCATCGCCCGTGCGCTGGCCATGGAGCCCAAGCTGATGCTCTTCGACGAGCCGACGTCCGCGCTCGACCCGGAGCTGGTCGGTGACGTCCTCGACGTCATGCGCGGTCTGGCCGAGGACGGCATGACGATGATCGTCGTCACGCACGAGATGGGCTTCGCCCGCGAGGTCGGCGACGCGCTGGTCTTCATGGACGACGGCGTGGTGGTCGAGTCCGGCCACCCGCGCGACGTCCTGACGAACCCGCAGCACGACCGGACGAAGTCGTTCCTGTCGAAGGTGCTGTAGGCACCCGGCATTACGCGAAGGGGCGGTACGGACCAGGTCCGTACCGCCCCTTCGCGCGTCCCCGCCTACTTGAGCGCGAGCACCATGGTGTCCGAGGGCGAGGCCCAGACCGTACGGGCCTCCGCGAAGCCGGCTTCGCGGAGGGTGCGGGCGTGCCACTGCGCGGACGGCATGTCGCCGTCGGCGTGCTCACCGTAGATCTCGAACCGCTCGGCGGTCGGCGCGGCGAGCACCGGGTCCTTGGCGGCGAGGGCCCACCAGTCGGCCCAGTCCAGGACGCCCGCCGCCCTGGCGCGGTCCATCCCGGCGTGCCGGTGGGCGCGCTCGGCCGCGTTGATGCGCGGGGTCCCGGCGTCGATCATCCGGTCCGCGTTCATGAACAGACCGCCGTCCCTGACCAGTTGGCCGAGCTGCCCGTACAGTGCGGCCAGCGGCTCACTGTGCAGCCAGTGCAGCGCGGTGGCGGTCAGCACGGCGTCGTACGAGTCGAAGGGCAGCCGCTCCGTCCAGGAGGGGTCCTTCAGGTCCGCGGTGACGAAGCTGACCCGTTCGTCGCCCTCGAAGGTGCCGCGGGCGATGGCGAGCAGCGCGGGGTCGAGGTCGACACCCGTACTCGTCGCCTCCGGGAACCGCTTGAGGAGCCGGTCCGTGATACTTCCCGTACCGCACGCCAGGTCGAGGACGCGCGGCTCGGGCCCCACCACGGCCTCGACCATGTCCAGCATCACCCGGAACCGCTCCTCGCGGTCCGGCATGTACCACTCCTGCTGCCGGTCCCAGCCGGCCTGCCATGCCGGCCAGTCGGCACCTGTCACCGTGTTCGCCACCCGAACCTCCAGGTCGTACCCGTAATACCCAATTGCGTCAACCGCCCATTACACTGGTCGATGCATCGACCTTAGACCGACGCCGTAAGGACTACAAGTGGAACTGGCCTATTACTCGGACTACGCCGTGCGCCTGGTCAACACCGAGGAGCCGGCCCGCAACAAGGACGCCCTGACCTCGGTCGACGCCGTCCGTGAGCTCTTCGGCGCCAATGCGCAGGCCGCGCGGCGGGCGACGGACGCGGACGTGACGCGGTTCCGGTCGGTACGGGCGAGGCTGCGCGCCGTCTTCGAGGCGGCCGACGGCGGCGACGAGACCCTCGCGGTCGACCTGCTCAACTCACTGCTGCTGGAGTTCCCGGTCAGCCCGCAGATCTCCGGCCACGACACCCGGGACGAGGACGGCAAGCCGGACTGGCACATGCACCTGGCCGACCACCCCTCGAACGCGACGGCCGGGTACGCCGCGATCGCGGTGATGGGCCTCGCCTTCCATCTCACCTCGCACGGCGTGGACCGGCTCGGCCTGTGCGAGGCGGCTCCGTGCCGCAACGCGTACCTGGACACCTCGACCAACCGCTCACGGCGCTACTGCTCGGACCGCTGCGCGACCCGGGCCAACGTGGCCGCCTACCGCGCCCGCAAGCGCCTGGAGACCGAACGGTCGGCGGAGACCGGCCTCAGCGCGGACGCCGCCCAGCCCAGCAGGCCGAGCACCGACCGCTGATCCTTCTTGAGCGGCCGGTAGCGGGCCCGGGCACGGGCCAGCACCAGCTCCTCGGGCACCGTCCCGTAATCCGTGCTGTCCCCGCCCGCGAACGTGTTGTCGCCGAGCACCCACCAGCCGGCCCCGCGGCGCTCGGCGGCACGCTTCACCACCAGCAGATCCTGCTGGAAGGGATGCCGCAGGATCACCACGTCCCCGGGGCGCACCGGCGCCCCGAACTGCACGAGCAGCCAGTCCCCGTGATAGAGCGTGGGCACCATGGAGGGCCCCGTCACCTCCACCACCTGAAACCGCGCCCGCGCCGTCCGTCCTCGCCCCGGCCCCTGTGTCAGCCCCGGCATCTCCCTGGCACCTCCCGGTCCGTCCTCCAGTACACGCCACCCGCGACGCTCCGTACATTCGGCCACTGGTCCCATCCTCACCCTGGACTTTTGGCCTAAGCCCATGGGGGCACCCGCAAAAAGCCGGGTCTCACGGAGTAATGTCCCACCTGAGAAGACGATCACGAGGAAGGACAGCTCCATGCTTTCCCGCCTGTTTGCCCCCAAGGTGAAGGTCAGCGCACACTGCGACCTGCCCTGCGGTGTGTACGACCCGGCCCAGGCCCGCATCGAGGCGGAGTCCGTCAAGGCCGTCCAGGAGAAGTACCAGGCCAACGAGGACGCGGACTTCCGCACGCGCGCCGTTCTGATCAAGGAACAGCGTGCCGAGCTCGCGAAGCACCACGTCTCGGTGCTCTGGAGCGACTACTTCAAGCCCCCGCACTTCGAGAAGTTCCCGGAGCTGCACCAGCTGGTCAACGACACCCTGAAGGCGCTCTCCGCGGCCAAGGGCTCGAACGACCCGGCGACGGGCCAGAAGGCTCTGGAACTGATCGAGCGGATCGACTTCATCTTCAAGGAGACGAAGAAGGCCTGATCCACGGTCAGGCGGTCCGCACCGCTTGACGCGGGACGAACCGCCTACCCGCCCGCACCCGGCCCGCAGGCCGCCGACATCGGCGACCACGGCGGACCGGGTGCGGGCTTTCGCATACCCGCGGGACGACGTCTACCCCGGGGGCGGGGCCCGTTCCGCGCCGGAGCACCGGTCCTCACGCAGCGCCGCAGCGCCCCGCTCAGCTCACCGGCCCCAGGAGGGCGGCGATTTCGCGGGTGGCTTCGCGGGCGGTGCGGCCGACGCCGATGAGAGTGGCTGAGGCCGGGCCCGTCCAGTCGCCGTAACCGAGGAGGTGGATCCGCGGGTCGGCGAGGGCGCGTGTGCCTTCCGTGGGGATGCGGCCCGCCTCCGCGCGCAGGCCAAGCGGGGCGAGGTGGGCGAGGGCGGGACGGAAACCGGTGCACCAGATGACCGAGTCGGCGGGCCACACCGTGCCGTCGGGCCAGCGGGCGCCGTCGGGCGTGAGGGCCTCGAACATGCGGTGGTCGGGGATGAGTCCGGCGTCGCGGGCTGCGCGGACGGGCGGAACGGTGACGATGTCGCCGAGGTCGGAGATGCGGGGACCGCCGTCCCGGACCCGCTGGGTGGCGAGTTCGAACAGGGCCCGGCCGTCGATCTCGTCCGGGAGGTAGCGGGCGGGGCGCCGGGTGACCCAGCGGACGGTGGCGTGCGGCGCGAGGTCGGCGGCGATCTGGGCACCGGAGTTGCCGCCGCCGACCACGATCACGCGCTGCCCGGCGAAGTCGCGCGGGCTGCGGTGGTCGACCGTGTGGAGCTGTCGGCCCCGGAAGTCCGACCGGCCCGGGACCGCGGGCAGGAAGGGGCGCCCCCATGTGCCGGTGGCGCTGATGACCGCCCGGGCGCTCCAGCTGCCGCGGTCCGTCTCGACCCTCAGGAGTTCTCCGGCGTCACGGACGGCCTCGACGTGCACGCCGCGCTGTACGGGGAGTTCGTAGCGCTTCTCGTAGTCGGCGATGTACTCCAGGACGTGGGAGACGTCGGGGAAGGGCTTGCCCTCCTGCCGCGGCATGAGACGGCCGGGCAGGGAGGAGTAGGCGGCCGGGGAGAACAGGTGGAGCGAGTCCCAGGCGTGCTGCCAGGCTCCTCCCGGCGTGGCCTGGGCGTCGAGGATGACGAAGTCGGCGCCGAGCCTTCGTAGGTACCAGCCGGCGGCGAGCCCTGCCTGGCCGCCGCCGATCACCACCACATCCGCCGTACGGGTCACCTGGCCGCGCCTCCGGCGGAGGTGGTGACGGTGCCGGGGTGCGAGCCTGGGCAGTCCATCACTGCTCCGCACCGCGCGTCGCCCGTGCGGAAGCGGCGAACTTCTTGCGCCAGGCGAGCGACACGTAGACCAGCGCGATGAGGACCGGGACCTCGATGAGGGGGCCGACGACGCCGGAGAGCGCCTGACCGGACGTCACACCGAAGGTGGCGATGGCCACCGCGATGGCCAGTTCGAAGTTGTTGCCCGCGGCGGTGAAGGCGAGTGTCGCGGTGCGGTCGTAGGCGAGCCCGATGGCCTTGCCGAGCAGGAACGTGCCGAAGAACATGATCGCGAAGTAGACGAGCAGCGGCAGTGCGATCCGTACGACGTCCAGCGGCTGGGAGGTGATCGTCTTCCCCTGCAGGGCGAAGAGGATGACGATCGTGAAGAGCAGGCCGTAGAGCGCCCAGGGGCCGATCCTCGGCAGGAACGCCGCCTCGTACGACTCGCGGCCCATCCTCTGCTCGCCGATGCGGCGGGTCAGGAACCCGGCCAGCAGGGGCACACCGAGGAAGATCACGACGTTGAGTGCGATCTTCCACATGGAGATGTCGAGCGTCTCGCCCTCCCCCAGGCCGAGCCAGCCGGGCAGCAGGTCCAGGTAGAACCAGCCCAGCAGACCGAACGCGAGGACCTGGAAGACCGAGTTCAGCGCCACCAGGACCGCAGCGGCCTCACGGTCGCCGCACGCCAGGTCGTTCCAGATGATCACCATGGCGATGCAGCGCGCCAGCCCGACGATGATCAGACCGGTGCGGTACTCCGGCAGGTCCGGCAGGAAGATCCACGCGAGCGCGAACATGAGGGCAGGCCCGACGATCCAGTTGACGACCAGCGACGAGACCATCAGCCCGCGGTCACCGGTGACCGCGTCGAGCCTGTCGTAGCGGACCTTCGCCAGCACCGGATACATCATGATCAGCAGGCCGGCCGCGATGGGCAGCGAGATCCCGCCCACCTCGACCTCGGCCAGCGCGTCGTCCAGGCCGGGGACGAGCCGCCCCAGGCCGAGACCGAGGGCCATGGCCAGGAGGATCCATACGGCGAGGAAGCGGTCGAGCGTCGACAGCTTCCCCACGACCGACGTACCGGTGGTCGCCGGTGCTTGCGTGGGGGTCACGGACAGGCCCTCTTGTTCTCGGAAGCCGTACGGGCGGAGTCGGCAAGCTCGGCGAACTGACCCGCCAGCCGGTCGATGACGTCCGGGCGGAGCTTGTAGTACGTGAAGCGGCCGCACGGCTCCGTCTCCACCACCCCGGCCTCCCGCAGCACCTTCAGATGGTTGGACAGGTTGGTCTGCCGGGCACCCGTCTCCTCCACGAGGTGAGTGGTGCACAGCGTCTCCCTGGCCAGGAGGGTCACGATCCGCAGCCTGAGCGGGTCGGCCAGAACCCGAAGCAGATCAGTATCGACTGACGTCATCATGGACTGATACTGTCACATCACTCGGGGCTGATACCAGTCCTGGGTGAATAACCGGCCCGAAGGAAGAGACGATGTCCTCCACCCCGCCCGCATCCGTGCTGTTCGTCTGCATCCACAACGCAGGCCGCTCGCAGATGGCCGCCGGCTTCCTGCGCCACCTGGCGGGCGACCGGATCGAGGTCCGCTCCGCCGGCTCCGTCCCCGGAGAGCGGATCAACCCCTCCGCGGTGGCCGCCATGGCCGAGCTGGGGATCGACATCTCCGACCAGAGGCCGAAGGTCCTCACCCCCGAGGCCGCCCAGGCCTCCGACTACATCATCACCATGGGCTGCGGCGACGCCTGCCCGTACTTCCCGGGCAAGACCTACCTCGACTGGCAGCTCGAGGACCCGGCCGGCCAGGGCGTGGACGCGGTCCGCCCCATCCGCGACGAGATCAAGGGCCTCATCGAGGGCCTCATCGCCGAAATCGACACCAAGAGCGCGAAGAACAGGGAGAACTGACCGCATCATGACGAATGACGACGTGCGCGAGGTCATCATCATCGGCTCCGGCCCTGCCGGATACACAGCCGCGCTGTACACAGCCCGCGCGCAGCTGAAGCCGCTGCTCTTCGGCAGCTCCATATTCGTCGGCGGCTCGCTCACCACGACGACCGAGGTGGAGAACTTCCCGGGCTTTCCCAGCGGCATCGACGGACCCGACCTGATGGACAACATGCGGGCCCAGGCCGAGAGGTTCGGCGCGGAGATGGTCGACGACGACGTCGTCTCCGTCGACCTCAGCGGTGACATCAAGCTGCTGACGGACTCCGAGGGCACGGTCCACCGCGCCAAGGCGGTGATCATCGCGACCGGCTCCGGCTACCGCAAGCTCGGCCTGCCCAACGAGGACGCGCTCTCCGGACGCGGGGTGTCCTGGTGCGCCACCTGCGACGGGTTCTTCTTCCGCGACCGTGACATCGTCGTGGTCGGCGGCGGTGACACCGCCATGGAGGAGGCCACGTTCCTGACCCGCTTCGCCCGCTCGGTCACCGTCGTCCACCGCCGCTCCACGCTGCGCGCCTCCAAGGCCATGCAGGACCGTGCCTCCGCCGACGCCAAGATCTCCTTCGCGTTCGACAGCGAGATCGCCGAGATCAAGGAGAGCGGCGGGATGCTCTCCGGTGTCGTGCTGCGCGACGTGGTGACCGGCGAGACCCGCGACCTGGACGTGACGGGCCTGTTCGTCGCCATCGGCCACGACCCCCGTACGGAACTCTTCGCCGACCAGCTCGAACTGGACGCGGAGGGCTACCTCAGGACCGAGGCACCCACGACCCGGACGAGCGTTCCCGGTGTCTTCGGGGCGGGCGACGTGGTGGACCACCTCTACCGCCAGGCCATCACCGCGGCCGGCTCCGGTTGCGCCGCCGCCCTGGACGCCGAGCGGTACCTCGCCGCCCTCGGCGACGCCGCCCCGGCCGGCGAATCCGCTCTCACGGCGGCTGTCTGAAAGACGCGGTCCCTTCCGCGGGCTCTGCCCGGAGAAGGGACCGCGAGAGTCCCGGAAGAGAACCCCGGAGAGTCCCGGAGAACGGAGCAACCCCACCGCGGTGACCGCGGTGGGGTTGCTCCGGGGTGGGATCTCCGGACAGGAGCCGGACGTCGATGAACCGGTCAGAACGGAGCGTTCGGCCCGGTGGAGACCCCGGGCCAGGTCCGTCGTGATTGCGACACGACGGACCTGGCCCGGCTTCCGTTCCCCGCTGCGGATCCCGGCGCCCCGCTCAGGCCGCTGCCGAGGAGAGCGCCAGGGTTTCCGGCAGCTCCAGCCGTACCGTGCGGTCACAGAGTCTGTCCACCTGCGCCGGATCGTGTGAGACGAGGAGGACCGTGCGGTTGCCGCGAAGGGCGGCCACCGACTCCTCGACCGTGTCCCGGCTCCGCTCGTCCAGGGCACTGGTGGGTTCGTCCAGCAGGAGGGCCGCGGGTTCCAGGGCCAGCGCGCGGGCCAGGCACAGCCGCTGGCGCTGACCGGCGGAGAGCGTCTGCGCCGGGGAGTCCAGCCGGTTGTGGACCTCGCTCCACAGTCCCGCCTCACGCAGAGCCTGTTCCACACGGTCGCGCATCTCAGCCCGGGGCGCCCGCATCAGATGCCTGAGGCCGAAGAGCGCGTTGTCCAGAATGCTCCCGCCGAAGACGACAGGTGTCTGAGGCACCAGGACCACGGTGCTCCTCAGGCCGGAGTCACCCTTGCCGCGAAGGATGGTCCGCCCGAGCACCTCCACGTGGCCGTCCCGGACGAGACCGTGGGGCAGGAGGTCGACGAGAGCGCGCAGCACCGTGGACTTCCCGGCGCCGGAGGGACCGCACAGCCCCGTGGTCGATCCGCCTGCCAGCTCGAACGTGACCGGGCCCACCAGAGTCTTCTTGCCGTCGAGGACCCGCAGGTCGCGGACGGATATCACGTTGTCCATCGTGCTCCTTCGAAGCGGTTGCGCAGCGCCACCGCCAGGCTGAGAAGAACTGCGGTGATCAGGACCAGGACCAGCGCGCTGCCCCATGCCTGGGTGATCGCCTCCGGGGCACCCGAGTCCTGGGACAGGGTGAAGATGTGCGTCGGCAGCGACTGCACCGGGGAGTCGACGATGCCGGTCGGCAGGGCGGGCGCCCCGAAGAACACCGTGGCGGTGAAGATCAGGGGAGCCGTCTCGCCCGCCGCCCTGGCCAGGCCGAGCAGCAGACCGGTGAGCGTGGCGGGCCAGGTGTAGGGGATGACCACCGAACGGATGTACTGCGAACGGGACAGGCCGAGTGCCAGGGCGCTCTCGGTGAGTTCGCACGGCATGCTCCGGATGCGGCCGGCAGTGGTCAGAGCGACGACGGGCACGACCACGGGCACCAGCACGACGGCCCCGGCCAGCCAGGACCGGCCCCATCCCATGGTCGTGGAGAAGATGACGTATCCGGCAAGGCCCAGGAGGATGGTCGGTGTTCCGCCGACGACCACGGTGAGCGTCTCCAGCACACGTGCTGTCCTCGCGGAGGCGTGGGCACCGATCAGAATGCCCGCCCCGTAGCCGAGGGGCAGTGCGATCAGGGCTGTCGTGACCAGGAGCAGGAGCGTGCCGAGGATCTGGTCGCGCACACCGCCGCCGGCCGCACCCGTGGAGGACGAGATCCAGAAGGCCGGGCTGAGTGCGGAACTCCCCCGTGTCACGAGAACGGCGAGCATTCCGAGGAGTAGGGCTCCCGGCAGCAGCAGGGCTCCCAGTCGGAGCATCGTCGCGAGCCGGTCCCGGGGGATGCGCAGCCAGGCGGTGGCCCGGTGGGATCGCAGCCCGCGCCTGGTGGCACGGCTCGGTGTTCCGCGGGTGCCCCACACCGTGGCCGCGGCCACCAGGAGGAGCAGGACGATGCCCAGACCGCACAGCGCCGCGAAGTAGGGCCCGGATGTTCCCGCGAGCATCGGCTCCGGGCCGGCCAGTTTGGTGGTCAAGGTCTGGCCGGGGTGCACCAGGGAGGAGATGAAGTCTCCGAACGATTCCGGAAGCCTTCCGTCGGCCCGTCCCACGACGAGGAAGACCGCGATCGCCTCGCCGAGGGCTCGGGCGAGGCCGAGCAGGACACCGGCGCGCATGGCCGAGTGTGCCTTGGGCAACACGGCCGACCGTACGACCTCACGGCGGGTGAGGCCGAGGGAGTAGGCCGCCTCCCGGTAGCGGTCGGGGACGGCGGCCAGCGCGTCCACGCTCACCGCCACGATCGTCGGCATGATCATCACGGCGAGGACGATGCCCGCGGCCAGCAGGCTGTCACCGCCCGGCACGTCACCCAGCATCGCGACGAACGGCCGGATCAGCATGATGCCGATGAGGCCGTAGACGATGGAGGGGACTGCCGCCAGGAGTTCGATGCTCAGCCTCAGGGGCCGGGCGAGGCGGGGCGGCAGGTACTCCGACAGCGCGATGGCCGCCGACCAGCCGACCGGAACGGCCAGCACCAGCGCGAGGACACACACGACGGCGGAACCGTAGATCATGGCCAGGGCGCCGAAGGCGCCGTTCACCGGGCTCCACGTCGGGTCGCCCGTCAGCTCCGGCCAGTCGATGTCACCGCTCGCCATGCCCGTGGCGAGATACCCGATCAGCACCGTCAGGGCGAGGACCACCGAGAACATCCCGGTGTACACCCATCCCCAGACCCATCTCGCCCGCTGCGGGCGGCCGCCCGCGACGGGCGGCCGCGACGCGGCGGGTCCGAGCGCCTGGGGAGGCCGCTCCAGAGTGAGGCTCACGGTCACATCCCCATCTGCTCGCGGGTCAGGTAGCCGTGCGGGGTCAGAAGCTTCTGGCCCTTCGCCGAGACGACGTAGTCGATGTACTCCTTGACGGCTCCCTGCGGCTTGCCATCGGTGATCATGAACAGCGGCCGGGTCATCGGGTACTTGGTCGACGCCACGTTCTCGATGCTGGGAGTGACGCCTTCCAGGGCCACGGCCACCAGATCGTCGTGCCCCTCGATGAAGCCGGTCGACAGCGGGGCGATCGAACCCCGGGTGGACTTCAGCTTGTTACGGGTCTCCAGGTTGCCGCCGACGACGGCGTAGTTGCCGGACTGCGGGGGCGCCGGGGGCTTCTCGTCGCCGTAGACGAACTTGTCGAGCACCTCGCGGGTACCGCGGCCGGGCTCCTTGTCGTAGACGAAGACCTTCAGGTCGGGGCCGCCCACCGCCGACCAGTTCGTGATCTTCCCCTCGAACAGGCCCTTCACCTGCTCCTTGGTGAGGCTCCTGACTCCGGCGTCGGCGACCTCCTTGGTGATGATGATGCCGACCGCGTCCGCACCGATCTGCGTCGGGACGAAGTCGGTGCCGGGGTATGCCTTGTGGTCCTCGTCCGACAGCGGCTTCGAGCTCAGCGCCACCTCGATCTGCCCCGACCCGAGCTGGGAGATGCCGCCGGCCGATCCCCCCTGGGTGGCCACCGTGATCTTCAGACCACGGGACTTGAGCGCCTCGGCGGCATCCGACGCGACCGGGGCGACGGTGGTCGATCCGCTGGCCTGCAGCGCGGACGAGCCGGCCTTGGCAGAACCCGCGCATCCCGTCAGCAGGGCTGCGAGGAGCAGCCCGGCGGAGGCTGCGTAACCGCTCCGCTTGCGCCTTGCGGTGAGCAGTGACGGCGCCTTGCGGTGCTCGGTGGTGATGACGGACATGGGTGTGCCTTTCATGGTGAACAGTGAGTTGGCTGAGGGGCCTGGGGCGGGCGAACCACCCTGACGATCAAGAGTCTGCTCAGGGGTGGGGCCGAGCAGAAGAGGTTGCGAGTGGCATCAACCGCGCACGGCACCCACCTGCCTGGCGGGGCGTCGGGGGCATGGGCCGGTTCGGTTGAACGGCAAGCAAATAGTGGGTGAATACGATCATCTGTGCCGCTGGACGCTCTACCACCGGACGTAGGGTGAACCGCATGTCCGCAGATCAGGTGACCCGCCGCTCCGCAGGCTTCCTGCCCTTCGTCGATGAGGACCCGACCTGCGGGCCGCCCCTCGAAGTGGATCCGCTGTCCCGGGAACTGGCGGAAGCGCTCGCGCGGAATCTGAAGGGCACAGCCGATCCGACCCGGCTCCAGATCCTCAGCGTCCTGCTGGCCGCCCCGGAGGGCGAAGCGTGCGTATGCGATCTGACACCGCTCCTGGAGCTGGCCCAGCCCACCGTCAGCTACCACATGAAGATCCTGGTGGACGCCGGGCTGGTGAGCCGCAGGAAGCGGGGCACCTGGGCCTGGTACTCGGTCAGGCCGGAGCAGCGTGCCGTACTCGACGCACTGATCTGGGGCGACCGGGCGGCCGGCCCCCGAGCCGATCACGGTGGAGCGTGACGTGACCCGCCCGGGGGCCGCGGTGTGAGGTCAGGCGGTGACGGCCGCGGCAGCGGTAACTTCGGCGGTGAACGCCCGGATCAGCGGGTGGATGTTGCCAGGGGTGGAGACCAGCTCCGGCTGGAAGAGCGTGCCGATGAAGAAGGGGTGGCCGGGCACCTCGGCGGCGCGTGGGGCGCCTTCGGTGTCCCAGCCGCTGAAGACGACGCCCGCCTCAGTGAGGAGCTCGACGAACTCGCCGTTCAGGCCGTACTTGCAGTGGTACGTCTCCGTGGTCCGCTCGGCGTTGTCGTAGACGGCGGCCAGCCGGCTGCCCTCGGTGAGCAGGAGCGGCGCCTGCTCGCCGGCCAGGCAGCAACTGAGCGGCACGATCAGTGGCGTTGACGCCTCCGGGTCGTACTGGACGTCATCGGCGTCCGTGAGCCCGACGACGGTGCGTGCGTACTCGATCAGGGCGTGCTGGAAGCCGCCGCAGGTGCCCAGGTACGGGATGCCGGACTCGCGGGCGAGGCGGATGACGGCGAGCACGCCGTCCTTGCTCTCGTACGGGGAGCCCGGGACGACCCAGATGCCATGGAAGCCGTTCAGCGACTCGGGCCCCGTGATGGTCCCGGTGGGTATCCACTCGGTTTCGACGTCGAGCTCGCCGCGGAAGGCGTCGAGCCGGGCGTGGGCCGGGGACTTGCCGTGGTCGCCGACCAGCGCGATGCGCGGACGGGGTCCGGTGACTGTGGTCATGCGTACTCCTGCTGGCTGTCGAGGATCCGTCCGAGCTGGACGAACCCGTGGGGCGCGAGGCGGGCGACGAGACGGCCGCCCCGCTCCTCGGTGGTGGAGGCGCCGCCGAGGAAGAGCAGAGGGCCGGTACTTCGCGGCAGTAGCGGTTCGGGGAAGAACTCCTGGCTTTCGCCGGTGACGTTGCGGACCGTCAGCAGGTGGACCGTGCCCGCCGTGTCGGTGCGGAGGTCGGCCTCGAGGGCCGGCCCGAGGTCCAGTTCGCGGACGACGGCCTCGTCGGTGAGGGCGGAGGCGAAGGCGGCGCCGCCGGGCGTGCCGGGCGCCTTGAGCTGGGCTGTGGTCACAGGAGGCTCCGGCCGGTCATGGCAGGGCCGCTCGGGCGGCCGAGCAGGTGCAGGACGGTGGGTGCGATATCCGCGAGGCTGCCTCCTTCCGCGAGCTGCTCGCCCAGGAGCTGTCCCGGGGCGGGGACGACGACGGCGGGTACGGGGTTGGTCGTGTGACCGCCGTACGGGAGCGGCGTGCCGTCGGGGCCCGGTCTGGACATCCGCTCGGCGTTGCCGTGGTCGCCGACGAGCAGGACCCAGCGGCCCGTGGCCGCCGCGGCGGCCAGGATCTTCTCCACCTCGCCGTCGGTGTGCTCGGCGGCCTTGACGGTGGCGGCATGGTCGCCGGTGTGGCCGACCACGTCGATGTTGGCGAGGTTCGCGACCACCAGTGCCACGTCGTGACGCCGGGCGGCGGCGGTGATGGCTTCGGTGACCTGCGCGAGGTTCATCTCGGGCCGGGCGACGTAGTCGGGGGCGGTGTCCGCGGTGATGCGGACGTGTTCCTCGACTTCCCTACGTCGGCCGTCGCGGCCGTTGACGTAGTAGGTGACGTGCTCGAACTTCTCCTGTTCCGCGATGCGTACGGAGCGCAGGCCGTGGGCTTCCAGCGCGTCGGCCAGGCCTCCGGAGGCGTCCGCCCGGCCGACCAGGGCAGGGATGTCCGCCCTGGTGTCGTACCGGGTCAGGGAGAGGATCTCCACATCCGTGTCGGTGAGGATCTGGACGAGGTCGTCGGCGAGTTGCTGGATCCGGTCGCTGCGGAAGTTGGTGAACAGCACCGTGTCACCGTCGCGGACGGGTGCGAGCGGCTCGCCGTCGACGTCGGTGAGAACGGTCGGGGTGATCCAGACGTCGCCGTTCCCGGCTCCGGCCAGGACCTGGCCGTAGTCGCGGGCGGTGGCGCCCTTGCCGTCGGTGACGGCCTCGCTGACCTTGGCGGTCAGCTCCAGGTCGCCGCTCTTGTCGAGGCCGTAGCCGCGGCCGGAGACGGTGGCCAGTGCCCCCACGCCGGTGGCGGTGAAGAACTCCTCGACGCGGCCCAGGTAGTGGCCCGCCGTGCGGTCGGCGACGTCCCTGCCGTCGGTGATGGCGTGCACCCACACGTGCTTCACACCGCGGGACGCCGCGATGGACAGGAGCTCGTGCAGGTGGTCGACCTGAGCGTGGATCATCCCGTCGGAGACCAGTCCGATCAGGTGCAGTGCGCCGCCGTTGGCCGTGAGGCGGTCGAGGGCTCGGGTCAGGCGCGGGTTGGCGCGCAGTTCCCCGCTGTCGATCTGCCGCTGGACCAGGACGCTGTCGTAGTCGAGGGGGCGGCCTGCCCCGATGACCATGTGGCCGATCTCGGAGTTGCCGACGGTCCCGGGCAGCAGTCCGACGTGTTCGCCGGAGGCTTCCACGACGGTGGACGGGTGTTTGGCTGCGATGGAGTCGAGGACGGGGGTGTGGGCGTCGGTGAGTGCGTTGCCGGGTCCTGGAGCGGCGTGGCCCCAGCCGTCGAGGACGAGCAGGATCCCGTTGGCGGTTCCGTCGCCGGTCACCGCAGGGTGTCCAGCGTGTTCCAGAAGGCCGGGAAGGACTTTGCGACGCAGCCGGGCTCGTTGATGACGACACCGGGGGTACGCAGGCCGATGATCGCGAAGGTCATGGCGATGCGGTGGTCGTCGTAGGTGTCGATGACCGCGCCGTGCGGGGTGCCGCCATGGATGGTCATGGCGTCGTCGTACTCGTCGACGGTGATTCCCATCTTGCGGAGCTCGGTGGTGACGGCGGCGATGCGGTCGCACTCCTTGACGCGCAGGCTGGCGATGTTGGTGATGTGTGTCTTGCCCCGGGCGAAGGCGGCGACAGCGGCGAGCGAGGGAACGACGTCGGGCATGGCGTCCATGTCGACTTCGATGCCGTGCATGTCACCGCCCTTGACGGTGATCGAGTTCTCGGTGATCTCGACGTGGGCACCCATCCGGCCCAGGACCTCGGCGAGGCCTACGTCGCCCTGGTGGGAGGTGGAGCCGATGCCGGGGATGGTGACCCGGCCACCGAGGATCGCGGCGGCGGCGATGAAGTACGACAGGCCCGAGGCGTCGGGCTCGACGACGGCGTGGCCGCCCTTGAAGGACTGGCCGGCCGCGATCCTGAAGCGGCGGTAGCCGTCGCGCTCGACCGTGATGCCGTGCTCGGCGAGGGTGGCCAGCGTCATCTCGACGTACGGCTTGGAGACCAGCTCGTCGACGATCTCGATCTCTGTGTCCTGCTGGGCGAGGACGGAGCTGATCAGAATCGAGGAGGTGTACTGGGAGGAGATGGCGCCGGAGATCTTCGTCCTGCCGCCGACGAAGTTGCCGCCCTTCACCTGGATCGGCGGGGAGCCGTTGCCGCGTACGGCGACCGCCTCGACGCCGAGAGCGGGGAGAGCCGCGAGCAGGTCACCGAAGGGGCGCTCCTGCATACGGTTGTTGCCCGTGATCGTGGTGACGCCCTCGGCGAGACCCGCCATCGAGATGAGGAAGCGCAGCGGGGTGCCGGCGCCGCCGACGAAGATGTCCTCCTCGGGGGCGACCATCGGCCTGCCGGTCGGAGTAAGGGTGAAGCGGTGGTTCTCGTGGTCGATCTCGACGGCGACGTGCCCGAACGAGGCGACGGCGTCGGCGAAGAAGATGGTGTCGTCGGAGACCAGGGCACCGTCGATCACGCCGGTCCTGCCGTCGAGAGCGGCAAGGGCCGCGATGGCGATCTGCCGGTTCGTGTAGGACTTCGAGCCGAGGACCTTCACCTCGTGGTCGATCGAGGCGATCGTCTCCACGGCGAGCTGTTCGGCCTTCAGCCGCGGGTCGTTGATACCGCTCATGGGGTGAGACTCCTTGCAGGCAGGTATGTGATCTGTGTCACGCGAGTGCGGGGCCCGAGCCGGGCAGGGCGCCGGGAAGCTGAGGGGTGACCGCAATTCGCCATTGGGCGAGGGTCGGACTGGAATTGAGTGCGCGGCGGCTAATTGCGCCCGCCGCGGACAACGCGTCGGCGAGGCTGCCGGTGCGATGGAAGAACGTCAGCTCAATACGGCCCGACGTTGTTTTGGCGTGGACATGTTCGAGATCGTCATCCGGCATTGCCGCCGCCCAGACGATGTCGGTGACCACCGCCGATTCCAGCCTCGCGACCTCGGCGTCATCGACGGCGACGAGCGTGGCGGTGGCCATGAACATCGGCCCTCCCGGTCGGGCGGTAAGTCCTGGTACGGACCACACGTGCTGGTCGGCTTCGGCTCGGGTGACGGCGCTGTAGAACTCCGTGTGGCGGCACTTGGGGCCGCACCCGTGCCCACCGGCCGGAGAAAAGCCCAGCGCGACCGCGGCGGCTCTGTTGATCAGGCGCAGGGTATTCCGCGCAGCAGACATGGCTGTCCTCCGTATGGATGGGCTAATTGATGCCGCTCGGATCAGGGGCGTTCTCGACGCGCTTCGGATTTCGTTTTCCGAGGAGTTCCGCTGCCCTGTGATCACCAGTTTGCTGATCATTCCGAGGGGGCGGAAGGGCTCACGGGTGGCATGAAGCGCGACCGGCAGGCACCTGCCTGAGAACAGCTCGAATCGGCCATGGCGCAGCACATCGCGCCGCGGGGAAGTGCTGATCAGCCCCGGACAGCCCCTTGTCGGGATCCGCCTTGACCTGCAAACATCGGCGCCCGCCGATCTATTGGGCAGATCGTCTTGATAGTTGGAACGCCGAGCGGGGGGTCGCTGTGCTGGCGAGTTTGGGACTGGACACTGAAGCCGAGTCGGTCTACCGGCTGATGCTCACTCAGCAGGACTGGGGCGTCTCGGAGATCGCCGCCCACCTGGTGTGCCCCGAAGACTCCGTACGCGGCGCGCTGGACCGGCTGGCCGAGTTGAACCTGCTCCGCCGCTCCATGCAGGCGCCCGGCGGCCTGCGGCCTGTCAGCCCGGACCTCGGGTTCCAGCTGCTGCTCCAGCGGCAGCAGGCCCATCTCCTCGCGCAGCAGCAGCAGTACGCCGAGAGCCAGGCCGCGATCAGTAAACTCCTCGACGAATACTCGGAACTGCGGACCGGCGAACGGCACGGCGTCGAGTACCTCCAGGGGCTCGACGCCATCCAGACCCGCCTCGAAGAGCTCGCGCACCGCTCGACCAGCGAGTGCCTGTCCTTCATGCCCGGCGGTGCGCAGTCCGCCGCGAGCCTGGACGCCAGCCGGCCGCTGGACGAGGACCTGATGCGCCGGGGTGTCCGGGTGCTGACCGTCTACCTGGACAGCGTCCGCAATGACAGCCCGACCGTCGAATACGCCCAGTGGCTGCACGGAAACGGCGGCGAAGTCCGCACCGTGCCGGCCCTGCCGCTGCGGATGGTCCTGTTCGACCGCGAGGTGGCGCTGCTGCCGGTGGACCCGAACAACACGAGGAAGGGCGCTGTCCAGCTGACCGGTCCCGGCGTACTCACCGCCCTGGCCTCCTTGTTCGAGCAGGTGTGGGAGTGCGCCGCACCCATCGGCAGCACCCGCGACCGCGACCTGGCGGGCCTGACCGCGCAGGAGCGGGAACTGCTGCGTCAGCTCACGCAAGGGGCCACGGACGAGATCGCGGCGAAGAAGCTCGGCATCGGTCTGCGCACCGCGCGCCGCATGATGTCGGAGATGATGGCCCGCCTCGGCGCCCGAAGCCGTTTCGAGGCAGGAGTGCTGGCGAGCAGGGCCGGCTGGACCGACTGACCCCCCTCCGCCCTGCCTCTCATGCCAGGAACGCCGACAGGCCCGGCGCGCATCGCGCACCGGGCCTGCTTCGAAGAGAGAGATCTGGAGCGGGGTCAGCCGCAGCAGCCGCCCTCCGGCTGGACGGGCTGGATCGGCTCGTAGGCGGAACCACCGAGCAGCTTGGCCTTCAGCCGGCCGATCGCCGTGCTCGGCTCCTCCTCCGCTCCGAGGCCCAGCGCCTCACGGCGGGCCTCGCCGTACGCGGCATGGAACTTGGCGATCTCGGGGCGAAGAGCGGTGTCCGTGACGAGGATCGCCGAGCGGAGGGGATGCGGCTTGAATCCGCGGAGCCGCTTGGCCTCGTCAGCACCGGGACCGGCCTCGATGGTGGTGATGCCCTCGGCGTACGCGTCGCGCAACGGGCGGTCCATGACGATCTCGAAGTAGATGCCGCTGCGCTCGCCGAGCGCCTCGTAGTCGAAGCCGGCCCACTTCACGAACAGGCGCTTGCCCTGGCGGACGGTCACCGAGGCGGCGGCGACCTCGTCGCCCTTGTAGGCGAGGTAGGCGCGGACGTCGGCACCGCCCTCGACGAGGGCGGTGATCAGGGCATGGATGTGTGTGACGTCCTCCCCTCCGCTGTACCTCTGCCGGTTCAGGGTGATCAGCTCGGAGATACGGCCGACCAACGGGCGCAGCTCCTCGCGGTCCTTGCGCTCGATACGGGTCCCGGAGTTCGCGGCGCGGTCGCTGTCCTCCTTGACGCGGCGCCGCTTGCGGGCCGGGAGGGACGCGAGGTAGGCGTCGTAGCTGTCGTGCCGGAGGCTGAGCAGGTTGTTCTCGCCGTGGAAGGCGATGTCGCCACCGTACGCCTGGAGGGCGAGCGCGAGGACCTCGCTGTGCGGGCTGTCGTGGAGCCATGGGGCGGTGATCGAGTGGACGCCCGCCTCGATCGCGGCCGGCACGATGCGGTCGATCAGGTCTGCGACCAGCAGCGGATCCTCGACCGAGGCGGAAGCCTCGGAGCGGTATCCGAGCGGCGAACCGAGGAGCAGGGTCGGGAAGAACGCCTCCTCGCCCATGGCCTCGACGACGTCCGTGGTGTCGCAGCAGGAGGAGGTGGCCGAGCAGCAGGCCACCGCGCCGGACTTGGGCTGCCAGCCGAGGTAGGTGCGCGGGTCGGCTTCCACGATGGGGTCGGCGCCGAAGACGAAGCCGGGCAGGAAGGCGAGTTCGCCCTCACCGCGATCGGCGACCGTGTGCCAGGGCTCGGCCCCGGCCAGGCTCGCCTCGGTCGCCCTGAGCCAGTCGGGCAGTACGTAGGGGGCGGGGTCGGTGGCCTGGGGCACGCTGCCGCCGAGGGCCGCGAGCGCCTTGTCGAGCGAGAGGCCGGTGAGGACGTCGGCCGGATCCTCCTGGCCGGTGGCGGCGCAGCAGGAGTCCGCCTCGGGCTCGGCAGGTCCGCAGCAGCCGGATTCCCGAACGGGCTCCGGTTCGGCCTTGACCTCGGTGGTCCCGCAGCAGGAGGACTCTTCGGCCTCCACCTTCTCGGGGGTTCCGCAGCAGGAGTCTTCCAGCACCACCGGCGCCGGAGCCGGCTCTTCAGTGGTCGCGCTGCAGCAGGTGGTGCTCATCTCTCGTACTCCTTGGGGTCGCGGGTGCGGTGCGTCTCGCATGAGGGGGTGAGGCGACGGGCTGTGGATCAGTCCCAGCCGGCGCCGTCGGTGGAGGGGTCGGCCGGGGCGGCGTCCCAGCCGGCACCGTCGGTGGACGTGGGGGCGACGTCCCACCCGGCGCCGTCGGTGGAGGGGTCGGCCGGGGCGGCGTCCCAGCCCGCTCCGGCCACGGTGTTGCGGACAGGAGCGTCGAGGGCGGAAGCAGAGCCGAGTCCGATGACGGTGACCAGGACGGCGGCGGCAAGGCTCATCGAGGTACGCGAAACAGACATGGCTCTCCCCAGGAAAGTGACTTCGGCTTTTTGGTGACCGGCGGCCCATCGGCAGTTCCGGTGTCCCGGTGGGTGGTTGCCCTCCCGGTGTTCATGAGTCTGTCCGAGGTCACCCAGGGTGTGGAAGAGATCACTGCTGGCATGAAGCGCGCCCGGCACCCTCATGCCTGAACATGCCGAAGGACCGGCCCGCCCGCACGTGGCGTGCGAGCCGGCCGGCCCTTGACGGGGGAACCTCGCGACGAGGTGGGATCAGGCTCCGGTCAGGCGGGGAGCGGCTCCGGCGAGGGATCCAGCGCCTGGCACAGCACGGTCATGCTGCCGGCCGCGATCCGGTAGTACGTCTGCCGCCCCCGGCGCTCCCGCTCGAGGAAGCCTGCCTCGAACAGCACCTTCAGGTGATGCGAGACCGTCGGCTGTGTCAGCCCCAGCGGCTCGGTGAGATCGCACGTGCATGCCTCGCCTCCCGGCTGGGTGCGGATCAGCCCGAGCAGCCGCAGCCGGGTCGAGTCCGCGACGACCTTCAGCGCGGCGGCAAGGTCATCCGCGGCCTCCGGAGTGAGAGGGCCGGCAAGCACGGGGGAGCAGCAGAGCTCCGAGATGGACGTAGGCATACCCGAACCAACGACGGCCATCTATGAATTGTTCCCCGAACACATTGACAGTCATCTATGCATCCGACAGAGTTCAACCCATCGACAGCCGTCTATGAGTTGGAGCTCCCGTGCTTGACACCGTCCTCGACGTCCTGGGCCGCACATTCCAGGACGTCGCCCACTCGCTCGCCGCCAACTGGCCGTTCCTGCTGATCAGCGTCATCGTGGCCTCCGCCATCCCGGTGTACATCGGGGCCGAACGGCTCTCGTCATGGCTGCGGAGGAAGACCCTCTACGCGGTACTCGGGGCCATCCTCCTGGCGACACTCACCCCCTTCTGCTCATGCGGCACCACGGCAGTGGTCCTGGGAGCGCTGGCCTCGCAGGTCCCCTGGGCCCCCGTCGTCACCTTCATGGTCGCCTCACCGCTGACCAGCCCGGAGGAACTCGTCCTTTCCATGGGCCTGTTCGGAGCCGACTTCGCCCTGACCTTCTTCGTGGCGGCGATCGTCATCGGCCTCTTCGCCGGACTGGTGACCTGGCTGATCGAGAAGACGGGCTGGCTCGACGGACAGGCCCGCCTGACCTCCACCGAGGCCGAGAAGAAGGCCGAGGAGAGCTGCTGCAGCAGCGACGAGACCGAGGGCGACGAAGCGGGCGGCGGCGTGAGCGCAGCCGGCGGCGGTGGCGGCCTCGCCCGTACGGCTCTGCTCAACCGGCCCATCGCCCCGGCTCCGGCGCCGGTCGAGGTCAGCCTGGTCAAGCGCTGGAAGCTCGACGAGTTCGGCAACGAGCTGATGATCACCAGCAAGCGCCTCGCCCTCTACTTCCTGGGCTTCGCGACCCTGGGCTTCCTGCTCATCAACTCGATCCCGACCAGCGTCCTTACGGACTTCCTCGGTGAGGGCAGCATCTTCGCGGTCCCGGTCGCCGCCCTGATCGGCATCCCGGTCTACCTCAACTCCGACGGTTCGCTCCCGCTCGTGGCCACCCTGATGCAGGGAGGCATGAGCCCCGGCGCCGCGCTCGCCTTCCTGATGACCGGTGCGGGCACCAGCGTCGGCGCCATCAGCGGCATGCTCCTCATCGCCCGCTGGCGCGTAGTGGCCCTGGTCGTCGGGATCCTCTTCACCGGTGCGGTCGTCCTCGGCTACTCGGCCCCCATCTGGCTCTAGCTACTCCTGGCCCGAGCGCCAGCACATCAGACGGCAACGGCCCGCCCCCTGCTCCGGGGCGGGCTGCAGCCGTTCATCCGGGGACAGCGGACAGGCCATGCGCTTCAGGGAGTCCGCCCGGCCGCCGGCCTCATCGCCGTCAACTGGCCGATCAGCGCGTCCAGGCGATCCGACCGCACCTGGTAGTACACCTCGCTCGCCCGCCGCTCGCAGGACAGCACACCGGCCTCCCGCAGCTTCTTCAGGTGGTGGCTGATGGTGGGGCCCGAGACCGAGAACTCGGAAGCGATCTCGCCCACGCAGACCTCACCGGCCGGGCAGCAGGCCACGATGCTCGCGATCCGCAGCCGCACCGGATCGGCCAGCGCCTTGAAGGCGGCAGCGAGATCGACCGCCTGCGCGGCATTCATGGGCTCAGGGCAGCAGTCGGCGAATATCCCGGCGGGCGATGGCTTGATCATGCGCTCAATCTGACGGATCGAGCCCCCGCTCGTCCAGGTCCGCTCATCCAGGTCCGCCCGTGCGACGGGATGGCGACCCCCGACCCATTGACGGTCATCTATGTTTCCTGACATGCTCAACCCATAGACGTTCGCCTATGAATCGAGGATGTCATGCCATCCATCCGCCGTTCCATCCGCAACTTCCGCCGCGCCCGCAACGACGCGTTCTCCGCCGGAGTCCAGTTCTGCGACGGCTGCGCGAAGGTCACCGACTCCGGACACCGCTACGCCGAGATACGCCGCTCCCAGGCGTCCGCACTCTCGCTCTACGGCCCCCGCGCCTGAAGCCCAGCGCCACCCGCCCCGAACCCCACACCGAGGACTGCCGTGAGCACCGCACCGTCCGCCCCCGAGGCGAACAGCCGAATCTGCCTGGCCGTAAGGGCCGCGCAGGTCCCCCCGTCCGCGACCGCTGCCCTGGATGCCCGGGCGAAGGCGCTGATCGCCCAGGGGGTGGACGTCATCAACCTCACCAGCGGCGAACCGGCCTTCCCCACCGTCGAACCGGCGACGCGGGCCGCCCTCGACGCCGTCGCCACCGGCTTCATCCGCTACACCCCCGCCGCCGGCATCCCCGAACTGCGCTCGGCTGCCGCAGAGTTCATCAACCGGCACGGGACGGCGTACGAGGCCGGGCAGGTCGTCATCACGGCAGGCGCCAAGCAGGCTCTCCACCACGCCTTCACCGCCCTCGTCGAACCCGGTGACGAGATCCTGGTCCCGGCCCCCCACTGGGTCAGCTACCCCCACCTCGCGGCCCTGGCCGGAGGCACCCTCGTCCCCGTCCAGCCCGCTCGGGACTCGGGACTGAAGGTCGGCGCCGACCAGCTCCGCGCCGCGGTCACCGACCGGACCCGGGTCCTGCTGCTGAACAACCCGGCCAACCCCTCCGGCGTCGTCTACGACCGGACCGAACTGGCCGCCCTTGTACAGGTCGCGATCGACCACGACCTGGCCGTCATCAGCGACGAGATCTGCGACCACTGGGTCTTCGGCGACGCCGAACACGTCTCGGTCGCCGCTCTGGGCCCCGAGGCCGCGGAGCGCACGCTCACCGTCGGCGGCGTCTCCAAGACGTTCGCCATGACCGGCTGGCGCATCGGCTGGGTCGCCGCCCCCGCACAGGTGGCCCAGGCGATCACGGCGATCCAGAGCCACACCGCGTCCGCTCCGTCCTCCATCTCCCAGAGGGCGGCCCTCGGCGCCTTGACCGCAGACCTCACCACGGAGCTGGAACACCGCCGCAGGGAGCTCGACGACCGCCGCCTGACCACCGTCAAGGCCCTGGCCGGCATCCCCGGCATGGAGGTCGACGGCACCCCGGACGGAGCCTTCTTCCTCCTCGCCGACGTCACCGGCACCTACGGGCGCACCCTGGCCGGCCGCACCATCACCTCGGCGGCGGACTTCGCGGAACTCCTCCTCGCCGAGGCGAACGTAGCGGTGGTCCCGGGCGCCGACTTCGCGGCCCCGAACCACGTCCGCGTCTCGTACACGGTCCCACCTGACCGCCTCCGCGAGGCACTGACCCGCCTCGCGGCATTCGCTGACGCGCTCGCAGCGTAGGTAGGGCCGGCGGCGGAGCGCCGGCCGGCCCTCAGCCGCTCACCAGCAGGTGCCGGTAGCTGTCCGGGTTCTCGTCGAGGTAGGTGGCGAAGCTCTTCGCGGGGTGGCCGGTGAGGGTCGGTACGGCGTCCGAGACGGTGTCCATCTCACCGGACGCGATCGCCTCGTACGAGGTCACCCAGCCGGCCACCTCCCAGTCCTCGGCGCCGTACGTGGCGCGGGAGGCGTACGCCTCCTCCCTGGTCTCGGGGACGTAGCGGACGGGCCGCCCGGTGCGGCGGGTGAGTTCCTGCGCCGCCTCCGCGAGCGTGAACGCCTCGGGTCCCGTCAGGTCGTACGTGGCGTCGTCGTGCGTGGTGCCCTCGTCGAGCAGTACGGCAGCGGCGGCGTCCGCGATGTCCTCGTGCGCGACCGCGGCCACCCGGCCGTCGCCGCCCGGACCCCGCAGGATGCCGTCCGCACCCGTCATGGCCGGGAGCGCGGCGAGGTACCAGCTGTCCCGCAGGAAGGTGTGGCGCACATCGGCCAGCCGGATGTGCGCCTCGGTGTGCCAGTGGTCGCGCGCGAAGGTGAACGTCGCGTCGGGAGCCGCGCCGAGGAACGAGACGTACACGATCCTCTCGACGCCCACGGCCTCCGCCGCGTCGACGGCCGTGGTGTGCTCACGCACCCGGTCGGGACTCTCGTGCGCGGAGACGAGGAAGAGCGTCTGCGCGCCGTCGAGGGCGCGGCGCATCGCCTCGCCGTCGCCGTAGGGGGCGGGCGGGGCCGCGGTGGCGCCCGGCAGGCCGGGGAGCCTGGACGGGTCGCGGCCGAGCAGCCTTACGGGGACGCCGGTCCGCACGAGGCGCCGGGCGACCCGTCCGCCGACCGCGCCGCTCGCGCCGGTCACCGCGATGAGGGGGCCGTTCACTGGGAGTCGGTGTCCTTTCGTTGCCACGGGAGTACGTCCACGACCGCGTGCACCGGGACGGGCCCGTAGATGTGCGGGAACTCCTCCCCGCCGGGCGACATCGCCTCGTACCGCACGGGCACCGAGAGCCGGCCGGAGTCGATGACGAGCACCACCAGGGCCTCGTCGTCCTCCCCGTAGAGCATCCGGGCCACGCCGGGGAGCTGATGCGGCAGCGAGCAGTGGATGAAGCCCTCCTCGTGGAGGGTCCTGCCGCGGGTGGACATCTCGTACGTCCCGCTCGCGCGGGCCGCCTCCCAGAGGGGGGCTTCGGTGAGGTGCAGCAGGTGCTGCGACGGTGAGGCCATCGGGCCACGCTAACGGCCCGCCCCGGCCCGGTCCGCGACGTCCCCTGCGCGCCGCGTCCGATGCCGCTCCGTCAGCCCCTGCCCCTGCCCCGTGAACCCCCCGCCCTCGACCCGGCAGCCCGGCTCCTGCGGGCGTCAGCCCGGCTTCTCCAGGCGTCAGCCCGGCTCCTCGGCCCGCCGGGCCGCCCGGCCTGAGGTGCCGCCCTCCGCCGCTCAGCCCGCCAGCAGCTTCGCCTCCAGTCGCGGGTCCAGACCGACCTGCGGCCGGTCGGGCCGCTGGGGCGCCGTACCGCCCTGCTCGATCAGCCACGTCCACGTGTCCGCGACGGTCTCCCCCACCGGCCGGCAACGCAGCCCGGCCGCGTGGGCCCTGGTGACGTCGCCCTGGTACAGGGTGTCGTACAGCTCTCCCGCCGGCAGCCAGACCGGCAGGTCGCTCCACGGCTCGACGCCCGCCGCGAGCAGGGTCGCGGGGTCGGTCCAGCGCAGTTCCGCGTCGGAGCCCGTGACCCGTACGCAGGCGTCGAGCAGTTCCCCCATGGTGGTGTGGCCGGGATGGCTGACGATGTTGTACGGGCCGTGGAGGCCGTTCGCCGCGGCGTCCAGGATCCAGCTCGCCAGGTCGCGGGCGTCGACGTACTGGAGGTCGGCGTCCCGGGGGCCCGGGGCGATCACCGGGCCGCCGCGGGCGATCCGTCCCAGCCACCACGGCAGGCGGCCGATGTTCTCCCCCGGGCCGATGATCAGCCCGGCGCGGGCCAGCAGTGCGCGGTCGCCGAAGGCGTCGAGCGCGGCCAGTTCACCGCCGCGCTTGGCCAGGGCGTACGGGACGTCCCCGTCGGCGTCGAGCGAGGCGCCGTCCACCAGGGGGCCGTCCTCGTCCACACCGGCCGGTGTGGGGTAGTCGTACACCGACCGGCTGGACACGTAGGTGTAGTGCCCCGCACGGCCGGACAGCAGCCGGGCCGCGTCCCGGACGGCGGACGGCGCGCCGCTCCAGGTGTCGACGACCAGGTCCCAGCTGCCCTCGGCCAGGGCCGCCAGGCCGCCTTCCGTCGTGCGGTCGCCGGTCAGGGCGGTGACACCGGGTGGCGGGGCGTGGTGCCCCCGGTGGAAGACGGTGACCTGCCAGTCCCGGGCCAGGGCTGCCTCGGTGACGGCCCGTCCGACGAATTCCGTACCGCCCAGCATCAAGAGCTTCATACGGCGACTCTGCACGGCGGGCGGCCGGTTGGGAAAGGTGCCTCGCTACGGGCAGAATCCGCGTGCCGTACGCCGGTGCGTGCTGTACAGAGCGGTCACGAGCGGCCTCGGGTCACAGCGCGCGGGCCAGTGGGCTGCGGTGACGCACCAGCCACTGGTGGTACGTGGCAGCCCCCCGGGCCGCCTCGCGGTAAGCCGCCTCCAGCTCCCCGTAGACCACGGCCGTATCCGTCCCCGGGCGTGACACCAGGAGCAGGCGTACGGCGAGGGGGTCGTCGCGCAGCGGGCGGATCGCCATGTCCTCGCGCGGCCCGGACGTCGGCTGGCACGGGGCGACCACCTCGCCCAGGACGACGAGGGAGGCCGCGGTCAGATAGTCGCCGTGCAGGACGGGCGGGTCGAGCCCGGCGGCGCCGAGAACTCTCCGGACGCCGTCCCACTCACCGTCCACGCTGGGGTCGACCATCCACCGGTCGGTGGCCAGATCCCCGAGGTCCACCACGGGACAGGCGGCGGCCGGATGGTCCTTCGCCAGGGAGATGAACTGCGGCTCCCGCTCCAGGAGTACGCGCCGGTGCAGCCCGTCGGGGACGGCGAGCGGCGAGCCCTCCACCTCGTGCACGAAGGCGACGTCGAGGCGGCCCGCCTCGACGCTGCGGAGCAGGGCGTGCGCCGAGACGTCGACGCGCAGCGAGATGTCGGTTCCGGGGAGCCCGGCCCGGAGCCTGCGCAGCCAGCCGCCGATGACCCTGCTCGCGGTGGCGCCGATGCGCAGGAGCGGGCCGCCTCCACCGGGCGCACCGGCCTCCGCCAGGGCCTCGCTGACGAGTGCGCTCATGCCGTCGACGAGCGGGCGGGCCCGGCTGAGGACGGACCGGCCCAGCGGTGTCGGCCGGCAGCCGGTGCGTTCGCGCCTGAACAGCTCGGCACCGAGGGCGTCCTCGATCCGCCGGAGCTGAGTCGTCAGGGAGGGCTGGCTGACGCCGAGCTGCCGGGCCGCGCGGTGCAGGCTTCCCGCGTCCGCGATGGCGCAGAGCGCCCTGAGGTGCCTCACCTCAAGCTCCATGCCCCGAGAGTAGGGCGGACGCGCCACGTCGCACCAGACGCCCCAACCGCACCAAAGGACAGCAATTCAGCGGCTGTTGGGACTACCGCCCCCCGACGGTCATGCGCGGTCGCCCCTGCGGTGCGCAGGGGATAGGGCGGCGCTATCGCCCGTTGACATCATCCGTCGCGGCCCCTCGCGCCCCCACACTCACTCCGTACCGCACCCGTACCGAGTCCGCACACCGGACAGGTTCGCCCTCCTGGCCGGCCTGACAGTGTGTCGGGCGTCAATCAGCGGACGGGTTCATCGGACAGCTAGGAGAACCCCCCATGAGACACCTCCGCACCTCCTTCGTGTCGGCTGCCGTCGGCCTGGGCCTCGGCCTCGTCGCGGCCCTGGGCGCGACACCCGCGATCGCCGCGGACCCGGCGACCTCCTCCCCCACCGTCTCGTCGACCGCGTCGCAGGGCTACGCCGCGTACGCCGGATCGAGTGAGAACGCCGCCGCGAACCGGGCGTTCCACCAGGCCGTCATGAAGTCCGTCGCCGAGAAGCGGGCCGCCGACCCGAGCGCCGCCTCGGTCACGGTCGTCTACAGCGCCGCGAACGCGCCGACCTTCCGCAGCCAGATAGCCAGCAGCACCCGCATCTGGAACGGCTCGGTCTCCAACGTCCAGCTCCAGGAGGGCTCCAACCCCGACTTCAGGTACTACGAGGGCAACGACTCCCGTGGTTCGTACGCGAGTACCGACGGACACGGCAGCGGCTACATCTTCCTGGACTACCGGCAGAACCAGCAGTACAACGCGACGCGCGTCACGGCCCACGAGACCGGGCACGTGCTGGGCCTCCCGGACCACTACACCGGGCCGTGCAGCGAGCTGATGTCCGGCGGCGGTCCCGGCACGTCCTGCACCAACGCCTATCCGAACGCGACGGAGCGCTCGCGGGTGAACTACCTCTGGCAGAACGGCTTCGCGGCCGCCCTGGCGGGCGCGACCTCCTGACTCCGGCTCGCCCGCTCCTGACACGAGGGGCCCCTCCCGGCCGGGAGGGGCCCCTCGCAGGCATGGGTCAGGTGAGGATCAGGCGTGTTCCAGGGGGAAAGCGCCCCGGTGCCCGGTGCCCGCCCCCTCCGTCGGCCGCGCCTCGAACTCCCGGCAGCTCCAGATCTCCTGGACGAAGCCCGTACGCCGGTCCCACAGTTCGGCGACGTCGCCGCCGTCGGCCGCGCCCCGGTACGCGTCCTTGGCCCCACGGAAGCAGGCGAGTGCGCCGGAGAGCCCACGGACCGGAACCGGGAAGTAGTCGGAGAACGCGCAGGCGATGCAGGTCTGGAGCCGGATCCCCTCCGGAAGGATGCGCTGGATCGCGGCGAGCGCCGCCGCGAAGTCACCCGCGGCGCGGGCCGATTCGTACACGGCGCCGTCCAGGTGCAGCGCGAGGGCGAGATCCGGATCGGTGCGGCGAAGCGACAGCAGGCAGCTGAGCGTGGCCTGGCGGACCGTGCCGGCGGCGAGCACCGGCAGCGGGAGGTCCCACTCCAGTACGCAGTCGTCGAGTACGCCGTCCGCCAGCGCGAACTCCGCGCCTTCCGGCGGGACACCGGCCACGGGGCCGAGACCGTCGAAGCTCTCGCCCTCGAAGTCGACACCTCTGATCCGGATGCGGAGTTGTTGTCCGTCCGTGGTGAGAATGACGGCATCGGAACCGTGACGGTCCCGGTACCAGCCTGCCCACGACTCATCTGTCATGAGCAGGGACTGTAGCCCGTATCCGCGGTCGCCTCGGTGGCACCCTCCGCTTCCCTCCCGGCGGGGCCGGGCCGCGGTCCGGCCGATCCGGCCGGACTGCCTTCAGGCGGACCGGGGTTCACGCCACATGGGCCACATCGACGGGCCGTCGGGCAGGTCGACCGTTCGGCCCATGAAGGTGAACCCCAGCCGCTCGTAGAGACCGCGGCTGCGCTCGCTGCTCGCCTCCAGGTAGGCGGGGACGCCCTCGCGGTCGCACCGCTGGAGGACCTCGTCGATCAGCGCGGCGCCGAGGCCCTCCCCCTGACGCCCGGGAGACACCCCGATCATCAGCAGGTACTCGTGGGCGCGGTCGTGCGGGTGGACGGCCCCCGTCAGCCTCCCGATCAGCTCGGCCCGTTCGTTGTCCGGGTCCGCGGTCGCCCTCATCAGCGCGGGGGTGGGGTCCTCCTCCTCGGGCGCCCCCGCGGGCACCGGAAGCCACAGGGCCGCCGCGGTGCCGTCCTCCAGCAGGTCGACGCGGCCCTCGGCGAGCGTGACGTCGACGAAGACGCCGAGGAACGTGCCGTGCACGGCACGGCGGTGGTCCTCGTCCGGGAAGACCCAGCTGCTGACCGGATCGTGGTGGAAGGCCTCGTCCAGGATCCGCACCACCTGATCCCGGTCCCGCTCGTCCGCCTGCCGTATGCGTACACCCATGTCCGACTCCCACCCGATCCCGCGTGACCTCAACCGTGTTACGGAATCCTAGAGTTGGGCCGGGTGTACGGCTGAGGGAGGTCAGTGGGTCCGGCGGGTGACGAACTCCGCGAGGGCCAGCAGGTCCCCGGCCGACGCCAGATCCGGCACCGCCCGGGACAGGTGGTGGACCGCACGCGCCATCCGGTCCGCCGCGCACGTCTGCGCCCAGTCCCGCCCCCCGGCCCGGTCCACCGCGTCGGCGGCCCTGGACACCTCGTCAGCGGTCGCCATGGGCCCTCTGTAGAGGGCGGCCAGTTCGGCGGCGGCCGGAGTGCCGGAGGTGAGCGCGGCCACCACCGGCAGGGACTTCTTGTGGGCGGAGAGGTCCGCGCCGACCGGCTTCCCCGTGCGGGCGGTGTCACCCCAGATGCCGATCAGGTCGTCGATCAGCTGGAAGGCGAGACCCGCCTCGCGCCCGAAGCCGTCCATGGCGCGGACCGCCCGTTCGTCCGCCCCCGCGTAGAGAGCGCCGAGCGCGCAGGCGCAGCCCAGCAGAGCACCGGTCTTGGCGGTCGCCATGGTGAGGCACTCGTCCAGCGAGACGTCGTCCGGGCCGCGCTCCTCGAAGGCGCAGTCGGCCTGCTGGCCCGCGCAGAGTTCGATGATGCAGCTGGAGAGCCGGGAGGAGGCCCGCGCGGCGGCCGGGTGCGCGTCGTCGGTGAGCAGCCGCTGCGCGAGGGCGAGCATGGCATCGCCGGTGATCACGGCGTCCGGGACGCCGAAGACCGCCCAGGCGGTGGGCCGGTGCCGGCGGGTGGCGTCCTCGTCGATCACGTCGTCGTGGAGCAGGGTGAAGTTGTGTGCCAGCTCCACCGCGACAGCGGCCCTCACCGCACGGTCCGGGTCCCCGCCCGCCGCGCGGGCGGCGGCGAGGACGAGCGCGGGCCTGATGGCCTTTCCCGCCTGGCCCGAGGCGGGACTGCCGTCCGCGTTCTCCCAGCCGAAGTGGTACATCGCGACCCGCCGTATGCCCCCGGGCAACGACTCCACCGCTGAGCGCAGATGCGGATCGACGGCGCTCCGAGTGTGCTCCAGGAGAGCTGCGGCCTCATGGCCTTCCGTCGTGGCGTCCGTACTCGTCATGGTCACGGTCTCTCCTCTTGAGTCGCCCGGCGGGTCCTGATTCGCCCGCCGGGCTCCACCGGGGTGCCCGGCCGCCGCCGCGGCCGGGCACCCCGGTGGATGGGTGCGGTGGTGGGGGTGGAGGACCCGGACGCCCCCGTCCGGGCCGTCCGAGGGTCACCGCCAGCGGCTGACCTCGACGTTCTCCAGGACGCCGAGGGCGTCCGGCACGAGAATGGCCGCGGAGTAGTAGGCCGTCACCAGGTACGAGATGATCGCCTGCTCGTCGATGCCCATGAAGCGCACCGAGAGGCTCGGCTCGATCTCGTCCGGGATGCCGCTCTGCTGGAGTCCGACGACGCCCTGTTCGGCCTCACCGGTCCTCATGCAGATGATCGACGTGGTGCGGGCGTCGGTGACGGGGATCTTGTTGCAGGGGAAGATCGGTACGCCGCGCCAGGCGGGCACGTGGTGTCCGCCGACCTCCACGCTCTCCGGCACCAGACCGCGCTTGTTGCACTCGCGGCCGAAGGCGGCGATGGCCCGGGGATGGGCGAGGAAGAGCTTCGACCCGCGCCGGCGGGACAGCAGCTCGTCCATGTCGTCGGGGCTGGGCGCCCCGTCGTGCGGCTGGAGGCGCTGGCCGTAGTCGCAGTTGTTGAGCAGCCCGAACTCGCGGTTGTTGATGAGCTCGTGCTCCTGGCGCTCGCGGAGCGCCTCGACCGTGAGCCTCAACTGCTGCTCGGTCTGGTTCATCGGCTGGTTGTACAGGTCGGCGACCCGGCTGTGGACCTTCAGCACGGTCTGCGCGACGCTCAGCTCGTACTCACGCGGTGCCGACTCGTAGTCGACGAAGGTGTGCGGGACGACGGACTCGCCGACGTGACCGGCGGAGAGGTCGATCGCCGCCTCGCCGTAGTTGTTGGTGCGCTGGTGCGGGATGGAGAGCAGTCCCGCGAGGTGATCGCGCAGCGAGTCGGCGCGGGCCGCGAGGTTGAGCACGTCCGAACGCTGCAGAGTCAGCAACGTACAGGCGGTGACCGCCCGGGCCGTGTACTCCCAGTTGGCATCGCCGTCGATCAGCGAGTGGTCACCGAAATAGGAGCCGTCCGCGAGGACTCCGAGCACCGTCTCGTCCCCGTAGGGCCCGGTGCCGATCTTCTCCACCTTGCCGTGCGCGAGCAGGAAGACGCGGTCCGCCGCGTCCCCGGACGCCGCCAGCACCTCTCCCGGCCCGACATCACGCTGCTCGCAACGCCGCGCCAGCTCCGCCAGCACCTCCTCGTCGCCGAAATCACGCAGCGCGGGCAGTTCCCCCAGCTCGGCCGGGATCACGCCGACCCGTTCACCGGTCTGCACAAAGGTCACCCTGCCGTCACCGACCGAGTAGCTCAGCCTGCGGTTCACCCTGTACGTACCGCCCTGTACCTGCACCCACGGCAGCATCCGCAGCAGCCACCGGGAGGTGATCTCCTGCATCTGCGGCGCGGACTTGGTGGTCGTCGCGAGGTTCCGCGCGGCCGCCGTGCCCAGACTCTGCTGCGGCGGTCCCTGCGTGTCGCGAACCTCTTCACCAACGGACATCTGACGGTCCTCTCGATATGGGCTGACCTGTGCGAAAAAGCCTTTCAGCAAGGGGAGTCGACGCGCCATTACACAAAAGAGTGCGACTAATCCACCTTCGGCGGGGCAGGCCGTTTCCCGCCACCACGCGAACCGTTTAATTTGCATCTCGGATGCAAATTACCTAGCGTGACCCTCATGCGGCTGACGAGATTCACCGATGTGGCACTGCGCGTCCTCATGCGCCTGGCCGTCGCGGAGAACGAGGACCCCCCGACCACCCGCGAGGTGGCGGACACCATGCGGGTCCCCTACACCCACACCACCAAGGTCGTCGCCAGGCTCCAGCACCTCGGCCTCGTCGACGCGCGGCGCGGCCGGGGCGGCGGGCTCGCCCTCACGGAAGCCGGGAGCACCGCGTCGATCGGCGCGCTCGTACGGGAGCTGGAGGGCTCCGACGACGTCGTGGAGTGCGAAGGCGGCACTCCGTGCCCGCTCCGCGCGGCATGTGTCCTGCGCGACGCCCTCCGCCGGGCGCAGGAGGCCTTCTACGCCTCGCTCGACCCGCTCACCGTGACCGAACTCGTCGCCTCACCCACCGGCCCCGTCCTGCTCGGCATCAGCAGCGGCCCGCCCGCCGGCTGACACCCCGGCCGCACACGCCTCACCCCACATCCCATCCCGTCCCATCCACACCCCTGGAGTTCACCGATGCTCTCCGAGACGTCGACCGTCACTGTCCGTGCCACCCTGCCCGCCGTCGGCGCGGCAATCGGAGACATAGCGGACCTCTTCTACCGGAAGCTCTTCGACGCCCACCCCGAACTGCTGCGCGATCTCTTCAACCGGGGCAACCAGGCGTCCGGGGCGCAGCGTCAGGCACTCGCCGGTTCGATCGCCGCCTTCGCCACGCACCTGGTCGAGCACCCGGACACCCGCCCGGACGTGATGCTGAGCCGCATCGCCCACAAGCACGCCTCGCTCGGGGTGACGGCACCGCAGTACAAGGTCGTACACACCCACCTCTTCGCCGCCATCGCGGAGGTACTCGGTGACGCGGTCACCCCGGAGGTCGCCGCCGCCTGGGACGAGGTGTACTGGCTGATGGCCAACGCCTTGGTCGCCATCGAGGAGCGGCTGTACGCCCAGCAGGGCGTCGTCGCCGGTGACGTCTGGCGCGCCTGGGAGGTGACCGGCCGCACCGAGGAGACCGAGGACGTCGTCACCTTCCGGATCCGCCCCGCCGACGGCGCGCCCGCGCCCGCCTTCCGGCCCGGCCAGTACGTCTCCGTACAGGTGGAACTCCCCGACGGCGCACACCAGATACGCCAGTACAGCCTGTCGTCCGCCCCGGGATCGACAGTGCGCTCGATCACCGTCAAGCGGGTGCGCGGCGGCCTCTCACCCGACGGCGAGGTCTCCCGGCACCTCCACGCGCACACGCGTCCCGGTGACGTCCTGCGCGTCTCCGCCCCCTACGGGGACCTGGTGCTCGACGCCGTCGAGGCACCGCTGTTCCTCGCCTCGGCCGGCATCGGCTGCACCCCGATGCTGTCGATGCTGGACCACCTGGCGTCCACCGGTCACCGTTCGCCGGTCACCGTCGTGCACGGCGACCGGTCCCCCGCCGACCACGCCCTGCGCTCCGAGCACGCCCTGCTCTCCGGCCGGCTCCCCGACGCCACCACGCACTTCTGGTACGAGAGGCCCGAGCCCGGCCACCCCGCCGACCGCACGGGGCTGGTCGACCTGACGGACGTGGTGATCCACTCCGGCACCCACGCCTACCTCTGCGGCCCGCTGCCCTTCATGCGCACCGTCCGCGCGCAGCTGCTGGCCAAGGGCCTGCCCGCGGCGGACATCCACTACGAGGTGTTCGGCCCCGACCTGTGGCTCGCCCAGGCCTGAGCCACGGAGGGGCGCAGGAACCGGGTGGGGTCCGCCGGCCGCTCGCGGTTCCGTGTCCTGCGGGACAATGCACGGGTGCACGACGAACCACCCGGTACGCCCCGGCTGCGCCCCGCCCTCCCCTCGCCGCTCCAGCCGGCCGGGGACGAGCGGTTCGCGCGCCGGGGCGTTCAGCTGCTGCTCAAGCGCGACGACCTGATCCACCCGGATCTGCCGGGCAACAAGTGGCGCAAACTCTCCCTGAACCTGGCCTCCGCCGAGGGGCGCACCGTGCTGACCTTCGGCGGCGCGTACTCCAACCATCTGCGCGCCACGGCCGCCGCAGGGCGGCTGCTCGGCTTCGGCACCGTGGGCGTGGTGCGTGGCGACGAGCTGGCGCACCGGCCGCTCAACCCGTCGCTCGAACAGTGCGCGGCCGACGGGATGCGGCTGCACTTCGTGGACCGGGCCACGTACCGCTCGAAGACCGATCCTGAGGTCCTGAGCGGGCTGCTGAGCCGCTTCGGGGAGTGCAGCGTCATCCCGGAGGGCGGCAGCAACGCGCTGGCCGCACAAGGCTGCACAGCGCTCGGGCGTGAACTCCTCGGCGAGGCCGACGTGGCCGCGGTCGCCTGCGGGACCGGCGGGACGCTCGCCGGCCTCGCCGCCGGCCTGGGGCAGGGGCAGAGAGCCCTGGGCGTCCCGGTCCTGCGCGGCGGTTTCCTCGGGGACGCGGTGCGGGAGTTGCAGCAGGAGGCGTTCGGCGGCCCGGCGGGGCGGTGGTCGCTGGACGAGCGGTTCCACTTCGGCGGCTACGCCCGTACGTCCCCGGAGCTGCACGCCTTCGCCGACGACTTCGAGGACCGGCACGGGCTGCGCGTCGAGCGGCTCTACGTGGCCAAGCTCCTGTACGCGCTCACGACGATCACCGAGGAGGGCGCGTTCGCCCCGGGGACCCGCCTCGCGGCCGTCGTCACCGGTGCGCCCTTCTGAGGGCCTCCCCTCAGGCGTCGTCCGTCTCCCGGTAGGCCGCCGCCTCCTCCAGGTCGAGCCGGCGCAGCAGTGTGCGCATCATCTCGTCGTCGATGCGCCGCTCGTCCCGCAGCCGGACGAAGACCTCCCGTTCGGCCTCGATCATTTCGCGTGCGAGCCGCCGGTAGGTGTCGTCCGCCGACTCCCCGGTGACCGGGTTGGCCGCGCCCAGCCGCTCCCACACGGCGTTGCGGCGACGTTCCAGGACCGTCCGCAGCCGGTCGGCGAGCGGTTCGGGGAGACAGTTGCTCCGGTCGGCCAGCAGCTCGTCCAGGCGGGCCTCGGCGGCCGTGGACGCCTGGCTCTGGGCCTGCGCCTCGGCCAGCGTCTCCGCGCGCAGGTCCCGCCCCGGCAGTTTCAGTACGCGCACCAGCAGCGGCAGGGTGAGGCCCTGGATCACCAGGGTGCCGATGACGGTCGTGAAGGTCAGGAAGAGCACGAGGTTACGGGCCGGGAATGCCTCGCCGCCCTCCATGGTCAGCGGGATGGAGAAGGCGATGGCGAGCGAGACGACACCCCGCATCCCCGCCCAGCCGACGATCAGGGGCGCCTTCCAGTCCGTCCCCGGTTCCCGCTCCCTGATGCGCCTGAACAGCCATCGCGGCAGATAGGTCGCCGGGTAGACCCAGACGAACCGCACCACGACGACCGCGACGAACACGGCGAACGCGTACCAGAGCGCCTCGCCCACGCCGTACGTCCCGAGGCCCTTCAGTACGAAGGACAGCTGCAGCCCGATCAGGGCGAAGACGGCCGACTCCAGGACGAACGCGACCATCTTCCAGACCGCCGCCTCCTGAAGACGGGTCGCGAAGTCGACCTGCCAGGAACGGTGTCCCAGGTAGAGCGCGACGACGACCACCGCAAGCACCCCGGAGGCGTGCACGCGTTCGGCCGCCGCGTAGGCCACGAAGGGGATCAGCAGGGACAGGGTGTTCTGGAGCAGGGCTTCCTTGAGGTGCGTACGGAGCCAGTGCAGCGGCACCATCAACAGCAGACCGACGCCCACGCCGCCCACCGCGGCCAGCAGGAACTCACCGATCCCGGCGCCCCAGCTGACGCCTTCACCGACCGCCGCGGCAAGGGCCACCTTGAAGGCGGTGATCGCGGTCGCGTCGTTCACCAGGGACTCGCCCTGGAGGATCGTGGTCACCCGGGCGGGCAGCCCCACCCGGCGCGCGATCGCCGCGGCCGTGACGGCGTCCGGCGGCGCGATCACCGCGCCCAGCACCAGGGCGGCGGTCAGGGGCAGACCGGGCACGAGCAGATAGGCCAGCCACCCGACGGCCAGGGTCGCGAAGAGCACGTACCCGACCGACAACAGCGCGATCGGCCGGATGTTGGCCCGCAGATCGAGGTACGAGCTGTCCACCGCGGCCGTGTAGAGCAGCGGAGGCAGCAGCAGCGGCAGCACGATGTGCGCGTCCAGGGTGTACGTGGGCACCCCGGGCAGGTACGAGGCCAGCAGGCCCGCGACAACCAGCAGCAGGGGGGCCGGCACCGGGGTGCGGCGCGCGGCCCCGGCTACCGCCGCACTCGCCGCGACCAGTGCCACCAGCGGCAATGCGTCCATCTCACGGTCCTCACATCCGTCGTAACCTGCACATCATGAGTGAGTGCCCGCATCTTCAGGAACTGCCGCGCCCCGAGCCCGCCCCGCTCAGCGAGACCTGCACGGAGTGCCGGGCGGTCGGCAGCCACCCCGTGCAACTGCGTCTCTGCCTCGTCTGCGGCCATGTCGGATGCTGCGATTCCTCACCCCTGCGGCACGGTACGGCCCACTTCGAGGAGACCGGTCATCCGGTCATGCGGAGCTTCGAAGCGGGCGAGAGATGGCGTTGGTGCTTCGCGGACGGTTCGATCGTCTGACGTCTGGGTACGTCAAACCGGCGCCGGTTCTTCGTAATTGACCGCCGCAGACCTCTAGCCACTGTGCGTACGCGTGGGCTTACCATGAGTGACGAGCATCGGGTGGGGTCTCGGCGACACGGCATCATGGATCGCGATAGCGTCGCCGCACCAAGAACCGACGACGGACCGCATGGCTCCGGGCCACTCTCCCGGAGCCTCGAAAGAGTTTGTGCCACCTTGGAGGTGAGGGTGTCCCAGATCGCAGGCGAGCCCGGGAATCAGGACTTCGTGGAAGTCCGGCTGCCCGCTGCGGGTGCCTACCTGTCGGTGCTGCGAACGGCCACGGCCGGTCTCGCAGCGCGTTTGGACTTCACTCTCGACGAGATCGAGGATCTTCGCATCGCGGTCGACGAGGCCTGCGCGATCCTGCTTCAGCAGGCCGTGCCGGGCTCCGTCCTCAGCTGCGTGTTCCGGCTCATCGACGACTCGCTCGAGGTGACGGTGTCGGCCCCGACGACGGACGGCCGCGCCCCGGAGCGCGACACCTTCGCCTGGACGGTGCTCTCCGCACTGGCCGGAAAGGTCGACTCCACGGTCGCGGATGACCGTACGGTCACCATCAGCCTCTACAAACAGCGCGGCGCGGGACCCGGGCCGGCGTGAGCAACGGGAACGGGGACGGACCTGTGCGGGACGAGACGATCCGCCCCGGGGTGGTGCGCGCGACAGGCATCCCGGAGCAACAGGCCAGACCGCACCCGGTGGACGGGGCGGACGGGACGCAAGGCCGTACGGCCGCGGTGGAGCAGTCGCAGGCAGAGCGGACGGTCCAGATGAGCGAGCACGGGCATCACGATCCGCGCGACCGCAGCGCGGCGCGGGCACTCTTCATCGAGCTGCGGGAACTGCCCGACGGCTCGCCCGAGAAGGCGGAGCTGCGCAACCGGCTGGTGCGGATGCACCTGCCGCTCGTGGAGCATCTCGCCCGCCGGTTCCGCAACCGCGGCGAGCCGCTGGACGACCTGACCCAGGTCGCCACGATCGGCCTGATCAAGTCGGTCGACCGGTTCGACCCCGACCGCGGTGTGGAGTTCTCGACGTATGCGACCCCCACGGTGGTCGGGGAGATCAAGCGCCACTTCCGTGACAAGGGCTGGGCCGTACGGGTGCCGCGGCGTCTGCAGGAGCTCCGGCTCTCGCTGACCACGGCCACCGCCGAGCTCTCCCAGCAGCACGGCCGTTCCCCGACGGTGCACGAGCTGGCGGAGCGCCTGGGCATCTCCGAGGAAGAGGTCCTGGAGGGCCTGGAATCGGCCAATGCCTACAGCACGCTGTCGCTGGACGTCCCCGACACGGACGACGAGTCCCCCGCGGTCGCCGACACGCTGGGCTCGGAGGACGAGGCACTGGAGGGCGTCGAGTACCGCGAGTCGCTGAAGCCGCTGCTGGAGGACCTGCCGCCGCGCGAGAAGCGCATCCTGCTGCTGCGCTTCTTCGGGAACATGACCCAGTCGCAGATCGCACAGGAGGTCGGCATCTCGCAGATGCACGTCTCCCGGCTGCTGGCCCGCACGCTCGCGCAGCTCCGTGAGCGCCTGCTCGTCGAGGAGTAGTCCCCGGCCCCGGGCCGAGCAGTCGGTCCCGGGCGCCGGGCTCAGGCCTCGGGGGTCGTACGCGGCCCCCGGATGCCCAGCGCCCGTGTGGTGGCCGGGCTGAGCAGGAGGACGAGGGCCGTCGCGGCGACGGCCGCCAGCGCGATGCCCGCGGGGATGAGCGCGCCCTGGGACCGCAGCAGCGTCCAGGCGACCGGCAGGGCCATCAGCTGGGTGATGAGCGCCGGGCCCCGGCTCCAGCTGCGCCGCAGCAGCAGTCCACGCGCGGCGAACAGCGGGATCAGGCCAAGTGCGATAAGGGTGAGTCCGCCCATCTCCGCCTGCTGGGGGCTGTCGGGTCGGCCCAGCAGCCCCATGACCACCATGTAGATCCCGCCGACGACGAGCGCCGCCCCTTCGAGGGCGTTGAGCCCGGCGACGGCGGCGATCCTGCCCGGCTTCTCCTCTCCGGCGGACGGCGGGGAAGCGGGCGTGTTCTCCTGAATGCTCACGCCATTCAGGTTGGCATCCTTCCCGGGCGAAAGTGAAGCCGGGGTGCCGGGCCGCCGCCGGCCTTCACAGCCCGTCACCGATCGTGATCACAGGGATGCGCGACTTCTGGCCGGTACCTCGCGGTAGGTAGTCTGGCTGCCATGCGCGCACTCCTTGTGGTCAATCCAGCCGCCACCACTACCAGTGCGCGGACGCGTGACGTGCTGATTCACGCCCTCGCGAGCGAGATGAAGATCGAAGCGGTGAGCACGGAGTACCGCGGGCACGCCCGGGACCTGGGCAGACGGGCCGCTGACTCCGACGACATCGACCTGGTGGTCGCCCTCGGTGGCGACGGCACGGTGAACGAGGTCGTGAACGGGCTGCTCCACAAGGGCCCCGACGACAGCCTGCCGAAGCTGGCCGTGGTGCCCGGCGGCTCCACCAACGTCTTCGCGCGTGCCCTCGGCCTCCCCAACGACGCCGTGGAGGCCACCGGCGCCATCCTGGACGCCCTGGAGCGGAGCAGCGAGCGCACGGTCGGCCTCGGCCTCGCGGCGGGCACCCCGGGCACCGAGGACGAGTCCGTTCCGGAGCGCTGGTTCACTTTCTGTGCCGGTCTCGGATTCGACGCCGGCGTGATCGGCCGGGTCGAACAGAAGCGCGAACGCGGCAAGCGTTCGACTCATGCGCTGTACGTGCGCCAGGTGGTCCGCCAGTTCGTCGAGGAGCCCCATCGGCGGCACGGCCTGATCACGCTGGACGTACCCGGCCAGGACCCCGTCACGGACCTCGCGCTGTCCATAATCTGCAACACCGCTCCCTGGACCTACCTGGGGAATCGTCCGATGTACGCCTCCCCGAAGGCCTCCTTCGACACGGCCCTGGACGTCCTCGGACTGAAGCGCCTGTCGACCCCCGCGGTCGCCCGTTACGCGACCCAGCTGCTCACTTCGAGCCCGGAGAAGGGCCCCCACGGCAAGCACGCCGTTTCCCTCCACGACCTGACCGACTTCACCTTGCATTCAAAGGCCCCACTGCCCTTCCAGATGGACGGCGACCACCTGGGACTGCGTACGAGCGTGACGTTCACAGGCGTACGCCGTGCACTGCGTGTGATTGTGTGAGTGGAAGGGCCCAAAGTCCTTTAACTCGAACGTTTGGGCTGGCCCCCACCCCATGGAAGTACGGCTGTGACCTAGCCGACACCGAGGAATCAAAAAAAACTTTCCAGAAGGGGTTGTATCCGCCGCCGAGGTTTGCGAATCTCTACATGGCGATCGGGACGGCCCGCAACACCGGCCTCCACTGAGAGCCAGAACCCCTCCTCACTGACAAGACCACAACCAGTTCATCTGGGAGTCGGCCCTGTGTCTGCGGGGGGATTCGTGAAAGCGTTCACATTCACAAGCAACAAGCTTGAAATACCTAGGAGAGGTAGCAGCCATGGACTGGCGTCACAACGCCGTTTGTCGTGAGGAAGACCCGGAGCTGTTCTTCCCCATCGGCAACACCGGTCCTGCGCTGCTGCAGATCGAGGAAGCCAAGGCCGTCTGCCGTCGCTGCCCCGTCATGGAGCAGTGCCTGCAGTGGGCGCTCGAGTCCGGCCAGGACTCCGGCGTCTGGGGTGGCCTCAGCGAGGACGAGCGCCGCGCAATGAAGCGCCGTGCCGCTCGCAACCGGGCGCGTAACGCCAGCGCCTGACCGACGCCCCCGCTAAGCCTCAGCCCGGCGGCGCGTACAGAGCGTACGCACAGCCCCGCCTTCGAGTCGCAGCGCGCAGTACCCCGTAGCGCATCGCAACGTACATGCCAAGCAGTGGGCCCGGACCGTCACCACGGTCCGGGCCCACTGCTGTGCGCGCCGGCACCCGCCGGCGTTCGGATCTTCCGCTTATTCCGTACCGGCGTTCGGCTACTTCTCCGGACCCACCGGGATGTCCAGGATCACCTGGGTGCCGTGCTCCGGTCCCGGGACCATGTCGAAACTGCCGCCCAACTCGCCCTCCACCAGGGTCCGCACGATCTGCAGGCCGAGATTCCCGGCCCGCTTCGGGTCGAAGCCCTCGGGCAGTCCGCGTCCGTCGTCCGACACGGTGATCAGCAGCCGCGCGTCGGTCGGTGAGCCGCCCCGTACCGCCGAGACCTCCACCGTGCCGCGCTCGGCCACGGTGAACGCGTGTTCCAGGGCGTTCTGCAGGACCTCGGTGAGCACCATCGAGAGCGGAGTGGCCACTTCCGCGTCGAGGATTCCGAAGCGGCCCGTGCGCCGGCACGTGACCTTGCCCGGGGAGATCTCCGAGACCATCGCGATGACACGGTCCGCGATCTCGTCGAACTCGACCCGCTCGTCCAGGTTCTGAGACAGCGTCTCATGAACGATCGCGATCGAACCGACGCGCCGTACCGCCTCGTTGAGGGCCTCCTTGCCCTGCTCGGAGTCCATCCGGCGGGACTGGAGGCGCAACAGGGCTGCCACCGTCTGGAGGTTGTTCTTCACCCGGTGGTGGATCTCCCGGATGGTGGCGTCCTTGGTGATCAACTCACGCTCACGGCGACGCAGTTCGGTGACGTCCCGCAGCAGGACCAGCGAACCGATGCGGACACCCTTGGGCTTGAGCGGGATGGCCCTCAGCTGGATCACGCCGCTGGCGCACTCCACCTCGAACTCGCGGGGCGCGTAGCCGCTGGCCACCTTGACCAGGGCCTCGTCCACGGGGCCCCGGGAGGGGGCGAGCTCGGCCGTGGTGGTGCCGAGGTGGTGGCCGACCAGGTCGGACGCGAGGCCGAGACGGTGGTAGGCGGAGAGGCCGTTGGGGCTGGCGTACTGGACGATCCCGTCGGCGTCGAGCCTGATCAGCCCGTCACCGACACGGGGCGACGCGTCCATGTCGACCTGCTGGCCGGGGAACGGGAAGGACCCGGCGGCGATCATCTGGGCCAGGTCGGAGGCGGACTGGAGGTAGGTGAGTTCCAGCCTGGAGGGCGTACGGACGGTGAGGAGGTTGGTGTTGCGGGCGATCACGCCGAGTACGCGGCCCTCGCGGCGTACGGGGATGGACTCGACCCGTACCGGCACCTCCTCGCGCCACTCCGGGTCGCCCTCGCGCACGATCCGGCCCTCGTCCAGCGCGGCGTCCAGCAGGGGACGCCTGCCGCGCGGCACCAGATGGCCGACCATGTCGTCCTGGTAGGAGGTGGGGCCGGTGTTCGGCCGCATCTGGGCGACGGACACGTACCGGGTCCCGTCGCGGGTGGGAACCCACAGGACGAGGTCGGCGAAGGACAGGTCGGAGAGCAGTTGCCACTCCGAGACCAGCAGATGGAGCCACTCGAGGTCGGTATCACTCAGGGCTGTGTGCTGGCGGACGAGGTCGTTCATGGAGGGCACGTGTGCGAGCGTACCCGGGGATACTCTGTTGATCCGAACCGATCGGCCCGCAGGCCCGTGAGAACGGGAGGCGGGACGTTTCGCCGGAATTGCTGTGCACACGGATGGACAGGGCGATTGGTCTAGTCCACAATGCACAGGAAAGACCTCCGTTCTCCCCGCACAGGAGAACGGACAGAGGTACCCGGCGCTCTCTGCCCTGACTGCGCCGGTGCCTCCCTCGGCCGGAGGAACCGCACACCGCCGGCCGCGCAGCTCCGGGCTGCGGTGCCGGACGGGCTGAGGGTCCCGCCCTGGCGCCGCGGCCCGCGGGTGTTTCCGGGGGCCCTGACCCCGTCTCAGTGGGTCTCGGTGACCTTGGCCAGGGCGCGGGGCGCGTCCGGGTCCTGACCGCGGGCGATCGTCACCTCGTAGGCCAGCATCTGGAGCGGCAGGATCTCCAGGACCGGCTGCAGTTCCTCCGGTACTCCCTCCGTCGGCAGCACGAAGCCCGCCGAAGCGGCCTCCACCTGGGCCTTCGGACCGACCACGAACAGGTCGGCGCCCCGCCCCCGCAGCCGGTCGAGCACCGGCTGGAGCGCGTCTCCGCCGCGGCCGTCGGTGACGACCGCGATCACCGGTGAGATGTTGTCGACCATGGCGAGCGGGCCGTGCAGCAGGTCGGCTCCGGAGTAGGACAGAGCGGGGATGTAGCTCGTCTCCATCAGCTTCAGGGCGGCTTCCTTGGCCGTGGGGTAGCCGTAGCCGCGCGAGGTGATGACCATCCGCTCGGCGAAGCGGTAGCGCGAGGCGAGGGCCCTGACCTCGTCCTTCCGGGACAGGATCTCCTCGGCCAGAGCGGGCAGGACCTCGGCGGCGGCCGGGCCGTCACCGCCGGCCAGGCCGTCGACGAAGAGGTGGAGCGCCAGCAGCGAGGCGGTGTACGTCTTCGTGGCGGGCAGCGCCTTCTCGGGGCCCGCGAGGATGTCGATGCTGTACTCGGAGACGGCGGCGAGCGCCGAGTCCGGGTTGTTCGTCACCGCGAGGGTGATCGCTCCGGCGGCCCGGGCCGCCTTCGTGGACGCGACCAGGTCGGGCGAGCCGCCCGACTGACTGACGGTGATCACCAGGACGTCCGTGAGATCCGGCCGGGCGCCGTAGGCCGTCGTGGTGGACATCGAGGCCAGACCGCAGGGCAGGCCCATCCGGATCTCCAGCAGGTACTTGGCGTAGAGCGCCGCGTTGTCCGAGGAGCCGCGGGCCGTCAGCAGGACGAACCGGGGTTTCCTCGCCGCGATCTCGGCGGCCACCTCGCGGATCCTGGGTGCGCCCCGGTCGAGGATGCGGCGCAGCACGGCCGGCTGCTCGGCCATCTCGCCGGACATGATCAGGCCCGGCTGCTCGCCCTGGTCCTTGCGGTGGGCCGGAGAGGTGGCGGACATGTGGGGTGCCTCCCATGCGGTGCGGCTGCGTGGTGCGCGCGTCCCGGTGCGCGCCTCCCGGTGCATGCGTGCGTACACACGCACGGGTTGCGGCGGAGCGGACGCGCGCCCGTCGGCTCGGACAAGTCGACCACGGCGCGGCGGGCGGCCGCCAGCGGGGCGAACGGGCGGACCGGTGTATGGGCGGGGCCCCTCAGGGCTGCCCGATTCTGCTAGATTGTTGCCTTGATTGGTCTATACCACATGACTCCACCTTTCAGATCGGCAGGCACACGTGGAAGTTGTCATCGTCCCGGACGCCGCGGCAGGCGGCGAGCTCATCGCGGAGGCCATCGGCGCCCTGCTGCTCCGCAAGCCCGACGCCCTGCTCGGCGTGGCCACCGGCTCGACGCCGCTGCCCATCTACCAGGCACTGGCCGCCAGGGTCCGCTCCGGGTCCGTGGACGCCTCGCGCGCCCGCATCTGCCAGCTCGACGAGTACGTCGGGCTGCCGCCCGGCCACCCCGAGTCCTACCGCTCGGTCGTGCTGCGCGAGGTCGTGGAGCCGCTGGGGCTGTCCGAGGCGTCCTTCATGGGACCCGACGGCTCGGCGGAGGACGTCCAGGCCGCGTGCGAGGCGTACGACAGGGCGCTGGCCGAGGCGGGCGGGGTGGATCTCCAGCTGCTCGGCATCGGCACGGACGGGCACATCGGGTTCAACGAGCCGTGCTCCTCGCTCGCTTCCCGCACCCGGATCAAGACGCTGACCGAGCAGACGCGGGTGGACAACGCGCGCTTCTTCGACGACGAGATCGACCAGGTGCCGCACCACGTGATCACGCAGGGCATCGGGACCATCCTGGAGTCCCGGCATCCGATCCTGCTCGCCACGGGTGAGGGCAAGGCGGACGCGGTGGCCCAGACGGTGGAGGGCCCGGTCGCCTCGATCGTGCCCGCGTCGGCGCTGCAGCTGCATCCCCACGCGACGGTGGTGGTCGACGAGGCGGCCGCGTCCAAGCTGAAGCTGGCCGACTACTTCCGGGCCACGTACGCGGCGAAGCCCGCGTGGCAGGGCATCTAGTCGAGTTCCGTGAAAGGGCCGGGCACCGTGGGGTGTCCGGCCCTCTTGCGTTCCCCGGCCCTCGGGCGTTCCCCGTCCGTCCGGCGAACCGTCCGTCTCCCCGGCGCGCCCCCCGGCGCCGGAGAGGCCGGTAGCGGCCCTCCGCCCGGCCTTCGCGTGCCGCGGGCCTGGATGGGCTCAGCCCCGGCCGGCCTTCGCGGCCGGGCGGGGCTGAGGTCGGGGGGCGTGCGCGGGTCAGGTGGCGGTGAGGGCTTCCGCCGCCGCGATGCCGCACACCCGGGCGGCCCCGTGTGTGGCGATGTGCAGGGCTCCCCTCGGTTCCGCCTGCGGGAGACCCATCTCGACCACGACCGTGTCGGGACGCGCCGCCAGAAGCGCGTCGAGCGCCTCCGCCATCCACGCGTGCCGGTGGAGGTCGCGGACGACCGCGACGATGCGCCGCTCCCCCGCCGCCCGCAGCGTGTCCGCGGCCGGGGCCGCGCTCTCGCCGCTGTAGGTGTCGGTGCCGGTGCCCGGCAGGATCCTGGACAGCTCGGCGGCGACGCCCCACGGGGTCTCGTCGCCCACCGCGATGTTCGCGACGGGGGTGAACGCGGCGACGTACGCCGGGCCCGTCAGCCGGGCGCCGGTGCCGGTGACCCGGACCGCGCGGCGGGCCGCGACGAGGCCGATGTCGCTGCTGACTCCGGTGCCGGGCGCGGTCCCCTCCTGCACTGCCGCACCCGGCTCCGAGACAGCCCCCCTGGCTCCCCGCGTCCAGGACGCGAGGGCCCGTACACGGGCGGCGGCGTCCGCCAGCCGCTCCTCGGGCAGGTCTCCGCTGCGTACCGCCGACACCAGGGCGTCGCGCAGCCGCAGCACGGTGCCCTCGTCGACCAGCCCGCCGCCGACGCAGATCGCGTCGGCGCCCGCGGCGATCGCGAGGACCGAGCCGCGCTCGATCCCGTACGTCGCGGAGATGGCCTGCATCTCCATGCCGTCGGTCACGATGAGGCCGTCGTAGCCCAGCTCCTCGCGCAGCAGACCGGTGAGGATCTGCGGGCTCAGCGTCGCCGGGCGGTTCGGGTCGAGTGCGGGAAGCAGGATATGCGCGCTCATCACCGATTTGGAACCCGCTGCGATGGCAGCACGGAAAGGCACCAGTTCACGGGCGTGCAGGGTGTCCAGGGACACATCGATGCTCGGCAGCGCGTGGTGCGAGTCGACCGCGGTGTCGCCGTGTCCGGGGAAGTGCTTGGTGCAGGCGGCGACGCCCGCGGCCTGGAGCCCCTCGACGTACGCGGCGGTGTGCCGGGCGACGAGCTGGGGGTCGGCACCGAAGGACCGTACGCCGATGACCGGGTTGTCCGGGTTGCTGTTGACGTCAGCGGACGGCGCCCAGTTGAGGTTGACGCCGCATTCGGCGAGCCGGCGGCCGAGCTCCTGGGCGACGGCACGCGTGAGCGACACGTCGTCGACCGAACCGAGAGCGAAGTTGCCCGGGAACGAGGACCCGTGACGGACCTCCAGCCGGGTGACGTCGCCGCCCTCCTCGTCGATCGCGACGAGGACGTCCTCGCGCTCGGCCCGCAGCTGGGCGGTGAGCGCGGCCAGCTGCTCGGGCGAGGTGATGTTGCGCCCGAACAGGCCGACGGAGGCCAGGCCCTCGCCGACTCTGCGCAGCAGCCAGTCGGGGGCGGTCGTGCCCGTGAATCCGGGCTGGAGCACGGCGAGCGCGTCGCGCGTGAGGGTGTCCGTGGTGGTTACGAGGGTGGTCATGGGGCCTTATCCCTTCACGGCGCCTGAGGTGAGACCCGTGGCCATCTTCCCCTGGATGATCATGAAGAAGATGACGACCGGAATGGAGATGAGCGTGGAGGCGGCCATCAGGGCGCCGTAGTCCGTACCGCGTTCCGTGGTGAAGGTCATCAGCCACACGTTGAGCGTGTACTTGGAGTTGTCGTTGATCAGGATGTACGCGAAGAGGTACTCGTTCCAGGCGTTGACCAGCGCGAAGATCGACGCGGCGGCGAGCCCGGGGGCGAGCAGGGGGAAGATGACGCGGCGGAAGGCTCCCATGCGGGTACAGCCGTCCACCATCGCGGACTCCTCCAGCTCCACCGGGATGTTGATCACGAAGCCGCGGATCATGATGGTCGCGAAGGGCAGCGTGGACACCAGGTAGACGACGATGAGGCCCCAGTACTCGTCGATTCCGCCCATGGCGTTGAGCTGGAGGTAGATCGGGATCAGCATCGCGGTCGGGGGCAGCATCTGGACGAGGATCATCACCATCATCAGCGCCTTCCGCCCGAAGAAGCGGAAGCGTCCGATGGCCAGCGCCGCGAGTGTCGCGATGATCATGCCGCCGACCACCGCGGTGACCGAGACGATCAGGCTCGACTGGATCGCGGTGGCGAAGTTGTCCTGCTTCACCGCGCGCGCGAAGTTGTCGAAGGTGAGCGAGGAGGGCCAGAGCGTCTGGTCGTAGGACCGGATCTCGTGGTTGGGGCGCAGCGAGCTGATGATCAGCCAGTAGACCGGGAAGGCCATCACCGCGGCCGTGACCAGCGCCAGGATGTTGTAGCCGAGGCGGTTCCTCCTGCGGTCGGGCCGCAGCACCTGGGCGGGTGTGTTCGGGGCTGTGGAGGTGCTCATTCGACCTCTCCCGTCTTGATCAGCTGGCGCAGGTAGTACACGGCGACGCCGGAGAGCATCAGGACGGTGATCAAGGCGATCGCGCTGCCCTGGCTGAAGGAGGTGGACTCGAACGCCTTGGAGAACGAGTAGAGGCCGAGGGTCTCGTACTCCGGCTCGGGCTTGTTGCCGCGCAGCAGCCAGATCTGCCCGAAGACGTTGAAGTCCCAGATGACCGACAGGGTGGCGACCATGGTGAACACGGGCTTGATGACCGGCCAGGTGACGAAGCGGTAGACGCCGAACGCGGTGGCTCCGTCGAGGGAGGCCGCCTCCTCCAGTTCCTTGGGGACCTGGGTGAGGGCCGCGTACATCGTGATCACGACGAACGGGATGGCGCCCCAGACGACCAGCAGCGTGATGATGCCGAAGCCCTGCCAGGGGTCGAGGAACCAGTTGTGGCCGAGCCACCTGTCCTCGTCACCCGTGAGGTCGGCGAGGAGCGTGTTGATCAGGCCGTAGTCGGAGTCCGCCAGCCAGCGGAAGACCGAGGCGGCGACCATCAGCGGCATCGACCAGGCGGCGATGAGCGCGACGGTCAGGATCAGCCGGACCCAGGTGGACAGCCGCAGCATCATCAGGGCGATCAGCAGACCGATGCCCATGGTCAGCACCACGCAGACCGTCATGAAGACGACCGTGCGGCCCGTGACCTGCCAGAACTCGGGGTCACCCAGGATGTTGGTGAACTGCTCGAAGCCGACCCACGGCGTCTCGCCGTTGCCCCAGAGGGCCGCCCGGCCCATGTCCTGGAAGGACATGATCACGGTCTTGATCAGCGGATAGACGTAGACCGCGGCGATCGCGAGGATCGCCGGCAGGATCAGGAAGTACGGAAGGAGTTCGCCCTTCTTCCGCTGCCTCTTGGCACGCGGGGCGTCCTTCGCGGGGGACGACGGCCCGGTCTCTTCCGGACCACGTGGTACGGGTACCGGAGGCGGCCCGGCGGCCTTGGTGTCGGCGGCAGTCACGTGGCTGACCTTCCATCGGGATTCCGGGGGCTGCACCCGGAGATCACGGCATACGTCTACGAAGGAAGCGGGGGCCCGGTGCGTGCCGGGCCCCCGCCTGGAGAGCCGAGGCTCTGGGGTGCTACTTGTTGATCAGCGCGTTGATCTCGTCGTCGGCCTTCTTGGCCGCGTCGGCCACCGAGGTGCCCTTGAGGATCGCCAGGAGCATGTTCTCCAGGACCTCGTCCTTCTCGATGGACGTCCAGCCCGGCGCGATCGGCGTGAACCAGGCGTCCGGCACCGCGTTGGCGACGGCCGCCGTCTCGGGCTTGGCCTTCAGCGGCTCAAGCTGCTTCTCGTTGTTCGGGAGGATGTTCTTGGAGGCGAGCACCTCCTGCGACTTCTCGCTGGTGAAGAGCGAGACCCACTCCGCACCGAGGTCCGTGACCTTCGACTTCGCGGTGATCGCGAGGTCGGAGCCGCCGATGAAGGACGGCAGTGCCTTGCCCTCGGGGCCGGGCATACCGGCCGGCGCGATCTTGCCCTCGAGCTTCGGGTTGCCGTTGTTGGCGCCGTCGGTGACGGAGCCGGCCTCCCAGCCGTTGCCGTAGATCAGGGCCGCCTTCTCGTTGGCCATGACGTTGGCGTGGTCCTGCTCGTCCTTGGTGATGTCGGCCTTGTTGTACTTCTTCACCAGGTTGATGAAGTGCTCGATGCCCTTCTGGGACTCGGCGGAGGAAAGGTTGCCCTTCCACTCCTTCGCACCCTCGTCGTACTCGGCGATGGAGCCGCCGTACGCCGCGACGTAGGACATCGCCGCGTACCAGTAACGGCCCGGCAGGTAGAGGGACGAGAAGCGCTTGTCCTTCTTGCCGTACTCGGCCGAGACCTTGTCGAGGGCGGTGAGCAGCTCGGCCTCGGTCTGCGGAAGCGCGTCGCTGCCCGTACCGGCCTTGAACATGTCCTTGTTGTAGATCGCGACACGCGCACCGGCGTAGTAGGGCACGCAGAACTGCTTGCCCTCGAAGGTGCAGGTGTCCTTCAGACCCTTGATCCAGGTGTCCGAGTTGTCGTACTTCTTGGGGTCGATCTCGGCGAGTGCGCCGTTCAGGATGTACTGCATCGTCTCGGTGTTGCCGAGCTCGACGACATCCGGGAACTTGTCGCCGCCGAGGGCGGTGTCGAGCTTCTTGGCCTTGTCCGCCCACTGCTGGTACTGGACGTTGACCTTGACCTTCGGGTACTTCTTCTTGAACTGCGCGTTGACGTCCTTGACCAGTTCCGGCCAGGTGCTCTGCGCGTCGACCATCAGCCAGACGGTCAGTTCTTCGGAGCGGTCCTTCGGGTCCTTCGAAGCGTTATCGCTGTCCCCACCACACGCCGCAATACCGGACACCATCGCCGCGACGCCGACCGCCGCTATGAGCTTGCGCTTCATGCCACACCCTCCTCAGGGATACCAGCAACCCCCCGCCCACCGCGGAAACGTACGACGAGTACTGCCTGTGGGGCTGGGACTTGGTCTTTAATGGTTTAGACCAGTACCGGGAGCTTGGCCTAGACCTTTAGGGGTGTCAAGGGTGTATAAGAAGTGCACTCGCGTCCGTTATCGGACCGACACCTAGGAGAGGGCGACGACCCGTGACCGGACCGTGCCACCATGTGAGCCGCTATAGACGGAGGAGCCGGTGACGGCAGCAACGCAGCAGTCGGGAAGGCGGGCCATGGATGCCGACGGGGGCAGTACGGACAACGAGACCGGTGCGGGTACGCGTACGGCACGCGTACCGAAGTACTACCGGCTCAAGCGCCATCTGCTCGACATGACCGACACCTTGCCGCCCGGCACGCCGGTACCCCCCGAGCGAACCCTGGCCGCAGAGTTCGACACCTCGCGCACCACGGTGCGTCAGGCGCTCCAGGAACTGGTCGTCGAGGGCCGGTTGGAGCGCATCCAGGGCAAGGGAACCTTCGTCGCCAAGCCGAAGGTCTCCCAGGCGCTCCAGCTGACCTCGTACACCGAGGACATGCGGGCCCAGGGACTGGAACCCACGTCCCAGTTGCTGGACATCGGGTACATCACGGCCGACGACGCGCTCGCCGGCCTGCTGGACATCACCACGGGCGGGCGGGTGCTGCGGATCGAGCGGCTGCGCCTCGCCAGCGGTGAGCCGATGGCGATCGAGACCACCCACCTCTCGGCCAAACGCTTTCCCGCGCTGCGCCGTTCACTGGTGAAGTACACCTCGCTCTACACCGCGCTCGCCGAGGTGTACGACGTCCGGCTGGCCGAGGCCGAGGAGACGATCGAGACCTCACTCGCCACCCCGCGCGAGGCCGGACTGCTGGGCACGGACGTCGGTCTGCCGATGCTGATGCTGTCCCGGCACTCGATCGACGGGAACGGCGAACCGGTGGAGTGGGTGCGCTCGGTCTACCGCGGCGACCGCTACAAGTTCGTGGCCCGCCTGAAGAGGCCCACGGACTGACAACGCCCCACCTGCACCGACAGCACGAAGAACGGCCCCCGTGGACTCACCGTCCCCACGGGGGCCGTTCGCTTGCGCACCGGCGGCGCATGGCGTGAACCGGACCCCCGTTTCGTTCGTGAGTCCCACCGGGCGTGGGTATCGCCGAGTCATCACCGTTGCACTACCGCAATGCGGACGGGGGGTGACGCAGGCCGGACCCCTCACCTAGATTTCGTGCGCATTCCACCAGGTGACGAGCGAGGGGACGGAGCACCACATGCCCGAAAATACCGCCGGAACACGACCAACGATCACACCCGTGCGGGTGGTTATCGCCCTCTGCCTCATCGCGCCGTTCGTGGCGATGCTCTGGGTCGACTCGTACGCGAAGGTCGATCCGACCTTTATCGGCATCCCCTTCTTCTACTGGTACCAGATGCTCTGGGTCTTCGTCTCGACCGGGCTGACCATGATCGCTTACACGCTGTGGCAGCGTGACCAGCGCGCCCGCAAGGGAGGTGCGTCAGCATGAAGGACGGCGTGAACGGCGTAGCACTCGCCGTATTCATCTTCTTCTTCGTGGCCGTCACGGTCATCGGCTTCATGGCCGCCCGCTGGCGGAAGGCCGAGAACGAGAACAGCCTGGACGAATGGGGCCTGGGCGGACGCTCGTTCGGCACCTGGGTCACCTGGTTCCTGCTCGGCGGGGACCTCTACACGGCGTACACCTTCGTCGCCGTCCCCGCGGCGATCTACGCGGCGGGTGCGGCCGGCTTCTTCGCCGTCCCGTACACGATCCTCGTCTACCCGCTGATCTTCACCTTCCTGCCGCGGCTCTGGTCGGTGTCGCACAAGCACGGGTACGTCACCACCTCGGACTTCGTCCGGGGCCGCTTCGGCTCGAAGGGCCTCTCGCTGGCGGTCGCCCTCACCGGCATCCTCGCCACGATGCCGTACATCGCGCTCCAGCTCGTCGGCATCCAGGCGGTGCTGGACGTGATGGGCGTCGGCGGTGGCGAGACGACACACTGGTTCGTACGGGACCTGCCGCTGCTGATCGCCTTCGCGGTGCTCGCCGCGTACACCTACTCCTCGGGCCTGCGCGCGCCCGCGCTGATCGCGTTCGTCAAGGACGGGCTGATCTATCTGGTCATCGCCGTGGCGATCATCTACATCCCGATCAAGCTGGGCGGCTTCGACGACATCTTCGCCAAGGCGAGCGAGGCGTTCTCGCAGACCAACGAGGCGACCGGCAAACCGCGCGGCGCCCTCGTACCGGGCGAGATGGGCCAGTGGGGCTACGCCACCCTCGCACTGGGGTCGGCGCTCGCGCTCTTCATGTATCCCCACTCGATCACGGCCACGCTCTCCAGCCGCAGCCGTGACGTGATCCGCCGCAACACCACGATCCTGCCGCTGTACTCGCTGATGCTGGGCCTGCTGGCACTGCTCGGCTTCATGGCCATCGCGGCCGGGGTCAAGGTCGACAACGGCCAGCTGGCGATCCCCCAGCTGTTCGAGAACATGTTCCCCGACTGGTTCGCGGGCGTCGCGTTCGCCGCGATCGGCATCGGCGCGCTGGTCCCGGCGGCCATCATGTCGATCGCCGCGGCGAATCTCTTCACCCGCAACATCTACAAGGACTTCCTGAAGCCCGACGCGACCCCGGCCCAGGAGACCAAGGTCTCCAAGCTGGTCTCGCTCCTGGTGAAGGTCGGCGCGCTCGCCTTCGTCCTCACCATGGACAAGACGGTCGCGATCAACTTCCAGCTGCTCGGCGGGATCTGGATCCTCCAGACCATGCCCGCGCTGGTCGGCGGTCTCTTCACCCGGTGGTTCCACCGCTGGGCCCTGATCGCGGGCTGGGCGGTCGGCATGATCTACGGGACGGTCGCCGCGTACGGCGTCGCCAGCCCGACCCAGAAGCACTTCGGCGGCTCCTCCAAGGAGATCCCCGGCATCGGCGAGATCGGCTACATCGGCCTCACCGCCTTCGTGCTGAACCTGGTGATCGTGGTCGTCCTGACCTTCGTCCTCAACGCGCTGAAGGCGCCGGCCGGTATCGACGAGACCTCCCCGTCCGACTACACGGCGGACGCGGGTGACCCCGGCGTCAAGGAGGTACTCCCGCCCGCCACCGTGGGCGCGCCGGGCGGTCACTGACCCTTCGGCCACCTCTCGCGTACGGGCCGCCGCACCTCCGGGAACGGAGTCGCGGCGGCCCGTCGCACATCCGCTACCCACACCGGTCCGTGCTGGGGCACACTCCCCGCATGGACATCTCGATCAGGCTCGTCAGGCCCGAGGAGCACACGGCGCTGGGCGACATCACGGCCCAGGCGTACCTCGGCGACGGCCTGCTGCTCCTCGGCACCGAGGACCCGTATCTGACCAAGCTCCGGGACGTGGGCCGGCGGGCCGCCGAGGCCGAGGTACTGGTCGCGGTCGACGGTGACGGCGCCCTGCTCGGCGGGGTCACCTACACCCCGCCCGGGAACCCCTGGGCGGACATCGCCGGGGAGGGGGAGGCCGAGTTCCGGATGCTGGCCGTCGCGGGCGAGGCGCGTGGGCGCGGAGCGGGCGAGGCCCTGGTGCGGGCGTGCGTCGAGCGGGCGCGCGCCACAAAGGGGGTCACCGGCCTCGTCCTGTCGACCCAGGACGTCATGCTGGGCGCCCACCGGATCTACCGGCGCCTGGGCTTCGTACGGACCCCAGAGCGGGACTGGGAGCCCGTCCCCGGGTTCGGACTGCTGCTGGCCTACCGGCTGGCGTTGTGACAACAGCCTGACGACACCTCGATGGCGTGACACAAGATGTGGGGGCTGCCTCGATGGGCAGCCCCCACATGTATGCTCATGCTCGCTGTCGCCGCAGGGGAATCCGGTGCGAATCCGGAACTGTCCCGCAACGGTGTGATCGGTGTGCTTTTGCGCATCCGAAGTCCGAAGACCTGTCGACAGCGCGCCCGGCTCGACCGAACCGGGCGCAGAGACGTCCGGGCCTCGCGGATGGGCCGGTGGACGCCGCACGCAGTGCTGCCGCCTCCGGGCTCCCCGCTGCCCGGCTGCCCCCGCTCCCCGCCTGTCCGGAGCCGAGCGAGGGAGAGCACCGCGGTGACCATCGCGCCAGCCGATCCGGTTTCAGCAGCAGAGTCCGCCGGGATCACCGGTACCGCCGAGTCCGCGGACACCGTCATGGACGCCCCCGGGACCGTACTCCTGCGGACCCTCACCGATCTGACGGCGGATCTGCCCGACACCGACCCCGGACGCGTCGCCGCCGCCGCACTGCGCGGCCGCAACGCCCGGTCGGACGAGGCCGAGCTGCGCTCGCTGGCCACCGAGGCCGCCGCGGGCCTGATCTCCGAGGACCCCGCCTACTCCCGGCTCGCCGCCCGCCTCCTCACCCGCACCATCGCGGACGAGGCTGCGGGCCAGGGCGCGGTCTCCTTCTCCGCCTCGGTCTCCGTCGGACACCGTGAGGGCCTGATCGCGGACCGCACCGCCCAGTTCGTCCGGGTCCACGCCTCCCGGCTCGACGCCCTGGTCGGCGCCTCGCTCGTGGGCGGCGCCGACGACCGGTTCGGCTACTTCGGGCTGCGGACGCTCTACAGCCGCTACCTGCTGCGCCACCCGCTGACCCGCGAGGTGATCGAGACCCCGCAGCACTTCATGCTGCGTGTCGCGTGCGGTCTCGCCGAGGACGACTCCCCGGAGGCGCTGGACGAGGTCGCCTCGCTGTACGGCCTCATGAGCCGGCTCGACTACCTCCCCTCCTCCCCGACGCTCTTCAACTCGGGCACGCGGCACCCGCAGATGTCCTCCTGCTATCTGCTGGACTCGCCGCTGGACGAGCTCGACTCGATCTACGACCGCTACCACCAGGTGGCGAGGCTCTCCAAGCACGCGGGCGGCATCGGCCTCTCGTACTCCCGTATCCGCGCCCGCGGTTCACTGATCCGCGGCACCAACGGGCACTCCAACGGCATCGTGCCGTTCCTCAAGACGCTGGACGCCTCGGTCGCCGCGGTCAACCAGGGAGGGCGCCGCAAGGGCGCCGCGGCCGTGTACCTGGAGACCTGGCACGCGGACATCGAGGAGTTCCTGGAGCTGCGCGACAACACGGGCGAGGACCAGCGGCGTACGCACAACCTCAACCTGGCGCACTGGATCCCGGACGAGTTCATGCGCCGGGTCGACGCGGACGGCCAGTGGTCGCTGTTCTCCCCCGCCGACGTGCCCGAGCTGGTCGACCTGTGGGGCGACGACTTCGACGCCGCCTACCGCGCCGCCGAGGCGGCTGGCCTGGCCCGCAAGACGATGCCGGCCCGGGACCTGTACGGCCGCATGATGCGTACGCTCGCGCAGACCGGCCAGGGCTGGATGACGTTCAAGGACGCCTCCAACCGCACGGCCAACCAGACCGCCGAGCCGGGCCGCGTGGTCCACTCCTCGAACCTGTGCACCGAGATCCTCGAAGTCACGGACGACGGCGAGACGGCCGTCTGCAACCTCGGCTCGGTCAACCTCGGCGCGTTCGTGGCAGACGGCGGCATCGACTGGGAGCGCCTGGACGCCACGGTCCGTACCGCCGTGACCTTCCTCGACCGGGTCGTGGACATCAACTTCTACCCGACCGAGCAGGCAGGCCGGTCCAACGCGCGCTGGCGTCCGGTGGGCCTGGGCGCGATGGGGCTGCAGGACGTCTTCTTCCAGCTACGGCTGCCGTTCGACTCCCCCGAGGCGCGCGCGCTGTCCACGAAGATCTCCGAACGGATCATGCTGGCCGCCTACGAGGCGTCCTGCGACCTCGCCGAGCGCTCGGGACCCCTCCCCGCCTGGTCGCAGACCCGCACCGCCCGCGGTGTGCTGCACCCCGACCACTACGGCACCGAGCTGAACTGGCCGGAGCGCTGGGACGCCCTGCGCGCCCGGATCGCGAAGACCGGTATGCGTAACTCCCTCCTGCTCGCCATCGCGCCGACCGCGACGATCGCCTCGATCGCCGGGGTGTACGAGTGCATCGAGCCGCAGGTCTCCAACCTCTTCAAGCGCGAGACGCTCAGCGGTGAGTTCCTCCAGGTCAACGCCTACCTCGTCGCCGAGCTGAAGAAGCTCGGCGTGTGGGACGCGCGGACCCGCGAGGCACTGCGCGAGGCCAGCGGTTCAGTGCAGGGCTTCGCGTGGATCCCCGAGGACGTGCGGGCGCTGTACCGCACGGCGTGGGAGATCCCGCAGCGCGGACTGATCGACATGGCGGCGGCGCGTACGCCGTTCCTCGACCAGAGCCAGTCGCTGAACCTCTTCCTGGAGACGCCGACGATCGGCAAGCTCTCCTCGATGTACGCGTACGCCTGGAAGCAGGGGCTGAAGACGACGTACTACCTGCGGTCACGCCCGGCGACCCGCATCGCCCGCGCGGCGTCCGCCGCCCCCGTCCCCGCCCAGGCCGCGGCCCCCGACGCGGACGCGATCGCCTGCTCCCTGGAAAACCCCGAATCCTGCGAGGCCTGTCAGTGATGAGCTCCGACGAGACCAAGAACCTGCTCGACCCGGGTTTCGAACTGACCCTGCGGCCCATGCGCTACCCGGACTTCTACGAGCGCTACCGCGACGCGATCAAGAACACCTGGACCGTGGAGGAGGTCGATCTCCACTCCGACGTCGCCGATCTCGCGAAGCTGTCGCCCGGCGAGCAGCACATGATCGGCCGGCTCGTCGCGTTCTTCGCGACGGGGGACTCGATCGTCTCCAACAACCTCGTGCTGACGCTGTACAAACACATCAACTCGCCCGAGGCGCGGCTGTACCTGTCCCGGCAGCTCTTCGAGGAGGCCGTGCACGTCCAGTTCTATCTGACGCTGCTCGACACCTATCTGCCCGACCCGGACGACCGCGCGGCGGCGTTCGACGCGGTCGAGGAGATTCCCTCGATCCGGGAGAAGGCGCAGTTCTGCTTCAGGTGGATCAACGAGGTCGAGAAGCTCGACCGGCTGGAGACGAAGGCCGACCGCCGCCGCTTCCTGCTGAACCTGATCTGCTTCGCGGCATGCATCGAGGGGCTGTTCTTCTACGGCGCCTTCGCGTACGTGTACTGGTTCCGCTCCCGGGGGCTGCTGCACGGCCTCGCCACGGGGACCAACTGGGTCTTCCGCGACGAGACCATGCACATGAACTTCGCGTTCGAGGTCGTGGACACGGTCCGCAAGGAGGAGCCCGACCTGTTCGACGACGAGCTCCGGCAGCAGGTCACCGACATGCTGAAGGAGGCGGTCGAGGCGGAGCTGCAGTTCGGCCGTGACCTGTGCGGCGAAGGCCTGCCCGGCATGAACACCGAGTCGATGCGCCAGTACCTGGAGTGTGTGGCCGACCAGCGCCTCACCCGCCTGGGCTTCGCCCCGCTGTACGGCTCCGAGAACCCGTTCTCGTTCATGGAGCTCCAGGGTGTCCAGGAGCTGACCAACTTCTTCGAACGCCGGCCGTCCGCGTACCAGGTGGCAGTGGAGGGCTCCGTCGGGTTCGACGACGACTTCTAGACCCTGGCCCAGGAGCCGATGGAAGGGCGCCGTGCGACCGTGACCGGCCGTGCGGCGCCTTCGGCCTCCGGGGGGCCGGCCTGGTTCCGTTCCGCCGCCCTCAGTGCCTGGTCGATGCGCCGCTCACGGGCGAGACCGGCCAGCGAGGGCAGCAGGACGAGGGCGAAAAGTGCTGCTACGACCGCGTAGTTCAGGATTGTGTTCATGCCTCTACTGTCGTCCGTCCGGCCGAGATCCGGCAGTGGCAGGACTGTCACACACCATCGAATTACTGCCACACTGCACTCATGTCAAAGCTGAACAACGTCGCCGTTCTGCTGCTCGACGAGGTGCACCCCTTCGAACTCGGTGTGCTGTGCGAGGTCTTCGGTCTCGACCGCAGCGAAGCGGGCCTGCCCGTCCACGACTTCGCCGTGGTCTCGGCCGAGGGGCCGGTGCTGCGGACCCACGCCGGATTCACCATCAGCACCCCGTACGGTCTCGACCGCCTCGACGAGGCCGACCTCATCGCCGTCCCCGCCGGCAGCCATTTCGCGAACCGGACGTACCCCGAGGAGGCCCTCGACTCCCTGCGCCGGGCCGTGGACCGCGGCGCGCGGGTGCTGAGCGTCTGCTCCGGGGCGTACGTACTCGGCGCGGCCGGGCTGCTGGACGGCCGCCGCTGCACCACCCACTGGCGCCACGCGGCCGAGCTGGCCCGCCGGTACCCCCGGGCCGTCGTGGAGCCCGATGTGCTGTACGTGGACGACGGCCCCGTCATCAGCTCGGCGGGCACGGCCGCGGGCATCGACGCCTCCCTCCACCTGGTCCGGCAGACGTACGGCCAGGAGGTGGCCAACGCCGTCGCCCGCCGCATGGTCGTACCGCCGCACCGCGACGGCGGGCAGGCGCAGTACATCGAGCGCCCGCTGCCCCGGGCAGCGTGCGACACGGTCGGCGACACGCTCGCCTGGATGGAGCGCCACCTCGACCAGGAGATGACCGTCGAGCAGCTCGCCGGCCTGGCCCACATGTCACCCCGCACCTTCGCGCGCCGCTTCCAGCAGGAGACGGGGACCACCCCGTACCGCTGGCTGCTGCGCCAACGGGTGCTGCTGGCGCAGCACTTGCTGGAAAGCTCCGACGAGACCATGGACGCCATCGCCGACCGGACCGGCTTCGGGACCGCGGCGGCGCTCCGCCACCAGTTCGTACGCTCGCTGGACATCACCCCGCACGCCTACCGCCGGACCTTCCGCGGCCCGGCCGGGATACCTGAGGTGGCCTGAGCCCGGGATGCACGGAAGCCCCGCCCGCATACCTGCCGGGCGGGGCCTCCGAGCGATCGGGGCGACGCGGCTCAGATGCCGCAGCTCGACGCCGACCAGAAGTGGCTGGGGCCCTGGTTCACGTGGACGTGGTCGCCGTGACCGGCGTAGCCCGGGCCGAGGATCCCGTTGAACCCGTGGTAGCGCGCCTGCTTGGCGAGGGTGCACAGCGAGTGCGGTCCCGAGCCGAGGTCGACGGCGTCACCGTACAGATGGCGGCTGTTCGACGCTCCGCCGACCGCCGAGTTGCAGGAGTAGGACCGGAAGCCGCTGGTGACACGGATGGACGAGTCGCCGAGCGCGTGCCGCAGCGCCTCCAGCTTCCACATCGAGCTCAGGGCGTTGGCCTTGGCCGTGCCGGCCGCGACCGCTCCCCCCGCCCAGGTGCTGTTGCAGGTGTTGAGCTCGGGATACGTGAAGTGGATCGGGGTGCAGTCGTCGTCCTGGAGCGCGTACAGCTTGGACTGGGTGGCCGGGCCCGCGATGCCGTCAGCGGCGAGACCGTAGGCGGCCTGGAAGCGCTTGACCGCCGCGGTGGTGGCCGGGCCGTACGAGCCGTCGATGGCGAGCACGGCGTTGTAGCCGGGGTATCCCGCGACGCGGATCTGAAGCTGGGTGACATCGTTGCCGGTGGCGCCGGGCGAGAGGGTCCTGGTCCAGGTGTAACAGCCGTCAGCCTGTGCGGGACCGGCGGTCAGTACGGCTCCGCCGATCGCAAAAGCCATGGCCATGACAAGACTGAGCAAGGTGTGTGCGGTGCGTCTGAGCATGAGGTGCTCCCTACCACGGTGAGGTGTTGGGGTGAGACTGTCGGACGAGTCGACGCGCGTCAACTACGCCTGGAAAAACTCCCGTTGACCGTCCCGGAACGGGAACAGGGCCCTGCCGCCGGCGGTACCGGCGACAGGGCCCCGTCCATGGAGCGCGCGGGATCAGTCGTTGGGGACGACCTCGTAGCGCGGCGTGCCCTCGGCCATCTGACGCAGCGCGTCCTTGCGGTCACGCTTGGAGAGCCGGTCGATGTACAGGTAGCCGTACAGGTGGTCCGTCTCGTGCTGGAGGCAGCGCGCGAAGTAGCCGTTGCCCCGCACCCTGACCGGGTTGCCCTCGGCGTCCTGCCCGCGCACCACCGCGTAGTCGGGGCGTGCCAGCCCGGCGTACGCCGTCGGCACGGAGAGGCAGCCCTCGTTGGCGTCGTCGAGGACGCGCTCGCCGGGCGGCAGCTCCTCCAGCACCGGGTTGCAGATCGCGCCGACGTGCCGCACACCGTCGTCGTCCATGCAGTCGTAGACGAAGACCTTCAGGTCCACGCCGATCTGGTTGGCGGCCAGGCCCACGCCTTCCGCCGTCCGCTGGCTGGCGAACATGTCGTCGATCAACCGGGCCAGCTCGCCGTCGAACGCGGTGACGTCCTTGCACTCCTTGTGGAGCACCGGGTTGCCCACGACCGTGATCGGCCGCGAGGTACCGCGCTCGCGGTACGCCGCCTCACGCGCCTCGCAGTCCTCGGTGTCGACGAGGAATCCCTCGTCGTCGACGCTGATCTGCTCGTCCGTCTCCTGCTGCGCCATGTCCGCCGTACGCCTTCCTGCAAACCTGAAACCCGTGAACTTCGGGAAAACCGGCACCGGGATTCGGTGCCCGTACAGCCTACGGGCACCGCTCAGCAGACTTCTTCGAGATCCCGCCACTCACGGCTGTCCGGGCTGTCCGCCACCCAGCCGTCCAGCAGACCGCGCACCAGTCCCGCCGGCGCGGCGAGACCGCATTCGCGCTCCGGCACCCACAGGTCACCGGCCGTGCGGTGGCCCAGCGGCCCCGGATGGCCCGGCTCACTGTGGTCGTGCGGATCGAGGTGCTCGCCGTCCCCCTCGTCGCTCTCCATCCTGCTCTCCGAGCAGGCACGGCAGAGCAGCCGTACGGATGACGACCAGTCCTCGGCGGCGAAACCGGCGTCCGACGCCAGCTGCTCCAGCGCGTCCCGGTCCGCCTCGGTGGCGGCCTCCAGGAGCACGACCCAGGTGGGTACGGGAGAGGGCGCCCAGAGCTCGATCTCGTCGAAGACGGGATACGAGGGCCCGGCGGCGGTGACCCGCTCGCCGTGCGGCACCCCGTCGTGCAGGACGACCTCGCCCCAGCGCCGCCCGGACGAGGGCAGCGGGATCGACAGCACTTCCATCCGTGCCGGGTCCAGCCTGCGGCCCCAGACGACCTCGGACTCGCCCTCGGGCGACAGCCGTACCGCCGCGCTGCCCAGCTCCATGCCGAGCGGCTCGCTGGTGGCCGCGCCGCCGTGCTGACCGTTGCCCGGGACCTTCAGGCCGTAGGCCTGCCAGGCCCGGCGGGCAAGCGGCCAGTCCTGGAGCGCGGTGGCCGCGATCCCGACGTTCCACCAGTCCGGCGCCCCGGACTCCCGGTCCAGCAGCGCGACGGCCCGCAGACCGGCGGCCCTCGCCTGCTCCCAGTCGTGCCTGAACTTGTGCAGCAGCGCCAGATTGAACCAGGACTCGGAGAGCCAGGGTTCCAGGTCGACCGCCCGCGTCAGCAGCGCCCCCGCGTCCTCGTACCGGCCGTCGCCGATCAGCGTGAACGCGCGGTCCGTGGCCTGCCGCCAAGAGGCGGAGGGCCGATGCCGTACCTTCCCGAAGATCCTCACGATTCCCGCCTGTCCCGACTGGACACCCTCGTCTTCCGCTCTACTTTCGCATCCAACCATGCCCGGCCGGACGCCCGCTCATTACCCATGGGTTACCCAGGCCGGACCTGGGTCAGACCGCCCCGCGCCAGGACACCCGCCAGCGCTTCCACGACCTGGTGCTGGTAGTCGTGACCGGTACCCAGCCTGAGCTGTTCCAGCGCACCGAGCGGCCCGATGGCGCTTTCCCCGCACAGGTCGTCGTATGCGTTGACCGCCCGGACGATCCTGGCGGACAGCGGCTGTTCCCGGTATGGGTCGGCCTGCTGCTCCACCACCACCGCGACCGCGGTGTCCACGCCGGTCTGCCGGACCACCGCTCCCCCCAGGAGCGCGATCCGCCGCTGCTCGGCAGCCGGCAGGGTGGCGGTGGCCCCCTCGGCGACCGGGTCCACGAGCGAGAGCTGACCGATGTCGTGCATCAGGGCCGCGTACTCCAGGACGGTCAGTTCGCGGCCGGACAGGCCCAGCTCCCGGCCCACGGCGGTGGAGAGCTCGGCGACCCGGCGGGCGTGACCGTGCGGGGTGTATCCGGCGATCTCCGTGGAACGGGCCAGGGAGGCGATGGTCTGCCGGTAGGTCGTACGGACAGCGGCGTACCGCCGGTAGGACACCTGGGTCAGCAGCAGCGGTACGCACAGGACGGGGAGCGCCCACAGCCCGGCGACCGCGACCCCGATGGCCATGACCGCGCCGGTCGCGCAGACCGCGGAGCCGATGCCGATGAGGGCCCGCAGCTCGTCGCGGAGGAGCGGTCCGTACGGATAGCGGGTGCGGGAGTGCAGGAGGAGGGCGGCGAGTACGGCGTCGCACAGCGCGGTGAGGGCCAGCAGCAGGAGCAGGAAGAACACGAAGTACGGGCCCTCGCCGAACCACCGGCCGGACTGGCCCGAGTTGTACAGCGGCTGGAAGCACACGGCGGCGAACCCGACGGTCAGGACACGGCGGGCGGCCAGATCGGGCCCGGGTCCGCTGCCGCGCGCCACGTGGGGCACGGCGGCGAGCAACTGGGCGGCGACGACGACGGCTACCACCTGGAGGGCCCCGTGCGTGGTGGGTTCCCCGCCACTGCGCCCGAGGAGTGCGTACGCGAGGGCCCCGGCGGTACCGAGGGGGGCGGGCTCCCGCTCCCCTGGCAGGGCGCCCCAGCGCGCCAGCTCGCCGGTCACCACGACGGCGGCGAAGGCGAGGGCGTGCCCGGGCTCGGCGATCCCGTACCAGAGGGTGTGGACGAAGGCGGCGACGGTGAGCACGACCGCGGCGCCCCGGACCGCCACGACGGCGGACCGGGCACCGGACCAGCCCGCTGCCCCGCTCACCCGGGCCGCTCCACGGACTTCCGGAGCCGGCTCAGCTCCCCGGAGCCTCCGGCGTCCCCTTCGGGCCCGCCCACCGCTGCGGGCCCGGCCCCACGCGTTCCCCCGCCGGTCCCACCCGGCACCTCACCACCGCCGGCACCCGGACCGAGCCCGTCCGGCTGAGGGCCGGGCGTCCGCGGCCCGGCCCCGGCGCCCGCGTCCACGCCCCCGTCCACGCCCTGCGCCCGGGCAGCCGGCACCCGCGGCCCGACCGCGACCTCGTCCGCCGTCACCGCGGTGGCCGCCCCCGACCACCCGTGCCGTGCGAGCCCGCGCGCCAGCGCCCCGACCATCCGCGGATCGAACTGGCTTCCCGCGCACCGTTCCAGCTCCGCGACGGCGGCCGGCACGGGCCGGCCCCGCCGGTAGGACCGGGTGGAGGTCATCGCGTCGAAGGCGTCGGCGACGGCGACGACCCGCGCGAACTCGGGAATCTGCCGCCCGCTGAGCCCGTACGGATAGCCACTCCCGTCGAGCCGCTCGTGGTGGTGCAGGATCGCCGCCCGCGCTTCGTCCAGGAAGCCGATGCCCCGGACGATCTCGTGTCCGTACTCCGGGTGCAGTTCGATGACCCGCCGCTCCTCCGGCGTGAGCGGGCCGTCCTTGCGCAGGACCCGGGTGGGCACGCCCAGCTTGCCCACGTCGTGCAGGATCCCGGCGAACCGCAGCGCTTCGAGCCGGCCCTCCTCCATGCCCAGCTCGCGGGCGATCAGTACGGAGGCCCTGCCCACCCGCTCGCTGTGCCCGCGCGTGTACTTGTCCTTGATGTCGACGGCCTGCACCAGCGCCCTGATCGTCGCCCGGTGGGCGGCGTGCTCGCGGTGGTACTGGGCGAAGACCCAGCAGGAGATGTACATGGGCAGCAGCACGAAGAGCGCGGACACGGGGCCGTACGAGCTGCGCCACAGGACGGCCATCATCAGCCCGGCGAGCGCGTGCACGAGGTGCGGCCCCACCGAGTGCGGCAGGAGTCCCCGCCAGGCGTGCCGGGCCGGCTGCCGCTCCGCCGTCACGAGGATGCAGCCGTCCAGCGCCGTCAGGACGAGGCAGAAGGCGAGAGCCGCGGCGCAGGCCGGCGCCAGGGCGTACGGAAAGTCGGGCACCCCCCGGGCCCCGCTCCCGCCGAGCGCTCCGGGCCCGCCGAGCGCGGCGTGCGCGCACGAGGCGGCCCACACGGTGAGCGAGAGCTGCGCGGCCCGCCAGAGGCGGCGCGCCACGAAGGGCGGCTGCTCCACCCGGCCCGCCAGCGCGCCGGGAACCGCGACCAGCGCGGCGGCGGCCGGCGGCAGCAGGAACGCGGCGGCGAGCAGGAGTGGGAAGAACGACCCCGTGCTGATCGGCACGGAGCTGCCGAAGAACGGAAATCGGCCGGGGAGTTCGCAGACGAGGTACAGCCCGGCGAGCAGGGCGAGGGTGCCCCACGGCGTGCCGGCGTCAGGACTCCACGCGGGCAGGGAGGACAGGACGGCGCAGATGACCGCGCCGAGGATGCAGGCGCGTGCCGCTCCCGGTGTGCTCCTCACCCGTACCGCCCGCCCCCCGCGTGGTCAATGGAGGCGCCAGGCTAGCGAGTTGGACGGTCGGCCGAGCCCCGATGAGTCCGATTAGCACATTCGGGTGACGGGTGCGTGGCAGCGGTGATACGCCGAAGGGCACGCCGTGTGACGGCGTGCCCTTCGGATACGACGGCGGTGCGCGGCTACTCCGCGGCGGGTGTCGGCATACCCGCGCTGTCCATCGACACGTCCTGCTCGGGGACGACCTGACCCGAGCGGATCAGGTCGATCCGGCCCATCACCTTCGAGCGCAGGTCGGTCGGGACGTCGTCCTGACCGCAGCAGCGCTTCACCAGCTTCTTCACGGCCTGTTCGAGGCCGTACTTCTCCAGGCACGGGGAGCACTCCTCGAAGTGCACCTCGAACTTCGTGCAGTCGCCCTCGGGCATCTCATGGTCGAGGAACTCGTAGAGATGATCGAGAACCTCTGAGCAATCCGTCTCGTGCGGCTCTCCGCAGCTCATGAGGCCGAGCCTTTCAGATCGTCCGACTCACCGGCGCCGGCGGGGACGAGCCCGCGCTCACGGGCGTAGTCCTCCAGCATGCCGCGCAGTTGCCGGCGGCCGCGGTGCAGTCGGGACATCACCGTACCGATGGGAGTCCCCATGATGTCCGCGATCTCCTTGTAGGCAAAGCCCTCTACGTCCGCGAGATAGACGGCAATGCGGAACTCCTCGGGGATCGCCTGGAGCGCGGCCTTCACGTCCGAGTCCGGCAGATGGTCGAGAGCCTGGGACTCGGCGGAGCGCAGACCCGTCGACATGTGCGACTCGGCGCGCGCCAGCTGCCAGTCCTCGATCTCCTCGGCCGCACTGCGCTGGGGCTCGCGCTGCTTCTTGCGGTACGAGTTGATGAACGTGTTGGTAAGGATGCGGTACATCCACGCCTTGAGGTTCGTGCCCTCACGGAACTGGTGGAAGGAGCCGTACGCCTTCGCATACGTCTCCTGGACCAGGTCCTCCGCATCGGCCGGATTGCGCGTCATGCGCAGCGCGGCCGAGTACATCTGGTCGAGAAAACCGAGAGCGTCCCGCTCGAAACGCGCGTTGCGCTCGGCGGTCGTCTCCTCCGCGCGGCCGTCGTCGGTCCCTGTGTCGGTCCCAGTGACCGGACCCACCTCCTCCAACGATGTGGCGGAGCCGAAACCGGACCCGCTCGAATCGGAGAATAGTCGACCTTGCTTCGAGGCGGGCTGTCGATCCGATCCGCTCAGTGCCCGCTCGGGAGCGGTCTTGGCCGCGTGAAGCACCGTCCACTCCAGGTCAGCGGTGTTCGAGCGGCGCGGGCAGATGGTCGAACCCATGCGACGGACTCCCTCTCCACAAACGACGTTGTTGTACCGACGTCCCGAATAACAGCGCTCTCCCACGCATCATTCCCGGGACGCGGGTCACACCAGGGACCCCACCCAGCGGGTCACGGCACCGGTGATGACGGACATCACCTGGTCCTCACCCAGGCCCGACCGCTTGGGTACGGCGAAGCCGTGGTCCCCGTACTCCACCTCGGCGAGCTCGTACTCCCCCGGCGGGAATTCGGCGGGCCGCCCGAACGGGTCGTTGCCGCCCTGGACGACGAGCGTGGGCACGCCGGCGCCGAGGAGCTCCTGCGCCCGGGACTTCTCCGGCCTGCCCGGAGGGTGCAGCGGGAAGCTGAGCGCGAGGACGGCGTGCGCGCCGAGGCCGGACGCCGTACGGCAGGCGACCCGGGCACCGGCGCTGCGTCCCCCGGCGACGACCGGCAGTCCCGGGGCGGTCAGCGCGGGCCACAGCCCCCGCCATCCGGTGTCCAGGGTCTTCGGGGCGGGCGCGAGCTTCTTGCCGGCCACCCGCCACGGCTGCTCCACCAGGGCGACGCCCACCCCCTCACCGGGCAGCACGGCGGCGAGGGCACGCAGGTCGCGGGCCTCGATGCCACCGCCCGCGCCGTGGCCGAGGGCGACCACGAGGCGGGCCCGGGGCGGAAGCGTCCAGGTGATCCGGGCGGTCCCGGCGTCCGTCTCGACCGTTTGCACGTTCTCTGAGCGACTCACGGGGCCATCCAATCAATCCCGGCTCTCAGAACAGCGTCGCCACCTCCGGCGCCGCCAGTTCCTCCAGCAGTTCCGGCCCGTTGTTGCGGACGTTGCTGACCTCCGTGGCCACCGGGTAGGCCCGCATCAGACCGCCGGGCGGCGGCGTGAGCAGCCCCTTCAGCTCGTCGACCTCGGTCCGCGAGGGGTCGAGCCAGGCGTCCCACCGGTCCGGCGTCAGCATCAGCGGCATCCGGGGGTGGATGTCGGCGAGCGCGGAGGGGCCTTCGGCGGGGGCTACGGCGAGGGGGGACGTCTCCGCCTCGGTCGTGATCACCGAGCAGGTCACCCACCACGCCTGGGGGTGGTCGTCGGGAAGGGTCCGGTCACGCCAGAACTCGTACAGTCCGGCCATCGCGAAGACCGAGCCGTCGGCGGGCGTCACGAAGTACGGCTGCTTACGGGGCCGCTTCTTCCTGCCCTTCTCCTCCAGCTGCCGCTCCTCCACGCCGGTGACCCACTCGTAGTAGCCGTCGGCCGGCAGGATGCAGCGCCGCGAGGTGAAGGGGCGGCGGAAGGACGGCTTCTCGTGCACCGTCTCGGCGCGGGCGTTGATCATGCGGGCGGCGCCCTCGGGCGACTTCGCCCAGGAGGGCACGAGTCCCCATTTCAGTGTGCGGAGCTGGCGAACCGGACGCTGGTCATCCGCGTCCTTCACAGGACGCTCCAGCACGGCGTAGACCTCCTTGGTCGGCGCCACGTTCCAGTCGGGCTCCAGGGCCTCGGCCGGCTCCCACTTCTCGATTCCGAAGAGCCCGGTCAGATCCTCGGGCCGCCGACTCGCTGCATACCGTCCGCACATAAGTGCCAGACTGCCACGACCTCCCGTCACGAACGCAAGGAGCCGCCCGGCCTATGGACAGCACCGATCTGGGCGATCTGTGGGATCGCGTCTTCGGCACCCAGCCGCTGCCCGAGCAGTGGCTGGTCGTCGTGACCGCCACGGTCGCGCTCGTCGCCGTCGTACCCAATCTCATATGGCGGCTCTCGCGGAACGCGATCACGATCGCGCACGAGGGCGGCCACGGGCTGATCGCCCTCGTCACCGGGCGGCAGCTCGCCGGTATCCGGCTCCACTCGGACACCAGCGGACTGACCGTGAGCCGCGGCAAGCCCACCGGCATCGGCATGATCCTCACGGCCGCCGCGGGCTACACGGCCCCGCCGCTACTCGGGCTGGGAGGGGCGTGGCTGCTGGTCAACGGCAGGATCACCCTGCTGCTGTGGCTGGCGACGGCCCTGCTGACGGTCATGCTGGTGATGATCCGCAACGTATACGGCGCGCTGACGGTGATCCTCACCGGATCGACGTTCCTGCTGGTGTCCTGGCTGGCGTCTGCCGCCTGGCAGTCCCTCTTCGCGTACACCGCTGTCTGGTTCCTGCTGCTGGGCGGCGTCCGTCCCGCGTTCGAGCTGCAGTCCAAGCGGCGGCACGGCGGCGCGCCGGATTCCGACGCGGACCAGCTGGCCCGGCTCACCGACGCACCCGCCGCGCTGTGGCTGTTCCTCTTCCACGCGGTGTCCCTCTGTTCGCTGATCGGCGGCGGGCGCTGGCTGCTCGGCCTCTGACGGCCTCCGGGGCCGCACGGCCTTACCACTCTCACGTTACGGCCCGGTTTCGGTCGATTTGATCAGGATCTGGGTTTGCGGAGAGCCACTAAAGTGAGCGCCATGACCGAAAGTTCCGTGCACCCCGCCCTCTGGCCCGCCCCCCACGCGAGCGGAGCCGTCGACGCCACCGTCACCGTGCCCGGATCGAAGTCGGTCACCAACCGGGCGCTCGTGCTGGCCGCCCTCTCCTCCGAGCCCGGCTGGCTGCGGCGCCCGCTGCGCTCCCGCGACACCCTGCTGATGGCCCAGGCACTGCGCACGATGGGCGTCGGCATCGAGGAGGGCATCGGCCCGGACGGCTCCGGCGAGGCCTGGCGGGTCATCCCGGCCGGCCTGCACGGCCCGGCCGCCGTGGACGTCGGCAACGCCGGAACGGTCATGCGCTTCCTGCCGCCCGTCGCCACCCTCGCCGACGGCCCCGTCCGCTTCGACGGCGACGCCCGCTCCTACGAGCGCCCCCTCAACGGTGTGATCGACGCGCTGCGCACCCTGGGCGCCCGGATCGACGACGAGGCCCGCGGCGCACTGCCGCTGACCGTCCACGGCGCCGGTGCGCTGGAAGGCGGCCCGGTGGAGATCGACGCCTCCTCGTCCTCCCAGTTCATCTCGGCGCTCCTGCTGTCGGCCCCCCGCTTCAACCAGGGGGTCGAGGTACGGCACACCGGCTCGACGCTCCCCTCCATGCCGCACATCCGGATGACGGTGGACATGCTGCGGACGGTCGGCGCCCAGGTCGACGAGCCGGAGACCGGGGGCGAGCCCAACGTGTGGCGGGTCGCCCACTCGGCACTGCTCGGCCGCGACCTGACCGTCGAGCCGGACCTCTCCAACGCCCAGCCGTTCCTGGCGGCCGCGCTGGTCACCGGCGGCCGGGTCACGGTGCCCGACTGGCCACTGCGCACCACCCAGCCGGGTGACGCGCTGCGCGAGATCTTCACCGAGATGGGCGGCGGCTGCGAGCTGACCGAGCGCGGGCTCACCTTCACGGGAACGGGCCGCATCCACGGCATCGACGTGGACCTCGGCGAGGTCGGTGAGCTGACCCCCGGCATCGCCGCCGTCGCGGCCCTCGCCGACTCCCCCTCGACCCTGCGCGGCGTGGCCCATCTGCGGCTGCACGAGACGGACCGGCTCGCGGCCCTCACCAAGGAGATCAACGAGCTCGGCGGCGATGTCACCGAGACCGCCGACGGTCTGCACATCCGGCCGCGCCCGCTGCACGGCGGCACCTTCCACACGTACGACGACCACCGGATGGCGACGGCCGGTTCGATCATCGGCCTCGCCGTGCCGGGTGTGCGGATCGAGAACGTGGGCACGACCGCGAAGACCCTGCCGGACTTCCCGGAGATGTGGACCGCGATGCTCGCCTCCACCGGAACGGCCGGGGCCTGACGACATGAGGCGCTACGGCAAGAACCCCGACGAGGACGACATCCGCGTCCGCCCGAACCCCAAGGGCAACCGGCCGCGCACGCACACCCGGCCCAAGCACGAGGAGGCCCAGGACGGCATGGTCCTGACCGTCGACCGCGGCAGGCTCACCTGCCTCGTGGACGGTCGTACGGTGGTGGCGATGAAGGCCCGCGAACTGGGCCGCAAGGCCGCCGTGGTGGGCGACACCGTCTCCATCGTCGGTGACCTCTCCGGTGAGAAGGACACCCTGGCCCGCATCGTCCGCATCGGCGCGCGCCACTCGGTCCTGCGCCGCACGGCCGACGACGACGATCCGTTCGAGCGCGTGGTCGTCGCCAACGCGGACCAGCTGGCGATCGTCACCGCGCTCGCCGATCCCGAACCGCGCCCCCGCATGATCGACCGCTGTCTCGTCGCCGCGTACGACGGCGGGCTCACCCCGCTCCTCGTCCTCACGAAGTCGGACCTGGCCTCGCCGGACGCGCTGCTGGCCGCGTACACGCCGCTTGGCGTCCCGTACATCGTGACGAACCGTGAGGAACTGGCGAGCGGGGACGCCGCCGAGCGGGTGCGTGAGCAGCTGAACGACCGGATCACCGCCTTCGTCGGGCACTCCGGAGTCGGCAAGACGACCCTGGTGAACGCCCTGGTGCCGAAGGACAGACGGCGTACGACGGGAGTGGTCAACGCCGTCACGGGCCGGGGCAGGCACACCACCACCTCGGCGCTCGCGCTCCCTCTTCCGGACGCGCGCGGATGGGTGATCGACACCCCCGGTGTGCGCTCCTTCGGACTGCACCACGTCGACCCGTCCCGGGTGATCCTGGCCTTCCCCGACCTGGAGCCCGGCACCGAGAAGTGCCCGCGCGGCTGCACCCACGACGACCAGCAACCGGAGTGCGCGCTCGACGCCTGGGTGGCGGAGGGCCACGCCGATCCGGCACGGCTCGACTCGCTGCGGCGGCTGCTCGCCACCCGGGAGCGGCGCGAGGGCGACTGACAGACGCACCCGACTCGCGCACGTTTGCGAGCCCCCACGACTGGTAAGTGCATAATCGCACCCAAGCGAGACGAAGCAGTCACTACGTGGGAGGAAACGTCGATGGCGTGGCTGCTGGTGGTGGTGGCAGGTTTGTTGGAGACCGGGTTCGCCGTGTGTCTCAAGCTCTCGCACGGTTTCACCAGGCTCTGGCCGACGATCGCCTTCTGCGTGTTCGCCCTCGGCAGTTTCGGGCTGCTCACGCTCTCGCTGAAGAAGCTGGACGTGGGACCCGCCTACGCGGTGTGGACCGGGATCGGCGCGGCCGGTACCGCGATCTACGGGATGGTCTTCCTCGACGACGTGGTCTCCACCCTCAAGCTCGTCTCGATCTCCCTGGTGATCGTCGGCGTGATCGGCCTGCAGCTCTCGGGCTCCTCGCACTGACCGGTGCCCGAGCGCCCTCCGGGGTGCCGCGCCACCACGTCGCGGACCAGCGGCACCAGGTCGCCGGGCGCGCCCTCCGCGGGGTCCGTGCGGTCCATGGGCAACGCGCGTTCCGGCGGCACGAGGGCGTACGAGAGCGCGAGTCTGAGCGCCGTCTCGCAGGTCACCGCCAGTTCCGCGGTGTCGTTCGCGGGCCGTCCGTCGCTCAGGACGGCCACCGCGCGGTCCCGGACCAGGGCGAGCAGTTCGGCCGGGGTCGACAGGGCGGCGTCGGACCGGGCACGGCCCGGCACGGCCGAGGTCGGCGCGGACCGTGCGGGGCGAGGCAGCCGCTCGCCCCACAAGCCCGTCAGTAACGCCTTGACCAGTACGTCCGCCCGTGCGCTGCGGACCGTCCAGAGCGCCAGGGCGACCGGCCCCCGCCCCTCTCCCAGCACCGTGTCGATCCCCGCGAGATAGCGGTCGGCGGCCCGCCGGACGAGCGCGCGGGCCAGTCCGTCCTTGTTGCCGAACTCGTTGTAGAGGGTCTGCCGGGACACACCCGCGTCCGCCGCGACATCGACCATCCGCACCGCTGCCCAGTGCCTGGTGGCGAGCGCCGCGTGCGCGGCGTCCAGCAGGGCTTCGCGCGCTGTGGCCATCGCCGCCTCCCACACCCGGGACCCGCGACTCAGGGTCGACGCGCCGCCGCACCCTGTCAATGGCCCTCGCGGGCCCTCTCACCAGGTGCTGCCGACCGGGGCCCTGTAGCCCTGGTGGGTGGCGGTGGATACTGTGACGACATGCCCGATTACCACGATGACCTGCGTCTCGCCCATGTACTGGCGGACGCCGCCGACGCGGCGACGATGGCCCGGTTCAAGGCTCTCGACCTGAAGGTCGAGACCAAGCCGGACATGACTCCGGTGAGCGAGGCGGACAAACACGCCGAGGAACTGATCCGCGGCCATCTGCACCGGGCGCGCCCCCGGGACGCGATCCTCGGCGAGGAGTACGGCATCGAGGGCACGGGCCCCCGGCGCTGGGTCATCGACCCGATCGACGGCACGAAGAACTACGTACGCGGCGTGCCCGTGTGGGCGACGCTGATCTCGCTGATGGAGGCCGGCGAGAACGGCTTCCAGCCCGTCGTCGGCGTGGTGTCGGCCCCCGCGCTGAGCCGCCGCTGGTGGGCGGCGAAGGGTGCCGGGGCGTTCTCCGGCCGCAGTCTGACCTCCGCGACCCGTCTCCACGTGTCCAAGGTGGAGCGGATCGCGGACTCCTCGTTCGCGTACTCCTCCCTGAGCGGCTGGGAGGAGCAGGGGCGGCTGGACGGCTTCATGGACCTCACCCGGGCCTGCTGGCGGACACGCGGGTACGGGGACTTCTGGCCGTACATGATGGTCGCCGAGGGCTCGGTGGACATCTGCGCTGAGCCCGAGCTCTCCCTCTGGGACATGGCGGCGAACGCGATCATCGTCCAGGAGGCGGGCGGTCGGTTCACCGGCCTGGACGGTGTCCCGGGCCCCGGCGGCGGCAACGCGGCGGCGTCCAACGGACTGCTCCACGACGAGCTGCTCGGCTATCTCAACCAGCGCTACTAGGGAATCCCAGGGATTCAGCCGTGCCTCGCGCGCCCCGGCCCACCGTGCCGCCGGGGCGCGCGAGGCCTGTGTGCCGCGCTCTCGCACGCCCTCGGCTCTTCCCGCCCACCCCTTGTTGACTCCGCCCAAGGATGCAACTCTGAGAGTCCCCCCACTTGTGAACTTGTGAATCGGCTCACAGAGTCGGCTCACGAAGGAGGTGGCTCTTTTCATGCTCGTCCGTGACGCCATGAGCACGATGGTCCTGACCATCGGCCCGACCCACACCCTCCGCCAGGCAGCCCGTCTGATGTCGGCTCGCCGCGTCGGAGCAGCCGTCGTCCACGACCCGGACACCTGCGGGCTCGGAATCATCACCGAGCGCGACATCCTCGACGCGATCGGCTCGGGGCTGAACCCCGACCTGGAGACCGCGTCCACGCACACCACCACCGACGTGGTCTTCGCCGCCCCCACCTGGACCCTGGAAGAGGCCGCGGAAGCCATGACGCACGGAGGTTTCCGGCATCTCATCGTCCTGGACAACGACGGTCCGGTAGGGGTCGTCTCGGTGCGCGACATCATCCGGTGCTGGGCACCGGCGAGGCGCCACCCGGCGGAGCTGGTGATCTGAGCCCGCCCTGGTACGGACGATGCCGGGCCGGACCCCCGCAGGAGATCCGGCCCGGCATCGAGAATCTGCCCCGGGGACCCGCGATCAGCCGCGCAGCGCCTGGACCGCTGCCTGCAGCCGCTTGCCGAAGTCACCGTCCGCACGGCGGAAGTTGTCGATCGCACGCTCGGCGATGTCGTCGCGCGAGACCTTGGCGATGAACCCGGAGAGGTTGTCGATCAGGCGGGCCTTCTCTTCCTCGGAGTACAGCCGGTAGAGGTTTCCGGCCTGCACGAAGTCGTCGTCCTCGGCGTGCACCGGGGCCTCGTGGTTGCCGGTGGCGCCGGTGACCGGGACGGACTGCCACAGGGGCCTGTCCGTCTGGAACGGGCCGCCGAAGCTGTTCGGTTCGTAGTTCTTGGCGCCCTTGTGGCGACCGTCGTACAGATGCCCGTCACGGCTGTTGGTGCGCGCCTCGGTGGCGTGCGGACGGTTCACCGGCAGGTGGTCGGCGTTGATGCCGACGCGGTAGCGGTGGGCGTCGCCGTACGCGAACAGCCGGCCCTGGAGCATCTTGTCCGGGGAGGGACCGATGCCCGGCACGAAGTGCGCGGGGCTGAAGATGGACTGCTCGGTCTCCGCGAAGATGTTCTCCGGGTTGCGGTTGAGCTCCAGCTTCCCGATCTCGACCGGCGGGTAGTCCGCGTGCGGCCACACCTTGGTGAGGTCGAACGGGTTGAAGCGGTACGTGGCCGCGTCGGCCGCCGGCATGATCTGGACCTGCACCGTCCAGGACGGGAAGTCGCCGCGCTCGATGGCCTCACGCAGGTCTCGCTGGTGGGAGTCGGGGTCCTCACCGGCGAGCGTGTTGGCCTCGGCCTGCGTCAGGTTCCTGATGCCCTGGTCGGTCTTGAAGTGGTACTTGACCCAGAAGACCTCGCCGGCCTCGTTGTTCCACTGGTAGGTGTGCGAGCCGTACCCGTTCATGTGGCGCAGCGTGGCCGGGATGCCGCGGTCGCCGAAGAGCCAGGTCACCTGGTGTGTCGACTCGGGCGAGAGGCCCCAGAAGTCCCAGACGTTGTCCGCCTCCTGCGAGCCGGTGTACGGGTCGCGCTTCTGGGTGTGGATGAAGTCGGGGAACTTGATGGCGTCCTTGATGAAGAACACCGGGGTGTTGTTGCCGACGAGGTCGTAGTTGCCCTCTTCGGTGTAGAACTTCAGCGCGAACCCGCGGGGGTCGCGCACCGCGTCGGCGGACCCGAGGTTGCCGGCGACGGTGGAGAAGCGCAGGAACGTCTCGGTCTGCTTGCCGACCTCGGAGAGGAACTTCGCACGCGTCCACTGCGAGACGTCGCGGGTCAGCGTGAAGGTGCCGTAGGCACCGGCGCCACGTGCGTGCACGATGCGCTCCGGGATGCGCTCACGGTTGAAGTGCGCGAGCTTCTCCAGCAGCGCCTGGTCCTGAACGAGGACCGGCCCGCCGACGCCCGCGGTCTCGCTGTTCTGGTTGTCGGCCACCGGCGCGCCGGCCTCCGTTGTGAGCGGTCCCTGCGTCACGTGCGCCTCCTGCGTCATGTCCTGCACAGCATCGTTTTCCGCACAGCCTGTCCCTGGCGTATGCCGGTATCGATCCTACAATGGACATTGTCTAAGTCAAGTGAGCATCCAAAGTCACACCTGTTCGGGATACGACTCCCCCCACTGTTAGGCTGAGCCCCATGAGTGACCTGCTGGAACGACTCCGTGGACGCGGCTGGCGCATGACGGCGCAGCGGCGTGTCGTGGCCGAGGTCCTCGACGGCGACCATGTGCACCTGACGGCCGACGAGGTCCACGCGAGGGCTGTCGCCAGGCTGCCCGAGATCTCCAGGGCGACCGTCTACAACACGCTGGGCGAGATGGTGTCCCTCGGTGAGGTCATCGAGGTCTCCACCGACCGCCGGGCCAAGCGGTACGACCCCAACGCCCACCGCCCGCACCACCACCTGGTCTGCGCGCGCTGCGGCGCCATCCGCGACGTACACCCGTCGGGCAATCCGCTCGCGGACCTGCCGGACGCCGAGCGCTTCGGCTTCACGGTCTCCGACGTCGAGGTCACCTACCGCGGCGTCTGCCCGAACTGCGCCGCGGCGGCCTGAGCACCGCGGAACGGATGAAGGGCCGCGGCGCATGACGCGCCGCGGCCCTTCATCCGTTTAATGGTCATGCGTTCGCGCGCATGAAAACGACCGAGGCCCGGATCCTTTTCAGGATCCGGGCCTCGGTCTTCAGTAGCGGGGACAGGATTTGAACCTGCGACCTCTGGGTTATGAGCCCAGCGAGCTACCGAGCTGCTCCACCCCGCGTCGATGAATGAAACACTACGTGACCACGCCGACCAGTGCAAATTCATTCGGACGGCCGATCGGGGCCGCCCGGGGACGGCCCCGATCCGCTACGCGGTCAGTTCCTGGTGCAGCGCTTCGAGCAGCCGCGCGGCCCGCTCGGCCACCTCGGCCGGCCCCAGCTCGACCGCACGCGCACACCAGCGCTGGCCTTCCGTGAGCTCGCCACGGCGGGCGGCGAGCAGGGCGAGGCGCAGGGCCGCCCGGCCGTGCCCCTCGTTCGCCGCCCGGCTCCACCACAGCGCCGCCTCGCGCTCGCTGCCCTCGCGGGCGAGCAGAAGCCCCAGGTTGAACGCACCGTTGCGGCTGCCCGACTCGGCCGCCTCCCGGTACCAGTGCGCGGCGCTCTCCATGTCGCCGCGCGCCGCCGCGAGCATCCCGACCCGGACCTGGGCACGGCGGTGCCCCTGCTGGGCGGCCCGCTCGTACCACTCCTCGCACTCCGTCTTCTCCGGCATCGGCTCCCCGAGCGCGGGCGGACCGGGCGGCGGCTGCCGCGCGTCCAGCACACCGGCCAGCCGGAAGGCGGCCTCGGCGCTGCCGCCGCCCGCGGCGCAGCGCAGATGGCGCTCGGCCTCCTGGCCCTTGCCGTCGCGCAGCAGCGCCATGCCCACCTGGAGGGACGCGTCGGTGTGCCCCGCCGCCGCGGCACGCTCGTACCAGGCCAGCGCCGTACGGTCCTCGTCACGCCCCGCGTGCAGGATGCCGAGGTTGAAGGCGGCGTCGACGCTGCCCGCCTCGGCCGCCTTGGAGAACCAGGGTTCAGCGCCGGTGTGGTCCCCGGCCTGGAGCAGGAGCACCGCCAGCGCGTTGGCCGCCTCGCGGTGCCCCGCGTAGGCGGCGCGGCGGTACCACTGCTCGGCCTGCGGCGTACGGTCCTGGGCGGCGCAGAGCAGCCCGAGGTTGTACGCCCCGTTGACGTCACCCGCGTCCATGGCGGCGCGGTACCAGCGCTCGGCGGTCTGCTGCTCGCCCCGGGCCGCGTGCAGGGCTCCCAGGGCGTTGGCGGCGTTGCCGTCGCCGTCCTGGGCCGCACGCAGCCACCACACGGCCGCGCTCTCCTCGTCGCCCGCGTCACGCAGCAGGAAGCCGAGCGCGCAGGCCGCGCGCGACTCGCCCTCCTTCGCCGCGTTGAGGTACCACCTGCCGGCCTCCTTCAGCTCTCCGCGCTGCTCCAGGATGGCTCCCAGGTGCAGGGCCGCACGCCGGTGACCGCGCGCGGCGGCCTGGCGGTACCACTGCTCCGCCTCCCCCATGCGCCCGGCGGCCGGACCCGCCACGGGGCTGTCACCGTTGCGCGCACGCTCGCCGTCGGCCTTGCCGTCGCCGGGCCGGGCCTGCTTGACGATGCCCGTACGCGGCCCGCTCGCGGTCCGCCCGGTCTCCGGCGCCCCGACCGTCGCGGGCGCCCCCAGCACCCGGCCGGTGGAGTGGGAGCCCGTGGCCCGTCCGAGGCCGAAGGCGTCGTGCGGATCGTCGAGTGCCTTGCGCTCGAGGGCGCGGGCCAGGCGGTACGCGGCCTCGCGGTGCCCCTGCTCGGCGGCGGCCCGCAGCCAGCGCTCGGCGCCGACGTCGCTGCGGTGCTCCAGCAGGTCGGCCAGGGCGTAGGCGCCCAGCGCGTGGCCCTGCTCGGCGGACTGGCGCAGCCAGTATTCGGCGCCCGGCTCGTCTCCACGCTCGCGGAAGTGCCGGCCGAGGGCGTGGGCGGCGGCGGCGGAGCCCGCGACGGCGGCGATCCGCCACCATCCGGCGGCCTCGTCCGCGTAACCGCGCTGGTGCAGCAGGACGCCCAGGTTGTTCGCGGCGGCCCGGTCGCCTTCCGCGGTGGCCGCGCGCAGGTACCGCTCAGCGGCGTCCAGATCCCCTCGGCGCAGCAGCAGCGCGCCGAGGACGCTCATCGAGGCGGTGTCACCGGCGTCGGCGGCACGGCGGTGCCGCGCTTCGGCCTCGACGCCGTCCGAGGTCTCGGCGGCATAGGCGGTGTCGACCGTGCAGGCGGCGTCGGCGGTCTCGGCGACGGCTGCGACAAACGCCGCATCCGACATGCTTTCCGTCTTCTGGACGCGCCGCTGCACAAACCGCCCTGTCTCCAACAGAGTTGCCCTGTCCCCCATAAATACCATCGTCGCACCACCTGTAACCCGCGTACACCTGGTATATCGCGGCCAGTGAGGTCAATTCAGCGTTTTGTCGACATGCCCACAGAGAGATAAGTCAAACACGCCGGAGCTCAACTCATGCCCCGCAAACCGCACTTCACGCGGATGGCGCCGGAAAGACCGACAACATGACAAAGGCCCGAATCCTGTTGGATTCGGGCCTTTGTCTTTTCAGTAGCGGGGACAGGATTTGAACCTGCGACCTCTGGGTTATGAGCCCAGCGAGCTACCGAGCTGCTCCACCCCGCGTCGTTGTGTTCAAACAGTACCACGACGCGGGGGTGGATTTTTCTCAGCTGCCCTGGTCAGTGCCCTTGTCGTCGGCCTTGTCGGCCGTCTCGGCACCGTCCGCCTTGTCCGGTGCCTCGGCACCGTCCGCGGCGCCGCCCTGCTTCGGCTGAGCCGCGGCCGCCCTCCTGAGAGCGTCCTCCAGATCCGCCTGGGCCTTGCCGTAAGCGGTCCAGTCCTGCTTCTGCAGGGCCGCCTCGCCCTCCGTGTACGCCTTCTGGGCGTCCGCGATGGCCTTCTTCAGTGCGGCGTCCCCGGTGGCCGGAGGCTCCGTGGTGTCGTCCGGCGGCTCCCTGGGATCCGTGGGTTCGGCCGGAGCGGTCTCCTCTACCCCGAAGACCGCGTTGAGCGCCTCACCGAGGCTGTTCTCGAAGACGATCTTCGAGCCGTACGAGGCGGCCACCTTGCGAAGCAGCGGGTAGTTCTGCGTGCCACCGCGCGTGTACACCGGTTCGATGTAGAGGAAGCCTCCGTCGAGCGGCACGGTCAGCAGGTTGCCGTACTCGATGTCGGAGTCGGTGCCCTTCAGGTTGCGCACGAACTCGGCGACGTCGTCGTTGCCGTTGAGCTCACTCTGTACCTGGCCCGGGCCCTTCACCGTGGTGGTGACCCTCAGCAGCCTCATGGTGCCGTAGTCCTTGCTGGCCGCGTCCGCGTCCACCGCCATGAACGCCCCGAGGTCGGGCCGCCCCTTCGGTGTGAACGTCGTGGTCAGTGAGAACTTCTGCGCGTCCTGCCCCGGCATCTTCATGCTCAGGTAGTACGGCGGAACGGCCCCCGGCTCCTTGTTGGTGGGGTCGTCCGGGACCTGCCAGGCGTCACTCCCGCTGTAGAACTGCGCGGGGTCCTGGACGTGATAGCGCGTGAGCAGCTCGCGCTGGACCTTGAACAGGTCCTGCGGGTACCGCAGGTGGTCCATCAGCGCGGCGGGGATGTCCCCGCGGGACTTCACCGTCCCGGGGAACGCCTTGCGCCAGGTCTTCAGGACCGGGTCCTCGGTGTCCCACTCGTAGAGCTTGACCTTGCCGTCGTAGGCGTCGACGGTGGCCTTCACCGAGTTGCGGATGTAGTTGACCTGGTTCTGCTGGGCGACGACCGCGCGCTGGTTGGTGGTCAGCGAGTCGGCCGTGGTGTCGCCCAGCGTCGTACGCGAGGCGTACGGGTAGCCGTTGGTCGTGGTGTAGGCGTCGACGATCCACTGGATCCGCCCGTCGACGACCGCCGGGTAGGCGTCCCCGTCGATGGTCAGCCACGGGGCCACTGCTTCGACGCGCTCCTTGGGCGTGCGGTTGTACAGGATCCGCGAACCGTCGCCGATGGCTCCCGAGTACAGGATCTGCGGCTCGCTGAACGACACGGCGTAGGCGGCGCGGTTGAACGCGTTGCCGAGACTGACGCCGCTGTCGCCCTTGTAGCTGGTGGTCTTCTCGCCGTCCTCCTCGTAGTCGAGCTCCTTCTGGGGCCCGCCGACGATGGAGTACTGCGCGGTCTTCTCGCCGTAGTAGATCCGCTGCTCGTACTTGCCCAGCTGGCCGCTGGCCGGCAGCCCCGACTCGGTGAAGTCCGGGGAACCCGCCGGGTTCGTGCCCGTGGTGGTCCCCCGGGCCGCGATCGCGCCGTAGCCGTGGGTGTACGTGAAGTGGTCGTTGATCCAGTTCCGCTTGGGCAGACCTTCGAGGTTGAGCTCCCGAAGACCGATGACGGTGTCCTGCTCCTTGCCGTCCGGGCCCTTGTAGCGGTCGACGTCCAGCGTCTTGGGGAACTGGTAGTAGTTCCTCTTCTGCTGGAGCTGCTGGAAGGCCGGGGAGACGACGTTCGGGTCCATCACCCGGTAACTGGCCGCCGCGTCCGCGTCGGTGCGCAGCTTGGCGTCGTCGGTTTCCGTGCTCTTGCCCGTGTAGTCGTCGACCTGCGCGTCATCGATGTCGTACGCGTCGCGTGTGGCGTCGATGTTCTTCGCGATGAACGGCGCTTCCTTGGCCTGCTCGTTCGGCTGGACCTGGAACTTCTGCACGATGGCCGGGTAGAGCCCGCCGATCAGGATCGCCGAGAGCACCATCAGCCCGAAGCCGATCACCGGCAGCTGCCAGGTGCGGCGCCAGAGCGTCGCGAAGAACAGCACGGCACAGATAGCGGCGATGCAGAAGAGGATGGTCTTGGCCGGGAGGTAGGCGTTCGCGTCGACGTACCGCAGGCCCGTCCAGTTGTCCGTGGCCTTGAAGTCGCTCGACTTCACCGCCAGGCCGTACCGGTCCAGCCAGTAGGCCACGGCCTTCAGGGACACGAAGATGCCCAGGAGCACCGACAGATGGCCGGTGGCCGCGGCGGTCGCCCGCGCTCCGGGGCTGGTGATCCGCAGCCCGCCGTACAGGTAGTGCGTCAGCGCGGCGGCGATGAGCGACAGCACGGCCGCCGCGAACCCGAAGCCGAGCATGAAGCGGTACCACGGAAGGTCGAAGGCGTAGAAGGACACGTCCAGTTTGAACTGGGGGTCCTTCTGACCGAAGGGCACGCCGTTGACGTACATCAGCCACGTACGCCACTGGCCCGAGGCGGACGCTCCGGCGATCAGCCCGACGAGCGCGGTGATCGCGAGCAGCACCCACTTCTTGTACGGGGCGACGCTCATCCGGTAGCGGTCCAGGCTCTGCTGCTCCAGCGACATCGCGCTCAGCGGCGGCCGGAGCCGGTGCGCGAGCCAGATGTTCACGCCGACGGCGACCGCCATCAGCAGTCCGAAGACGAGGAACAGTCCGATCTTGGTCCACAGAGTGGTGGTGAAGACGGAGGAATACTCGACCGACCTGTACCAGAGCCAGTCCGTCCAGAACCCCGCGAACATGACGAAGGCCATGGCGAGGACCGCCAGGACACCCAAAGTCATGAGCAGGGTACGGACGCGCCGGGACGGGCGGCCGACTCTGATCCGTGGCCCGGTCGGGCCTCCGCCGCGGTCCGGCATCTGGAAAGCCAACGTGCGCACCTCGAAGTTCGCGGTCGTGTGGAGCAGGCCCAGCGATCGTAGAGCCCACCTATGCAACTTACTGAGGCTTTACCTAGTTCCCGTTACCGGGGCGGAAGGAGGCAGGATATTGCCATGCCCAACGTTTCCCCCTCCGGCCCTCCGATGGCCGCGAGCCCCCTGACTGTCGCCGTACTCGAAATCGACGCCTATGCCGCCAACCTCGGCTGGGACCAGCCGGCCAGGCTCTTCGCCCTGGTCGACACCGCCCGGCTGCGCGTCCAGGAGCCGGGCCTCGCCGCCCAGCTCGGTCTGGACGACACCGGTTCCACGACCGCGACCCTCACCCCGGTCGAGCAGGACGAACTCCCCGCCGGCACCGCGCTGGACGAGTTCCTCGCCACCATCGCCTGGCCCGACGCGGTGGTCGGATGCGCGATGACCGTGGAGCGGCTGATGCTGCCGCCGTCCGCCGAGGCCTCCGTGCCCGAGGGGCTGAGCGATGCCCAGCTGACCAAGTGGGTGGCCAAGCACCCCGACCGTCAGGAGGTCCGGATGACGGTGGCCGTCCTGCGCGACGGGTCGCGGGACTCCGCGGTCCGTCTCCGGGAGAAGGACTCCCCGACCGAGGTGCTGACCGGTGCGGGGCTCGTGCCCGGGCTGGCCGAGGCGCTCGCCGCGACCTTCGAGTCGTGACGTTCCGGTCCTGACAGGGACATTCCGACCCGGCTCCGGGTCTTCGCGTCCGGCCCCGCAGGTCCCGTGATCACGGGACCTGCGGGGCCGGACGTCAGCTCGCCGAGCAGCTCGGCAGGGCGGCGGTGTCCCCTGCCCGGATCTTCTCCACCGACTTCTTGGCGTCGTCGAGGGTCTTGACGCGCACCAGCGTGAGACCGCCGGGGATGTCGGACGCGGCGGCGGCGCAGTTGGCGTCGGGGGTGAGGAAGTAGCGGGCTCCCGCCTCGCGTGCGCCGACCAGCTTCATGTTGATCCCGCCGATCGGGCCGACCTTGCCGTCGTCGTCGATCGTGCCGGTACCCGCGATGAACTTCCCGCCCGTCAGGTTGCCGGGCGTCAGCTTGTCGATGATGCCGAGCGAGAACATCAGACCGGCGCTGGGGCCTCCGACGTCGGCGAGCTTGATGTCGATCTCGAACGGGAACGTGTGGTCCGTTCCGGCCTGGATGCCGACGATCGCCCGGTTCTCCTTCGGCGCCTTCTTCGTCGTGATGACGATCTTCTCGGTGGAACGGGGCTCCCTGCCGGCCTTCTCGGCGGCAGCGGCCTCCTTGGCGGGGACGACCGTGAAGGTGACGTCCTCACCCGGCTTGTGCTTCGTGACGAGCTTGGCGACGTCCTCGGGCTGCTGGACAGGGGTCCCGTCGACGGCCTTGATCACGTCGCCCGCGTGCAGCCGCCCCTGAGCCGGGCTGCCCTTGATGACCGTGGACACGACGATGCGGGACGAGACGGGGATGTCCAGCTCCTCCAGGGCGGCGACCTTGGCGCTCTCCTGGGACTGGCTGAACTCCTCGGCGTTCTCCTGCGTCGACTCCTCTTCCGTCTTGCCGTCCGGGTAGAGGGTGTCGTGCGGGACGACGACGCTGTCGTGAGCCAGCCAGCCGTAGACCGCTTCCACGATGTTCATGTCGTAGTCGGCGCCGGTGACGCGGACCGTCGTCATGTTCAGGTGCCCGGTGGTGGGGAAGGTCTTGCGTCCCTTGATCTGGAGGACCGGCTCGCCCCGGGCTTCGCCCAGCGTGTTCACGGTGGGTCCCGGTGACATCTCGGAATACCGCACGGGAATCAGCACGCCTGCGCAGAGCAGCGCGATGAGGATCAGGGTGGAGGCGAGCATCGTCGCGGTGCGGCGTGGCATGGAACGACAGTACGGGAATGGCCTGTCAGTGCACCGTCGGGGCCGGTCCGTACGAGGACACCGGCGGGGGGACGTGCAGCGTCACGCGGAGCGACGCGGGGTCATGCGGCATCGGAACCGGAGTGCGATTTCTCCATCGCGTCACGGAACCTCGCGTAGCCGGCGAGTTCGGAGACATCGCCGGTCGTGCGGTTACGCGCGGCCCAGCTTCCCCATATCGCAGCGCCGACAGCAGCGAGAAGTGGAATCAGCAACCAAGCGAGTGCCGCCATGACGACCTCCCTACCCCACGAGTGACCGCAAGTGACCGATCAGCAGATTAACCATCCGGAAGGCCAACGCTCACGGCAGGGGGGCGGTTACGCAAATCGGGGCTGATCCTCCCCGGGGCGGTTTGCGCTCAGCAGGCCCCCACCCACTCCTCGGTGCCGTCCGAGAAGCGCTGGTGCTTCCAGATCGGGACCTCGTGTTTCAGGTCGTCGATGAGCTTCCGGCAGGCGTCGAACGCCTCTCCCCGATGGGCGCAGGAGACGGCGACGACCACCGCCAGATCGCCTACGGCCAGTTCACCCACACGGTGGACAGCCGCCAGCGCCCGGACCGGGAAGTCGGCGACGACCTTCTCGGCCACCTTCCGCATCTCGTCCTGCGCCGAGGGATGGCAGGAGTAACCGAGCGCTCCGACGTCCTGCCCCTCGTCGTGATTGCGCACGGTGCCGACGAAGAGCGCGATCCCGCCCGCGGCGTCGTCCCCCACCGCCCGGAAGATCTCGTCGACGGACAGCGGCGTGTCACGGATCTCCAGCAACCTGATGGGGTCGGGTGCCGCCTGCTCGCCGGGGTGGTCATGGGTGGGTGCCATGGGGTCCATGGTGCCGCACGCCACTGACATCGCGGAATAGCGTTTTCGACCGGCGGCCCCCGGGCCCCGTTGGAGCCTCCTACAGGCGTCCTACGTGGCCCGGGGCCTTTCGTTCGGATCAGGCGGGTCCGGCATGATCCGAACGACAGGCCCTGGCTAGATGCGGCGGCGCGCCTTCCGGGCGCGCCGGACGAGGGCGGCGGTGCCGAGCAGGGCGACGGTCGCGCCGGCCGCACCGGCGGCCGTGGCGTCCTTGCGGCCGAGGCGGCGCCCGGCGACGGTGTGCCGGCCCTCCACCTCTTCGAGGAGCGCTCCGAGTACCTCCTCGTTGGTCCACTTGGGCCGCCACCCGATGTCGTGCAGCCGGCTCACGCTGACCACCCAGGGGTGCATCGTGTAGGCGAGGTCGCCGGCCGGGGACGGTGTGAGGCCGATCCGGTGGAGCCGCGCCGCCGCGCCGAGCGCGACCGCGGAGGGGAGCTCCATGCGACGCACACCGCTCAGCTCCTCGACCTCCGGCTGCTCCAGCCAGCCGTCGCAGCCCACGGCGAACTCGCCGTCGATCTTCTCCAGGGCGGCGTACTCCAGGGCCGTGACCAGGTCTTCGACGTGGCAGAACTGCCAGGTGGGGCGCGATCCCGCGACGACCAGGAGCCGCGGCGACTCGAAGTAGCGGGTCAGCGCCGTGTCCGTACCGCCGACCAGGACGGTGGGCCGCACGACGGTGACGTTGAGTCCGGGATGCGCACGCGGTGCGCGGCGTCCCAGGCGCTCGATCTCCAGCAGGTCCCCGACCCCGGTGGCCTCCGCCGTGGCGCGCAGTTCGGCGTCCTCGGAGAGGGGGACGTCGTTGTCGGGAAGAGCCCCGTAGACCATCGCCGAGGTGCACAGCACGACACGGTGGACGCCTACGGCCGCGGCGGCCGTCAGCACGGTCTGGGTCCCGCGCACGTTGTACGCCGTACGGGCGGCGGGGTCGGTCTCCAGGTCGAGGTCGAGTGCCAGGTGCACCACGACGTCCGCCCCGCGGAGCTTCTCCGCGATGGCGGGGTCCCGTACGTCCAGGATGTGCCAGGTCGCCTCGGAGACGTCTCCCCGGCGCTCGTCGATGGCGATGACCTGCTTGATCTCGTCGGATGCGACGAGGTGGGCGGTCAGAAGTTCACCGATGCCGCTCGCGGCGCCGGTGACCGCGACCACGGGGCCCCGGCTCCTGGAGGGTTTCTTTTCGGGCTTGCTCTCGGACGATGGGTCGGCCAGGTTTCGCGCTGCGCGAACCTGCGGATCTGGGGAACTCACCGGGCGTCTCCAGCGGTTGTCTTCAGTACGTACCCGAATGACGCGTACGTACCAGGTGGCGTCCATCCTGCCGCAGGCCGGGAGCCGGCGGAGCACTGAGGCCCTAAGCGGGCTCGGTGTCTACGCTGGATGGTGATGTCGGGCAGTCGCCGTCGGTTCGAGCCGGCGGCCCTACGAGCCGAGGAAACCCGTGAGTGACACCCCATTCGGATTCGGCCTTCCGCCGGAGGAGCCGGAGAACGGCGACGAAGGCAAGAAGAAGGACCCCACCGGAGGTGGCCAGGGTCCGGGCGGTCCGGGCAACCCCTTCGGCTTCGGTCCCGGCGCGGGCGGTGACAATCCGTTCGCAGCCATGTTCGGTTCGATGAACCCGAACGACCTGGGGGCGGCCTTCCAGCAGCTCGGCCAGATGCTCAGCTACGAGGGCGGTCCCGTGAACTGGGACATGGCCAAGCAGATCGCCCGCCAGACGGTCTCCCAGGGCACGCCGGACGGCACCAAGGACGCCAGCGTGGGTCCTGCGGAGCGCACGGCCGTGGATGAGGCCCTGCGGCTGGCCGACCTGTGGCTGGACGGCGTGACCTCCCTCCCCTCCGGCTCGGTCTCGACCGTGGCATGGAGCCGCGCGGAGTGGGTCGAGGCGTCCCTCCCCGCCTGGCAGCAGCTCGTCGACCCGGTGGCCGAGCGGGTCGGGCTGGCCATGGGCGATGTCCTGCCCGAGGAGATGCAGGCCATGGCGGGCCCGCTGATCGGCATGATGCGGTCGATGGGCGGCGCCATGTTCGGCCAGCAGATCGGGCAGGCCGTGGGCGTGCTCGCCGGTGAAGTGGTCGGTTCCACGGACATCGGCCTGCCGCTGGGCCCGGCCGGCAAGGCCGCGCTCCTTCCGCTGAACGTCGAGCTGTTCGGCAAGGACCTGGGCGTGTCCCAGGACGAGGTGCGGCTCTACCTCGCACTGCGCGAGGCCGCTCACCAGCGGCTCTTCGCGCACGTGCCGTGGCTGCGCTCGCACCTCTTCGGTGCGGTCGAGTCGTACGCACGCGGCATCAAGGTCGACACGAGCAAGCTGGAGGACGTGGTCGGCCAGTTCGACCCGTCGCAGCCCGAGCAGCTCCAGGACGCCCTCCAGCAGGGAATGTTCCAGCCGGAGGACACCCCGGAGCAGAAGGCCTCGCTGGCCCGCCTGGAGACGGCGCTCGCGCTGGTCGAGGGCTGGGTGGACGCGGTGGTCCACGAGGCCGCCAAGTCGCGGCTCACCTCGGCGGACGCCCTGCGCGAGACCCTGCGCAGGCGCCGGGCGTCCGGTGGCCCCGCGGAGCAGACCTTCGCCACGCTGATCGGGCTCCAGCTCCGGCCTCGCCGGCTGCGCGATGCCTCGCGGCTGTGGGCCTCGCTCACGGACGCACGCGGTGTCGACGGCCGTGACGGGCTCTGGGAGCACCCGGACATGCTGCCGACGGCCCATGACCTGGACGACCCGGACGGCTTCGTGCACCACGAGCAGCTGGACTTCTCGGAGCTGGACAAGATGCTCGGTGAGGCCGCCCAGGGACACCGGAAGTCCGCACCCGAGGCGGACGGCGCCGAGGCGCCGGACACCGACGACAAGGGCGGCAAGGACAGCAAGGACGACACCGACCAGTGAGCCTGCACGACGACGCCGTCCTCGTACTGAAGGGCTACGCCCCCGAGGACCTGGCGCAGGACGACCTGCGCCAGGTCTACCTGGACCATCTGGCACAGCACGCGGACGGCATGTGGAAGGCGTGCGAGGCGGGGCACGTCACGGCCAGTGCCCTGGTGATCGACGCAGGCAGCGGCAGGGTGCTGCTGACCCTGCACAGGAAGCTGCAGATGTGGCTGCAGATGGGCGGGCACTGCGAGCCGCAGGACTCGGCCCTGGCCGCCGCCGCACTGCGTGAGGCGACGGAGGAGTCCGGGATCGACGGACTGACCCTGCTCGCCGGAGGGCCCGTACGGCTGGACCGGCATCCGATCCCGGCGCCCTGCAACTGGCACCTCGACGTGCAGTACGCGGCGCTCGCTCCGGCCGGGGCGACCGAGCAGATCAGCGACGAGTCACTGGACCTGCGGTGGTACGCCTACGACGAGGTCGCCGCCGTGGCCGACGCCTCGGTCGTACGACTGCTGGAGGGGACGCTCGCGGCGCTGGAACAGCGCGCGTAGCCGCACCCCGGGACGGTACGGCGGAAGGGGCGGCCTCCGAGGAGGCCGCCCCTTCCGAGATGCCTGGGTCCGGATCAGTTCCAGGCGTTGTTCTGGTTCTGCGCGTGCGCGCCCTGCTGACCGACGCCGAACTGGGCGCGAGCGCCCTGCCCGATCTCGGCGTGCTGCGGGGGCATGACCTCACTCGGCTGGACGAGCGCGAAACCCTGTCCCAGGAAGCTGAGCTCCCAGCCCTCGCCGGTGTTGCCGCGCCGCCGCCTGATCCCGGAGGAGTGCGTCTGGGCCTGCATCTGCACACGCAGCGAGCTGGACCACGCCACGATCGCGTCGGCGTCGACGTTCACGTACTTGTCCGGCGTGACCTGCATCATCAGCGGCTGGCCGGAGGTCATCAGCGCGACCTTGCCGGTGCCGGTGATGTTGAGCTGGTACTTCCCGGTGCCCGAGAGGCCGTACTGGCTGTCCACCGCGATGACCTCGGTGTGCAGCGAGGAGTCGAGGGCGAGGACGTAGGCGCTGTCCACCGTCATGCCCTCGTGGCCGACGTCCACGACGTGGATGTACTGGGCGAGGTTGGCCAGATAGACCGTGCCCTGGCCCGTGCAGCGCATCAGGTCGAGGCCCTCACCCGTGTTGGCACGGGCCCGGCGCTGTCCCTGGGAGACGTACTCCCCGTCGAACTCCATCAGTCCCTGGTACGCGACCATGGCGCCCTTGCGGGCGAGGATGTCGTCGTGCCCGGTCAGCGAGACCCGCAGGAGCTGCGGGTTCTGGATGGTGTACCGGTCCTGGGACTGCTGCTCGGTGTGAGCGAAAAGCGGACTCTGCATGGTGTGTTCTCCTCCCCCTCAGTTCCGGACCCGCAGGCGGTCGGTACTGTCCTCGCTCGGCTGGACGACGACGATGCCCTGTCCCGAGAACGCCATCTGGTACGCCTCTCCGCTGCCCCGCCCGATGAGCGAGGAGGCCTTGAAGCTGCGCTTGCCCTTCACCTTGAGGTTCGGGGACCACGCGACCAGGGCGTCCGGATCGACGTACGTCTCGTCCTCGCCCCGGCCGCAGTCGACGACGATCGGGGTACCGCGGGAGGTGATGGCCACCCACCCGGTTCCCTGGATGCCGACGTTCCACAGGCCCTGGCCGGCGAACTTGGCGAGCCCCTTGACCTTCTCGACGCCCCAGGTGAGGTGGGCGTCGAACGCCAGGAGGTTGGTGCCGTTGACCGAGAGGGAGTCGTTGTCCAGGTTGATCACGACCACGTCGGCGCCGTAGTCGGCGAGGTAGAGCAGCCCGTCACCGGAGCACTTCATGACGGGCGTGCCCTCGCCGGTGACCCACTGGGATGCGGCCTGCCGGACGGCGGGCGGATTGGGTTCGTACTGGATGAAGCCCTCGTACGCCACCATCGAGCCGGTGCGCGCGTACAGGTCCTGGCCCGAGGCCATGGCGACCTTGAGCATCGTGCGGCCGTGATTCTCCATGCGGGCCGTTACGGGGGTCGGGGCGAAGCCCGCGAGTTGCTGGTTCATGACGGGCTCCCTCACACCTCGTAGGGCTGGACGACGATGAAGTTTCCGGGCGCTCCCCGGAACTGGAGGTTCACGGTCTCTCCGCTGTGTCCCGGATACGCGTTGCGGCGCAGCCTGACCTGGCTGGAGAGGATCACCTGGGACGCCGCCGACCAGGCCACGACGGCATTGCAGTCGGCGAACGTGGTCGGGGTGACCGGCAGGACGACCGGGACGCCGTGGGTCTTCACGACCACGGTGCCCGTTCCCTGGAACAGCATCGTGAACAGGGCGCCGCCGGGGATGCCGTGGCCCTCGATCCTGCGGACCTCGTACTGGAGCGACTCGTCGAAGGCGAGAACGCTCTCGGCGGAGACACAGATGCCGTCACCCTGCAGCTCGATCGGGTGCAGGTGCGAGCCTTCTTCCGCGAGGAAGACCTGGCCCCGGCCCGTACAGCGCATCAGCTGCATTTCCTGACCGGTGGCGTTACCGACCATCCGGCCGGCGAAGCCCGCGCTCTTGTAGCCGAAGTCGACCTTGCCCTGGTACATCACCATGCTGCCCTGGCGGGCCAGCACGGGGTTACCGCCCATGGTCAGGTCGACCCGCATGAGCTGCTGGTTCTGCGGGGTCCAGCGCTGGCCGGTCGGCGTCTCCTTGTAGAGCTGGAGAGCCGCCTGCAGGCCGGCACCGCCCTGCGGCACCCCCTGGGGTACGCCCTGCGGCGCACCGGGAGGCTGCTGGCCGTAGGCAGGAGGTGCCTGCTGGCCGAACGGGGCGGGGGGCTGCTGGCCGTAGGGCGCGGCGGGCGGCGCGGCCTGTCCGGGAACCTGCCCGAACTGCGGCTGCTGCGGCGCCTGGGGCTGCCCGTAGGGAGACGGGGCCTGCGGTGCCATGGGGGCCGCCATGGTCGGCGCGGCGTGCATCGGCTGCTGCGGCGGCGCGGGTGCCGCCGCGGCAGGGGCTCCGAAGGCCGGTGCCGGCTGTGCCTGCGGTGCCGGGGCTCCGAAGGCCGGGGGCGCGGTCGCCTGTGCGGGCGGGGCTCCGAAGGCCGGGGGCGCGGTCGCCTGTGCGGGCGGGGCGAACGACGGGGCGGCGGCCTGCGGCTGCGGAGCGGCCGGGGCTTCCTCCGCGACCTCGCCTCCGAAGTTCTTCAGGAGCGCGTCCAGGCCACCGTCGAACCCCTGTCCGACAGCGGCGAAGCGCCAGACGTCCTTGAGGTAGAAGTCGCCCAGCATGACGGCGCGCTCGGTGGTGAACTCCGAGCCGGTGAAGGCGTACTTCACGACCTCTTCGCCACCGGCCACGATCCGGATGTACCCGGGTCCGACCTGCGACATCTGTCCCGCACCGTCGAGAGTCGCGGTGAACGACAGCTTGTGGATGTTCGCCGGAATGCGGTCGAGCGTGACGCGGAACGACTCGGTGTCGCCGGCCTGGGCGCCGAGCAGCTGAATGGACTCCTCGGGCGACTTCGGCTGGTTGAAGAAGATGAAATACCGGTCGTCCGAGAGCTGCTCATTGGCGTCGAGCCCGAAGCAGCTGATGTCGAAGGTCAGTCCGGGTCCGGCAATCTGCACACCTACGTACAGGTCCGTCCCAGGCGTGAGGTCACTGATCTTGGCCTTGTGGCCGCGTTGGAATTCCCTGGCCATGCGTAACGACCGTCCCCCATCCCGAATGTAAATGCGTCGCGTCAGGCTAACCGCAAACGGCGCGATCGAGCTAAGTCGGTACACACCCGGTACAGAATCACCGGCCGTCACTCCTCCCGTGCGGCGGGCAGGTGCGGAAGCCGGTCCGCCGCCACGACACCTTCGAGATAGCCCCTGGCCCGCTCCGTACGGGGATAGGCCTCCAGCAGCCGCCAGAAGCGCGGCCCGTGACCGGGGACCAGGAGGTGGGCCAGTTCGTGGACGAGTACGTAGTCCACGACGTACTCCGGCATTCCCTGCAGCCGGTGCGACAGGCGGATGGACCCCTCGGCCGGGGTGCACGAGCCCCATCGGGTGTTCTGGTTGGTCACCCACCGGACGGAGGCGGGTCTCGCCCGGCCTTCGAAATACTGGGCGGACAACCGCTCGGCGCGCTCGGCGAGCTCACCGTCGCCGATGACGCGCTTGCGCTCCTGGGCGGCGAGCTTGTCGAGCATCACACCCACCCAGCGCTGCTCCTCCGCCTCCGACATGCGGGCGGGGATCAGCACGATGGTGCGGTCGCCCTCCCGGTACGCGGACACCGTCCTGTTACGCCGGGCACTCCTGCGGACCTCGACCGCGTTCGTCGCCGAAGCGCGGGACCGGCGGGCGGCCGCGCTGCGCTGATTACTTCCGGCGCTGCGCACGGGGATCCCCCCGGCGAGGCCAGGAGACGGTTCGGCGGGCACGATCCGACGTTACCCGCAGTCAGTGCCGGAAGTCCCGACCCCGGAACGGTTCGGCGTTGACCGGGTCGTCAGGGTGCACCATTTGAACGACTAATACCCCCTGCCTGTGGACAACTTCTCGCAGACTTCGCGCCGTCCCCGCATTCTGGCAAAGGATCTTCACGCCTACCGGGGAGAAGTCATGCATCCGATGCTCAAGCCCGCCCTGCGCCGCGCATGGCGCGGACGGAACACCGTTCAATTCGGGGTGACACCGGCCCATGCGGTGACGCTCGGCCCCGTGGATATCGCCACGGGAAGCTTTCTGGAACTCCTCGACGGCACGCGCGGTCTGCGGCTCCTGCGCGAAGAAGCCCGCGCGCTCGATCTGTCGGACCGTCATGTGGGCGTCCTGGTGCGGCGGCTGACGGAAGCCGGCCTGCTGGACGATTCCCGGGGAGGCGGCCCGGAGGCCGATGCGTTACGCGAACGGGCCGACGCCCTGGAGCGGCAGCGGCCTGATCTCGCGTCACTCTCCGTCGTGCATCCGGAGCCCGGCAGCGGGCTGCGACGGCTCGCGGCCCGCCGGGCCATGCGCGTGCAGGTACGGGGCGCGGGCCGGGTCGGTGCCGTGATCGCCGCCGTGTTGTCCGGGGCCGGGGTGGGCCGGGTCGAGGTGCTGGACGGCGGCCGCGCCGAGCCGTGGGACGTCGCTCCCGGCGGACTTCCGGCGTCCGCGGTCGGGGAGCGGAGGGACTCGGCCGCCCGTCAGCTCGTCCGCAGGTCCGCCGTGGGCGGCATCCCGCGGGCCACGGGGGCGACCGGGGCGCCGGCCGGGCACGAACCGGGGCTGTCCCTGATCGTGGTCGCCCCGAGGGACGGCCTCTCGGTGTACGCCCCCGAACCGGCCACCGCCGCCCCGTGGATCGCTTCGGGAACGCCGCACCTCTACGCGGGTGTGATCGAAGCCACTGGCGTGGTCGGCCCGCTGGTACTGCCGGGAGGCACGGGGTGCGCGGGCTGTCTGGCCCTGCACCGCGCCGAACGTGATCCGCAGTGGCCCCGGATGCTGGCGCAGTGGCGCTCGGGGCGCCGGAGTGCCGTCCCTGCCTGCGATGTGGGCCTGGCCACAGCGGTGGCGGGGCTTGCGGCAGCCCACGCGCTGTCCTTCATCGACGGGGAGTTGCCTGCCAGCACGGGCACCCGGTGGGAGGCCGCGATGCCTCTGCTCGACTGGCGGTCGGAGCGGTTGGGGCCGCATCGCGACTGCTCCTGCGGGGCGGCCGGGCACACTGAGGGGGAGCTCACCTCCGAGACGGGTGCCGCACACGACACAATGGCCGGGTGACCGCTGTCGACGGCAACGCCCGAGACTCACGCGGCACGGTCTGGGAACTGGAGGGGCACATGTCTGATCTTCCCCGGAAGGCGGTCACCCGTACCGCCAAGCTGGCCGCGCTACCGCTCGGCTTCGCGGGCCGTGCCACATGGGGCCTGGGTAAGCGGATCGGCGGGAAGTCCGCCGAACTGGTGGCACGTGAGGTACAGCAGCGAACGGCCGATCAGCTCTTCCGTGTGCTGGGAGAGTTGAAGGGCGGCGCCATGAAGCTCGGTCAGGCGCTGTCCGTCTTCGAGTCCGCGCTGCCCGAGGAGGTCGCGGGGCCCTACCGGGCCGCGCTCACCAAACTGCAGGAAGCCGCGCCGCCCATGCCCGCGCGCACGGTGCACGCGGTGCTGGAGGAGCGGCTGGGCGAGGACTGGCGGGACCTCTTCCTCTCCTTCGAGGACAAGCCGTCGGCCGCCGCGTCGATCGGGCAGGTGCACCGGGCGGTGTGGCACGACGGCCGGAACGTCGCGGTGAAGGTGCAGTACCCGGGCGCGGGCGAGGCACTGCTGTCCGACCTGACCCAGTTGAGCCGTTTCGCCCGGCTGTTCGGCCCGCTGGTTCCGGGCATGGATGTGAAGCCGCTCATCAAGGAACTGCGCGAGCGGGTCGAGGAAGAGCTGGACTACGCGCTGGAGGCGGAGTCCCAGCGCCTCCACGCGGAGGAGTTCGCGGACGATCCCGACGTGGTCGTCCCGGGTGTCGTCCACCAGTCCGAGCAGGTCCTGGTGTCGGAGTGGATCGACGGCATCCCGCTCGCCGACGTGATCGCCGACGGCACCGTGGAACAGCGGGACAGGGCAGGTCAGTTGCTGGCACGCTTCCTGTTCTCGGGTCCGGCGCGTACGGGTCTGCTGCACGCCGATCCGCATCCGGGCAATTTCCGGCTGCTGCCGGCCGCCGGGAGCGAGGACGGGGACGCGCCGGGAGGGGAGCCGGGGCAGTGGCGGCTCGGAGTGCTGGACTTCGGCACGGTGGACCGGCTGCCGGGCGGGCTCCCGCAGACCATCGGTGACTCGCTGCGGATGACGCTGGAGGGCAACGCCGAAGCGGTCTACGAGCTGCTGCGCGAAGCCGGCTTCGTGAAGGAGTCGATCGAGCTCGCGCCGGACGCGGTGCTCGACTACCTGCTGCCGATCATCGAGCCGGCCGAGGTCGACGAGTTCACCTTCACCCGCGGCTGGTTGCGCACCCAGGCGGCCCGCATAGCGGATCCGCGCTCCCCCGCCCATCAGCTGGGCAAGCAGCTGAACCTTCCGCCGTCCTACCTGCTCATACACCGTGTGACGCTTAGCACCATCGGTGTGCTGTGCCAGCTGGGTGCGACCGTGCGCCTGCGGGACGAACTCGAGTCCTGGCTCCCGGGATTCGTGGCCGAGGACGAGGGCGAGAGCGAGTCCGCGGAGTACGCGCAGGAGGAGGACGAGCAGGAGGGCGCCGCCGTCGACGCCTAGAACGGGCGGGCCTGACGGGGGCGGACCCGGACCGGGGGGCCGCCGCGGTCACCACCGGTCCGCGGTCACCACCAGTCGGGGTCGAGGCGGCTCTCGATAGCCCTGATGTGGGCGCGGGCGCAGTCGTCGCAGAGGTAGCGGCGTACGCCGTCCTCCAGGGAACAGCTCCAGGTAGGCGGTGCGGTCCGGCCGTTCGCTGCGGTCTCGCACTGTGCGCACACCACACGGTCGGCACCCGGCTGTCCGGCTTGCGTCTCCTCGTCCACCTGGTGACGATAACGCCGCGAAGGGTGTGCGGCACGGCTCAACGCACCGCGGGGCCGGCCTGTTCGGACCGGCCCCGCGGAGGGGTGGCTGCCCGGGCAGAGCGGTTGCCCGGGCAGCCTGTTGCTTTCGGGGCTCAGCCCCGGTGACTCCTGCACTCCTGCGGAGTCCTCAGTGCATGACCGCCATGGCCAGCGCACGGCGGGCACGCATCGAGGCGCGCTCCGCACGGCGGTGCATCCGCCGGGCGGCGACGAGGCGCACAGCCTGTCGGTCCGCCTCGGCCTCCCTCAGGCGGTCGTGCATATGCGCACGAGCCATGGCTTCTGGGATGAGTTGCATCTCGCGGGTCCTGTTCTGGCGTGAGTCGTTCGCGCCGGTGATGGTGACGTCGGGGGTTGCGGAGCCGATGGGCTCATTCGTGGGGGAGGTCATTGGTGCCTGATTCCGGGGGTCATGGGTGTGGGGACGGTCGATGGTTCCGATGCGCTTCAGCCGTGCGGGGGCGGGGACCCCCAGGCCGGCGGTCACGCCGCGACCGGGTTCTTGCGCGGGCGGCCACGGGGCCGCTTGCGGGCGACGACGACACCCTGGACGAACAGCTCGCCACCCCAGACACCCCACGGCTCACGCCGCTCCTTGGCGCCGGCGAGGCAGGCCTCGACGAGCGGGCAGGTGCGGCAGAGGGACTTGGCGTACTCGACGTCGGCAGGCGACTCGGCGAAGAAGACCTCGGGGTCGTACGAACGGCAGGGGACGGGCACACCGAGGTTCTCGATGGCGTCGTCGAGCGCGGTGAGCGCGGTGAGGGGGATCAAGGTGGAGTCCTCCGTGAGGCCGGGCGGGGAGATCGTGTCGGAAGGCGGTACGGACGGGGCGTGCGTTTCGAGTTGCACGGTGGGTGGTGTCCTCGTCTGGTCGTGCCGGCCTGTTGGCCGGTTGGCGGCTGGTACTGCTTGTCCCGAGGCTCCTTCGTCACGTCTCATCCCGTTCGGACAAAACAAAAGGGCCGCGGATCCCGAGTGGGGTTCCGCGGCCCTGAAGGCGCCGGCCTGATGCTGGATCAGGCTGGATCGCTCCAGGGTTCAGGCCCACGGAAGGCCCACATCGTGTGGTGCTGCGTCGTCTGGTGCTGCTTCGTCTGCTGCTTGGCTCCGGCACCGACGGCCGCAAAGGCATAGGCCGGGGCCTGTCCCTTCGCTACTGCTGCTGCCGGTGCCTCGATCGGTCGCTCATTGCGCTCCCGCATCACGGGCAGGAGAGCGGCCGGAGACAGCGGACGGGCGGCGGAGATGCCGGACAGACCGGTGCCACGAAGCACGGATTCCGAAGAGCAGGCGAGGCCGAGCGAGTAGGCGGAGACGACCGAGAGATCGGTCATTTTGCTGGTGCTGATGATGCTGATCACAGGAATCGCCTCCTCTCGGCGTCTAAGGGGACCGGCCGGGACCGGTCCTGCGTATTCGGATAAGTACAGCACGGAATCAGGGCTTCAGAGAAGTCGCTGTTCCCGTGGTTAAGAACCTATGGTGACGACTGGGGCGGGCGCAAACTATTTTTTCGACGAGTTTTTCTCACACCTCACCGTCGCCCTCCGCGGCCTCCTCACCCACCGGCTCACCTGCGCAGATGGCCAGGACGTCGGCGCCGAACCGGGTCAGCTTCCGGTTGCCGACGCCGGGGATGGTGACGAGTTCTCCCTCGGTGGCCGGTACGGCCTCGGCGATCGCCATCAGCGTCTTGTCCGTGAACACGCAGTAGGCGGGCTGCCCGACCTCCCGCGCCTGCACGGCCCGCCACTCCCGCAGCCGCCCGTACAGCGCCTCGTCCATGTCGGAGGGGCAGTCCTCGCAGCGCATCAGCTTCATCTCGCCGGCCTCGGTGAGCGTCCTGCCGCAGACCCTGCACCGCACCGGCCCTCGGCGCGTGCGCCTGGCCGCCGTGCCCGGGCCCGTGCCGACCGCTCCCGTGCCCGTACCGGAACCGCGGTCGATGCCACCGCCACCGCCCGCGCCGCCGCGGGCGGTGAGCGCCGCCGAGCCCGGCCGCAGGCCGTTCAGGAAGCGTGTGGGCCGTCGGCCGCCCCTGCCGCCGGGCGAACGGGAGAGCGCCCACGACAGCGTGAGGTGGAGGCGGGCCCTGGTCACTCCGACGTAGAGCAGCCGCCGCTCCTCCTCGACCTGCTCGTCGGTCTTGGCGTACGTGATCGGCATCATGCCCTCGGTCAGTCCGACCAGGAACACGGCGTCCCACTCCAGGCCCTTCGCCGAGTGCAGCGAGGCCAGCGTGACGCCCTGCACGGTGGGGGCGTGCTGCGCGGCTGCCCGTTCGTCGAGCTCCGCCACGAGGTCGGAGAGGGTCGCCCCCGGCTTGGCCTGTTCGAAGTCCTCGGCCAGCCGCACCAGCGCGGCCAGTGACTCCCAGCGGTCCCGGACCGCACCGGAGCCGGCCGGCGGCCTGCTGGTCCAGCCCTTGGTGGAGAGCACGGCCCGGACCTCGGACGGCAGGCCCTCCGCCTGGTCGAGCAGTGAGTCGTTGCCCCCGGCGCGGGCCGCGCCGCGCAGGGCCATGCCCGCCTCCCGCACCTCCGCGCGCTCGAAGAAGCGCTCCGCACCGCGCAGCTGGTAGGGGACGCCCGCGTCGGCGAGCGCCTGCTCGTAGACCTCGGACTGGGAGTTGACGCGGTAAAGCACGGCGATCTCACCGGCCGGGACACCCGCGGCGATCAGATCGCGGATTCGACGGGCGGTGCCCTCCGCCTCCGCCGGCTCGTCCGCGTACTCCGTGTAGGCGGGGGCGGGGCCCTTGTCGCGCTGCGAGACCAGTTCCAGCCGGTGCTCCGCGGCCTTGCCGCGGGCCTGGCTCAGCAGGCCGTTGGCCAGGTGGACGACCTGCGGCGTGGAGCGGTAGTCGCGGACCAGCTTGACCATCGTGGCGTTCGGATGACGGGTGCGGAAGTTCAGCAGGTGGTCGGGGGTGGCTCCGGTGAAGGAATAGATCGTCTGGCTGGCGTCGCCGACGACGCACAGGGTGTCCCGGTCCCCGAGCCAGAGGTCGAGCAGCCGCTGCTGGAGCGGGCTGACGTCCTGGTACTCGTCGACGACGAAGTGCTGGTACTGGCTGCGGACGTGGTCCGCGATGTCGTGCCGGTCCTGGAGGATGCCGACGGTGAGGAGCAGCACGTCCTCGAAGTCGATCACGGAGCGGTCGCGCTTGAGCTGCTCGTACATCCCGTAGATCTGGGAGAGCTCGGCCGGATCGCGCGGGGCGTCGCGCTGGGTCTTGGCGACCGCGGCCGGATAGTCGGCGGGCACGGTCTGGGTGACCTTCGCCCACTCGATCTCACTCGTGGCGTCCCGCAGCTCGGTGCGGTCGAGCTTGATCCCGCAGCGGGCAGCCGCCTCGGCGACCAGCTGGACCTTGCGTTCGACCAGTCGCGGGAGCTCGCCACCGACTGCTTTCGGCCAGAAGTACTGGAGCTGGCGCAGGGCCGCGGAGTGGAAGGTCCGCGCCTGCACCCCGGTGGCTCCGAGCTGGCGCAGGCGGCCGCGCATCTCTCCGGCCGCGCGGTTGGTGAAGGTGACAGCCAGCACCGTCGTCGGCTGGAGTATCCCCGCGCGCACCCCGTACGCGATGCGATGGGTGATCGCGCGCGTCTTGCCCGTACCGGCTCCGGCCAGCACGCACACGGGTCCGCTCAGAGCGGTCGCGACCTCGCGCTGCTCGGGGTCGAGCCCGTCGAGCACGGCGTCCGGGGAGTCGGGGACCTGTGGGAAGAGGGTGGAGTGCGTTGCTGCTGTCACCCCGCCATGCTGCCAGGTCGCAGGAGGCGGGCGCGGAAGTTGTCCACAGGGGTGAACGATCCGTCGTACTAATCCAGGCCCGGTCTCCGTCGTCCCTCGTGGTGGCCACGGCGGCCGACGGGCCCCGATCCCTGTGAGGGCCCCGATTTCGCGGGGTGCGGCGGGAATGGCGGGCGGGGTCCCGTACGTTCCCTTGCGTGCGGGAACGCACAATCTCGGCTTTACGGCGAGACGGACGAGACAGAGGAGCGCGAGACATGCAGGGCACTGTGACGATGTACAGCACCACCTGGTGCGGGTACTGCCGTCGGCTCAAGGGTCAGATGGACCGCGAGGGCATCGCCTACACCGAGATCAACATCGAGCTGGACCCGGATTCCGCGGCGTTCGTCGAGAAGGCGAATGGCGGAAACCAGACGGTCCCGACCGTGCTGTTCCCGGATGGTTCGACCCTGACGAACCCCTCGCTGGCCCAGGTCAAGCAGAAGGTCGGCGTCTGACCGCTGCACGTCCGCGCCGAAGAGCCCCCGCCATCGGTGGGGGCTCTTCGCTGCACCGTGCGGCACGTGCGTGAGCGCGTCAGATCGAGCTGCGCGGCCTCGGGAGCGGCTTCCCGTACCAGAGCTCGATGAGCCGGGCCGCGATCGAGATGCCGAACGGCGGCATGACCTCGCCCGACTCGAAGGCCGCCGTCAGGTCCTCGCGGGAGAACCAGCGGGCCTCCTCGATCTCCTCGCCGTCCACGTTGATCTCGTACGTCGTGGCCCGTGCCATGAAGCCGAGCATCAGGCTGGACGGGAAGGGCCAGGGCTGGCTGGCGATGTACTCGACCTCGCCGACCGTGATGCCCGCCTCCTCGAAGACCTCGCGCGCCACGGACTGCTCGATCGACTCCCCCGGCTCGACGAAACCGGCGAGCGTGGAGAAGCGGCCTTCGGGCCAGTGGACCTGGCGGCCCAGCAGGGCCCGGTCCTGGTCGTCGGTGACCAGCATGATCACCGCGGGGTCGGTGCGCGGGTAGTGCTCGGCGCCGCACGCCTGGCAGCGGCGGATGTGGCCGGCCGCCGCGATGACGGTGCGCTCACCGCAGCGCGAGCAGAAGCGGTGCAGACGCTGCCAGTTCTCCAGGGCGACCGCGTGGACCATCAGCCCGGCGTCTCGGGCACCGAGCAGGAGACCCGCCTCGCGCAGACCCGCCGGGCGGGCCGACTGGTCCATGCGGCCGGGCAGGGAGTCCTTCTGCAGCGCGAAGTAGCTGACGCCCTCCTCGTCGCTGCCGAGGAAGTAGCGGTGGGTCTCGGTGACCGGTGCCTCGAAGGCCTGGGTCATCACGATCTCGGTGCCGCCGTCGGCGGTGTCGTCGATCAGCACCTGGCCGCCGGAGACGACGAAGACCCTGGTCGTGGGGTGGCTCCAGGCTGCGGCCAGCCATGCCTCGTCGAGACGGTGGTGGGCGGCGCGGTCGATGCCGCTGGGTGCGGTGAGACCGATGGGTCGGTCTGCGGTCGCGTTGTCGAAGGTGCTCACAGGTGCTTCCTACTCCCCCGGAGTGGATCGGGTGCCATGAAGTCTCAGCGGAGTGCCGCGGCCAGCTCGCCCCACAGGTGGGCGGCGGTCTCCACACCCTTGAACAGGAGGTCGAGTTCGACCTTCTCGTCAGGGGCGTGCCAGCCGTCGGACGGTACGGAAATGCCCAGGAAGAGGACGGGGGCGCCGAGCACGTCCTGAAGGTCGGCGGCGGGTCCCGAACCCCCTTCGCGGGTGAAGAGGATCTTCTTCCCGAAGGCCCGGCCCATGGCACGGGTCACCGCCTGGAGGGCGGGGTGGTCCAGCGGCGTCAGACAGGGCCGGGTGGCGGGCGAGAACGTGATGCTGTGCCGGATGCCCGGGGGGATCTGCTCCTCGGCCCAGGTCCGTACGCGCTGCTGGACGTGGTCCGGGTCCTGGCCGGCGACCAGCCGGAAGCTGAGCTTCACCAGGGCCGACGACGGAATGATCGTCTTGCTGCCCGCGCCCTGGTAGCCGCCGCCGATGCCGTTGACCTCCGCGGTGGGGCGGGCCCAGATCCGCTCCAGGGTGGAGTAGCCCGCCTCGCCCGATGCCGCCTGTGACTTGGCGGTGTGCAGCCAGGTGTCCTCGTCGAAGGGCAGCTCGGCGAAGAGGGCCCGCTCGGTGTCGGTGAGTTCGGCCACGCCGTCGTAGAAGCCGGGGACCGTGACCCGCCCGTCCGCGTCGTGCAGTGCCGCCACGAGACGGGCCACCGCGGTCGCGGGGTTGGGGACCGCGCCGCCGAACGATCCGGAGTGGATGTCCTGCGCGGGGCCGTACAGCTGGATCTCGCACTCGGCGAGGCCGCGCATCCCGGTGCAGACGGTCGGGGTCGTCTCGTCCCACATGCCGGTGTCGGAGACGATCACCGCGTCGGCTGCGAGTCGGGCGGCGTGCTGCTCGGCCAGGGCGCGGAAGTTGGGGGAGCCGGACTCCTCCTCGCCCTCGATGAGGAGCTTGAGGTGGACGGCGGGGGTGGAGCGGCCGGTCGCGGCGAGATGGGCCCGGACGCCGAGGGTGTGGAAGAACACCTGGCCCTTGTCGTCGGCAGCGCCGCGTCCGTACATCCTGCCGTCACGGATCACCGGTTCGAACGGGTCGGTGTGCCAGCCGTCCTCGCGGGCCGCGGGCTGCACGTCGTGGTGGCCGTACACGAGGACCGTCGGGGCGTCCGGGTCCTCGCTCGGCCACTCGGCGAAGACGGCGGGGGCGCCGGGCGTCTCCCAGACCTCGGCGACGGGGAAGCCGGTCTCCTTGAGCTTGGCGGACAGCCACTCGGCACTGGCCCGTACGTCACCGTCGTGCTCCGGCTGTGCGGATACGGACGGGATGCGCAACCAGGCGGCGAGGTCCTCGAGGAAGGCCGCACGGTGCGTGTCTATGTACGTACGGACAGCGCTGTCCGGGGTGTCGCTCATGGCCTTGAGCCTAGTGCCTCGCCCGGGCGAGCCTTCCCGGGCGAGGCCCTGGGGGCCGGTGGGGGCGGCTCGTCCAGGAGGATGCGTTCCAGTTCCGCACGGCCCGGCAGGTCCTTGGGGTGGACGGTCTCTCCGCTGCGCACGTAGAGGAAGGTGGCCGTGACCGCGTCGAGCGGCAGCTCGTGGAGCTCCGCCCAGGCGAGGCGGTAGACGGCGAGCTGGAGCGGGTCGGCGGTCCTGTTGCGGCTGGTCTTCCAGTCGACGATCTCGTACGTGTCACCTGTGCGGTAGACGGCGTCGATCCGGCCCCGGATCACCCGGCCGGCGAGGCTTATCTGGAAGGGCGTCTCGACGCGGTACGGGGTGCGGCGGGCGTACTCCGTACGCTCGAAGGCCTCCTTGAGCTCGGCGAGGTCCTGCTCGTCCGCGATCTCGGCGTCGCTCCCCTCGCCGCCCGGGAGCTCGTCGGGGCCGAGCATGGGCAGCGGCAGCTCCTCGTAGCGGGACTCCACCCAGGCGTGGAAGCGCGTGCCCCGGCGGGCGGCGGGCTGGGGCGGCCTCGGCATGGGGCGGGCCAGCTCCTGGGCGAATCCGTCCGGGTCCTCGGCGAGACGCAGCAGCTGGGTGGCGGAGAGCGAGGCGGGGACGATCACGTCGCGCACGGTGGCGCGGGCACGGCGCAGCTCCCCGGCGAGCGTTTCGAGGTCGCGGTCCCAGGAGGCGAGGGTGCGGGACTCCTCCGGAGTGAGCAGGGGCGTGCGGCCTGGGTCCACGGGAGCGCGGGCCGCGGGGACGCGCGGTGCCTCCGGCGCCGGGGCGGGCGCAGTCGCGAGGGCCGTGGGCGGTTCGGTGGCCAGGGCGTCCCAGTCCGCGGCCTCGTCCGGGAACGGCTCACCGTCCGGGAAGGGGTCCTCGTCCGGGAACGCGTGATCGGGAGGGAACGCGCCGGCGTCCGGGAAATCGCCGTCGTCGAAGAACGCGCCCCCCGGGACGTCCGCCCCGCCGGGGACGTCGTGGTCCGCCGGCTGCCGGGCGTCGTACACGTCGGGTACGGGTCCCGTCGCGGCCAGGGCCTCCAGGTGGGCCAGCACCGTGTCCCGGGCGGCGCGGCGACGGGCCGTCGACGCCTCGTCCAGCGGCAGCGGCCACGCCTGGTCGGCGTCCCTCTCCTGGAGCGCGGGATTCTCCTCGTCCTCGGCCGGTTCGTCGGCCCAGACCTCGATGTCGCCGTACCCGGCGGCGCAGTGCTCGTACAGCGCGTCCAGGAAGTCGGACGGACCGCGCGTCTTCTTCTGGGAGGGCCCCCACCAGTGGCCCGAGCCGAGCAGCAGGGAGCGCGGGCGCGTGAAGGTGACGTATCCGAGGCGTAGCTCCTCGGTCCGCTGGTGCTCCTTCATCTCCTCCTTGAACGCCTTGAGTCCCTTGGCGTCCCAGGAGTGGACCACCGGGAGGGTGGCCGTGTCACCGCGCAGCGCGTGCGGCAGGACGTGGGACTGGGAGGTCCAGGAGTCCCGGGACCGGCCGCTGGGGAACTGGCCGGTGACCAGCCCGGGCACCGCGACGACATCCCATTCGAGACCCTTGGACTTGTGCGCGGTGAGGACCTTGACGGTGTTCTCGCCGCCCGGCAGCGCGTTGTCCAGCCCCTTCTCGTACTGCGCCGCGGTGCGCAGGTAACCGAGGAACGCCAGGAGAGTGGCTTCACCGTCGACCGAGGCGAAACCTGCCGCTATGTCCAGGAAGTTACTCAGGGTCTCCCGGCGTCGGGCGGCCAGGGCCTGCGGTGACGCGGAGAGTTCGACCTCCAGGCCCGTGGTGGCGAGGACCCTGTGCAGCACGTCCATGAGGGGGTCGGCGAGCGAGCGGCGCAGGTCGCGCAGTTCGGCGGCGAGCCGGGCGAAGCGCACGCGGGCCTCGGCGGAGAACGGCAGGCCGTCGTCCTCGGCTCCTCGCGATTCCAGGAAGGTGTCGAGGGCGTCGGCGAGGGAGATCACCTCGGCGGGGTCGGTGCCTTCGACGGCCTCGGCGAGCCGGCGGTCGGGATCGGCGTCCTCGTCGTCGTGGGAGGCGCGGTGCACGAGGAGGCGGGCCCGGCGTCCGAGGAGTGCGAGGTCGCGGGGGCCGATCCGCCAGCGCGGTCCGGTGAGGAGCCGGACCAGGGAGGCGTTGGCCCCGGGGTCCTGGAGGACTTCGCAGACGGCGACGAGGTCGGCGACCTCGGGAAGGTGCAGCAGTCCGGACAGGCCGACGACCTCCACGGGGACGTCACGGTCGACCAGCGCGGCCTGGATCTCGGCGAAGTCGCCCGCGGTGCGGCACAGGACGGCGATCTCGCCGGGCGCCCTTCCCGTCGCCACGAGGTGGGCGATCGAGTCGGCGAGCCAGGCCATCTCCTCCGTGTGGGTGCGGAGCAGGGCGCAGCGGACGGTGCCGTCGTGTTCGGCGCCCGGGGCGGGGCGCAGGGCCTCGACGCCTTCGTGCATGGCGCGCAGCGGGTCGGCGAGGCCGTTGGCCAGGTGGAGGAGACGCCCGCCGCTGCGCCGGTTCTCGCTGAGCGAGTAGCGGGTGGCGGGGGTGCCGTCGGCGTGCGGGAAGTGCTCGGGGAAGTCGTCGAGGTTGGCGACGGAGGCGCCGCGCCAGCCGTAGATCGCCTGGCAGGGGTCGCCGACAGCGGTCACCGCGTGGCCCGCGGCGCCCTCGTCGTGCCCGCCGAACAGGGCGGAGAGCAGCAGTCGCTGGGCGACGGAGGTGTCCTGGTACTCGTCGAGCAGGACGACCCGGAACTCGTCGCGCAGGATGGCGCCGACCTCGGGCCGGGTGAGGGCCAGCTCGGCGGAGAGGGCGATCTGGTCGCCGAAGTCGAGGAGGTCGCGGCTGCGCTTGGCGGCCCTGTAGCGCTCGGTCAGACCGAGCAGCTCACGACGGGCCTCGGCCGTCTCGGGGAGCTTGCGCAGCTCGGCGTTGCTGAGCTTGGCCGTTTCGAGTGTCCGGAGCAGCTCCGTGTCGTACTCGGCGAGCCGCTCGGGCCGTACGAGGTGCTCGGCGAGCTCGGAGTCGAGCGCCAGCAGATCGCTGACCAGGGTGGGGAACGACCGGGTCAGGGCCGGGTACGGCCCAGGGGCCTCGCGGAGCACACGGGCGGCGAGCTGGTAGCGCGTGGCGTCGGCGAGAAGGCGCGTGGTGGGTTCGAGGCCGATGCGCAGACCGTGCTCGGTGAGCAGCCGCCCGGCGAACGCGTGGTACGTCGAGATGCTGGGTTCGCCCGGGGGGTTGTCCGGGTCGATGACGTCCGGGTCGGTGACCCCGGCGGCCACCAGGGCCTTGCGGACCCGCTCGGCGAGCTCGCCCGCCGCCTTGTTGGTGAAGGTCAGGCCGAGAACCTGCTCGGGGGCGACCTGCCCGGTACCGACCAGCCACACCACGCGCGCCGCCATCACCGTGGTCTTCCCCGACCCGGCTCCGGCCACGATCACCTGCGGGGCCGGCGGCGCCGTGATGCAGGCCGTCTGCTCCGGGGTGAACGGAATCCCGAGCAGCTCCTTGAGCTCCTCGGGATCGCTGATACGTGAGGACACTCCAGAGAGGCTAACCGGACCCACTGACAACGTGCGGTGAGCACGTCGGTCCGCGCTCAGTCCACGACCTGGCGTCCCTCCGGCTGCGCACTGCACGAGGCACGGAACGTGCAGTGCGTGCAGTGCTGGCCGGTCGAAGGGGTGAAGCGTTCGTCCAGGACCCGTCCGGCCGCCGTCGCCAGCAGGTCGGAGACCCACTCGCCGGACAGGGGTTCCTGGGCCTGTACGCGGGGAAGGGCCTCGCCGCCCTCCTTCTTGGGGGCCGGCTGGCGCAGCTGTACGAGTTCGGCGCCGCCGGACTCCGGCCGCTGCCCGTCGAAGACCTCGTCGACCGCGCCTTCCCTGACGGCCAGCTGGTACACCGCGAGCTGCGGGTGGGCGGCCACCTCCTCCCTGGTCGGCGACGCCTTCCCGGTCTTGAAGTCGACGACGTACGCCCGGCCGTCGGCGTCCTGTTCGACGCGGTCCATGGAGCCCCGGATGCGTACCGCGTACTCCCCCGCTTCGAGCGTCACGTCGAAGTCGTGCTCGCTCGCGACGGGGGTGCGTCCGGTGCGGTCCATGACGTGCCAGCTCAGGAAGCGTTCGAGTGCGGCACGGGCGTGGTCCTTCTCCTGCTGGGACTTCCAGGGCGCGTCGAAGGCCAGGCCGTTCCAGACGGAGTCCAGGCGTTCCATCAGGACGGCCAGGTCGGCAGGGGTACGGCCGGAGGCGACCTCGTCCGCCAGGACGTGGACGACGTTGCCGAAGCCCTGTGCGGCGGTGGCCGGCGCGTCGGCCTTCACCTCGCGGCCCAGGAACCACTGGAGCGCGCAGGTGTTGGCCAGCTGGTCGAGCGCGCTGCCGGACAGCGCGACGGAGTGGTCACGGTCGCGCAGCGGGACGGCCGAGCGGGTCGGTTCGTCCAGCCCCCACCAGCGGTACGGGTGGGCCGCGGGTACGAGCGGCTGGCCCTCCTCGTCGGTCAGCGCGGCCAGGCGTGCGAGCCGGTGGGCCGCCGCCTCCCGCAGGGTGCCGGAGACGCCGGGGTCGACGGTGGTGGCCCGGAGTTCCGCGACCAGCGCGGCGACGGCCAGGGGGCGGCGGGGCCGTCCGGTGACGTCCCGGGGTTCGGCGCCGAGTTCGCCGAGGAAGCGGGACGGCTGGTCGCCGTCGTCGGCGGGGGCCTTGACCGCGGTCACCACGAGACGGTCCCGGGCGCGGGTCGCGGCGACGTAGAAGAGGCGGCGTTCCTCGGCGAGGAGCGCGCCCGGGGTGAGGGGTTCGGCGAGACCGTCACGGCCGATCCGGTCGGCTTCCAGAAGCGAGCCCCGGCGCCGCAGGTCGGGCCAGAGGCCCTCCTGGACACCGGTGACGACGACGAGGCGCCACTCCAGGCCCTTGGAGCGGTGCGCCGTCATCAGGCGGACCGCGTCGGGGCGCACCACACGCCTGGAGAGGGTGTCGGCTGCGATGTCCTGGGCGTCGATCTCCTCCAGGAAGTTGAGGGCGCCCCGCCCTCCGGTGCGCTCCTCCGCGCGGGCGGCGGTGTCGAAGAGGGCGCAGACGGCGTCGAGGTCCCGGTCGGCGTTACGTCCGGCGGCGCCGCCGCGCAGGGCGGACCGTTCGAGGCGGCCGGGCCACGGGGTGCCGTCCCAGAGCACCCAGAGGGCCTCTTCGGCGGTGCCGCCGCCTTCGAGGAGTTCCCGCGCCTTGCGCAGGAGTGCGCCCAGGCGCTGGGCGCCGCGCGCGTACGAGGGGTCGTGCGCGACCAGCCGTTCGGGCTCGGCGAGAGCCCGGGCCAGAAGGTCGCCGGAGGGTGGTGGCACGCGGTTCCCCCCGGCCCGCTCCTCGTCCCGCAGGGCGCGGCCGAGGCGGCGGAGGTCGGCCGCGTCCATGGAGCCGAGGGGTGAGGTGAGGAGGGTGAGAGCGGTCTCGGTGTCGAGCCAGTGCTGGGCGCCGGTTGCGGGGTCCTCGCTTCCTGCGGGCTCGTCCGAGGCACGTTCCGTGCCGTTCAGTGCGGCCGTGGCGATCGTGCGCAGCGCCGTCAGGAGCGGCGCGACCGCGGGTTCGTGGCGCAGGGGGAGGTCGTCGCCGTCGACCTCAAGGGGTACGCCGGCGGAGGTGAGGGCGCGGCGTACGGAGGGGATGGAGCGGCCTCCGGCCCGTACCAGCACCGCCATCTCGTTCCACGGCACCCCGTCCTCCAGGTGCGCACGGCGCAGCAGGTCCGCGATGTTGTCGAGCTCCGCCGAGGCGGTCGGGTAGGTGTACGTCTCCACCTTGCCGCCGTCCCGGGCAGCGGTGAGCTCCCGGTGGGCGCGCACCTTGTCCGAAGGCAGGCGGGTCAGCGGCATACGTCGGGTGAGCAGCCGGGTCGCCGCGAGCAGCTCGGCTCCGGAGCGGCGCGAGGTGGTCAGGACGGCGACGGGCGCGGGCGCCCCGTCGGCACGCGGGAAGGCGTCCGGGAAGTCGAGGATGCCGTTCACGTCGGCGCCGCGGAAGGTGTAGATCGACTGGTCCGGGTCACCGAACGCGACCAGCGTCCGCCCGCCCCCGGCCCCCGGGAGGCTCCCCCGGTTCCCGGCCAGCGCTCGCAGCAGCCGCACCTGGGAGGGGTCCGTGTCCTGGTACTCGTCGACGAACACCGCGTCGTAACGCTCCGCCAGCAGGGCCGACACCTCGGGGCGCTCCGCGAGCAGCACCGCCCGGTGCACCAGCTCCGCGTAGTCCAGGACCCCCTGCGCGTCCAGCACGTCCAGGTACTCGGCGAGGAACTCGGCGGCGGCGCTCCAGTCCGGACGGCCCGTACGCCGCGCGAAGGCCCCCAGGGCGTCCGGGCCGAGGCCGAGCTCCCGGCTGCGCGCCAGCACCGCCCGTACCTCGTCGGCGAACCCGCGCGTGGTGAGACAGGCCCTCAGTTCGTCGGGCCAGCGGACATGAGCGTGGCCCTGCCGCTCCAGGTCGACCTGGCCGGCGAGCAGCTCGCGGACGGTCACGTCCTGTTCCGGGCCCGAGAGCAGACGCAGTGGGTCGGCGAACAGGTCGGCGTCCTGGTGCGCGCGGACCAGTGCGTAGCAGTAGGAGTGGAAGGTGGTGGCCTGCGGCCCCCGGGCGGCGCCGAGACGGGCCGCCATCCGGTCGCGGAGTTCGACCGCGGCCTTGCGGCTGAAGGTGAGGACGAGGATGCGCGCCGGGTCGGTCCCCCCGGACACCTTCGCCGCGACGGCCTCGACGAGGGTCGTCGTCTTGCCCGTACCCGGTCCCGCGAGCACCAGGAGCGGGCCGCCCCGGTGATCAACCACGGCGCGCTGCCCTGCGTCCAGGAGAGGAGGACCCACCGATCCCGGCGGGGTACGCACCAGTCGGTACGCGCCCGGGGTCCGCCGCCTGGCCTGGCGGTGCGGACTGTGCCGGGTGGAAGAGGAGGAACTCACGTGGGTCGCCGGTCCTGGTGGGTACTCGGTGTACGGGTGCTTCATGCACGGGGGGCTTCGTGTACGGAAGATGGGAGCGGAGCGTGCCGCGCGTGAACGACGCTACGCCAGCCGTGGCCCGGGACGCAGCGAGTCCGTTGCGTCCCTCGTCACGTGTCCGGCGGGACAGGACGTGGCGGAACACCGTGGAACCGACGCGCGCCCGTTGCGGGCCCGGCGCCGCCCCCGGGACGCGCGGATGGCCGAAGCTGTCAGATGTGAGCCTTCTCGCCCCCGCCGTCGGCGGTCGCACCGCCGTCCCATCGCGCGCGCTTCATGTCCAGGCGCGGAAGGTGCCCCTCCGCGTTGCGCGCCGCCTCGCGCAGCGGGGTGTTCTCCTCGCGGTAGTGGTCCAGGGCCCGCAGCTCGTGGCCGGGCAGGAGCGCCCCGTCGGCCCGCACCACCCGCCACCAGGGCACCGCGGAGCCGTACAGCGCCATCACGCGCCCGACCTGGCGCGGCCCGCCCTCGCCGAGCCACTCCGCGACGTCCCCGTACGTCATGACGCGGCCGGGCGGGATCAGGTCGGCGACGTCGAGGACCCGCTCCGCGTACTCCGGCAGGGCCGTGCCCGTCGGCCCGTCGTCGCCGCCGCTCGTCCGGTTCTCGCTCATCCGCCCCATCCTGCCGTACGCCACCGACAGCGCGGCCCCGGTCGTGTTCCCTCGCTCACAGCGCGTGCGCGAGCGCGCAAAGGGGCGTATCTTGCGCTTCGCGCGCCCATGCGATGCACCCTGATGCCGCCCTCCATCCGCAGGCCGTGCCACCATCATGCGGGCGGTGACCGGTGATACGAGAACACGAAGACCAATCAGAGGCGACGAAGGAGCAGGGCGTGCAGCCACCGAAGGCGGCGGGCGCCTCCGATGCCGGATCCCGCCCGGACACGCCCGGCAGCAAGGGCTCGAAAGCGTCCGCCCCGGCACCCGTGCCGGTCGCCCCTGAGCACGGAGAGGGCGACCTCACCGGGTCCACTCTCTCGACCGCGAACGACGAGCTGACCGACCGTGTATCGGGTGACGAGCCTCTGCTCCCGGCCCGGGTGCACCGTCCCGCCGACCTCATGCGGCTCCTCGTCGGAGTGCTCGCGATCGTCCTGCTGTTCTCCGTCGCCGCGTTCGCCCAGGGCACGACGACGGGCCTCGAGGACGACATCACCAAGGGCACGGACCAGGCACCCGACCTCCTGATCAAACTCGCCGGACTCGTCTCCAGCATCGCCGTGCTGCTCGTGCCGGTCGCCTTCGCCATCGAGCGCCTCATCAAACGTGACGGGCTGCGCATCGCGGACGGTGTGCTCGCCGCCGTGCTGGCCCACGGCGTGACGCTCGCCACCGACCTCTGGGTGGCCCGCTCCGCCCCGGGCACCATCCAGGACGCGCTGACCCAGCCGCAGCCCGGGGACGCGCTGACCGATCCGGTGCACGGCTACCTCGCTCCCGTCATCGCCTACATGACGGCCGTCGGAATGGCACGGAGACCCCGCTGGCGGGTCGTGCTGTGGGTGGTGCTGCTCCTGGACGCGTTCGCGATGCTGGTGGGCGGCTACACCACTCCGTTCTCGATCATCCTCACCGTGCTGATCGGCTGGACCGTCGCGTACGGAACGGTGTACGCCGTCGGTTCGCCCAACGTCCGCCCGACCGGCCAGCACCTGATGGCCGGTCTGCGTCACGTCGGTTTCCGCCCGGTCGCCGCGATGCGCGCCGACGACGCCCCCGACAACCCGGACCACAACGACCGGGGCCGCAGGTATTTGGTCACCCTGGAGGACGGGCCGCCTCTGGATGTCACGGTCGTCGACCGCGAACAGCAGGCCCAGGGGTTCTTCTACCGGGCCTGGCGCAGACTCACCCTGCGGGGCATCACCCAGCGCCGCTCCATCCAGTCCCTGCGCCAGGCCCTGGAGCAGGAGGCGCTGCTCGCGTACGCGGCGATCGCCGCCGGGGCCAACGCGCCCAAGCTGATCGCCACCTCGGAGCTGGGCCCCGACGCGGTGATGCTCGTGTACGAGCACATCGGCGGACGCTCCCTGGACGCGATGGCGGACGAGGAGATCACCGACGACCTCGTGCGCGGCGCGTGGCGGCAGGTGAAGGCCCTCCAGTCGCGGCGGATCGCGCACCGCAGGCTCACCGGCGACGCGATTCTGGTGGATCGTTCCGGCAAGGTCTTCGTCACCGATCTGCGGGGCGGCGAGATCGCGGCCGGTGACCTCGTTCTGCGGATGGACGTCGCCCAGCTCCTCACCACCACCGGTCTGCGGGTCGGAGCGGAGCGGGCCGTGGCCGGCGCGCTCGCCGTGCTCGGCCCGGACGCCGTGGCCGACTCGCTGCCGCTGCTCCAGCCGATCGCGCTCAGCCGCTCCACCCGGGCGACGCTGCGCCGGATCGCCCGGGAGCGCTCGCAGCGCGAGCGCGAGGCGGTGCTGGAGGCTTCTCACGCGGCCAGGCACGCCAAGGAGCCGGAGGCCGAAGCGGCGGGCGGCGGAGACCGCAAGTCCGCCCGGAAGTCCCTGCGTACCGAGAAGCAGGCGGAGAAGAGGGCGATCGACGACGCGCTCGACGAGGCCCGCGAGGAGGACCTGCTCGCGCAGATCCGCCGCGAGGTGCTGCTGATCCGGCCGCAGGCACCGGTCGAGCCGGTCCAGCTGGAACGCATCAAGCCGCGCACCCTGCTCAGCTTCATCGCCGGTTCGATCGCCGCGTACTTCGTGATCTCGCAGGTCACCGAGGCCGACTTCGGCACGGTCGTCGAACAGGCCGAGTGGGGCTGGGTGGCCGCCGCGCTGGGCTTCTCGGCCCTCAGTTACGTCGCCGCCGCGATGAGCCTGCTGGGTTTCGTGCCCGAGCGGGTGCCGTTCGGCAAGACGGTGCTGGCGCAGGTCGCGGGGTCGTTCGTGAAGATCGTCGCCCCGGCCGCGGTCGGCGGCGTGGCGCTGAACACACGCTTCCTGCAACGCGCCGGGGTACGTCCCGGACTCGCCGTCGCGAGTGTCGGTGCCTCCCAGCTGTTCGGCCTCGGCTGCCACATCCTGCTGCTGGCCCTGTTCGGCTACGTGACCGGTACGGAGCGGACCCCGGACTCGCTCACGCCGTCCAGGACGGTGATCGCCGGGCTGCTGACGGTCGCGGTGCTGGTACTGGTGGTGACCGCGATCCCGTTCCTGCGGAAGTTCGTGGTGACCCGGGTGCGGTCGCTCTTCGCCGGGGTCGTCCCCCGGATGCTCGACGTGGTGCAGCGCCCGCAGAAGCTGCTCACCGGCATCGGCGGCATGGTGCTGCTGACCGGCCTCTTCGTGCTCTGTCTGGACGCCTCGATCCGGGCCTTCAGCGGCCCCGATGTCCCCCAGCTCAGCTACGCGAGCATCGCGGTGGTCTTCCTCGCCGGTAACGCGCTGGGTTCGGCGGCGCCGACCCCGGGCGGTATGGGCGCGGTCGAGCCCGCGCTGACGTTCGGGCTGATCGCGGTGGGTCTGCCGTCGGAGGTCGCGGCGCCCGCCGTCCTGCTGTACCGCGTGATGACGCTGTGGCTGCCGGTGCTTCCCGGCTGGATCTGCTTCAACCAGCTGACCCGCAAGGGCGAGCTCTGAGACGAGGCACGGGAAACCGGCACCCTGCTCCGACGAGCCCGGTGCCGGGCCGTGGCGGCCGTCCACCACCCGCTTGGACCGTGCCCCGCGCGTTCCCCGGCACACCGCAGCACGATGGGCTCATGAGGACTTCCCCTGCCCTTCGTGCCGCCGCCATCGCCGCCACCGCGACCGTGCTGCTGCCCCTGGCCGCCTGTTCGGACGGCGGGGACGACGACGGCTCGGAGCGGTCGAAGCCCTCCCCGGCCTCGACCGCCTCCCCCGCGTCCACGGCGGACGAGCTGTCCTCCCAGAAGCTCGACTGGAAGCCCTGTCAGGCCCCGAACGAGGCGCAGGGTGGCGGCGAATCGCCCTCCCCGCTGCCCGGCGGCGCCGTCTGGGAGTGCACGTTCATGGACGTCCCGCTCGACTACGAGAAGCCGGACGGCAGGACGATCGAGCTGGCGCTCATCCGGGCCAGGGCCCGCGAACAGGACAGGCGGATCGGCTCCCTCATCTTCAACTTCGGTGGCCCCGGGGCCTCCGGGATCGCCACCCTGCCCTCCTTCGGTACGGACTACGACACGCTCCGCAGCCGTTACGACCTGGTGAGTTTCGACCCGCGCGGCGTCGGCCGCAGCGAAGGCGTCGAGTGCTCGGACGACGCCCGGCTCGACGAGCTGTACGCGCAGGACGCCACCCCCGACGACGAGGCGGAGGAGAAGGAGTACGTCGACGGCCTGAAGTCGTACGTCGCCGACTGCGAGGAGAACTCCGGCGCGGAACTCCGCTACGTCGGTACGACGAACGCCGCCCGCGACCTGGACCTGATGCGCGAGGTGCTCGGCGACGACAAGCTGTACTACTTCGGCATCTCGTACGGCACCGAACTGGGCGGTGTCTACGCCCATCTGTTCCCCGAGAAGGTCGGCAGGGCGGTCCTGGACGCGGTCGTCGATCCGACCGAGAGCGCCCTGCGGTCCTCCCTCGGCCAGGCCGAGGGCTTCCAGCTCGCCCTGGACAACTTCACCGCGGACTGCGCCGAGCGTGACGACTGCAAGCTGCCCGGTGCCACGGGGAAGGAGGTCGAGCAGTGGATCGCCGACCTCCTCGACCAGCTGGACGAGGAACCCGTCGAGGGGCTCGGCGGGCGGCAGCTGACGCAGACCCAGGCCACCACAGGTATCGCGTCCTCCCTGTACTCCCAGGAGACCTGGCCGCTGCTCGAACAGGGCCTCGACGAGGCGGAGGGCGGCAACGGCGGGCTGCTCCTGGCGCTGGCCGACTCGCTGAACGGGCGCTCCGAGGAGGGCCGTTACGACAACTCCAACGCGGCGAACGCGGCCATCAACTGCGCCGACTCCAAGGCGCGCTTCACGATCGAGCAGACCAAGGCGGCGCTCCCCGACTTCCGCAAGGCGTCGCCCGTCTTCGGTGAGTATCTGGGCTGGGGACTGATGAGCTGCGACGGCTGGCCGGTCGCGGGCGCCTGGGACACCCCGGACGTCAGCGCGCCGGGAGCGCCCCCGATCCTCGTCATCGGCAACACAGGTGACCCGGCGACCCCTTACGAGGGGGCGAAGGCGATGGCCGAGGAACTGGGCGAGGGCGTGGGGATCGAACTGACCTACAAGGGCGAGGGTCATGGCGCGTACAACAGCGGCGACGCGTGCGTGCAGAAGGCCGTCAACGGCTACCTGCTGGACGGCAAGGTCCCCGCGTCGGGCACCGTCTGCGGCTGAGCGGGCGGGCCGCCGGGCTGTCGGTGCCGGCGACTAGCATGGCCGCACATCTGCACAGCCCGGCGTGCGTTCCCACGCCTTCGGGCATCGGGGAGGGAACGCACCATGCGCGTGAACGGACGGATGCGGCGGGCCGTCGCCCTGGCCGGGGCGGCCCTGCTGGCGACGGGAGTGCTCGCCGGATGCGATCTGAGCACGGAACCGGAGCCCACGGACCGGGCCGCCGGCCCCGCGCCGTCGGCCACCGGGACCAGCAAGGGCTCGCCGGGTCTGCCCGCCGCTCTCACCTCGCAGCGCCCTGACTGGAAGCGCTGTGATGCTCCCGAGGGCGGCACCGCCCCCAGCTCCGCCTGGCGGTGCGCCACGGTCGACGTGCCGCTCGACTACGCGAAGCCTGCCGGCGGGACGATCGGCATCGCGCTGATCCGCAAGGAGGCGCGGGACCGGGGGCGGCGGCTGGGCTCGATGCTCTTCAACTTCGGCGGGCCCGGTGGTTCGGGCGTCGACTTCCTGCCGCGCGCGGCCCCCTCGTACGAGAAGCTCAACTCCCGTTACGACCTGGTGGGCTTCGATCCGCGCGGGGTGGCGGCGAGCTCCGGGGTCAGGTGCCGCACCGACAAGGACCAGGAAACGACCCATCACACGGTCGACCTGACGCCCGACACCGCGGCGGAGGAGGCCGCGTTCGTGAACGACGCCGCGGCCTTCGGAGCCGGTTGCGGACGCCGCTCCGGCGCCCTCCTCCCGCACGTCGGCACGTCGAACGCGGCCCGCGACATGGACCTGATCCGGCAGGTGCTCGGCGACGCGAAGCTCTCCTACTTCGGCATCTCCTACGGTACGGAGCTGGGCGGGACCTACGCCCACCTCTTCCCCGGGAACGTGGGGCGCACAGTCCTGGACGCGGTCGTCGACCCGACGGCGGACTCGGTGGGCCACGCCCGGAACCAGACGACCGGCTTCCAGCGGGCGCTGGAGAACTACCTGAAGGACCGCGGCCAGGATCCCGGGGCGGGGACGCAGCGGATAGCGCGGCTGCTCCAGCGGATCGACGGCAGCCCGCTGCCGACCGATTCCGGGCGCGAGCTCAACGAGTCGCTGGCGATCACCGGAATCGTGACCCCGCTCTACTCCGAGAGCAGCTGGCCCGCCCTGACGGCGGCGCTGGACGAGGCCGAGGGGAGCGGCACGGGCAACAGGCTGCTCCAGCTCGCCGACGCCTACAACGGCCGCGACGCGGAGGGGCGTTACGACACCCAGAGCCACTCGCAGCGCGCCATCTCCTGCGCGGACACCTCGTCCCGGCCGACGCTCGACGAAGCCAGGGCGCTGCTGCCCGAATTCCGCAAGCTGTCCCCGGTGTTCGGACCGTTCCTGGCCTGGGACACGGCCGGCTGGTGTGCGCAGTGGCCGGTCGACGGCGAGCACGACACACCGGAGGCGAGTGCTCCGGGCGCGGGTCCGATCCTCGTCATAGGCACGACCGGTGACCCGGCCACGCCGTACGAGGGTGCGCAGAAGATGGCGGACGAGCTGGGCAAGGGCGTCGGCGTCATGATCACCAACAAGGGTGAGGGGCATGGCGCGTACGGCGAGAGCGCCTGCGTGACCTCGACGGTCGACGACTACTTCCTGGACGGCGAGATCCCGGCGGACGGCAAGACCTGCTCGTAACGGCGAACGCGTACGAGAAGGGGGCCGGTCCGCTGATGCGGACCGGCCCCCTTTCCGTGCTGCGGGTCTAGTAGACCGGCTTCTCGGGCTCGATCTGGTGGACCCAGCCGATCACGCCGCCGCCCACGTGCACGGCGTCGGCGAAGCCCGCGGACTTGAGGACCGCGAGGACCTCTGCGCTGCGGACACCGGTCTTGCAGTGCAGGACGATGCGCTTGTCCTGCGGAAGGTCCTGGAGGGCGTTGCCCATCAGGAACTCGTTCTTCGGGATCAGCTTGGCACCCGGGATCGAGACGATCTCGTACTCGTTCGGCTCGCGAACGTCGATGATCTCGATCTTCTCGTCTCCGTCGATCCACTCCTTGAGCTGCTTCGGAGTGATCGTGGAGCCGAGCGCCGCCTCCTGGGCCTCCTCGGACACGACGCCGCAGAAGGCCTCGTAGTCGATGAGCTCGGTGACGGTCGGGTTCTCGCCGCAGACCGCGCAGTTGGGGTCCTTGCGGACCTTCACCTGGCGGTACTGCATCTCCAGCGCGTCGTAGATCATCAGCCGGCCGACGAGCGGGTCACCGATACCGGCGAGCAGCTTGATGGCCTCGTTGACCTGGATGGAGCCGATGGACGCGCAGAGCACGCCCAGGACACCGCCCTCGGCGCAGGAGGGAACCATGCCGGGGGGCGGCGGCTCCGGGTAGAGGCAGCGGTAGCAGGGACCGTGCTCGGACCAGAAGACGGACGCCTGTCCGTCGAACCGGTAGATCGAGCCCCATACGTACGGCTTGTTCAGAAGAACGGCCGCGTCGTTGACGAGATAGCGGGTGGCGAAGTTGTCCGTGCCGTCCACGATCAGGTCGTACTGGGCGAAGATGTCCATCACGTTGTCGGCTTCGAGCCGCTCTTCGTGGAGGACGACCTTCACGTACGGGTTGATGCCAAGCACCGAGTCCTTGGCGGACTGGGCCTTGGAGCGGCCGATGTCGGCCTGGCTGTGAATGATCTGGCGCTGCAGGTTCGACTCGTCGACCTCGTCGAACTCCACGATGCCGAGCGTGCCGACACCGGCTGCGGCCAGGTACATCAGGGCCGGCGAGCCGAGGCCTCCGGCGCCCACACACAGCACCTTCGCGTTCTTCAGCCGCTTCTGTCCGTCCATCCCGACATCCGGGATGATCAGGTGGCGGGAGTACCTGCGGACCTCGTCGACGGTGAGCTCAGCAGCTGGCTCGACCAAGGGTGGCAGCGACACAGGAACCTCAACAATGCAGGTGGTCGGTTTCTACGTACTTCGGCTACGTACGGTTGTTCTTGCGGTAACACTGCCACGCCCCCTCTCATTCCGAGATACCTGGTCCGATCCGCGAGACGATTTCGTCCCAGTAACTGGGCAGCGCCGTGAATGGATCGGTTTGTCCGCCTTCACGCACCTGAGCGGTCCGGTCCGTGAAGAAGATCGTCCCCGCACCCTGCCAGCGGGCGATGCGCATGGCCTCGTCGAGGTGGGTGCGCGGGACGCCGTGCACGAAGTGCGCGAAGCGGCCGGGCGGGTAGGCGGCGGTCCACTCCGCCACCTGCGACCAGCGGTAGTCGGTCCACGGCCCCCGGAAGGTGACGAGTTGGTCGGCCGTCTCGGCGTAGCCCGGATACGGGTGGGTGTCGTGCCCCAGGACGAGTCTGCCCCGGCCGCCCGCGCTGCCGCCGCCCGAGCCGTCGCCGTCCGCGCTGTCGTGGTCCGCGCTGTCGGTGCCGGCGTCGGCCAGGAGGGCGGTCAGTGTGCTGGTGAGTCTCCTGACGGCCGGGAGGTCGGCGCGTCCGTCGGGGCACCGGTCGAGGTAGAAACCCCCGACGCGGTACCAGCTGACGAAGGACCGGGCATCGGCGACGATCTCGTCGAAGGGCCGTGCCCCGTGGGCGAGATCGAGGTGGCCGAGCAGCCGGCCCCCGGCTGCCCGGACGGCGTCGCCCGGGGCCTCACCCCGAAGGGCCCGCTCCCTGGCGTTGCGGAGCCGGCCCGCGGCTTCCAGACAGTGCGGGTCGGGCCGGGCGCCCGGCCCGTTGTCGATATTGAGGACGGCCCAGTGCAGCGGGGTGCCGGGCCGGGTCAGTTCGGCCCATTCGGTGGGGGCGAGCAGGGGGTGCGCGTAGCCGGGAACGCCGAATCCGAGCCGGTCGCCGCCGCTGGTCCGCCGGGCCGTACCCGTGGTGGTCAGATGCGGCACGCCGCCTCCATCCAGATGTCCGCGAGGGACTCCTCCAGGTTGATGCGGGGGCGCCAGCCGAGCCGGTCGCGGGCGGTGCGGACGTCGGCCTGCTGCCAGGCGCCGCAGCCGTCGGGGTAAGGGGACGGGGTCGCCGAGAGGTGTTCGACGACGGTCTCGACGGAGGCGCGGGGGGCGCCGATCGGGAGCCTGGACGGTGGGGTGTCCAGCTCGTGGAGCGCGCCCGCGTAACCGGCGACCCGGGCGAGGACGGCTGCGGCGTCGCGGAGCCGGACAGCCCTGCCGGTACCGATGTTGACGACGCCCTGGGCGGCGGAGAGCGAGGCGGCGTGGACGGCACGCGCCACGTCGCGTACGTCGACGAAGTCACGCTGCACCCCGAGTCCGCTGAGCTTGAGCTCACCGTCGCCGGACTGCATGGCCCGGCGCATCGCCTCGGCGAGGCGCCCGAGCGGGGAGCCGGCGGGGGTGCCGGGGCCGACGGGTGAGAAGACCCGCAGCACGACCGCGTCGAGGTCGGAGCCGAGCACGAGTTCGGTGGCGGCGAGCTTACTGACGCCGTACGGGCCGCCGGGCCGGGGCACGGCGTCCTCGGCCGTCGACGAGCCGGGCTGCGAGGGCCCGTACTCGGCGGAACAGCCGACCTGGACGAGCCGGGCGCCGCAGCCGCTGCGGCGCAGGGCCTCGCAGACGGTGGCGACGGCGACGGTGTTGTGGCGGGTCAGGTCGCGGGCACCGCCGCGGGTGGCGCCCGCGCAGTTGACGACGACTCCCGGGTGGACGGCGTCCAGGAAGCGGGTGAGCGCCCCCGGGCTGCCGCCCGCGAGGTCGAACCGCACGTCGGCGTCGTCACCCCGGCCGAGCGCCGTGAGGTGGACGGCCGGATCGGCGAGCAGGCGGTCGGCGACGAAACGGCCGAGGAATCCGTTGGCTCCTAGCAGCAGCACCCTCATCGTGCGCCCCCTGAGTGCCGACGGCGGGCTGCCGGTGCGGGGGATTGGCGGGTCATGTCCGGTTTCTCCTTGAGACTGTTGTCGATATGGGCGGTGTGTGCGGGACCCGTGGCGTCGGCTCCACGGGAGTGCGGTGGTCGATCGGTGTCACTTCGTTTCCGCTCGCGCCGTGGCGTGAGCGGACGCCCTGGAAAGGGCGACCGCGGCGTGGATCAGCAGCCCGAGGGCCGCCGCGCCGCAGGCGAGGGTCGGTACGGCTCCGGTGCCGGCTGCCGCGACGAAGGCGTCGACGGGCCGGGCCAGGGAGTCGAGACCGGGCAGACGCCCGGCCAGGATCAGGGCGGGCGCCGCCGCTTCGACGGCGCAGGCGGCGGCGAGGCCCGTGGTGGCCTGCTCGGGAAAGCCGTGCACGGTGAGCAGGCGGGCCAGGAAGAACAGGACCCCGAGCGCGGTCGCCGCGACGGGCACACCGCCGCCGTACGCGAGACCGGCGAGGGCCAGCAGGACGAGGAGCGCGCACAGGAAGAGCGCGACGGTTCCGAGGAGTACCGGGCGCACGCCCGCACCGAACTCCTCCAGCGCGTGGCTTCCGGCGAGTTTGCGGTGGGCGTGTACGGAGAAGAGGTGCGCGCACCAGGCGGCCGGGGCGACGGCGAGCGCGAGGCCGAGCAGCGGGGCGGGGTCACCGGCCCAGCTGCCGTCCGGGCCGCCGCTCATGACCTGGGCGAGCAGGCCCTCGCCGTACATGGCGTAGCCGATCAGCCAGCAGCCGTACACGGTGGCCGCCCCGATGGGGCGGCTCTCGGCGCGCAGCGGGCCCCGGCGCAGACAGGCCCGCAGCGCGAGGACGACCAGGAGTGCTCCGGCGCCCGTCACCACGGACCGCGCGCTCCCGCCGAGCACCCCCTCGGTGGCCCGGAGCAGGCCCACGGTCGCGAGGCAGGCGGCGCCCGGCAGCAGCGCGAGCAGCGTCCACCCCGCCCTTGCCTCCGTGTCGCGCCCGGGGCGCGGGGGCGGCGGATCGACGGGCCGGCGCACGCTGCCGGGGACTCTGGCGTACAGCTCCTCGGCGAGCGAGAAGACGTCACGGTGGCGGTAGCGGGCGGCGGTCCGGTCGGTGAGCCCGTGCGCTTCGAGCCCTGCGGCGATCTCCAGCGGGTCCACGGCCCGCTCACAGAGCTCGCGGTGCCGGTGCATGAGCGACTTCACCGGGTCGGCGGGTCCGCGCCGGGCCGCGGGTTTGCGCGCGGCGGCGGGGACGATCTCGGGCGCCCGGTGCAGCGGCACGGGAGCGGGAGCCGGGGCGGAAGCCGGGGAGGGCGTCTGCCGCCCGGCTTCGGGACTCACTGCGGGCACGTCGGATTCGGTCGGGTCGGCGGCTGAGGTCGGGGCGGCGTAGGCGTTCGGGTCGGCGGCTGAGGTCGGGTCGGCGGGGGCGTTCGGCTCGGCGGTTTCCGAGGGGGTGGCGATCTCCGATGAGGCGGCCGTCTGCTGGAGATCGACGGATTCGAGCAGTTCAGCGCCACCGGAACAACCGGCGACTCCCGGACGCTCAGCGCCGTCGGTACGCCCCGCGACTCCCGAAAGCTCAGCGCCGCCCGACAGCCCGACACCTACGGGAAGCTCAGCGTCATCGGACAGCCCGACAACTCCCGGCAGTAAGGCTCCGTCGGACAGCCCGGCGTCTCCCGGAAGCTCAGCACCATCTGACAGCCCGGCATCTCCCGGAAGCTCAGCACCATCTGACAGCCCGGCGTCTCCCGGCAGAGGGGCTCCGTCGCCCGCTGCACCGTCCGGCAGTCCCCATGAAGGCGCGGACATCTCCGTCACCCCCGGGACCGAGGCCGCGTGGACCAGTGCCTCCGAGTGCAGGTCCCAGCCTCCGTCGGCGCGGGGGGCGGAGGGTGCGTCCAGGGCTTCGGTCGTCGGTCGGCCCATCGGGGATCCTCCGTGGTCATGGCCGGTCGTGTGGTCACCCATCGCCGTCCCCCGCTCCGGCGGCGGTGGACGCGCAGACGCCCTCGGGCTCGGGCTCGGCCCAGCTCGGCCGCCGGGCGGCGCCCGCACCGGCCGGCACCGCCGCAGGACTCTGCGAGGTCGTCCAGCGGCCGAGCACATGAGCCTCGGGAGGGCTGGCGAAGGGGCGCGGCTCACCGTCGGCGTCCACGGCGTCCGCCTCCCGCCACGCGGGTGTGCGCGAGATCAGCTCCAGGTAAATGCCGTGAAATGCCGCGAGGTTCTGTTCGACGGTGAAGAGTTCGAGCGCCCTGGCGCGCGCCGCGGCTCCGAGGCGCGCGCGGCGCTCGGGGTCGCGCAGCAGCGAGACGCAGGCATCGGCGAGCGCCCGGGGATTGCGCGGCGGGACCACGAGCCCGGTACCCCCGATGACCTCGACGACCGCGCCCACGTCCGTGGAAACGGTCGCCCGGCCGCAGAACATCGCCTCGACGAGGCTGATGGGGAAGCCTTCGACGACGCTCGACAGGACGACGACGCCGCCCGCCGCGTACGCCTCCGAGAGATCGGGGACATCAGGGCCGCCGATCTCCTCGAAGGAGACCGGGTTGTCTCCCACGGCGTGCGCGCCCGTGGCCTCGTCGGGGAAGAGCTGCGCCGCCAGCGTCCGGCAGGTCGCGAGGTAGGCATCGCCCTCGGTGCCCTGTACCGGTGCCCCGAAGATCCGTAGCCGGGCGTCCGGTTCGGCCCTGCGCACCTCGGCGAAGGCGTGGAGCAGGGCGATCAGGTCCTTCGCCGGCTCGATCCTGCCGACCCACACGAGCGTGTCGGGACCACCGTCGTCGTCGCCCTCCCCCACCCCCCGGAAGCGGTCCGCCGCCATGCCGGGGTAGACCGTGCGCAGTTTGGCGCGGTCGGCGCCGCACCGTTCCTGCCAGCGGCGTACATGGGTGTTGCCGGGGGTGATGACCGAGGCCTGGCGGTAGACCTCGGCGGCGAGCTGTCCGTGGAAGCCGGCCAGGAGCGCGCGCACCGGCGTGGTGAACGGCTCGCCGGGTGTGGCGAGGTAGTGCGCCCGGAGGTGCACGCCGTGCTCCGTGACCAGCAGCGGCACTCCGAAGAAGCGTTTGGCCAGAAGCCCGGGCAGGGCTGCCGCGCCGCCCGAAGTGGCATGGCAGAGGTCGACGGCGCCGAGGCTCTCCTCGTCGTACCAGTCGAGGGAGAGGGGACGCAGCGCCCGCTCCAGCTCGGCGGCGAAGGCGAGGAGGTCGGGCACGGTGGCGCTCTGGACGCTCCGCCCTGTGCCCCGTGCCCGGCACGCCGATTCCAGGATGCGCATCGTGGCCTCGGAGCGGAGCGCGGTGTGCAGTCCGCCGCGCTCCCTGGCGAGTTCGGCCAGCCCGTACAGGGCTTCGGTGAACCGCGTACCGGCCGTATCGCCCGCACGGGCGTCGTCCGCGGCGCAGACGGTGGCGGCGAGCTCCGTCAGATGCGCCGTGAAGCGCCGGCGTTCGCGGCGCCCGAAGGACTGGCCGTCACCGGTGAGCATCCTGGCCAGCAGGCCCTTCGGGCTGCTGCCGCGCAGGGCGTCGTCGTCGGAGGTCCACAGCGGGGCCGTGCGCACACGGCTGATCTGGGGCGGAAGCCTGACCCAGCCCTGTTCCTCCTGGTGGGCGGAGCGGCTGAGCGCATAGAGGTCGAACTCGTGCTGGGGAAGACCACGCACCAGCCGGTCGCACCACAGCCTGGACTCACCGGTCGCATACGGATAACCACCGTCGGTGAGCAGTCCGATCCGCACGAGCACACCCCGATCTCCCTTGTGAGCGGCCGCCGTTGGAATGGCGACTCGCAGCGGGACGACCGTAAGCGGATACGCCGGTGGTGCGACGGACGGTTGTCCGTCGCACCACCGAAAGGGGTGAACCGTCGTAACTTTCCTGCTCCGGTAGCGTTCCGTCGCGATAAGGAGCCGGGACGTCACACAGGGTCAGGCTGCGGCCAGCTCCTGGCGGGTCTTGCGGCGTACCTCCGCGAGCGCCGGGTCGAGCACGGGCACCGCGGCCAGGAGCTGTCGGGTGTACGCGTGACGGGGGTTGCCGTACACCTCGTCGGCCGGGCCCTGCTCCACGATCCGGCCCTGCCGCATGACCGCGACCCGGTCGCTGACCTGGCGTACGACCGCCAGGTCGTGGGCGATGAAGACGAGTCCGATGCCCAGTTCGCGCTGGATCTCGGCGAGGAGCGCGATGACCTGTGCCTGGGTGGTGACGTCGAGTGCCGAGACCGGCTCGTCGCAGACGATCAGCTTCGGACCCGCGGCGAGCGCACGCGCGATCCCTACGCGCTGGCGCTGCCCCCCGCTGAACTCGTGCGGATAGCTTCCATACCGGGCCGGATCGAGCCCGACCCGTTCCAGCAGTTCGCCCACCCTGGCCCGGACGCGGTCCTCGTCGCGCTCCCCCGCCGCCCGGAGCGGGTCGGCCACGGATTCGCCGATCGAGCGCCGCGGGTTGAGCGAGGAGACCGGGTCCTGGAAGACCATCTGTAGGTCCCGCCGGTACGGGCGCATCGCCCGCTCCCCGAGGGCGCCGATCTCCTTCCCCCCGTAACTGAGCCGCCCCGAGCTCGGATCGAGCAGCCGTACGAGCATCCGCCCCAGCGTCGTCTTGCCGCTGCCGCTCTCGCCGACGATGCCGAGGGTCTCGCCCGCGTGGACGGTCAGCGAGACCCCGTCCACGGCGATGACCCGGTCGCGTCCCCGGCCGAACTCGCGCCGCAGGTCCACGGCTTCGAGCAGGGGCGTGACATCAGCGGGGGTACGGGGCGCCGGGACGTGCGCCGCCCTCGGCCTGTCCACCCGGGGCACCGCCGAGAGCAGTTCCCGGGTGTACGGCTGCCGGGGCGCGCCGAGCACCCTGGCGACGGGGCCGCGTTCGACCTCCCGCCCGGCCCGCATGACCAGCACCTCGTCCACGCTCTCCGCGGCGACGCCGACGTCATGGGTGACCAGCAGCAGCCCCATGCCCGTCTCCTGGCGCAGCGCGTGCAGGAGGTCCAGGATCTGGGCCTGCACGGTGACGTCCAGGGCCGTGGTCGGTTCGTCGGCGATCAGCAGCCTCGGCTCACAGGCCAGTGCCATCGCGATCAGGGCGCGCTGGCGCATTCCGCCGGAGAACTCGTGAGGCCGGGAGTTCGCCCGCCGGGCCGCGCCGGGGATGCCGACCCGGTCGAGCACCTCCACCGCCCGCGCGCGGGCGGCCCGCCTCGAAGCGGTCGTGTGCACCCGGTACACCTCGGCGATCTGGTCTCCCACCGCGTAGTACGGGTCGAGCGAGGACAGCGGGTCCTGGAAGACCATGGCGGCCTGCGCTCCCCGCAGTGCCCGCAGCCCGCGCTCGTCCGCGGCGCCCACGTCCGTACCCGCGACGCGGACCTTTCCCAAGACCCGGGCCCCCGTGCCGCGGTGCAGACCGAGCAGGGCGTACGCGGAGGCGCTCTTGCCGGACCCCGATTCGCCCACGACGCCCAGCGCGCCGCCCGCTTCCAGGGTGAACGAGAGGCCGTCCACCGCCCGGACGTCACCGAAGTCGATGGTGAGGTCCTCGACCTCCACCAGGGGCTGTGTCATGACAGGACCACCCGTCGGTCGGCCAGCGCGTACAGCAGGTCCGCGACGGCATTGGCGAGCACCACGAAGAAGCCGGTCACCAGCACCATGCCGACGACCACCGGAAGGTCGACGACCTTCACCGCATGGACGAGTTCGCGCCCGATGCCCGGGATCCCGAAGAGCGACTCGGTGAGCACCGCGCCGCCGAACATCGTGCCCACGTCCAGGGCGCTCAGGGCGATGACGGGCGCCAGTGCCCCGCGCAGCGCGTGCCGGCCGATGACGGCGCGTTCGCTCACGCCGTAGGCGCGGAATGTGCGCACATGGTCGTCGGCGAGGGTCTCCAGCATGGAACTCCGCGTCAGCCGGGCGTACTTGGCCGACTCGATGAGGGCCAGCGAGACCCATGGCAGCAGCAGGCCCCAGGCCCACTGTTCCGGGTTCTCGGTGAAGGGCACGTACGTCGGCGAGGGCAGCCACCGGAGGGTGGAGCAGAAGACGATGATGAGCAGCAGCCCGATGACGAAGACAGGGGTGGCGGTGCCCGCGAGGGTCAGCCAGGTCAGCACCCGTTCGGTGATCCGGCCGCGCCGCCACACGGACAGCACTCCCGTCCCCACGCCGAGCAGGACGTAGCCGGCGAAGGCCCCGATGACGAGCGAACCGGTGACCGGCAGCTTCGCCAGGATCAGCCGGGTGACCTGCTCGTCGCTCTGGTACGAGACGCCGAGGCAGGGCACGGAGCAGTGTTCCGTGCCTGTGCCGGTGGAGAAGTCGCGTCCGGCGACGAGGCCCTGGAGGAAGTGCCCGTACTGCACGTACACCGGGTCGTCGAGCCGCAGTTGCCCGGTGACCTGGGCGACCTGGGCGGGTGAGCAGCGCGGCCCGCAGGCGATCTGGGCGACGTCACCGGGGGCGACGTAGAAGACGGCGTACAGGATGACGGTGAGGGCGAGGAGCACGAACACGGCGCCACCGAGTCTGCGCAGTGCGAAGCCGGTCATGAGGACTGTTCCTTCTTCCGTCCGGTGCCGATCCGCAGCCGCGACGCGGCGCGCGGGTCGAGTGCGGTGCGGACGCCCTCGCCGAGGACGGTCAGCGCGAGCACGGTGACGAAGAGCAGTCCGGTGGGGAGCAGCAGGTAGGTGGGGGCCGCCTGGTACCAGGTGTCGGCCTCGGTGAGCATCTGTCCCCAGGACGGGGTGGGCGGTTTGATGCCGACGCCGAGGAAGGACAGGGCCGCCTCGACGACGATGTTGGCGGGGAACATCAGCGCCGCGTAGGTGATGACGGGTGCGGCGAGCGAGGGCAGGAGCTCGCGCCGGGCGATGCTCCACCGGCCGCGTCCGCCGAGCCGGGCCGCCGAGACGAAGTCGAGGGACTTCAGGGCCAGCGCCTGGGCACGCACGATCTTCGATGTGCCTGCCCAGTTGATGCCGCCGATGACGAGGGCGATCAGGACGGGCCGGGGGAAGGACTGCGGGACGATCGCCAGGAGTGCCAGCGCTGTCACCATGATCGGCAGGGCGACGTTGATGTCCGTGATCCGGCTGAGGACCTGGTCGACCCAGCGGCTGCCGAGGGCGGCCGCGAGCCCGATGACGAGCCCGATGGTGACCTGCAGGACTGTCGCCGCGACGGCGACGCCGAGCGAGACACGCGCCCCGTGAACGATGCGGGCGAACAGGTCCCGGCCGGTCTGGGGTTCGACGCCGAGCCAGTGTTCCGCGCTGATGCCGCCGAAGGAGCCGATCGGCACACCGCCGGCGGCGGAGTCGACGAGATCGGGGTGGTAGGTGGTGGGGTCCTGGCCGGCCAGTGCGGTGAGGAGCGGAGCGGCGAGCGCGACCAGGACGAGCAGGAGGACCACGACCGCCGCGGCGGTGGCCGCGCGCTGGGCGCGCAGCCGCCGCCAGAACAGCCGGGCCCCCGAGGCGGGGGCGGCGACCGGCGCCGCTCCCGCCTCCTGGACCAGAAGTGCCTCGGACATGACTACTTGACCGAGACCTGGGAGACGTCGAGGACACCGGTCCAGTCGCTGATGACGACGTTCTTGATGTCCTGGCCGTAGAGCCTCTTGTACACCGGGTGGAAGAGCGGCACGGTCAGCGCCTGCTCACCGATCTTCTTGTCGAGGGCGCCCCAGCGCTTCGCGGCGGCGCTCAGATCGGTCAGCTTGTTGATCTCGTCGATCTCCTTGTTGACGGAGGCGTCGTTCAGGAAGCCCGTGTTGAAGTTGGCGCCGTCCTTCACGATCTGCCGGCCGTCGAAGATCGGCGCGAGGAAGGGACCGCCGGAGGGCCAGTCCGCGCCCCAGTGGGCGAGGAAGAAGCCGGGCTCCTTGTCGGCGCTGTGGATGGTGTCGGAGTAGTCGTTGCCCTCAAGACCCTTGAGCTCGACGGTGATACCGGCCTTCTTGAGGGCGGCCTGGAGCGCGGTGGCGATCTCCGGGCTGGTCTCGAAGTCCTTGTCGTTGGAGTGGGTGAGGGTGACGGTCAGGCCCTTGGGGTGACCGGCCTCCTTCAGCAGTTCCCTGGCCTTCGCCGCGTTACCGGTCTTCCCCGCGGGGAAGTGGTCGTACGGCGTGTAGCCGAAGGACTTCTGGTTCGGCAGATAGGTGGTGGCGGGCTCGGCGAGCGAGGAACCGCCGGCCGCGTTGACCACCGACGAGCGGTCGACGGCGTAGGCGATGGCCTGCCGCACCTTCGGGTCGTCGAACGGCTTCACCTTCGGGTTGAACGCGATGTAGTTCGTGTAGCCGAAGCGGCCGGTGCCGACACGGGACGCGAGCGCCTTGTCCCCGGAGACCTTGGCGAGCTCGGCCGGACCCAGGTTGGTGTCGGTGGTGACGGCCGCGGCGTCGGCGCCCTGGGACGCGGACAGCCGCTGGTTGATGACGGCGGAGTCGAGCCCGGAGCGTACGTCGATCCGGTCGGGGTACGCCTTGCGCTCCTCGTCGACCGCCGCCGACCAGTGCGGGTTGCGCTCCAGGACGAGGCGCTCGCCGTCGTTCTCGTTGCTGACGACCTTGTAGGGACCCGAAGAGACCGGGTGCTCCTCGTACTTGGTGCCGGTGTCCTTGGCCTTCGGGACGGGGGTGGTCTGCGTCTGGGTCGCCAGGTAGGGGAATTCGCCCTCGGGCTTGTTGAGACGGAACACGATGGTCTTCGCGTCCGGCACCTCGATGGAGTCGAGGCCCTTCTTGTCCTTGTACGGGCCCTGGTAGTCGGCCCCGCCGATCAGCCAGTCGCGCAGATACGGTGCCCCGCCCGAGAGTTCGGCGGCGAACGAGCGCTCGATGCCGTACTTGAGGTCCGCGCTGGTGATCGCGGTGCCGTCCTCGTACTTCAGCCCGTCCTTGAGGGTGTACGTCCAGACGGTGGCGTTCTTGCTCGGCGTGCCGAGGTCGGTCGCGAGGTCGGGGACGACCTTCGCACCGGCGGCGCCGTGCTCGCGGTTGCGGGTGGTGAGCGTGCGGAAGACGAGGGAGGGGACGTTGCCGCCGCCGGAGGTGTAGAGCCGGGCGGGGTCGAAGTCCTCCTGCGGGTTGCTGTTGAGGACGGTGAGGGTGCCGCCCTTCCGCGGTGCGCCGTCGGCGCCTGAGCCGCCGTCGCTCTCCTTGCTGTCCTGCGGCCCGGCGCAGGCCGCGACGCCCACCGCCAGGACCAGACCCACGGCTGCCGCTGCCACGCGGCTCGATATGACGGATGTTTGACGCATCGGAAGATGACCTCTCGGATGTACTGCCGGCAGGGAAGGAGAAAGAGCCCGTGCGCAGGCGACAGCGAAAGGAAAACGGGTCGGAACACCGAATTGCCGCGCCTGCGGGCGGAATACGCCCAGGCGCGGCGGTCATGAATGGCCGAGGAACCGGAAAGGGTCCGAGAAGGCCCGGAACGGGTCCGGGAAGATCTGGGAGAGGTCCGGGAGAAAAAGGCCGACGCGCGCTCGGGCAGGCGTCAGCGACAGAGAACGTCGGCTACGCAGATTCCGGTCACGCCGAGGAGCGCCAGCTCGATGGCGGCGCGCTCGGAGGTGACAGGACTGCGTGACATGCCGAGAAATATGGACGACCCGATCCTCGATGTCAACGCGGAATAAGACGGCCATCTCATCATTCGGACAGGCGTATGAGACGGAGCCTTCGGGCAGGCGTCACCGGCTTGGTGCCGCCTGCCTCAATTACCGGGATAAGCCCAGGCGTTGGGGCGACACTTGATCCCGCCGATGTTCAGCGACTTGGTCTGCTGCTGCATCACCGGGGCCGGCGCGCCCGGCGTCTCGCAGCTCACATGCCCGAATCCCAGCCGGTGGCCGATCTCGTGGTTGATGAGCATCTGACGGTAGGCCATGAGATTGTCCGGACCGAAGGTCGACGACCCCTGGGCCCAGCGATAGGCATTGATCATGACGCGCTCGGTCGAGGCCGAATCACAGGAGACGTTGTCCTCGGTCGTGTCCAGACCCGATTTCGCGCACCAGGTCCCGGTGGTGCCGGGACTCGCCAGAGTGATCACGAAGTCGGCTTCGCCCGAGGAGATCCGCTCGAATGTCATGGCACCGTTGTGAGCCCAACTGCGGTCGTCGTTCAGTGTCTTCTGGACGGCGTCGGCGAACAGTCCTCCGTCGAGGGCGAGGCCCTTTTCGATGTCGATCCGGTAGCGGTGCTTGGTTCCCTTGCCCGGCGCCTTCGCCAGTCCCGGGACGACGTCGAATTTCCCGGTGCCCGCGAGATCGGGGGCAAGTGCGTAGGGCTTCGCCATCTTCTGGGCGTACGACAGGGGTTTGATCCCGGCCGCGTTCGGCTGGGGCACCGGCCGGGCGTCGGAGCGGGAGGCGTCCTTGTCGCCCTCGCGGTCCACCTCGGCGGCCTTTGCTGCGACATCCCGGTCGGTGTCCGGGTCCTGGGCGACCTGTCCGGCCACCACGACGGCGAGGACGGTGGTGACGGCCGCGGCGGCGATGCCGGTGAACGTGCGCCCCTTCCCGCTCTTGGCGGATACGGAGCCCTCGGCCGCGTCCGGACCGTCCTCGAACGCCTGCGCTTCACCGGATCGGGTGACCGCGTCAAACGGGCCGGCGGATGACGGAGAAGCGGTCGGGGCGCCGTCGAACGCGTCGACGAACTCTCTCCGGGGCCCCGGCAGGGCCGGACCCTCGGGCACTGCGGGCCGCATCCCGGTACGCCGGTCCGCCGCGCGCTGCGCCGCCTGCTGGGCCGACATCTGCCGGGCTGCCGCCTGCTGGGCGTATGCCTGCTGCGTGGGGGTCTGACCCGTGTCGAACATCCGAGGTGCCTGGGGCGTCTGCGGCTGCGTCCGGCGGGGTGCCCCGCCACGGGCCCCTCCGGCGAACCCCGCGGGTCGCGCCTGCCAGTCGCCGTACCGCTGCTGCGGCCCGGTTCCCCAGCCGCCGCCGGCCTCCCGGTGTTCGGGGTGGCCTCCGCGCACGGGCGGCACCCCGTTGAAGGGGGTGTGCCCTTCGCCCCCGGACGGCATGGCGTCCTGGCGTCTGCGCCGCCCGCCGCCGGCTCCGGAGGGGGCAGCCCCCGCCGGAGCGGCCCTTGACGGGCCTGTTCCGGGATCGCCGTCGGTGTTCGCGTTGCCCTGGCTCTTGGCCTCGGGCCCCTTTCGGCTGTGTCGTCCCACGCCCCGGATCAGCTCCCGCCGCATTCGTCGAGCAGGTCCCGGAACGCCTGGGCGACCGTCTCCGGGTACTCCATCATCGCCACGTGCCCGGCCTCGGGCAGTGTGACCAGCCGGGCGTCGCGGAAGGCCGCGGACGCCCTGCGTGCCATCCGGTACGAGACCAGCTGGTCCCGTCCGCCGTACACCAGCAGAGTCGGTGCGAGCACCCGCTCGGCCTGACGCCACAGGTTGTGCTGCCCGCCCAGTGTGTAGGCATCGACGATGCCCCGGGCCGAGCGCGTCATGGCGTCCCAGAAGTACGGCAGTTCCAGTCGGCGCTCCATCTCCGCCACCGCGTGGCGGAGACCTTCTTCGGAGACCCGCGCCGGATCCCCGTAACAGAGTGCCATGACCCCGCGCGTGCGCTGTTCGGCGGTCCAGTCCTTCGTCAGCCGGGAGAAGAGGGACGCGACCCCCGGGACGGCCAGCAGCGCCGTCGGCACGGCGGACCGCTGCACGCGGATCTCCGGCAGCGCGGGCGAGATCAGGGTGAGGGTGCGCACCAGGTCGGGGCGGACGGCAGCGACGCGGGTGACGACCGCGCCGCCCAGGGAGTTGCCGAAGAGGTGGACGGGCCCGCGCCGCCGCGCGTCGAGCAGCCGGATCACGGCGCGCGCGTGCCCGGTCACCGAGTAGTTGCCGTCGTCCGGTGGCGGCGAGTCCCCGAAACCGGGCAGGTCCAGTGCCTCGCCGTCGGCCACGTCCGCCAGCAGCGGCATCAGCGCCGACCAGTTCTGGGACGAGCCGCCCAGCCCGTGGACGAACAGGGCGGGATCGAGCCCCGGCCGCAGCGGCGGCCGGGAACGGACGGTCAGGGTGAGACCCGCCAGCGCGACGGACCCCAGCTTCTCCCCCTCCGCGACCCTGACGGCACTGACCGTGGGGGCGGCCGCCGCTGCGGCGGCGGCGAGGGTACCCGGCAGCTCGGTCGAAGACATGCGGCAATGTTACGAGACGATCACGCCCTGGTTCATGTGTTCGCCGTCACAGGCCGCATAGCGGCCCCGCACGGTTGCTCCTAGGCTTCAAGGGTAAGGAAGGGAGCCACCATGACGGTCGACCCCAGCGACCCGGACACCTTCGCGGATGTCCCGCCCGACGAGCCGGGCCAAGAGACTCCCGATGCCGACGCAGCCGAGCAGCAGGCGGACCTCCAGCCGCAGCGGGACGATCCGCTGGTGGACATCGACCCGGAGAGGGCGAACGAGGCGGATATCGCGGAGCAGACCCGTGTCGTTCCTCAGGACGAAGACGATTACCGGTAATACGCCCCGCTTTGCTCTCCTGCTCCATTCATCCGTGGCTATCGCAGTCGTCCGGTCCATGAAATTCTGCGTCCGCGCCGCGCATACCCGGGTTACCCAAAAGTACGATGGCCGCACGGCGCAGCGCGCACGGATCAGCTGTGCTTGAACACAATTTTGGGAGGCGGCGTGACAGCCATCGAGCAGACAGAGGCAGCGCGCCCGCGGGGAACTCGCCTGCCCCGCCGTGCCCGACGCAATCAGTTGCTGGGCGCCGCGCAGGAGGTCTTCGTCGCGCAGGGCTACCACTCCGCCGCGATGGACGACATCGCCGAGCGGGCGGGCGTCAGCAAGCCGGTGCTCTACCAGCACTTCCCGGGCAAGCTGGAGCTCTATCTGGCCCTGCTCGACCAGCACTGCGAATCGCTGCTCCAGGCGGTGAGTACGGCGCTGGCCTCGACCACGGACAACAAGCTGCGCGTCGAGGCGACGATGGACGCCTACTTCGCGTACGTGGAGGACGAGGGCGGGGCCTTCCGGCTGGTCTTCGAGTCCGACCTGACCAGCGAGCCCGCGGTACGCGAACGGGTCGACCGGGTCTCGCTGCAGTGTGCGGAGGCCATCTCCGACGTCATCGCCGGTGACACCGGGCTGTCCAAGGACGAGTCCATGCTGCTCGCGGTGGGTCTGGGCGGTGTCTCCCAGGTGGTGGCCCGCTACTGGCTCTCCAGCGGCTCCAGCATCCCCCGCGACACGGCGGTGCAGCTGCTGACCTCGCTCGCTTGGCGGGGCATCGCGGGGTTCCCGCTGCACGGCATCGAACAGCACTGACGCGCGCGGGGCCGGGCCGTGGGCCCCGGATCACTCCGGTGTTCGCTGCGGGCGTTGCCGGTCGGGCCGTGGTCGGTCCCCTCACCGGGCTAATGTGTGCTGCGTACGGCGCGGTTCACCGCGCAGAGACTGACCGTCGGAGGGACATAGCCGTGGAGGTCAAGATCGGGGTGCAGCACACGCCCCGGGAGATCGTTCTGGAGAGCGGGCTTTCCGCCGAAAAGGTCGAGAGCGCGGTCGCCGAAGCGCTCGCCGGCAAGGCGCAGCTGCTCAGCCTCACGGACGACAAGGGCCGCAAGGTTCTGGTGCCGGCCGACAGGATCGCGTACGTGGAGATCGGCGAGCCCAGCACCCGACGGGTGGGGTTCGGCGCGCTCTAGGCGCGACGCTACGCACGCAGGAGCGGCCCGGCGGATCATCCGCCGGGCCGCTTCCTCGTTCCCGCCGCACAGGCCGGTGTCCCTGCCGCACGACAGGCCGGTACGCCGTCGGCCGTCCCCCGGAGGGGTTTCCGCGGACCGCGGGAGGGTTGCGTTCCGCAGGCCCCGGGTAAGACCGCCTACGACCGATTTGCCCTCCCCGCAACCCGCGAGGTGATCCTCTGTGATCTGGGAATCCTTCGGCTCCGTCGTGCTCGGACTCGCCCTCTCCTGGGCGGCGCTCCGCTCGCTGCCGGACCGGCTCCCGTCCGTCCGTGCGGTCTTTCTCACCGGCGCTCTGGGTGCCCTGTTCGGCGCGTATCTGACGCACTCGGCGCTGGGGGCGGGCCATCCGGTGGCGACGCTGGCCGGCGCGGTGTTCGTGGGGATGGTGACGCTGTCCCTGCTGATCCGCCCGCGCAGCCGCCGACTGGCCCGCTCGGCGGCGGCCCAGTAGGGCCACCGGCCGCGTGGTGTGACCTACGCGGCGAGCCCGAGGGCCGCCATCCGCTTGGTGTGCGCCTCGGTGATCCTGGAGAACATCCGGCCCACCTCGGCCAGGTCGAACCCGTCGGCCACTCCGCCGACGAGCATCGTCGAGAGCGCGTCACGGTCGGCGACCACCCGCTGGGCCTGCGAGAGCGCCTCGCCCATCAGCCGGCGGGCCCACAGCGCGAGCCGTCCGCCGACCCTGGGCTCGGCCTCGATGGCCGCACGCACCTTCTCGACCGCGAAGTTCCCGTGCCCTGTGTCGTCGAGCACGGCCAGCACCAGGGAACGGGTGTCCGTGTCGAGCCGCGCGGCGACCTCGCGGTAGAAGTCACTGGCGATCGAGTCGCCGACGTACGCCTTCACCAGGCCCTCAAGCCAGTCCGACGGCGCGGTCTGGCGGTGGAAGTCGTCCAGGGCCTTGGCGAACGGCTCCATGGCCGCCGTGGGCTCTTCGTCGATCGCGGTGAGCCGCTCGGTCAGCCGCTCGAAATGATGGAATTCGGCGGAGGCCATCTTTGCCAGCTCCGCCTTGTCACCGAGCGTCGGAGCGAGCTTGGCGTCCTCGGCGAGTCGCTCGAAGGCCGCCAGTTCCCCGTAGGCCAGTGCGCCGAGAAGATCGACGACGGCGGCGCGGTACTGCGGCGCGGCGGACGCGGTGGCCCAGTCCTGGGCGGCGATCCCGGTCGGTGCGGGGGCTTCTTTGGCGTTGTCAGGCGTCTCCATGCAGCGCACAATAGCCGCCCCGGTGGGGGGTGTAAGGGCCCGGTCGACCATGGACGTCACACCGTTCCGATGAATTCGCCCAACACACATGCGCGAATCCGGGGTACAGTGGTATTGCGCTTACTGAGCATTTGACTGTGCTCGGAGCGCTTTTGAATGAGGATGCCCGGTCGGTGGCCCGATCGGCTCCGACCCGACAGCCCTCCACGCGAGGCGTACGACACGTACGACCGCAGATGAGGGGCCCCCTCAGCGGCACGAGCGCTCGAGCGACGGCAGTGGTCCCGCGCCACCCGGCCCATCCACGGCCGGATGACCAACCCCGGCACGGTACGACCCCCAGCGTTCGCCTCGGACCGCGTCTCACAGAAGAGGCAGCACCCTGACTACGTTCCGCGACCTCGGAATCCTTCCCGAGACGGCCGAAGCCCTTGAGGCAGTCGGCATCATGTCCCCCTTCCCCATCCAGGAGATGACGCTCCCCGTAGCGCTCTCCGGCTCCGACGTCATCGGCCAGGCCAAGACCGGCACCGGCAAGACGCTCGGCTTCGGTCTGCCGCTCCTGGAGCGCGTGACCGTCCCCGCCGACGTCGAGGCCGGGCGCGCCGCGCCCGACAAGCTGACCGACGCGCCGCAGGCACTGATCGTCGTTCCGACCCGCGAGCTGTGCCAGCAGGTCACCAACGACCTGCTCACCGCCGGCAAGGTCCGTAACGTCCGCGTCCTCGCGATCTACGGCGGCCGGGCGTACGAGCCGCAGGTCGAGGCCCTCAAGAAGGGCGTCGACGTGATCGTCGGCACCCCGGGCCGTCTTCTCGACCTGGCGGGCCAGCGCAAGCTCGACCTGTCGCACATCCGTGTGCTCGTCCTCGACGAGGCCGACGAGATGCTCGACCTGGGTTTCCTGCCCGACGTCGAGCGCATCATCACGATGCTGCCGCCGAAGCGCCAGACGATGCTGTTCTCGGCGACGATGCCGGGCGCGGTCATCAGCCTCGCGCGGCGCTACATGTCGCAGCCGACACACATCAACGCCACGTCGCCCGACGACGAGGGCACGACCGTCAAGAACACCGCGCAGTACGTCTACCGCGCGCACAACATGGACAAGCCGGAGATGCTCTCCCGCATCCTCCAGGCCGAGGGCCGCGGGCTCGCGATGATCTTCTGCCGTACGAAGCGCACGGCCGCCGACATCGCCGAGCAGCTGGAGAAGCGCGGTTTCGCTTCCGGCGCGGTCCACGGCGACCTCGGCCAGGGCGCCCGCGAGCAGGCGCTGCGCGCCTTCCGTAACGGCAAGGTGGACGTCCTCGTCTGCACCGACGTCGCCGCGCGGGGTATCGACGTCGAGGGTGTCACCCACGTCGTCAACTACCAGTCGCCCGAGGACGAGAAGACCTACCTCCACCGCATCGGCCGTACCGGCCGCGCGGGGGCCAAGGGCATCGCGATCACGCTGGTGGACTGGGACGACATCCCGCGCTGGCAGCTGATCAACAAGGCGCTCGACCTGAAGTTCCCGGACCCGGTCGAGACCTACTCCACGTCACCGCACCTCTACGAGGAGCTCAACATCCCGGCCGGCACCAAGGGTGTCCTGCCGCGTGCCGAGCGCACCCGTGCGGGTCTGCGGGCCGAAGAGGTCGAGGACCTCGGCGAGACCGGCGGCCGCGGCCGCAAGTCCGCCGCCCCGGCCCCGGCGCCCGCCCGTGAGGAGCGCCCGGCCCGTACACCGCGTCAGCGTCGTCGTACGCGCGGTGGCGGCTCGCTGGAGGAGGGCGCCGCCACGGTGCCCGCCCCGGCTGCGGAGGCCGTCATCGAGCCCGCGCCCGAGGCCGGTTCGGCGGAGCCGCGTACGCCGCGCCGTCGCCGTCGTGCCCGTGCCGGCGTTCCTGAGGCTGTCGCCGAGGCAGCGGTCGTCGAGGCAGCGGTCGCCGTGGCCGAGCCCGCGCCGATCTCCGTCGAGGACGTGGCGGAGCCCGTGGCCGAGGAGAAGCCGCGCCGGCGCCGTGCCCCCCGGGTGACGGCCGCCGAACCGGTGGCCGAGGTGGCCACGGAGGCCCCCGCGCCCAGGGTGAGGGCCACCAGGAAGGCCAAGACGGAGGTGGCGGCCGACTTCCAGACCGTCGCCGTCGCGGCCGCCGAGCCGGTCACCAAGCCGCGCCGCCGTGCCCGGGTCGTCAAGCCCGCGGCCGACGAGGTCGACTTCCAGATCGCCCCGCCGTCCGAGCCGGTGACGGAGACCCGTCGCCGTACGCGTCCCGCCGCCAAGCCGAAGACGGAAACGGTGAAGGCGGAAGCGGTCACGGAGGCTCCGGCCGCCGAGGGCGAGACGAAGCCGCGCCGGCGCCGTCCGCGTGCCGCGGTGAAGGTCGAGGCCGCCGAGGCGACCGCGCCCGTGGCGACCGAGGGCGATTCCGAGGCCGCCGCGAAGCCGCGCCGCCGCCGGGCTCCCCGCGCCAAGGCCGAAGCGGTCGCGACCGAGAGCTGATCCACCGCACGACCCGCGTCACACGAGGGGCCGGGTACTCCGCACCACGCGGAGTACCCGGCCCCTCGCGCGTACGCCCGCGACCAGGGCCCCGACCGGCGTTAGCCTCGTCCCATGAGCCGGCCACCCACCTTCACCCCGCCCCCCTGCGCCCGTGCCCGCACGCTGCGTACCGCACGCGGGGACTTCGCCGTACTGGACGCCGCACCGGGTGCGGAAGCGCGGTCCACCGCACTCCTGCTGCCCGGATACACCGGAAGCAAGGAGGACTTCATCGCCCTGCTCGAACCGCTCGCCGACGCCGGCTTCCGCGTGGTCTCCGTGGACGGCCGCGGGCAGTACGAGACCGAGGGGACGGAACGTCAGGAGGCTTACGCGCAGGTGGAGTTGGCCCGAGATGTGCTGGCGCAGGCCGAGGCGCTGGGCGCCGGGGACCAGCGCGTCCATCTGCTGGGGCACTCACTGGGTGGCCAGGTCGCCCGCGCCGCCGTGCTGCTGGACGCCTCTCCCTTCCGCTCGCTGACACTCATGTCCTCGGGGCCCGCCGAAGTCGTCCCGGGCCAGCGGGACAGGCTCAAGATGCTCGGCGACGCGCTGCGCACGATGACGATGGCCGAGGTCTGGGAAGCGATGCGGGCCTTCGATCCGCCGGAGGACGCGGACACCGGCGACGGCGAGGACATGCGCCGCCGGTGGCTGCGCCACAACCCCGCGCAGCTCGTCGCGACCGCCGCCCAGCTGTCCGGCGAGCCGGACCGGGTGGCGGAACTCGCCGCTCTGCCGATGCCCTTCCACGTGGTGTCCGGCGAGCGGGACGACGTCTGGCCCGTGGAGCTGTTCGACGACATGGCCCGGCGGCTGGGGGCACGGCGCACCGTCATCGAGGGCGCCGAGCACTCCCCCAACACGGCACGGCCCCTGGAGACGGCGGCGGCGCTGGCCTCGTTCTGGGACGGCCACTGACCCCGTACGCCTACGCGTGACAGAGGGCGGCCCGCCCGGCGCCCCCCATGAGCGGGAGCGCCGGGCGGGCCGCCGGGCTCAGTACTGCGACTGCAGGTGCTGCCAGAAGCCGTCGCGCAGCGCGCGCCGCAGATGGGCGTGGCCGCGCAGGGAGTGCTGGAGCAGCCGTTCGGCCTCCACCAGCAGGTCCTGGTCCACGGAGCCCGGCAGATAGGGATGGCCCGGCAGCAGATCCGCCAGGGACTCCCGGCCCCGGGCGGACAGCCAGGTGGCGGCGATCTGCGCGCCGACGAAACGGACGTTCTCGCGCGAGGGTGCCGGGGTGTCGTCCTCGTACGTGGTGACGGAGCGTCGCGTGACGTACGGGCGGCAGAAGTCCAGGTCGAAGGTGCGGGTGCTGTCGACCTCCCACAGCAGCGGCTCGGCCTGGTTGCGGCCTTCGCCCGCCTCGATGCCCCAGAGGTGGACGCGCGCCCCGTATCCCTGCGCCGCCTCGACCGCCGACACCAGGTCCTCGTCCCCGCCGACGAGCGCCGCGTCACTGATGGCACGGTGCCTGGCGAGGGACTCGAGGTCGGTGCGGATCAGTGAATCGACGCCCTTCTGCTGGTTGTTGGCATTGAGGTTGCCCAGCCTGACCTTCACGTCGGGGAGTTCGGCGATGGACTGCTGCTCGACGGTGTGGATGCGGCGCCTGGCCCCGTCGTACCAGTAGACGCGCAGCAGCCTGCTGTCCGCGAAGATCGTCCGCGCCTTGTCGATGAACGCCTCGATCATCCCCTCCGCGTCGAGGTCGAAGTTGCGGCGGTCCTCCGTCCCCGTGACGAGCAGCCCTGCCGCGGCGTACACATAGCCCGCGTCCACGAAGATCGCGTGGGTCGAGGGGGTCTTCGACACCTCCGCGAGCACCCGTGTGAGGAGCTCGTTGGTGCGGTCCAGGTAATCGCGGATATCGGTCTGGCCCTCCGCCGGCTCGTCCGCTACGTTCATGCGGAGCTCACCGGCTGCGCCTGCGCGGCTACTACCTGGTAGTTAGGCATCCAAAAAATTTCCTTAGCGTAGGGAATGATTGCGGTCGGCAAGCCGTTGTACAGACTGTGGAGCGCGGGACGCGGAAGCCCCTGCGCTCTTCATCCTTGCGGACGGGTCACTCCGTCCTCCAGTAGTTCTCCAGCAGGAGGATCAGACGAAGGGAAGCCATATGCGCTTCGAGATCATGCGACTCGACGATGTCGACGGTACCGCCGTGGACAGCACCGTCGTGGACGCCGCCTCCGTCAACCGGATGGTGCAGCAGGCCGCAGCCATAGGCCAGCGCATCTACATCCGGCCGGCCGAAAGCTCGGCTTCGTAACGCCTGACACAGCATTGCGCCGCTAAAGACGAAGCGCCCCCGTACGGAAGGACCGTACGGGGGCGCTGTGGTGTCCGGGCAGGTGGGCGGCCGTCCTAGGCGTTCTGGATGACCTGGGTGACACCGTTGATGATCTGCTGGACGGCGATGGCCGACAGCATCATCCCGGCGAGCCTGGTCACGAGCACCACTCCGCCGTCCCTGATGACTCGGATGATCAGCAGCGAGTAGCGCATCGCCAGCCAGAGCACGACGTGCATGGCGACGATCGCGGTCCAGACGGAGATCTGGCCGGCCGCACCGCCGGCGTTCTGCACCGCGAGGATCACCGAGACGATCGCACCGGGGCCGGCGAGCAGCGGCATCCCCAGCGGTACGAGCGCCACGTTGACGTCCTTGGTCTGCGTGGGCTCGTCGGTCTTGCCGGTGAGCAGGTCGAGTGCGATGAGCAGCAGGAGCAGCCCGCCCGCGATCATCAGCGCGGGCACCGAGACGTGGAGGTAGTCGAGGATCTGCTGACCGAGCAGACCGAAGACCGCGATGACGCCGAAGGCGACCGCGACGGCCTGGAAGGCCATCCTGCGCTGGACCTTGGCGGGGCGCCCTGCGGTGAGGGCCAGGAAGATGGGGGTGATTCCGGGCGGGTCCATAATCACAAAAAGCGTGAGAAAAAGGGATCCGAAGACAGCGACGTCGAACACAGTGAGCCTTGCGAGTGGGGAGCGGGTCGAACAGGAGGGGCACGGCCCGGCGGCGGGGTGACGACAGCCGTCAGCGGCCGGGCGCGCGAAGGTGTGACCGGAAGGCGTGAGGTACGGCGCGGGCGCCGCGTCAGGCTCTTACGGGCGGCGGGGTCCGCCGGCGCCCGGCACCGGGAAGGCTCCCGCTGCGCGCCGGGTGATCTCGCCGTAGATCTCGGGGTCGGTGGTGTACTCACCGAGCCGCACGGTCTTGCGGGTGCCGTGGTAGTCGCTCGAACCGGTGGCCAGCAGCCCGAGGTCACCGGCGAGTCCGCGCAGACGCGCCCTGGTGGGTGCGTCGTGGTCCATGTGGTCGACCTCGATGCCGTCGAGTCCGGCCGCCGCGAGCAGTCCGATCGACTCCTCGGGCACCACCGCGCCACGCTTCACGGCGAGCGGATGGGCGAAGACGGTGACGCCTCCCGCGGCCTTGACCAGCCGGATCGCGTCGAAGGGGTCGAGTTCGTGCTTCTCGGCGTACGCGCGTCCGCCGTTCGCGAGCCACTCCGGCGTGAAGGCGTCGGAGACCGTACCGACGACGCCGAGGTCGACGAGCGCGGTGGCGATGTGCGGGCGGCCGACGGAGCCGTCCCCCGCGATCGCCGCGACCTGCTCCCAGGTGACCGGGACGCCCAGCTCCTGGAGCTTGAGCACCATGGCCTGGGCACGCGGCACCCGGTCGTCCCGCACCAGCTCGCGCTCGCGGGCCAGTTCGGGCTCGTGCGGGTCGAAGAGGTACGCCAGCATGTGCAGGCTCACGCCGTCGATGCGGCAGGAGAGCTCGGCGCCGGTGACGAGGGTGAGGCCCTCGGGCAGGGCCGCGATCGCTTCGGCGTGGCCGGCGACCGTGTCGTGGTCGGTGAGAGCGACGACGTCGAGCCCCGCAGCGGCGGCGCCCGCCACCAGCTCGGCGGGGGTGTCCGTGCCGTCCGACGCGGTGGAGTGGGTGTGCAGGTCGATGCGCACGACGCGTACTCCAGTGCTCGCGGACGGACAGGGGACGCTCAAGGATAACCGCCGCGTCCGCTCCCCCCGGCCGTCCGTCCGGACCGTCAGGGAGGGGAGAGCAGCCGTGGGCTGAGCGCACCGCAGGGCACGAGGTCCACCTCGGCTCCGGCGTCGCGCAGGTCCGTGAGCACCAGCTCGTCATACATCAGCAGCCCGGACTGCTCGGGCCAGACGATCGCCCAGAGCCAGATCCCGCAGGCCTCGCCCGCGAAGACGGCCCGGTCTCCCGGTGCCCCCTTGACGTGCCAGAGGGGTGTCGGGCGTCCGGCGGCGAGCACCTTGGCCTCGGGCGCCCCGCTGCCGCACAGCTGCGGTCCGGGGTCGGGGCCGTCCAGGCCGGCGTACCGCGCCCCGAGTCCCACACCCAGCTCCTCGGCGACGAGCAGCAGCTCCCCGAAGCCGCCGAGCGGCCCGGGACCCGAGCAGGCGACGGCGGTGGCGCGCCCGCCGCTGCGGTCGTCCCCCGCGGAGGCCACGCCCGTGAACAGCCAGCCCACCGGCAGCGGCCAGGGCATCCACACCGGCACCTGCGCACGGTGCACCACGACGCCGAGAGACTCGACGCCGGGCGGGATCACCGGCTGCATCGGGTACACCTGGCCGTGCACGGGGCACTGCCAGGAGTCGGCAAACAGACCGGGCGCCCTGACCCGGCCACCGCACTTCGGGCAACTGGGTTCGCCCCTCATAGCGTCCAACCGTCCTCCCCGGCGGTCGCCGCGTCAAGGACGATCACCCGTCCGCAGCGTGGCTCCACCCGGGAAAACAGCTGTACGTCACACCGAAAGACGTCGCGGACCGTGGCAACTGACCGCCCCCGCTGTGCCGTTCGTCTCAGTCGAGGGCCACGGACGCACGCAGCGGATCGCGCAGGTCCGTGCCGTGCGACAGCCACCGCTCCTGGAGCTCCTGCGCGCCCCTGACCCGCTTCCAGGCGGCCTCGTTGTGCGTCATCGGCAGGAGCGGCAGGAAGTGCACGGGGTCCATCGGGGCATCGAGTTCCAGGTCCTCGACGAGCCCGCCCGGCTCGGCCACCAGGACGGAGCTGAAGGGCGCCCCCGGCCACAGCGGCTGCCCCACGTCGAGGGAGGCGCCGGGCGCCACGATCAGCCCCTCGACCTGCGGGGACGCGGCCAGTACGGCCAGCGGGCGCAGCACCTGATCGGTGTCGGCGAGCCCCGCCCGTACCGACAGGACCAGCTCGGCACGCGGCCCCTTCACCGGGTCGGCGCGGGGCGAGGTGGGGTCTGCCATCGGCTGCCCGGACATGCCGAGCGTGGCGTAGCGCACCACGTCGCCGTCGATGAAGCGGAGCACCTGGATGCGGTCGGTACCGAGGAAGGTGACGTCGGCGCGTGCGTCGGGTTCACCGAGGGCGGTACGGAGCCGTGCCTCGACCAGCGCGAGAATTTCTTCCATCCCGCGAGCATAGGACGCGTCAGGAACGGGCAAAGAAAGGGATTGACCCCGAGTCGGCTGGTAGCCTGACCGCCAGCCGGGACAGCACGCAGAAGCGTCGCTCTCTCAGTCCTGTGCACACGTCGTCCCCCACGGGGGACCGGCCGGAGGAGGTGGGGACTGCCATGGATCCAAGTCGACCGTGCAGTACCAACCGCTCTTCCGCCCGACGCCTTCCCTCTGTCGCCTGAAGCCTTCACGGTCAAGGCCCACGGCAGTTCGCGCGACGGAAGAGCCCCTCGTTTTTGCCTGTCTGTAGCGAACGCCGTCATCGCGCTGCCGCGGTGCCGCCCGCTTTGCGGACGTAGTGACACGTCCCCATTCCGGGCTGTTCCACGTGCCCGCCGACGGCCCTCCGTGAAGGAGATCAGCCATGTCGATGATCCGTGACCTGCGCGCCGCCGTGCGCCCGTCCCTGCGCAAGAGCAACGCCCCGTACAACAGCTACGACACGACCCGTGACCCGTCCGCCTCCAGCGCGGTCGTCGACTGCGCGGTCTACCGCGACGGCCGGCGCCAGAAGGCTGACGGCTGTCAGACCCCGCACGAGGCGATGCTCCGGGTGCGGGAGCACGGCGGCTTCGCCTGGATCGGCCTGCACGAGCCGACGGAGGAGGAATTCGCCGGTATCGCCCGGGAGTTCGGCCTTCACCCGCTGGCCGTCGAGGACGCGGTGCACGCGCACCAGCGGCCCAAGCTCGAGCGGTACGACGACACGCTGTTCACGGTCTTCAAGACCATCCACTACGTGGAGCACGCCGAGCTGACCGCGACCAGCGAGGTCGTGGAGACCGGCGAGGTCATGTGCTTCACCGGCCGGGACTTCGTCATCACCGTCCGGCACGGCGGACAGGGCTCGCTGCGGGCCCTGCGCCACCGGCTCCAGGAGGACCCCGAGCTGCTGGCCAAGGGTCCGTCGGCCGTCCTGCACTCCATCGCCGACCACGTCGTGGACGGGTACATCGCGGTGGCGGAGGCGGTGCAGGACGACATCGACGAGGTGGAGATCGGCGTCTTCTCCACCCCGGCCAAGGGCAGCCCCCGCGGTTCGGACGCGGGCCGGATCTACCAGCTGAAGCGTGAGGTGCTGGAGTTCAAGCGGGCCGTGTCCCCGCTCCTGCGCCCGATGCAGCTGCTGAGCGAGCGGCCGATGCGGCTGATCGACCCGGACATCCAGAAGTACTTCCGTGACGTGGCCGACCACCTGGCCCGTGTCCAGGAAGAGGTCATCGGCTTCGACGAGCTGCTGAACTCGATCCTCCAGGCCAACCTGGCCCAGGCCACCGTCACGCAGAACGAGGACATGCGCAAGATCACGTCCTGGGCGGCCATCATCGCCGTACCGACGATGATCTGCGGGGTGTACGGCATGAACTTCGACCACATGCCCGAGCTGCAGTGGACGTACGGCTATCCGATGGTGATGGGCGTCATCGGCGTCGTCTGCTTCTCCATCCACCGCACCCTCAAGCGCAACGGCTGGCTCTAATAGAGTGCGCTCATGACTGCTGCTGCTCCTGACGTGCTGCTGGACCGGGCCCTTGTCGAGGAGGCCACCAAGAAGTCCGGGCTGATCTGGGTCCGGGGCACCGGACACGCCCGGGCGCTGTGGCACATCTGGCACGAGGGCGCCGTCTACCTCATCGGGGACGGCCCCGGCGAACAGCCGCTCCCGGACGGCCTCACCGACGGGGCCGCCGCCGAGGTCACCGTCCGCAGCAAGGACAAGGGCGGCCGGCTGGTCGTCTGGACCGCCGCGGTGACCGAACCCTCGCCGCGCTCCGAGGAGTGGACCGCGGCGGTGGGCGAGCTCAAGGGCAAGCGGCTGAACGCGCCGGACGCCGAGACGATGACGGAGCGCTGGGCGCGCGAGTGCCGTCTGGTGCGGCTGGAGCCCGGCGAGTCCCGGACCGACCTGCCGGACTCCTCGGGGGCGGCGGCTCCGCTGCCCACCGGGGCGACGACCCGCCGGCCCGTACCGGCCGCCCTCCCCCGGCTGCTGCTGGGGCGCCGCAAGAAGCGCTGACGGGCTCAGTCCGAGGACTTGGGGAGCTGGCCTCCGTAGTCGACCGTCTCGTCCTCGGTGGGCGGCTCCAGGGTGAAGGCCCTGCCCCAGTCGGTCAGCGAGACCGTGCCGCCACCTCCGCCGCGTGCGACCCGCAGGGGATACGGCGTGCCCTTCAGGGACACGTCGAGCGTGCCGCCCTCACCCTTTCCGCCCACGATCTGCACGGTGGGGACTCCGGCGACCTTGTCCCGGTCGCCCTTGTTGACCTTGCCGTGCAGGGCGAGCAGGCCGTCGAGCAGGATCTTCTTGTCCGTGAAGCCGCGCAGCTGCTTGTACGTGGGGTCGCCCTCGGGGACCTTGACGTACTTGCCCTGGAGCTTGTCGGCGGCTTCCTGGTCGCTCTTCTCGCCCTTGCCGCCCGTCTCGGGGTTCCAGAAGCCGGCGTCGGCCTTGAGGAAGAGCTCGTCACCGATGCGCAGCAGCGCGAAGGTGCTCTTCTTCGAGGTGACGGAGCCCGTGCCGCCCTCCGCGTTGAGCTGCATGTTGAGCCGGTACGTGCCCCTCTTGCTGACCAGGGTGCCGGCGAGCCGGACCCCGTCGGCGGAGTCCGCCGCCGCTCTCGCCTTCTTGTCGATCTCCGCCGCACCGAGTCTGCCGACACCGTTGGTTCCCTTGTCCGGGTCCTCTCCGGCACACGCGGTGAGGACCGCGGTCAGCCCCGCACAGAGCACTACGGCGAGGGCGGTCCGGTGACGGGCCCGGACGGCCAGGGCAAAAGAGGTCACAGGCGCACTGCCTCTCATCTGCGTGTCGGGGGTGGCAGACGGCAGCGTACCCGTGCCGACTACGCCTCTTCGCAGAGAGCCGGACGGACAGCCCGCCGGGGCGCCGCGGAGCGGTACGGGCTAGCCTGATCCCGGCATAACGGTGTAATCACGTCACAGTCGGAGGAGGTGCGCGGGATGGTGGCAGGCGCCCCGAGGATCTTCGTCTCACACCTGTCCGGTGTGCCCGTCTTCGACCCCAATGGTGACCAGGTCGGCCGGGTCCGCGACCTGGTGGCGATGCTACGCGTCGGCGGGCGCCCGCCGAGGCTGCTCGGCATGGTCGTCGAGTTGACGAGCCGTCGGCGGATCTTCCTGCCGATGACCCGGGTGACGGGCGTCGAGTCCGGTCAGGTCATCACCACCGGCGTGGTCAACATGCGGCGCTTCGAGCAGCGCCCGACCGAAAGGCTGATCCTCGGGGAGTTCCTCGACCGCCGGGTCCAGCTGCTGGGAACCGACGAGGAGGTGACCATCCTCGACGTCTCGATCCAGCAGCTCCCGGCACGCCGCGACTGGGAGATCGACAAGTACTTCGTACGCAAGGGGCGCGGCGGTGCTCTGAGGCGCAAGGGCGAGACCCTGACCGTCGAGTGGTCGGCGGTCAGCGGCTTCTCGCTGGAGGAGCACGGGCAGGGCGCCGAGAGCCTGGTCGCCACGTTCGAGCGGCTGCGGCCCACCGATGTGGCCAACGCCCTGCATCACCTGTCGCCGAAGCGCCGCGCGGAGGTCGCCGCCGCGCTCGACGACGACCGGCTCGCGGACGTCCTGGAGGAGCTTCCCGAGGACGACCAGGTGGAGATCCTGGGCAAGCTGAAGGACGAGCGGGCCGCGGACGTCCTGGAGGCGATGGACCCGGACGACGCGGCCGACCTGCTCTCCGAGCTGCCCGAGGAGGACAAGGAGAGGCTGCTCGCCCTCATGCGTCCGGACGACGCGGCGGACGTGCGGCGCCTCATGGCGTACGAGGAGCGGACGGCCGGGGGTCTGATGACGACCGAGCCCATCGTCCTGCGGCCGGACGCCACGGTCGCCGACGCGCTCGCCCGGGTCAGGCAGTCCGACCTGTCCCCCGCCCTCGCCGCGCAGGTGTACGTCTGCCGGCCGCCGGACGAGACCCCGACGGGCAAGTACCTCGGCACGGTGCACTTCCAGCGGCTGCTGCGCGATCCGCCGTTCACCCTCGTCGGCTCGATCGTCGACAGCGACCTCGTACCGCTGCCTCCGGACACCCCGCTGTCCTCGGTCACGAGCTATCTGGCCGCCTACAACCTCGTCTCCGTGCCGGTCGTGGACGCGAGCGGGTCGCTGCTGGGCGCGGTGACCGTGGACGACGTGCTGGACCACCTGCTGCCCGAGGACTGGCGCGAGACCGACTTCCACGGCGAGGAGGGGATCGCCCGTGGCCGGTGAGGAGCGCCCCAGGGCGGGTTCGACGGGTTCCTCCGGCCTCGTACGTCCGCCGCGGCCCCGGCTGGACCAGCCGAAGGCACCGCGCCGCCGGCTGCTGCCCGAGTACGACCCCGAGGCGTTCGGCCGCTTCTCGGAGCGGATCGCCCGCTTCCTGGGCACCGGCCGGTTCATCGTCTGGATGACGCTGATCATCATCCTGTGGGTGGTGTGGAACATCTTCGCGCCCGAGCCGCTGCGGTTCGACGAGTACCCGTTCATCTTCCTGACCCTGATGCTCTCGCTCCAGGCCTCGTACGCGGCCCCGCTGATCCTGCTCGCGCAGAACCGGCAGGACGACCGCGACCGGGTCACACACGAGCAGGACCGCACGCAGAACGAGCGCTCCATCGCCGACACCGAGTACCTCACCCGGGAGATCGCCGCGCTCCGGATGGGCCTCGGCGAGGTCGCCACACGGGACTGGATCAGGTCAGAGCTCCAGGACATGGTGAAAGATATGGAGGACCGCCAGGTCCTCTCGCAGGTGGAGAGTGACGAAGGCGACCGTTGACGGGTTACCCGGGCGTAGGGGCAAGCGCCGTAACATCGTCGGTATGGCTACGGAAGACGCGGTGCGTGAAGCACTGGCGACAGTGAACGACCCGGAGATCCACCGTCCGATCACCGAACTCGGCATGGTGAAGTCCATCGAGATCGACGCTGACGGTGTAGTCGCTGTCACGGTGTATCTCACGGTCTCCGGCTGTCCGATGCGCGAGACCATCACCAACAACGTGACCGAGGCGGTGGCGCGCGTCGAAGGCGTGTCCCGCGTCGAGGTCACGCTCGACGTCATGAGCGACGAGCAGCGCAAGGAACTGGCGAGCTCGCTGCGCGGCGGCACGGCGGAGCGCGAGGTGCCGTTCGCCCAGCCCGGCTCGCTGACCCGCGTCTACGCCGTGGCGTCGGGCAAGGGCGGCGTCGGGAAGTCGTCGGTGACAGTGAACCTGGCGGCGGCGATGGCGGCCGACGGGCTCAAGGTCGGCGTCGTGGACGCGGACATCTACGGGCACAGCGTGCCGCGGATGCTCGGCGTGGACGGCAAGCCCACCCAGGTCGAGAACATGATCATGCCGCCGTCGGCGCACGGAGTGAAGGTCATCTCCATCGGCATGTTCACGCCCGGCAACGCGCCCGTGGTGTGGCGCGGACCGATGCTCCACCGCGCGCTCCAGCAGTTCCTCGCCGATGTGTACTGGGGCGACCTGGACGTCCTGCTCCTCGACCTCCCGCCGGGCACCGGTGACATCGCGATCTCCGTCGCCCAGCTCGTGCCGAACGCCGAGATCCTCGTCGTCACGACGCCGCAGCAGGCCGCGGCGGAGGTCGCCGAGCGGGCCGGTTCCATCGCCGTCCAGACCCACCAGAAGATCGTCGGCGTCGTCGAGAACATGTCCGGGATGCCCTGCCCGCACTGCGACGAGATGGTCGACGTGTTCGGCTCGGGCGGCGGTCAGCGGGTCGCCGAAGGGCTGACGAAGACCGTCGGCGCCACGGTCCCGGTCCTGGGGTCCATCCCGATCGACGTCCGGCTGCGTGAAGGCGGCGACGAGGGCAAGCCCGTCGTCCTGTCCGACCCGGACTCACCCGCGGGAGCCGCACTGCGCTCCATCGCGGAGAAGCTGGGGGGCCGTCAGCGCGGCCTGTCCGGCATGTCGTTGGGGATCACCCCGCGCAACAAGTTCTGAGTCCCGGCACACGCGCGTACGCGTAAGGGGGCGGCCTCCGAGGAGACCGCCCCCTTACGCGTACCCGTGGCAGGGTCAGCTGTACGCCTCGATGTCCGCGACCACCGAGAAGCCCAGCCCGTAGGCGCTCATCCCGCGCCCGTACGCCCCGATGTGGACGCCGTTGTGCGCCGAGCCCGCCAGCACCCAGCCGAACTCGGACTCGCGGTAGTGGAACTCCACCGGCACACCGTCGACCGGGAGCGACAGCGTCGACCAGGGCGCGTTGCCGAGGTCGTCGGCGAGCTCGAAGGCCGTCTCGGTCTGCTGGTCCAGCCAGTCGTCGCGCAGCGTGTGGTCGAGCTGCGGGGGCCAGGTGTACGAGAGCAGACCCGACCCGGCCAGCCAGGCCGCCGAGGAGACCGTGGTGGCGTCCAGGACACCCGTACCGTCACCGCTGCGCCGCACCGGACTTGCGGCCACCGTCACGACGACCGCGAACCGCTCCTTCTCGGCACCCGCGTCCGACCGCACCGACGGCTCGTCGCCGTGCCCCGTGGAACCGTGCTGCACCGTGCCGTCGGCCGCCGTGCCTACCTGCATGAGCCAGCGCGGGCCCGCAAAGGCCTCGTCCAGCCCGTACCAGGGAAATGGCGCCTGCAGATAGCCGTCGACCGTACGCCGGGCCGCCGGCACCCCCTCTGCGGTGACTGTGCTGGGCGCACCATCCGCCCCTACCCGACTCGTCGTCTCCATCTGCCCGGCCGCCTCCTCGATCTGTCAAAGATCCGGAGCGGCCCGCCCCTTCACGAGGTGAACATCCACGCAACCGGACAGATGGAGAATAGCGACACGGCCCGGACGAGTCGGGATTGGCAGGTCGCCGAGCCTGTCGCCGGGTCGCCGGGTCGTCTCATGGACCAGCGGGGCGGACCCTCAGGTGGCGTCGGCGTCGAAGGGCGGACGCTCGTCCTTGGCGGGCTGCGCGGGCTTCTTCAGCAGGTCGGGCGCGCCCGCGGCATCGGCCGCGGCCTTCGTCGAGCCGTTCACGGAACCGGACGACGACACGCTCTCGCGGCCGTTCACCGCGTCGGTGACCTCGGCCATCTCCTTGCGCAGGTCGAAGCTCTCGCGGATCTCCTTCAGCCCCAGTTCGTCGTCGCCGTCCATGAGCTGCTTGCGGACGAACGTCTTGGGGTTGAGGTCCTCGAACTCGAAGTCCTTGAACTGCGGGCCGAGCTCGGAGCGGATGTCTTCCTTCGCGCTGTCCGAGAACTCACGGATCTTGCGGATGGTGCGGGTGACGTCCTGGATGACCTTCGGCAGCTTCTCAGGACCGAAGACCAGCACGGCGAGAACCACGAGCGTCAGCAGCTCGAGTGCGCCTATGTCATTGAACACCTTGTTGCTCCTCGTGTTCTCCGCGTGTTCTCCGCCGGCAGCCCGTACGGGGCCCGGATTCGCTCCACGGTACCCGCCGAAGCTGTCCGGGCGGTACCTTCCGGTGGCCGTTACGTGCCGCTTGCCGAGCCGAGAGTCACCGTCAGGGAAAGGTCCTCGCCGCCACGGGTGAGCCCGAGGTCCAGCCGGTCTCCGGGGCGGTGGGCGCGGATCTTGACGATCAGTTCCTCGCCGCTGTGCACCCGCGCGCCGTCCACCTCCGTGATGATGTCGCCCGGCCTGATGCCCGCTTTCGCCCCGGGACCGCCGGAGGTGACGGCGGATCCGCCGTCGGCACCCTTCGTGCCGACCTTGGCGCCGTCGCCCGCGTACTTCATGTCGAGCGTGACGCCGATCACCGGATGGGTGGCCTTACCGGTGTTGATCAGCTCCTCGGCGACCCGCTTCCCCTGGTTGATGGGTATCGCGAAGCCGAGACCGATGGAGCCGGACTGGCCGCCGTCCAGGGCGCTGCCGCTGTCTGCGGCCCGGATGGCGCTGTTGATGCCGATGACGTGCGCCTCGGAGTTCACGAGGGGGCCGCCCGAGTTGCCGGGGTTGATCGGGGCGTCGGTCTGGAGCGCGTCGACGTAGCTGACGTCGGTGCCGTCGCCCTTCTCGCCGCCCGCGGTGATGGGCCGCTCCTTGGCGCTGATGATGCCGGAGGTCACCGTGTTGGACAGGTCGAAGGGGGCGCCGATGGCCACCACCGGGTCGCCGACCTGAACGTTGTCGGAGTTTCCGAGCGGCAGCGGCTTGAGTCCCGACACCCCCGTCACCTTGACGACCGCCAGGTCGTAACCGCTGTCCTTGCCGACGATCTTCGCGCTCGCGGTCTCACCGCCGCTGAACGTGACGGTGATGTCGCCGCTGCCGCCCGCGGGGGCGACGACGTGGTTGTTGGTGAGGATGTGTCCCTCGTCGTCCAGGACGAAGCCCGTGCCGGTGCCCGACTCGCCGGAGCCGCTGACGTGGAGGGTGACCACGCTGGGCAGGGCGCTGGCGGCGATTCCGGCGACGCTGTCGGCGGGCCGGCCACCACTGTCCCGGCCGGCCTGCGGAAGCTCGACGGAGGTCAGGCCCCCGGTGCGCTCGACGTAGGCACCGATGCCGCCACCGATGCCGCCGGCGACCAGCGCGATCAGCATGATTCCGAGGAGGCCGGACCCGCGCCGGCCCTTCCTGCGACGGGTTTCCTCCCCGAAGGGCAGCCCCTGCGCGGTCAACGGCCGGCGGGGTACGCCCCACGGGTCGTACTGGAGCCACTGCGAGGTCGTGGGGGGCTGCGGGTGCGGCTGCTGGGGCTGGGGAGGCTGCGGGTGCTGCTGGACGTGTGTGTGCGGCTGCTGGGGCTGCTGGGCGTGAGCCTGTGGCTGGTGCGTGTGTGCGGGCGCGTAGGCGGGCCCAGGGTCGGCCGTCATCCCATGACCGTTCGTACCCGCGTAGGGGGGCGGTACGGGGGTGCCGTGGGCCGGGGTCGGGACGGGGCGCTGCACGGGCGGCGCGGGGGCCCAGGGGCCGGGGCCGCCGTAGGGCGGGGTGCTGTACTCGTCCGGGGCGTGCAGCGGCTGCGCGCGCGGGGCCGGCGAGGGCTGGTCCGCGGCGGCGTGACCGGGCGGCACGGCGGGCGTATGCCCGGACGGTACGACGGCTATCCGCCCGGTCGGATCCTCGTCGGCTCCCGGAGCGACGGGCGCGGCCTCCCGGAGGGTCGCGTCAGCGAGCGGGGGCCCGACCGGGGCGGTGGCTCCGGTGGCTCCCGTCGTGTCCTCGGCGGGAATCGCGTCCTCGGGCCCGCTGTGGCCGGTTCGCCCCGTCGCGGGGCGGCTCCACCACTTCGCCTTCGGCCCAGTGGGCTTCCCGTCGTCCATGTTCTCCCCACAGCTGGCCTCTGCACGTCCCCACAGGGGCGTCCCTCCCGGAATTCAACCAGGTTTGCGAATCTCTGCGCAGGGTCCCCGTCAGCCCCTGGGGAAAAGGGGCAGCGCGTGATCGTTGGGGAGAAGGAGCGTGGACGCCTTCGCGACGGGCTCGGGCGTCTTCGCGGCGGCCCCCGCGCCGTTCGGCGGGGTGAGCAGCGGGCTGATGTCCGCCGGGCGTATGAGCGGGGGCAGGGACACGTTCAGCACCGGCAGCGCGAACCCCTGGCCGGAGTAGTGCGAGGTGCTGAGCAGGGACGGAGCCGTCGCGAACACCGGTGGCGCGACGGACGGCGTGACCGGGGGCGGCGGGGAGGCCGACGGAGCCGAAGAGGCCGGACGGTCACCGTTCGCGGAAAGGGCTCCGCCTCCGCCGCCACTGCGGCCTGCGGTGGCCGTGCCGCCCTCGGCCCGTGCCTCGGCGTCGATCGGGGTGATGGTGCGGCCCGCGCCCTCCGCCCGGAACGGGGTCTCGGACGTGGCGTCGAGCGGAAGCGAGCCGCCCAGCGCGATGGCGGCGAGCGAGACGGCGCTGGCCGCGGCGAACGCGAACCTGCGTCCCCGCCACGGCGCACGGTCGGCAACCCGGCTCACCTCGTGTATCCGGAAGGCGGAACCGGCCGTGCCGCCGGGAAGGACGGTCGAGCCGTGCACGGTGGGGAGGTATCCGAAGCCGTCGAGCGGTCCGGGACCGGACGAGTGGTCCGTCCGGCTGCCGGGGGGCTGCACGGTGGGGAAGAGCCCCTCACCGAAGCGTGTGCCACCGCCGAACGGCCCACCGGGGCCGGCGTCGCCGCCGGAACCGCCGGGAAGACCCTGCAGCCGGGCGAGGAAGCCTTCGGAGGGCGAAGGGGGAGCCGACTGCGCGAAGACACTCTTGAGCCGCCGCTGGGCGTCGGCCTCGGCCTTGCACCTGCAGCAGGTCGCCAGGTGGGCCAGGACCCGCTCACGGGCGTCGTGTTTCAGCTCGCCGTCGACAAGCGCGGCGAGCCGGTCCCCCAGATGCTGTTCCGCGGGGGTCGGTCCTGTGCCACTCACGCCGGTCGGACCTCCCCTGCCAGGACCGCGTCCGCCAGGGAACGCTGTTCGGCGCGCGCCTCGGGCGAACGGTGCTTGAGTGCCTTGCGCAGGTGCGAGCGGCCGCGGTGGATACGGCTGCGCACGGTGCCGAGCTTCACGCCGAGTGTCGCGGCGATCTCCTCGTACGAGAGTCCTTCGATGTCGCAGAGGACGACCGCCGCACGGAATTCGGGCGCGAGGGTGTCCAGCGCCTGCTGGACGTCCGCGTCGAAGTGGGTGTCGTTGAAGACCTGCTGCGGGGACGGCTCACGGCTCGGCAGCCGCTCGGCGGCGTCGTCGCCGAGGGAGTCGAAGCGGATCCGCTGCTTGCGGCGCACCATGTCCAGGAAGAGATTGGTCGTGATGCGGTGCAGCCAGCCCTCGAAGGTGCCGGGCGTGTAGGTCGAGAGCGACCGGAAGACACGGACGAAGACTTCCTGGGTGAGGTCCTCGGCATCGTGCTGGTTGCCCGTCAGCCGGTAGGCAAGGCGGTACACGCGACCGCTGTGCGTGCTGACGATCTCTTCCCATGAGGGCGGGGTCCACGCCTGGGATTCCGCATCCGAGGCGAACGTCGCGGTGGTTGCGGAAGCGTTGGAAGAACGGTCAGCAATGTTGGTCACGGATTTCGGCTCACCCGCCGACCTGAGCAAGCGCCTCAGCACTCCTCCCCGGTCCACAGGCGCAGCCGCACCTCCCCTGTCGGCTCTGGTGGTGTCCAGTGGAGCCCCTACCATAGCCACCTCGCCCGTTAGCTCCGGATAAGCCTTTTTCCTGCTGGGACCGGGCCGGACCGGCCCGGCGGCGCGTGATTCCGGGCCTGTCGCGCGGGCCCGGTCCAGGCACTTTCCCGCGTCCTTGCATAACGCCCGGTCCCATCTGCGGGTTCCCGGGTTCAGCGGATACAGTCACCGTTGCGCCAACTACGGGGACAGGAGAGGGTCATTACCGCCAACCGGCAGACGAGCTGGGCGTTCGCCGACGCCTTTGTCGCCGAGGACGAAGCTCTGCGCTGGGCCCGGGAACGGGCCCGCGAGACAGGGCTCCGCTCGGTGTCCCCGGGCACCGGTGCCGCACTGCGCCTTCTCGCTGCCACCGCGGACGCCAAAGCGGTGGCCGAGATCGGCACCGGCACCGGCGTGTCCGGCATCTATCTGCTGCACGGAATGCGGCCGGACGGCGTACTGACCACGGTCGACCCTGAGCCGGAGCGCCAGCAGTTCGCCCGCCAGGCGTTCCGGGCGGCCGGCTTCGCCACGAACCGGGCCCGTTTCATCCCGGGGCGCGCCCTGGACGTGCTGCCGCGCCTCGCGGACGGAGGTTACGACCTCGTTTTCTGCGACGGCGACCGGCTGGAGAGCCTCGACTGCCTCGCTGAATCGTTGCGCCTGCTGCGACCGGGCGGTCTCGTCTGCTTCGAGGGCATGTTCGCGGACGGCCGTACCGTCGACTCCGCGGCCCAGCCCGCCGAGGTGCTGCGGCTTCGTGAGCTGCTGCGCGCCGTCCGGGAGAGCCAGGAACTGATGTCTGCGCTGCTGCCGGTCGGCGACGGGCTGCTCTGCGCCGTCCGGCGCGGCTGACCGGTCCCGCGCGCCCGACCCGCCGGGACCGGCCCGTACCGCGCGCCCGGGTTTCCCGGCCCGCCGCCCGGGCTGCTCAACACGACTGCCCCGGCACGGATTCCGTGCCGGGGCAGTCGCGAAGTGAAGTGATCAGGCGTCTCTGCGTCAGCCGACGACCTTCTTGAGGGCATCGCCGAGTGCATCGGCTTCGTCCGGCGTCAGCTCGACGACAAGCCGACCGCCGCCTTCGAGCGGAACGCGCATGACGATGCCCCGCCCCTCCTTTGTCACCTCGAGCGGGCCGTCGCCCGTCCGCGGCTTCATGGCCGCCATGCTCGTTCCCCTTCCTGAAACCAGCTCATCGCAACCGGCGGCCCCATGACAGGCGCTGCCTCACCGGCATCGAACACACATTGCTTCTTGGCCATTATCCCGCATCAAAGACCCCGATGACCAACATCGCTCGGCATCGCTTGCACAACGCACTCTCTCAAAACCACGCAATACGGCAATCCGGCTGCGATACTGCGCCGCCTTCGGGCCCCAGGTGAGAGCCAATCGTTAGACGCAGGTCACATGCCCTCGCCGCCCCGCGTCGGCCATGCTTGCCTGGACAGGCACAATCCTGGAGCCGTAAGGGGACATCAGAATGGCCGACACCATGGCGGACACCGTGCTCATGGACGTGAGCGACGGACTCGCGACGATCACCATCAACCGTCCCGACGCGATGAACGCCATGAACACCGAGGCCAAGGTCGCCCTGCGCGACGCGCTGCGGAAGGCGGCGGACGACACCGCGGTGCGCGCGGTTCTGCTCACCGCCACCGGGCGCGCCTTCTGCGTCGGCCAGGACCTCAAGGAGCACGTCTCCAAGCTTGCGGAGGCCGCTTCCGGCGGCGGGAACGCGCTGAGCACCGTCCAGGAGCACTACAACCCCATCGTCCGGGCCCTGACCGAGATGGAGAAGCCCGTCGTGGCGGGGGTCAACGGGGTCGCCGCCGGGGCGGGCTTCGGGTTCGCGCTCGCCGCCGACTACCGCGTGGTGGCCGACACCGCAGCGTTCAACACGTCCTTCGCGGGCGTCGCCCTGACCGCCGACTCGGGCGTCTCCTGGACCCTGCCGCGGCTGATCGGCCAAAGCCGCGCCGCGGACCTGCTCTTCTTCCCGCGCTCGATCACCGCGCAGGAGGCGTTCGACCTGGGCATCGCGAACAAGGTCGTGCCCGCCGCCGATCTGGCGAAGGAGGCCGCCGCGGTGGCCCGCGCCCTGGCGGACGGCCCGACGGTGGCGTACGCCTCGCTCAAGGCCTCCATGGCCTACGGCGCGGCTCACACGCTCCAGGAGGCGCTGGAGAAGGAGGACGAACTCCAGACCCGCGCCGGCGCGTCACAGGACCACACGATCGCCGTGCGGGCCTTCCTTGCCAAGGAGCGTCCCAAGTACCTGGGCCGCTAGGACGAACCCGGTCGCGTGACGAGAGGCCTCAGGACCTGTCGTCACGTGAGACGCAGTCCGCCAGGTGGTCGTTGACCAGGCCGCACGCCTGCATCAGGGCGTAGGCCGTCGTGGGGCCGACGAAGCGGATCGATCGCTTCTTGAGCTCCTTGGCGAGGGCCGTGGACTCCGGGGTGACCGCCGGCACGTCCTCCAGCCCGCGAGGGGCGGGGCGGGTCGCCGCGTCGGGGGCGTACGACCAGATCAGCGCGTCCAGTTCACCCTCGTCCCAGCCCGCGAGCACCCGGGCGTTGGCGAGGGTGGCATCGATCTTCGCCCGGTTGCGGATGATCCCGGCGTCGGCGAGGAGCCGTTCCTTGTCGGCGTCGGTGAACTCCGCCACCGCGGGGATCTTGAAGTCTGCGAAGGCGCTGCGGAAGCCCTCACGGCGGCGCAGGATCGTCAGCCAGGACAGCCCCGACTGGAAGGCCTCCAGGCAGAGCCGCTCGAACAGGGCGTCGTCGCCGTGGACGGGCCGGCCCCATTCGGTGTCGTGGTAGGCGAGGTAGTCCTCCGTCGACAGCCCCCAGGGGCAGCGCAGGCCGCCGTCCGCGGCCGGTTCGGCTCCTGTGCTCATCGCTGGTCCTCCTCGGCGTCGTGCGGTCCGGACCCGCCGGGATCCGTTTCCGGCTCCTCGGACGGGCGCTTGAACAGGTCGGGACCGTTGACCGCGGTCGCCTGGGCCCCCGCGAGCGCGGACTCCAGCTCGGCGATGCGGGCGTCGCGCTCGGCGAGTTCCGCGCCGAGCCGGTCCAGGGCCTCGTCGACGTCCACCATCCGGTACCCCCGGGCCGCCATCGGCAGGCGCAGCGCGTCGACATCCGCGCGGCCGACCGGGCGCGTCGCGGGCAGCGGGTCGGTGAGCCGCTCCGCCGGCACGTCCTGGAGGACGGGGCTGCCGCCTCCGCCGACCACCGCGAGCGTGACCGCGGCCACCACCACGACCATCGTGAGCAGCAAGAACCAGAACACGCGCATCTCCCCGGGGGCGGAAATCTGTCCGGCTCCGATCGTGCCATGCGCCACCGACAGTTAGGGTCGCAGCGACCTACTGAGGAGGAAAAACGGGATGCGAAGCGGTGCGCTCAGGCTCGGTCGGCGCGAATTCGGTCCGCACGATCCGGTGATCATGGCGATCGTGAACCGGACCCCTGACTCCTTCTACGACCAGGGTGCGACCTACAGCGACGAGCCGGCGCTCACCCGGGTCGAGCAGGCGGTGTCGGAAGGCGCCGCGATCATCGACATCGGCGGGGTGAAGGCCGGGCCGGGCGAGGAGGTCACGGCCGCGGAGGAGGCCCGCCGCACGGTCGGCTTCGTCGCCGAGGTGCGGCGCCGGCACCCGGACGTGGTGATCAGCGTGGACACCTGGCGCCACGAGGTCGGCGAGGCGGTCTGCGAGGCCGGTGCGGACGTGCTGAACGACGCCTGGGGCGGCGTCGACCCGAAGCTCGCCGAGGTCGCCGCTCGGTACGGAGCGGGGCTCGTGTGTACGCACGCGGGCGGCGCGGAGCCGCGCACCCGGCCGCACCGGGTCACGTACGAGGACGTGATGGCGGACATCCTGCGGGTGACCGTGGGGCTGGCCGAGCGGGCCGTGGAGCTCGGGGTGCGGCCGGACGGGATCATGATCGATCCCGGTCACGACTTCGGGAAGAACACCCGGCACTCGCTGGAGGCCACGCGCCGCCTCGGCGAGATGACGGACACCGGGTGGCCGGTGCTCGTGTCGCTGTCGAACAAGGACTTCGTCGGGGAGACGCTCGACCGGCCGGTCAAGGAGCGGCTGATCGGCACGCTCGCGACGACGGCGGTGTCGGCGTGGCTGGGAGCGCGGGTGTACCGGGTGCACGAGGTGGAGGAGACACGGCAGGTGCTGGACATGGTGGCGTCGGTCGCGGGGCACCGGGAGCCGGCGGTGGCGCGGCGAGGGCTGGCGTAGGGGCAGGTCCGGGCGGCGCCACGTGGACCGGCGCGCCCTGGGCGGCGGCTCAGGGGATGTCGGGGAGCGCCGGACGGGCGGGGTGTGCGGCCCGTCCGGCGTTCGGCGACCGGGTTCTACCGGCCGACCTCCTTGGACACCAGCATGACCGCTTCCTCCACGTCGTCCGTGACGTGGAAGAGCAGCATGTCCTTCTCGGACGCCTTGCCCGAGGCGATCACCGTGTTCCGGAGCCAGTCGACCAGGCCGCCCCAGTACTCCGTGCCGAACAGGACGATGGGGAAGCGGGTCACCTTGCCCGTCTGGACCAGCGTCAGCGCCTCGAAGAGTTCGTCCAGGGTGCCGAGGCCGCCCGGCAGGACGACGAATCCCTGGGCGTACTTGACGAACATCATCTTTCGCACGAAGAAGTACCGGAAGTTGAGCCCGATATCGACATGCGGGTTCAGCCCCGACTCGTAGGGCAGCTCGATGCCGAGACCGACGGAGACGCCGTTCGCCTCGCGGGCACCCTTGTTGGCGGCCTCCATGGCTCCGGGCCCGCCACCGGTGATGACGGCGAACCCCGCCTCCACGAGAGCCTTGCCGATCTGTACGCCCGCCTCGTACTCCGGGCTGCCGGCCGGTGTGCGGGCCGAGCCGAAGACGCTGATGGCGCTCGGCAGTTCGGCGAGCGTGCCGAATCCCTCCACGAACTCGGACTGGATGCGCATGACCCGCCACGGGTCGGTGTGCACCCACTCGGAGTCGCCCTCGGTGTCGAGCAGCCGCTGATCGGTCGTGCCCGGCATCACCTGGTCCCTGCGCCGCAGCACGGGGCCGAGCCGCTGTTCCTCAGGCATGACCGCACCTTCGGGGACCTGCGCGCCCTCGGGAATCCGTGCGTCCTCCGGGTTGCCCATGATCTGCTCCCTCCGCCGACCTGCGATGTGGCTGTGTCGGATCAGCGTAGATCGGCGGAGGTTACGCGCAGGGGAATGCCGTGGGTCAGCTGGTGAGCCAGGAGCGGAGTCGCTCCTCGCACCGGGTGATCAGTCCGGTGTGCACACGCTCGTCGCGCTTGTGGGCGAGGAGCGGATTGCCGGGGCCGTAGTTGACCGCGGGCACGCCGAGCGCGCCGAAGCGGGAGACGTCGGTCCAGCCGAACTTGGGCCGTGCCGTGCCGCCGACCGCCTTCATGAACGCCGCGGCGGCCGGGTGCGAGAGGCCGGGCATGGCGGCGCCGGAGTGGTCGTCGATGACGAACTCGGTGACGCCGCAGTCCGCGAAGACCTCGTGGACGTGCGCGACGGCGTCCTCGGGGCTGCGGTCGGGGGCGTAGCGGAAGTTGACCACGACCGTGCAGGCGTCCGGGATGACGTTGGTGGCGACGCCGCCCTCGATCCCCACGGCGTTGAGGCCCTCGCGGTACTCCAGCCCGTCGATGACCGGCCGGCGCGGTTCGTACGCGGCGAGGCGGGCCAGGATCGGGGCCGCGGCGTGCACGGCGTTGGAGCCCATCCAGCTGCGCGCGGAGTGGGCCCGCTCCCCCGCCGTGCGCAGGAGGACCCGCAGCGTGCCCTGGCAGCCCCCCTCGACCTCGCAGTCGGAGGGCTCGAGCAGGATGGCGAAGTCGCCCTCCAGCCAGTCGGGATGTGCCTCGGCCACGTGTCCCAGGCCGTTGAGGTCGGCGGCGACCTCCTCGTTGTCGTAGAAGAGGAACGTCAGGTCCCGGTTGGGGTCGGGCACCGTCGCCGCGATCCGCAGCTGTACGGCGACGCCCGACTTCATGTCGGAGGTGCCGCACCCCCACAGGACGCCGTCCTCGTCCAGCCGGGAAGGGACGTTGTCCGCGATCGGCACGGTGTCGATGTGCCCCGCCAGCACGATGCGCTCGCCGCGGCCCAGGTTCGTCCTGGCCACGACGTTGTTCCCGTACCGCTCCACGGTCAGGTGCGGGAGGTCGCGCAGCGCCTCCTCGATAGCGTCGGCCAGGGCTTTCTCGTTGCCGCTGACCGACGGGAAGTCGACCAGCCGGGCTGTGAGCGCGGGGCCGTCCAGGGTGAGGTCGAGCTTGCTTTCCGCCATGCCCACGACCCTAAGGGACGTCCCCGTCGGGCCGCTCGGTCCCTCCAGTACGGTGGCCCCGTGCCCCGGACCGCCACTTCCGCCAGTTCCCGACCGGGCCGTAGCCGCCTCCTGCGCCTCACGGCCGCCTTCGCCGTGCTCACAGCCCTGGCCGGCTACCTGGCCGTGCAGTACGTCACCGGCAGCAAGGGCTCGCCGCGCTGTGTCGTCCGGTCGGCCGACGGACCGGAGGGCGAGGGGCACACGTACGGGATGAGTCCGGAGCAGGCATCCAACGCCGCGGTGATCTCGGCGGTGGGAACGACGCGAGGGATGCCGGAGCGCGCGGTGACGATCGCGCTCGCCACCGCGCTCCAGGAGTCCGCGCTGCGCAACATCCGCCACGGTGACCGGGACTCCCTCGGACTCTTCCAGCAGCGCCCCTCGCAGGGCTGGGGAACACCGGAGCAGATCATGGACCCGGTGTACGCGTCGGGGAAGTTCTACGACCACCTCGCCGAGGTCCCCGGCTATTCGCGGCTGCCACTGACGGTCGCCGCGCAGCGCGTGCAGCGCAGCGGTTTCCCGCAGGCGTACGCGAAGCACGAGCCGGACGCGGCGCTGCTGGCCGCCGCGCTGACCGGTCGCGCGCCCGGCGCGCTCGACTGTTCGCCCGGTACGACGGCCGAGGCCGTGCCCGGTGACGCCGCCGAGGTCCGGGCCGAGCTGGTGCGCTCCTTCGGCAAGAAGGTGCTGCCGGGGGCGGTCGCGGCGGGGGCCGAGGCCGCGGGAACCGTCACGGTGCCGGTGCGGCCCGCCGTGAAGGCCGCAGGCTCGGGGCCCAAGCGCGGCTGGGAGCTGGCCCACTGGGCGGTCGCCCGTGCAGGGGCACTGCGGATCGACCGGGTCGCCTATGCGGACCGGGTCTGGACCGCCGGTGAGGGCTGGAGCACGGATCACGCGGACCAGGACGAACCGGGCTTTACCGAGGTCGGTATCCGGCTCGCGCAGTAGTACGGGCCGTCCCCCGTACGGGCCTTCCGGCCGATCGCGGGACGGCCTCTTGGCCCCCCTTCCCGCCCGCACGTCCGTCCGCTCCGATTCCCTTGCGCGCGCAGGGAAGTGACGGTTCGTCCGGCGACCGCGTAATGCATTGTTTGCCCGGGTTCTTCCCCTGCGGATTATCGGACGCATTACTCAGTCTTTACCTCGGCGCACCGCAACCTTCCCCGCCCCCGGACCGGTTGTCAGCGTGTCCGATCACCGCTTGAACACCGTCGAAGGAGCATCATGTCCCTCCCCCTGACCCGTCGGATCGCCCGCGCCGCGCTGCTGATCGCCGCAGGTGCGGCCCCCGTGGTCGGTGCGGCCGGCGCAGCAGGTGCCGCGGGGCTCCCGCAGACCCCGGACCTGGGCGGCGTCACCTCACTGGACGGCGCCGGCCTCGGCAGCACCCTCGACGGCGCCTCCCAGCAGGGCACCCAGGCCGCGGGCGACACCGGCGGCAGGATCGTCGGCACGGCCGTCCCGGCTGCCGGCAAGACCGTCGGCAAGACGGGCTCCGTCGCCGCCCCCGCCGCCCAGGAGGCCGCCGGCAGGACCGCGGGCTCCACCGGGGAGATCCTCGGCTCGGCCGCCGGTTCCGCGACCGAGGGCGGCCTGCCCACCGAGGGTGTGGGCGGCGGTCTGCCGACCGACAGCCTGGGCGGACTGCCCGTGCAGGGCCTGCCCCTCAACTGACCCGCCGCCGGACATCACACGGCGAAGGGCCCCGGGAGTGCGCACTCCCGGGGCCCTTCGCCGTCCCGCTGTGCGGCGGCGGTCAGACCAGCCGCTTGACGGCAGCCGCCACCCGCTCGTCGGTCGCGGTGAACGCCACCCGTACGAAGTGATCGCCGGCCGGCCCGTAGAAGTCGCCAGGGGCCACCAGGATGCCGAGTTCCGCCAGATACGCCACGGTCTCCCAGCACGGCTCGTCGCGCGTCGCCCACAGGTACAGGCTCGCCTCGCTGTGCTCGATCCGGAAGCCGTGCGCCTCCAGCGCCGCCCGCAGCGCGGCACGCCGCTCCGCGTACCGGACCCGCTGTTCGGCGACGTGGCCGTCGTCCCCGAGAGCGGCGACGGTGGCCGCCTGGACGGGCGCCGGGACCATCATCCCGCCGTGCTTGCGGATCAGCAGCAGCTCGCCGAGGACGGCCGCGTCACCGGCGATGAACGCCGCACGGTATCCGGCGAGGTTGGAACGCTTGGAGAGCGAGTGGACGGCGACGATCCCCTCGTACGTCCCTCCGCAGACGTCCCTGTGGAGCACGGAGACCGGCTCGGCCTCCCAGCCGAGTTCGAGGTAGCACTCGTCGCTGAAGACCAGCACGCCGTGCTCGCGGGCCCACGCGACGATCCGGACCAGCTCGTCCTTGGGCAGCACACGGCCCGTCGGGTTGGACGGCGAGTTGAGCCAGAGCAGCTTGAGTCCGGCCGGGTCCAGCTCGGTCGGGTCGTCGTACGCGACGGGCTCGGCGCCGCAGAGCCGCGCGCCGACCTCGTACGTCGGGTAGGCGAGCCGCGGGTAGGCCACCCTGTCGCCCGCACCGAGGCCGAGCTGCGTCGGCAGCCAGGCGACCAGCTCCTTGGAGCCCACCACGGGCAGGACGTTGCCGTGCGCCACGGAGACCGCGCCCAGACGCCGTTCCACCCAGCCCGTGAGTGCGTCACGCAGCGCCTCGGTCCCCCACACCGTCGGGTAGCCGGGGCTGTCGGAAGCGGCGGCGAGCGCCCGCCGGATCAGCTCGGGCACCGGGTCGACGGGCGTGCCGACGGACAGGTCCACGATGCCGTCCGGATGGGCGGCGGCGGTCGACTTGTAGGGCGTGAGCTTGTCCCACGGGAAGACCGGGAGACGGGAGGAGACTGCGGCAGACACGGGTCTCTGCTTTCTCGTGTATCTCGTTACGCGGGTCGGGCGGCGGACGGCCCCGGACAGGGCCTGGAAACACCGCGGTCCCGCACGGTGACAAGCCGTACGGGACCGGGTGGCGCCTGTGCGGCCGCTGCTCAGCCGTTCTGCGGCGGCAGCGCGGCGATGAACGCGTGGTCGCGCTCGATGAGACCGAGCTTGGACGCGCCGCCGGGCGAACCCAGGTCGTCGAAGAACTCCACGTTGGCCTTGTAGTAGTCCTTCCACTCCTCCGGGGTGTCGTCCTCGTAGAAGATGGCCTCGACCGGGCAGACCGGCTCACACGCTCCGCAGTCGACGCATTCGTCCGGGTGGATGTACAAGGACCGGGAGCCCTCGTAGATGCAGTCGACGGGGCACTCTTCGATGCAGGCCTTGTCCTTTACGTCGACACAAGGCTGCGCGATGACGTAGGTCACGCTGTCGTTCCTCCTCGGTAGGGCGTTGGCTCTCGCGCGGGAGCGCGGCGTGGTCGATGCCCGCCCCTAGTATCTCCGTTCCCGGGCACGATCCGAACAGGAGGGGCGGACACAGCTGTGGAATTCACCATGGGCGGACGGATGGAGGTCCGCATCACCCCCGCTGACGTGGGAAAACGCGTCTCGGTGAGGAGGGTGTCGGACGAGGCCGACAAGGGCTCGAAGTTCACCGACGCGGTCGGGGTTCTCACATCATGGGACGATCATGTGCTGTCGGTCACACCGAGGAGCGGGGAAACCGTCCATATCGCGGAATCGTCTCTGGTGGCGGGGAAGGTCGTCCCGGCCGCGCCGGCCCGCCGCCGGGGCCCGGCGGCCTCCTTCGACGAGCTTGCCCGGATCACGGCCCGTGCGTGGGAGCCGGTGGAGAGCGAACCGCTGGGCGACTGGCGGCTGCGCGCCGCGAACGGGTTCACCAGGCGCGCCAACTCCGTGCTCCCGCTGGGCGACCCGGGCCTTCCGCTCGACGAGGCGCTGGACCACGTCCGCCGGTGGTACGGGGCCCGTCGGCTGCCCGCGTACATCCAGACCGCGACCGGTGCCGAGGGCACGCAGGAGCGGCTGTGCGCGGAACTGGAGCGGCGCGGCTGGCAGCGCGAGGTGTCGGCCGACGTCCGCGTCGCGGCGCTGGCTCCGATCGGCGACCGGGACGCCGACACCGGACAGGTGCGGCTGAGCCGGGCGGCCGACGCGGTGTGGCTGGCCGGGTACCAGCGGTTCGACACGCCGGGGCCCGAGGTGCTCGCCGTCCTGAACAGCGGGCCGTCCGTGTGGTTCGCGACCGTGCCCGGCGAAGCGGGTAGCGGGACCCCGGCGGCGATCGGCCGGTGCGTGGTGGACGGGCGCTGGGCCGGGTTCATGGCGGTCGAGGTCGCCCCCGGGCACCGGCGCCGGGGCCTCGCCACGGCCGTGATGACCGCGCTGGCCCGCCGGGCGCTGGACGAGGGTGCGTCGGCCGCCTGGCTCCAGGTGGAGACGGACAACGGGGCCGCCGGCGCGCTGTACGACGGCATGGGGTTCGCCGCCCATCACCGCTACCACCACTTCCGCCCGGCGTAGCGGGGGACGGGCCGGATATGAGCGATCAGGAATGGGACGAGGGCGGACGCCGAAGGCAGTTCGCCGACGAGGCGCGGGCCGAGCGGCCGGATCTCGCTCTGCTCTGCCTGCTGCTGGGCGCCGAGGCGCTTCCGGCGCCCACGGACACGGCCGGCCCGGACCCGTACGGCATCGACGCCGCACAGATCGAACTGGACCGGCTGGCCGGACTGCTGCCCTACGGGGCACGCGACGCCCGCTCCTGGGCCTCGGTGCTCGCCGGACTGCTCGGTGAGCGCTGCGGGTTCGCCGGCTCGGCGCGCGACTACGAGCGGCTGGAGTCCTCGGTGCTCCAGCAGGTGCTGCGACGGCGGCGCGGGCTGCCGATCCTGCTGTCCGTGGTCTGGATCGAGGTCGCCAGGCGGGCGGGCACACCGGTGTACGGGGTGGCGCTACCCGGTCATTTCGTGGTCGGTTTCGGTGATCCGGAGGAGCGGGTGCTGGCCGACCCGTTCGCCGGCGGGGCGCCGATGAGCGGGCAGGACGCCGAGCTGCTGGTGGCCGGGGCGACCGGAGGGCCCCTGGAGCCGTCGATGCTGGTGCCCGCCAGACCGCTGGAGATCGTGCTGCGGATCCTGAACAACGTACGGGCCTGGGCCGCGGCCCGCCCCGAACGCACGGACGTGGCCCTGTGGGCGCTGGAACTGTCGCTGCTGCTGCCCTCCCATCCGGCGAGGCTGCGCTACGAGCGGGCCCAGCTCCTCGTGCAGCGCGGGGAGTTCCTGCGCGGGGCGGCGGAGATGGAGGCGTACGCGGAGGTCGTCGAGACGGTCGAACCGACGACGGCGGAGGCGGTCCGGCGCCGCGCCCAGGCGGCCCGGGCGCGGCTGAACTAGTGCCTCTCGGCCGGATCGGGACCCCGCGAGCCCGGCATGATCAGAACGAGAGGCCCCGGGGCCGTCCGTTCGGACCGGGCGGGACCCGGGCCCGGATCGAACGCGCCTGACCACGAAACACTCCGGAGTCCGGGAGGACCACGTATGTCGCGCTACCGCGAGCTGAAGTTCCGTGCCGTCACGGCGCTGCAGAGGCGCGTCGTCAATCCGCTCGCCACCCGGATGCCGGCGCAGTGCCTCCTGGAGACGACGGGGCGTACGTCCGGGCTCCCCCGGCGCACCCCGGTCGGCGGGCGACGCGTCGGGCAGGCCTTCTGGATCGTCTCGGAGTTCGGCGAGAAGGCGCAGTACGTCAGGAACATCCAGGCGGACCCCAAGGTCCGGGTCCGGATCGGAAGGCGGTGGCACACGGGCACCGCCCAGCTGCTCCCGCACGACGATCCCCGGGCGCGGCTCCGCGAGCTGCCGCTGTTCAACAGCGCCGCGGTGCGGGCCGTCGGGACGAATCTGCTGACCGTCAGGATCGACCTCGACCACTGAATGCGAACGGGCGTCCCGGCGCCGCGTGTTCGCCCGGTCCGCCGAAGGACGCCTCCGCGCGTGACACCGCGTCCGCGGGTGCGATGCCGGTCCGACGTGGGTCACCACGAGCCGGCGCCCCCGCGCGGCGCGCGGCGTAGAACGCGGTGAGCAGGTCGGTGGTGTGGTCCGCGCGCAGACGCGAGGTCCAGATGGTGTCCAACTGCTCTCACTCACGATATGCGCCGCTGCAGCTCGGCCGGCGTTCCCGTGGCCGCCGACCGGACCCGACGGCCCACAGGGTGCCTCCTATGGCTAAAGTCATGTGCTTGTTCGAATCCGGGGGACTGCGGAGGGGGAGTGCGTGTCTACGCAACTCAGGGATATCGCGACGGAGTTGGCCAACGTCCTGTGGCGGGAGCACACCGTGTACCGCGAGCGGGGCGGAGGCGTCGTCATCCGTGGTGAGCACGTGCAGCGCTGGATCAGCCTCGCGCCCACCGCGGGCCGCAACGAGGCCCTGGTCCGGGTCGGCCGGATCCTCGAAGGGGGCACGACCGCCCCGGCACGCTCGGAGCAGATCGTGAGCCTCGACGCGGGGACGGGCGAACTGGCGGCGGCCTGCCGCCGGTTGCTGGCCGATGCCGCCGCCGAGCCGACCCGGCCGGTACGGGACCGGGCCCAGGGGGCCGACCGGGGCGGGAGCAAGGGACGCAAGCCGCGCAGGCCCCGCAGGACGAGACCCAGGAGCTTCACCTCCTGGGTCGTGATCGTCTGCGTCACCGGCGTGGTGGGCCTCTTCGCGTACGCCTCCACGACCCACTGACCGACGCCCCCGCTCCCGGCCGTGCCGGGCGGTGTCCGGATCCGGGTCAGACCACGCAGAACTCGTGGCCCTCCGGGTCCGCCATCTCCACGTGGTCGGGCCTGCCCCGCATCTCGTGCTCGCGGATGACCGTCGCTCCGGCGGCCGTCAGCCGCTCGACCGCCGCCACCACGCGCGGCCAGCGCACCTCCCACGGCGTCTCGCGGCCGCCTCCGGCCTGAACGTCCAGGTGCAGGCGGTTCTTCACCACCTTCGCCTCCGGCACCTTCAGGAAGGAGATGCCGGGGCCCGTACCGTCCGGATCGGCCAGATAGGCCCCGTCGTCCCACTCGTCCTCGGGGATCTCGTGGTGGGCGAACCAGGCGTTCCAGTCGGCGAACCCGGCCGGCGGCGGCTTCTCGACGTATCCCAGCGCCAGCGCCCAGAACCTGGCCAGCTCGGCCGGGCGCGCGCAGTCGATCGTCAGGCTCCAGCTGGTCGGCACGGGATCCTCCTTCTCGGGGTGCGGACCTGGAAGGGTGCCACATCCCGGTACGACGGCGCCCCCGGCCAGAAGTCCGGCCGGGGGCGCTCGTAGGGCTGCTGCGGGCTGGTCAGCCGTTGCCGTCCAGATTGATCGTGACGGTCCGCTCGGCCGCCGTCCTGCCGGCCAGCGCGGTCTTCATGGCCTGCGCCACGTCGTCCGGTCCCACCTGGTGCTTCTTTCCGTCGCCCTTGACGGCCAGGACGCCGTCGAAGACGCCGTCGAGCAGGGTGTCGATGGCCTTCTTGTCGTAGTGGTCGACGAGGCGGCCGTCGACCGCCTTCATCGACAGGATCTGGGGCAGGGACCGCGCGGGGCCGAACTGGATCTGCTTGGGTCCGGCCTTGATCGTGATCAGACCGGACATCGCGGGCTGCGCGAACTCCTTCATCGCCCGGTTCAGTTCGGCCTGGGTGATGCTCGGCTCACGACTGGTGACCGGCAGTTCGACGACGCCCGCCTCGCCCGTCTGGACCTGGGCGCGGTAGGCATCGCGTACCGAGATCAGCGACTGGTTGACGTCCAGCGCCTTGCCCGTCCTGCCGGGAACCGCGACGGCCTTGTTCGGCTCGAACTTGATCGTGCCGTCCTGAGCCGTACCCGAGATGCCCGCCAGGTCGGTCAGCGCGACTCCGAGCTTCTCCTCGTCGACGGGGATGACCGGGTCCGCCGGACGCTCTCCGCCGAAGAGGGAGCCGATCACCGAGACGGGGTTGTAGTCACTGCCCGCCGCCTCGCGGACGGTCTCCTGGCTGTCCAGGGTGAGTCCGGCCTTCGCCGGTTCGAGCTTCTCCGTCTTGCCGCCCACGGACAGTTCGAGGGGGGCCGTGGCGCGCTCGCCGAGAGCCGCCTCCAGCTTGGTGACCGCCTCCTCCTTGGTCCCGCCGCCGATGTCGACGCCGAGGACCGTGGTGCCCTTGGGCACCTCGGAGTGGTTCAGCAGCAGGCCGGCACCGTACGCGACACCGGCCAGGACGACGGCGCCCACGCCGAGCAGGACCAGCTTGGAGCGCCCCTTCTTCGCGGGGGCGGCCTTGGGGACGGGCCGGGGAGCGGGGGCGGGCGCCACGGCCCCGGGGCCCCCGGGACCACTGCCCATGGCGGCGTCGGAGCGTGCGCCCAGACCGCCGGGGGGCGGGAACGGTGAGCGGGCGTCCGTCGGAACGACGGGGATGCCGCTGGTCAGCGTGTCGCCGGAGACATGGCCGCCGGGGCCGGGCTCGGGGGCCGGCGGCTGCGGCGTCAGGATCGCCGTGTCGTCGGACATCCGTGGCGGTACGCCACCGGGGCCGCCCTGGAACGGCGAACGTGCGCCCGCAGGACCGCCGGGAACACCGGAGGCCGGGCCGGGGCCCATGCCGTGGACCCCGTCGAGGTTCGGGGTGAGGGACGAGCTGCCGCTGACGGGTCCGGTCGTGGGGCCCGCCGGACCCGGCGTACGCACGCCGAGGTTCGGGGTGGAGCGTGAGCCGCCCGGAACACCGGGACCGCCCGGCGCGCCGGCGCCCGGCCCGTCGAGGTCGTCGAGGGCGCTGCGGCCGGAGCGGGGTGCGCCCTGGTCGCCCGCCTGCTGCGGGGCGTCCGAGAAGTACGGCAGGTCCGCGCGGGGCGGAGTCGGCGCCGGACCGGAGCCCTCAGCGGGTGTGCCGGAGGAGGCCGCCACCGAGGTGGTCGTCGGTGCCTTGCGCGGGGCGAACCAGTCGCTGCCGCTCTTCTCCCTGCCCGACTTGTCGGCGGGCGGCTCGGCGCCGCCGCCGTCACGTCCGTCGGCGCCCGCGGCACTCGCCGCGCCGTTGGCGGCGGAAGGCGTGGCGGACGGCGTGGGCGCACCCGGGCGCGGCGTGCTGCCCGTGCGCTCGGCGTCCGGACGGCCGCCGGACGTGTCGCCGTCACCCATCGGCGTGCGCATCACGACGGGCGGGATCGGCCGCGAGCCCGGGATGTTGATCCGGATGCGCGTCGTCAGCGTCGTCTCGGTTCTGGGCTCCTCGGGCCGCGGCGGGTCCGCGGGCTCCGGAGCCGGTTCCGTGGCGTCCTGCGACGGGTGCAGCGACGGATACTGGCGGGATCCGTACGGCGGCGTGCCCGACGGATACGCGGCTCCACCGCGACCCTGGGGCCCGGAGGACGAACTGTCAGTTTCACGACTCAAAGCAGGTTCTCCCGATTGGCTCCGCCGCCCGTACTTCCCCCATGCCGCAGGCCAGGGGACGGCTCGGCGCGCGCACCACCATACTGGCCGACGCCACCGGACACTCCGCCACCGGGGGAAACCTCCACCTCGGCATCACACCTGCGGGGGTCGCACAGGTGTCGGACACAGCACATCAGGGGCCAGGTCGGCCGGTGTTGGTGGCTGATTGCGGCAGTCGCGACGTGGTGGCGCACATCACAGCGACACCCATCCCGCCGAGCAGGAAAAGGGCCAGGCCGAGCTCGTCGCCGAAGACGTAGTCGCCCTCGGGGCGGCCGCTGAGCAGGAGCACCACCGCGATGAGCCAGCCCGCCGCGGGGGCCAGCGCGCCCAACTGCGTACCGACCAGTACCCGGCCGCCGTAGAAGAGTCCGGCGCAGGCGGCGAGGGCGATCAGCAAACCGCCGGGGAACCAGGCGGCTTGGACGAGGGTGCCCGCCAGCGCGACGAGGGCGCCGAGGACGGCAAGGCCGACGTAACCGGCGATCCGGGCGGGGTCGAGCGGTGCCGCCAGACCCGTGGGCGCGGGGCTCCTGGGCGGTGCGCCGGTGCGCGGGGCGGGCGAGGAGGCCCGGGGACGCCGACTGCTCATGCCTTCGCTCCCGCGGTGCCGGCCGGTACCGGGACACCGGCGAAGAGGTCGCGCTCGCGTCCGTCGTCGTCGGGCGCCGCCGTGCCGCGGACCAACTGGTAGTACTCGGTGGTGAGAAGGGGCTGTCCGAGGTCGTTGGAGAGAGCGAAGAAGGCGCCGTCCACCGCGATCTGCGTGGCGTGGGCGCGCATCGCGGCCGTCTTCGCACCGGCGACGTCCGAGCCGTCGATCTCGGCGGTGATCAGCTTCTCGTCGACCACACCCGGCACGTCGTCGACGGCCGCGACGCCCGGGAAGACGCCGGGGGCTTCGGCCCGCAGGCGGGCGAACCCGCTCTCCACGACGGCGCGCGGTACGCGGTTCCAGTAGACCTTCGCGATCGTGTGCGGGGCGCCGGACTCCGGGCGGTACGCGGGGTCGGCCGCCAGGTCCGCCGCGCGCATCGCGACGCGGTGGGCCTGGATGTGGTCCGGGTGGCCGTAACCGCCGTCGGGGTCGTACGTGACGAGGACCTGGGGACGCACCGAGCGGATCACCTCGACGAGATCCGCGGCGGCCTCGTCCACCGGGGCGTCCCAGAACGCGCCCGGGCGGTGGTTCTGCTCGGTTCCCATCATCCCGGAGTCCCGGTAGCGGCCGGGGCCGCCGAGGAATCGGTGGTCGGTGACCCCGAGCTCCCGCATCGCGGCGGCGAGTTCACCGATGCGATGGGTGCCCAGGGTGTCGTCCCGGCCGGCCGCGAGGTGGGCGAGCTCCGCCGGGATGACCTCGCCCTCCTCGCCGAGCGTGCACGTCACCAGGGTGACGTGGGCGCCCTCGGCCGCGTACCTGGCCATGGTGGCGCCGTTGTTGATCGACTCGTCGTCGGGGTGCGCGTGCACCAGGAGCAGACGGCGGGCGGGGAAGTCCTTCATGGCACCACCCTACGAGCCACCGGCTTCACGCACCGACCGCCCCACGGCTCAGAACTTGATGCCCCCGATCATGCCCGCCACGTTCGAGGTCAGGTCCGAGATGGTGGGGGCGACCGACGAGCTGGCGAGATAGAACCCGAGCAACATGCAGACCACCGCGTGTCCACCTTTCAGTCCGGATTTCCGGATCAGCAGGAAGACGACGATCGCCAGCAGCACCACCGCCGAAATCGAGAGTGCCACGGCGGTTCACCTCCATCAGTACGGTCGGGACGGGCAGCACACATGGAGCCAGCAGGTTCTTACCCACCGAGCGCTACGGATCATAACTATCCGTGCCAACGCATTGTTCGGGGCACAGCAGCACGAGGGGCGCACGGACCCGCTCCTGGAACGCCCGGACAGCCGGGACGACGCTCTATGTTCAGGGCCATGACCTCCCAAAAGCTGTCTTTTCCCCGTCAGCACGCCCGGACTCAGCGCTTCACGCTCGGCGCTCCCCGCGCATTCACCGTCTCACCGGACGGGACGCGGGTGATCTTCCTGCGCTCGGCCTCGGGAACCGACCGGACGAACCGGCTGTGGGTCCTCGACCCCTCGACCGGTGAGGAGCGGATCGCGGCCGACCCCGAGGCGCTGCTCGGCGGTTCGGCGGAGAGGCTGTCACCGCAGGAGCGGGCCCGCCGCGAGCGGAGCCGGGAGGGCTCGGCGGGCATCGTGGGCTACGCGGTGGACGGGGCCGGCGAGTTGGCCGCGTTCGCGCTCTCCGGGAAGGTCTACGTGGCCGGGCTGCGGGCCGGGACGGCGCGGGCGCTGCCCGTTCCCGGCCCGGTGATCGACCCCCGGCCCTCTCCCGACGGCCGCCACATCGCCTACGTCGCGCGGGGCGCGCTGCGGGTCGTGGACGCCGGGGGCGAAGGTGACCGAGCGGTCGCCGAACCGGAGGACGCGCATGTCTCGTACGGTCTGGCAGAGTTCGTCGCGGCCGAGGAGATGCAGCGCTCGCGGGGTTTCTGGTGGTCGCCGGAGTCGGACCGCATGCTGGTCGCCCGGGTCGACGAAAGCGCCGTACAGCGCTGGTGGATCGCCGATCCCGCGCACCCCGGCCGCAGGCCCGCCGAGACGGCGTACCCGGCGGCGGGCACGGCCAACGCGGAGGTGCGGCTCTTCGTCATGGACCTGGAGGGGGCCCGCACCGAGGTGGCCTGGGACCGCGTGCGCTATCCGTATCTGGCCGAGGTGCACTGGTCGTCCGCGGGCGCTCCGCTGCTCCTCGTGCAGGCCCGTGACCAGCGCAGTCAGCTGCACCTGGCCGTCGACGCCGAGACCGGTGCGACGCGCGTGGTGCACGTGGACGAGGACGAGGTGTGGCTGGATCTGTTCACCGGGGTGCCCGCGTGGGCGCCCGACGGCCGGCTCGTGAGGATCGCCGACGAGGGCGGGGCGCGGGTGCTCGCGGTCGGTGACCGGCTCCTGACCGGGGCGCAGCTGCACATCCAGGCGGTGCTCGACATCGGGGCGTCGGACATCCTGGTGTCGGCGACGGCGGGCGAGGAGGCGACCGATCCGGAGACCGGCCAGAGCCACGTCTACCGGGTCAACGAGCTCGGTATCGAAAGACTTTCCGAAGGGGTGGGTGTGCACACCGCCGTACGTTCGGGCGGGGTGACCGTGCTCGTCTCGGCCCGCCCGGACCGGCCCGGCTGGTCGGCGCAGGTGCTGCGGGACGGCAAGCGGGCCGCCCTCGTGGCGACGTACGCGGAGGAGCCGGTTCTCTCGGCGAACGTGCAGCTCACCGAGGGGGGCGCACGGCGGATTCCGTGCGCCGTGCTGCTCCCCACGGGATACCAGGAATCGGATGGTCCGCTTCCGGTCCTGCTGGACCCGTACGGCGGGCCGCACGGCAGCCGGGTGGTCGCCGCGCACAACGCCCACCTCACCTCCCAGTGGTTCGCGGACCAGGGCTTCGCCGTGGTCGTCGCGGACGGCCGGGGCGCGCCCGGCCGGTCCCCCGGCTGGGAGAAGGCGATCAAGGACAACTTCCCGCTCACCCTCGACGACCAGATCGACGCCCTGCACGCACTGGCCGGGCGCTTCCCGCTGGACCTCTCGAAGGTGGCGATGCGCGGCTGGTCGTACGGCGGATACCTCGCGGCGCTCGCGGTGCTGCGGCGCCCCGATGTCTTCCACGCGGCGATCGCCGGTGCGCCGGTGACCGACTGGCGGCTGTACGACACCCACTACACCGAGCGCTACCTGGGCGATCCCGCCGAGCGGCCCGAGGTGTACGCCCACAACGCCCTGATGACCGACGACGGGCTGTCCGAAGCCGCGGAGCAGGTACGGCCGTTGATGATCGTCCACGGCCTCGCGGACGACAACGTGGTGGTCGCGCACGCGCTGCGGCTGTCGTCGGCCCTGCTGGCGGCGGGGCGGCCCCATGAGGTGCTGCCGCTCAGCGGGGTGACCCACATGACCCCGCAGGAGCAGGTCGCGGAGAACCTGCTGCTGCTCCAGGTCGACTTCCTCAAGCGCTCGCTGGGACTGACGGGGGCGTAGGCCCGCTCACCACCCGGGCGGCGGGGAGGAGGGCGGCGGCGGTCCGGACCCGCCGCCCTGCGGATAGCCGTAGCCGGGGCCCTGTCCCGGGGCACCGCCCTGCGGATAGCCGTAGCCGGGGCCCTGTCCCGGGGCACCGCCCTGCGGGTAGCCGTAGCCGGGGCCGGCGGCGCCGTCCGGCGGGTACCCGTACTGCGCGGGGCCGTACCCCTGCTGGGGGCCCACGGGGACGTCCTCGAAGCCTCTGCGGGCCAGGGCGATCAGGGCGGCCGCCCCCGCGACGGCCAGCAGGCACCAGGAGAGCAGGGTGAGCTGGAGCTCGGTGCCCAGCTCGGCGAAGTGTTCCGGGAGCCGGTGGTGCACTGCGCGGGCGATGCCGCACGAGCCGGCCGTCAGCACGAATCCGGCCACGATCACCCCGAGGGTCCGGGTGTGGACGGCGTGCACCAGGGCGCTGACCGCCACGACAAGGCAGAGCAGGGCGACCGTCGCGGCGGTCCAGCCCGGCGGGGCGGCGGTCAGCTCCATGCGGACGCCAGGACCGCCGACGAACCAGTCGGGATAGAGGGCGGCGGGGTAGGTGAACACCTGGCGGATCTCCCAGGCGATCATCACCGCCCCGGCCGCGCCCAGCGCCAGGAAGGCGACGGCGGAGGCGCCCTGGCCCGGCCTGGTGGGCTTCGGCTCGTAGAAGTCCTCCGACTGCCCGCGGCCGGCCGCTCCGGTGACGAGGAGGGCGAGCGCGGCGGCCAGCGCCACGAACGTACCGATCAGGGCCCTGGTGCGGAGCTCGTCCGCGTACCGCCCGTCCATCCAGCCGGCGCCGATGCTCCAGACGCCCGGCAGCCGGAACAGGAGCGTGACGACGCCAGTCGCGACGAGCGCCGAAGCGGCCACCGACGAGCGCAGGGCCGCGGTCGCGGCGAAGACGTACACGACGAGCAGGACCAGGTCGCTCTGCGAGGTGGCGGGCAGCGCGTCCGGGCGCGCGTCGGCGTAACCCGCCCAGTACCGCAGCAGGTCGAGTGGTTCGCCGACGGCCCTGAAGTCCCGCACGACCCAGCCCGCGACCATGAGCGCGAGCACGCAACAGAGGACGGCCCCGGTGATTCTCGCGCCCCGTGTGAGTGTCACCCCAGCGATACTCCACCGCGCTCCGGCGTCGGACAAGAGGGCCTCGGACAGCGGGTAACCGGCCAGGGCGACGTGATGTCGCCCTGGCCGGTTCACGGCACCCGCACGGCCGTACGCTGTTCATCATGGAGCGTTCGTATATCGGTGCCGCGACGGCCAAGTTGCCCTTGTGTAAATCGAGTTGGTGGGCATTTATGGCTGGATTTCGTCCGGCGGCCCCGGGTCCCGCGACGGCCGCTTCCTGACCGCCGTGCCCGGCGCCTCCACATCGGGTCCGCGTCCCTGTCCGGGCGGGGTGTCCCGCGCCCCCTCCGAAGGCACCACGTGCTTCTCCTCCGCGAAGTGACAGGCGGAGTCGTGACGCGCCGGGCTGTCCGACAGCCGGAAGACCGCCGGGACGGCCAGCAGCGGAACCTCCAGCGCGCACCGCTCCTGCGCCTTCCAGCACCGGGTACGGAAGCGGCAGCCCGACGGCGGGTTCGCCGGTGACGGCACGTCGCCGTGCAGGATGATCCGCTCGCGCGACTCGCGGGCCATGGGGTCGGGCACCGGCACCGCGGACAGCAGCGCCTGGGTGTACGGATGGGTGGGGTGCTCGTAGATCTCCTCGTCCGTACCGACCTCGACGATCCGCCCGAGATACATCACCCCGACCCGGTCGGAGATGTGGCGGACGATCGACAGGTCGTGCGCGATGAACACGAAGCTCAGGTTGAACTCGCTCTGGAGACTGTCCAGCAGGTTCACGACCTGCGCCTGGACCGAGACGTCGAGCGCGGAGACCGGCTCGTCGGCCACGATGATCTCCGGGTTGAGCGCGAGGCCGCGGGCGATGCCGATGCGCTGGCGCTGACCGCCGGAGAACTGGTGCGGATAGCGGTTGATGTACTCCGGGTTGAGACCGACCACGTCCAGCAGGTCCTGCACCTTCTGGCGCCTGCTGCCCTTGGGTGCCACCTCGGGGTGGATCTCGTACGGCTCCCCGATGATGTCGCCTACCGTCATACGCGGGTTCAGCGAGGTGTACGGGTCCTGGAACACCATCTGGATGTTGCGGCGCACCGCCTTCAGCGCGCGCCCCGACAGCTTGGTGATGTCCTCGCCCTTGTAGCGGATCGCGCCCGCCGTCGGCCGCTCCAGATGCACCAGCATCCTCGCGACGGTCGACTTGCCGCAGCCGGACTCCCCCACGATGCCGAGGGTCTCACCCGCGGCCAGGTCGAAGGAGACGCCGTCGACGGCCTTGACCGCGCCGACCTGCTTCTTGAACAGGATGCCCTGCGTGAGGGGGTAGTGCTTGACGAGGTCGCGGACCTCCAGGATCGGTTCGCCCTTCGCGAACGCCGGGCCACCGCGCTCCTCGGACAGCAGGGTGGCCGCCGTCTCGCCCTCCTCGCGGGCTTCCTTCTCTCCGCCGTCGTGGTCAGCGTTCATCGAGCGTCTCCTTCCAGAAGTGGCAGGCGCTCTGGCGGTCCTCGTCCACCCTGTACAGCGGCGGCACGTCCGTGCGGCACACGTCCTGGGCCATCGGGCAGCGGGGGTTGAAGGCACAGCCGGGCGGGATGGCGAGCAGGTTGGGCGGCAGGCCCTTGATCGCGTACAGCTCCTGTCCCTTCTGGTCCAGGCGCGGGATCGACCGCAGCAGGCCCTTGGTGTACGGGTGCGCCGGGGCCTTGTAGATGTCGTGGACGGGCGAGGTCTCGACGATCCGGCCCGCGTACATCACGGCGATCTTGTCGGCGACGTCCGCCACCACACCGAGGTCGTGCGTGATCAGGATCAGACCCATGTTGAGCTCGCGCTGGAGCTCCGCGAGCAGGTCCATGACCTGCGCCTGCACCGTCACGTCCAGCGCGGTGGTCGGCTCGTCGGCGATGATCAGGGAGGGCTCCAGCGCCAGGGCCATGGCGATCATGATGCGCTGGCGCATACCGCCGGAGAACTGGTGCGGGTAGTTGCCCACCCGCTCCTTGGCCGCCGGGATGCGCACCCGGTCCATCAGCTCGACCGACTTGGCCCGCGCGTCCTTGCGGGACATGCCCCGGTGCACGACGAACATCTCGCCGAGCTGCTCGCCCACGGTCAGCACGGGGTTCAGGGAGGAGAGCGCGTCCTGGAAGATCATGGCCATCTCCTGGCCCCGGATCTTGCGCCGCTCCTCCTTCTTCAGCTTCAGCAGATCACGGTCCTTGAAGAGGATCTCCCCTCCGCTGATCTTGCCCGGTGGCATGTCGAGGATGCCCATGACGGCCTGCGCGGTGACCGACTTGCCCGAGCCGGACTCGCCCAGGACGGCGAGCGTCTCGCCCTCGGCCACCGAGTAGTTGACCCCGTTGACGGCCTTGGCCACTCCGTCGCGGGTGTGGAACTCCACGTGCAGGTCTCGCACTTCGAGCAGCATGGCAGCGGACTCCTCAGCGCAGCTTGGGGTCGAGGGCGTCGCGCACCGCGTCGCCGAGCATGATGAACGCGAGCACGGTGATCGCCAGCGCTCCGGCGGGCCAGAGCAGCATGTGCGGGGCGTTGCGGATGTAGGGGGATGCCTCGGAGATCTCGATGCCCCAGGAGACGGCCGGCGGCTTGAGGCCGACTCCGAGGTACGAGAGCGTCGCCTCCAGCGAGATGTACGTGCCCAGGGCGATCGTCGCGACGACGATGACCGGGGCCACGGCGTTGGGCGTGATGTGGCGCAGCATCATCCGGGAGTTGGACGCGCCGAGCGCGCGGGCGGCCTGGACGTAGTCGTTCTGCTTGGCGGTGATGACCGCGCCACGGGCGATGCGCGCGATCTGCGGCCATCCGAGCAGCACGATGAAGCCGACAACGGGCCAGACGGTGTCGCTGGTGACCACGGAGAGGAAGACCAGGCCGCCGAGGACGACCGGGATGCCGAAGAAGACGTCGGTGATCCGGGACAGGAACGAGTCCCACCAGCCGCCGAAGAACCCGGCGAGGCCGCCCAGGACACTGCCCAGCAGGGCCACGCCGAGGGTGGCGCAGACGCCGACGCTCACCGAGGTACGGGTGCCGTAGACGACCCGCGTGTAGACGTCGCGCCCCTGCGGGTCGAAGCCCATGGGGTGTCCGGGCTCGGCACCCTTCTGCGCGTCGTCGAGGTTGGCCTGGAGCGGGTCGCCGCTCGCGATCAGCTGGGGCCAGATCGAGATGATCACCAGGAAGATGATGATCAGCCCGGAGATGATGAAGACGGGGTTGCGGCGCAGGTCGCGCCAGGCGTCGGACCAGAGACTGTGCGGTTTGCCTGCCGGGCCGGTCCCCTGCGGGCCGCCCGGGGTCTTCTCCAGGGAGACGCCCTCCTCCAGGGCGAGGTCCATGGCGCCACCGGCTCCGGCCGGGGAGATCGCTCCGTCCTCTGACAGCGGCTCAGGCATAGCGGATCCTCGGGTCGAGTACGGCGTACAGGAGGTCGACGATCAGGTTGGCCGCCAGGAAGACGAGAACCAGGACGGTGACGAATCCGACGACGGTCTGGGAGTTCTGGCGCAGGATGCCCTGGTAGAGCTGGTATCCGACGCCGTGGATGTTGAAGATCCGCTCGGTGACGATCGCCCCGCCCATCAGGGCGCCCACGTCCGTACCGATGAAGGTGATGACCGGGATCAGCGAGTTGCGCAGCAGGTGCCGGACGACGACGCGGCGCCGGGGCAGCCCCTTGGCGGTGGCGGTGCGTACGTAGTCGGCGCGGGCGTTCTCGGCGATCGAGGTCCGGGTGAGCCGGGTGACGTAGGCCAGGGAGACCGAGGCGAGGACGAGCCCGGGGATGATCAGTTCGTTCCACGGCGCTTCCGAGGAGACGGACGGCTTGATGATCCCCCACTCCACGCCCAGCAGGAGCTGGAGCAGCAGGCCGGTGACGAAGGTCGGTACGGAGATGACGACCAGCGTCAGGACGAGCACCGAGGTGTCGATGGGCCGGCCGCGGCGCAGACCGGTCACCACGCCGAGGGTGATGCCGATGACGATCTCGAACGCGATCGCGATGACCGTGAGCCTGATGGTGATGGGGAAGGCGGTCGCCATCAGCTCGGTGACCTCCTGCCCGTTGAACGCGGTGCCGAAGTCGCCGGTGAAGACGTTGCCCATGTAGGTGAGGTATTGCTGCCAGACCGGCTTGTCGAGGCCGAACTCGGCGCGCAGCTGGGCAGCGGTCGCCGGGTCGCACTGGCGGTCGCCGCAGAGGCCCGCGATGGGATCGCCCATCACGTTCACCATGAGGAAGATCAACAGCGTGGTGCCGAAGAAGACCGGGATCATCTGCAGCAGCCGCCGGATCACATAACGTCCCATGAGGGGCTCCGGGGGTCGGGGCGAACGGGCGAACGGTGGGGACCGCGAAGCCGGGCGGCCGGTGCTGGATGAGCACCGGCCGGCCCGGCTCCGTCAGCTCACTTGACGGTGATCTGGTCGTACACGGGGACGCTGAACGGGTTGAGCGAGACGTTGTCGATGCGGTCCGAGTAGCCGGCGCTGCCGTTCTGGTACCAGAGCGGGATGACCGGCATCTGCTCGACCATCACCTTCTCCGCGTCCTGGAACGTGGAGACCGCCGTGGCCTTGTCCGTCTCGGCGTTCGCCTTGTCGACTAGGTCGTCGAACTGCTGGTCGCTCCATTTGCCGTCGTTGGACGAGGCGTTGGTGTAGTAGACGGGCTGGAGGAAGTTCTGGATCAGCGGGTAGTCCATCTGCCAGCCGGCGCGCCAGGCGCCCGTCAGCTTCTGCTGGGAGACCTGGCTGCGGAAGTCGGCGAAGGTGCCGACGGGGCTGCCGACGCAGGCCTCGTTGTTGCCCATGACGTTGTTGATGCTGTTGCAGACCGCGTCGACCCATTCCTTGTGCGAGCCGGTGTCCGCGTTGTACGAGATCTTGAGCTGCCCGCCGGGGATGCCGCCGTTGTCGTCGATCATCTTCTTGGCCGCGGCCTTGTCGTACTCGCAGGGCGAGCCGCACAGGCCCTCCTTGAAGCCGCCTTCCTCGCCGAGGACCGGGGAGGTCCAGTCCGAGGCGGGGGTCCGGGTCTTCTGGAAGATCTGGTCGGTGATCTGCGCGCGGTTGATCGCCATCGACAGGCCCTGGCGCACCTTGGCCGCCTCCGGGGTGTCCCACTCCGCCTCGTAGAACGGGAAGGCGAGGGTCTGGATGATGCCGGCCGGGGTGTTGATGTAGCGGCCGCCGAGGTCCGCCTGGACGTTCTTGAGCTGCGAGGCGGGCACGTCGTCGACGAGGTCGAGGTTGCCGGCCGTCAGGTCGGTGTAGGCGGTGTTGTTGTCGGTGTAGACCTTGAGGTCGATGCCGCCGTTCTGTGCCTTGTCGGCGCCCGGGTAGTCGTCCCACTTGCGCAGGTTCATCGCCGAGCCCTTGGCGTAGTCGTCGATCGTGTACGGGCCGTTGCCGACCGGCTTGGAGAGCCAGGCGTCGTGGTCCGTGAAGAACGACTTGGGCAGCGGGGCGAAGGCCGGGTAGCCGAGGGTGTCCGGCCAGAGTGAGAACTTCTGCGAGAGCTTGACGGTGAACGTCATGTCGTCCACGACCTTGAGGCCGGCGAGCTTGTCCGTGGTGGCGGAGCCGGACTCGGGGTGGGCCTTGTCGTAACCGTCGATCTGGGCGAAGAAGAAGGCGTTCTTCTGATTGTTCTTCAGCGCGGCGCCGTAGTTCCAGGCGTCCACGAACGAGGCGGCGGTGATCTTCTCGCCGTTGCTGAAGGTCCAGCCGTCCTTCACCGTGACCGTGAAGTTCTCGGAGTCGGTCGTCTCGATCTTCTCGGCGAGCATGTCCTTCGCCTCGCCGGTCTTCGGGTCGTACTGCTTGAGACCCCGGAAGATCATGCTGAGGACCTTGCCGCCCTGCACCTCGTTGGTGTTCGCGGGCTCCAGCGGGTTCTGCGGGTCACCCCAGGAGGAACTCACGATCCCGTCGGCACCACCACCGCCACCGCTGTCGTCCCCGCCGCCGCAGGCCGTCGCTGCCAGGGCGACCGCCACCGCACATGCGGCCCACTTGGCTTGTGTGGCTCCGCGCATGAAGTGCCTCCTAGAGATCCATTGAGTAGCTCAATGCCTCATATCACCCCATATGTCTTCTGGTCGCATGTTCATCGGGCCATCGGTGGAACCGGTCAGGACGCCGGACAGCACAAAGCCGCCGGGCGGGCTCGAATGACCGAGCCCGCCCGGCGGCCTTGTGCTGAGCGGAGGGGAACTACGCCGCGTGGATGACGTCCTTCTCCTCGGCGAAGTGACACGCCGACTCGTGCGCGGCCGGGGAGTCCACGGACTTGAAGCGCTCGGGGATCGCCAGCAGCGGCATCTCCGTGGCGCACTTGTCCTCGGCCTTCCAGCACCGCGTACGGAAGCGGCAGCCCGACGGCGGGTTCGCCGGCGAGGGGACGTCGCCCGAGAGGATGATCCGCTCGCGGCCCTCACGGGCCTCCGGGTCCGGAACCGGAACCGCCGACAGCAGCGCCTGGGTGTAGGGGTGCGTCGGGTGCTCGTAGATCTGCTCGTCCGTACCGATCTCGGCCATCTTGCCGAGGTACATGACGCCGACCCGGTCCGAGATGTGCCGGACGATGGACAGGTCGTGCGCGATGAAGAGGTAGGAGAGGTTGAACTCGTCCTGCAGCTTCCCCATCAGGTTGATGACCTGCGCCTGCACCGACACGTCGAGCGCGGAGACCGGCTCGTCGCAGATGATGATCTCCGGGTTGAGCGCGAGGCCGCGGGCGATGCCGATGCGCTGGCGCTGACCGCCGGAGAACTGGTGCGGATAGCGGTTGATGTACTCCGGGTTGAGACCCACGACGTCCAGGAGGTCCTGCACCTTGCGGCGCCGCTCGCCCTTGGGGGCGACCTCGGGGTGGATGTCGTACGGCTCCCCGATGATGTCGCCGACCGTCATACGCGGGTTCAGCGAGGTGTACGGGTCCTGGAACACCATCTGGATGTTGCGGCGCACCGCCTTCAGCGCGCGCCCCGACAGCTTGGTGATGTCCTGGCCCTTGTAGAAGACCTCGCCCGCGGTGGCCCGCTCCAGCGTCATCAGGAGCTTGGCGACCGTGGACTTGCCACAGCCGGACTCGCCCACGATGCCGAGCGTCTCGCCCGCGAAGAGATCGAAGGAGATCCCGTCGACGGCCTTGACCGCGCCGACCTGCTTCTTGAACAGGATGCCCTGGGTCAGCGGGAAGTGCTTGACCAGGTTGCGCACCTGAAGGATGGGCTCGCCCTGCGAGATCGGCGCGTCGATGGCGGCTACGGCCTCCGCCTCGCTCGCCGCGTCCACAGTCGCCACTTCGGTGACGTTCGGGGTGGCGTCCACGGACTCTTTCTTGATGTCAGCCATGGATCGTCTCCTTCCAGAAGTGGCAGGCGCTGCCGCGGCCGACCAGATCGGTACCGTCCTGCTCGGTCACCGGGCGCAGGGCCGGGATGTCCGTACGGCAGATGTCCTGCGCCATCGTGCAGCGCGGGTTGAACGCACAACCCGAGGGGACGTGCAGCAGGTTGGGCGGCAGACCCTTGATCGCGAAGAGCTCCTGGCCCTTCTGGTCCAGGCGCGGGATCGACGCCAGCAGACCCTTGGTGTACGGGTGCGCCGGGCGCTTGTAGATCTCGTGCACGGGCGAGGTCTCGACGATCCGGCCCGCGTACATCACGGCGATCTTGTCGGCGACGTCCGCCACCACACCGAGGTCGTGCGTGATCAGGATCAGACCCATGTTGTACTCGCGCTGGAGCTCCGCGAGCAGGTCCATGACCTGCGCCTGCACCGTCACGTCCAGGGCCGTGGTCGGCTCGTCCGCGATGATCAGGTCCGGCTCCAGGGCCAGCGCCATGGCGATCATGATGCGCTGGCGCATACCGCCGGAGAACTGGTGCGGGTAGTCCGAGACCCGGGCCGCCGCGGCCGGGATCTTGACCTGGTCCATCAGCTCGATGGCCTTGGCCTTGGCGTCCTTCTTGGACATGCCCTGGTGCACCTGGAACATCTCGCCGAGCTGGTAGCCGACGGTGAGGACCGGGTTCAGCGAGGACAGCGCGTCCTGGAAGATCATCGCGATCTTCCGGCCACGGATCTTGCGCCGCTCCTCGTTGGACATCTTGAGCATGTCCTGGCCGCGGAAGAGGATCTCGCCCTGCGGGATCTTGCCCGGCGGCATGTCGAGGATGCCCATGATGGCCTGCGCCGTCACGGACTTGCCCGAGCCCGACTCGCCGAGGACGGCGAGCGTCTCACCGGCGTCCACGCTGTAGTTGACGCCGTTGACGGCCTTGGCCACACCGTCGCGGGTGTGGAACTCCACGTGCAGGTCGCGGACTTCGAGCAGCGGGCCGACGTGGTCGTCTCCCGAGCGCGGGGACGGGACTTCTGCGGTCTTGTCGATGGTGGTCACGTGCACCCCTCCTTATCGCGTCTTCGGGTCGAGGGCGTTACGGACGGCTTCGCCGAGCATGATGAACGCCAGAACGGTGATGCTGAGCATGATCGACGGGTAGATCAGGATGTGCTGGGCCACCCGGATCTGAGCCGAACCACCGGAGATGTCCATACCCCATGAAACGGTCGGCGAGGCCAGGCCGAGACCCAGGTAGGACAGCGTCGCCTCCGCCGAGATGTACACACCGAGCGAGATGGTCGCGACCACGATCACCGGCGCCATCACGTTCGGCAGGATGTGCCGGAACAGGATGCGGGGCGTGCTCGCGCCGAGCGCTCTGGCCGCCTGGACGAAGTCCGACTGCTTGATGGTGATCACCGCGCCGCGCATGACACGCGCGATCTGGGTCCAGCCGAGGAACGCCAGGGCGAACACGACCACCCAGATCGAACGGTCCGTGAACGCCTGGAGGACGACCATCGCACCGAGCAGGAAGGGCAGGCCCAGGAAGATGTTGGTGAATCCGGAGAGCACCGCGTCGATCCAGCCGCCGAAGTAGCCGGACAGCATTCCGATCAGACCACCGAACAGCGTCACCACGAGGGTCACCGCGACACCGACGATCACCGAGGCACGGGTGCCGTAGATGACACGGGCGTAGACGCTGCGTCCCTGGCCGTCGTAACCGAACCACTCGGGCGAACCGATCTTGCTCAGCTCGGGCTTGCCCAGGAAGTGGTTCACGAGGTCACCCGTGGTGGGCGAGGCGCTGGTGAACAGGCCCGGGAACGCCGTGATCAGAAGCAGGATCAGGATGAGCGCCGCGGAGATGATGAAGTACCAGTTGCTCCGCAGGTCCTGCCAGGCGTCGCCCCAGAGGCTGCGTGCCTTGTCGGCCTTGACGGCCTCGGCGGGCTCCGTGGCGGGAGTGACTGCCTCGTCGGGCGCGGGAGCGGTCTTGGTCAGGTCAGGCATACCGGATCCTCGGGTCCAGGACCGCGTACAGCAGGTCGACGAGCAGGCTCATGAAGAGGTAGACGAGCACCAGAACGGTGACCAGTCCGACCAGGGTGGTGCCCTCGCGCCGGACGATCGACTCGAAGATGGTGCCGCCGATGCCCTTCACGTTGAAGAGACCCTCGGTGACGACCGCGCCGCCCATCAGGGCACCGAGGTCGGTGCCGAGGAAGGTGACGACCGGGATCAGCGAGTTGCGCATGAGGTGGACACCCACGATGCGGCGCTTGGGGAGACCCTTGGCGACGGCCGTGCGCATGTAGTCCGAGCGCAGGTTCTCCGCCATCGTCGTACGGGTCAGTCGTGCCACGTACGCCAGGGAGAGCGAGCCCAGGACGATCGCCGGGGTGAACAACTCGCCCCACGTCGCGTCGTTGGAGACGTTCGGCGCGATCCAGCCGAGCTCGAAGGCGAACACCGACTTGACGATGAAGCCGAGCACGAAGACCGGGATCGAGATGATCAGCAGCGTCAGTACCAGGACGACGTTGTCGGTCAGGCGGCCGGCACGGAGACCGGCGGCCATGCCCAGGCCGAGACCGAGCACGATCTCGATGAGGAACGCCATCGCGGCGAGCCTCAGCGTGACCGGGAACGCGTCACCGAGCACATCGGTGACCGGACGGCCGCTGGCTATCTGGGTGCCGAAGTCGAAGTGAAGGACGATTCCCTTCATGTATTCCCAGTACTGCACCAGGATCGGCTGGTCGAGGCCGAGTTGGTGCCGCATGGCCGCAAGGGTCGCGGGGTCCGCGCCCTTGTCCCCGAAGAGCCCCCGCACGGGGTCGCCGGGCAGCGTGTAGACCATCAGGAAGATCAGCAGAGTTGTCCCGATGAAGACCGGGATCATCTGGAGCAGTCGTCGTGCGACATAGCGCCCCATGGTGCCTCCATGTAAGTGGCACGCCGCAGCCGACGGGCCCTCCCTCGTCACCGACCCCCTCGTAGGGTCGTCGGTGTCGCGGAAGGGCCCCCCGGCCACTGCGTGCAGGCTGGCGTCGCAGAACCGATGTTCAGTTTCGGTCCATCACCGGCCTGCGGACTACGTCGGTGGTTACTTCTTGACCTCGACCTGCGTCAGGATCGGGTCGCCGTCCTGTGCATAGTCGACGTTCTGGACCTTCTCCGAGTAGCCGGCGTTGACCTTGTAGTACCAGAGCGGAATGGTCGGCATGTAGTTGACCAGCTCCTTCTCCACCTCCTGGTACGCCTTGACCGACTCGTCGAGCGAGGGCGCGGTGTCCGCGGCCTTGATCTTCGCGTCGAGGTCCTTGTTCGAGAAGAAGCCGTTGTTGCCGGCCGCACCCGTACGGAACAGGTCGCTGATGAAGTTGGCGTTCACCGGGTAGTCGAGCACCCAGCCACCGCGGTAGAAGGACTTGACCTGCTTGGCGTCGCGGGCGTCCAGGTCGGCCTGGAAGTCGGCCTTGGAGTCGCCGGCGCACTCGACGCCGGTCGCCTGGGTGATGCTGTTGCAGACAGCCTCGACCCATTCCTTGTGGCCGCCGTCGGCGTTGAACTGGATGAAGACCTTGTTACCCGGAACACCGCCACCCTCCTTGATGAGGGCCTTGGCCTTCGCCGGGTCGTACTTCGTGACGTCACCGGCGACGTTCGGCTGGTAGCCGAGGACGCCCTTGGCGACCCAGCCCGTGGCCGGCTCGCGGGTGCCCTGGAGCACCGTCTTGGTGATCGTGTCACGGTCGATGGCCATCGACAGGCCCTGGAGGACCTTGGGGTCGGTGTCCTTCCACTGCTTCTGGTACATCGCGACACCGAGCGTCTGGATGGCGGAGTACGCCTTGTCCACGGCGCGGTCACCGAGGTCGGCACGGTAGACCGGAAGGTCCTTCGGGCCGATCTGGCGGAGAACGTCGACGTTGCCCGACTTCAGGTCCTCGTAGGCGGTCTCGATGGTGGTGTAGTTCTTGAAGATCACACCACCGTTCTTCGCCTTGTCGAGACCCTTGTAGTCGTCGTTGCGGACGACCTTGATCTGCTTCTTGTGGTCCCAGCTCTCGAACTTGTACGCGCCGTTGCCGACCGGCTTCTCGCCGGCGGCCTTCGGGTCCGCGTAGAAGGACTCGGGGAGCGGGGAGTAGACCGTGTAGCCCAGCTTGTACGCGAAGTACGGAAGCGGGGTGTCGAGCTCCACCGTGAAGGTGTAGTCGTCCACGACCTTCAGGCCGGACATGGCGTCGGCCTTCGGCTTGGCGCCTTCCTCCGCGGGGTGCACGTCGGCGAAGCCCTTGATGCCATCGAACCAGGACGCGTTGGTCTGCGCGTTGGTGATGTTCGCAGCCCAGTTCCACGCCTTGACGTAGGACTCGGCGGTGACCGGGGTCCCGTCGTGGAACTTCCAGTCCTTCTTGAGCTTGATCGTCCACAGCTTGGAGTCCGTGGAGTCGACCGACTCGGCGTTGATCATCTCAAGCTTGCCGGCCGGGTCGTAGTCGACCAGCTGCGAGAAGATCGCGTCGGTGACGATGCTGCCGTTCGACTCCATCGTGTTGGCCGGCTGCAGCGGGTTCTGCGGCTCACCGACCTCGATGGAGAAGATGCCGTTGGGGTCAACCGCACCCTTGGCACTCTCGTTGCCCTTGTCGTTGTTCTCGCCGCCGCCACAGGCAGTCGCGGCCAGGGCGATGATTGCCGCTCCCGCGACCCACTTGGCGCTCTTGGCACCGCGCATGGGTTTCCTCCTCATGAGTCCACTTTTGACTACAAGAGGGGCACTGGAGAGATCTACCGACACCCCTGACGGTGATCGATTCAGTGCCCCGAGTGTGCTCGTGAGTCGGCACTCCCCACAGTGCGTGACCCATTGACCCGAGCTCAATGGAGCCAACTATTGGGTACGCCCAGGCTGTAAACCACACTTAAAGGGTCTCGGTTTGACAACATCACCAGGGCCCGTGTGACCGAAATCCGGACAAACTGATCCTAGACAGACACCCCCGAAACGGACCGTTAACACATGTTCCGGAGAGCGAGGCCCGATATCCGGACACTCCGCCCGTGAAACGGAGTTGCGCGCGCGAGGTGATCGACACTCGCTTCGAGGCCCGCACGAGGCAGTGCGGACGCACCCGCGACCTCCGTCGCAGGGGTCCGCAACGCCCCTGCCGGACAACGCCGGTGGAGCACCGTCAGCAGCCCTGCCGTCACCGGCTCTTCCCCTGACTATGGCCTCTCGGGCTCTCGTGGTTCCAGCACTCCGGGGGATCCATGAGACTTCGGTCACGTAAGACGGCACGGCGCGGAACCCGCGTGAGCGACTCCTCCCGCCGGACCGACCCGACCGGAGGCCGCGCCGCCCCGCGCCGCCCCGCGGGCCCGCGTCGGCCCGCCCCACGCCGCCCGGACACTCCGATGCTCCGGGCGACGGCGTCCGGCGTCACGGGTGACCACACGAGGCATGGCCCGCCCTCCGCGATTCGCGGGGGACGGGCCATGCGTCCGGTCTCCCCCGACAGGCGCTCAGGGGGACCGGAAGGGCCTGCGGTGGTCGGGATACCCGACCGGGTGTCAGGCGTTCTTGGCGCGCGAGGCGGTGCGGCCGCGCTGCTTGGCGTCCAGGACGACCTTGCGGATACGCACGGTCTCCGGGGTCACCTCGATGCACTCGTCGTCGCGGCAGAACTCCAGGGACTGCTCCAGGGAGAGCTTGCGCGCGGGCACCACGTTCTCGGTGGTGTCCGCGGAAGCCGCACGCATGTTGGTGAGCTTCTTCTCCTTGGTGATGTTCACGTCCATGTCGTCGGCGCGGGAGTTCTCGCCGATGATCATGCCCTCGTACACCTCGGTGCCGGCCTCGGTGAAGATGACACCGCGCTCCTGGAGGTTGACCATCGCGAACGGCGTCACCGTGCCCGAACGGTCCGCGACGAGCGAGCCGTTGTGACGGGTGCGCAGCTCGCCGAACCACGGCTCGTGGCCCTCGAAGATCGAGTGGGCGATGCCCGTGCCGCGAGTCTGCGTCAGGAACTCCGTACGGAAGCCGATGAGGCCGCGGGAGGGCACGATCCACTCCATGCGGACCCAGCCCGAACCGTGGTTCGTCATCGTCTCCATGCGGCCCTTGCGGGTCGCCATCAGCTGCGTGATGGCGCCGAGGTGCTCCTCGGGCGAGTCGATCGTCATGCGCTCGATCGGCTCGTGCGTCTTGCCGTCAACCTGCTTGGTGACGACCTCGGGCTTGCCGACGGTCAGCTCGAAGCCCTCGCGGCGCATCTGCTCGACCAGGATGGCCAGGGCGAGCTCACCGCGGCCCTGGACCTCCCACGCGTCGGGACGCTCGGTGTCGAGCACGCGCAGCGAGACGTTACCGACCAGCTCGCGGTCCAGGCGGTCCTTGATCTGGCGCGCCGTGACCTTGTGGCCCTTGCCGCCCTTGCCGACCAGCGGCGAGGTGTTGGCACCGATGGTCATGGAGATGGCCGGCTCGTCGACCGTGATCAGCGGAAGCGCGATCGGGTTCTCGGGGTCGGCCAGGGTCTCGCCGATCATGATGTCCGGGATACCGGCGATGGCGCAGATGTCACCGGGGCCCGCCACCTCGGCCGGCTTGCGGGTGAGCGCCTCGGTCATCAGCAGCTCGGTGATGCGGACGTTGGACATCGTGCCGTCGCGCTTGATCCACGTGACGTTCTGGCCCTTGCGCAGCTCGCCCTGCTCGACACGGCAGAGCGCGATACGGCCGAGGAAGTTGTCGGCGTCCAGGTTGGTGACGTGGGCCTGCAGCGGGGCGTCCGCGTCGTACTCCGGGGCCGGAACCGTGGAGAGGATCGTGTTGAAGAACGGCTCCAGGTTGGTGCTGTCCGGCGGGACGGTGCCGTCTTCCGGCTTCGTCAGCGACGCGACGCCGTCACGGGCGCAGGCGTAGACGATCGGGAACTCGATCTGGTCCTCGTCGGCGTCCAGGTCCAGGAAGAGGTCGTACGTCTCGTCGATGACCTCGGAGATCCGGGAGTCGGGACGGTCGGTCTTGTTGATGCAGAGGATGACCGGCAGCTTGGCGGTGAGCGCCTTACGGAGCACGAACCGGGTCTGCGGGAGCGGGCCCTCGGAGGCATCGACGAGCAGCACGACCGCGTCAACCATCGAAAGACCGCGCTCGACCTCGCCGCCGAAGTCGGCGTGGCCCGGGGTGTCGATGATGTTGATGGTGATGACGTCGCCGCCATCCTTCGGGTGGTACTTGACGGCCGTGTTCTTGGCCAGGATCGTGATGCCCTTCTCACGCTCCAGGTCGTTCGAGTCCATCATGCGATCGTCGAGGTGCTCCGCGGCGTGCGCGGCGAAGGCGCCGGCCTGCTTGAGCATGGCGTCGACCAGCGTGGTCTTGCCGTGGTCGACGTGGGCGACGATGGCTACGTTACGGATGTCGTGGCGCGTGGGCATGGGTGGCTTGCGCTTCTCTCGGATCGTGGGATCAGGCGTCTCAGTCGGTCTCGAGTCCTCGTACGCCCGCCGGGCGGACACGCCACGGCTAGTCCAATGGTACGGGCCCGGCGCGTCCGGGGCTTCCCGGCCCGATCCGCGAGACCGGGATTCAGCCGATATTCAGCCGGTATTAAGTCATTATTCGGCTGGTGCACGCCCTGGACGAGGCACGAAAAAATCCTGAGAAAAGCTGAGAACAACGAGGAATCGCGGGGAAAAGCAGGCAGGCACGGGAGGAAGTCGCGCTCGCCGGTGGGGGGTGTGGGGAGGGGCGAAGGAAGGCCGAGAACCCGGGTCAGGGGCATGAACCACCTTGCCCGCCGGGGAGACCGGCGGGCAAGGGAATTGAGCTGGTTCTGAGCTTCGGACCGGCCTTTGCGCCGACTCGACCTGCTACTTCTTACGGTTCGCGGGGGAACCTGCCGCTTGCGGCTTCTTGAAGCCGATGTCCTGATAATGAGGCGCCGCGAAACCGAAGGCACCCACATTGACCAGCTGCTTGTCGGCGGCCACCAGCTGCGGGCGCTGGTAGAGCGGAATCGATCCTGCCGCCGCCCAGATCCGTGCGTCGGCCTGCTTCATCAGATCCCGGGCGGCGCCCTCGTCCAGTTCGGAGACCGCCTGGTCGAAGAGCTGGTCGATGTGGTCGGTGCCGACCCGGGTGTAGTTCTGCTCGACCAGCAGCGATCCGTCGGTGGCGGGTTCCGGCTTGGCGAAGATCGGGCGGCCGTCGGTCGCCGGGTAGGCGGTCGCGGGCCAGGAGTACAGCGCCAGGTCGTAGTCGCCGGACGCGATGTGGTCCTTGAAGTAGTTCTCGTCGGCGACCTTGGTGATCTCCGTACGGATGCCGACCGACTCGAGCATCGCGGCGATCTTCTCGCCGACGCTGCGCAGGGCCTGGGACCCCGGACCGGACGGGAGGACGAAGCGCAGGGAGAGCGGCACGCCGTCCTTGCCCAGCGGGCCCCGGACGGAGGCGGGCTTGGGGGCGGCGGTGCCCGTCGGGGCGTAGGCGCCCGCGGCGCCGCCCGGCTTCTTGTCGTGCGTGGCGACCTTGTCCTGCGTGGCGACCTTGTCCTGCGTGGTGGCCTTGTCCTGCGTGGTGGCCTTGTCCTGCGCCTCCTTGGCGGTGACCTTGGAGCCGTCGGCGGCCGAGTCGGTGTCTCCGTTGTCGCTGTCCTTGGCCCCGGCCTCTGCGCCGGCCCCGGCCTTCCCGTCCGTTTCGGCGCCCGCGGCCGCCGGCCGGGCGGTCCTGGTCGCTGTGAACAGCCCGGCCTGGCGGAGCAGGGCGGCGCTCTGGAGGCCCGCGGCCGAGGCGGGGGCGAGGGTACGGGCCGCGGGGCCCTCGTCCCGGCGCTCGCCCGGCTTGTCGTCCTGACCGACGACGTACATACCGTCGTCGCGGGCGGGCTCGGCGCCGCCGGCCCGGTCGGCGGGGTCGCCCTTCCCTGCCTTCTCCGTCTTCTCCTGCTTCTCGGTCCTGTCCGCGCCCTTGCCCGCGTCCTTGCCCGCGTCCTTGTCCGCGTCCTTCGCCTTCTGCTTGTCGGCCTCGCTGCCCGCCTTGGTGTCCTTGGGCTTCTCCATCGCTCCGCCGTGCGTCCAGCCCGCGTCGGCCAGCAGCGCCTGCGCCTCCTTGGTGTCCTGGTCGCCGAGCGCGCCGCTGCCGTCCTTGTAGACGGGCTGCCCGGTCAGCGCGAGGTGGCTGCCGAGCGGCTCCGCGGGCAGCCCGAGCGGCTTCAGCACGGTCTCGGCGAGCTCCTGGCGGTCCAGGGCGCGGGCCACCGCACGGCGTACCCGGTCGTCCGAGAGCGGCCCGGACTCGCCGTTCAGCGCGAGCTGCGTGTAGGCGGGCTCGAGGGACTTGCGTACGACGTAGGCGCGCAGGGACTTCTGCTCGGCGGCGTACGCGGCGACGGCCTCCTGGTTCGTCCTGCGGGCGGCCTGCGCGGCCTCCGCCTGCTTCCCGTCGGAGCCGTGGGCCAGCGCCCAGGAACGCAGCGCGGCGGCGGGGGTGAGGGCGGCGCCGGGACCGTGGGCGAGCGGCTGCCCGTGGCCGCCGCCCTCGCGGGCGGCGAGGGCGATCCGGTGTGCGGCGGCGGCGTCGACGTCCGCGATGTCGACGGTGCCCTGAGCCAGCGCGTCGGCACGGTCGCCCGGCTTGACCGCGCGGAAGACGAGAGAGTCGAGCTTGGGCTCGTCACCCCACCAGCGCGGGTTGCGGTCCAGGGTGAGCTTTCCCTCACTCTTGCTCGCGCCGCGCAGCTGAAACGGTCCTGCGGTGACCTTGAGCGTGGTGCGGGCCCCGTCGTTGAAGCTGTCCGGGGAACCGGTCACCTCCTTGGGGAGCAGCGGGGTGAAGAGCGAACGCCAGTCCGCGTACGGCTTGGCGAAGGTCACCCGGACCTGGAGGTCGTCGCTGCCGCGCTCGATCTTCTCGATGCGGTCGTAGCCGGCGTTCCGGGCGGTCCAGTACGCCGAGTCCTTGCCGCTCAGCGCCCGCCACTGGGCGACGAAGTCGGGGGCACCGATCTCCCGCCCGTTGCTCCACACCGCCTGCTGGTTGAGCTTGTAGAGCACGACCTGCCTGGGTTCCCGCTCGACGATCCTCGCGGACTCCAGGTAGTCCGGGTTGAGCCGTGGTGTGCCCTTGGCGTCCATCGGGAAGAGCGAGGGCAGCAGCGCGCCCGTGACGCGGGCGGTCGAGCCGTCCGCGTCCGCCTGGTAGGCGTTGAGGGTGCTGGGCATCGCGTCGATGGCCCAGTTGACCGTGCCGCCGTCCCGCACGAGGTCCCGGGCGGCCGGGGCGATGTCCTGGGGGGCGGCGACGGAGGAGGTCCCGTCGCCGCCCGAGCTGCATCCGGCCAGCACGGGGACCGTGAGCACACCCGTCGTGAGGAGCGCGAGCGAGCGGCGCTTACGGGTCGTCCCGCGCGGGACGCCGACGTGGGACATGGCTGATACCTCCGGGGCCGGCCCGGTCCACCCCGTACCGGAATGGACCGGATTCTTCGTGTTTGGTGGCATTTGCAGTTGATCACACTGGTTCGGTCCCTCCACTGAAAGCGTCTTCGCGCGAGCGGCGGCGCAGCCGCGGCCCGCCGCGCCGCGAACCTCACCCGGGCGGCGGAACGGCCGGCCCCCGCCCGCACCCGAGAGAGCGATGCGCGCTCCCTTCACAAAGCAGATGTGACGCGCGACACTCGCTTGCGCATGAGCGTTGCCACCCGCCACCGCGGAAGTGAGGGCAAGTCATGTCCCTGCACGAGGAATTGACGGCCGTTCAGCACTGTCTCGACGACCTGGTCCGCTCGGTCGGCCGGCTGGAGCTCAGCCTCGCGCGCCTGCGTGAGGACGCGGTGGGCCGGACCGGTCCCCCGGAGCACCCGGCCGACATGGTCACCATCACCGAGGCGCCGTACGACGCCACGCTGTGGACGGACTCGGACGACGAGGGTCTGGGAGTCCGCGGCCGGCACGCCCCCTAGGTCACGCGGTCCGGGCGAGGGACCCCGGCCCCTTCACGGCCCAGCCACCCATTCCCGAGGAGCACTCCTTGGCAACCGGTACGGAACCAGGCACGCAACCACCGCGCCCGCCGACACCAGCGCCGCGGACCGGCGGAACGGGCGCCGGCGGTGTCCGCCACGGCTCGCGCGCCGCCATCGCCGCCCGGCATCTGCGCACCGACCGCTGGTGGCTCGCGCCCGCCGCGACGGCCGGCGGACTGCTCGCCTTCATCGTCTACTCGACGTGGCGGGCCTTCGCCAACGCCGACTACTACGCCGCCCCGTACGTATCGCCGTTCTACTCGCCCTGTCTGGCGGAGAACTGCGCCCCGATGCGCTCGGGCCCCAACTGGGAGATCGTCGGCAGCTGGTGGGGCCTCTCCCCCGCCCTGCTCGTCCTGGTCTTCCCGCTGGGCTTCCGGCTGACCTGCTACTACTACCGCAAGGCGTACTACCGGGGTTTCTGGGCCTCTCCCCCGGCCTGCGCGGTCGCCGAGCCGCACAGCTCGTACACCGGCGAGACCCGCTTCCCGCTGATCCTGCAGAACCTGCACCGGTACTTCTTCTACGCGGCGCTCCCGGTCGCCGGAATCCTCACGTACGACACCGTCCTCGCCTTCCGCGACGAGCACTACGCCTGGGGGCACATGGGCCTGGGCTCCCTGATCTTCCTGGTGAACATCACCCTGATCTGGGCGTACACCCTTTCCTGCCACTCCTGCCGGCACATCATCGGCGGCCGGCTGCGGCACTTCTCCAAGCACCCTGTGCGCTACCGCCTCTGGGGCTGGGCCGGGAAGCTCAACGGCCGCCACATGCAGCTCGCCTGGGCCTCCCTGATCAGCGTGGCGGTGGCCGACTTCTACGTCTATCTCGTCGCTTCCGGCGCCTTCGACGATCCGAGGTTTTTCTGAATGACTGAGCTCGAACGGCAGCAGTGGGACGTCGTGGTGGTCGGAGCCGGCGGCGCCGGTCTGCGGGCCGCCATCGAGGCCCGGGAGCGCGGAGCCCGTACCGCCGTCATCTGCAAATCGCTCTTCGGCAAGGCCCACACCGTCATGGCGGAGGGCGGGATCGCCGCCTCCATGGGCAACGTGAACTCCGGGGACAACTGGCAGGTGCACTTCCGCGACACCATGCGGGGCGGGAAGTTCCTCAACCAGTGGCGGATGGCCGAGCTGCACGCCAAGGAGGCCCCCGACCGGGTCTGGGAGCTGGAGACCTGGGGTGCGCTCTTCGACCGCACGCCCGACGGAAGGATCTCCCAGCGCAACTTCGGCGGCCACGAGTACCCGCGGCTCGCGCACGTCGGGGACCGTACCGGCCTCGAACTGATCCGCACGCTCCAGCAGAAGATCGTCGCGCTCCAGCAGGAGGACTTCCGGGAGACCGGCGACTACGAGGCGCGCCTCAAGGTGTTCCAGGAGTGCACGGTCACCCGCATCCTCAAGGACGGCGAAAGGGTGAGCGGCACCTTCTGCTACGAGCGCGAGTCCGGCCGCTTCTTCGTGCTCGAAGCGCCCGCGGTCGTCCTCGCCACCGGCGGGATCGGCAAGTCCTTCAAGGTGACGTCGAACTCCTGGGAGTACACAGGCGACGGTCACGCCCTTGCCCTGCTGGCCGGTGCGCCGCTGCTGAACATGGAGTTCGTCCAGTTCCATCCGACCGGCATGGTCTGGCCGCCGTCGGTGAAGGGAATCCTCGTCACCGAGTCGGTGCGGGGCGACGGCGGGGTGCTGCGCAACTCCGAGGGCAAGCGGTTCATGTTCGATTACGTCCCCGAGGTGTTCAAGGAGAAGTACGCGCAGTCGGAGGAGGAGGGCGACCGCTGGTACGAGGACCCGGACCACAACCGCCGCCCGCCCGAACTGCTGCCGCGCGACGAGGTCGCGCGCGCCATCAACTCCGAGGTGAAGGCCGGCCGCGGCTCACCGCACGGCGGGGTGTTCCTGGACGTCTCGACCCGGATGCCCGCGGAGACGATCCGGCGGCGGCTGCCGTCGATGTACCACCAGTTCAAGGAGCTGGCGGACGTCGACATCACGGCGGAGGCGATGGAGGTCGGGCCCACCTGCCACTACGTGATGGGCGGCATCGCCGTCGAGTCCGACAGCGCGTCCGCACTCGCCGTCCCGGGGCTCTACGCGGCGGGCGAGGTGGCGGGCGGGATGCACGGCTCCAACCGGCTGGGCGGCAACTCCCTCTCCGACCTGCTCGTCTTCGGGAGGCGCGCGGGGCTGCACGCCGCGACGTACGCGGCGGGTCTCTCCGCCCTCCCCGTCGTGGACGAGGCGCAGATCGACGAGGCCGCGGCGGAAGCCCTGCGTCCGTTCGACGCGGAGGGGAGCCGTGACGGTGCCGCCGGCGCCACCACCGCTACTGCCGCCACCCCCGAGAATCCGTACACCCTGCACCAGGAACTCCAGCAGACGATGAACGACCTGGTCGGCATCATCCGCCGCGCCCCCGAGATGGCACAGGCACTGGAGAAGCTGGCGGGACTGCGCGTACGGGCGCACCGCGCCGTGGTCGAGGGGCACCGGCAGTTCAACCCGGGCTGGCACCTCTCCCTGGACCTGCGCAACATGCTGCTGGTCAGCGAGTGCATCGCCCGGGCGGCGCTGGAGCGTACCGAGAGCCGGGGCGGTCACACCCGCGAGGACTGCCCGACGATGGAACGGTCCTGGCGCCCGGTGAACCTGCTGTGCCGGCTCGCGGACCCCGAGGACCCTAAGGACCCCAAGGGCCCGGAGGATCCGCAGCGTGGGCAGATCGAGCTCGTGAAGACGTCGACCGAACCCATCCGTCCGGATCTGCTCGCCCTGTTCGAGAAGGAAGAGCTGGTCAAGTACCTCGCCGAAGAGGAGCTGTACGAGTGAGCAGCTACAACGCGCGGTTCAGGGTCTGGCGCGGGGACACCGGCGGCGGCGACCTGGAGGACTACACGGTCGAGGTCAACGACGGTGAGGTCGTCCTCGACATCATCCACCGCATCCAGGCCACGCAGGCGGGCGATCTCGCGGTCCGCTGGAACTGCAAGGCGGGCAAGTGCGGTTCGTGCAGTGCGGAGATCAACGGCCGTCCGCGCTTGCTGTGCATGACCCGGATGTCGGTGTTCGACCGCCAGGAGACGATCACCGTCACGCCGCTCCGGGCCTTCCCCGTCGTCCGGGATCTGGTGACGGACGTGACGTTCAACTACGCCAAGGCGCGGGAAGTGCCCGCCTTCGTGCCACCAGAGGGGGTGAAGGCAGGCGACTACCGGATGCAGCAGATCGACGTGGAGCGCTCGCAGGAGTTCCGCAAGTGCATCGAGTGCTTCCTGTGTCAGGACACCTGCCATGTGGTCCGCGACCACGAGGAGAACAAGGCGGCGTTCGCCGGTCCGCGCTTCCTGATGCGGGTGGCCGAACTGGACATGCATCCCCTGGACGCGGCGGCCCGGGCGGGCCTCGACCGGAAGGCGACGGCGCAGGAGGAGCACGGCCTGGGCTACTGCAACATCACGAAGTGCTGTACGGAGGTGTGCCCCGAGAACATCAAGATCACGGACAACGCCCTGATCCCGCTGAAGGAGCGCGCCGCCGACCGGAAGTACGACCCGCTCGTCTGGCTGGGCAACAGGATCGGCCGCAGGGGGGACGCCATGTGAGGCGGGCTCGGCCCCCCGGCACCACTGCTCGCGGGCCCCCTCTGCGGGTGGCCCTGCCGGTTCGGTGGCCCGCACTCCCGGGGCATTGCGGCTGTCATCGGCCGAGTGGGCAGCACAGGCGGCACTCCTGCCGCCATCTCCGGGTCGGGCTGTGATCTGCCGCCCGCTCCAGGTCGGGCGGTGCTCGTGCCGCCCACTCCGGGTCGCGGAGGCGGGAGGCCGGACATAGCCTCCCAAATGTGACGCCGCCCGCGAGTCGTACCCGGATGCCCGGATTCGGCAGAGCCCTCCTCACCGCCCTGGTAGCGGTGTGCTGGCTGGTCCTGCCGCCCGCTCCGACCGCACGCGCCGAGGACCCCGTGCCCCTTTCCCGCGAGGGCCAGATCACGGACGAGGTGGACGCGGTCGGGGACCGGGAAGCGCAGGTGGAGACCGCGCTCGACGCGCTGTACGAGGACCGCCGCATCCAGCTCTTCGTCGTGTACGTACGCGATTTCTCCGGCCGGTCCGCGCAGACCTGGGCCGACGAGACGGCCAACCGCAACGGCCTGGGGCAGGACGACGTACTGCTGGCCGTGGCCACGCACGACCGGCAGTACGCCTACTCGGTCGACGCGGGTTCGCGGCTCACCGACGAGCAGTTGCGGGACGTGGCGAGCACCGCCATCGAACCCGCCCTGAAGGAGAACGACTGGGCGGGCGCCGCCATCGGAGCCGCCAACGGCTACTCCGCGGTCCTGGCGGGACAGCCCGTGCCCACCCCCACGCTCACACCCGGCGCCGCCGACCCCGGCGCGGGCGAGTCAGAAGGGGGCGGCGCCGGGGACCTCATCCTCCCGGTGGCGCTGGTAGGTGCTGCGGGTGCGGTCGCCGTCTACGCGTACACGCGGCGCAAGCGACGCGCTTCCGGGCGCACCACCCCCGCCGCGACCGGCTGGGGAGCGGGCGCGGCGACGGACGCGAAGCCCCCGACTCCGCTGCCGGAGCTCGATGCCAGGGCCAAGGAAGTGCTGGTGGACACGGATGACGCGGTCCGCACGAGCGAGGAAGAACTCGGCTTCGCCGTCGCCCAGTTCGGTGAGGAGACGGCGGTTCCGTTCACTGAAGCGGTCAACCGCGCCAAGACGGAACTGACAGCCGCCTTCCGGCTGCGGCAGCAGCTCGACGACTCCTTTCCGGAGGACGACGCGACGCGCCGGCAGATGCTCGACGAGATCATCAGCCGCTGCGCGGATGCCAATGAGCGCCTGGACACCGTGTCGGAGGACTTCGACAGCCTCCGGGACCTGGAACGCAACGCTCCACAGGCCGTGGCCGCCGCCGAGTCCGCCTTCCACGAACTCGAAGGCCGGATCTCCACGGCGGAGGCGACCCTGGCGGCCATGCGGAGCCGCTACGCGGAATCGGCCGCCGCTCCCGTCGCGGGCGGCCTCCGACAGGCGAAGGACCGGCTCCTCTTCGCGACCTCCAGCCTCGACGAGGCGCGCCAGGCCGTGGACGCCGGCGACAACTCGAAGGCCGCCGTATACGTACGCGCGGCCGAGGGCGCGGTCGGCCAGGCGGCCACCCTCGTCGACGCCGTGGACCGTCGGGCCAAGGAACTCGCCGAGGCAGCGGGAAAGCTGCCGGCGGCGCTCACCGAGACCGAGACCGATCTGGCGGATGCCGGAGGGCTCGTCGAAGGCACCGCCGAGGGAGTGTCGACCGCCGATCTGCGCGGCCGGATCGCCCGGGCCGAAGCGGTACTCGACGACGTGCGGGCCGAACTCACGGCCGGCCCGTACGACCCGATCGACGCCTTGCGCAGGGTCGAGGAGGCGGACGCCGCACTGGACGAGGCGCTGGCGGGGGCCCGCCGACGGGAACAGGGAAACCTCCGGGCCCGCTCGCTCCTCGATCAGGCGATGCTCACCGCGCGGGCCACGATCGCGGCCGCCGCCGACTTCATCACCACGCACCGGGGCGCCGTGGGGAGCCAGGCCAGGACCCGGCTGGCGGAGGCCGGGCGCCGATGGGAGCGGGCCGGCGAACTGGCGGGGGCGGACGATCCGCAGGGTGCGCTGGCCGAGGCCCAGCAGGCGGACGCGCTGGCGGTCCAGGCCCAGAGCCTGGCCGAGCAGGACGTGCGGAGCTACGGGAACCGGATCGGACCGGGCGGTGTACAAGGAGGTGGCGGCGGGATGAGCGGGGCGGTGCTCGGCGGGATCATCCTCGGCGGACTCCTCGGCGGCGGGGGCGGGCGGGGCGGAAGCGGCGGTTTCGGAGGGGGGTTCGGAGGTGGCCGAGGCGGCGGGTTCGGTGGCGGACCCGGCAGTTTCGGCGGAGGGGGGACGCGCGGCCGCCGGGGCGGCGGCGGGCGCTTCTGACCTGCGGCTGCACCATGCCGAGCCGGCAACCGTCCTGACGTTCTGTTGTGCCCCTGTGCCGTCCCGTTGTCAGCCGTCCCGTTGTCAGCCGTCCCGTCGTCAGTCGTTCTTCACCCAAGGAGAGGTGCCATGACCAAGCAGACCATCCTCGGCCGCGTCACTCAGCTTGCGAAGGCCAACATCAACGCCCTGCTGGACCAGGCGGAGGACCCGCAGAAGATGCTGGACCAGCTGATCCGCGACTACACGAGCAATATCGCGGAGGCCGAGCAGGCCGTCGCCTCCACCATCGGCAACCTCAGGCTCATGGAACAGGACCACCGGGAGGATGTGGACGCGGCCAGGGAATGGGGGCAGAAGGCCCTTGCCGCCAGCAGAAAGGCCGACGAGCTGCGCGGCGCGGGCTCGGCGGCCGAGGCGGACAAGTTCGACAACCTCGCGAAGGTCGCGCTGGGCCGCCAGCTCCAGGCGGAGCAGGAAGCGAAGACCGCAGAGCCGACGATCGCCTCCCAGACCGTCGTGGTCGACAAGCTCAAGTCCGGCCTGGACCAGATGAAGACGAAGCTGACGCAGTTGAAGTCCAAGCGCGACGAGCTCGTGGCCCGCGCCAAGTCCGCGCAGGCACAGAACCAGATGATGGACGCCGTGAAGAGCATCGACGTCCTCGACCCGACCAGTGAGCTCAGCCGCTTCGAGGACAAGGTGCGCAGGGAAGAGGCGAGAGCCATGGGCAAGCAGGAGCTGGCGGCGTCGTCACTGGACGCCCAGTTCGAACAGCTGGACAGCCTGGGCGACAGCGCCGAGATCGAAGCCCGGCTCGCCGCGCTGAAGACATCCTGACGCTGAGGGGGACCAAGGCACATGCCCAGTGCTCAGCGCAGAGTGCTCAGTACATGCTCAGAAGCTGCTCGACGGAGAGTTCCGCGGCGGGGGCTCCGTCGGGAAGGGCCAGTTCGAACCAGACCGTCTTGCCGCGCGGTGTCCGCCGCGAACCCCAGGCCGCGCTCAGCAGCCCGACCAGTTGCAGACCGCGCCCACCCTCGTCCGTGTCGCGCGCCCGCCGTCGCCGCGGCTGGACGAGGCCCGCGTCCCATACCTCGCACACGAGCGTACGGTCACGCAGCAGCCTGAGCCGGATCTCGCCCTCGCCGTACCGGAGCCCGTTCGTCACGAGTTCGCTGACGAGCAGTTCGGTGGTGTCGACCAGGTCGTCCAGACCCCAGTCGAGCAACTGTGTGCGGGCCAGTTCGCGGGCACGGCCGACGGAGCGCAGTTCGCGCGGCAGGGTCCAGTCGCCGATCGCGTCCGTCGGCAAACCCTGGATGCGGGCCATCAGGAGCGCTATGTCGTCCTCGCCGTGGCGGGTGTCCAGGGTCGTCAGAACCTGGTCGCAGACGTCCTCCAGCGGCCGGACCGGTGAAGTCAGGGCCTCACGGAGCGCCTCCAGGCCCTCGTCGAGCGGATGGTCGCGTGATTCGACGAGGCCGTCCGTGTAGAGGGCGAGGAGGGAGCCCTCTCTGAGCTCCACCTCGACTTCCTCGAAGGGTTCGCCGCCGACGCCGAGCGGCATCCCCGGCGGGACGTCGAGCAGCAGAGCAGGCTGCCCCGGTTCGACGACGACAGGAGGGAGGTGACCGGCGTTGGCGAACGTGCACCGGCGGGTGACCGGGTCGTAGACGGCGTACACACAGGTCGCCAGATAGACCTCGGAGAGGTCCGCCTCACGGGACTTGTGAGCGGCCCGCGAGGGCCACTGGGCGCCGCCGCCCCCGCCGCCGAAGCCGTCGCTCCGGTCGCCGCCGGGAGTGCCCAGGCCGCGGGCGACCTCGTCGAGGGCGGACAGCACCTCTGCGGGTTCCAGGTCCAGGAGAGCGAGCGTCCGTACGGCGGTGCGCAGCTCGCCCATCGCGACGGCGGCCCGCAGGCCGCGGCCCATGACGTCACCGACGACGAGGGCCGTGCGGTGGCCGGGGAGCTCGATCACGTCGAACCAGTCGCCGCCGACCTCGGTGGCGGTGTTGCCCGGCAGATAGCGACAGGCGATGTCGAGGCCCGCGGCCTCGGGATCGCCAGGGGGAAGGAGGCTGCGCTGGAGTATCAGGGCGCGTTCGTGCTCGCGGCGGTACAGGCGGGCGTTGTCGATACAGACCGCGGCCCGGGCGGCCAGTTCGGTGGCCAGTGCCCGGTCCCGCTCTCCGAAGGACTCGCTGCCCTTCGTCCGGGAGAACTGGACGAGTCCGACGACCGTGTCATGGGCGACCATCGGCACGGCGAGCGTGGAATGCACGAAGGTGCTGTCGTCGCCGGGCACGTCCTCGACGCGTCCGGTGCGCAGGGCGACGGCGCACGGAGAGTGGAACGGGAAGCGGTGGACCGCTCCGAGGGCCGGTGGTCCGGTGGGCCCGTCGGAGGTGGCGCCTCCGGGTTCGGGTGCGGGCAGCGCGTCGGAGACGGCGCTGGCCATGGCGACCCTGCGCAGTTCGGCCGAGCCGCCGGGCTCTTGGTTCCGTGAGCCCCAGCTGCCGGGCGGTGCCTCCTCACCGGTGAGGAGTCCTTGGTACAGATCGACGGAAGCGAGGTCGCAGAAGCCGGGCACGGCCACGTCGAGGAGTTCGCGAGCGGTGGTCTCCAGGTCCAGGGAGTTGCCGATGCGCGCGCCCGCCTCGTTGAGGAGGGCGAGGTTGCGGCGGGCGCTGGCCGCCTCGCGGGCGGCCATGTGCCGGCGGGTGACGTCGGTGGCCAGTCCCGCGACGCCGACGGGCCTCCCGGCCCCGCTGTGCACCCGGTAGAGATTCATCGACCAGTGGCGGCTGTCACCCGCACCGGGTGCGCTGCCGACCAGCTGGAGGTCGGTCACGGACTCCCCGGTCTCCAGCACGCGCTTCAGGGTGCTTGACAACCGGTTGGCCTCGGGGCCGGAGAGGTAGTCGTCGACCGTGCGTCCGCGATGGTCGTCGGCCTGCCCGCCGAAGACGGTGGCGAAGCGCTGGTTGGCCCGTACGACGGTGAAGTCCATTCCGAACAGCACGAAGCCGAAAGGAGATTGGCCGAATATGGCCTGTGAGGCCGCCAGGTCCGTTTCGACCAGGCGCAGGGCGCGGACGTCGACCACGATGCAGAGCGCGGCCCGTTCGCCGCTCGCCGTCTCGCTCGGCATGACGAAGATTTCGGCCACGCCCCGGGCACCGCCGTCGCCCGGCATCCGGAACGGGACGAAGCCCGTCCACTCCTTGCCGTCAAGGATCTCCGAGACCCTGCGGCGGCCTTCGTCCCGGAGCTCAGCGGGCATGAACGCCTCGACCGGATCTCTGCCCACCACCTCGTGAGAGGCCATGCCGAACAGACCGGCGGCACGCCGGCTCCACTGCTCGATCAGCCCGTCGGGCCCGATCGAGAATGAGGCGATCCTGACGTAGTCATAGATCGAGCCAGGTGGGCTGCTCTGCCACACGATGTCGCCCGCTGTCCCAGGTATCTCGCTCACGCGACCGTCCCCTCCAGCTCACACACCGGACCGGTCCTGCCCGCAGTATTCAGCACTACGGGCCCTACCGACACGGCGTTCACGATCACAGCAAGGTCTCAGTCCCTTTCAGCCAGGTTCTTCCCGACCTCTGGTGATCGCTGTGCGTCCCACCCCACTCCTAACCAGGGAGAGCCAGCTCGAACCACACCGTCTTGCCACTCTTTCCCCGCCGGGTCCCCCAGCGGCGAGCAGAACTGGCCACCAACTGCAGTCCGCGCCCGCCTTCGTCGTTCGGTCCCGCGCTGCGTTCGGTGGGCACATCCGGAAGCGGATCGGAGACTTCCACCAGCAGTCCGGGCGGTGCGGGAGGTCCGGACGGAGACGGACCGTGGGCCTCGACGGCCCCTTCGGAGGGAGGTCTCACCAGCCGGACACCGATGGGCCCGGAGGCGTAGCGCAGGGAATTGGTCACCAACTCGCTGACGAGCAGTTCGGTCACATCGGCGAGCGCACCGTCGAGTCCCCATGCACTCAAGGCGTCACGAACCGCATGCCGGGCGCTGCGCACGGAGCCCGGATCCGCCGGAAAGGTCCAGGCGGCACAGTCGTCGGTGTCGATCACGCCGATCACTTCCCAAGACCAGCAGAGGACATTCCCGAATAAATGGGAACAACCAGCACATACCCGTCATTCGTCGTGAACTACCGCCCTCGGCGGCGCATAGGGCGTACGGGTGTACGCCGGCACGTCATCGGGGCGACGTATGCGCGTGCGACTCAGCGGCGGGCAGCGGCCCGCAGGCGGTGCGCCGCCTCGGCGACGGCGGGCCGGTCCTGGTCCAGCCAGTCGACTTCGTCCACCTCGTCGGGCGCGAGCCAGCGCAGTGCGTCGTGGTCCTGGAGGGCACGCGGCTCGCCGGACACCAGGGCCACCGTCCACACCTGGAGCACATATCCGGGCTTGAGCGGCCACTCGCCGGGAAGGCGCTCAAGTGCCCGCGACTCGACACCCAGTTCCTCGCGGAGTTCCCGGACGAGCGCCTGCTCGCCGCTCTCCCCCGGCTCCACCTTGCCGCCGGGCAGCTCCCAGCGACCGGCCAGCTCGGGCGGGGCGCTGCGGCGCGCGGCCAGCAGCCGTCCCTGGTCGAAGACGGCGCCGGCCACCACCACGGAAGCGTTCATACGCGGGAGCGTAGCCGTCCCGGAGGGGCCCGGGAGATGCCGGGCCCCTCCGGGGACGGGCCGGGAAATACCCCCCGTTACGGTCGGGCGCTCTGTCCCACGCGCTCGACCCAGTACAGCTGCTTGTGTCCGCGGCTGTCGAGGCCGTCCGCGATCTTCTGGGCCTCGTCCTGCGTGGCATACCTGCCGACGCGGTAGCGATTCCCGTTGTCGTCCTGCCGTATCACCAGCCAAGGGAGCACGGCGCCGCTGTCGCTCATCGTGTCCCTCCCGAGCATGTTGCCCCTCTCCCCACCGGAGTGCACGTCTCTAAGGATCCCCAGGAAACCGCAGTACGCATATGCCCGAGCGTACGCCTGACCTTTACTCAGCGGATGCGTGTTTGCACAAAGAGATACGCATCCAGCCATACGTGCAGGGGCGCACCTTTCGGATGCGCCCCCCCGGGACCCCCGACGCGCCCGTTTCGGCGGACCGCGGACCGTGGCGGCCTCCTCCTCACCCCTGCGTACGCGTCACCGGCAGAGGCAGCGGCACCGGTCCCGCGGACGGTTTCTTCCGGCAGGCGTCCCCGCACTCCGCGTCCAGCGAGCAGCACAGCGAGCAGACCGGTCCCGCGTGGACCGGGCAGTCGGCGATGTCCGGCAGCTCGTACGCGGTCTCGCACACCGCGCACACGTGGGTGGCGGTGATGTCGGGGACCTCGACGTCCGGCCCGTTCACGGGGTTGGGGCGCGCCAGGTAGTACTTCCCCCTGGTGATCCACGCGATCAAGGGGCAGAGCGTGAGCGACAGTCCCGCCGCGATGAAGGTGGAGAACGCTTCCGCGTACTCCCCGAAGAGCCCGAAGAAGGCCAGGATCGAGACGGTCGAGGCGATCACCATCGCCCCGAATCCCGCCGGGTTCACCGCGTACAGGTAGGCGCGCTTGAACTCGATGTACGGCGGGCTGAGCCCGATCCGCTTGTTGATGACCAGGTCGGCCGCGACGGCCACGATCCAGGCGATGCCCACGTTGGAGTAGAACCCCAGCAGCTTGTTCAGCGCCGCGAACATGTTCATCTCCATCAGCGTGAGCGCGATGGCGAGGTTGAGGAAGATGTACCAGACACGACCCGGGTGCCTGTGGGTGATCCGGGAGAAGAAGTTCGACCAGGACAGCGAGCCGCTGTAGGCGTTGGTCACGTTGATCTTGACCTGGGAGACGATCACGAAGAGCGCGGCGGCGGGCAGGGCGAAGGAGCCGAGCCACGGCTTCAGTGCCTCGATCTGCGGGGCGATCGGCTCCAGCGCGTGCGTCTTGCCGACCGCCTCCAGCGCGACGAAGGCGAGCAGCGCCCCGCCGAGCTGCTTCGCGGCTCCGATGATCACCCAGCCGGGACCGGCCGCGAGAACGGCGAGATTCCACCGCCGCTTGTTGGCCTCCGTCCTGGCCGGCATGAAGCGCAGATAGTCGGCCTGCTCACCGATCTGGGCGATGAGCGAGAGCGCGACCCCCGTGCCGAGCCCGAAGGCGATCCAGGAGAAGCCGGGACCGGCACCCTCGGTGCCGCCGAAGGAGGCGAAGTCGCCCCAGGCTTCGGGGGCCTCGAAGGCGAGGATCACGAACGGCAGGACCATGCCGATGATCCAGACCGGCTGGGTCCACGCCTGCACCCTGGCCAGAGCGCCCATGCCGCGGAACACGATCGGGATGACGATCAGCGTGGTGACCAGATAGCCGATCTCCACGGGAAGCCCGACCGCCTGGTGCATGGCCTGCGCCATGATCGAGCCTTCGAGCGCGAAGAAGATGAAGGTGAAGGACGCGTAGATCAGCGAGGTGAGCGTCGAGCCGAAGTAACCGAAGCCGGCGCCCCGCGTGACCAGATCCATGTCGAGCCCGTACTTCGCGCAGGCGCGGGCGATGGGGATACCGGTCACGAAGATGATCACGGCGGCGGCGAGGATCGAGGCGAACCCGCTGGTGAAGCCGTAGGTGAAGACGATCGAGGCCCCGATGGCGAAGTCCGCGAGATAGGCGATGCCGCCGAGCGCGGTGCCCGCGACCATCGAGGGCGACCAGCGGCGGAAGGAGTGCGGCGCGTAGCGCAGCGAGTAGTCCTCACGGCTCTCGTCCGCCGCGAGCCTCGCGTAGCTGCGCCGGGGCGCTCCGGGCGATCCCGGCGCGCCAGGATCCGCCGCATCGGCCGTGGTGGGGGTGGCTGTGTCCGTCATCGGCGGCTTCCCGTTCGTCGGTCCGGAGTGCGGGTGACGAACGGGAAGTTAGGAGCCGGACATGACAACTTGTCGCTGGCGGTGGTTGCCCGTGCGTAACGGGACCCGAGGGGGCGTTAACTCGGCGTCACGAGCGGCGGACAAGCCGTTCGGATACCGGTCACCCGACAGGAACCCGTCCCTGCGGGGTCCGCGATCAGCCGGACCGACGGGCGGCCGGGCTCATCTGACCGGCAGGTGATAGGCGATCCGGTAGCGGTCGGCGGGCACGACGACGTCCGCCGTCTCGACGGCGCGGCCCGAGGCGTAGTAGGTGCGCTCGACCACCATCACCACATGGCCCGGTACGCCGCCGAGCGCCAGGAGCTCCTCCGCCAGCCCCGGCCTCGCGCCGACGTCCTCGGCCACGTTGTCCACGACGACATCGATGGCCGCCATCCGGTCGACCACCCCGCAGCCGCCCAGCGGCCCCTCCTCGGGCAGCATCACCGGCGTCCGTCCCGTGATCGCCAGCGGCTCCCACGACGTGGAGAGCATCATCGGCTCGCCGGCCTCCCGGAAGACGTATCTCGTACGCATCACCCGGTCGCCCGGTTCGACGCCGAGCCGCTCGGCGATCTCCGGGCTCGCCTCCTCCTGCTCGCTGCGCGACTCCCAGGTGCCTCGCGCGCCCTCCGCCGTCTGCTCCTGGCGGAAGGGGTTGGCGCCGGCGCCCGTCCGGTAGCCGGAGCGCGCGATCCGGCGCGGGACGGGCCGCTCGCGCACATAGGTGCCGGAGCCGGAGCGTCCCTCCACCAGCCCTTCGGCCATCAGTACTTTGCGCGCCTCCAGGGCGACGGTGTCCGAGACTCCGTATTCCTCGCGGATCCGGGCCTGCGACGGCAGGCGGGTATGAGGCGGCAGAGCGCCGTTGGCGATCTTCTCTCTGAGATCGCTCGCAACGCGCAGATAGGCGGGCTGCTCACCGAAAGTCACAGGCCACTCCCAACAGGTTGACAGACTGCGACAGCGTCGCAACCGTCGGTTGTGAACCGCAAGCGCTGGCCAAAGTTTCACCCGAAGTGATGATTCACAACCGCTCGACGCATATCTCGAACATCGGCACCACGTGAGTCCCGGCCAATCCCTGCCCCGGCGGGCAGCCCGCAACTCCCGCACCCTTGACCCCATTTGGTCCAGACCAATACCTTCCTGTGCAGCACGGCTCTCGCCCCGCCCCGACCCGCCCCACGCACAGGAACGAGCCTCATGCGTCGAAGAAGCCTGTCCAGACTGACCGTTGCCGCCTGCACCCTCACCCTGCTCGCCGGAATCGCCCCCGCCGCCACGGCAGGCTCCGAGCGGGGCCGGGACACCGCGCACCACAAGCCCGCCTACCGGAGTGTCGGCTACTTCACCCAATGGGGCGTCTACGGCCGCGACTTCCAGGTCAAGGACCTGGACACGAGCGGCGCCGCCGCCAGGCTCACCCACATCAACTACGCCTTCGGCAACGTGAACGCCGACGGCAAGTGCTTCACCGGCAACATCCCCGGCGAGGCCGACGCCTGGGCGGACTACGCCCGTCCGCTGGACGCCGCGGGCTCCGTGGACGGCGTCGCGGACACGGACGCCCAGCCCCTCGCGGGCAACTTCAACCAGCTGCGCGAGCTGAAGGCCAAGCACCCCCGGCTGAAGGTGATGATCTCCCTCGGCGGCTGGAGCTGGTCCACGCACTTCTCCGACGCGGCCCGGACCGCCGCTTCCCGCAGGGCCCTGGTCTCCTCCTGCCTCGACCTGTACATCAAGGGGAACCTCCCGGCCGACGGCGCACGTGGTGGCGAGGGGGCCGCGGCGGGCCTCTTCGACGGGGTGGACCTGGACTGGGAGTGGCCCGGCTCGGCCGGCGACACGGACACGGTCTACCGTCCCGAGGACAAGCGGAACTTCACCGCGCTGGTCCATGAGTTCCGCACCCAGCTCGACGCGTACGCCCGCAGCTCCGCGCGGCACACCAAGCCGAGGCACTACGAGCTGTCGGCCTTCGTGCCCACCGCCCCCGCCAAGATCGACGCGGGCTTCGACGTCCGCCGGATCATGCGGGACTTCGATTTCGTGAACCTTCAGGGATACGACTTCCACGTCTCCGGCGAGAAGGACACCGCCCAGCAGTCCGCGCTGTACGCGAAGGGCGATTTCAGCGTCGACCAGACCGTCCGCGACTGGATCAGGCGTGGCGCGCCCGCCCGCAAGCTCGTGGTGGGCATGCCGTTCTACGGGCAGGGCTGGACCGGTGTGACGGGCGGCGGTGACGGGCTCGGACAGCCCGCCGCGGCCCCCGCTCCGGCCACCTGGGCCGCCGGGTACGAGGACTACAAGGCGCTGAAGAAGCTGGCCGAATCGGGAACGTACACGGTCCACAGGGACGCGCGGAACGGCCACGCCTGGCTGTTCGACGGCACCACCCTGTGGACGTACGACGACCCTCAGGTCCTGCGCGCCAAGACCTCGTACGTCCGTGACCACGGTCTCGGCGGTGCGATGTTCTGGTCCCTGGACGGGGACACGGACGACGGCGAGCTGATGAGGGCGGTCGACAGCGGTCTCAACGGACGCTGAGCCGAGAACGGTGTGGGGCGGCTGCCGGTGGCAACCGCCCCACACTCGTCCGGCGGGATTCCGGAACCGATCAGCGGGACCCGGAACCGCTCAGCTCATCAGAACTGCAGGGCCCAGGAGTTGAGGCGGCCCGTGTCGGCTGCCGCGTTGTCGCTGACGCGGAGCTTCCAGGTGCCGTTGGCGACCTCCGACGACGCGTTCACCGAGTAGGTGGTGTTCACGTTGTCGGCGCTGCCGCCGGTCCCGTACGCCTTCAGGGTGTAGACCGAACCGTCGGGCGCGACCAGGTCGATCTTCAGGTCACCGATGTACGTGTGCGTGATGTTGACCGGCACGCTCAGCGCGGCCGGAGCGTTACCGGCGACACCGGTGACGGTGACCGGGGCCTCGACCGTGGCGTTGTCCGCGATCGCGTAGCCGGTCGTGTTCTCGAACTTCGGCCCGGGCGGCGTGACCGTGCCGCTGCCGACGTTCAGCAGCCGGTTCGGCGAGCCGGTGCCCGGGTTCGTCACCACACCGGTCGAGGAGGCCGCGACCAGGCCGGCCGAGACCTGCGCGGGGGTCTGGCCCGGGTTGGCCGCGAGGTAGAGGGCGGCGGCGCCGGCCACGTGCGGGCTCGCCATCGACGTACCGGAGATGGTGTTGGTGGCGGTGTCGCCCGTGTTCCACGTCGACTTGATCGAGGAACCCGGGGCGAACAGGTCCACCACCGTGCCGTAGTTGGAGAAGCTGGAGCGGGCGTCGGTGCTCGTGGTGGAGCCGACGGTGATGGCCTCGGTGACGCGCGCCGGGGACTTGGTGGAGGCGTTGGTCGACTCGTTGCCCGCCGCCACGGCGTAGGTGATGCCGGAGGCGATGGAGTTGCGGACGGCGGCGTCGAGCACGCTGTCCGCCCCGCCGCCGAGGCTCATGTTGGCGACGGCCGGCTTGACGGCGTTGGCCGTCACCCAGTCGATGCCCGCGACGACGCCCGCGGTGGTGCCGGATCCGGCGTTGTCGAGGACGCGGACGCCGACGATCTTCGCCTTCTTGGCGACGCCGTACGCGGTTCCGGCGACGGTGCCCGCGACGTGGGTGCCGTGGCCGTTGCCGTCCTGCGCGGTGTTGTCGTTGTCGACGGCGTCGAATCCGTAGGAGGCCCGGCCGCCGAAGTCGCTGTGGCTGATCCGCACACCGGTGTCGATGATGTACGCCGTGACACCCTGGCCCGCCGTGTCGGGGTAGGTGTAGCTCTGGTTCAGCGGGAGGGCCTTCTGATCGATCCGGTCCAGGCCCCACGAGGGCGGCGAGGGCTGGGTTGCCGAGATCGTGAAGGTGCGGTTCTGGACGACCGACTCGACGGCCGGGTCCGCGGCGAACTTCTTGGCCTGCGCGGCGGAGAGCTCGACGGCGTAGCCGTTGAGGGCGGCGCGGTAGGTCTTCTTGATCTCGGCGCCGTACTCCTTGGCGAGGGCCTTGCCGGCCGCGGAACTCGCGTCGGCCGCCGATTCGTCGAGGGTGACGATGTAGCTGCCGCTGATGGCGCCGGGGGCGCCCGCGTTCTCGATCCGGCCTTCCGGCGCGGCCTCCGACGCGGTGGCGGGGAAGGCCGCCGCGGTGGTGAGTGCCATGGCGGCACCGGCTATGACGCTCGCCGCGGCCAGTCTTCGACGGGTGTAGGGGGTGTGACGCATGTGAGGGGTCCTCCTCATCGGCGGTGCCCTGGTGGGGATATGCAGCATGGACATGTCAATCCAGCCATCGCAGCACCGCGACGTGCGCGCTGCTCCGGGGGTCGGCATGACCTGCTGCCGACGAAAGATTGACCCATCCATAGGAATCGCACAAGGGTGCCTTGGGAATCGCCGTGCACCCGACATTCACCCGTCATACCCCTGCCATGCTGACTGCCATGACCACCTACCTCTGTCCGCGGGACGGCACCCGGGCCGATACGACCTCGCTGACCTGGTGTTGTCCGGTGTGCCGCGGCCCCTGGGACCTCGACTTCCGCATCACCGAGCCGCTGTCCGTCAACTCCCTGAGCAGGCGCGTCAATTCACTGTGGCGTTACGAAGAGGTATTGCCGCTCGCCGCCCCGACGACCACCCTCGGCGAGGGCCGCACGCCGCTCGTCCCGCTCACCGGTACGGTCTCGGCCAAGCTCGACTTCCTCATGCCGACGCTCTCCTTCAAGGACCGCGGTGCCGTGATGCTCGCCGAGCTCGCGAGCCGGCTGAACCCCGAACGCGTGGTGGCCGACAGCAGCGGCAACGCCGGCACAGCCGTCGCCGCCTACTGCGCCCGGGCCGGGCTGCCCTGCACCGTGTACGTCCCCGAGGGGACGTCCCCGAAGAAGACCGAGCAGATCCGGGCCCACGGCGCCGGCCTGCGGACCGTGCCGGGCGGCCGCGAGGCCACCGCGCTGGCCGCCCGCGCCGCCGCGGACGCTCCGGGCACCTTCTACGCCTCGCACGTCTACAACCCGTACTTCCTGCACGGCACCAAGACCTACGTGTACGAGATGTGGGAGGACCTGGGCGGCAGCCTGCCGGACGCCATCGCCGTCCCCGTCGGCAACGGGACGCTCCTGCTCGGCGCCGCCCTCGCCACCGGGGAACTGCTCGCCCAGGGTCTGATCGACCGGCGCCCCGCCCTGATCGCCGTGCAGGCGCAGGCCGTGTCCCCGCTGGCCGCCGCCTTCCGGGCCGGCGCCGACGACCTGCTCGACGGCGCGGGCGACGCACCCGCCGCCCCCACGCTCGCCGAGGGCATCGCCATTCCCCGCCCGCCGCGCGCCCGCCAGATCCTGGCGGCCGTACGCGCGTCGGGCGGCACGTTCCTCACCGTGCCGGAGGACCGCATCGCCGGCGCGCAACTGGATCTGGCCGCCCGCGGCTTCTACGTGGAGACGACCGGGGTCGCCTGCTGGGCCGCCGTGGGCGACTGGACCGACCGCAGCGTGGTCGTGCCGCTGTGCGGCGCCGGGCTCAAGTCCGGCACGGCCGAGCCACGCTGACCGCAGGTCGGCCGCCGGTCCAGGAGGTGTCGCGCCCGATGAAGAACGCGGCCCTCTCCTCCTTCGACCGCACGGCAGCCCGCGCGACGCGGGTCCCGGGCCCTGCCCAGGTCGGCCCCGGTCCTGCCCGCGGGTCCGCCCCGGTCCTTCCGAGGACGGCGGCCCGCCACGCGCGCCGTACACCCGGCCGCGCCGCCCGGTTCCCTACCTTCGTACGGTGAGACTCTCGCGCATCTCTCTCCTGACGTCCTTGGTCGCGGGCACTCTGATCGCGCCCCTGCCACCCCTCTCCCACGCGGCCGCCCACCCAGGATCACCACCGGCAGCGGCCTGTGCGCCCCCGCACGGCGATGACTCCTCCTGGGCGCAGACCTCCACCCGGTTCGGCGAAGCCGACGGATACGACCCCTATGTCGGCAACGGCTATCTGGGCCACCGCGTGCCCTCGACGGGCGCCGGATACGCGGCGACGGGCGAGAAGACGGGGTGGCCGCTGTTCACCCCGCGCTACGACGGCGCCTTCGTGTCCGGGCTGTACGCCCGCGACGAGAACACCGCCGAGGGCCGCGACGTGATCGCCGCCCTGCCGAGCTGGACGACACTGGACGTACGCGTCGGCAAGGAGACCTACGGCTCCGGCACTCCGGCCGGCCGCGTCTCGCACTACCGCCAGACGGTCCTCCTGCGCTGCGGCGTGGTCGTCACCTCGCTGCGCTGGACCACCGCCGACGGACGCGCCACCGACCTGACCTACGAGGTCCTGGCCGACCGCTCCGACGTCCACACCGGCGCCGTACGGCTGCGGATGACCCCGCACTGGAACGGCGAGGCGACGGTGACCTGCCGCCTGGACAGCCGTGGTGCGCGCCGGGTCACGGTGGAGGATGACGGCACCTTCCGCACCCTGGGCAGCGGTACGGAGGGGGCCGTCGTCCAGGCGATGCGGCGCGGTCAGGGGGCCGTCCAGACGCTGCGGACCCCGTCCGGGACCCCCGGACCACGGGCCACGCCCGTACGCAGCGGGCGCACGTACACCTTCGAGAAGTACGTGGGGATCGACACCGCCCTCACCTCCCGCGATCCGCTCGCCTCGGCCGGCGCCGCCGCCCACCGTGCCGCCCGGCGCGGCTGGCCGGGTGTGTACGCCGCCAACGCCGCCGCCTGGCGTGAGGCCTGGTCCGCCGACATCGCCGTACCGGGCAGCCCCGAACTCCAGGGCCGGCTGCGGGCCGCGCGGTACGGGCTGCTCGCCAACACCCGCCCCGGCTCATCGGACAGCATCGCTCCGGCCGGTCTGACCAGCGACAACTACGCCGGCATGGTGTTCTGGGACGCCGAGACCTGGATGTACCCGGCGCTGCTCACGACCCATCCGGAACTGGCCCGCTCCGTCGTCGAGTACCGCTACCGGACCCGTGGGGCCGCCGCGGAGAATGCCCGGAAGCTCGGCTATCGGGGGCTGTTCTACCCCTGGACGAGTGCGAGCGAGGGGCGGCTGGACTCCGAGTGCCAGAGCTGGGACCCGCCGCACTGCCTGACGCAGAACCACCTCCAGGGCGATATCGCCCTCGCCGTCTGGCAGTACTACCTGGCCACAGGGGACCGCGAGTGGCTGGCCGGGCGCGGCTGGCCGCTCCTGAGGGGCATCGCCGACTTCTGGCAGTCGCGCGCCACCGCGAACGACGACGGCAGCTACTCCGTGAAGAACGTGGCGGGGCCCGACGAGTACAGCAACGGTGTCACCGACGGCGTCTTCACCAACGCCGGCGCCGCCACGGCCCTGCGCCACGCCACCCGCGCGGCCGAGCTGCTCGGCCGCCCGGCGCCCGCCGCCTGGAAGCGGCTCGCGGAGGGCCTGCGCATTCCGTACGACCCGCGGCAAAAGATCTTCCTGCAGTACGCGGGCTACAACGGCTCGACCATCAAGCAGGCCGACACCGCCCTGCTGATCTATCCGCTGGAGTGGCCGATGGAGCCGGGAGCGGCCGCCGCCACCCTCGACCACTACGCCGCGCGCACCGACCCGGACGGCCCCGCCATGACGGACTCCGTGCACGCCGTCGACGCTGCCACGATCGGCGAACCTGGCTGCGCCACGTACACCTATCTGCAGCGCGCCGTCCGGCCGTTCGTCCGCGGTCCGTACGCCCTCTTCTCGGAGGCGCGCGGCGAGAAGTCCGGGGCGCAGGACCCGCTCTCCGGCTTCCCCGCCGAGGACTTCCTCACCGGGAAGGGCGGCTTCCTCCAGGTCTTCACGCACGGGCTGACGGGACTGCGGCTGCGTGAGGACGGGGTGCGGCTCGATCCGATGCTGCCGCCGCAGCTGCGCGAGGGCGTCACGCTGACGGGGCTGCGCCACCGGGGGCGCACGTACGAGGTGGCCATCGGCGCCCGGCGGACCGAGGTCCGGCTGACGTCCGGCGCTCCGTTCACGGTCCACACCCCCGCCGGGCCGCGCCTTCTCTCCTCCACGCTGACCCTGCCCACCCGGCGCCCCGACCTGACGCCGACGTCCAACGCGGCGCGGTGCCGCCCGGCGGAGGCGACCTCGGAGACGCCCGGCCTGTACGCGGCCGCGGCGGTGGACGGCAGCCCGGCGACGGGCTGGTCGCCCGACGGTGCGAAGGGCGCGCTGACCGTGGACCTGGACCGGGTGGCCGCGGTAACCTCCCTCGTCCCGCGATGGAGCGACGTACGGCCCGAGTCGCACCGGCTGGACACCTCGCTCGAAGGCAGCCGCTGGCGGCCGTACCGGCCGGGGACGGCCGCCAGGTACGTACGGGTGACGGTGACCTCCGCCGATGCCGGGAAGCCCGCGGGCGTCGACGAGCTGACGGTGACGACAGCCCGGTAGCGCCGGCGCCGTGAGCCCGTCGCGCGGATCAGTGAGCGGCGGACGCGGCGGCTTCCACCCGTGGCGCCTGGAAGCGGCGGAAGTGTTCCGTACGTTCCCCGGCGGCCAGGAGGGGCTCGAACAGGGCACGTTCCAGATCGAGTCCCTCCTCCAGCGGGGCTGCCATGCCCGCGTCCATGGCCTGCTTCGCGGCGGCGAGCGCGGCGGCCGGGCCTGCGGTGTAGCGGAGCGACCAGGCGCGCGCCGTCCCGGTGAGGTCCTCCTCGGGGACGACGGCGTCGACGAGTCCGATACGGGCCGCCTCGTCGGCGTGCACCATGCGCCCGGAGAAGATGATGTCCTTCGCCCGTGACAGCCCGATCAGGCGCGGCAGCCGCTGGGTGCCTCCGGCGCCGGGGATCAGTCCGAGCGGCGTCTCGGGAAGCGCGAAGCGTGCGGTGGGCGCGCAGACGCGTACGTCGGCGGCCAGGGCGAGTTCGCAGCCGCCGCCCAGCACGAAGCCCTCCATCGCGGCGATCACGGGGACGGGGAGGGCGGCGACCTGGCGGGTCAGCCGGCTGATCCGCTCGGCGTACCCGGCCGCCTCGCCGGGCGCCAGCGTGCCCATCTCCTTCACGTCGCCACCGGCCGAGAAGTGGCCGTGGGCTCCGGTGAACACCACGGCGCGCAGCCCTTCCCGGGCTTCGAGCTCGCGCAGCGCCAGCTCGGCGGCGAGCTGCTGCGAGGTGTCGAAGAGGTTGAGCGGCGGCCGGTCCAGGCACACCCAGGCCACGGCGTCCTCGTAGGTGACGCGCACGGTCACAGCAGTCCTCCGTCCACTTCGAGGACCTGCCCGTTGATGTACGAGGCGGCCGGGCTGACCAGGAACACCGCCGCGCCGACGGCCTCCTGCGGCGTGCCGGCCCGTCCGGCGAGCAGCCGCGGCCAGTACGCCGCCTTCAGCCGTTCGTCCCCGCAGACCGCCTCGCCCATGCCCACGGTGAGGATGCCGGGCGAAAGGCAGTTCACCCGGACCCGGCGGGAGGCGAACTCCACCGCGCAGCAGCGGGTGAACGCCTCGACCGCCGACTTCGAGGCGACGTACGCGCTGGCTCCGGGGACGATCCGGCCGGTCATCGCGGAGGACAGGGTCAGGATCGTGCCGCCGCCTGCGCGTTCGAGATGGGGCAGCGCGGCCTGGACCGTGTGGAACACGCCGTCGACGTTGGTGCTCATCACGTCCCGCCAGTCCGCCGTGCTGAGCTTGCGCACCGTGCCGTTGCGGGTGATTCCGGCGTTGGCGACGACGATGTCCACGCCGCCGAACCGGTCGGCCGTCCCGGCCATCAGCGCGTCGACGGAAGCGGGTTCCCGCACGTCGGTCGCGGTGTATCCGGCGAACTCGCCGTAACGGTCGATGAGTTCACCGGTCTGCCCTGCTCCCCTCGCGCCGCACATGACCTGCGCCCCCGCTTCGAGGAATCCCTCGGCGATGTACCGGCCGAGCCCGGCGGTGCCCCCCGTGACGACCGCGCGCATCCCGGCGAGAACCCCTTCGCCGCGGGGGTGTCCAGCCGTCCCGGGCCGGAGCGCCGGTGCACCGGCGGCCTCCGGAATCGAATCAACACTCGGGACGCCCATCGGTCAACCTTCCGTCGTGCCAGCTGATCAGCGGTCATCGTGTCACCGGGTACGGAGCGGCTCGCCGTCCTACACGCCCACGTCCGAGTGATTCCGGAGCACCCGTCCGCACAGCTGTACGGGACGGGCGAAGCGGCGCGTCCAGGCGGGTGGCTCCGGCGCCCCTTCACCCGAATGAGGGCCCCTGACTTGGTAGTTGCCGCCCCGAAGACCGAAAATCAACCAACCCCCGAAGCCCGCCGAACTGTCGGCCACCGAACAACGGGATGCCCCTCACATGGATTTCTCCGCCACCGGCCCCGCACCACTCGTCCCTCCGGCGGACGCCGAGCCGTTCCCGTACGAGATCAGCGGCGCCCACGCGGACCTGGGAACCATCGTGGGGATGGACGACTGGGCCCGGCGTGCCCGCGTCCCCGACCGCCACCGGCCCGGCGGCCACCTGAGCGGCGCGACCGTCACGAAGCTGCTCGGCGTGCGGGGCAAGAGCTGGGACCCGGCGCACTTCGAGCACCTCGGCCCGGTCGTCGCCGTAGCCCGGCAGGCCATGGACCAGGCCGGTCTCACCCCGGCCGACATCACCGACGTCGTCCTTGTCACGTGCACGCCCTACGAGGTGATGCTGGACCAGGACGCCTTCGCGCTCATGCGGCGCCTGGGGATCGCCGACCGCGTCCCTCCGGTGCAACTCGGCGCGGGCTGCGGGGGCCTGGCACGCGCGGCGGCGGTCGTCTCGGCGATGCGCGCCGAACGCGCCCTGGTCGTCGCGTACAACATCACGAGCCGCGTGAGCACGGGCCCCGACGGCACGCTGCTGCCGCAGTACGCAGAGAACACCGCCCACCCGTACGGCAAGAACATGTGGGCGTCCCCCGCCCTCTTCTCCGACGGAGTCGCGGCCCTGGTCCTTCGCCGCAGCGCCGAGGCCGACGGCGTCCTGCTCTACTCCCGCGACAGCCAGTCCTTCGACGGCGGCCCGGGCGTCACCGACCCCCTGATCCACTTCCTCGGCGGCGGCGGCAGCCACCCGCCGGGGACCGAGGAAGCGGACGAGCTCTCCGCGTACGGCATGAACTCACCCGAGATCCGCCGCTACTACAGCACCGGCATGACGCTCAACCACCGGGCCCTGGAGGCCGCACGCCCCGGTTATCTCAAGGAGATCACCCGCCTCTACACGCACCAGGCGCACCCGTTCCTCGTCGACGCGTTCCTGGCCGAGGCGGAGATCCCCGCGGAGAAGGCACCGGGCAACGCCAGGACCATCGGCAACATCGCCGCCCCCTCCACGATCGCGCTCCTGCACGCCGACCAGGAGACCGGCACCCTGGCACCCGGCGACCTGGTATGCCTCTCGGTGGTCGGTTCCGGCCCGGAGCGCGGCGCGTTCCTCGCTCCGCTGGCGGCTGGCTGAGCGCCCCGGGGACTCCGCGCCCGCGCCGTCCTCGGACCCGGCCTCCGGGGCCGGCCCGGCGACCTGGCCGCCCGGCTGAACAGGATGGCCAGGGAAAGCGGACGGGGCCGGCTCCCGAAGGAGCCGGCCCCGTCCGACGTACGTGTCCGTCAGACCACCGACGTGAAGCCGATCGATCCGCAGCCGGTCGATCCGCTCACACGTTGAAGCGGAACTCGACCACGTCGCCGTCCTGCATCACGTAGTCCTTGCCCTCCATGCGGGCCTTGCCCTTGGAGCGGGCCTCGGCGACCGAGCCCGTCTCGACCAGGTCGTCGAAGGAGATGATCTCCGCCTTGATGAAGCCCTTCTGGAAGTCGGTGTGGATCACACCGGCCGCCTCGGGGGCCGTCGCGCCCTTCTTGATCGTCCAGGCGCGGGTCTCCTTGGGGCCTGCCGTGAGGTAGGTCTGGAGGCCCAGGATGTCGAAGCCGACGCGGCCGAGGGTGGCCAGGCCGGGCTCCTCCTGGCCCATCGACTGGAGCAGCTCCAGAGCCTCGTCGTCGTCGAGCTCGATCAGCTCGGACTCGATCTTGGCGTTCAGGAAGATCGCCTCGGCCGGGGCGACCAGGGCGCGCTGCTCGTTCTTGAAGTCCTCGTCGACCAGCTCGTCCTCGTCGACGTTGAAGACGTAGAGGAACGGCTTCGTCGTCAGCAGGTGGAGCTCGTGGAGGAGGCGGCCCTTCTCCGTGTTCGCGGTGATGCCGGCCGAGAACAGGGTCTGGCCGGCCTCCATGATCTTCTGGGCCTCCTCGACCGCGGCGAGGACAGCGACCTTCTCCTTCTGGAGACGGGACTCCTTCTGGAGACGCGGGATCTGCTTCTCGACGGACTGGAGGTCGGCGAGGATCAGCTCCGTGTTGATCGTCTCGATGTCGTCCTTCGGCGAGACCTTGCCGTCGACGTGCACGACGTTCTCGTCCTTGAAGGCACGGATGACCTGGCAGATCGCGTCGGACTCGCGGATGTTCGCGAGGAACTTGTTGCCCAGGCCCTCGCCCTCGCTCGCGCCGCGCACGATGCCCGCGATGTCGACGAAGTCGACGGTGGCGGGGAGCAGCTTCTGCGAGCCGAAGATCTCGGCCAGCTTGTTCAGGCGCGGGTCCGGGACGCCCACGACGCCCACGTTCGGCTCGATCGTGGCGAACGGGTAGTTGGCCGCCAGCACGTCGTTCTTGGTCAGGGCGTTGAACAGGGTCGACTTGCCGACATTCGGCAGGCCGACGATTCCGATCGTGAGCGACACTTTGGCGACTTCCTGGAGTAAGGATGAAGGAGAGAGAGTCCAGTTTACGGGCGGGCCCGGCCAAGCAGCCACGGGTCGCCCGCAGGGCCGAACAGGGTGCGTTTCGGCCGTGTGACATCGAACTCAACGCCAAGCTCGGCCAAAGCGCGTGTCCAACGCCTGATTCCTCCCGTGCCGCGACCTACGTTGTGCTGGTGGAGCAGCACAGGACACGACCCCCGCAGCGCAGGCAGCCCCAGCAGCAGGCCCCGCTGTCCCAGCAGGCCACGATCGGCGAGGCCGCAGCCGTCTACCGGGTGGGCGCGCCCGGCGCCCGGCCGCGTACGGCGTCACCCGCCGTGACGGCCCTGCGCAGATTTCCCAATCCCCGGCTGACCGGCATCGGGGCGGGGCTGTTCGCCGCCGTGACCATGTTCGTGCTGGCCTGCCTCGACCGGCTGCTGTTCGGCAGCTCGGAGACGGTGTACGGGCTGCTGTTCCTGCCGGTCAGCGCGCTGACCGCGCTCTGGGTGCGGCCCGCCGACCTGGTCACAGCGCCGATCAGCGTGCCGATCGCCTTCGCCGTCGGCGTGATCCCGATCTCCGGGGGCGCCGGCGGGTTCGGCGGACAGACGATGGCGCTCGTCACCGCCCTCGCCGTCCATGCCGGCTGGCTGTACGGGGGCACACTCATCGCCGGTCTCATCGCGAGCGTCCGCAAGATCCGGCACATGCGTCAGCGGCACCTGCTCCGCGCGGCCCAGGCCGCGCGTGCGGTGCAGAGTGTGCGGCGGCCCCAGCAGCCGCAGGCGTAATGCCGCCCGGCCGGTCAGGGGCCGGGGCTCTTCGAGGCGGCCATCGCCGCGCCCACGATGCCCGCGTTGTTCTGCAGCTCGGCCGGGACCATCTCGGCCCGTACCTTCTCGATCAGGGGCAGGAACTTCTCCGCCTTGCGGCTCACCCCGCCGCCGATGACGAAGAGCTCGGGCGAGAACAGCATCTCCACGTGCGCCAGGTACTTCTGCACCCGGTGCGCCCAGTGCTGCCAGCTGAGGTCCTCGTCCTCCTTGGCCTTCGTGGAGGCGCGCTTCTCCGCGTCGTGACCGTGCAGCTCCAGGTGGCCGAGCTCGGTGTTGGGGACCAGCTGTCCGTTGGTGAAGACGGCGCTTCCGATGCCCGTACCGAAGGTCAGCACGATGACCGTGCCCTTGCGCCCACGGCCCGCCCCGAAGGCCATCTCGGCCATTCCGGCCGCGTCGGCGTCGTTGAGGATCGTGACCGGCAGGCCGGTCCTCTCACCGAGGAGGGCGCGGGCGTCCGTGTCGATCCAGCTCTTGTCGACGTTGGCGGCGGTCCGCGTGACGCCGTCCGTGACGACGCCCGGGAACGTGATCCCGATGGGCCCCTGCCAGTCGAAGTGGCCGACCACCTCGGCCACGCATCCGGCCACGCCGTCGGGCGTGGCCGGATGCGGTGTCAGTACCTTGTGGCGCTCGCGCGCCAGGTCTCCGCGGTTCAGGTCCACGGGAGCACCCTTGATCCCAGAGCCGCCGATGTCCACGCCGAAGATCTCCATGCGATCCACCGTACGGGCAGGCGGGGCCCTGTGCGCTGCTACTTGCCGGACAGTTCCGCCGCCTCGGCCCGCAGGTCACGGCGGAGCTCCTTGGGCAGCGAGAAGGTGATCGACTCGTCGGCCGTCTTCACCGTCTCGACGTCGGCGTAACCCCGCTCGCCCAGCCATTCGAGTACGCCGTCCACGAGCACGTCGGGGACGGAGGCACCCGAGGTGAGCCCCACCGTGGTGACGCCCTCCAGCCAGGCCTCGTCGATCTCGTCGGCGAAGTCCACGAGGTGGGCCGCGGGGGCGCCCGCGTCGAGGGCGACCTCGACCATGCGAATCGAGTTCGAGGAGTTCTTGGAGCCGACGACGATGACCAGCTCGGCGTCCTCGGCGAGCTTCTTCACCGCGATCTGACGGTTCTGCGTGGCGTAGCAGATGTCGTCGCTGGGCGGCGAGAGGAGGTTCGGGAACTTCTCCTTGAGTGCGTCGACCGTCTCCATCGTCTCGTCGACGGAGAGCGTCGTCTGGGAGAGCCAGACGACCTTGGACTCGTCGCGGACGGAGACGTTGGCGACGTCATCGGGGCCGTCGACCAGCGTGATGTGGTCGGGCGCCTCGCCGCTGGTGCCGATGACTTCCTCGTGGCCCTCGTGGCCGATCAGGAGGATGTCGTAGTCCTCCTTGGCGAAGCGGACGGCTTCCTTGTGGACCTTGGTCACCAGCGGGCACGTGGCGTCGATGGTGGCGAGCTTGCGCTCGGCGGCCTCGGCGTGGACGGTCGGCGCGACCCCGTGCGCGGAGAACATCACGATGGACCCTTCGGGGACCTCCGCCGTGACGTCGACGAAGATCGCGCCCTTCTTCTCCAGCGTCTGGACGACGTACTTGTTGTGCACGATCTCGTGGCGCACGTAGATCGGGGCCCCGTACTGCTCCAGGGCCTTCTCGACGGCGATCACGGCACGGTCCACGCCCGCGCAGTAGCCACGGGGAGCGGCGAGCAGGACACGGCGTGCAGGCGTTGCAGTCATGCGTCCCATCGTAAGGCCGTACCGAACAGGCGCGGGTCCGGCAGGGTCGGGAGACTGGGGCATCACGCGCATACCGAACGACGGAGGGTTCATGGCCGGCAGCACCAAGGACCGCGATGCCGGCCAGGGGGCGCTGCGACGGACTCTCGGATTCCGGGATCTGGTCGTCTACGGGCTCCTGTTCATCGCGCCCATGGCTCCGGTGGGGGTGTTCGGCACCCTCGACGCGAAGTCCGGCGGCGCGGTCGCGCTGGTCTACGTCGTGGCGACGGTCGTCATGGCCTTCACCGCGTTCAGTTACGCCCAGATGGTGCGGGTCGCCCCCCTGGCCGGTTCGGTCTTCACGTACGCGCGCAAGGGCCTGGGGGAAGGACCGGGGTTCGTCGCCGGATGGATGGCGATGCTCGACTACCTGCTCATTCCGGCGGTCGCCTACCTGTTCTCCGGGATCGCGATGAACGCGCTGGTCCCCGAGGTCTCGCGGTGGGTCTGGACGGCCATCGCGGTGCTGGTGACGACGCTGCTGAACCTGTGGGGCGTGCGGGCGGCGGCCCGGGTCGGGTTCGCGGTGCTCGCCATGGAGATCGTGGTGCTGCTGGTGTTCGTGGTGTCCGCCGTGTGGGTGCTCGTACAGGACGGGGCGCAGCGGGGGTGGCTGACACCGTTCACCGGGGACTCCGGGTTCTCGATGACGGCGGTGCTGGGGGCGGTGTCGGTGGCCGTGCTGTCGTACCTGGGCTTCGACGCGATCGCCTCGTTCGCCGAGGAGGTGACCGGAGGGTCGGCGAAGGTGGCCCGCGCGGTGCTGTTCTGCCTGGCCCTGGCAGGTGTGCTGTTCATCGCGCAGTCCTATCTGGCCGCGCTGCTGGAGCCGCTGAGCTCCGCCGAACTGGCGGCCGATCCCGCGGCGCAGGGGTCGGCCTTCTATGACGCGGTGGACGCCTCGGTCGGTACGTGGCTGCACGACCTGGTGGCCGTGAGCAAGGCGATCGGCGCGGCGTTCGCGGCGCTGGCCGGGCAGGCCGCGGCGGGCCGGCTGGTGTTCGCGATGGCGCGGGAGCGGCGGCTTCCGGGATTCCTGGCCAGGGTCGACGCGCGTTCCGGGGTGCCCAGGACCGCGATCCTGGGTGCGGCGATCGTGACGCTGGTGGCGGCGGTGTGGGCGGCCCGGCGTGACGACGGCCTGGACCACCTCGTCTCGGTCGTGGACATCGGCGCGCTGTCGGCCTTCGTCCTGCTCCACGCGTCGGTCGTGGGCTGGTTCGCCGTACGCCGGATGGGGGGCCCGCCGAGCTGGTGGCGACACGTACTGGTCCCGGTGCTCGGCGCGGCCGTGCTGATCGCGGTGATCGTGGAGGCCACGACGAGCGCGCAGGTGGTGGGGGTGTGCTGGCTCGGGATCGGGCTCGTGGTGCTCGCTGTGCAGTGGGGGCGCCGGACGGGGCCGGACGGGGCCGGCTCGGGCTCTGGACCGGAGAGGACCGCGGGGACGCGCTGAGCGGGGGGAGCCGGGACGGGGAGAGGCGCGGGGAGAGAGGCGAGGAGAGGGGGACAGAGAGGTACGGGGCGTGGGTCGGGACGGGCGGGCGCGGTGGCCGGGGCCTCTGTCCGTGGGGGCCGATACGCTCGCCGCATGGCTCTCAACACGTCCGCGGAAGCACCCCTGCCCGTCGGTGAGGTGTCACGGCTCATCGGCGGATGGATCGAACGGCTCGGCGCGGTCTGGGTCGAGGGGCAGATCACCCAGCTGTCGCGGCGGCCGGGTGCCGGCGTGGTCTTCCTGACGCTGCGCGATCCCTCGCACGACATCTCGGTGAGCGTCACCTGCTTCCGGCAGGTCTTCGACCGGATCGCCGATGTGGTGACCGAGGGCGCGCGCGTCGTCGTCCTCGCCAAGCCCGAGTGGTACGCCCCCCGTGGACAGCTCTCCCTGCGGGCGACGGAGATACGGCCCGTGGGGATCGGCGAGCTGCTCGTGCGGCTGGAGCAGCTGAAGAAGTCGCTCGCGGCCGAGGGACTGTTCGCGCTGGACCGGAAGAAGCCGCTGCCCTTTCTGCCGCAGCTGATCGGACTGGTCTGCGGGCGGGCGTCGGCCGCCGAGCGCGACGTACTGGAGAACGCGCGGCGGCGCTGGCCCGCCGTGCGCTTCGAGGTCCGCAACACCGCGGTGCAGGGCGTGCACGCGGTGAACCAGGTGGTCCACGCGGTGCGGGAACTCGACGCGCTGGACGAGGTCGACGTGATCGTCGTCGCCCGGGGCGGCGGAAGCGTGGAGGACCTGCTGCCGTTCTCCGACGAGCAGCTGATCCGGGCGGTGGCCGCGTGCCGCACGCCCGTGGTGTCCGCGATCGGGCACGAACCGGACTCCCCGCTCCTCGACCTGGTCGCGGACCTGCGGGCCTCGACGCCCACCGACGCGGCGAAGAAGGTCGTCCCGGATGTCGGCGAGGAGCTCGACCGGGTGCAGCAGCTGCGGGACCGGGCACTTCGTTCGGTGCGGGGGCTGCTGGAACGGGAGGAGCGGGGACTGGCCCACGCGCTGGGACGCCCCGCGATGGAGCGCCCCCAGCGTCTGGTGGACGACCGGGAGGCGGAGGTCGACGCGCTCGTGGGGCGCAGCCGGCGGGTGCTCGGGCACCTGCTGGACCGCGCAGAGTCGGAGATCTCGCACACCCTCGCCCGGGTGGTGTCCCTGTCGCCCGCCGCCACGCTGGAGCGCGGTTACGCGGTGCTCCAGCGGCCGGACGGTCATGTGGTGCGCTCCCCCGAGGAGGCCGGGGCGCCAGGTGACGAGCTGCGCGCACGGGTGTCGGAGGGGGAGTTCGTCGTGCGGGTCGCGGAGTGAGCGGGCGGTGCGGCGGGCGCGACCGGCGCCTCCCGCGGTTTCAGCGGTTCAGCTGTCGTAGCGCGAACATAGGGTGGATCACATGACGGACGACGGGACGACGACGACTGCCGCGGCGGGCACGCTCGGCTATGAACAGGCGCGGGACGAGCTGATCGAGGTCGTACGCCGCCTGGAGGCGGGCGGCACCACGCTGGAGGAGTCGCTGGCTCTGTGGGAGCGCGGCGAGGAGCTGGCCCGGGTGTGCCGGCGCTGGCTGGAGGGCGCGCGGGCGCGGCTCGACGCGGCACTGGCCCGGCCGGTGACGGAGCGCGCGGACGAGCCGGAGGCCGCGGACGGCTGAGGGGGAGCCGGGCGGGCCGCGAAGACCCGGAGGACGACTCGTCGGGCGGGCCGGGAAGCTGTGCGGTGGGTCACCTTGGGACCTGGTTAGTTGAAAGTTAACCTACTTCCTGGTTACAGTCGTGCCATCACTTGATCCCCTGTACGTCCGGAAGGTAACTCGTACGATGTCCCTCGCTCTTGACCCCGCCGCCCAGGACCTCCTCTTCCGTGAGGCCCGCACCGCCAACACGTTCACCGACGAGCCGGTGACCGAGGAGCAGGTCCAGGCGATCTACGACCTGGTCAAGTACGGCCCGACCGCCTTCAACCAGTCGCCGCTGCGCGTCGTCCTGGTTCGCTCCGCGGAGGGTCGCGAGCGCCTCGTGAAGCACATGGCCGAGGGCAACCGGCCGAAGACCGCCGCCGCCCCGCTGGTCGCGATCCTCGTCGCCGACAACGAGTTCCACGAGGAGCTCCCGGCACTCCTGCCGCACTTCCCGCAGGCCAAGGACGTCTTCTTCTCCGAGCGTCCGGTCCGCGAGCAGGCCGCCGCGCTGAACGCCTCGCTGCAGGCCGGCTACTTCATCCTCGGCGTCCGCGCCGCCGGTCTGGCCGCCGGCCCGATGACCGGCTACGACGCCGCGGGCATCGAGAAGGAGTTCCTGGACGGCGACCACAAGGTCCTCATGGTCGTCAACATCGGCAAGCCGGGCGAGGATGCCTGGATGCCGCGCCTGCCGCGCCTCTCCTACGACGAGGTCGTCACGACCGTCTGACCGGCGGCCCGCAGAGGCAGCCGGCACGAAGAAGCCCCGGAGCTGGACGCTCCGGGGCTTCTTCGTGCGTTCGGGTGACTCAGGACGCCTTGCGTTCGGGTGATGTCAGGAGGTCTTGAGCGCCGCGGCCATCTGCGCCAGCCGCTCCATGGGCGCGGAACCCGTCACCACCGTGGTCGCGCCGTCACCGTGCAGCACGAGGGCGTCGTACTTCGGGCCCTTCCAGTGCTGCCACGCCTCGCCCGCCACCTCGTGCGTACGCCCGGTGTCCGTCGCCCGCTGGCTGACCTCCGTCACGTACTTCTTCGCCGGGGCCGTGGACTGCTCCACCGCGACGTACTTGCCGTCCGGGTCGAGGAAGCCCAGGTGCCAGCTGTTGCCCGCCTGGCGCTCGTACGAGACGGAGGTCGGCTTCCAGCCCGTGGGCAGCCCGTCGGGCGCCGCGACCGGATACGGCGCCGCGCGCCGCGCCGTCAGGAGCTCCACGCGGTAGTCGACGGCCTTCACCGGGTCGGCCTTGTCGTCGTGCGGGATGAAGATGTAGATGACCCCTGCGACGGCCGAGATCACGATCATCGAAAGGATCATGTCCCGCACGGTCTGCTTGCCTCGAGTGCTTGCCACGGACCCAATGGTGGCATGAGGTCCTTCGCACCCGACGACGGGGCGGTCCGCTCAAACGTGACCCGGTCTGCTCATTTTATCGACCTACCGATAGAGTCGGAGCACCCTCTTTCCGGTCGTCGTCGTACAGAAAGGTGCGCTCCGATGTCCGAGCATCATCAACTGCCGTCCCAGCTCGAGGTCTCCCCGGAGGCCCCCGACCGCAACCTGGCCCTGGAACTGGTCCGGGTCACCGAGGCCGCGGCCATGGCCGCCGGCCGCTGGGTCGGTCGCGGCGACAAGATCGGTGCCGACGGCGCCGCGGTGAACGCCATGCGGACTCTCGTCTCGACCGTGTCGATGAACGGCGTCGTCGTCATCGGTGAGGGCGAGAAGGACGAAGCCCCCATGCTCTACAACGGCGAGCGGGTCGGCGACGGCACCGGTGCCGAGGTCGACATCGCCGTCGACCCGATCGACGGCACCACGCTCAACGCCAAGGGAATGCCGAACGCGATCGCCGTGCTCGCGGCGGCCGACCGCGGCACGATGTTCGACCCGTCCGCCGTCTTCTACATGGACAAGCTCGTCACGGGCCCCGAGGCGGCCGACTTCGTCGACATCAACGCCCCGGTCTCGGTCAACATCCGCCGGGTCGCCAAGGCGAAGAACTCCACCCCCGAGGACGTCACCGTCGTCATCCTCGACCGCCCCCGCCACGACGGCATCGTCAAGGAGATCCGGGAGACCGGCGCCCGCATCAAGTTCATCTCCGACGGCGACGTGGCCGGCTCGATCATGGCCGCCCGCGAGGGGACCGGCGTCGACCTGCTCATGGGGATCGGCGGCACCCCCGAGGGCATCATCTCGGCCTGTGCGATCAAGTGCCTCGGCGGTGTCATCCAGGGCAAGCTCTGGCCCAAGGACGCGGCGGAGCGTCAGCGTGCACTGGACGCCGGGCACGACCTGGACCGGGTGCTCTCGACGAACGACCTGGTCAGCGGCGACAACGTGTTCTTCGTCGCGACGGGGATCACCGACGGCGAGCTCATGCGCGGTGTGCGGTACCGCGCCGAGACCGCCACCACCGAGTCCATCGTCATGCGGTCCAAGTCGGGCACGATCCGGAAGATCGACTCGACGCACCGTCTCTCGAAGCTGCGCGCGTACAGCGCGATCGACTTCGACCGCGCGAAGTAACTCCCGTACGGGGAGATCCCGGCGGCCCTGTGCGGGGCCGCCGGGATCCCGTACGTGATGTCGCGCGGGCGAAGCACGAGCTGGGTCAGGGGCTGCCGGTCGGGGCGGCCCCTGACCCGTAGGTCCCTCAGCCCGCCGCCGCGATGTGTTCCGGCGTGGACGCCGCCTTCAACTCGATGTCGCGCCTGCGCCTGCGCGCGAGAACCACGCGGCGCTCGGCTGCGGTGAGGCCGCCCCACACCCCGTACGGCTCGGGCTGGACCAGGGCGTGCTCCTGGCACTCGACCATCACGGGACAGCGCGCGCAGACGCGCTTCGCGGCCTCCTCGCGGGACAGCCTGGCGGCAGTCGGCTCCTTCGACGGGGCGAAGAACAGCCCGGCTTCGTCCCGGCGGCACACCGCCTCCGCGTGCCAGGGGCCGGCCTCGTCCGCCCGCGCGGGAGTGCGCTGGGAAGGCACGGCGGCGACCTGCAGAGACTGAAGCGGCGGTTGCAGCACGGGTCTACTCCTGACGACGGCTTCGCGAGCGAGAGACGATGCAGCCTCCCTACCCGCTGTGCGCGCGCCTATGCACTGAGTGGCACTGGCTTGCGGCGCACGTAATTGCGACCGATCGCTACGAATGGCCGAAATCGAAGCATGACGCCCGGACGCGTCAGTGGCCGAGGTGTTTGCGCAACTGCTTGTGCAGGTTGGCAATGAGCTTGCCGCGCTTGGGTTTTGCCTCGATGTTCCCGAACACCGAATAGCCGTTCACGACGACCACGGGCGCTTCCGGGTCCACGGATTCGAGTGTGACCACCTCGAAATTCCCGAACACACCCGTCCCGCTGCCGCGCAGCGAGATGTTCTCGGGAACCTTGATCTCGATGTTGCCGAAGATGGACGTGGCGTTGATGACGCTCAGCCGTTGACCGAAAAGTGACTCGGTCAGATCGATCTCGATACTTCCGAAGAGTGCGAACGCGTTGGTCCGGCCGCCGACGCGCCAGCGTCCCCGCCGGGTGGAGCTGCTGAAGACGGCGACCAGATTGTCGGCGGGACCGGCCGGTGCGTCGGGGCCGTAGCTGTGCGACGCCTGCGCGGACTGCTGGGCGCCCGCCCCCGAGGGCAGGTCCCGCACCAGCGGTTCGAGGGCGTCGACCGTCTTGGCCCGGTAGACGAGGTCGATCCGCTCGGCGTGCTCCTCCGCGGTCAGCCGGCCGTCGGCCACGGCGTCCCGCAGGATGTCCGCGATCCGGTCGCGGTCGGCGTCGGACGCCCGGATGCCGGCCGGGGCGGGGTCGCGGGGCTCGGCGGGTGCGGGTGCGGGTGCGGCCGGGGCGGCGGGTGGTTGCGGCTGCTGGGGCTGCTTTTCGAGGTCCACCGGGCCAGCGTACCCAAACGCGATAGATCGCGACTAGGGGTTGGGGGTGGGCGTGGCGGGGGCGGGTGGGTGGGGCGGCGGGCAGGGGGCCAAGTGGGTGCGGGGTGCCCGCGGCGGACCTGAAGGGAAGCGTGCGCAGGAGTGCCTCGAATCGGTCCGGAAGGGAAGCGTGGCGCCCGCGGCATCGACGGGGGAAGCAGGTGCACCTGCCGGGTTCCCGGTGAGCCTTACCTCACAGGAGCGGGAGCCCCGGGGCGTTCTACCCTGGTGTGCGCTGCCCAAGGGAGGTCAGCCGCCGTCTGCCGAGTGAGGAATGGCCGTAATGCCAGAGTTTGCGTACTCCGATCTGCTCCCCCTGGGAGAGGACACCACGCCGTACCGTCTGGTGACCTCCGAGGGTGTTTCCACCATCGAGGCCGACGGCCGTACGTTCCTCAAGGTCGCGCCGGAGGCTCTGCGCACCCTCGCCGCCGAGGCCATGCACGACATCTCGCACTACCTGCGGCCCGCGCACCTGGCGCAGCTGCGGCGGATCGTGGACGACCCCGAGGCGTCGTCGAACGACAAGTTCGTGGCGCTCGACCTGCTGAAGAACGCGAACATCGCCGCCGCGGGTGTGCTGCCCATGTGTCAGGACACCGGCACGGCCATCGTCATGGGCAAGCGCGGGCAGAACGTGCTCACCGAGGGTGGTGACGAGGAGGCCCTGTCGCACGGCATCTTCGACGCGTACACCAAGCTCAACCTGCGCTACTCGCAGATGGCCCCGCTGAACATGTGGGACGAGAAGAACACCGGCTCCAACCTCCCGGCACAGATCGAGCTCTACGCGACGGACGGCGGCGCGTACAAGTTCCTCTTCATGGCGAAGGGTGGCGGCTCGGCCAACAAGTCGTTCCTGTTCCAGGAGACGAAGGCCGTACTGAACGAGTCCTCCATGATGAAGTTCCTGGAGGAGAAGATCCGCTCCCTGGGTACGGCCGCGTGCCCGCCGTACCACCTGGCGATCGTCGTCGGCGGTACGTCGGCGGAGTTCGCGCTGAAGACCGCGAAGTACGCCTCCGCGCACTACCTCGACGAACTGCCCGCCGAGGGCTCCCCCACCGGCCACGGTTTCCGTGACAAGGAGCTGGAGGAGAAGGTCTTCGAGCTGACGCAGCGGATCGGCATCGGCGCGCAGTTCGGCGGCAAGTACTTCTGCCACGACGTGCGGGTGGTCCGTCTGCCCCGGCACGGCGCCTCGCTGCCCGTCGCCATCGCCGTCTCCTGCTCGGCGGACCGTCAGGCCACCGCGAAGATCACCGCCGAGGGCGTGTTCCTCGAGCAGCTGGAGAAGGACCCGGCGCGCTTCCTGCCGGACACGACGGACGAGCACCTCGACGAGGCGGGGGACGTCGTACGGATCGACCTCAACCGGCCGATGGACGACATCCTCGCCGAGCTGACCAAGTACCCCGTGAAGACCAGGCTCTCGCTGACCGGCCCGCTGGTCGTGGCCCGCGACATCGCGCACGCCAAGATCAAGGAGCGGCTCGACGCGGGCGAGGAGATGCCGCAGTACCTGAAGGACCACCCGGTCTACTACGCGGGTCCGGCGAAGACCCCCGAGGGCTACGCCTCCGGCTCCTTCGGGCCGACGACGGCCGGCCGTATGGACAGCTACGTCGCGCAGTTCCAGGCGGCGGGCGGCTCCAAGGTGATGCTCGCCAAGGGCAACCGCTCGAAGCAGGTCACGGACGCCTGCGACGCGCACGGCGGCTTCTACCTCGGCTCGATCGGCGGTCCCGCGGCGCGGCTCGCGCAGGACTGCATCAAGAAGGTCGAGGTCGTCGAGTACGAGGAGCTCGGCATGGAGGCGGTCTGGCGGATCGAGGTCGAGGACTTCCCCGCGTTCGTCGTGGTCGACGACAAGGGCAACGACTTCTTCACCGAGCCGGCTCCCGCCCCGACGTTCACCAGCATCCCGGTGCGGGGCCCGGGTCTCGGCTGACCTGGCCGGACGGGCGAGTCCGTTCGTACGTGACCGCGGGGGCGTTTCCGGTTTCGGCCGGGGCGCCCCCGCTGCGTTTCTCGTCAGGCCTGGCGGCCGTCCAGGAGCCCGGACGTCGCGACCAGGTAGCCGAGCTGGGCGCGGCTGTTGCTGCCCAGCTGGTCGGAGACCTTCCGCATGTGTTCGGCGACGCTGCGGCGGCTCATGCCGAGGCGGCGGGCGATGGACGCGTCCGTCTCGCCGTTCACGACGGCCTGGAGGATCGCGCGCTGGAGGTCGGACGTGATCACGGGGGTACGCAGCGGGGAGCGCTCCGGGCGGACCGGGACCGAGCGGGACCACGCGTCGTCGAAGCTCCGGGCCAGGAAGCGGACCAGCGAGGGGTGCTGGATACGCAGGGCGTTGTGCGGCTCGTCGGAGAACGGGATGAACGCCAGCTCCCGGTCGAACACGATGACCCGGTCCACCACCTCGGCCAGCGTCCGGATCTCGGCCCCCGCGGCGGTCACCTGCTCGATGTAGGCGAGCGTCGTACGGTCCGCGCGGACGGTGTGCTGATAGATCGTCCGCTGCCGGATGCCCCGCCGCAGATTGCCCAGGTCCCGGATGAGCGACTCCTTCAGGACGTGCGCCGGTCTGCCGCCGCCCGGGTGGGCCGTGCGGACTTCCTCCCGGCACCCGGCCACTCCGGCGTCGAGCGCCTTGCTGATCACGGCCTCGCCGGTGAGCCGGGTGAGGGCAGGCTGCTGGAGCCGGTGCACATCGGCGTACAGCGCCTCGAAGACGGACAGGGTGGCGCGGGCGGACCGCAGTGTGCGGCGCTGCTCGACGATCGCCTCCTCCATCGGCGCGAGCGCGGCGAACGACGCCGTCTCCGGTGGTACGGGGATCATGAAGCCCGGCGAGTCGCGGTCGGCCACCATCAGGTGCAGGGACCGCAGACAGTCCGCGACCTCCTCCTGCGGAAGGCTCCCCTCCACGAGCGCGCGCCGGTATATGGCGAGCGCCACCTCGCAGGGGCGCTCGCCCGGCGTACGGCCCGAAGTCGATTCGCGGCAATCACATGCCGGTGGGGTGGAATGATCGTCCTTCACAAGTATGCAGATTACATTTGTACGAACGGGCCGACAGCGGTGCGCGCGGTGCCTGCACGACTATGAGCGGGTGACGCACGGCAGCAACGGCACGAACAGCCGGTCGGACGCACGGGGCCACGGAACGGACGGCGGAGCGGACGGGGCGGCACGTTCCGAACGGCGATTTCGAATCCTCGTCGCCGGATACGCGGTCTCTTCGTACGGCACCTTCCTGAATATGGTGGCGCTCAATCTGTTCGTCTATGCGACGACGGGCAGAGCGCTCGCCATGGGGCTGTTCATGGCGGTGCGGCTGGCTTCCGGATTCGTCGCCGGGCTGACGGCCGGCGGGCTGCTCGCGCGTTTTCCGGCGAAGAGCATCATGCTCTGGACGAATTCGGCGCAGGCTGCCGTGATGCTGCTGCTGATCGTGGCACCCGACGGGCTGCGGACAGCGGCGCTGACAGCCGTCTCGGTGGTGACCGGCGCGTGCGGGACGCTCTTCACGGTGTCGCTGCGCAGCTCCATTCCCGAGATGGTCGGCGCGGACCGCAGGGCGTGGGCGAACTCCCTCTCCATCACGGGGCGTTCGCTGGCGATGGTGGCCGGTTTCGCATCGGCCGGTGTGGTGGTGTCCCTGGCGGGATACACAGCGGCCTTCGTGGTCGACATGGCGACCTTCGTGGTCTGCGCGGTGACGGTGGCTCTGCTGCCGGTCGCGGCGGACCGCGGAGGCCGGGACGCATCGCCGGATTCGGAGGGGGATTCCGGCGAGCGTACTGAAGAGGGGCCGGCCGGTCGGCCGGCGGGGGGCGCGGCGGCGCGCGGAAGGACGGGACGACGGCGTACGCCGGTCGCGTTCCTCGCGCAGGCCGCCGCGCCCGGCCTGGGGCTCATGGTGGCCCTGCGCGGAGTGGACGCCTTCGGCTCGTCCTCGCACAACGCGGCGCTGCCGGTGTATTCGAGCAGCCTCGACGCGGCGGACCCCGCCGTGTTCGTGAGCGCTTTCTGGTGTCTGTGGGCGCTGGGCAACATCGCCGCCCAACAGGTGATCCAGCGGTACACGCGACGCGCGGGACGGACCGTCGGGGCGCTGGGCTTCGGCTACGGGACGATTCTGATGTCCTCGGCCTTCATCCTCGCGTTCGCCAGCTTCCCGCATGCCGCGACGGCCGTGATCGCGCTGGTCGCCGGAGCCGCGGACGGGCTCACCGAGGTCTCGTACACCTCTCATCTCCAGACGCTGCCGAGTGTTCTGCGCGGCCATGTATTCGGGCTCTCGGCGACCGTCGAGAATCTCGGCTTCGGCGTCGGCATGATCCTGGTCGCCGCCGCTCTCGACGGGCACAGCCCTCTGACGGTCGTCGCGTGGTCCCACGGGGCGGCCGTCCTGGTCGCCCTGGCGTACGTGCTCCGGGTGGCCCGACCGCGAGAGGCCGGGGTGCGGGCGCCAGGGGGCCGTAGGGCTACGGGTCGCAAGGAAGCCGGTGACAGCGTGGAGCGCGGCGGAGGGGGATGACCGCACCTCTTCGGCCATCCCCCTCCTCCCTGCCGCCGGACTACGCGAAGCGCTGCGAGGCACCGCCGTCGCACGCCTGGAGTCTCAGCGGGTCCTTCGCCGAGGCGAGCGTCAGGCAGAGGCCGGTCGCGGCGGCCGGACGCAAGGTGCCCGACTCCTTCACGAACTTCTGGTTCGCCGCACCGGAGCAGTCCCACAGCAGCAGCGTGGCGCCTGCCCTGTACTCCCCGCGCGGCACGTCCAGACAACGGTCGTGGCTGAGTTCCGTACGCACCGTCCGCTCGGCGGCGTCGTACCACCAGTCCTGGTTCCGGCCGCCGTGGCAGTCCCACCCGGCGACCCCGGTGCCGTTACGGGTCACCGACGCGGGGACGTCGACGCACGTACCGGTTGCCTCGTTCCTCAGCGGGGCGAACACGTCGTCCCAGGCGACCGGCTGCAGTGCCGGTCTGCCGGTGCTCGCCGGGTCGGCGCAACTCGCCTCACGGACACCGGAGTTGTACATCTGGGTCAGGCAGGAGGCGAAGGCCCCGTGTCCGGCCAGGTTGGGGTGGAAGGACTGGCGTACCGAATTCGCGTCCGGCAGGCCCGGCTTGGTCACGTCGATGTACAGGCCGCGGGCCCAGGCGCTCTGGGTGCAGACCTCGTGACCGTGGAAGAGGCGGGAGTTGTCGAGGTAGACGGCTCCCGTCGCGGCCGCGGCCCTGCGCATCCCCACCTGGAAGGCGGGTACTGCGGTGTTGCGGCCCCAGACGGTGTCGGAGTCGTATCCCAGACCGCCGCAGACGAGCTTCCCGGGGAAGTCCGGGTTGTCACGGAAGTCGGGTCCGATCGGGCTGGGGTAGCCCATGACGACGAGCTTGTAGTCTCCGGCGGCGTATCCGGCGTCCGTCATGACGGCGCGCAGGTCGCGGACGGTCTGCTCGACCTTGGGGACGAGCGCGTCGACGCGGGCCTGCCAGCCACCCGCGTACTTGGACTCGCAGGGGCCCTGGAGGGTGAGGTAGCGGACGACGCAGTCCGTCATGACCGGCCCGAACTGGAGGTCGTCGTTGGCGCCGGCCACCAGCACGATCATCTTGATACGGGTGTTGCGGGCCTTCACGGCGAGGCTGTCGCTCTGGACGAGCTCGTCGGCGTACTGCTTGGAACCACCGATTCTGATGTTCCCGGTATAGGCCCCGGAGCAGGAGACGTTGTACGTGACGTCCGCCGCGATGCCCGTGCGGTGGATGGCCGCGTCGGGTGAGCGGTGGCACCAGTTGTCCGGGCCGTTGGTGCCGGCCTCGTACGTGCCGACGCCTTCGCCGGAGATCTCGCTGTCGCCGAGCGAGATCAGCCCGGTCTTGCGCTCGGCGAACGGCCGCTCGGCGGGGCTGCCGTACAGCCGGGTGGCTTCCGCGGCCCGGACGGCTTCGAGATCGGGTGGGAGCGGGGTCGATGCGGTAGTGGTGGAACGGGTCTCCGCCGCGCCCGCCGGTCCGGCGACCGCCATGGTGCCGACGGCCACCGCCAGTGCGGCGGTCGCCGCGACCGTACAGCGAAGTGCGCGAAGTCTGTGCCTGGTGCGCCTCATTGCGCCTCCCGGAGTGTGGGGTTACCCCAGGTATTTACTGGCCGGTAGGCGACAAGGGAATACGTAGAACAAGACAAGTGCTCATCTTTTTCAGGAGGTTTTGAACATGGACGGTTCGTCAGACATGAATCCGGACACCGCGCAGTACCGCACCGAGCACGATTCGATGGGCGAGGTGAAGGTCCCCGCGCACGCCAGGTGGCGGGCGCAGACCCAGCGCGCGGTGGAGAACTTCCCCATCTCCGGACAGCGTCTGGAGCGCGCCCACATCGAGGCCCTGGCGCGGATCAAGGCGGCCGCGGCCAAGGTCAACGCGGAGCTCGGGGTCCTCGAACCGGACATCGCGACCGCGATCCGGGAGGCCGCCGCCGAGGTCGCCGACGGCCGCTGGGACGAGCACTTCCCCATCGACGTCTTTCAGACGGGGTCCGGCACCTCCTCCAACATGAACACCAACGAGGTCGTCGCCAGCCTCGCCACCGAGCGCCTGGGACGCGAGGTCCACCCCAACGACCACGTCAACGCCTCGCAGTCCTCCAACGACGTCTTCCCCTCCTCGATCCACATCGCCGCGACCGCCGCCGTCACCGCGGACCTGATCCCCGCGCTCGACCATCTCGCCTCCGCGCTTGAGCGAAAATCAGCCGAATTCGCGGAGGTCGTGAAGTCGGGCCGTACGCACCTGATGGACGCCACCCCGGTCACCCTCGGCCAGGAGTTCGGCGGTTACGCGGCGCAGACGCGGTACGGGGTCGAGCGCCTGCGGTCCGCGCTCCCCCGCCTCGCCGAACTGCCCCTGGGCGGTACGGCTGTGGGCACCGGCATCAACACGCCCCCTGGATTCTCCGCCGCCGTCATCGCCGAAGTGGCCCGTACCACCGGTCTGCCGCTCACCGAGGCCCGGGACCACTTCGAGGCGCAGGGGGCGAGGGACGGACTCGTCGAGACCTCCGGACAGCTCCGTACGATCGCGGTCTCGCTGACGAAGATCTCCAACGATCTGCGCTGGATGGCCTCGGGCCCCCGCACCGGACTGGCCGAAATCAATCTGCCGGACCTCCAGCCGGGCTCGTCGATCATGCCGGGCAAGGTCAATCCGGTGATCCCGGAGGCGGTGCTGATGGTCGCGGCGCAGGTGATGGGCAACGACGCCACGGTCGCCACGGCGGGCGCCGCGGGGAACTTCGAGCTCAACGTCATGCTGCCCGTGATCGCGAAGAACCTGCTGGAGTCGGTACGACTGCTCGCCAACGCCTCCCGGCTCCTCGCCGACCGCACGGTCGACGGCATCACCGCCAACGTGGAACGGGCCCGTATGTACGCGGAATCCTCCCCGTCCGTCGTCACACCACTCAACAAGTACATCGGCTACGAGGAGGCCGCCAAGGTCGCCAAGAAGTCCCTCGCGCAGGGCACGACCATCCGCGAGACGGTCCTGGCCTCGGGGTACGTCGAGCGCGGCGACCTCACCGTGGAACAACTCGACGAGGCCCTGGACGTGTTGCGCATGACCCGCCCGTGACGCGTATCGCAGCGGGCGGGCGGCCGGATCTCTAAGATCTCTTCATGGCAGGTACGGGAGAGGTGCGCTGGGCGCCCGGGGACCAGATCCTCTGGCGCTACCGCGACAACGGTGGCAGTGACCGCGGCAACGGCGACGGGAGCGGCCGGCGTGCCGTGCACATCTGCCGCCCGGTCACCGTCGTACAGGACACCGGCGAGCTGCTCGCCGTCTGGATGGCGCCGGGTACCGAGTGCGTGAGACCGGTCCTCGCCGACGGCACCCAGGTGCACGCCGAGCCGCTCGCCACCCGCTACACGGCGCCGCGCACCACGGTGCGCTCGACGTGGTTCGGCACCGGCGTGCTGAAACTGGCGCGGCCCGGCGACCCCTGGTCGGTGTGGCTGTTCTGGGACCGCGGCTGGGCCTTTCGCAACTGGTACGTGAACCTGGAGGAGCCCCTCGTCCGCTGGTCCGGCGGGGTGGATTCGCAGGATCATTTTCTCGACATCTCCGTGAATCCCGACCGCAGCTGGCGGTGGCTCGACGAGGACGAGTTCGCCCAGGCGCAGCGGGTCGGTCTGATGGACCGGGCCACCGCGGCCCGGGTACGGGAGGCGGGCCGGGCGGCCGTCGAGGTCATCCAGGAGTGGGGGACGCCGTTCCGGGACGGCTGGGAGCACTGGCGGCCGGAGCCGCACTGGCAGGTACCGCCGCTTCCGGATGACTGGGACCGCACCCCGGCCCATATGCCGTCGTGAGATCCTTGGAGCGGCCACAAGTCGACGCACGAACCGTACGAACCGCACGGGCCACCGGGTCCGGAGCGGGACGCACGCTCGCATGAACCACTACGAGGGGGTGGAGACGTGCTCTCGGTCCGCCGTCCCCTCGTGGGAAACGATGTCGCCGTACCCGGTCGCGAGCAGCCGGTTTCGGCCCCGCGCGCCGGGGCATCCGGTGACAGCCGTTGTTCTTACCGCTCTTGCCGGGGCACAGTAGCGCCCCACGAGGTGACTGCCTCATACAACCGGCCCGGACGGACGGAATCCCACGCGTGACGGAGCATCCCACCTCCCACGAAGGCCGGCAGCCCCTCGCGGCCCGGTCTCAGGAGCGCACCCGGCCGCGGCAGCAGGACGCCGCGACGGCAACCCCTGCCACCGCCGCGATCCCCGGACCGGCCGCAGCGCCGAACCCCGGACCCAGCCCCGTACCGCACGCCTCGACCCAGCCGGCCACGGTGGTGGCGGAGAGTCAGGCCGCGGCCCGTCGCGAGGGCGACCGGCTGCGCTTCGTGGGAGCGGCGACCCGCCGCATCGCCCGGGGCATAGACCTCGACGAGATCGTCCTCGGCCTGTGCCGGGCCAGCGTGCCGACGTTCTCCGACGCGATACTCGTCTACCTCCGTGACCCGCTCCCGGTGGGCGACGAGCGTCCCGTCACGCCGTTCGTGCTGCGGCTGCGCCGTACCGACCGGCTGCGTTTAACCGACGAGGAGAACGAGAGCAGCCCGGAGACCGAGCGTCTCCGGCTGCCGGGTGCCGACCCGCAGTCCGACCTCATGCCCGCGGCCGAACTGTGCGAGGTCCGCTCGGGCGGAGCGCTGGCCGAGGTGCTGCGCGGAGTACGTCCCGTCTTCGGGGACTCCGCGGCGGCGCGCGCCGCGCTGCCCGAACTGCTCGGCGCCGGACGGGTCGTACCCACCGGGCACCGCGCGATCCTGGCGCCGCTGCGCGGACGGCGGCGGGTCATCGGCGCGGCCGTCTTCCTGCGCGGAACCGAGCGCCCCGCCTTCGAGGCCAACGACCTTCTGGTCGCTGCCCAGTTGGCGACGCACACCGCGCTGGGCATCGACAAGGCAGTGCTGTACGGCCGCGAGGCGTACATCGCGGACGAGCTCCAGCGCACCATGCTGCCCGACTCGCTGCCGCAGCCGACCGGTGTCCGTCTCGCCTCCCGGTATCTACCGGCTGCCGAGACGGCCAGGGTCGGTGGCGACTGGTACGACGCGATCCCGCTGCCCGGCAGCCGCGTCGCGCTCGTCGTCGGTGACGTCATGGGCCACTCCATGACCTCCGCCGCGATCATGGGTCAGCTGCGCACGACCGCGCAGACCCTGGCCGGGCTCGACCTGCCGCCGCAGGAGGTGCTGCACCACCTGGACGAGCAGGCGCAGCGGCTCGGCAGCGACCGGATGGCGACCTGCCTGTACGCGGTGTACGACCCGGTCGCGCACCGGATCACCATCGCCAACGCCGGCCACCCGCCGCCCGTCCTGCTCCACCTGGGCGGCCGGGCCGAGGTGCTGCGGGTGCCGCCCGGCGCCCCGATCGGTGTCGGCGGTGTCGACTTCGAGGCCGTGGAGCTGGACGCGCCCGCGGGCGCCACGCTCCTGCTGTACACGGACGGTCTGGTGGAGTCCCGGCTGCGGGATGTGTGGACCGGGATCGAGCAACTGCGGGAGCGGCTGGCCGCCACCGCCCGGCTCACCGGCCCCGACCACGCGCCTCCGCTGGAGGCGCTCTGCGACGACGTGCTCGACATGCTCGGCCCGGGCGACCGGGACGACGACATCGCGCTGCTCGCCGCCCGGTTCGACGGGATCGCGCCCAGCGATGTCGCGTACTGGTTCCTGGAACCGGAGAACGAGGCACCCGGCCGGGCCCGCAAGCTGGCCCGCAGGGCGCTCAGCCGGTGGGGCCTGGACGAGCTGTCGGACGAGGTGGAACTGCTGGTCAGCGAGGTGGTCACGAACGCCGTGCGGTACGCGGAGCGGCCGGTGACCCTGCGCCTCCTGCGTACGGACATCCTGCGCTGCGAGGTCGGCGACGACTCCCCGCAGCTGCCCAGGCAGCGGCGGGCCAGGGAGACGGACGAGGGTGGGCGCGGACTGTTCCTGGTGAACCGCCTGGCCAGGCGGTGGGGCGCCACGCGGCTCTCGACCGGCAAGGTCGTGTGGTTCGAGATGTCGACCCGGAGCCAGTAGCCGGCGTTCGTGACACGGAAGGAGGGGTGGTGCCCGCGGGCACCACCCCTCCTTCCGTGTTCACACGTGCTCCGACTTCACGCGCTCGGCTTCACGCGCTCGGCTTCACGCGCTCACTGGCCGAGCAGACTGTCGTCGCCGCGGCCGGGCCGGTCCTCCGGTGGTTCCACCGGGTCGACGGGGTCGGTCGGGTCGGTCGTCGGCCCGGTGGGCGTGGGCGGGGTCGTCTGCGTGGGAGGCGGCTCGGTCGTCGGGCTCTCCGTGACCGGGGGCTCGGTCGGCGACTGGGTCGGCGACTCGGTCTCGGGCGGCTCCGTCTCCTCGGGCGCCTCGCTCGTCGGAGGCGCCGTCGTGGGCTCCTGGGTGACGCCCGATTCGCCGCGCTCGACGTCCTCCAGGTCGAAGGTGCCGGTCGAGCCGCCGTCCAGGGCGGCCAGCGTGTAGTCCGCCCAGATCTTCGCCGGGAAGCCGCCGCCGTTGGCCCGGCCCGAGCTGGCCGTACCGGTCAGGGTGACCTGCTTGCCGCCGTCCTTCGCCTCGCCGTACAGCGCGACGACGGTGCTGAGCTCGGGGGTGTACCCGGCGAACCAGGCGGCCTTGTTGTTCTCGGACGTGCCGGTCTTGCCCGCCGCGTCGTACGCCGTGGTGTCGGCCTCGTGGCCGGACCCGTTGTCCACGACTCCGGTCAGCGCCCGTGTCACGGTGTCCGCGGTCTTGCGGCTGATCGCCTGGCCGCCCGTGCCGTCGACCGGCTGCGCGACGCGGTCCCGGTGCTCGGCCGACTTGATGATGTGCGGGGTGACCTTCCTGCCGTGGTTGTCGAGGGTCGCGAACACCCCGGCCATGTCCCACGTCGAGGCGTTCATGGTGCCCAGGGTGATCGAGGGGACGGCGGGGAATCCCTTGTCCGGCATACCCAGGTCGAGTGCGGTCTGCTTCACGACGGGGGGTGTCACGTCGACGACCATCTGTGCGAAGACGGAGTTGACCGAACGGTCCATCGCCCTCTGGACGCTGATGTCGCCGTAGCTGCGGTCGTCCTCGTTCTGCGGCTTGAACGGGATGTCGCTGCCGACGACGGGACGCCTGCTGGTGCCGTCGTAGACAGTGTCGAGGCCGATCTGCCGGCCGTCCTGGGTCTGTGCCCCGTTCTCCAGCGCGGAGGCCAGCACCAGCGGCTTGAAGGTGGAGGCCGGCTGGTAGTCCCGGCGGGTCGCGTTGGAGACCCAGTGCTCGGTGGCGCTCACGCCGCCGTACAGAGCGACGACCTCGCCGTTCTTCGGATCGACGGAGGTGGCGCCGGCCTGGACCGTGGCGTCGATCTTGTTGCCGTCGCGGTCGAGCTTGGACTCCAGCTGCCGGTCGACCGCCTTCTCCAGCTCCTTCTGACGCTTCTTGTCTATGTTGAGCGTGATCGTCCAGCCGCCCGCCACGCGGGCCTCCTCGGAGACGCCCTGGCGCGCGAGCTCCTGGTTGGCCGCCTCGACGAGGTAACCGGTCTGGCCCTCCATGCCGGGGGCCGCCTTCGGGTCCTGCGGGCGGGTGAACTTCATTCCGGCGCGCTCGGAGCTGTCGAGCCAGCCCTTCTCGACCATGTTGTCGAGCGTGTATCCCCAGCGTTCGGTGACGAGCTTCTTGCCGGTCTTCGAGGCGACCGCCCAGTCGTACTGGCTGGGGGCCTGGAGCAGGGATGCCAGGTACGCGCCCTGGGAGAGGTCGAGATCCTTGGCGTCGACCCCGTAGTAGGCCTGCGCGGCGGCCTGGATTCCGCTCGCCCCGCGGCCGTAGTACGCGGTGTTCATGTACCCGGCGAGGATGTCTTCCTTGCCCATCTTCTGGTCGACCTTGAGCGAGATCACCAGTTCCTTCAGCTTGCGGCTGACGGTCGGGTCCTGCGTCAGGTAGTAGTTCTTCACGTACTGCTGGGTGATCGTCGAACCACCCTGCTTGCCCTTGCCTGACAGCGTGTTGAACAGCCCGCGCGCGGTGCCCTTGAGGTCGACGCCCCGGTCCTGGTAGAAGGTCTTGTTCTCCGCGGCGACGAAGGCGTGCTGGACCTCCTTGGGGACCTCCGCGAGATCCACGATCTCGCGGTTGACCTCCCCCGTGCGGGCCAGCAGGGAGCCGTCGCTGTACTTGTAGACGTTGCTCTGCTTCTTCGCCGTGGCGTTGGCCTCCGGGACGTCCACGTAGACGTAGAGCGCCACGAACACGCCCATGGCCAGCAGGCAGAACCCGAAGAACGTGCCCAGCAGTTTCCGCCAGGTGAAGAGTCCGCGTATGCCGCCGCTCCTCCCGGCCCGGCGCGCTCCTCGCCCCTGGCCTCGTCGCGCATCCGCTCGACCCATCGCTGTAGTGCTCCCGTTTCTCTGCTCGACCGGCTTCGCCATTCCCGCCAGCTAACACCGTCGGGATGGGCGAAATGCAAGCGATCCGGTCTTTTCCGGACGTGACAATCAGCACCTGATTCATTAGGAACCGACTCATGAAGGGCAAGAAGGGTTGCGAGAACCGGCGAATCCACAGGTACTCGCCAGGTGCGGGAGGGGTGCGGGTGGGACGCGGAGGAGCAGGGGAAGCACAGGTTCCGGAATGAGTGAGGGGCACGTCACCCCCGTATGCACCCGGCGTATACACCGCATGTATAGTCCCCGTCATGTCAATCGGTCACACCCTCCTGGGACTCCTCGAGTCCGGCCCCCGCCACGGCTACGACCTCAAGCGCACCTTCGACGAGAAGTTCGGCCACGACCGTCCGCTGCACTACGGACAGGTCTACTCGACGATGTCGCGGCTGCTGAGGAACGGGCTCGTCGTCGTCGACGGGGTCGAGAGCGAGGGCGGTCCGGAGCGCAAGCGGTACGCCATCACCGATGCCGGGATCACGGACGTGGCGGCCTGGCTCGCGCACCCGGAGAAGCCGGAGCCGTACCTCCAGTCGACCCTGTACACCAAGGTCGTCCTGGCCCTGCTCACCGGCCGCAGCGCCGACCGGCTGCTGGACACACAGCGCGCCGAGCACCTGCGCCTGATGCGCGTCCTCACCGACCGCAAGCGCGACGGCGACCTGGCCGACCAGCTGATCTGCGACCACGCGCTCTTCCACCTGGAAGCCGACCTGCGCTGGCTCGAACTGACCGCCGCACGCCTGGACAAGCTCGCGGAGGTGGTCAAGTGACCCCCGCCGGCTCGCTCCTCAGCGCCCACGGCCTCCACAAGACCTACGGCTCGACGGCCGCACTCGACGGCGCGTCCTTCTCCATCCACCCCGGCGAGGTCGTCGCCGTGATGGGCCCCTCCGGCTCCGGCAAGTCCACGCTGCTGCACTGCCTCGCCGGCATCATCACGCCCGACGCGGGAACCATCACGTACGCGGGCCGCGAGCTCTCCGCGATGTCCGACGCCGAGCGCAGCGCCCTGCGCCGCAGCGACTTCGGCTTCGTGTTCCAGTTCGGCCGGCTCGTGCCCGAACTGACCTGCGTCGAGAACGTGGCCCTGCCTCTCCGCCTCGACGGCGTCCGCCGCAAGGCCGCCGAGCGCACGGCACGCGAGTGGATGGAACGCCTGGAGGTCGACGACCTCGCGGACAAGCGGCCGGGCGAGGTCTCCGGCGGCCAGGGCCAGCGCGTCGCCGTGGCCCGCGCCCTGTCCGCCTCACCGAAGGTGGTCTTCGCCGACGAGCCGACCGGCGCCCTGGACTCCCTCAACGGGGAGCGGGTCATGGAACTGCTCACCGAGACCGCCCGCTCCGCCAACGTCGCCGTGGTCCTGGTGACCCACGAGGCCCGCGTCGCCGCCTACTCCGACCGCGACGTCACGGTGCGGGACGGCCGGGCCCGTGACATGGAGTGGTCCACGTGAGCGCGCGGGTCCGGACGGCACCGCCCGGCCAGGAGAAGGCGGCGGCGGACGCACGTCCCCGGCCCTCGCGCACGCGCGCCCTCCTGCGCGAGCTCGGCCTCGGCGTCCGCTTCGCCTCCTCCGGCGGCCGGGAAGGCTGGATACGCACCGCCCTCACCGCGATCGGCGTCGGCCTCGGCGTCGCGCTGCTGCTCGTCGCCTCCTCCGTGCCGCACATGCTGGAGCAGCGGGGAGAGCGCGAGCGCGCCCGTACCGAGCCGAGGATCTCCGTCGACCCCGACACCGCGGCGAAGAAGTCGGACACCTCGGTACTCCGGATCAACGCGGGCACCGAGTACCACGACCGCACCGTCGCGGGCTTCCTCATGCGGGCGGACGGCGCCCACCCGGTCACCCCGCCGGGCGTCGCCACCTTCCCCGCCCCGGACGAGATGCTCGTGTCCCCCGCCCTGGAGGAACTGCTCGCCGCACCGGAGAACCGCCTCCTCAAGGAACGGCTGCCCTACCGGATCACCGGCACCATCTCCGACGCGGGCCTGGTCTCCCCGGGCGAGCTGCTCTTCTACGCGGGCAGCGGCACCCTGACGTCCGGCACGGGCGGACACCGGCTCGACGGGTACGGCGACACCGGCCCCGCCGAACGCGTGCCGCCCCTCCTCGTCCTGCTGGTCATCATCGTCTGCGTGGTGCTCCTCGTCCCGGTGGGCATCTTCATCGCGACGGCCGTGCGCTTCGGCGGCGAACGCCGCGACCAGAGACTCGCCGCGCTGCGCCTGGTCGGTTCGGACATCCGGATGACCCGCCGGATCGCGGCGGGCGAGGCGCTGTTCGGCTCGGTGCTCGGACTGCTGGCCGGCCTCGTCCTGTTCCTGGTGGGACGGCAGTTCGTCGGCCACGTCGAGGTCTGGGACGTCAGCGCCTTCCCGGCCGACCTCGCCCCCGCCCCCGCCCTGTGCGCGCTGACCGCCGTCGCGGTGCCGCTCGTCTCGGTCCTCGTGACGCTGATCGCCATGCGGTCGGTGGTGATCGAGCCGCTCGGCGTCGCACGTGAGGGCCGCGGCCGGGGCCGTCGGCTCTGGTGGCGGCTCCTGCTGCCGGTCGCGGGCGCCGTGGTCCTCGGACTGACGGGCAAGGTCGACGAGGCAACCCCCGTCGATCCCTACCCCATCGCGCTCGGGGCGGTTCTCGTCCTCGTCGGGCTCGCCCTGCTGCTGCCGTGGCTGGTCGACGCCTGCGTGCACCGGCTGCGCGGCGGCCCGGTGCCGTGGCAACTGGCCACCCGCAGGCTCCAGTTGAACGGAGGGGCCGCGACACGGGCCGTCAGCGGGGTGACGGTCGCCGTGGCGGGCGCCGTCGCGCTCCAGATGCTGTTCGCCGCGATGAACGACGACTTCAACCGGGCGACGGGCCAGGACCCCTCACGGGCGCAGTTCGCCCTGTGGTCCGAGAAGGTCAGCGGCGACGCCGCCGCCACGACGCTCACGGAGATGCGGGCCACAAAGGGCGTGGACAAGGTCATCGGCCTGGTCGAGGCGTACGCCACCACGCCGGGCGTGTACAGGGGCGACGCCGTCGAGCCCACCACCTCCGTCTCCATCGGCGACTGCGCGACCCTGCGCGAAGTGGCCCGGATCAGCGACTGCGAGGACGGCGACACCTTCGTCGTGCACCCGGCGAACGACAGGAGGATGTCGGACTGGGTCGACCGGACCGCCCGCAAGGGACGGAAGATCGAGTTCGACACCTCCTCGGGCGCCGGGCCGATGCTCTGGACCCTGCCGGCCGAGACCCGGACCGTCACCACCCGTCCCGACCCGATGGGCGAGAGCCGCTGGGGCATCATGGTGACGCCCGGCGCCCTGGACGCGGGCCTCCTGCCCGAAGCGGCGGTCGTGACGCAGGTCCGGATCGACGAAAGCGTCCCGGACGCCGCCGAGCACGTACGCAACACGGCGGCCCGGATCGATCCCGGAATGCGGGTCGCCACCCTCAACTCGGTGGAACGCGACCGGCAGTACGCCAGCATCCAGACCGGTCTCCAGGTCGGTGCGACCGCCACCCTGCTGCTCATCGCCGCCTCCATGCTGGTCTCCCAGCTGGAACAGCTGCGCGAGCGCAAGCGGCTGCTCTCCGTCCTGGTCGCCTTCGGCACCCGGCGCACCACCCTCGGCTGGTCGGTGCTCTGGCAGACCGCCGTGCCGGTGGTGCTGGGACTGGGGGTGGCGGTCCTGGGCGGACTTGGTCTCGGCGCGATCCTCACGTGGATGATCGCCAAGGAGGTGTCCGACTGGACGCTGTTCCTGCCGATGGCGGGCGCGGGCGCCGGGCTGATCCTCCTGGTGACCCTGCTGTCGCTGCCGCCCCTGTGGCGCATGATGCGCCCGGACGGTCTGCGTACGGAGTGACCTGACCGCACCGCGCTCAACTGCCGGACGGGCCCGCCGACGGGGCCCGTCCGGCGACCCGTACCGGCAGCGACTCCATCTCCTCGCGCAGCGCGTCCGCGAACTCCTCGAACTCCTCGTGCCTGGCCGCCCCCGAGCGCATCGCCAGCGCCACTCGCCGCGAGGGGGCCGGCTCCGCGAAGTACCCCGTCGCCAGAGCCTCGTTGCGGCCCGCCTCCACCGTCACCGCCGTCCTCGGCAGCAGCGTCACACCGAGACCTCCGGCGACCAGCTGCACCAGGGTGGAGAGCCCGGCCGCCGTAGTCGTCACGGGCGCGCCCTGCGTGCGTCCGGCCTCCCGGCAGATGTCCAGGGCCTGGTCACGCAGGCAGTGCCCCTCGTCCAGGAGGAGCAGCGGCAGCTCGCGCAGCGCCTCGCGCGGAATGTCGACGCGCCCGCCCAGCCGGTGCGCCCGCTCCATGACGAGCACGAAGTCCTCGTCGAAGAGCGGGAGTTCGGTCACTCCGGGCACACCGAGCGGTACGGCGAGGAGCAGCAGATCGAGCCGTCCGGCCGCCAGCCCCTCCAGCAGCGAGGAGGTCTGCTCCTCGTGGACCTGGAGGTCCAGCTCCGGATAGCGCCGGTGGACGAGCCGGAGCACGGTCGGCAGGAGATACGGGGCGACGGTCGGGATCACTCCGAGCCTGAGCACCCCGGTGAACGGCGCCCGCACCGCCTCCGCCTCCTCCATGAGGGACCCGACGGCATCCAGCACCACCTGGGTCCGCACCGCCAGCCGCTCCCCGGCGGGCGAGAGCAGCACCTTGCGCGTCGTACGCTCGATGAGCTGGACACCCAGTGCCTCCTCCAGCGCCGACACGGCTCCGGAGAGTGCGGGCTGACTCATCCCGATCGCGGCCGCCGCGTCACGGAAGTGCAGGTGCTCCGCGACGGCGGCGAAGGCGCGCAGCTGCGAGAGGCTGGGCTGTTTGGGCCTGTTGCCCTGGTTCCCCTGGCTCATTGATAGGAACCTCCGATCGTCGCGATCGAGTGTATCCGCCGGGTCTATCAATGAGCCACCTCACAAGGCCCGCCGCAAGCCCGCCACTGATCGAGATGAGCGATCAATGGATGCCACGAAGGCGATTTCCGTGATCAATGCACTCTGTGCCATGGTGGCTTCAGTCCAACCCCCAGGAACCTCCCCAAAAGGGAATTCCTAAGCTGCAAGGAGAGCGCGTGCTCACTGTCGGTGACAAGTTCCCCCAGTTCGACCTGACCGCTTGTGTCTCGCTGGAGGCGGGCAAGGAGTTCGAGCAGATCAACCACAAGACCTACGAGGGTCAGTGGAAGATCGTCTTCGCCTGGCCGAAGGACTTCACCTTCGTGTGCCCCACCGAGATCGCCGCCTTCGGCAAGCTGAACGACGAGTTCGCCGACCGCGACGCCCAGGTCCTCGGCTTCTCCGGTGACTCCGAGTTCGTGCACCACGCCTGGCGCAAGGACCACCCGGACCTGACCGACCTGCCCTTCCCCATGCTGGCCGACTCGAAGCACGAGCTCATGCGTGACCTCGGCATCGAGGGCGAGGACGGCTTCGCCCAGCGCGCCGTCTTCATCGTCGACCCGAACAACGAGATCCAGTTCACGATGGTGACCGCCGGTTCCGTGGGCCGTAACCCCAAGGAGGTCCTGCGGGTCCTCGATGCCCTGCAGACCGACGAGCTGTGCCCCTGCAACTGGACCAAGGGCGAGAACACCCTCGACCCCGTCGCGCTCCTCTCGGGCGAGTGAGCTGACACGATCATGGCTCTCGACGAACTGAAGTCCGCCATACCGGACTTCGCCAAGGACCTGAAGCTGAACCTCGGCTCGGTCATCGGCAACAGCGAACTTCCCCAGCAGCAGCTGTGGGGCACCGTCCTGGCCTGCGCGATCGCCTCGCGCTCGCCGATCGTGCTCCGCGAGCTGGAGCCGGAGGCCAAGGCCAACCTCTCCGCCGAGGCGTACACCGCGGCGAAGTCGGCCGCGGCCGTCATGGCGATGAACAACGTCTTCTACCGGACCCGGCACCTGCTGTCGGACCCGGAGTACGGGACGCTCCGTGCGGGCCTGCGGATGAACGTCATCGGCAAGCCGGGCGTGGAGAAGATCGACTTCGAACTGTGGTCGCTCGCCGTCTCCGCGATCAACGGCTGCGGCCAGTGCCTCGACTCCCACGAGCAGGTGCTGCGCAAGGCCGGCGTGGACCGTGAGACCATTCAGGAAGCCGTCAAGATCGCCTCGGTGATCCAGGCGGTCGGCGTGACCCTCGAATCCGAAGCGGTTCTCGCCGAGTAACACCGCAGTACCCTTGAACGAGAAGGGCCCCGGGGACGACCGACCGTCCACGGGGCCCTTCTTATCGCTCCGCTCAGCTTTCCCGGCTCTCCCCCGGCCCGTCCGGCTCGCCGTCGGCGGGCAGGTCCGGTTCCTTCGGCGGCGAACCCGGGGCCGGGACCGGCGCCAGCTCGTACGCCGTGGCTCCGTGCGGCGCGGGCGAGTGCCGACGGGACTCCTCCTGCCCGTAGGCCCGCAGATAGCCGACCACCGTATTGGTCACGGCGACCAGCGGTACGGCGACCACGGCGCCTCCGATGCCCGCGATCATCCCGCCCGCCGCGACGGACAGGACGACGGCCAGCGGGTGGACCCGTACGGCGCGTCCGAGGATGAACGGCTGGAGGATGTGGCCCTCGATCTGCTGCACGGCGAGCACCACGATCAGCACCATCAGGGCGGTGAACACACCCTGGGTGACGAGCGAGACGACCACCGCGAGCGCCCCGGAGACCACGGCCCCGACGAGCGGGATGAAGGCGAAGAGGAAGATGAACACCGCGAGCGGCACCGCCATCGGCACATCGAGGAAGTAGATCCCGAGCCCGATGAAGATGGCGTCGATCAGCGCGACCAGCACCGTCCCCCGCACGTAGGCGGTGAGCGTGCGCCAGGCGCGCGGTCCGGCGCCGGCCACGCCCGGCCTCGCCTGGACCGGCACGAGCCTCAGCACCCAGTGCCAGATGCGCTTCCCGTCGTACAGCAGGAAGAGCGTCGAGAACATCGCCAGCAGCAGCCCGGTGAGGACCTCGACCATCACGGTGACGCCCTGGAGCCCCGCCGAGGTGATCTCCTCCGTGTTGGTGCCGATCGTGTCGCTGAGAGTCTTCGCGATGTCGTTGATCTGCGACTCGGTGACGTGGAAGGGGCTGTCGAGCAGCCAGCGCTTCAGCTCGTCGATGCCGTCGCGCACCCGGTCGGAGAGCGTGTCGAGGTTGTCCATCACCTGCCACACCACGAACCAGCCGACCAGCCCCATGACGACGAAGCCGAGGATCGCGGTGACCGCGGTCGCCAGCCCGCGCGGCAGACCGAGCCGCTTCAGGCGCACCACGGTCGGCTGGAGCATCGCGGTGACGAGCAGCGCGGCGACGAAGGCCAGGACCACGAGCTGTACGGCGCTGATGATCCGCATCAGCACCCAGAGGGTGCCCGCAAGGACGAGCAGCCGCCAGCCCGCCTCGGCCGCGACCCGCATCCCCCAGGGGATCGCCGCGACCGGATCGGGCCTGGCCGCGACGGACGGGGCGTACGCGGGAGGCGGGGGCACGTGCTCCACCACCACGTCCTCCCGGCCGCCGCCGTCGAGGCCGGCCGGCCCGCCCCGTGCGCGCAGCCGGTGGGCCTCTGAGTCGGCCTCCGCGTCGGCCTCGGCCCGACGGCGGTCCAGGCGCTCCCCGATGTCGGTCAGTTCGGCGCCGAGACGGCCGAACCACCCTGGCAGTTTCGACATGATCGTTCCCTCTCCCCCATGCTGTCTCCCCACCACTGCCCCCGGAGTCGCCCGGAATGCGACCGTACACGCGTGAAGCCCTCCACCGTATGACGGTGGAGGGCTTCACGGGGTTGAGCGCCGGTCTCCCTCACGGGACCACCGGGAGCCTCCCCTAGTACCAGTTGTTGGCCTGCCAGAAGGACCAGGCACCGCACGGGCTGCCGTAGCGCCCGTCCATGTAGCTGAGGCCCCACTTGATCTGGGTGGCCGGGTTGGTCTGCCAGTCGGCACCGGCGGACACCATCTTCGAGCCCGGGAGCGCCTGCATGAGGCCGTAGGCACCGGAGGACGGGTTGGTCGCCCGGTAGTTCCACGTCGACTCGTGGTTCACGATGTTGCTGAAGCACTGGAACTGGTCGGCGGGGACCATCTGACGGGCCATCGCCTGCACTTCGGCAACACTGTACGAGCTCTGCGTCGCGAACGAGGTGGCGTCGCGGGCCGCCGAGCGGCTTGCGCGCTCGGCCTCTTCCTTCTTCGCAGCCTCGGCCTTCCGCTCGGCCTCCACCTTGTCCTCGGCAGCCTGCTTCTTGGACTCGGCGTCCTTGGCGGCCTGGATACGGGCGGATTCCTCTGCGGACTTCTTCGCTGCCGCGTCGGCTGCGGATGCCTGGGCATCGGCCTGCTGTGTCAGCGAAGCCGTCTGCACCTGGGCCTGCTGGCCCGCGGGAATGTCTGCGAGCAGCGTGGTGTCGGCTGCGGCCGCTTCGAAGTTGTTGTCGTCGGCAGCGGGAGTGCTGCCCGATGCAACGCCTACGACGGCGCCTACGGTGGTGACCGCTGTGGCAGATGCCACCGCGAACCCCCGGACCGAGATCCGGCTCACATGGTGTCCTTCCAGCATCGTCCGCTTAGGTGACCTCGCGGGCGCAATCGTGCCCCTGACACTGGCCTCCCTACTGCCTGGGTCACGGGAGGCACGGGCCCGATGGGCAACTCCCTTGCGGGAGTGCCGCGTGGTGCTCGCGGGCGGCATACGGTCGGCAAGTGTGGAGTTGTGTGGTGCTGTGCACCTCTGGAGATGCACAAGTGCCGTATGCGGGGCCTGACGGAAGCAAGACTCTGCCGGACGCGGACGCCGTGAGGCAATTCTGTGTTGCGTGTTAAAGCTCACACCCCGTTTGGCCCCTCAGTTTCGAGGAAACAACGGCACAGCACGATGCCGCCCGGCTAAGCTCTTCGGCTCGCCGGGCGGCACCAACTGTCCTATCCCCTATCAGATGTGGCCTTCCTCCAGCATTTCGGTCACCAGTGCGGCGATCTGCGAACGCTCGGACCGGGTCAGCGTGACGTGGGCGAAGAGCGGATGACCCTTCAGCTTCTCGACCACGGCGACGACTCCGTCGTGCCGGCCGACCCTGAGGTTGTCCCGCTGCGCCACGTCGTGCGTGAGCACGACTCGGGAATTCGACCCGATACGGGACAACACGGTCAGCAGGACGTTGCGTTCGAGCGACTGCGCCTCGTCGACGATCACGAACGCGTCGTGGAGCGAGCGGCCCCGGATGTGGGTGAGCGGCAGGACCTCCAGCATCCCGCGCCCCAGCACCTCCTCGATCACCTCGCGCCCGGCGACGGCCGAGAGCGTGTCGAAGACCGCCTGCGCCCACGGGCTCATCTTCTCGGCCTCGGAGCCGGGGAGATAGCCGAGTTCCTGCCCGCCGACCGCGTACAGCGGCCGGAAGACCATCACCTTCTGGTGCTGCCTGCGCTCCAGTACGGCTTCCAGTCCGGCGCAGAGCGCCAGCGCGGACTTGCCGGTGCCCGCGCGACCTCCCATGGAGACGATGCCGACGTCCTGGTCGAGGAGCAGATCGAGCGCGACGCGCTGCTCGGCACTGCGTCCGTGGATCCCGAACGCCTCCCTGTCACCGCGCACCAGCCGCACGTTGCCCTCGGGCGTGACCCGGCCGAGCGCCTTGCCGCGCTCGGACTGGAGGACGAGGCCGGTGTGCACGGGCAGCTCGGCCGCCTCGGGGACGTACAGCGTCTCCTCGGTGAACAGGAGATCCACCTGCTCGCCCGAGAGGGCCAGCTCCGCCATTCCGGTCCAGCCGGAATCGGTGATGGCGAGCTCGGCGCGGTACTCCTCGGCGAGGAGGCCGACCGAGGACGCCTTGATCCGCAGCGGCAGGTCCTTGGAGACGACCGTGACGTCGTACCCCTCGGCCTGCAGGTTTCGCGCGACCGCGAGAATCCGTGAGTCGTTGTCCCCCAACCGGTAGCCGGCGGGCAGTACGCCGGGATCGGAATGGTTGAGTTCGACGCGGAGCGTCCCGCCCAGATCCCCGAGGGGGATCGGGGCATCGAGCCGGCCGTACCGGACCCGGAAGTCGTCCAGCAGGCGCAGCGCCTGCCGGGCGAAGTACCCGAGCTCCGGATGGTGCCGTTTGGCCTCCAGCTCCGTGACCACGACGATCGGCAGCACGACTTCGTGCTCGTCGAAGCGGGACATGGCGTTGGGATCGGCCAGCAGGACGCTGGTGTCGAGAACGTAGGTGCGCCTGTCGGGCATGCGGCGCTTTGTGCTGGTCACCACGGAAGGACGTACCCCCTCGGACGAGGTCGGGGAGTGCGACGGGCGTCGCGGAACTTCCCAAGGGAAAGGGAAGAGGACGGACCGGGTTCGGAACCCTCTGCGAGGGCCGAACGCCGGCCCTCCGCGTCGGCCGCACGATGTGTACGGTCCTTCGTGTGCAAAGGGCCTCCCGGGCGAGCGGGCTGGGTGCCACTCACTTGGACACGACATCCGCCCGGTTCCTGACCGGATGTCGACCTGTCAGGGGTATTCCCTCGAACACGCCCAGCCATGCCGACGGCGACGACACGGTGCGGAAGAGTCCTGGTGGACGCGGGGTGACGACCGGGGTACGGCCGACGTCACCGTGGGCGACCTTCGCCCGCGATCGCCGGGCGGGCTTGTTTCCGTACGCCCTTCGGCGACGGGCGGGCCGGGCGCGCACGGGCACCCCGGCCCTTCGGGTCAGGTGCCGTAGCGGCGGTGGCGGGCCGCGTAGTCGCGAAGGGCCCGGAGGAAGTCCACCTTGCGGAACGCCGGCCAGAACACCTCGCAGAAGTAGTACTCCGAGTGGGCGCTCTGCCAGAGCATGAAGCCGGACAGCCGCTGCTCACCGCTCGTACGGATCACCAGGTCCGGATCCGGCTGCCCACGGGTGTACAGGTGCTCGGAGATCAGGTCCGTGGAGACCACCTCCGCCAGCTCCTCGAACGACGTGCCCTTCGACGCGTGGTCGAGCAGCAGCGACCGCACCGCGTCCGCGATCTCCTGGCGCCCGCCGTAGCCGACCGCGACATTCACGATTATTCCGTCGATACCGGCCGTGGCCTGCTCCGCCTCCTTGAGGACGGTCTGCGTACGGGCCGGCAGCAGGTCCAGCGTGCCGACGTGGTGGACACGCCACCGCCCGTCCGCCGCGAGATTGCTCACGGTGTTCTCGATGATGCCGAGGAGCGGGATCAGCTCCGCTTCGGGCCGGTCGAAGTTGTCCGTGGAGAGCAGCCAGAGGGTGACGACCTCGACGTCGGTCTCACTGCACCAGCCGAGCAGCTCGGAGATCTTGTCCGCACCGGCCTGGTGCCCCTGCACCGCCGAGCCGCCGGACGCCTTGGCCCAGCGCCGGTTGCCGTCGAGGATGACACCGATGTGCTTGGGCACCTGGTCGTGATCCAGGCGGCCTTCCACCCGGCGTGCGTAGAGCCCGTACACCAGGTCGCGCAAGTTCACTGAGTTCACCCTCTCGGTTCCGTACGGGCCACGAGCCCGTCTTCCCCGTCGCCGGGGGTCCGGGGTCGTCCCCCGTGGGGGATAGCCGCATGGTTCGCACGGTCCGCGCGCACAAGGCGGCGCGCCGCGCATCGGCATTCCCCGAAGCGGCCACATTACTGCGCACGGGTCACGGCGGCCCAACCCGGTCTGTCACAACTCCGTGATAAGCAGAGAAACGTGACTGAATCCCTCTCCTACCGCGCAGCCGAGTCGCGCTACGACTCCATGGAGTACCGCCGCACCGGCCGCAGCGGTCTCAAGCTCCCCGCCGTCTCCCTCGGCCTCTGGCACAACTTCGGCGACGACCGCACACTGGACTCCCAGCGCGCGATCCTCCGCCGTGCCTTCGACCTCGGTGTGACCCACTTCGACCTGGCCAACAACTACGGGCCGCCGCCCGGCTCCGCCGAGCTCAATTTCGGCAAGCTCTTCCAGCAGGACTTCGCCCCGTACCGGGACGAGCTGATCATCTCCACCAAGGCCGGGTACGACATGCACCCCGGCCCGTACGGGGAGTGGGGCTCCCGCAAGTACCTGCTCTCCTCGCTCGACGCCTCGCTCAAGCGGATGGGGCTCGACTACGTCGACATCTTCTACTCCCACCGCTTCGACCCGGACACTCCTCTCGAGGAGACGATGGGCGCACTGGCCTCCGCCGTCCGGCAGGGCAAGGCGCTGTACGCGGGTGTGTCCTCGTACAACGCGGAGCAGACCGCGGAGGCGGCCCGGCTGCTCAAGGAGATGGGCGTCCCCGCCCTCATCCACCAGCCGTCCTACTCGATGATCAACCGCTGGCTGGAGGACGACGGACTGCTCGACACGCTGGAGACGGCCGGCATGGGGTGCATCTCCTTCGTGCCGCTCGCGCAGGGCCTGCTCACGGACAAGTACCTGACGGGCATCCCGGCGGGCTCGCGTGCCACCCAGGGCAAGTCCCTCGACCCGGACCTGCTCTCCGGCGAGGTCGTCCGCCGCCTCAACGGGCTGAACGACATCGCCAAGGAGCGCGGACAGTCCCTGGCGCAGCTCGCCATCGCCTGGGTCCTGCGTGACAGCCGTATGACGTCGGCTCTGATCGGAGCCTCAAGTGTGAGGCAGCTTGAGCAGAATGTGGCGGCTCTGGCCGGACCGGCGCTGTCCGCCGAGGAGTTGAAGGAGATCGACACCTTCGCCGTGGACACCGCGGGCACCAACATCTGGGCCGGACGCAACTGACGACGGCCGGGTGACACAGGGTCTGCACAAGGGCCCCACAAGGGCTTCACAGCCCTGGAGACAAAAATCGGGCCGGTCCGTGGGGGGGGGGTTACGGACCGGCCCGAGGGGGGGTTTCCACCATAACCCTTCGTAAGTGATGGTGCGTGCCACGCCACTCCACAACTACTCTCCGAATTCGCCGGACTGCACTGCGGAGACGGTTCCGGGTGCTGCGGAGTCCGCTGGGGAGGGTGGGGAAAGAGGCGGACGACGCCGGGTGCCGCCTTGACGTGAGGGTGTCCCTCGCACAGGCATGTGGGCGAGAAGTCGGACGCATATAGAGGACAGGCTCTGACCGCATGGCGTCCTAGATTCGGCGCATGACGAAACGAGCCCGCACCGTGACCGTGACCTGGCCCGAGGCGAACGCCCGCCGGATCGCCCGTCAGGCACTCTCCGACGCATCCCTGTCCGCCACCTCATCCGCGGAGCGCGGCCCTGCCGAAGCCGCCGGCGCGATGCTGGGGGCACACGCCCAGGTGTTGTCGGCGGCGGAGCTGTCCGTCGCACTGCGCCTGCCCGGAGCCGTACGCACCGACGTGCGCGCGGCCCTGTGGAGGGACCGGACCCTGGTGAAGACGTTCGGGCCGCGCGGCACCGTCCATCTGCTGCCCGCCGCCGAGCTCCCGCTCTGGACGGGGGCGCTGTCCGCGTTGCCGACCGGCGCCGGCCCGTTCGGCGGGGACGTCCGGATGACACCCGGTCAGACCGAGGAGGTCCTCGCCGCCGTGGCCGACGCGCTCACGGGCGCCGACCTGACCATCGACGAGCTCTCCGACGCCGTCATCGCCCGCACCGGGCCCTGGGCGGGCGACCCGGTGATGCCCGCGTTCCAGGGGATGTGGCCGCGCTGGCGTCAGGTGATGCACCTGGCAGGCCACCGGGGCGTTCTGAGTTACGGTCCCGACCGGGGCCGCAAGGCCACCTACACCAACCCGGGCACCACCCCGCTCCCCGGGCCGGAGGCCCTGGCCGCGCTGGTCGGGCGCTATCTGCGCGCGTACGGCCCCGCGACGCCCGCCCACTTCGCGAAGTGGCTCGCCACGGCCGGCGGCTGGGCGAACCGGCTGTTCGCCGAGCTGGCCGCCACGGGGGCGATCGAGGAGGTGACGTACGAGGGTGAACCGGCCTGGGTGGCGTCGGGCGACACCGGCTTCTCGGCCCCGCCCGCCCGGGGCGTGCGCCTGCTCCCCTACTTCGACGCGTTCACCATCGCCTCGCAGCCTCGCGAGCGGCTCTTCCCCGGCCCCGCGAGCGAACGCGCTCTCGCGCGCGGGCAGGCGGGCAACTACCCCGTCCTGCTGGTGGACGGTACGGTCGCCGGCGTCTGGCACCAGCGCCGCTCGGGCCGCCGGATCGCGGTGACCGTGGAACCACTGGCGCCGCTCACCGCCGTCACGCTGAAGGAAGTGGCCGCGCAGGCGGAGCGCGTGGCCGAGGTCCTGGAGGGGACGGCGGAGCTCACGGTGGGGCCGGTGACGGTGGGACCGCACGCGTAGGGCGGACCGGGGCCGGTGGGGGCCTGGTGTCAGGGGCGTACGAAGCGGATCGCCATCGTGTCCCCGGCGACGACCACGAAGTCGCCGTCCTCGCACCGGATGACCACCTGCCGCACCTCCCCGGTCTCGTCGCGCAGCTCCTCCGTGCCGGTCACCGTCCAGGCTCCGCCGTACGGCGGGACGGGCAGGTCGGTCAGTGCGGAGAACTGCCACTGGCCCGCCGGAACGCACCAGTCGGGAAGCCCCGGCCAGCCGCCGGGGGTGATCCGCAGGGTCCAGTCGGAGGCGCAGGTCAGGAGGACCGACTCACCTCCGGAGAGGACGAACTCGATGGCTTCGGGCTCCCCCGTGATCCCTTCGGGGCGGTAGAAGAGGCCGTGAACGGCGGTGATCCAGGCGCCTTTCAGCCAGTCGGCGTCAGCGCCGCGCGTCCGGCCCGCCGGTTCGCGGATGTCCTCGCCGGGCTCGTCCCTTCCCACCGTCATGACCAGCTCCCTCACCGTGCGCTCGCCCCACCGGTTCGCCCTGCCCACCGGTAGGACGGTGGAACGCGCGAAGGCGTTGCACTACCGGTCACCCTCAAGTGCCTTGTCGCACAACTCTGTTGAGCGGTTGCGACCCATATCACCCCGGCTTGCGGGCCTCGATCAGGAAGCGGGTGGTGTGCGCGAGGAAGGGCCCCTCGCTCTCGATCCTCCGGTGCAGCGCCTTCAGTTGCGGACGGTACGCCTCGACCGTGAAGCCCGGGACCATCCAGATGACCTTGCGGAGGAAATAGACGACCGCCCCGATGTCGAAGAACTCGGTCCGCAGCCGCTCAGGCCGCAGATCGACCACGTCGAGCCCGGCGGCGACGGCTTCGGCGCGGGCCTTCTCCCCGTCGCGCGCGTCGCGCACCTCGGGCGGCTGCGCGCCGAGGAAGAACTCGACGAGTTCGAAGACGCTCGCCGGGCCGACCTGTTGAGAGAAGTAGGTGCCGCCGGGCTGGAGCACCCGGGCGATCTCCCCCCACCACGTCGTGACCGGGTGCCGGCTGACCACCAGGTCGAAGGCCGCGTCGCCGAACGGCAGCGGCGGCTGGTCCTCGTCCACGACGACGACGGCGCCGAGCGGGTGCAGGCGGGCCGTGGCACGGGCGACGTTCGGGGGCCAGGACTCGGTGGCCACGGTCAGCGGGGGCAGCTTCGGCACGGAGGCGAGGACCTCACCCCCGCCGGTCTGGATGTCGAGGGCGCAGCGGGCACCGGCCATCCGGTCGGCCATGGCGCGCGCGTAGCCCCACGAGGGGCGCTCCTCGGTGGCCCGGCCTTCGAGCCAGGAGAAGTCCCAGCCGTCGACGGAGACCGCGTCCGCTTCGGCGACGAGCGCTTCGAAGCGCTCGTCGGACGACGAGGTGTCTGGGGTCGGTGAATCGGACATGGGGTGATCGTCGCAGCTGTACGGCTGGGGACGCGACCGTATTCCGTGTCGCGGAAGCCGTGTCTCAGGCGGCCAGGGCGCCGAACAGTACACCGAGGAGCGCCCCCGCGATCATGAACGGACCGAACGGGATGCCCGTCTTCCGGCCGGCCCCGCGCAGGAGCATCAGGCCCAGCCCGTACACCGCGCCGAGCAGGAATCCCGCGAACCCTCCGGCGAACAGCACCGCCCAGCCGAACCAGCCGAGCGCCACCCCGAGGGAGAGGGCGAGCTTCACGTCACCGAAGCCCATGCCGTTCGGGTTGATCAGGAAGAGCAGGAAGTAGAAGCCGCCCAGTGCGAGTCCGCCGAGCAGGGCGGAGGTCCAGGACCCGGTGTGCTCGGGAGCGAGGGACACCGCGCCCAGGAGCAGCGCCGCCGCTCCGGCCAGCGGCAGAGTCAGCCGGTCGGGCAGGCGGTGGACCCGGCGGTCGATGACGGCGAGGAGTACGGCGACGGGCGTGAGCAGCAGCCAGACGACGAGCTCGGGCCGGGCCCCGGTGGCGGCCGCGAGGGCCGTACAGGCGAGCGCGCCGACCACGGGCGCGAGGACGGCGGGGGCGTACCGGGGTGCGGTGGTGGCGGGGCGCGGAGCGTGTTCCGGGGCCGCCGGCCCGGCGCCCACGCCCTCGGTGACCGTGCGACCCGGAAGGGCAGGCACGGCCACGGCGCAGGTCGCACAGCGCGTCGATCCGAGCCAGCCGCCCACGGGTCCGGTGAGCGGGTGGCCGGCGGGACAGCTGTCGCGCCAGTCCTCGTCCGGCTCGACGGAGAACCGGTACGCGGCACGCGGGATCAGCAGCCCGGTGGCGATACCCCAGAGGGCGGCGACTGCGATGAGTGTGGCGTCCACACCCGCGACCCTAATCCCGTTGTGCGGTACGGGTCTTGGGCCCTGGGGCCCATTGCCCGGGGTTCCGGACCCAGCGGCGGGCGCGGGCGGCTACGGTCGGTGCCCATGGGGACATGGCGCAACGGCAGCGGAACGCTCACGGTCGGCACGGGCAGCGCGGACGGTACGGGGACCCGGGAGGTGCCGCTGCGGATCGCGGCCTCCTACCGGGCGCGGACGCGCGGCCTGCTCGGTCAGGACGGTGTCGAGGGAGCCCTGCTGATCACACCGTGCGCGAGCGTGCACACCTTCCGGATGCGGTTCGCGATCGATGTGGCCTACCTCGACCGGCACTTCAACGTCCTCGCCGTCCACACGATGAAGCCCGGCCGACTCGGACTGCCCAGGCTCCGCGCCCGCCATGTCGTGGAGTCCGAGGCCGGGGCGATGGCGGAGTGGGGAATGCGGCCGGGTACGCGCGTACGGATAGTGGCGGAGGCGATCGTCCGGTAGCGGTGCTCCGGTACCTACCGCTTCCGCAGCACCTCCTCCGGCACGAACGGGCCGGTGCCGTCAGCTTCGAACATGTCGATCTCGGTCAACTCGGCGTCCGCCGACCCGTCAAGGGCGAGCGAACCGCCCCTGAACCGCAGGTCGAGGTGGAACCGCGTGGCCGTGCCGGACCGCTTGAGGCCGTGGATGCGCTCGTCGACGTATCCGAGATCGTTGAGGATCTTCCTGACCTGCGCGGGCGTGGGATCCTCCACGGTCCAGAGCTCATGGACGATTCGTTCGACATGGAGGTTGCCCGCGCACCGGTCGGCGGCGTTCAGTTCGAGTTCCGGCTGCGGCGAGGGATCGACGGACGGCCGGCGGGTGCCGTCGGGCGCGATCTCCTCGACCGGCAGCGGCTCCTGCGGAGCGGCCGGCGGCCCGCCCTCCGCGACCGGCGCCTCGGCGGCGCACCACCGCGCCACCGCGTCCATCATCTCCACGAACGCCTCCTGCTCCTCGGCGGCGGGCGGCGCGGCGGCGGGCTCGGCCGCGACGGTGTCGACGGAGGTGTTCCGCGAACCACCCGCACCCGTCCGCTCGGTGCCGCAGGCCGCGAGTGTCACAACGGCGAGCGCCGTCACCGCGAGAGCGGCCCCGGCGCGGCGCGGGCGGCTGGGGCGGCGGAGACCGTCAACTGCGATTTCCTGTGCAGGAGTTGTTCGTGTCATGTGCACAGCCTGCGGCGAGGCCGCCCGGCGCACATGAGTACCCGCACTCAGAGTGCCACCCGCGAAGAGCTCAGGGCGGGCCCGATCCGAGCAGCGTCCACGCCCCGTACACGGCCGAGGCGAGGGCGAGCACCGCGACGACCGCTGCGGTGCGGGCCGTCGTACGCAGCCGGAGCAGCGCCACGGCGGGCGGCAGCAGCAGCGGGAAGGCGGGCATCATCAGGCGGGGCCTGGAGCCGAAGTAGCCGGAGCCGATCAGGGAGATGACGACGATCGCGATGCCGTAGACCAGCACGGGGAGCGGCTGCCTCTGGCGCACACACAGATACACCAGCCACCCCAGCAGCCCCAGTGCCGCGCACAGTCCGAGGGCGGCGGGCAGGGGCAGCCCCAGGATGAACGCGGCCAGCGCGCGCCCTCCGTCGATGCTGTTGCCCCACTCCGCCTGGACCTCGAAGTACGCGAAGGGGCTGTCCTGGCGCACGGCGACGAACACCACGTACGCCAGCCAGCCCAGCGGTGCGATGGCGACCCCGAGCACCATGCGGGTGTGCCGGCGCAGCAGGCCTTCCCGGGCGCCCGCGCGGTACTCCTTCACCAGGGTGACCGCCGCGGTGACCGCCAGCGCGGCGACGAGCGCGGCGGCCGAGGGGCGGGTGAGCCCCGCCAGTACGCACAGGGAGCCCGCGACGATCCAGCGTCCGGTCAGCACCGCGTGAAGGGACCAGGCCGCCAGGGCGGTGAACAGCGTCTCCGTGTACGCCATCGACTGCACGAACGCCGTCGGGTAGACCCCCCACAGAGCGGCCAGCACCACGCCCGTCCGGCGGTCGTACAGCCTCCGGCCGACGGCGAAGATCCCCCAGGCGGCGAGCAGCCCGGCGAGCCAGGCCACGAGCAGCCCCGCGCCGCCCACGGTGAGCGGGGTCACGTCGGCGATTCCGCGTTCCAGGGCGGGGAGGAGGGGGAAGAAGGCCAGATCGGAGTGGACGGTGCCGTCGGGAAGCGTGACGGAGTAGCCGTACCCGTTCGCGGCGACCCGCTGGTACCAGACGGAGTCCCAGCGCCCGCTGAGCAGGTGGAGCGCGTCCTTGCCCGCGAGAGAGGCCCAGGCCCAGAAGACGAGGAGCCCGACGGCCCGGACGGCGGCGTAGATCCCCAGGGCGGGCGCGGCGGCGGTGAACGCCGTGGCGGCACGGTGCCGGAGCTCACGGCGGCGGGACGGCGGCGCCGGAGCGAGTGTCCGGGTGGGGGTCTGATGGTCGGCCATGCCGCAGATTATGAGCACATGGGCACCCCGGGAGCCCCATCGCGGTGCAGGGGTGGGGACGTCCGGCCCGGCGCCATGGGGGAGCGCCGGGGCGGGCTCTGTACCCCTACGGCGCCGACGCTAACGGTCATGGCTCCAGCCGTCTTGGGCCCCAGGGCCCAACGAACGCACCCGGGGCCTGTCCGTGGCGCCGGCCGGGTGCTCGCGTACCGGCGGCCGCCCCTCGCACCACCTCGGGGCGGCGCGGCCCGCCTACGTGAAGGCGGCCGCGTTGCGCCGGGCCCAGTCCGCGAACGTCCGGGCCGGGCGGCCGAGGATCTGCTCGACGGCGGGGCTGACGCGGAGCTCTGCCGCGTTGGGCGCGCCGAGGATCGCGAGGGTGGTCTCGACGACGGGCCCCGGCATGAACGCGAGCATCTGCGTGTGGGCCTCCTCCCGGGACAGTTCGACGAACCGGACCGGCTCCCCCAGCGCCTCACCGAGCGCGTCGGCCTGCCCGCGCGGCGTCATGAGCGCCGGGCCGGTCAGTTCGTGGACCTGCCCGGCGTGGCCGTCCCCTCGCAGGGCCACGGCGGCGACCTCCGCGATGTCGGACGGGTCGATCAACGGCAGACCGACGTCCGCGAACGGTGCGGCGACCGTGCGCCGCGTACGGACCGCATCGGCCCAGGCGTACGCGTTGGAGGCGAACCCGCCGGCCCGCAGGACCGTCCACTCCATCCCCGACCGGCGGACCGCGCGGTCCAGAGCCAGGCCCGTACCGCCGTGCGAGTCGGAGTCCGCCCGGCTGGCCACACCGATGGAGGAGAGGAGGACGACCCGCCGTACTCCCCCGGCCTTCGCTGCGCCGAGTACGGCCTGCGGGTCCAGCAGGTGCGCTCCGGCTCCGGTGTCGTGGAAGAACAGCGCGTCCGCACCGTCGAACACCGGCCGCAGACTCTCCGGGTCCGCCAGATCCGCCCGGAGGGGCCGCACCCCCTGCGGCACATCGGCTGCGGTGACCCCCCGGGACACCGCGGTCACCCGCTCGCCGGCCGCGGCGAGAGCCCGCACCAGCGGACGGCCGACGTTTCCCGTTGCTCCCGTGACGATGATCATGTGTAACTCCCTTGCTATCAGCTTCAGTTGCGCCCACTCGTGCGAGCGGGAAGGCCGCCGGTGGCGGTCCTCCCCGCTGCGCCGCGCCGAAGCTAACACCGGCCGCACAGTAGGTACCTAGAGGAAAGTGGCTATGCCCGGCGACCCCCTGGCGACCCCCCGCGACCCCGGCGTCGAACCCTGGCAGGCCCCCGGTGATCCGCTGATCCGCGCGCGCGGTAGCGCGTGGCCTGCTGCGACGGCCCGGTGCACCGTGCACGATGGGTGTCGCAGACCCGCCGCCCTACCCCGCCGGACCGCCCACCCCGCACGCACCTGGAGGCGCCACCATGAGTGATCCGAGAGTCGTCGTCGAGCGCCGGATCGCCGCCCCCGCCGACAAGGTCTGGGAAGCGCTCACCGATCTCCGGGCCATGCCGTCGGTGCTCAGCGGCGTGGAGGCGGTCGAGGTGCTCACCCAGGGACCGTTCGCCGTGGGCACCCGCTGGGTCGAGACCCGCCGCATGTTCGGCAAGCAGGCGACGGAGGAAATGCGGATCACGGCGTGCGAGCCGCTGTCCCGCTACGTGGCCGAGGCCGACTCGCACGGCGCCCACTACGTCTCGGAGTTCGCCCTGTCCGAGGGTGGGCCCGGTGTCACCACCGTCCGGATGACGTTCTCCGCCACACCGCCCGGCGGTTTCGCCGGCCTCGTCTCCAAGCTGCTCGGCGGCCTCGGTTCCAAGGCCGTGGCCAAGGCGGTGACGAAGGACCTCGACGACGTGGCCGCGGCCGTGGAACGGTCCGCCGGCTGAACCCCCACGGGCACCTGGACGCCGGCGACGGCGCACGGGTCCGCCCGTAACCTTGATCCATTCGGATGCGTACCTGTTCAAGCTGCGGATGACCGACACCGATGACGTCGCCGGCTGCCCGGTGCTCGGCCTCGGCTGGGACCCGGGTGACCACTCCATGCGCCACAGGGGCGAACGGCTCCGGGGCCAGGTCCATCCCGCCACGCTCGAACCCCGGGAGGGCGAGACCGTGCTGCGCTGGACCATCCCGCCGTACGTCCCGCAGGAGGACGCGCACGAGGGCACGTGAGGCGGCGTACGCCGTTCCCCGAGGGTCGTGGGCCGTTCTCCGGAGGCGCCGCCGCCGTTTCCCGGGGCGGCCCCACCGTTCCCGAGGGGGGCACCCCGAAGAGTCCGCCACCTCGTCCTTATGATGCAGCGGATGGATGCGCGTCTCCCCGGTCCGACCACGCGGAGTCTTCCCCGCGCCCGGAGGGTCCGGCGGCTGTGCGGGAGTCCCTCGCATCAGCCGACCCGAAAGCACGAGGCAGTTCTGTGAACGTACGCAAGCGGTGGACAAGCGCGCCCATAGGCGCCGGTCTCGCGGTGGCTCTTCTGAGCAGCTGCGGCCTCCAGAGCGGAGGGAACGCCTCCGAGTCCGAGGACCACATCGTCGTGGGCATGTCGGACGACGTTCTGGCCGCGGATCCGGCCTCGGGATACGACCCCGGATCCTGGCTTCTGTTCAACAACGTCTTCCAGTCCCTGATCAGTTTTCCCCGGGGGAGCTCGACGCCGGAGCCGGAAGCGGCGAAGTCCTGCGCGTTCGAGAACGGCAACAAGACCTACCGGTGCACGCTCCGCGACGGCCTGACCTTCAGCAACGGCAACAGCCTCACGTCCGAGGACGTCAAGTACTCCTTCGACCGGGCGATCAGGATCAACGACCCCGCCGGCCCCGCACCGCTGCTCTCCACGATCGCGGAGATCACCGCGCCGGACGAGCGGACGGTCGTCTTCCAGCTCAAGGTTCCCGACGCCACCTTCCCCAGCAAGATCGCCTCGGGCGCCGGCTCCATCGTCGACCACCGCTCCTACCCGGCGGACAGCCTGCGTACGGACAACCAGGCCGTCGGGTCGGGGCCGTACCAGCTGAAGTCCCTCGACAAGTCGAGGGCCGTCTTCTCGGTCAACTCCGGCTACCGGGGCACGGCGCAGGTGAAGAACGCGGGCGTCACCCTCGACTTCTTCCGGGGCGACCAGAAGAAGCTGGCGTCCGCGCTGCAGAACGGCGACATCGATGTCGCCTACCGCGGTCTGGCCGCGCAGGACATCGCCGAGCTGGAGGCGTCCTCCACCGCGGCCGACAAGGGCATCGCCGTCGTCGAAGGAACCAGCGCCGAGGTGCAGCACCTGGTCTTCAACATGAAGGACCCGGTGGCCGGAAAGCTCTCCGTGCGCAGGGCCATCGCGTACCTGGTGGACCGTGACGCCCTCGTCAGCGAGGTCTACCACTCCACGGCCACCCCGCTGTACTCGATCGTCCCGGCGGGCATCACGGCCCACAACACCGCGTTCTTCGACCTGTACGGCGGCAGCCCGCAGTCGGACAAGGCCGAGCAGGCGCTGCGTTCCGCGAACATCACCGACAAGGTGAAGCTCACGCTGTGGTCCACGCCGAGCCGTTACGGTCCCTCGACCGACAACGCGTTCCGTGCGATCGCCAAGCAGCTCAACGCGAGCGGACTGTTCGACGCCAAGGTCACGTCGCTGCCCTTCGACGAGTACGAGAAGCGGATCGCGGCCGGCGAGCTCGGCGTCTACGTGAAGGGCTGGGTCCCGGACTACCCGGACCCGGACAACTTCACCCAGCCGTTCTTCGGAGCGGACAACGTCCTGCAGAACGGCTACGTGAACGAGGACATCACCGGCCGGATCATCCCGGACACCGCCGCCCTCGCCGAACGCGGCGCCACCGAGCGCGCCTTCGACGAGCTCCAGCAGGACGTGGCCGAGGACCTGCCGATCCTGCCCCTGTGGCAGGGCAAGCAGTACGCGGTGGCGTACGAGAACATCTCCGGCCTGCAGTGGACCCTGGACGCGTCGACGGTCTTCCGCTTCTGGGAGCTCAGCAAGTTCTAGGCCCGCTGCCGTGGGGGCCGCTGCCCCCGCCGCCTTCGCGGACTCTGCGTTGCGTCCATCGCAACGCGGGGTCCGCGCTCCTGTTCCACGGGCGCGGGTCTCACCCGTTCAGTCCAGACCCTGCGCCGCCAGTTCGCGGATCTCGGGACCGAGCGTCTCGTCCGCGGCCAGCCGGGCCAGGGCCTCCCGGCTCTGCGGGACCTCGGCCGTGTGGCGGAGCGCCCACACGGCCTTCTCGGCGGCCATGCCGCGCCGCGCGTACTGTTCGGCGAGCTCCATCGCCCACGGAGTGACCGCCGCGGTGTCGTCGACCATGAGCCCGCACCAGTACAGGACCTGCTCGGCGATCCAGGCGGAGATGCGGACGGTCCACCGGTCGGTGAAGTCCGTCGTGTCGAAGCCCCTGCGCGCGCACTCCGCCTCGGCCTCGGCCATGCGTTCCCGCGTCACACAGCGGGCGTACGGCATGTACTCCCGCAACACGCGCCTGGTCTCCGTCCATTCGGGCCAGGACGCGTCCGGACCCAGGAACTTCAGCGTCACCTCCGCGGGCGGTTCGGGCTCGGTGAGGGGCGCCGGGGGCAGGCATGCTTCGAGCACGGCCCGCGCGTAGGCGATGTTCTCCTGGCTCTCCGGTGTCTCCGGCGGCCAGGCGAAGCCGAGGTCCCAGGAGTACGGCAGGTCGCGTACGGCCTCGGGAAGCAGGGGCTCCTTCCCCGCGTGTTCCACGGTCATCACGAGACTCCCAGGTATTCCTTCGCGCTCTTTGGATCCTTCATCCTGCCGGAGTCACGCGCGGCCTGCTTCTCGGCGTCCGTCTTGCTGTTCCACGCGGCGTCCATGTCCTTCAGCTGCTTGGGAGTGACGTCCTGACCTGCGATCCGGACGCCGAGGCCGTTGTCCGCGAGAGTCCCTGCCGGGGTGCCAGGAGGGGACGCGCCGGTCTTCTTGTCCTTCTGGAATCCGTTGAAGATCTTGTCCCAGTCCTTCGAGTTCTCGATCTCGTACCGGGCCGCTCGCGGCGGGTTCGCTCCGCCCTCCCGGGCCCAGTCGGCGAGCCGCTTGGCCTGGGCGGGGAGGGACGCCTGCGTGGTCGCGTTGGCGGTGTTCTTGACCTCCACGACGTGCACCTTGCCGTCCTTGCCCTTGTACGCGACGTCCACGTCGTCGATGGCGCTCACATCGACCGGTCGGCCGTCTCCGAAGTCCACCGACTTGCGGCCCTTCTGCGCACCGACGCTCGCGAACACCTTCGTGCCATCCGCCGCGTCGAGGTCGGCGGCGCGCTTGGCCGCTCGGGCCTCCGCCATGGCCTCGGCCAGCTGGTGACGGTCGTTGGCCTTGAGGACCGTGCCGCCCAGTGAGCCGCGGCTCTGGGTGTCGATGCGCTTGTCGTTGAGCATGTCGGTGAGATCGTCCAGCGCGGAGGCGAGCTCGTCCTTGCCGAATTCGCCGCGGCTCGGGTCGGGGTCGTCCTTGGCCTTCGCGACAAGCTTGTCCACCGCGCCCTCGTTGAGGCTGTAGCGCTCGGACTTGGGCGTCTTCTGCTTGTCGGCGGCGTCCCGGATGGTCTGCTTGGCCCGCTCGGCCGCCTCGGAGAGTTCGACCCCGTCAGCGGCCCGGTCGGCGTCGTCCGCCTCCTTCTGGGCCTCGCGGGCGTTGTCCGCCTCCTCGCCCTCGCACCTGGAGGTGCCTTCGGCGAGCACGATCAGGGGAGATCCGGCCAGTCCCGCGGCCATGATTCCCGTCCCGGAGCCGGGCACACCTCCGGGCGCGCGAGGCTTACGGACGGCTTCCCCGTCCTCGTACGGTACGAGGACGGCGGCGCCCATCGCGATGCTGCAGCTGCCGTGCTCCTCCGCCTTCTCGACCGCGTCGTCGGCGTGCTCCTGCGCCTCGTCGGCCGCCTTGCGGGCTCCGTCCGCGTCACCGAGTCCGGCAGCCTTGCGGGCACGGCCCGCGGCGTCCTTGGCCTTGTCGGACACCTCGGCGATCGCTTGGGCGAGCTTGCCCAGCTTGCCGAGTTTGCTGGCCTTTCCGGCGACCTTGGCCACGTCGTAGCCGGGAATGAAGAGCGACCCGACATTCCAGATGACGGTGGTGACGGCCTGGGTCTCCTCGCCGCGGTCCCAGGTCTCGCGGACCTCTTCCCCGACGAACATGTCGTCCAGGACCTTGACTCCCGTGTTGACCGAGGCGCCGCCCCAGTCGGTCAGCGCGTCGAAGTAGTCACCGTCGGCCCACTTGTCGCCGGCGTCCTTGGAGTCCGAGCTCCACTTGTCGCCGAGCGACTTCCCGTAGTCGCCGATGCCGGTGATGGTGTCGATGGGGTGGACGACGGTGTCCCACAGGTCGGTGACATCGCCCCAGATGCCGTCGACGAACAGGCCCTCGCCGACCTGCCCGAGCTGATCGAGGGTGCACCCGAGGAAGCCTGAGCACTCCTCCTTCTTCTCGCCGTCGCCTTCGTCGCCGGCCGAATCGTCCCCGTCGGCGACGATGGGCTCGTAGGGATCGGTGGGGTCACCGGCCTCGTCGGACTCGTCGGCGCCTTCCGTCCCGCCGGTGGTACCGGCGCTGTCCCCTCCGGCGCTGTCCCCTCCGCCGGTCTCGCCACCAGCGGTTTCGCCCCCGCCGGTCTCTCCACCTGTGGCCTCGCCCGCGGCGCCACCGGTTTCACCGCCGGTCGCGCCTGCCGTCTCTCCACCGGTGCCGGTGCTTCCCCCGGTGCCGGTGCCACCGCTGCCCGTGCCACCGCTGCCCGTGCCACCGCTGCCGGACGCGCCTGCTGCGTCGCCGCCGGTGTCTCCACCGGTCGAACCGCCGGTCGAACCGCCGCTCGTACCGCTGGTGGAACCACCGGTCGAACCGCCGGTCGAGATGGAGCCATCCGTACTCGCGCCGGTCTGCCCCTCTGTCCCGGCGCCCGCCTCGACCGTCTGCTCGCCGGTTGCCCCGCCGGCGGGGCAGGCCGCTCCGGTGACCGAGCAGATGGCCGACCTGAAACCGTCGGCGATCTGACCGCCGGCTCCGGTCAGGATGAGCGCCAGCACGATCCCCGCGACGAGGGTGACCAGCCCGACGTACTCGATCGCCGACTGCCCGCGGTCCCGCCGCCACGTGATCATGTGGGGCAGCGAGAAGGGGGGCCGCGCGGCCCGCCGCGACTCCGCGAGCCGGAACCACTGCCTGCTCTCCCCACGGCACAGGAAGACGAGAATCACGACGGGCAGAAAGAGCTGGGTGAAGCCCTGCACCGAACCGTCACGGATGTTGGACAGTCCGCCGAGGATCAGCCATGCCTGTACGGCGATGAGGCCCCACCACACGCGGACCCCACCGGTCCAGGCACGCCGGGCCAGGATCCAGCCGGCCGTTCCCGGCGCCGCCGCGTACAGGAGGAGTCCCACCAGCGCGCCGTTGACCGCGTCCAGCGAAGCGGCGGTGAGCAACAGACCGACGCCGCCGAACAGAGTCGCGGCGAACAGCACGTACACCAGCCAGCGGGCCACCATGAGCGGCTGCGGCATGGGTCGGCGGGAAGCGTCATCGGTATGCGATGACGCTCCGGACCACGGGAGACCCCCGGCGACGGACATAGTGACCTCAACCCCCGGAACGGAAACGGCCGTTCATGGTGGCGCGCGGCGCCCCACCCCGGCGGTCAACCGTACGGAGCACGAACGCCCGCGCCATGGGCCCCAGGACCCAAACATGGACCCGGATTTCTGCGCGCCGCCGATCGACGGGCCCGCAACGGACGGCCCGCCCCATTCGGACTCAACGGGGCAGCACCACGAGAGGTGGAAGTCCTTCTGCGGAGCGAACGTTGCGTTGACCGCTACCAGTTCGGACACGACGTGGGCGGCGGGCCAGGCGAACGAGGCGCCCCGTGGGACGACCCGTCGAGACGCCGTCTCCGTCGGTCAGGAGATCAGCGGTCCAGATCCGATGCCGCAGTTGAGGTGACTGATCGGCCGGAGCGTCGTCGGCCGTGTCACCGAGCTCGTACCGTTCGGAGCGTTCGTACGCGCCGAAGAGACCGAGAACGAAGCCGGTCCCTGACGGAGGCGGCACGTGTGTGCCGCCTCCGTCAGGTTCCGACCGTGATCAGCTCTGCGAGCCCTCCGCGCGGGGGAAGGAAACCTCCACCCTGCGGTTCTTCTTACGGTTCTCCTCCGTGGTGTTGCTGGCGATCGGGAACTGCTCGCCGTATCCACGGATCTCGAACGTGATGCTGCTGCCGGTCAGCGCCTTCTGCAGAACACCGTGCACGGCTTCGGCACGCTGCTTGGAGAGGACGTCGCCGTGTGCGGACGAGCCCAGGTTGTCGGTGAAGCCGAATACCCGGATCTTCTTAGCGTCCTGCTTCTTGATCTCCGCAGCGATCGCGTTGATACGACCGGTGGCCGCGGAGCTCAGCTTCGCACTGTCCTTGCCGAAGAGGACTTCGGCCTGGAGAGCGAACTTGATGTCCGAGTTGGTGTCCTCGCGGCGCTCCTCGCCTCCCAGGTCCTCGACGACGGACTTGATGTCGAGGACTTTGGGGGCGGCGAGGGTCGCGCCGTCGGGGAGCTTGAGGTCGGTGTCGTTCGGGTCGACCTCGACCGGTGCTGATGCCGAGGCCGACGGGTACGGGCTGTCATCTGCGAAGGCCTGAGGGGCACCAGCCATGGCCAAGGCGACAGCCCCGGCAGACACTGTCATCGCCACTCGGGCCCGGGCCCGGTGGGTGCTGATAGCTGCACTCATCAGGAAATCTCAATCTTGGCGGTGTTGAACCCCGGAAACTGAAGGTCGACCTGGCTGGTCGACTCAGCGGGCGCCGGGAACTGCGCGAAGAAGGTGAGCGACTCCCCGGCGTCGATGCGCGGCGTGAAGCCCGTAGTGGTGAGAGGACGGTTATCCGTGTCACGGAGAACGTAGTAACGCTTCTTCTCCACCGAGTCCACCAACGTCATACCGGCCAGGGACCGGCCTGTTCGACTCACTTCGGTTTCCTCGCCGCTCCAAGCAACAGGCGTGGTCCAGAACTTTCCGCCGCCGTTCTTGAACTGACCGCTGACTGTGACAAACCCACCCTCGTCGCGAGTGGCGCTGTTGACGATCATGTCGATGCCCTGATCGTTCTTCACCGTCACGAGAACGTTGCTGGTGTCTGGCAATGTTTCTCCGCCACCATTCTCGTCATCGGTTTTTGACGGTGCAGCAGATGACTTGGCCGCCTCGGCTTCCGGCTTCGCGTCGCTGCCACATGCGGTCACCGACAGGGTCAGAACAGCTGCCAGTACAGCAGCACCCCCAGCGCGACGAATGGTCCTGAGGTGCGGATTACTCATCGGTCCAGTTCCTTTGCGTTCGATTGAGATCAGTCTTCGGCGAGTCGTACAGTGAAGAGATCGGTCATGTCCGGCAGGAGCGCCAGGTCCTTGGGGTCGATCACCCATTTCCTGGTGTCACAGTCGAGCGCACCGGGGGACGGCGACGTCAGGTCCGGGTTCGGGATGAACGTGCATCGAGGATCGACGACAGCCACCGATGTCGCGCTGGCCCGCTTCCCCTCCGTGCCCGGAACCAGGTTGGCGCTCATCCCCTTGTCCGACTTGACGCCGACCGTGTATCCCCAGCGGCCGTCGAACAGCGGCCGGCAGTCGACGTCGCTGGCATCGTTCTCTCCAGCGAACCTGTACGCCTTCATGCAACCGCTGTGACTACCGGGAAACGGCCCGTTGAACACGAGGGTGAGGTAGGCCCTGTCCAGGATGCGGGCCCGCAACACCATCTCTTCTCGGCTGCGTGACTCCTGGGCCGCTGCAAGCGCCGCAGCATCTGCCGCGCTCTGCGCCCCATTACGTCTGACATCCGCTTCACCGAACGCAAAGAAGATCAACGCGAGAAAGAGCAGGCCCACCACCGCTGTGATGTACAGCGGTGCGGCCTGCCCTGACTCACGGCGTTGGAAGAGCGTCACCCGCCCAGGACCTCGTTGATCTGCTCGGTGAAGGCGTTCGCGATCGTGTCGCCCATTTCCGTGTTGAGCAGCGCCACCACGATCGCCACCACGAGGATCGTGATGCCGACGTACTCGATGGCGCCCTGGCCCTTGTCGCTCCGGCGCTTCATGGCCTCGACGGCCGTGTTCTTCCAGCCGTTGATGTAGGTCTGCGTGGCGGTGGCGGCCTTCAGGGTGATGTTCGACATGGTGTTCCCCTCCGAGTTCGGCCGACCGGGGATCGGCCGACACTGCTGCGTAAGTTTTCGTGTCGTCCGCGCTTCCGGCTTCCTCCTGGCCGGTCTCGCTTTCGACATGAGAAACGTACGTCGGGGACGCGCCCGGTCGCATGGGCCTGCGGGCCCAACTCCGGGCCCAAGAGTCCAGTTGGGCCTTCAGGCCCATCGTCGTGTCAGCCATGCCTCGTCGACCCCCCGGACGACATGCGGTGCCAGACGGCGATGGCCTCGCCCCGGCTGCCGGCATTCAACTTGGCGAAGATGCGGTTGATGTGGTTCTTGACGGTCTTCTGGCTGATGAAGCAGGTGGCCGCGATCTGCTGGTTGGTCATGCCCGACGCGATCAGGTCCATCACTTCCACCTCCCTTTCACTCAGCTCGGCGATCATTCCCTGGGCCGCAGGCGCGGGAACCCCTATGGACGAATGTGCCACAGATGGTTGCGGAAGCGAAGGCTTTTGCGCAAATCGCGAGGGAGCCAACTCGCCCTGAACTGCCCCCACCTGCGGGTTCTGTACCGGGTTGGGCGCTGCCCCGTTCGGCGCGCCGTGTGCGGATGCAGATACTGGCGCCGGGTGCGCGGCGGGTCGGTAGCCCGGGCCGCTGAACGCCGTCCCCAGTCCTTCCGGCAGCGGCCGGCCGCCCTGGGCCCCGCCGCCCCCGTCCCGTACCGACTCGCGCAGGGCGCTGGAGGCGGAGTACGTGAAGTGCGCCCGGCCCTCCTTCGTGTCACGGACGGCCGCCACCAGCTGGTCGGCGGTGAATTCGCCGTGCACGAGGTAGCCCCCGGCGCCCAGGCGCAGCGCCTCGTGGACGATCTCGCTCTCGCGGCTGTACGTCATCATCAGGACCGGAGCCAGGCGCACCAGGTGCGGCAGGGCCGAGATGCCGTCGACTCCGGGCATCCGGACGTCCAGCAGGACGACGTCGGGGCGGTGCAGCACCGCCATCTCGTACGCCTGCCGGCCGTCGTTCGCCTCCGCGACCACGTCGATGTCGTCACGGCCGTGGAGCAGGACCGTCAGCCCGGCGCGTACGACCGGGTTGTCGTCAGCGACGACGACTCTCAGCGGCACCGGCGGCGGCATGGCGTCAGGGCCGGGGAAGGCCGGGAACTCGGTGGATGCCGTCGGTACGGGGGGACCGGAGGTGGGTGGGGAGCTGAGCGGGCTGGGACGCGAGGACGTGTGCTGCGAGACGTGCGGGTGCTGTGTCCACTGTTCTCCGGAGCTACGGGAGATCTCGTCCGGCATGGTGCGGCCTCCTCTCTCAGGGTGGGGACCGTGGTGGAACGGCGGATGGGTCAGGTGTGGTCAGGACGCGTGCGCTGGTTGGGTATCTGCGGGAGCGGTGGCAGATACCCAGGTGGTGGGGCCGGCAGAGTCTGTGCCGGTGGTGCCAGGTCCATCGCTGCCAGGGACAGGTCGAGCCGGACCTCGGTGCCGCGCGCGGCACGGCCCCGGCCGATGCGGATGCGGGCGCCGATGGACGCCGCGCGCTCGACCATGCCGACCAGCCCGAAGTGGCCGGCCTTGCGAAGGTCGGCCAGCGAGGTGCCGGGGGGCAGGCCGTCCCCGTCGTCGTACACGCTGATCCGCACGGTGTCGCGGACCAGGCCCGCGGAGACGTCCACGTAGGTGGGGTGGGCGTGCCGCTGGGCGTTCTCCATGGCTTCGGTCGCGATGGTGAGTGCGTGCCGGGCCACGGCGTGCGGGATGAGGGGGACGGGGCCGGTGCCGAGGGTGCGGAAGACCGCCTTGACGCCGTGGCGCCGCTCGAAGTCGGCGGTGCGCGCACGGAGTTCGTCCACGACGTCCACGCCGCCGTCCAGCCCGGACTCCCGGCGCAGGTCGGAGAGGAGTTCGCGGGACTCGGCGGCGGCCCGGCGGGCGGCGCGGGCGACCAGTTCGGCCTGGTGCTTGACAGTGAGCGGGTCCATCCGGTCGGCCGTCCCGGCCAGTCCGTCGGCGGCGAGCGCGAGGCCGTGCAGGGTCTTGGCCACGGAGTCGTGCATCTCGCGGGCCAGGCGGGCCCGCTCCTCCTCGACCGCACTGCTCACCGCGAGGCGCGCCCGGGTGTCGGTGAGGGCTTGGGAGGCCGCACCGAAACGGAGGAGCAGGCTCCGCAGCGTGCTGCCGACTGCCCCGGCCATGATGCAGAGACCCACCACGAGCAGGGCCGTGGCGTCCGCCTCGACCTTCTGACTGACTCCGTAGGCGGCTGCCAGCAGGAGAGACTGGAGTACAGCGAAAATAGCACTGCCGCGCCAGCCGTAGACCAGGCCTGCCAGCAGCGGGGTGCATACCGTGACGTACGTGAGGGTGGAACCGGGGGTAGCGGCGAAGAGCAGGAGCGCGCCGAACAGCATGTCCCCAGCGAGCATGGAGGGGTGACGAAGGAGAATTGGACCAAAGCGCTCCCAGTCCCGCATCAGCGCGTACGACACCATGACGGTAACCAGGACCGCTGCTCCCACGAGCCAGCTGCCGAGCCGGTCGTCGACGCTGTCCAGGGCGAAGGGCGCGGCCAGAGCGGTCATCGCGAGGCGGAAGCCGAACAGCTGACGGCACAGGGCTTGCAGCGCGTTGACCTGGATGGGCAGCGGGGGTACGTGTCCGGGTGTGCTCTCGGCCGTGGTCGCGTCCGGTCCGCCCGTGAGTGCCGGTCCGGCCTGTCGGGGGCCCATAGGCCTTTCACCTCCTCGTCAGCTGTCGGGTGAGCGTGATCCGCGCTCGCTCAGGTTCCAAAGACGTCTCCGATGTTGACGTCGGCCGCGTAGTAGAAGCCGACGGCGATCAGGATCATCGTTCCGGGGAGCATGAAGCTGGTGACGATCAAAGTCGCCTTGGGTACGGCCTTGGATGCCTTGCGGCGGGCGTTCTGGGCATCGGTGCGCCGCATGTCGTTGGCGATCTGGATGAGCGTGTCCACGATCGGCGCACCCAGCTCCTCGCCCTGCTGGAGAGCCGATACGAACATCGAGACCTGCTCGGACTCGTTGCGCTTGCGGAGCTGGTCGAAGGCGTCGCGGCGGCTCACTCCCATGTCCATCTGGCGCAGGGTGATGCGGAGTTCGTCGGCCCAGGGGCCCGCGTACTTCTCCGCCACGCGATCCAGCGCCTGCCGGAAGCCCAGCCCGGCCGAGACGACGACGGCGAGGACGTCGAGGAAGTCGGGGAGGGTGCGGTCGATGTCGTCCTTGCGTCGGCTGATGGCGGACCGGATGATCACGTCGGTCCAGAAATAGCCGTAGACCAGCATCAGAACTGCCAGCACGGTCTGTCCGTTCATCAGCATGGCCAGGCCTGCCAGGGCTCCCAACCCGCCGTAGACCGCCCGCCGCGCCGCGTAACGGTCGATCGTCATACCGCCCGGGTTACCCGCCATGTCCAGCTTGCGGCGGACCTTGTCGACGCGCTTGGGGCCCATCATGCGCAGCACCCGGGGCGCGTACCGCATACCCATGCGGTCGATGGCGGAGCCGGTGGCCGTGGTGCGGGTGGCGCCCACCTCCAGGGCGATGGCCAGGTCGCCGGGGAGTTTGGCGTCCGCGCGGTACATGCGGATGCCCTGGAAGGCTCCGTATACGGCGAGTCCGAAGACGGCCGCGATCAGTAGGTCCATGGTGTTGTCCTCTCTCCTGATGCGTGAAGGGCCGTCGGGTTCAGATGCGTACGCGGGTGAGGCGGTTGATCAGGAAGAAGCCCAGGCCGTAGAGGCCGGCGGCGATCACCACGGCGATCCGGCCGGGTGTGGCGGCCGTCATGTCGTCGAGCGCGCCGGCGCGCATCCCGTTGATGATCAACAGGAACCCCATGCCGAGGATCGGGACGGCGACGGCCGTCACCTTCACCTGCGACAGCAGGGTGGTGACCTCGCGCCGTGTCTCCTTGCGTTCCTCCAGCGTCTCCGTGAGGTTGCGCAGCGAGGAGACGATCGTGCCGCCCGCCCGGTTGGAGAGGATGAGGGTGGAGACCAGCACGGTCAGTTCGCGGGAGGGCAGACGCTCGACGAGCTCGTTGAGCGCGTCGTCGAGGGAGTGGCCGACGGACAGCCGGTCGGCGACGCGGCGCAGCTCCTCGTGGGCCGGGTCGTCGAGCTCCTCCACCGCCATGGCGATCGCCGTACGCAGGGCCAGGCCGGCCTGGGTGGCGTTGGCCAGGACGCGGGTGAGCTCCGGCAGCTGGTTGATGAACGCCTCGGTGCGCTTGGCCCGCTGGTAGTTGAGGAAGGCGTTGCCGCCCCACAGGCCGATGAAGGCGGCGAGCAGGCCGAAGAACGGGGCGAAGATCGAGCCGACGACGAAGTAGAGGCCGAGGAGCGCCGCCACCACGTAGACGGCGTACTCACCCGGTGTGAGGTCCAGGCCGGTCGCCGAGATCTTGCGCTCGATCTTCTTGCCGAGGCCCGTCCTGCGCAGCCGCCGGTCGATCCCGCGGAACCGCCGGTTGCGGCCGCCGATGGTGATCTGCCCCGTCTGGGACATGCGGTCGAACAGGATCTGCCGCTGTGCCTTGCCCGATGAGTAGATGTGCACGCCGAGGACGGCGAACAGGCCGGCGAGCAGCGTGACGCCGATCGTCAGGAGCGGAAGATTATCCATGGCGGGCGGGGACCTTCTCGGGGGCGGCGGGCAGGGGACGGGAGTGCGCGGCGGGGCTCAGGCGGCGGATCGGCGCATGATCAGCTGGTCCTCCGACTGGGCGACGCCGAAGGCGGCGGGGATCGCCTCGCTGGTCATGTAGAGGCGTTCGGCGACCCGGCGCGGCAGTGGGTAGTACTCGAAGTTTCCGTAGATGCGGCCGTCGGCCGCGACCGGATGGGACTTGAAGCGGCAGACGGAGACGATGCGGTAGTCCTCGCGGCCGTGCGAGTCGACGACGGCGATCTCGGTGATGCGGCGGGATCCGTCGGCGTGCCGCGTGAGCTGCACGATCACGTCGACGGCGCTGTTGATCTGGTCGTGGATCGCGACGAACGGGATCTCCACCTCGGACATCGAGCTCAGCGTCTGCAGACGCATCAGGGCGTCCTCGGCGTTGTTCGCGTGGACGGTGGCGAGCGAGCCGTCGTGACCGGTGGACATGGCCTGGAGCATGTCGAGGGTCTCGCCGCCACGGACCTCACCGACGATGATGCGGTCGGGCCGCATACGCAGGGAGTTGCGGACGAGGTCGCGGATGGTGATCTGGCCCTTGCCCTCGACGTTCGACGGGCGGCTCTCCAGCGTGATCACGTGGGACTGCTGGAGCTGGAGCTCGGCGGAGTCCTCGATGGTGACGATGCGCTCGCCGTTCGGGATGAGCCCGGACAGCGCGTTGAGCAGGGTGGTCTTCCCGGTACCGGTGGCGCCGGAGACGATCACGTTGAACTTGGCGCGGACCAGTCCCGCGAGCAGCATCAGCATGTGCTCGTCGAGCGAGCCGAGGCCGATCATCTCCTGGAGCGTGAAGGCCCGGGGGAAGCGGCGGATGGTGAGGATCGGGCCCTTGAGCGAGAGCGGCGGGATGATCACGTTGACGCGCTCGCCGGACGGCAGACGCGCGTCCACCATCGGATTGGCCTCGTCCACCCGGCGGTTGACGGTGGAGACGATGCGCTCGATGGTCTGCATCAGCTGTTCGTTGGAGGAGAAGCGCATGGGGAGCAGCTCGAGTCGGCCGCCTCGCTCCACGTACACCTGGTCGGGTCCGTTGACCATGATCTCGCTGATGGAGGCGTCTTCGAGGAGTGGTTCGAGGATGCCGAGTCCGAGGGCCTCGTCGACGACCCGGCGGATGAGCTGTGAGCGCTCCATGGAGGAGAGGACGGGCCCCTCGCGGCTGATGATGTGGCCCAGTACGCGCTCCAGGCGCGCCCTGCGCTCGGCCGCCGCGAGGGCGGACATCTCGGCGAGGTCGATCTCCTCCAGGAGCTTGGCGCGGTAGACCCCGACGAGACGGCTCTCCTCGCTGAGCCCGTTCGTCGGCTCGGGGCTCGTGATGCGCGCCCTCAGGCTCATGTCCTCAACTCCCTGTGGTGGTGCGGTGGTACGGAGATCAGCCGCGCGGCATGGTGGCGCGCTTGGTGACGTCGCCGAAGTCGAACATCGGGATCACGGCCGGGATGTCGATCCGCACGGTCACGGTGACCTCGTCGAAGCCGTGCTGCACCCGGACGTCGGCGTCGTCGGCCAGCCAGCCGCTCATCGAGGCGCGGGCCGCCTGTTCCCCGCCCATGGAGGCGCGGTCGTACGACTCGACGCGGGCGCCCGACCGGGAGGCCGTGCCGGCCTGCTGGGCCGCGTAGACGGCGATGCCCAGCTGGACCACCGCCATGGCGACGACCAGGAGAAGGGTCAGGACGCCCACGTACTCGATGGCGGCCTGGCCTTCCTGACGGGCGTCGCGGGTCCGGCGGGCGCGCCGTCCGGGGTTCGGTGCGTACGTCACCATCCCCAGCTCCTCTCCAGGTTGGCCGACGCCTCGCCGGGCAGCGTCATCGGCAGGTTGAAGCCGCCGGGGAAGAGGAGCGGCACCTCCACCTTCACCTCGGCCTTCATCAGGTCGCCCGATTCATGGCAGACGAAGGTCGCGTCCCAGGCGCTCGGCAGGTCCTCCCGGCCGGCGTCCTGGCAGGCGGCCTGCGCGCTGCCGTTGGCCGTCGTGGCGGCGGTGACCGCCTTGTCCGCGGCGTTGCCCGCGAGCATGAAGGTGTAGCCGACCATGGCCGCCTGCCAGAGGAGGGCGAGCGTGATCAGGATCAGCGGGAGTGTGCCGGTGAACTCGATGGCTGCCTGGCCGCGGTCGTCGCGGAGCCGGGTCCGTGCGGCGGCCGCAGTGCGCTCAGTCGCCTGGCGTGCTTGACGTGGTCTCACCTGTCCCCCTCGGTGGTATCGCTTCGGCCGACGCTTCGGCCGTCTCACCTTGCGTCGCTTCGGTCGTCACTTCGAGCGTCCTCGCCTGCCGCCGATCGAGCCACGGTCGCCCTTGAACTTGCCCTGCTTGTCGGCGCCTTCCGTCTGTTTCACGAGACCCAGGTCCCCGGCCAGGCCCCACAGGGCCTGCTTCACCGTGGACTTGGCCTCCAGGTCCTGCATACGGCCCGCGTCGACCACCGCCTGGAGTTCCTTGAAGTTGGCGGGGATCACGATCCGGGCGACCTTCGTCGCGGTGATCCGTTCGATCAGCGGGGGCTGGATCTCCGTGTTGCGGGTGTAGCGGTTGACGACCGTGATCGTCTCCTCCGCCTTGCGGATCTGCAGCCGGTCCCAGAGCCGGACCATGCGCTTGGCCGCGCGGACCGTCACCACGTCCGGCGTGGTCACCAGGAGCGTGCGGTCCGCCATCTCGATCGCGGCCGCGTTGGCCGTGTTCATGTGCGTGCCGCAGTCGATGATCACGACCTCGAAGCGGTGGCGCAGGGCGCTGACCGTCTGGCGTACGACCCGGTCGCTGACCTCTTCCGCCCGCTCCCCCTCGCTCGGTGCGAGCAGCAGCCCGATGCCGCTGTCGTGGTTGTACAGGGCGTCCTGGAGGACCCGGGGCGAGATGTCCTGGATGGTGGACAGGTCGACGATCGACCGGCGGAACTGCACGTCGAGGTACGAGGCGACGTCCCCGGACTGGAGGTCCAGGTCGGCCAGGGCGACCGTGTGTCCGGACGCCTTCGCGGCCAGCGCGAGCTGGACGGCGGTCACGGTCGTACCCACTCCGCCCTTCGCGCCGCTGACCGTGACGACGGTGCCGCTGGGGCCGGTGAAGACGTCCGCGCCCGCGCCCAGGTGGCGCCGGACCCCGACGGACCAGCCCGCCGCCGCCTGAACGCGCTGGGCCAGCTCCTCGTACGAGAGGGGAAGGCCGACCAGACCACGGGCGCCGGAGTCCATGGCCGCCGAGTAGAGCCCGGGGCTCGCGTCGGCGGTGACCAGTACGACCCCGACCGCCGGAAAGCGCAGGGCCACCTCCCGGATCAGCTCCAGGGCCGGAACCGGGCCGATCCGCTCGTGCACGAGCACGACCTCGGGCAGCTCGTCCAGCGACTCGGCGGCGAGCCGGGCCAGGGTGTCGAGCAGCGAGGTGGAGTCACCGAGTGGCCCGGCCGGCTCCGCGTCGGGGAGCTGGCTGAGCAGTGTGGTGATGGATCGGGCGGCGTCGGCATCGCCGACAGCCGGGAGGATTCTTGTGCTCATCCGGCCCTCACTTGTTCTTGTCTTCGTCGAGGTTGTAGCTGCCCTCACCCGGACGGAGCGTGGTCGGACTGTTCTCGGGCAGCAGGGCCAGCCGTACGTGCTCGGCGAAGGACTCCGCGTAGGCGACGCGCTGGGCGTCGGTGGTGTTGAGGGCGAAGGTGATCGGCACGGCCTCGGTCGGGCCGGTGCCGCGGTCGTCGCGCTTCGGGTCGAGGGGCGTCAGCTTCCCCACGTCCAGCACCTTGGCGTTGGCCACGATGACGCGTGAGGTGGACTTCTCGCCCTCGTTCTCACCGGCGAAGGTCGCGAAGATGTTGACGAGGTTGCCGGGGTTGATCTTGCCGGCGACTCCGGTCGCGGCGTCGATCATGATGGCGATCTCCTGCTCACCGTTCTGGAGAACCGGGCGCTTGACGATCATGTCGTCCTGGAGCAGGGAGCCCGCGCGCAGTTCGGTGACCGCGATCTTCCCGTTGACGACCGCGAGGTCCGTGATCGCGTTCTCGGACAGCCAGCGCTTGGGCATCTCTATCTTCTCGAACTGCCCGGGATCCAGGGACGTGTAGGGCGCGATGTTCGACTTCACCTGGTACGCGGTCACTTCCGGTCCGACCTTCGAATTCACATCGCTGATCACCGAGAGCACACCGGCGAAGGCGCCGAAGGCGCAGAGGACCGAGAGGAGCAGAAGGATGACGCCGCGGCGTTGCCGTGAATTCATGAGCGGAGCAACCTCGTTGGGAGACGTGGGCCGATGGTCGGACGGAGAGTCGGACGGACGGAGCAGGACAGGGAGGGGCCGGGCCGTTGTGCTCGGAACCGCCGCACAGGGGCCCGCGTCGGGCCGCTGAGGAGTGCGGCAGGCGGATTCACGACCCGTGGTGCATGGGAGTTCCTTGGTTGAGGACACCGGAACCGTTGGTTTGGTTCTGCTGGGGTCTCAGTGGAGCCGAACACAAACCGCAGCGGTCGCCGATGAGTTCATTGCCGCACCAGGCGCAGATCTCCCTGCGCACGGAGGAGACCAGCTGGTAGACGACCGAGATATCGGGCAGGAAGGCGGCGAATTCGATCATCTTCGAGGTTCCCCACCAGCCCGGCGAATACGAGGGCAGCGGCGCCTCGTGAACGGCCTGGACCTGCCATGAGGGCGCGATCGTCTCCTTCACCCACTCCGACTGGAGCTGCCCCTTCGCGACCAGCAGATGCGTCCCGAACTCGGGCCCGGTCAGGTCCTCCCCCGAACCGACCTTGATCAGCTGGGGGTTCGGGTTGGCCAGCACGCCGAACTGCGAGCCGGGCACCCATGACTTGGCGTGCGCCTTGAGGCTCACGGGCACCCGGTCCAGCTTGGTGACCGTACTGAGGAGGGCACCGGCGTGGATGTAGTGGGAGAGCAGCCGGGCGGCGGATGCGACGACGCCGGCGCTGAAGTCACAGATGGACAACTGCCGCAGCTGGCGCACCAGGACGGCGACGCCCAGCGGCGGGAGATCCACCTTGAGGAGCGCGATGCGGTCGCTCTCCAGCATCGACCGGATCATGTGCAGCCGTCGTTCGTGGGCCTTCGCGATGTTGGCCGGGTAGACGGCGATGACGTAGCCGTGCTGCTCAAGGAGAACGTTCATGTCGTTCAGCGCCAGTTCCAGGGGCTGCGCGTCCGGGGCGTGCAGAAGCGCCGCGGTGGGCGTCTGCTGGTCCGTGGGCGGAAGCACCAGGTCAGCACTGGTCACTGCTATTGCGGTCGGCACGCATTTCCCCGTTCGGCTCCGGCCGCCGCGTACCGCCGGCCGCAATCGCTCTCCTGCTCCGTGCTCCTGCCTCAGCACTTTAACGACGTACGCCGAGGCAGAGAACACCTTTCAGTACCCAGTAACGCAGGACACTCTCCGTACGCACAGGGTGTTCACACCCCAAATCAGCCCAACCGGCCGGTAGTTAAATTCCGTACCAGATGGGCATTCCCTCATGTCGCTCCAGGAGAATGCCTGATCCCTTTCGGGTTTACGGGCCCAACGGGCAGACATGGGCCCGGATTGGGGTCCCAGGACCCACGCCCACACACCGTTCACTTCCGTAATCTCCGGATCCGGCCGGCCGTCGCAGCCGGAGGCGAAGGGGGCTCCTGAAATGGATCAGATCGGGCGAATACCGTCGGTCGGCAGACATCGGGGCGGTAGGAGCTGGTACGGCCTGCCGCTCGACGACCGGGGTGCCACCGCCACGGAGTACGTCGGCATGGTGGTGGTCGTGACCTCCATCGTCGGGGCGCTGACGGCCACGGGCCTCGGCGGCCGGATCGCCGAACGCTTCAGGTGCGCCGTCTCCTTCGGCGAGTGCGGGGACGGCGGCGGGAACGAGGCCGCGCCGAAGACGGACGCGGACTTCGAACCGCCGCTCTGTCAGCTCTCCTCGATCTCGGACAAGGCCGGAGCCAAGGCGAAGGTCCTGTTCATCGAGTGGGGCGAGGAGTACGGCTTCCAGCAGCAGACGTTCCAGTCGAAGACCGACATGAACGGTGACGGCAAGGTCGACGGGAACGACCAGCAGGTCACCATGACGTTCACCGACGCCGCGTCGATCGCCGCCAAGAAGGACTTCAAACCGGGCCTGAAAGTCGGTTCGTTCGGCACGGACAAGGTGGAACTCGGCGCGGGCATCAAGGTCACCAACGGCGACACCTGGGTGTTCAGGAGCGAGGAGGAGGCGAAGTCCTTCCGCGACGACATCGAGATGCTCAAGACGTACGAGCTCTCCAACCGGCACGCCAACGCGCAGGGCGCGGGCCTCGGCAACAGCATCCTGTACATGTTCGGCAAGGGCCCCATGGCCGAGGAGGAGAAGCTCCGCAAGAGCATCGACGAGAAGCTCGGCAACCGGCACATCAGTTACGGCAAGGTCGGCCTCGACGCCAGCGCCTCCGCCGGTATCAAGATCGGTGCGGGGGACGACAAGAAGCTGAGCGCGTCACTCGGTGGCAACTTCAAGTTCTCACCCGAAGTGACATGGACGGACAACGACTTCAAGGGCACCAAGGCGTACACGTACTCCGCGGCCATCGAGTACGGCACCAAGGTGGGGTACGAGGCCGGTCCGATCAGCGGTGACGCCTCGGCGTCCACCACCCGGACCGGGTCCATCACCGTCACGCACGACAAGAAGACCGGTGAGCTGCTGCGGATCGACATGACGCGCACGGTCGAGAAGGGCACCACCAAGGACGGGGCCAAGGTCGGCGGCGACAACGGGAAGTCCGGCGACGACAAGCGGGGCGGCAGCGGCGGCGTCAAGGGCGGCGGCGAGGACACCGGCATCGAGGTCGTCACCAACTCCGTCGTCCTGAAGCCTGGGGCCGAGGGGGACGCCGACCGGAGGATCGCGCAGGAGTGGCTGGACGGCAACGGGCAGTACGGCCAGCCCTTCGGCTACATGTTCGACGACCACGCGCCGACGGAACGGCCCGGGGACGACGACAGGTTCGGTCAGCTGCTTTTCGACTCCGGGCTGTCCAGCAGGACGACGTACACCGGCGAGACCAACGCGGCGGAGTACGGCTTCGAACTGAATCTGGGGCTGAGCCTCGGCTTCTCGGTGTCCACCGAGAAGAAGGAGGAAACGCTGAACAACGCGGAGTTCCTCGGGGCGCCCAACGGCGGCAGTCGAAGCTACGTCCCGTACAGCTACTGTGCGAACTGATCACGGCCGACAGGAGCCAGCCATGAACACCCTCACGAACCGTCTGATCACCGGGACCACCGTGCTCGCGCTGGGCCTGCTCACCGCTGGGTGCGGGGACGACTCGGCCACCGGCACCGTCCCCGAGGGCTGGGGTGAGCTCACGACCCCGGCCGTCTCGGTCGCCCGTCCCCCCGCCTTCGGGGAACTGGGAGGCGCCGAGCGCGGCAAGCACAACGCGGCCGCAGCTCGGCTCACCGAGGACGGCAGGACGGTCGGCACGATCACCGTGCAGCTGGACTTCACCCGCGCGGACACGGCGGAGGAGGCGGCGATCGGCGCGGAGGCCGGAATCGCGCTCGGCGCCAGACTCGAGGAGCAGTCGGACGTCGAGGTCCACGGCCCGGAGGCGGTGCGGCACGCCAAGCGCGTCGACTTCACGTTCGCCTCCGGCGGCGATGCCGGGACCCCGGTCAAGGGCACCCAGGTCAAGGGTGTGATCATCACCGGTCTCGACTCGGAGAAGAAGAGCTACGCGGTCCGGATCGACACGGCCAAGGGCAGCCTGTCCGCGTCCGACCTGGACCGGATCATCGACAGCATCACGGTGAAGTAGCGCCTCCCTTACGGATCGGTCCGGGCCCGCGAGCCCGGTGCGACCCGAGCGAGAGGCCCCTGACCCGTGATACGCCGACACGGAGGCGGACGAGCATGACGCGGTACACCTACCCCGGGGCCCCCACCCGCCGGGACGACGGGCGCGGGGCGGTGATCTTCGCTCTGGCCCGCGCCTGGGCAGCCGGCATCATCGTGCTGATCGTCACCGAGTACGTACAGGCCACCGTCGTCCACGAGCATGTGGCGACGCCCGAGCGCATGGAGTCGTTCGGCGGGCGCATGGCGCTGATCCACATACCCAACGTGCTGTGCCTGGCGCTCGCGGCATGGGCCGCCGCCCGGGTGCACCGCGAGCCCTTCCGCCACTCCACGCCGCAGCACCTGGCGGCGGCGATCAGCGTGCCGATCGTGGCGCAGCTGCTCAACATGGCGGTGCAGTGGGAGGAGATGGCGGCCGAGGGCCTGTTCATGTCGAACGTGGTGGCGGCGGTGGCGTGTGTGGCGGGGTACGCGGCGGACAAGCTGCAGGACGACGCCTGATCCCGGGGGCCCGCGGTCAGGGGGCCACCGATTGCGGGCGGAACCGGACGAGTCACCGTCAGAGGTCTTGACAAGTCAATTGGTCTGGACCAGCTTATGGGCCAACGGTGGCCACCGCACACTCCGCCAGCACCCCCCAACTCCCCCCGGAGGCACCAGTGGAACGCTCCGCAGGCAGCAGACGCCGCAGGCGTGGAACCCGGCCCGTCATCGGCACCCTGACGGCTGTCCTCGCGGCCGGGGCCCTGTCGGTCACGGGCCTCGTCAGCACCGCGGAAGCGGCCGACGTCAACGTCGCCAAGAACGCCGGTTTCGAATCAGGGCTCGCCAACTGGACCTGTTCCGCGGGCAGCGGCTCCACGGTCTCCTCGCCGGTGCACGGCGGTACCTCGGCGCTCAAGGCCACCCCGGCCGGCCAGGACAACGCCAGGTGCACGCAGACCGTCGCGGTGAAGCCCGGCTCGACGTACACGCTGAGCGCCTGGGTGCAGGGCGGTTACGCCTACCTCGGCGCCACCGGGACCGGCACCACGGACGTCTCCACCTGGACGCCGGACTCCGGCAGCTGGAAGCAGCTGACGACCAGCTTCCGTACCGGCCCGAGCACCACCTCCGTCACCGTCTACACGCACGGCTGGTACGGGCAGACCGCCTACTTCGCCGACGACGTCTCCGTGACCGGCCCCGACGGCGGGGGCGGCACCGACCCCGCCCCGACCATCCCCGCCGCGCCCGCCGGTCTCACCGCCGGTACGGCGACGACCTCCTCCGTGCCCCTGACCTGGAACGCGGTTACCGGCGCGACCGGCTACACCGTCTACCGGGACGGCACGAAGGCCACCACCTCCACCGGCACGTCGGCGACCGTCACCGGCCTGGCCGCCGACACCGCCTACCAGTTCGCCGTGACCGCCACCAACGCAGCCGGTGAGTCCGTCAAGTCGGCGACGATCAGCGCCCGTACCGCCAAGGCCGGCACGCCCGGCCCGGTGACCTCGGTACCCAAGCACGCGGTGACCGGCTACTGGCAGAACTTCAACAACGGCGCGGCCGTCCAGAAGCTCAGCGACGTCCCCGCGAACTACGACATCATCGCGGTCTCCTTCGCCGACGCCACCGCCACACCCGGCGCCGTCACCTTCAACCTCGACACGGCGGGCCTCAACGGCTACACCGTCGACCAGTTCAAGGCCGACATCAGGGCCAAGCAGGCCGCCGGTAAGAACGTCATCATCTCGGTCGGCGGCGAGAAGGGCTCCGTAGCCGTCAACAGCGACGCCTCCGCGACGGCCTTCGCCAACTCCGTCTACGCGCTCATCCAGGAGTACGGCTTCAACGGGGTCGACATCGACCTGGAGAACGGCCTCAACTCCACGTACATGACGAAGGCCCTGCGCGCCCTGTCGGCGAAGGCGGGCTCCGGTCTCGTCATCACGATGGCACCGCAGACGATCGACATGCAGTCGACGTCCGGTGAGTACTTCAGGACGGCGCTCAACATCAAGGACATCCTGACCGTCGTCAACATGCAGTACTACAACAGCGGTTCGATGCTGGGCTGCGACGGCAAGGTCTACTCGCAGGGCTCGGTGGACTTCCTCACCGCGCTCGCCTGCATCCAGCTGGAGGGCGGCCTCGACCCCTCGCAGGTAGGCCTCGGAGTCCCGGCCTCCACCCGGGGCGCGGGCAGCGGCTACGTCTCCCCGTCCATCGTGAACGCCGCCCTGGACTGCCTGACGAAGGGGACGGGCTGCGGCTCGTTCAAGCCGTCGAGGACCTACCCGACGCTGCGTGGCGCGATGACCTGGTCCACGAACTGGGACGCCACGGCGGGCAACGCCTGGTCGAACGCGGTGGGCCCGCACGTGCACGGTCTGCCGTAACCGCCGGAAGGAACCCGTGACCAGCAGCGCCGCCGCTCCCCCGGCGGCGCTGCTGCGTCGGGTCCGCTCACATCACCACGGCAGGTCGCGTACCTGTTGCACGCACAGCACGAGGAACAGCAGTCCGGCCGCCGCCAGCATCCCGTTGCTCAGCCAGCCGTTGCGCCACTCCCGCGGAGTACGGCCGGAGTTGAGCAGCCAGAGCAGGGTGACGGAGAGGAACGGCATGAAGAAGGCGCCCAGCACCCCGTAGACGATGACCAGGCCGAACGGCTCGTCCAGCCACAGCAGGGTCATCGGCGGGAAGGTCAGCCAGAGCAGGTACGCGCGGAAGGGCACCGACCTCTCCTGCCGCCCGACCAGCGCCCCGCCCGGCTCCACCGCGTCCGACGGGCCGCCCGTGGCCCGCTCGGCCCTGATGCGTTCGACGAAGTCGGCGAACATCAGGCTCACGCCGTGCCACACGCCGATCAGCGACGAGAACGACGTGGCGAAGAATCCGACCAGGAACAGCTTCGCGGTGACCGCGCCGAACCGGTCCTCCAGGATCTGCCCGAGGTCGATCAGACCTCGGTCGCCCTTGGTCAGCGCCACCTGGGAGGAGTGCAGCAGCTCGGCGCCGACGACCAGCATGGCCACGACGAAGATGCCGGTGGTGATGTAGGCGACCCGGTTGTCGAGGCGCATCACCTTCATCCAGGAGGAGTTGTTCCAGCCCTTGGCGTTCACCCAGTACCCGTACGCGGCCATGGTGATCGTGCCGCCCACCCCGCCGATCAGTCCGAGCGTGTAGAACAGCGAGCCGTCGGGGAGTACCGGCGCGAGACCTGCGACGGACGCGCCGACGTCCGGGCCGACCCGTACGGCGACGTAGACGACGACCACGAACATCACGCCGATCAGGACCGTCATGACCTTCTCGAAGACGGCGTACTGGTTGAACCAGACGAAGACCAGGCCGACCAGGCCCATGACGATGGCCCAGGTCTTCAGCCCCGGCCCGTCCGGGAAGAGCGCCACGATGGGCAGGGCGCTGGACGACATGGCCGTCGCGCCGTACACGAAACCCCAGATGACGACGTACACCGCGAAGTAGACGGTGGTCCATGATCCGAGGGTGCGCCAGCCCTCGAAAAGGGTCCGGCCGGTGGCGAGGTGCCACCGGCCGGCCGCTTCGGCGAGGGAGATCTTGACGAGGCAGCCGATCACGGCGGCCCACATGAGGGTGTATCCGAACTTGCTGCCCGCGATCAGTGTCGCGACCAGGTCCCCGGCGCCCACGCCGGTGGCCGCGACGACGATGCCCGGTCCGATGTATTTCCAACTCGCCTTGCGCGGTCGGGAGTCGTTCTCCCCTGTCCCTGTGGTGGTTGCGCTGGTCTCGGCCATGCCGATCAAAGAAGCGCAAAGACTTCGATCGCACAAGGGCGTCTGCGCGGCACGCGCCGGATCTCCGGAGAGTCCTCGCTAGATCACCAGACTCAGGAGCGCCGCGACGGCGAAGCCGGCGACGGAAAGGACCGTTTCCAGGACCGTCCACGACTTCAGGGTGTCGCGCTCCGAGATGCCGAAGTACTTCGCGACCATCCAGAAACCGCCGTCGTTGACGTGCGAGGCGAAGATCGAGCCGGCGGAGATCGCCATGATGATCAGGGCGAGGTGGGCCTGGGACATGTCCTGGCCCTCGACGAGGGGCACGACGATGCCCGCCGTCGTGACGATCGCGACCGTAGCCGAGCCCTGCGCGACGCGCAGCACCACGGAGATCAGCCAGGCCAGCAGGATGATGGGGAGCCCGACGTCGTTGAACGTGTCGGCGAGCGCGTCCGCGATGCCGCTGCCCTTGAGCACGGCGCCGAAGATGCCGCCCGCGCCGACGACGAGCAGGATGTTGCCGACCGGCTTCAGCGAGGACGTGGAGACCGATTCCAGGGACTTGCGGGACCAGCCGCGCCGGATGCCCAGCACGTAGTACGCGAGGAGCAGCGCGATCGTCAGGGCCACGAACGGGTTGCCGAAGAACTCGATGACCGAGCGCGGTGTCGAGGGGTCCAGCGCGATCGAGGAGAACGTGGCGGCGAGGATCAGCACGAGCGGGGTGCCGATGATCGCGAGTACGGTCCCGAGCGCGACCGGGTCCTCGCGCGGGGTGACCCCGGCGGTGCGCTGCTCGGCGGCGACGGCGGCCTTGGCCTCCGCGGCGGCGTCGACCATGTCCTGCGGGACCTCGACGAAGATGCGCCTGCCGATCCAGGCGGCGTACACCCAGGCGGCGAGGACGGACGGGATGCCGACGACGGCGCCCATCAGGATGACCCAGCCGAGCGAGACGTCGAACAGTCCCGCGGCGGCGACGGGACCGGGGTGCGGCGGCAGGAACGCGTGCGTCATCGAGAGACCGGCCAGCAGCGGCATCGCGTACAGCAGAATCGATTTTCCGGAGCGCTTGGCGGCGGCGTACACGATCGGCGCGAGGACGAAGATGCCGACGTCGAAGAAGACCGGGATACCGAAGATCAGGCCGGTGAGGCCCATGGCGAGCGGGGCGCGCTTCTCCCCGAAGAGGTTCAGCAGGCGGGTGCTCAGCACCTCGGCGCCGCCGGACACCTCAAGGATCGCGCCGAGCATCGTACCGAGACCGATGATGATCGCGACATGGCCGAGGATGCCGCCCATGCCCGATTCGATGACGGAGACGGCGGCGGACTTCTGCACCGTGCCGAAGAGCTCGGTGACGGAGAGGCCGGCGCCCAGGCCGACGGCTATGGAGACGGCGAGCAGCGCGACGAACGGCTGGAGCCTGACCTTGATGATCAGGAGGAGCAGGAGGGCGATACCGAGGGCGGCGACGGTCAGCAGTCCGGCGGTGCCATCGATCAGCAGGAGGAGTCCACCGGTGTGGGGTGGCGTCTCGGCCGGCGTCGGGGTGGCGGCGAGCAGCATGGGTAACTCCGTTGTCACAGGGGGCTCTTGGGCAGGGTGGAGCGCGGCACGGCGCTCCCGTGGTGCGGGGCGCCGCGCCGTGATGCGTGATGAATCGGTGGGACAAGTGCGTCAGCGGGATCAGCCGAGGACCGCGAGCGCGTCGATCTCGATGAGCAGGCCCTTGGGGAGACCGACGTAGACGGTCGTACGGGCGGCGGGGGCCGCCTTGAGGTCCTGCTCGCCGAAGTAGGCGTTGTAGATCTCGTTCATCTCGGCGAAGTGGTCCACGTCCGTGAGGTAGACGCGCATCATCATCACGTCGTCCCAGCTCGCGCCGCCCTCCTCCAGGATCGCCTTGACGTTGGCGAAGGTCTGGAGGGTCTGCTCGCGGAGCGTCGGACCCGCGGGCGTGGGCGCCTGGCCCTCGACGGCGGGCAGGAAGCCGACCTGCCCTGCGACCTGGAGGATGTTCCCCTTCCTCACGCCGTGCGAGAACTTCGCGGGCGGGGCGGTGTGGGTGCTCGGGGTGAGCGCGGTCTTCTCGGTCATGACGGTTCAGGCTCTCTTCGTGGGGGCGTTGCCGGAGTACTCCCGGCTGATGGTGTCGGCGGTGCGACGCACCAGCGGAAGCAGCGTGAGGAGTTCCTCGCGTGTGACGACGACATTGGGCGCGGACACCGACATGGCGGCGACGACACGGCCGTCCGCACCCCGGATGGGGGCACCGACACAGTTGATGGACTCCTCGTGGCCACCGAGATCGGTGGCCCATCCCTGTTCGCGCACGACGGAGAGTTCCTTGAGGAACGCCCCGGCGTTCGGTGTCGAACGGGACGTGTACATGGGGTAGTCGAGCCTCTCGGCGACCACGCGCCGCTCCGGCTCGGGCAGGTCGGCGAGCAGCAGCTTGGCGACCGCGGCGACGGTGATCGCGACGGGCTTGCCGATCCGCGAGTACATCCGGACCGGGTAGCGGCTCTCCACCTTGTCGATGTAGAGGACCTCGTTCTCCTCGTACACGGCGAGGTGCACGGTGTGCCCGCACTGCTCGTTCAGCTCGACGAGGTGGGGGTGGGCGATCTCCCGTACGTCGAGGTTCTCGACGGCTTCCTGCGCGAGCGCGAACAGCCGGGCGCCCAGGCGGTAGCGCTGGTCGCTCTGCCGGTAGACGAGTCCGTGCTCGTGGAGCGTACGGAGCAGACGCAGCGCCGTGGACTTGTGGACACCGAGCCGCTCCGCGACCTGTCCGAGGTCGGCGGGCCCCTGGGCGAGCAGCGGGAGAATGCTCAGCGCCCGGTCGACGGTCTGACTCATGTCGTACGTACCTCCTGGTCGTCCCCCGTCCACCCGGGGCCGAGACGAAGTCTCCCCCAGGCGTCGTCGTCGAGGGCCGCGAGGCGGTCGGCGTGGGCGCGGGCGGGGGGCTGGGTGAGGTCGCCGGGGACGGTGAGGACGGCGGCGGCCATCAGGTGCCCGTGCCGGGCGCGCTCGCGCACCGGGAGTCCGCGCAGGGTGGCGGAGAGGAACCCGGCGGCGAAGGCGTCTCCGGCCCCGACGGGGGCGACGACGTCGACACGGAGCGCTGGGACGTCGACGCGGAGGGCTGGGACGTCCTCGGCCCCTCCGGCGGTCGGGGAGTGGGTGCCGGGGCGGAGCCCCGAGAAGACGCTCACGCCGTCGGCCCCCCGCTTCACGACGACCACGCCGGGCTCGGGCAGCGCTTCCCGGATCGCCTCGGCGCCCCGTACGCCCCACGCCTCCTGAGCCTCGTCCTCCCCGACGAACACCAGGTCGGACCGGCGGGCGAGGTCGAGCAGGACGTCCGGGCCCGCGGCGCCCGTACGCCACAGTCCCGGACGGTGGTTCACGTCGAACGAGACCAGCGGACGCCCGGCCCGCGGCTCGGTCAGGTCGTGGAGCAGCTCCAGACACTGCGCCGACAGGGCGGCCGTGATCCCGGACAGGTGCAGGACACGGCCCGCGAACACGTCCTCGTACGGAACGTTGTGTACGGACATCGCGGAGGCCGCCGATCCGGCCCGGTAGTACGCCACCTCGTGGACGTCCGTCGCCCGGTCCGTGGCGGTGCGGAAGTAGATGCCGGTGGGCCGCTCGGGGTCGCGCCGGACGGCGCCGGTGCCTACCCCGTACCCCGCGACCGTCTCGACGAGGTGGTCGCCGAAGCCGTCCGTGCCGACCCGGCTGACCCACGTCGCCGAGTGTCCGGCCGCGGCCAGCGCGCAGGCGACGTTCGACTCGGCGCCGCCGATCCCGCGCCCGAAGGTGGGTACGTCGGCGAGGCGGCCGGGCCGCGAGGGCAGGAACGTCACCATGGACTCGCCGAGGCAGACGACATCGATGGCCGTGGCGGCGCCGGCCGCCGTCCCTGCTACGGGTCCGGGCACTCTGGGCTCCTTGCTGGTCAGCGTTCGGGACCGGTTCTCACCATTGACCCGGCGTCGGCTCGGATGTTAGACAGCGTCAAGCGATATGCGCAATGGGTGTTGCATATGCTGCAACGACAACTCTCCTAGGAGGCTCCCTTGGCCGCCGACCACCCGGTCACCCTGGCCGGAATCGCCGACGAACGTGTCGACCACCGCTTCAAAGCGCTCCCGCCCGACGCGGAGGGACTGACCGTCGGCGACCTGGCCGCCGAGCGCCGCAACCTCTTCACCGGCGGGTTCACCACGCCGGTGCTGGCCCTGTCCGCGGAGTCGGTGGAGCACAACCTCGCCCTCCTGGAGACGTACGCGGAGCGCCACGGCCTGGCGTTCGCGCCGCACGGCAAGACCTCCATGGCCCCGCAGCTCTTCGCGGACCAGCTGGCGCGCGGCGCCTGGGGCATCACCGCCGCCGTCCCCCACCAGGCCAGGGTCTACCGGGCCTTCGGCATCCAGCGGATCTTCCTCGCCAACGAGGTCGTCGACGCGGTCGCGCTGCGCTGGGTGGCCCGGGAACTCGCGTCGGACCCGGACTTCCGCCTCGTCTGCTACGTCGACTCCGTCCGCGGCGTCGAGCTGATGGACGAGGCCCTGCGCGCGGCGGCGGCCACGCGTCCGGTCGAGGTCGTGGTGGAGCTGGGCGCGGGCGAGGGCGCCCGCACCGGAGCCCGTACCGACGCGGACTGCGCGGCGGTCGCGGCCGCCGTGGCCGCGGCACCCACCCTCCGGCTGACCGGTGTCGCCGGGTACGAGGGAGAGGTGCCGGACGCCTCGCCCGAGCGCGTACGCGACTGGCTGCGCCGGCTCGTCGCGGTGGCGGCCGGCCTGGACCGCGCGGGCGCGTTCGAGGGCGCTGGGGAGATCCTGATCAGCGCGGGCGGCAGCGCGTGGTTCGACGCGGTGGCCGAGGTCTTCGCCGAGATCCCCGAACTCTCGCTGCCGGTCTGCAAGTTGCTTCGTTCGGGCGCCTACGTCTCGCACGACGACGGCCACTACCTGCGCATCACCCCGTTCAACCGGGTCCCGGAGGAGGGTGCGCTGCAGCCGGCTTTCCGGCTCTGGGCCCAGGTGGTCTCGCGCCCCTCCGATGAGCAGGCGTTCCTCAACGCGGGCAAGCGCGACGCCGCGTACGACCTCGACCTCCCGCGGGCACAGGTCGTGCGTTCGGCCCGCGACGGTTCGGTGCGCGCGGCCACCGGAGTCACGGTCACGGGCCTCTCGGACCAGCACACCTGGCTGCGGACCGGGCCGGAGGCCGGGCTGGAGGTGGGCGACTGGGTCGGCATGGGCCTGTCGCACCCGTGCACGAGCTTCGACAAGTGGCAGCTGATTCCGCTGGTCGAGGCGGACGGCACGGTCACGGACTACATCCGCACGTTCTTCTGATCCCCGCGGGGTTCGTTCCCCGCCCGCCCCTTCCCGCCGCGGGGCTCCGCCCCGGACCCACGCCACCGGGCTCCGCCCCCGCCGCGGGAAGGAAGGCCCCGAAAGGCACCCCCATGGACCTGGTCATTCGCGACGCCACCGTCGTCGACGGCACCGCCACCCCCGCCTACCGCGCCGACGTCGCCCTCGACGACGGCCGGATCGCCGCGATCCACCGCGAGGGCGACGGCCCGCGCCCCACCGCCCGCCGCGCCCTGGACGCCGACGGCCTGGTGCTCTCACCCGGGTTCATCGACATGCACGCGCACAGCGACCTCGCGCTGCTCCGCGACCCCGACCACAGCGCGAAGGCGGCGCAGGGCGTCACCCTCGAAGTGCTCGGCCAGGACGGCCTCTCCTACGCGCCGGTCGACGACCGCACGCTCACCGCCGTACGCAAGGCCATCACCGGCTGGAACGGCGACGGTTCGGACATCGACTTCGACTGGCGCACCGTCGGCGAGTACCTGGACCGCCTCGACCGCAACTTCGGCGGCCAGGGCATCGCGGTCAACGCCGCCTACCTGATCCCCCAGGGCACGGTCCGGATGTACGCGGTCGGCTGGGACGACCGCCCCGCCACCCCCGCCGAACTGGTGCGGATGAAGGAACTCGTCGCCCAGGGCATGTCCGAGGGCGCGGTCGGCATGTCCTCCGGCCTCACCTACACGCCCGGCATGTACGCGAACGACGCCGAACTCACCGAGCTCTGCCGGGTGGTGGCCGCGCACGGCGGCTACTACTGCCCGCACCACCGCTCGTACGGGGCGGGCGCCCTCGCCGCGTACGAGGAGATGGTCGAGCTCACCCGGGACGCCGGCTGCGCGCTCCACCTCGCGCACGCCACCATGAACTTCGGCGTGAACGAGGGCAGGGCGCCGGACCTCCTCGCGCTCCTCGACAACGCCCTGGACGCGGGCGCGGACATCTCCCTCGACACGTACCCGTACACCCCCGGCTGCACCACGCTCGTCGCGATGCTGCCCAGCTGGGCCGGCGAGGGCGGGCCGGAGTCCGTCCTCACCCGCCTGGCCGACGACGCCTCGGCCGAGCGCATCCGCCACCACCTGGAGGTGGTCGGCTCGGACGGCTGCCACGGGGTGCCCATCGAGTGGGACACCATCGAGATCTCCGGCGTCGGCACACCGTCACTCGCCGGTCACGTCGGCCGTACGGTCGCCGAGTCCGCCCGGCTGCGCGGCGAGGCTCCCTGGGACACCGCCCGCCGCCTCCTCATCGAGGACCGGCTCGGCTCCACGATCCTCCAGCACGTGGGCCACGAGGAGAACGTGCGGCAGATCATGCGCCACCGCGTCCACACCGGCGGCAGCGACGGCATCCTCCAGGGCGACAAGCCGCACCCCCGCGCCTACGGCACGTTCCCCCAGTATCTCGGCCGGTACGTGAGGGAGTTGGGCATCCTCGGCCTGGAGGAGTGCGTGGCGCACCTCACCGCGCGGCCCGCGGCCCGGCTGAGGCTGCCCGACCGGGGCCTGGTCCGCGAGGGCTACCGCGCCGACCTCGTCCTCTTCGACCCGCGGACGGTGGGGGCCGGCTCGACCTTCGACAGGCCGCGCACCCTGCCCGAAGGGATCCCGCACGTCCTCGTCGACGGCCGCCCCGTCATCGAGGACGGCAGACGGACCTCGGTCCTGGCGGGCAGGGCGGTCCGGGGCACGGGACGCCCCTGACGGGCCCCGCCCGGGTCAGCGGCTGACGGGCCGGCGTTCCAGGGTCTCGGCGGCCGTCCCGGTGCGCTGCATCCGCTGCCATCCCAGCCGGTTGCCGAGCAGGGCCGTCACCACGGACTGGACCACGACGAGGTACATCAGCTGCCGGTAGACGAAGATCTGCAGGGGCAGCGTCCACAGCGGCTCGAACCGCTCCCGGTCCAGGCGCAGCGAAAGCGGACTCCGATACCGGCACATACCCCCGGACAGCTCCGGCCGCGGAGGCCGTGGTCGCGGGGCGCGCCAAGGCCGCCGGGCGCGCCGCGACTTGGGCGGCGCGCGCCGCCGTCCCGGCTCCGCGACCGGCCCCCGAGGGGCCATATCAAGCCGCGGGCGGCTCCGGAAGGATGTGCTCCCGCCCCCACGCGCCCAGCGGCTCCAGCGCCTTGTTCAGCGAGACGCCCAGCGGGGTCAGCGAGTACTCGACGCGGGGCGGCACCTCGGCGTGCACCTCACGGTGCACGATGCCGTCCTCCTCCATCTCCCGCAGGTGCGACGTCAGCACCTTCTCCGTCACCCCGGGCACCTGTCTGCGCAGCTCGCCGAAGCGGTACGTCCGCTCGTCGAGCGCCCATAGGATCAGCCCCTTCCACTTGCCGCCGACCACGTCCATCGCGGCATCGATCCCACAGACGTACGCCCCCGGCCGTCGTGCAGCCCTCATGCCCGACCCCTTCCCACCTGGTCACTCACCCCGGGGTAACCACCCACTTCCAAGTGGGTACTTGATCGGTCCAGGGCCTGCGGGAAGCCTAGTCTTCATGACTGACAGCACCCCGCACAGGACCCCGCTCACCCTTCTCGGCCTCGGCGCGATGGGCACCGCGCTCGCCCGCACCTGGCTCGCCGCCGGACACCCCCTCACCGTCTGGAACCGCACCGCCGCCCGCGCCGAGGCCCTGGCCGCCGAGGGGGCCCGCATCGCCCCGACCGCCGCCCGGGCCGTGGCCGCCAGTGATCTCGTCGTGCTCTGCCTGCTCGACGACGCCTCGGTCGAGGACGCGCTGGCCGGCGCCGACCTGACGGGCAAGGACCTGGTCAACCTCACCACCGGCACCCCCGCCCAGGCCCGTGCCCGCGCCGCCTGGGCCCAGGAGCGCGGCGCCCGGTTCCTCGACGGCGGAATCATGGCGGTCCCGCCGATGATCGGCGTACCGGAGTCCGGCGGCTACGTCTTCTACAGCGGTTCCCGCGCCGCCTTCGACGCCCGTCACGGCACGCTGGCCGTGCCCACCGGAGCCCGGTACGTCGGCGAGGACGCGGGCTTCGCCGCACTCCAGGACGTGGCCCTGCTGAGCGCGATGACGGGCATGTTCGCGGGCCTGTCGCATGCCTTCGCGCTGGTCCGCGACGAGGACATCGACCTGTTGGAGTTCGCCCCCGTGCTCGTCGAGTGGCTCGTCGCGATGGCCCCGGCCGCGCACTCGACGGCCGAGCAGCTGACCAGCGGCGACTACACCGCGGACGTCGCCTCGAACCTCGCCATGATGGTCTCGGGCAACACCACACTGGTGCGCACGGCCGAGGAACAGGGCGTCAGCGGCGAACTGCTCCTGCCGTTCATGGATCTGATGGCGCGCCGCCTGAGGGACGGGCACGGCGACGAGAGCGCCACCGGAGTGATCGAACTCCTGCGCCGCTGACACCCCGGGGACCCGGCTCCCCGATACCGCGGGGACGCCGCCGAGGGCGGTCCCAGGTCCACGGAACGAGCCGGACGGGGCCGGGGCCGGAGGCGTTGCGGGGGTCCGGCTGCGTACGGTCGGGGTATGACACTCGACCTCGACGCCTATTTCGCCCGCATCGGCTGGACCGGGGAGCGCCGGCCCACCCTGGAGGTGCTGCGGTCCGTGCACCGGGCCCACATGCTCGGGATCCCGTTCGAGAATCTCGACCCCGTCCTCGGTTCCGCGCCCTCGCTCGCCCTGGAGGACCTGGAGACGAAGCTCGTCCGCGGCAGCCGCGGCGGCTACTGCTACGAGCACAACACCCTCCTGGCCGCCGCCCTGACCCAGCTGGACTTCCGGGTGACGCTGCTCACCGCCCGCGTGGTGCTGGGGGCCGCGCCCGGTGACATCCGGCCACGTACGCACATGCTGATGGAGGTGGAGGTGGAGGACGAACCCACCCCGTACCTCGCCGATGTCGGTTTCGGATCCAGCGGCGCGCTGCTGGAGCCGATCGCGCTGGTGGCGGACGCCGAGCTGCACGACACCCCGCGCCACCACCGGCTCGTGCACGCCCCGCACGTCGGGCCGCTGGAGCTGTGGGAGCTCCAGACGATGAAGAGCGGGGTGTGGGAGCCGCAGTACGAGTTCACGCGCGAGCCGTTCGAGGCACCGGACTACGAGGTCATCAACTGGCACATCGCCACCAACCCGCGCTCCCCGTTCAGCCGGGCCGTGCACGCCCAGCGGACCACGCCGCTGGGCCATCTGTCGCTGGCGGGGCTCGACCTCGTCGAGACGGCGGCCGACGGCACGGTCACGGAACGGCGGCTGGCCGACTCCGCCGAGGTGCTGCGCGTACTGGCCGACGACTTCGGGGTCCGGCTCCCGGAGGGGACCCGCCTCCCGGAGTAGCAGCCCATGGCCGGACCCCCGCGTGGCGCATCTCACCCGCCCCCGCCGGCCGGACCCGGCACGCGCGCATTCCAAGCCGTGACGCCGCCCCGACCGGCCCTTCCGAGGGTCCGGGGCGGCGGGCCGTCTGCCGATGGAAGCCGGGCGCCGTCCGGGGAGTGCCCCGATGGGAGGAACGGAGGGGGAATCTTCGCGCACCCGGCGAAACACGGTCGTAAGCTCGCAGACATGCAGGTCATCCAGTCCACGAAGCTCTCCGGCGTCTGTTACGAAATCCGGGGGCCGGTGCTCGAGGAGGCGATGCGGCTGGAAGCAGCAGGTCACCGCATCCTCAAGCTCAACACCGGCAACCCCGCCGCGTTCGGATTCGAGTGCCCGCCCGAGATCCTCGAAGACATACTGCGCAACCTCTCCGGGGCGCACGGCTACGGCGACGCGAAGGGCCTGCTGTCCGCGCGGCGTGCGGTGGTGCAGCACTACCAGACCAAGGCGGTCGAACTCGACGTCGAGGACATCTACCTCGGCAACGGCGTCTCCGAGCTGATCCAGATGTCGATGCAGGCACTGCTCGACGACGGCGACGAGGTGCTCGTACCCGCTCCGGACTATCCGCTGTGGACCGCCTCGGTCTCCCTGGCCGGCGGTACGGCCGTGCACTACCGGTGCGACGAGCAGGCCGACTGGATGCCCGACCTCGCCGACATCGAGCGGAAGATCACCGACCGCACCAAGGCCCTGGTGATCATCAACCCGAACAACCCGACCGGTGCGGTGTACGACGACGAGATGCTGCGGGGGCTGACGGAGATCGCCCGGCGCCACCAGCTGGTCATCTGCTCCGACGAGATCTACGACCGCATCCTGTACGACGGCGCGACGCACACCCCGACCGCCGCGATCGCCCCCGATCTGATGGTGCTGACCTTCAACGGTCTGTCCAAGAACTACCGCGTCGCCGGTTACCGCTCCGGATGGATGGCGGTGTGCGGCCCGAAGGCCCACGCCTCCTCGTACATCGAGGGGCTGACGATCCTGGCGAACATGCGGCTGTGCGCCAACATGCCCTCGCAGCACGCCGTGGCCACCGCGCTCGGCGGACGCCAGTCGATCAACGACCTGGTGCTGCCCGGCGGGCGGATCCTGGAGCAGCGGGACGTGGCGTACGACCTGCTCACACAGATCCCCGGTGTGACGTGCGTGAAGCCGAAGGGGGCCCTGTACCTCTTCCCCCGGCTGGATCCGAAGGTCTACAAGATCAAGGACGACCGGCAGATGGTGCTCGACCTGCTGCGGGCCGAGAAGATCATGGTGGTGCACGGCACGGGGTTCAACTGGCCCGAGCCCGATCACTTCCGCATCGTGACACTGCCGCCGACGAAGGACCTCGTCGCCGCCGTGACCCGGATCGGGAACTTCCTGGACGGTTACAGCCAGCCGTAGAGCGGTTCCAGGCAACGCTTTACCGGATCCGGCACAACTTTAGACTGAATCCAAGCTAGGATGGTTGCACTGCAACACCAGGAGGCCATCCCATGTACGAGCCGATCCGCACCAAATCGGTCCACACGACGGCCGACGACGCCGACTTCCCGCACCGTACGCGGGAGGAGGAGCTGGACATCCAGCTCGCCGGGCACCTGGCCGCGTTGCTCGCCGTGACCGACGAGCTGGGCCTCGGCCCCGCCGGTGACCGCATCGCCGAGCAGGTGGCCCGGCTGCGCGGGGCGCCACCGGCGCGGCACGCGGGCCTGAGCGAAGCGGCTCCGGCCGCGCTGCACCGGCGCGCGCACGCGCTCGCGGGCCGTGCGCTGGTGGTGGCCGCGTCCCGCGCGGACACGGCCGCGGCGATCCTGGCGGCCGAGCGCATGGACGCGCACGCCGCGGCGGCCGACGTGACCGCCACCCCCTCGCGCCTCGTCGGCGCCCTCTGACGGCCCCGGTCCACGGGCCTTCGAGGCGCGCGGACCGGGTGCCACCCATTGAATGTGCCGGCCGAGGCGGTGAACCGGGAGCACCCGGTCCACCGCCTCGTCCCGCTTACCGGCGCGTGCCCTACCGGCGGACGCGGATCGTCGCCGACGCCGTCGAGCCCGCGTGGAGGTCGTCCCCCGGGTAGGCGAGCGTGTACGTCACCTCGCCCGTCGTCCTCGGCAGGTCGTTGACCCGGAACGTGCCGTCCGAGGCGACCGCGGCCGAGGTCAGCGTGCCCGTCCCCTGACGGTCCGTGCGGGTGACGCTCAGCGTGACGCCCGCCGGGAGCGCCCGGCCCTGGGCCGTCAGCCTGCCCGTGATCTCCAGACCCGCGCTCTTGCTGCCCTCCGCCGGAGCCGTCAGCGCGATCGCCGTCGGCGCCTTGGCGACCGGCACCGTGACCGTGACGTCCTGGGCCGGGCGGCGCGTGACGTCACCGGTGAAGGACACCGTGTACGTCGCCTCACCGACCAGCGACGGCACGTCGAGCACGGTGAACGAACCGTCCGCGTCGACGTCGACGGCGGCCAGCTTGCGGTCGCCGTTGGCGTCGTGCCGGACCGCCGAGATCTTCAGCGGTTCGGTGGGCACGGGTCCGTCGACCTCCAACCGTCCACGTATCCCCAGGGGTTCACCCACCACGGCCTGACTCGGGGCGGTGGTCAGCGAACCGGTGAACCGGGAGTCGAACTGGGCGGCGGGCGGCTGGATGACATGGAGCCAGTACTCGGTGCCGTAGGTGTTGGTCGTGACGGCGAAGAGCCGGGCACCGTCCTGCGACCAGCCCAGGCCGCGCGGGGCGATCCGGTTCCCGTCCAGCGCGCCGTCGAAGGCGAACTCCAGGGGCGCCGTACGGTCCTCCGGGTCCGCGGCCTGGATCAGCAGGTCGGGTGTGCTCCCGGCGGCGGAGGCACCGCGCGCGATGTACTTCCCGTCACCGCTGAACGAGACCGCGCTCGCCGTGGCGCCCGTGGGCAGCGGCTGGTAGGGGACCGGCGCGTCCGACAGGTCGGCCGCGTCCAGGAGGCGGGTGCCGGCGGCGGCGTCGGCGACCGCGATGCGCTGCCCGTCGGCGGACTGCGCGATGTCCTTCAGGTCCAGCGCACCCTTGCCCTCGCTGTCAGCGAACCGGCGCTCCGGGCCTCGCACGAGGGTGGCGCCGCTCGCGTCGAAGGTGGTGATGAACGGGTCGTTGGTCACTCCCGCGGTGCGCGACTGCCCCATGACGAGGCGGTCGGGCGCCTGGGGGCCGCTCGCCAGCCGCAGCCGCCCCATGTCGTTCCAGCCGGTCTGGAACACCTGGTTGCCCTCGGCCCCGTACAGCCAGCTCTGACGGGTGTCGCAGTCGCTCAGCGCCGGGACCTCCGTGTACCACTGCTTGCCGCCGGCGAAGGCCACATCGCGCGGGCAGTCCACGTAGTAGTTGGCCCATGCCAGGCCGGTGCGCGTCTGCGTCACGGTGTCGAAGGCGAGGATGCCCGAGTACTGGGACACGTAGAGCGTCGCACCGTCCGTACTGAGCGCCATCCCGGACGGTGCGTAGTCGGTGGCCAGCGAACCGACCTTCTGGCCCTCGAAGTTGTACACGTGGACCACGCCCGCGGTGCGGGTGCGGCGGTCGTCGGTCACATAGACCCGCTCGTGCACGGAGTCGACGACGAGCGCCGAGTACGAGGAGATCGGGAGCTTGGCCACCTGGTCCTCGGCCGCCTGGGCGGCGGGTGCGGTCACCGCTGTCAGCCCCACGGTCGCGAGTGTCAGCGCGGCCAGTGCCGAGGCCGTGCGCAAGTAGTGCCGAGACATCTTCAACTGAGTCCCCCACAGGCTCTGTCGGGCCCCGCGGAAACGGCGGGGCCCCTTGTGAGGGACATGCAATAGTCGTGAAGGTCTCGTGCGCAAGTCACTGGCGATGTACGGGCATTCCAGGCAAAAGAACCCCGGGCAAGGGGCGGCCCCCGGAAGCGTCAGGGCTTCCGGGGGCCGGTCCGCGGCGGGCCTTCTCGGCCCCACAGGTCAGGGCGGATGTCCGGTCGGCCCGGCCGCGGGGTCGTGCACGGAGCGGCGCCGGGAGGCGCCGCCCCGGTGGGGCATCAGCCGAGGCGCTGGACCAGCGCGCGGTACTCGTCCCACAGCTCCTTGGGGGCGTGGTCACCGAAGGTGTTGAGGTGCTCGGGGATCAGCGCCGCCTCCTCGCGCCAGACCTCCTTGTCGACGTTCAGCAGGAAGTCGAGGTCCGACTCCGCGAGGTCGAGGCCCTTGGTGTCGAGGGCGCCCTTGGCCGGCAGGATGCCGATCGGCGTCTCGACGCCCTCCGCCTGGCCGTTGAGGCGCTCGACGATCCACTTCAGCACACGGCTGTTCTCGCCGAAGCCGGGCCACACGAACTTGCCCGCCTCGTTCTTGCGGAACCAGTTCACGTAGTAGATCTTCGGAAGCTTCGACTGGTCGGCCTTGTCCGCGCCGACCTTGACCCAGTGGGCCATGTAGTCGCCCATGTTGTAGCCGCAGAACGGCAGCATGGCGAACGGGTCGCGGCGCAGCTCGCCGACCTTGCCCTCGGCGGCGGCGGTCTTCTCGGAGGCGACGTTCGCCCCGAGGAAGACACCGTGCTGCCAGTTGAAGGACTCGGTGACCAGCGGCACGGCCGAGGCGCGGCGGCCACCGAAGAGGATCGCCGAGATCGGCACGCCCTTCGGGTCCTCCCACTCGGGCGCGATGATCGGGCACTGCCCGGCCGGCACGGTGAAGCGGGAGTTGGGGTGGGCCGCGGGAACGCCGGACTCGGGGGTCCAGTCGTTGCCCTTCCAGTCCGTGAGGTGCGCGGGCGGCTCCTCGGTCATGCCCTCCCACCACACGTCGCCGTCGTCCGTGAGCGCGACGTTCGTGAAGACGGAGTTGCCGTACATCGTCTTCATGGCGTTGGCGTTGGTGTGCTCACCGGTGCCCGGCGCCACACCGAAGAAGCCGGCCTCCGGGTTGATCGCGTACAGCTGGCCGTCCTCGCCGAAGCGCATCCAGGCGATGTCGTCACCGATGGTCTCGACGGTCCAGCCGTCGATCGTCGGCTCCAGCATCGCGAGGTTCGTCTTGCCGCAGGCCGAGGGGAAGGCCGCCGTGACGTACTTCGGCTCACCCTGCGGCGGCGTCAGCTTCAGGATCAGCATGTGCTCGGCGAGCCAGCCCTCGTCGCGTGCCATGACGGAGGCGATGCGCAGCGCGTAGCACTTCTTGCCGAGCAGGGCGTTGCCGCCGTAGCCGGAGCCGTAGGACCAGATCTCCCGGTCCTCGGGGAAGTGCGAGATGTACTTGGTGGTGTTGCACGGCCACGGGACGTCGGCCTCGCCCTCGGCGAGCGGCGCACCGAGGGTGTGGACGGCCTTGACGAAGAAGCCGTCGTCGCCGAGCTCGTTCAGGACGGCCTGGCCCATGCGGGTCATGGTGCGCATGGAGACGGCGACGTAGGCGGAGTCGGTGATCTCGACGCCGATCGCGGAGAGCGGAGAGCCGACGGGGCCCATGCAGAACGGGACGACGTACATGGTGCGGCCGCGCATGGAGCCGCGGAAGACACCGTTCTCACCGGTGAAGACGTCCCGCATCTCGGCGGGGGCCTTCCAGTGGTTGGTCGGGCCCGCGTCCTCCTCCTTCACGGAGCAGATGTACGTGCGGTCCTCGACGCGGGCGACATCGCTCGGGTCGGACGCGGCGTAGTACGAGTTCGGGCGCTTGGCCTCGTTCAGCTTGGTGAAGGTTCCCTTGGCGACGAGCTCGTCGCACAGGCGCTCGTACTCCGCCTCGGAACCGTCGCACCAGACCACCTGGTCCGGCTCTGTGATGGCTGCGATCTCGTCGACCCAGGAGATGAGCTCCTGGTGGTTGGTGGGAACAGTGAGGGGAGCCGCGATGTCGCGCGCCACGATCGCTCCTTGTCGAGGGTGTCTGCTGGAAGGCCCCGTGGGGGCTGCGACCCGGATGCTGACCCCTTCGAATTCCCATGGCGCTCATCCGGTGCCGACCGCACTCATTTGATCATCCGACTCTTCCGCCCATATGTCCAGGGGGCCTCACACGTGAGCATCGCCACTCCTGACTGTTACCTACGGAAGCGTAGGTAACATGCCGTTATGACTGCCGACGCCGCCGCCTCGCCCCTGATCGCCGAGCCGGACTCCTTGACAGTGAAGCCACGACTGCGCGGCTGGCTGCACACCGGGATGTTTCCGGCGGTCCTGATCGCCGGAATCGTCCTGATCGCACTGGCCGACGGCGCCCGAGCCCAGGCGGCCTGCGCCGTCTTCGTCCTGAGCGCCTGCCTGCTGTTCGGTGTCAGCGCCGTCTACCACCGGGGCACCTGGGGACCGCGCGGCGAAGCCGTGCTCCGCCGCCTCGACCACGCCAACATCTTTCTGATCATCGCGGGCACCTATACCCCGCTGACCCTGCTCCTCCTCCCGGATTCCACCGGGCGGCCCCTTCTCTGGGCGGTTTGGGTGGCAGCGGTCGCGGGAATCGCGTTCCGGGTGTTCTGGGTCGGCGCCCCGCGCTGGCTCTACACCCCGTGCTACATCGCGATGGGCTGGGCCGCGGTCTTCTTCCTGCCCGACTTCATGCGCACGGGCGGCATCGCCGTCCTCGTGCTCGTCGTCGTCGGCGGGGTGCTCTACAGCGCGGGCGGCGTCATCTACGGGCTCAAGCGCCCCAACCCGTCACCGCGCTGGTTCGGCTTCCACGAGGTCTTCCACTCGCTGACCCTCGCCGCGTTCGCCGCGCACTACGTCGGCATCTCCCTGGTGGCCTACCAGTAGGGATGGTCTCCCGTACGGGCCCGTCCCCCGGGCCCGTACGGTGACCGGGGTTCAGCCGCCGAGCTTGCCCGCCAGTTCCCCCGCGTCCGTGGTCGGCGCGTCACAGACGAAGTGCCGGCAGACGTACGCGGTCGGCTCGCCGTCCACCTGCGGACGGTCCACGAGCAGCGGGAACTCCGCACCGGCCGCCGCTCCCTCGCCCGCCGCGACCACCGCGCCGGGCGCCCGGCCCAGCAGCGCGGCGCGGTGCAGTTCGCCGCCCACCGGCCCGGCCACCGCGATCTCGCGCGGCCCGTCAAGCAGTGCCTCGGCGACCGCGAGCCCCCAGCCGATGAAGCGGGGCGCACGCGGCCCCAGCGCCTTCACGACGCCCAGCGCGCCTTCGGCCGCGGCGCGGTGCGCCTGCGACCCGGTGTGGGCCGCGTAGGAGAGCAGCGCGCCCGCCGCCGCCGTCCAGCCGGCCGGGGTGGCACTGTCCGTGGGGTCCTGCGGCCTGCGGATCAGCCGCTCGGCGTCGTCGGCCGTGTCGAACAGCTGCCCGCCCTCACCGGTGAACCGCTCCAGCACGATGTCGAGCAGGAAGCCCGCGAACTCCAGCCACACGCCCTCGCCGGTGACCGAGGCCAGGGCGAGGAAGCCCTCGGCAACGTCGCCGTAGTCCTCCAGCACCCCGGCGTGCCCGCCCACGCGCCCGTCCCTGGACGTCCGCGACAGCCGGGCCACGTCACCCATGTGGACGCGGACGAGCAGATCGGCCGCCTCGGTGGCCCGCTCGATCAGATCGGGCCGCTCGAAGTACGCCCCCGTCTCGGCGAGCGCTGCGATCACCAGGCCGTTCCACGCGGCGACGACCTTGTCGTCCCGGCCGGGCCGCACCCGCTTCCCGCGCGCCGCCAGCAGCCGGGCCCGCACACCGGCGACCCGCGCGGGGTCCGCCTCCCCGGCCGTGCGCGGCAGCTGGAGGACGGAGGAGCCCTCCTCGAAGGTGCCCTCATCGGTGACCTCGAAGTACTCCGCGGCGAACGCGGCGTCCTCCTCCCCCAGGGCATCGCTCAGCTGCCCGGCCGTCCACACGTAGTAGGCGCCCTCGACGTGGCTGCCGTCCTCGGCCTCGCTGTCGGCGTCCAGCGCCGAGGCGTAGCCGCCCTCCACCGTGCGCAGCTCCCGCACCATGAAATCGGCGGTCTCCAGGGCGATCCGGCGTGCCTCGTCCGAGCCGGTGGCCCGCCACACGTGGGCGTACACCCGGCAGAGCAGCGCGTTGTCGTACAGCATCTTCTCGAAGTGCGGTACGAGGGCGCCGCCGGCCCGCTGGCGGAGCACGTACCGGTGGAAACCGCCGCCCAGCTGGTCGAAGAGGCTGGAGCGTGCCATGGCGTCGCAGATGCCCTCGGCCATCTCCAACGCCCCGTCGGACTCCGTCCGCGCATGGTGGCGCAGCAGGAACTCGATCAGCATGCTCGGCGGGAACTTCGTGTCGCCGCCACCGAGCCACCCGCTCTCCGTGTCGTACTCCCGGCTGACGCCGAGCAGTGCCTGCGCGAGCTCCGCCTCGCCGGGGACCCCGTCACCCGCGCCGGAGACCAGTTCGCGCGCGGCCAGATCACGGGTGATCTTCTCCGCGACGTCCCCGACCTCCTCGCGCCGGCTCGTCCACGCGGTGTGGACGCCTTCGAGGACCTGCTGGAAGGAGGGCAGGCCGTGCCGGGGCGCGGGCGGGAAGTACGTGCCGAAGTAGAAGGGCTCACCGTCCGGTGTCATGAAGACGGACATGGGCCAGCCGCCCTGCCCGGTCGCCGCCTGCACGGCCTCCATGTAGACGGCGTCCACGTCGGGGCGTTCCTCGCGGTCCACCTTCACCGAGACGAAGTGCTCGTTCATGTAGGCCGCGGTGGTCTCGTCCTCGAAGCTCTCGTGGGCGAGGACATGGCACCAGTGGCACGAGCTGTATCCGACGCTCAGGAACACCGGCACATTGCGCCGGCGGGCTTCCTCGAAGGCGGCGGGCTCCCACTGCCACCAGTCGACGGGGTTGTCCGCGTGCTGAAGGAGGTACGGAGACGTGGCGTGCGCGAGTCGGTTCGGCATGACCCAATCCTCGCGCACCCGGCCGAGCCCCGCCCACACGCCACGTCAGAGCGCCGGACGGCGCCCCTCGGTGCGCCCGCACGGGAACGGAGATACGGGGAAACCGGCTGCGCACACCGATCACGGCGCACCGGCCCTCGCGCGGGCGCGCCGGGCGCAGGACACTGGGTGCCGATGCCGGGCGGTGCGGGCGCGTCCGGGGTGACCGGGGTGACCGAGGGGGACGTATGCGGGACAGCCATCGGGCCGAAGCCGAAAGGCTGTTGGTACGCGCTGTGGAGGAAGAGGTACGCAGGACCGGCGGGGGGAGCGACTCCGGCGCGCTGATGGCGCGTGCGCGGGGAGCCCTCGACACCATGGCGGCCGGTGCGGACGAGGAGTACACCGCGTACGTGCGGGCGCTCGACGCGGCCGACGCGCAACAACCGCTCTCGCAGCGGTTCAGCAGAGCGACGCTCGGAACTCCCCTGCTGGTCACGGGAGTTGCCGCCTTCGCGGCCGTCTGCGCGGACCTCGCGCTCGGCACGGCCACCGGTCTGGCCGTCGGCGCGGGCGCGGTCGTCGGGGTGGCGGGCGCCGCGACGACCGTCGCCAGGGTGACCGCGTCCCACTGGCCCGCCGCGCACCGCAGGGCGGGCGCCCTGAACCAGCCGGGCGGTCCCGAACAGCTGCGGCTCCAGTGGCTGACCGCGCTGGAGGTACGCGGCATCCGCCCCTTCCTCGACCAGCAGCGGATGCTCACCGCAGCCGCCCGCCCCGCGAAGAAGGCCGCCGCCTCCGTCGCACCGCGGCTGCGCGGCTCGGACCGCAGCGCGGCGGCGCGCACCCGGTCGCTCCTCCAGCAGTCCTTCGCCCAACTTCCCGACGGCACGGGTCCGTTCGCCGGCCGCCGTACGGAGCTTGCGCAGATCGCCCAGTGGGTCCGCACCGCCCGCGCCGCCACGGAGACCAGGCCGACGGTCGTCGTCCTCCACGGCGCGTCCGGTACGGGCCGCACCACGCTGGCCGTGCGGGCGGCGCACGCGCTCAAGGACCAGTTCCGGGGTGCGTGCGTGGTGGATCTGCGCGGTGACGTGGCCGGGGAGACACCCCTGCCGACGCGGGACGCCCTGCTGCACCTGCTCAACCGGCTGGGCGCTCCCCGTGAACAGCTGCTCTTCCGTGAGAGGGCCTCCGCCGAACAGCAGGTACGGCGGCTGAGCGAGCTCTACCACCAGCACCTCACCGGCACCCCCGTCGCGATCGTCCTCGACGACGCCACCGACGCCGCCCAGGTCCGCACCCTCCTGCCCGAACGGTCCGACAGCCTGGTGCTCGTCACCGCCCGCGTCCCCCTCGACCTGCCCGGCTCCGTACCCGCGTGGGTGCACCAGCTGCCCGTCGGCGGTCTGGACGCGGCGGGCGCCGAGGAGCTGCTGCGCGAGGTGGCCGCAGGGCAGGAGGGCGGGCCGTACGACCACCCGTCCACGGAGACCGTCGTCGAGCTGTGCGGCGGGCTGCCGCTGGCCCTGCGCATAGCGGGCTCCGCGCTCCGCACCCGGACCCGCGGCGACCTGGCCGCCGGCCTCGGCGCGTACGGCCCCGTCGCACCGGCCGAGCGGGCCCTGTGGCTGCGCTACACCGACCAGTCGGAGCAGGCCAGACGGCTGCTGCGCAGGCTCGCCCTGGCGGGCCGGGCGAGCCTGGGCACGGCGGCGGCCGCCGCGCTGCTGGCCACCGACGAACCGGAGGCGGGGAGGCTGCTGACGGCGCTGGCCGAGTCCGGTCTCCTCTCCCACGTGCGCGGCTCGCGCTACCGGCTGCACGACCTCGTACGGGACTTCGCCCTGGCCCGTCTGCTCGACGAGGAGGAGCCGGCCGAGCGCACCGCCGCCCAGGAGCGGCTGATCAAGAGCTACGCGGAGCTCGCGGACGCGGTGATCCGCATGGTCGACGGCAAGATGTCCACCCGTGCCGGACAGTTCGGCTCCCATGGGTTCAGCTCCCTGGACGCCGCCCTGCGCTGGCTGGACGACGAGTCGAGCTTCATCACCTCGGCGCTGCGGCACGCGGAGGACGTCGACCAGGGCGCCGTGCTGCATCTCCTCGGGGCACTCTGCGACTACTGCCTGCTGCGGGGCGACCTCTACCGGCTCGGCGAGATAAGCGAGCTGACGCAGGCCGTCGACAAGGGACTCCTGGAGCGGTCGGTGCAGTGGCGCACGGGGATCGCGGCCCGGCAGCTCGGGGAGCTCGACAAGGCGCGCACCACGCTGTCCTCCGTCGTCGGCCTCTACCGCGAGGCGCGGAACGACTCGGGCGCGGCGCTGGCCCTGTGCTCGCTCGGCATCACCCTGCACCACCAGGGCAATCTCACGGAGGCGTCGGCGCGGCTGCGCGAGGCGCTGGCCCTCCAGGCCTCCGACGAGCAGGCCGAGGACCGCGCCTGGTCGCTGCACGCCCTGGCGGCCGTCGAACGCGACCGCGCCAACCTGGCGGAGGCCCTCACCCTGCTCGACACGGCGCTGGGACTGCACCGGGAGGGCGAGTCCCTGCACGGCGAGGCGTGGTCGCACTTCCAGCTCGGCCAGGTCTGTCTGCGTATGGGCGAGGTGCCGCGCGCGGAGGACGAGCTGCGGACCGCGCTCGACCTGTACGCGCGCACCCGGGACGAACGCGGCACCGCCTGGGCCCTGACCCAGCTGGCGCGCGCCAGGCTCCTCGACGGCGACCCCTCACGCGCCGCGGAGCAGCTGCGCCTGGCGCTGTCCCGGCACCGGGACAACGAGGACGCGCGGGGCGAGGCGTGGACGCGGTACTACCTGGGCCAGGCCCTGGAGGAGACCGGCGACACCGACGAGGCGGTGCGTGAGCTGGAGCGGGCCCGCACGATGTTCTCCCGGATGCGCGACGTGTACGGGCTCGCGTGCGCCCGGCACCACTCGGGACGGGTCACCCGTGACCAGCGGGCGGCGCGGACGGGAAACCTCCGCAACTCGGGCTTCGCCCGGCAGCTCCTGGTGGACGCGCGGGCCGACTTCCGGCGCATCGGCGTCGCCCACGGCGAGGGCTGGACGTGTCTGGAGCTGGCGTTGATCGACGCGGGGAACAACCGGACGGGACAGGCGCTGGCCCTGTGCGACGAGGCGGTCGCGCTGTTCACCTCGTACGGGGACGAGCGCGGCGGCGACTGGGCCCGCTTCCTGCGGTGCACGCTGCTGCCGTACGCGTCGCCGGGTGGCAGTGAGGTGGGTACGGCGGTGGCGCGGCAGGAACTGGCGGAGCTGCTGGCCTCGGGGCACCCGAGCCGGGACCCGAAGGTGGAGGACTGCGCGGAGTCGCTCGCGGTCATCCTGGACCGGGGGGTGGACCTGGAAGACGGCTGGCAGGCGTGGCGCCTGGGCCTGACGCCGGCCCGGCACGCACGGGAGGTCATGGGCGTGCCGCTGGGCCCGGGCGGCGCCTGAGGTCCTGCCCCGAGCGCCGGACGGGCGCGGACAGCCGTGCGGGAGGGTCCTGGCCGCGGACAGCCGTGCGGGAGGGTCCACGCCGGGGCGGGCACGGGAGCCGGGTCCGCGTACGGGACCCGGGTGCCGCGCCCGCCCGGAGGAGACACTCCGCAAGGGCCCCGCCCGACCCGCCACGGGGTCAGGCGGTGCGCCTCACCTGCCGGTGTCCGTGCCCGTCCCGGTGCCGGTGGATCCCTGGACCGCCGGTTCCGGCTCCGGCGCCTCCTCGAAGTTGACCTTGCCCATGTGGCGGTTCATGGACTTCATCAGGAGCCACACGCCCACGGCGAGTGCCGCGAAGACGATGAAGCCGAGGACGCCGGGAGTCACCTTGTTGTCGTCGACCTCCTTGGCGAGAGGGACGAGGTGGGTCAGTGCCTGGGTCGCGTACATATCAGGCATTGTCGCGGATGCCCGCGAAGAGGTCGCTCTCGGGGAGGGAGGTATCGACCAGAGACTTCGCCAGCTCGTACTCCTCGGTCGGCCAGACCTCGCGCTGGACGTCCATCGGAACGCGGAACCAGCCGCCGTCCGGGTCGATCTGTGTCGCGTGCGCGATGAGCGCCTTGTCACGGATCTCGAAGAACTCGTCGCACGGGACGAACGTGGTCAGCGTCCGCTCCTCGCGCACGAACTCCTTCCAGCGCTCCAGCCACTCGCCGTACGGGGACTCCAGCCCGCGGGCCAGCAGCGCCTCGTGGAGGGCGACCGTACGCGGCCGGTTGAAGCCCTGGTTGTAGTAGAGCTTCTGCGGCGTCCACGCCGGTCCGAACCTCGACTCCGGGAACTTCTCGGTGTCCGAGGCCCCGTCGAACGCGATCATGGTGATCGTGTGGGTCTTGATGTGGTCGGGGTGCGGGTACCCGCCGTTCTCGTCGTACGTGGTGATGACCTGCGGCCGGAACGCACGGATCTTCGCGACGAGACGCCCCGCCGCCGTCTCGTCGTCCTCCAGCGCGAAGCAGCCCTCGGGCAGCGGCGGCAGCGGGTCCCCCTCGGGCAGACCCGAGTCGACGAAGCCGAGCCACTCCTGCTCGACGCCCAGGATCTCGCGGGCCTCGTCCATCTCCTTCTTGCGCACCTCGTGGATGTTCTCCTCGATGTGCGCGTCCCCCTGGAGCTTCGGATTGAGGATGGAGCCGCGTTCGCCCCCGGTGCAGGTCACGACCAGCACGTCCACCCCCTCGGACACATACTTGGCCATGGTGGCCGCGCCCTTGCTCGACTCGTCGTCGGGGTGGGCGTGGACGGCCATCAGGCGCAGCTGCTCAGTCAAGACTCGATCCTCAGTGATTGGTCGCCATCAGGGTGCCGTCCCGCAGGGACGTCGTTCTTGGGGTGGCGGTCGGTGGCGGGTGGGCGGCTTCTATAGTGACCGAACCGGGGGGCGTAAAATTCCTCGATCCCCGGCACAGGAGGAACGATCATGACTGCGGTACGCGAGGCGGTGCCGGACGGGCGCTACGGCCGGTCCGAGGATCAGCGCTCCGACCGCAAGCTCAAGATCACCGGCTCGGTGCTGGGCGCCGCTCTGCTCGGCGTGATCGTGTGGATCGGTGTGGACTACGTCGGCGGCCAGGGCATCAGCGCCGAGGTCATCAAGTCCAAGGTCGTCTCGGAGGACCGGGCCGAGGTCCATCTCGAAGTCCGCAAGGACCGGGACGCCGGCGGGTACTGCACGCTGCGCGCGCTGAGCGAGGACGGCAACGAGGTCGCTCGCAAGGATTTCCGGTTCGACGGGCCTGCGGAGCGCATCGACGAGGTCCTGTCGCTGCGTACGACGTCCAGGGCCACCGCGGTCGAGCTGACGGGCTGCACCGCGGACGGCGGGGCGTCGCGCTGACCTGCGGGTCCGACGCGTATGTCTTTTACCTTCTCCCCCTTTTCCTGCGGAATTGTTAGGCTCGTGGTTTCGCCCACCCGTGAACGCACATGCTTCTGGGTAGGGCGATGCTTTGTATTCCCAGTACCGACGAGGAGCACCCTGTGACCCAGACCAGCGACAACGTCACCTGGCTCACGCCGGAGGCGTACAACCAGCTCAAGGCCGAGCTGGACTACCTGTCTGGTCCCGCGCGCACGGAGATCGCCGTCAAGATCGCGGCGGCCCGTGAGGAAGGTGACCTCCGGGAGAACGGCGGGTACCACGCGGCCAAGGAGGAGCAGGGCAAGATGGAGCTCCGGGTGCGCCAGCTGACGCAGCTCCTGGAGCACGCCAAGGTCGGCGAGGCACCTGCCGACGACGGCGTCGTCGAGCCCGGCATGATCGTGACGATCGCCTTCGACGGTGACCCGGACGACACCCTGGAGTTCCTGCTCGCCTCCCGCGAGTACGCGAGCTCGGACCTTGAGACATACTCCCCGCAGTCGCCGCTCGGCACGGGCGTCAACGGCAAGCGGATGGGTGACGACGCCGAGTACGAGCTGCCGAACGGCAAGATCGCCAAGGTGAAGATCCTCGCGGCGAAGCCCTACAAGGGCTGAGCCGCCCCTGTACGGACAGTGATGGGCCCCGGTCGTGCGAGCACGGCCGGGGCCCATCGGTGTGTCCGGGGTCAGACGGTCGCCGAGCGGTACTTGCGGACCGCGAGGGTCCGGAAGACCAGGATGATCACGACGGACCAGATCAGCGACGCCCAGACGGGGTACTGCATCGGCCAGGCGTCCGACTGCGACACGCCGGGGTTGCCGAAGAGCTCGCGACACGCCTGCACGGTCGCGCTGAAGGGGTTCCAGTCGGCGATCGGCTGGAGCCAGGACGCCATCTGGCTGGAGTCCACGAAGGCGTTCGAGATGAACGTCACGGGGAAGAGCCAGATCAGCCCGCCGGAGGTGGCGGCCTCGGGCGTGCGTACGGAGAGTCCGATCAGGGCGCCGATCCAGGAGAAGGCGTACCCGAGGAGGAGCAGCAGCCCGAACGCGGCCAGCGCCTTGGCGAGGCCCTCGTGGATGCGCCACCCGACGAGCAGCGCCACGATGGCGAGGACGACGACGGTCAGGGCGGTCTGTACGAGGTCGGCGAGCGTGCGGCCGGTGAGCACGGCGCCCCGGGCCATCGGCAGGGACCGGAACCGGTCGATGAGTCCCTTGTGCATGTCGTCGGCGATGCCCGCTCCGGCGCCGGCCGTGGCGAAGGTGACCGTCTGGGCGAAGATGCCCGCCATCAGGAACTCCCGGTAGACCGCCGCGTCGGTGGAGCCCCCGACGCTCATGGAGCCGCCGAAGACGTAGCTGAACAGCACCACGAACATGATCGGCTGGATCAGCCCGAAGATGACCATCTCGGGGATCCGCGTCATCCGGATCAGATTGCGTCTGGCGACGACGAGCGAGTCGGTGACCGACTGCGCGACACCGCCGCGCGCCTTGGGGGCCCGGGTCCGGGCCGCGTCCGTCACGGCGGTCATACGACGGCCTCCTTACCGGTCTCCCCGTTCGTCTCCAGCTCCGCGGCATGGCCGGTGAGGGACATGAAGACGTCGTCGAGGGTGGGGCGGCGCAGGCCGATGTCGTCGATCTCCACGCCGCGTGCGTCGAGGTCGCGGATGACCTCGGCGAGCAGTTTGGCGCCGCCGCTCACCGGCACCGTCAGCTTGCGGGTGTGCGCGGCGACGGAGACCTCCCCCTCGCCGAGGACGGTGAGCACCTCCCGGGCGGGCTCGATCTCGTCCGGCTGGTGTACGACGACCTCGACGCGCTCGCCGCCGGTGCGGGCCTTCAGTTCGTCGGACGTACCGCGCGCGATGACCTTGCCGTGGTCGATCACACAGATGTCGTCGGCGAGGTGGTCGGCCTCCTCCAGGTACTGCGTGGTCAGCAGGAGTGTCGTGCCGCCCGCGACGAGTTCCTGGATGACCTCCCAGAGCTGCTGCCGGTTGCGCGGGTCGAGTCCGGTCGTCGGCTCGTCCATGAACATGACGGGTGGCGAGACGACGAGGGCGGCGGCGAGGTCGAGGCGGCGGCGCATACCGCCGGAGTACGTCTTGGCCGTGCGGTCGGCCGCGTCGACGAGGTTGAACCGCTCCAGGAGCTGCCCGGCCCGGGTCTTCGCGTCACGGGAACTCATCTGGTAGAGCTGCCCGACCATCTGGAGGTTCTCTCGGCCGGTCAGGTACTCGTCGACCGCGGCGAACTGGCCGGAGAGGCCGATCGAGCGGCGGACCTCGTTGGGATGCTTCAGTACGTCGATGCCCGCGACGACGGCTGTGCCGCTGTCCGGCTGGATGAGCGTGGTCAGCACACGTACCGCGGTGGTCTTCCCGGCGCCGTTGGGCCCGAGGAGACCGAGGACCGTGCCTTCCGGCACATCCAGGTCCACGCCGTCCAGTGCTCGTACATCGCCGAAGGTCTTCACCAGGCCTTCGGCATATATGGCGCCTGGCATGTGGGATTCCCCCAGTTGCTTTTGGGTGACTTCCTGTGCAGATCCTAGGGACGTCCCACATGCCGCGCGCGGTGAAACCCAGGATTCACATGACCAGGTAGCCCGCGTCGCGCAGCGTCGCCGCGACCTCCTCGCAGTGCGCGGGGCCCTTCGTCTCCAGGTGGAGTTCGACCTCCGCCTCGGTGAGGCCGAGGCGCGGATCGGTCCGCACGTGGCTCACGTCCAGGACGTTGGCGTCGGCCACGGAGAGCGCGGCGAGGAGGGTGGCCAGCGCCCCGGGGCGGTCGGTGAGGCGCAGCCGCAGGCTCAGGTAGCGGCCCGCCGCCGCCATGCCGTGGGTGAGAATGCGCTGCATCAGGAGGGGGTCGACGTTCCCGCCGGACAGCACCGCGACGACGGGTCCGGCGAACGACTCCGGGGCGCTCAGCAGGGCGGCCACGGGGCTGGCGCCCGCGGGTTCGACGACCATCTTGGCGCGCTCCAGGCAGAGCAGGAGCGCGCTGGACAGCTCGTCCTCGGAGACCGTACGGACCTCGTCGACCAGATCCTTGACGAGACGGAACGGGATGTCGCCGGGGCGTCCCACCTTGATCCCGTCGGCCATCGTCTGGGGCGACGGGACCGCCACGGGGTGTCCGGCGGCCAGCGAGGGCGGATAGCCGGCCGCGCCGGCCGCCTGCACGCCGACTATCCTGACGTCCGGGCGCAGCGCCTTCACGGCGACCGCGATCCCCGCCGCGAGGCCGCCTCCGCCGATGCCGACGACGATGGTGCGGACCTCCGGGCACTGTTCGAGGATCTCCAGACCCACGGTTCCCTGCCCGGCGATGATGTCCGGGTGGTCGAACGGGTGGATGAAGACGGCCCCGGTCCGCTCCGCGTACTCCTCCGCGGCGGCGAGCGTCTCGTCGACGACATGGCCGTGCATCCTGACCTCCGCGCCGTACTGACGGGTCGCGGAGACCTTCGGCAGGGGCGCGCCGACGGGCATGAAGACCGTGGACCGCACGCCGAGGAGGGAGGAGGCGAGCGCGACACCCTGCGCGTGGTTCCCGGCACTCGCGGCGACCACTCCGGCCGCCCGCTCCTCCGGGGTGAGCCCCGAGATCCGCACGTACGCGCCGCGCAGCTTGAACGATCCGGTGCGCTGGAGGTTCTCGCACTTGAGGTGCACCGGTGCGCCGACGAGCTCGGTCAGATACCGGCTGCCCTCCATCGCGGTCACCCTGGCCACCCCGGAGAGCATCTTCCACGCCCCGCGGACGTCGTCGAGGATCACGGGAGGAAAGGGGTGCGAGGTCCGGTAGTTCATGACAGCAAGTCTTGCAGCTCGGGCAGGTCGCGGCCGACTCGTCTCATGGCGGACTGCGGCGGTGTCCACGGGTTTGCGCAGCGCTGGTACGCGTTGCCCCGAGGCCGCGTACTCTGTCCCCCACTTATCCGACACCGCACGAAGAGAGCCCGGCCATGCCCCCTCAGGACATGACGACTGCTGCGTCTCCCTCCGGGGGCACCGCCCCCGGCAACCCGGGTACCGACCACCTTCTCGACGCTCTGCAGCACCAGGTGGCCGTCTTCGCCCGCCGTGCCGAACAGACCCGCCTCGGGGGTGTCGGCCAGGTCCGCAACTCCATGGACCGGGCCGCCTATCTGCTCCTGAACCGGCTCGACAAGGAGGGACCGATGGGTGTCAAGGCGCTGGCCGCCGGCATGGGCATCGACTCCTCCACCGTGACCCGCCAGGTCGCTCCGCTCGTCGACACCGGCCTGGTCAAGCGCACCTCCCACCCGGAGGACGGCCGCGCGGTCGTGCTCCAGCTCTCCCCGCGCGGACAGGCCCGTCTCGACGAGGTGCGTTCCTCGCGGCGCGAGCTCATGTCGCAGGTGACCGACGACTGGAGCACCGAGGAACGCGACACGTTCTGCACGCTGCTCACCCGCTTCAACGCCGCACTGGCAGCGCGCCAGGCCGCGCACCAGCCCTCGCCGGAGGACTGAGCGCCGGCCCGTCGCGCACGCCTCTTGACGCCGGGGTCCGTCCGGGTCTCCGATGGGGTATGCGAGAGCGGCGGGCCCACGGACAACGCCGCCGCGCCCAGGAGTTCGAGGACTTCGTCGCGGGCGCGGCAGGCCGTCTGCTGCACACCGCCACCCTTTTCACGGCCGAGCCGGCCGCCCCGCCGGGGACGAACCCCCGGGCCCTGCGGCTGCTGACCACGGCGCTGGCGCACACCTACGCCCGGTGGGACCGGCTGCGCGGCGAGGATCCGTACGACCGCAGCCGCCAGGAGCTCGTCACCCGGTTCGCGCGTGACGCCTGGCGTCATCACCGGCCGCGCGGAGGACTTCTGGAACGCCTGACACCGCAGGAACGCCTGGTCCTCGTCCTGCGCCTGTACGAGGGGGTCGCGGAGGAGCAGACGGCGGCGCTGCTGGGACTGCCGGTGGACCGCGTGCGGGCGATCTGCACCAGGGCCGTCGTTTCGATGTACGCGCCGCCGGAGCGCCCCGGTCGCCCCGTGGGACAGCGGCGCGGGGAGCGCGATGAGCGGACGTGAGCGATCCGACCGGAAGGTCGACGAGGTCCGCCGGATGCTGGAGGCCCCGCGCCCTCAGGTGCCCGCCGACCTTGCGTCTCGCGCGGCGGAACGCGGAGCCCGGCTGCTGCGCCGCCGTCGTGCCGCGCGCCGGGTGGTGGTGTGCCTGATGTGCGCGGCGGTGGTGGCGTTCGTGGTGTGGGCGGGCGTGACCGGACCGTGGGAGAGCCCGCCGGCCGGGACGACTCCGCCGCTGGACGGCTGGTGACGCCGGAGACCGGCGCAGCGGGCACTGTGCGCCGACAGGTCCGGATTTATCCTGGGAGGGCCGGCAGTTCAGTACGAGCCGAGGAGGCCGTCATGACCAGGAAGATCGCCGACTGCCGCAAGTACCCGAGCGTCTCGAACTGCACCCTCACCATCTCCGGCGAGGAGGAGGAGGTCGTACGGGCCGCCACCGAGCACGCCGTCTCGGTGCACGAGCACACCGACAGCCCTGAGTTGCGCGAGCAGGTCCGCGCCTCGCTGGAGGACGAGAAGGTCTCCGTCTGAGAGGAACGGCCCGTCCGGCGGCGACGGCTGCGCGCTCACCACCGGACGGACACGGAACGGACTATCCGAGCGCCTGCGTCAGGTCGGCGAGCAGGTCGTCCGCGTTCTCGATGCCGACGGAGAGGCGGACCAGGTCGGCCGGGACCTCCAGCGGGGAACCGGCGGCGGACGCGTGCGTCATCCGGCCCGGGTGCTCGATGAGCGACTCGACGCCGCCCAGCGACTCACCGAGCGTGAACAGCCTGGCACGGTTGCAGACCTCGACGGCCGCCTCCTCGCCGCCCGCGACACGGAAGGACACCATCCCGCCGAACGCCTTCATCTGCTTGGCCGCGATCTCGTGCCCGGGGTGCTCGGGCAGACCCGGGTACAGGACGCTGTCCACCTTGGGGTGACGGGTCAGCAGGTCGGCGACCTTGGTGGCGTTCTCGTCGTGCCGGTCCATGCGGACCGCGAGGGTCTTGATGCCGCGCAGCACGAGCCACGCGTCGAACGGTCCGGCGACCGCGCCCATCGCGTTCTGGTGGTACGCCAGCTCGTCGGCCAGCGTGGGGTCGCCGGTGATCAGCGCACCGCCGACGACGTCGGAGTGGCCGCCCATGTACTTGGTGGTGGAGTGCACCACGACGTCCGCGCCGAGGGACAGCGGCTGCTGGAGGTAGGGGCTGGCGAAGGTGTTGTCGACGACCAGCCGCGCACCCGCCTGGCGGGCGACGCCGGCGACGGCCGCGATGTCCGTGATGCCGAGGAGCGGGTTGGAGGGTGTCTCCACCCAGATCGCCTTGGTCCGCGGGGTGAGCGCCGCCCTGACCGCCCCGATGTCCGAGGTGTCGGCGACGGAGAACTGCACGCCCCAGCGCGAGACGACCTTCGCGAACAGCCGGAACGTACCGCCGTAGGCGTCGTTCGGGATGACCACGTGGTCGCCCGGCGTGAGAAGGGTGCGCAGGAGGCAGTCCTCGGCGGCGAGGCCCGACGCGAAGGCGAGCCCGCGACGGCCGCCTTCCAGGGCCGCCAGGTTCTCCTCCAGGGCAGTGCGGGTCGGGTTGGCGCTGCGGCTGTACTCGTAGCCGCCGCGCAGCCCGCCCACGCCGTCCTGCTTGTACGTGGACACCTGGTAAATGGGCGGAACCACCGCGCCGGTGAGGGGATCGGCGGTGTTTCCCGCATGGATCGCGAGAGTCTCGAAGCTGTGCTGGTCGCTCATGAGGACCGAGCGTAGTTCGTCACGAGGGCACTGACAGGTCACTGGGCCGTGCGGGGACAATGGCCGTATGGAGATTCTCTGGTTCCTGATCGCACTGTGCATGATCGCCGCCGTCGTCGGCCCCTTCGTGCTGCGCCGTCGGGGCGGTATCCGTCAGGTCGCGCCCGGCTCCCCCGACGCCGCCGACCCGGATGCGTACGGCTTCCTGCGCCAGGAGGAACTGGACGTACGGATGCCTGGACCTGACCAGGACCTCCTCGATGTCCTGAACGTCGTGCAGGCCACCCAGGACTGGCGGGCCGCCTCCCAGTTGCTGGCCGGCACGCCCAAGGAGAGCGAGCTGCGGTGGCAGCGGGTGCAGGCCTTCGCCGGTGCCGCCTCGCTCGAACTGATGGCCCGGCCCGGGGTCGGCGGCGCGTGGCTGCGCACCTGGCGAGCGGAGTCCCCGAAGGACGCGGGCGGCGCGGCGGTGCACGCGGAGTTCCTGGTGCAGCAGGCGTGGCGCTCCTCCGGTGCGGGCCAGGACGACTTCCGGATCATCCTTGAGGAGGCCCGTACGGTCTGCGGCGAGGCCGCGATGCTGGCACCGGGCGACCCCGTGCCGTACATCATCGAGCTGGCCGTGGCGCGGGGACTCGGTTACTCCCACGAACAGTTCGACCAGCTCTGGGCGAAGATCATCGACCGGGCGCCGGCACACATGGGTGCGCACATCGCGGCGCTGCACTTCTGGTGCGAGAAGTGGCACGGTTCGCGCGAGGAGGCCGAGCGGTTCGCCACCACGGCGGCGGCCCGCGCGCCCCAGGGCTCGCTGCTGGCGGCGCTGCCGCTGTTCGCGCTGTACGAGCACCTGCCGGAGGTCAATCTGGTCCAGGGCTTCTACCGGGGCGTCGTGGTGACGAAGGCCGTCGAGGGAGCCATGTTCGCGGTGCACGCGGCCCGCGCCGACGATCCGATGCTCGCGCACGTCCGTCATCTGCTGGTGATGTTCCTGGTCCGGATGCAGCGCTGGTCGGAGGCGATGCACCAGCTCGTCCACATCGACGGCCACGTGGGCGCCCTGCCGTGGACCCAGGACCCGGACCCGGCCGCGGAGTACACCGTCTACCGGGCCCTGGCGGTAGCGGGCTACGAGGCGAACGGCGGCAGCCCGGCGACGCTGCCCCACTAGCGCGCGGCCTCGGCGCCGCGCGGAGAGGGCCGGCCGGAGCCGCGTGTCCGGGACGGGCACGGACACGGGTGCGCCGGAATCCACGGCGCCCCCCTCGCGTTGCAGTAACTGAACCCCGACCCCCGGAGGAGCCCCCGCATGTTCCTGAATTCCCGCACCCCCGAGCTCCCCACCCCGGAGCAGGCCCTGCGCGGCCGCCCCACCCCTGAATTCGCCGTCCCCTCCCGCCACACGGTGCTCGGCAACCCCCTGGTGGGCCCGTATCCGGACGGTCTGGAGGTCGCCGACTTCGCGCTGGGCTGTTTCTGGGGCGCCGAGCGCAAGTTCTGGCAGACGGAGGGTGTCTGGACGACCCTCGTCGGTTACCAGGGCGGCTACACGGAGAATCCCTCGTACGAGGAGGCCTGCTCGGGCCTGACCGGCCACACGGAGGCGGTCCGCGTCGTCTTCGACCCCCGGGTCGTGTCGTACGCCGAGCTCTTGAAGCTGTTCTGGGAGTCCCACAACCCGACCCAGGGCTTCCGCCAGGGCAACGACGTGGGCACCCAGTACCGCTCGGCGCTCTACCCCCACACCCCCGCGCAGGCCGAGGCGGCGGAGGCCTCCCGCGAGGCGTACCAGCAGGTCCTCACCGCTGCGGGCTTCGGCGGGATCACCACGGAGATCCTCCCGGCGCAAGGCCGCACGTTCTGGCCGGCGGAGGCGTACCACCAGCAGTACCTCGACAAGAACCCGGACGGCTACTGCGGTATCGGCGGCACGGGCGCGAAGCTGAGCTCCCCGTCGGAAACCAACTGGGGCCGGTCCTGCCCGACGGGCATCGCGCCCGCGTCCGAGTAGTCCCCTCCGGCTCCGGGCGGCCCGGCCGGAGCGCGAGCGGTCCCGTCAGGCCGCGAGCCGCACCTCGCCCTGGCGGGGTGCGGGCCGTGCCGGGTGGAAGGCGGTGCCGAGGCGGCGGACCGGGGCCGGGGCGGCGAGACGGATCAGCTCGCGGTGTGACAGCGCCAGGAGGTCGGCCAGGCCCAGGCCGAGGGCCTTGGCCGCCGCTGCCAGGACCTCGGACGACGGTTCCTTCAGGCCCCGTTCCAGCTCGGAGAGGTACGGCATCGAGATCCGCGCCGCGTCCGCCACGTCCTTCAGCGTGCGCTCCTGCGCCTGTCGCTCACGGCGCAGGACGTCACCGACCACATGCCGCAGGAGCGGCTCCTTGGCCGCGGGGGCCGGGGCCGGCGCTCCGGTGACCGGGCGCAGGGGGATGACGCGGGCGGGATGCGACTCGTGGCTGCTCACGCGCTCAGCCTAGGAGCCTCCGGCCCCCGTACACCCCGGAAACGTTCCGCCCCCGGCGAAATCCCGCCGCGCGAGGTCGTTCCATACCCCCGGGCGGGGTCGTTCGCGGGGATCCGGCTGCCAGACTCCCCTTCGTGACGACGCATGAGCGAAGGTCCGGCCCCGCCCGGTCCCTGGCACGCGGCCCCTGGTTCGCGGCCAACGAAGTCCTGGCCCTTTTCCTGGAGTTGGGGGCCCTGATCTGTCTGGGCTGGTGGGGGTTCTCCGCCCCTGACGACACCGCCGCCCGGGTGCTGCTGGGCGTGGGAACACCTGCGGCGGCCATCACCCTGTGGGCACTGTTCGCCGCACCTCGGGCCCGGATCACCCTTCCGCTCGCGGGTGTTCTGGCGGTCAAGGCCCTGGTGCTCGGAGGCGGCGCGCTCGCGGTGTACGGGCTCGGGTACCCGACGGCCGCCGTGGTCCTCGCCGTGGTGCTCGTCGGGAACACCGGCCTCTCGGAGTTCTCCCGGCACGCCCCGACGGACGATCAGCGGCCCGAGGACCCCGACTACCGGACAGATGTGCGAGATTGACCGGATGAACAGCCAGAATTCTCAGCGCATCGCACTGCGCCGCGCCCGGAACGAGGACGGGGCTGCGGTCGCCGACGTCTATCTGCGCTCCTTCGACGCCGCACTGCCGACCGTGCGCCGCGCCCATGACGACGACGGCGTACGGGCCTTCTTCCGCGATGTCGTCGTGGTGCACCACGAGACGTGGGTGGCCGACGAGGGTGGCACCGTGGTCGGGATGATGGTGCTGGAGGAGGGCCGGATCGAGCAGCTCTATCTGGACCCCGACCGCCGCGGACACGGAATCGGCGACCGCTTCGTACAGCTCGCCAAGGAACGCAGCCCGCAGGGACTGGAGTTGTGGACCTTCCAGGTCAACGCTCCCGCACACCGCTTCTACGAGCGGCACGACTTCGTGGCGGCGGAGCGCACGGACGGCTCCGACAACGAGGAGCGGGAACCGGATATCCGCTATGTGTGGAAGGGAGACGCGACAGCGGACGATCGGCCATGATGCCGTAATGAACGCGCCGCGGGGGCACAGGAGCAGTCAACAGCCGCATACGCAAAGGGCGTTGTACGGGCCGCGACGGCCTGGTGACTCCCCGGCGATGCGGTCCTCGCCGCCGGGCCCGTACCAGCGGCGGCGCCCGCCCGGGACGTACGGGTCCTTACGGCCCCCACCCGGCATCCCCTCGGGCGCCGGTGACATGCGCCGGTATCTCGCGGTAGCCGTCGACTGCTACCTCTGCCTCCTGGCGGCCGGACTCCTGACCAGGCCGTACGTGGGTACGTCCGACGCGGGGCGGGCCCTGCCGCTGCTGCTCGCGTTCGCGCTGGTGCTCTCCTTCGTCAACCAGGTGCTCCTGACCGTGGCGGTCCGGGCCAGCGCGGGCAAGCTGGTGATGGGGGTACGGGTCGTGGGGATGCCCGGGGTCGGCCGGCCCGGACTGGGACGGCTGGTGCGGCGCTGGGTCCTGGGACTGTGCTGGGTGCCGCTGCAGCCCTGGCGCCGGCTGCGCCCGCTCCCCGCCGCCGACGGAGGCGGCGGGGACGGCGGGGACGGCTGTCCGTACACGGACGTGGCAGGGCTCCGGCAGGTGCGGCACATCGATCTGCTGGCCTACCGGGCGGCCGTCGCCGAGCGGGCGGCCTGAGCCCCACCCCGCCCGGCGAGCGGGCACCGGTCAGGCTGCGGCGTTCTCCGTCACCGTGACCCGGCCCTTGCGGATGGTCGCCAGCCTGGGCGCCTTCCGGGCCAGCGCGCTGTCGTGGGTGACCATGATGAAGGTCAGTCCGTGCTCCTTCCAGAGCCCTTCGAGCACCTCCATGATCTCGTCGCGCATGGATTCGTCGAGATTGCCGGTGGGCTCGTCGGCGAGCAGCACCTTGGGCCGCTTGACCAGCGCCCGCGCGATCGCGACGCGCTGCTGCTGACCCCCGGACATCTCGCCCGGCAGATGGGTCGGACGGTCTCCGAGGCCCACGGATTCGAGTGCCTCGGCCGCCCGCTCCCTGCGGGTCCTCGCCCCGAGGCCCAGCGGGACGAGTGCGGTCTCGACGTTCTCCTGCGCGGTGAGCGTGGGAATCAGGTTGAAGCTCTGGAAGACGAAGCCGATGGACTCCGCCCGCACCTTGGTGAGCCGCGCCTCGGGCAGCCTCGCCAGGTCGACACCGTCGAGTTCGACGGAGCCCTCGGTCGGCCGGTCGAGGCCGCCGAGCATCTGGAGGAGGGTGGACTTGCCGCCGCCGGTCGGGCCCTGGATGACGAGCCTGCCGCCGTCCTCGATGGTCAGGTCGACGCCGTCGAGCGCGTTGACGGTGGTCTTGCCGCGCCGGTAGCGCTTGGTGACGCCCTTGAGCTGGTACACGTGTGGACTCCTGCTGTGCGTACGGACGTTGGGGAGGGTGGCAGCCGCTACTCGACGCGGCGCAGGGCGTCCGCCGGGCGGAGCCGGGAGGCGCGCCAGCCGCCGAAGGCGCCCGCGACGAGTCCGCCCGTGACGGCCAGTCCGACGGCGATCAGGATGATGGAGAGGGAGACGGGCGCCGTCAGCGCGATGTCGAGGGTCTTGGACGCCGTCTGACGGCCGGGGCCGCCCATCGCGCCTCCGCCCATGGGCCCGCCGCCCATCGCGCCGCCGCCCGATGAGCCGAGCTGGGCGGTGAGGGTGGGGCTGATGGCGGTCACGGCGTACGCGCCGCCGAGCCCGACGGCGATACCGAGGACGCCGCCCATGAGGCCGTTGACGAGGGCCTCGCCGACGACCTGCCGGGTGACGCGGCCGCTCTTCCAGCCGAGCGCCTTGAGGGTGCCGAACTCCCGCACGCGACGGCTGACCGCCGAGGACGTGAGCAGACCCGCGACCAGGAACGCGGCGATCAGTACGGCGATCGAGAGCCACTTGCCGACGCTGGACGCCAGGTCGGAGGCGGTGGAGAGGGAGCCGGAGACCGTGTCGGCCAGGTCGGCGGACGTGGTGACCGTGGTGCCGGAGATGTTCTTCTGGATGGCGCCCTTCACGGCGTCGATCTGCTGCGAGTCGGTGGCCTTCACATAGACGGTGGTGACCTTGTCCTCGGAGTCGGCCAGGGTCTGGGCCTGCTTCAGCGGGATGTAGACGTTGGCGGCGGCGTCACCGCTGTCCGCGGTCGAGACACCGATGACCGTGTACCCGGTACCGGAGATCGTCACGGTCTTGTCGACCGCGAGCTTCTTCTCCTTGGCGTACGAGGCGTCGACGACCGCGACCTTCGCGTCGGTCTCCGCGGCGTCGAACGTACGGCCCGCGGTGATCGTGGAGGAGGTCAGCGGGCCCAGGTCCTGCTGGGTGACGTCCGTTCCGTACACGGTGAAGGAGTTGACGTCGAAGGAGGCGCCGCCGCCCCGCACCTCGCCCTGCGGCTGGTCCGAGCCGCCTCCCGGTCCGCTCCTGCCGTCCTGCGGGACACCCTCGTCCTGCTTGAACTCGCCGCGCTTGAACTGGCCGTCGACCTTCATGACGGTCAGGCTCAGTCCGCCGACGGCGTCGGCGACTCCGCTCTGGCCCGCGACCTTGCCGACGGTGGTGGCGGCCAGGGTCTGGAAGCCCTGGACCATCACCCGGTCGGTGCTCTGGGTCGAGTCGTCGTCCTTGGCGTCGAACTCGAACCTCGGGCGGGTGGTGCCGGTGCCCGGGGCGGCGGCGGCCTTGGTGACCGTCATGTCCGTACCGAGGCCGTACAGCGATTCCAGGACCTTGTCCTGAGCTTTCGTCATGCCGGAGGACACCGAGCTGACGATGATGACCAGCGCGATTCCCAGGGCGAGCCCCGAGGCGACGACCAGCGCCGCCTTTCTGCGGCGGCGCAGCTCGCGCCGGAGGTAGGTGAAGAACATGGCGCGACGGTATGGAGCGGTTGTGATGGTGGGTTAAGGCCCCGATGAGAGCGCCATGAGAACCGCCACCGCCGCCCGACACCCGTGGCCGGGCGGGAGAACGCCGAAGGCGGCGGCACCGGGGAGTCCGGGGTGCCGCCGCCTTCGTACGGGGGATGCGGGGAGGATCAGGCCTGCGAGCCGGCCGTCCACTGGGCCCAGCTCATGTTCCAGCCGTTGAGCCCGTTGTCCGGCGCGATGGTCTTGTCCGGGGAGTTCTTGACGACGACCACGTCGCCGATCATGGAGTTGTTGTAGAACCAGGCGGCGGGCTGGTTGGCGTCGTCCGCGCCCTTCACGTCGGCGAGGCCGACGCAGCCGTGGCTGGTGTTGGCGCTGCCGAACATGGACTTCGCGCCCCAGTAGTTGCCGTGGATGAAGGTGCCCGACGTGGAGAGCCGCATGGCGTGCGGCACGTCCTTGATGTCGTACTCACCCTTGCCGTCGTCGTCCGTGAAGCCGACGGTGGCACCGTCCATCCGGGTCTCCTTGAACTTCTCGGAGATCACCATCGCGCCGTTGTACGTCGGGTTGTCCGAGGAACCGGCCGAAATCGGGATGGACTTGATCGTCTTCCCGTCCTGGGTGACGGTCATCGTCTTGGACTGGACGTCGACGGTCGAGACCTGGTTGCGGCCGACCTTGAAGGTGACCGTCTTCTCCTGGACACCGAAGACGCCGTCCGCGCCCTCGACACCGTCGAGCGCCAGCTTCAGCGTGACGGTGGAGCCGCCCTGCCAGTAGTCCTCGGGGCGCAGGTCGAGCCGCTGCGAGTTGAACCAGTGGCCGACGACCTCCTGGCCGCTGCTGGACGTGACCTGGATGCCGCCCTGGACGGCCTTCTGGTCGGTGATCGGCTTGTTGAAGTTGATCGAGACCGGCATCCCGACACCGACGGTGGACCCGTCCTCGGGAGTGAAGTTGCCGATGAAGCTGTTGTCCGGCGAGACGGTGGTGAAGGAGCTGTTCTCGTGGGCCTCACGGCCCTTGGAGTCCGTCGCCGTGGCGTTGATCTTGTACGTGGTCGAGCGCTCCAGCTGCCCGGTGGGCACCCAGCTCGTGCCGTCAGCGGCGAGGGTTCCCTCGACGCTCTGGCCGGCCGACGTGGTCATGGTGACCTCGGTCAGCTTGCCCTTGGTGACGGTGACCTTGGCGTCCTTGTTGATGCTCGCGTTGGTGGCACCGTTCTTCGGCGCGATCGTTATCTGCGCCTCCGAGGTTTCCTTCGCCGCCGCTTCGTCGACCTGAGCCTGCGACTTCTTCGAGCTCTCCGCACTCGGGGCGCTCTTGCCGCCGTCGTCGCTACAGGCGGAAAGCACCAGTACGCCGCCGAGCAGTGCGGACGCGGCCGCGAGGCCCCTGCGCCGCTTGCTGTCCGTCATCACACGCTTCTCCATCGTTGCCGATTCCCCAAGATCCCCGAACGGGAACGCCGGACGGCGTCACCCCGTCAATGTTCCAGAACACCCCAAACGGGTGGTCGGTTCCACATCCTCGGAGAATGTGGGGAACACCACTCACCGACGCGGTGACGGCGACGCCGGTTCCCGCCGCCGGACACGTGAGGGGCTGTCGGCGTACCGCCGGCCCCGGTCCGCCGCCGGATGCGGGCCGGGGCCGGGTTCTCACACCCGGGGCCTACCGTTCCGCGTCGGCGCGCTCGCCATCGCCCTGCCCATTGTGCTCGACCTCGGCGTCCTCACCCGCGCCCTCGAATCCGTAGCCGCTCTCGTCGTCGTCCTCGCCGCCGTCCCAGTCCTCGGACCAGTCCTCGCCGTCGGGGTCGTAGTCGACCGACTCGCTGCTCCACGACGCCTGGGCGAGTTCCACCCCGGGCACCTCGCTGACCAGGTCGAAGGGGTCAACGAGTGAAGCAACGGCCTCCGCACCGTCTTCCCGGACAGTGGCCTCCGTATGCGTACGCTCCTCGGCGGATTCCCCCGGGACGGGGTCGATGCCCGCTGCCGCGTATTCGGCGGCGATACCCGCAAGGGCGCCGGCGGTCAGGGCCTCGGCGTCGGTGATCTCCAGCACCATCTCCACGCGAAGCCGAACAAACCTGGATGTCTCTGAAGTGGTCATAGGCGGGAGCGTAAGGCTCCCGGACTGCGCGGCTTTCCCACGACCCGCTGCTTTGCTTAGCATCGGCCCACGGGGCTAACTGCTGGTTGTCGCAAGGGGATCGATTCTGTGTCCATCGCTCGTCGCACACTGCTGACCACGACCGCCGCGGGCACCCTGCTCTGCGCTCTGTGGTTCGTCCCCTCCGCCAACGCGACCGGCGCGAGCCATCCGCGGGACGCCGCCGGCTCCGTACGGAATCCGCCGGCCGCGCCCGCCGGGCAGGCCGGTGCGGACACCGTGCTCGCCGACACCGGAGCGGGCGTGGACACCACCCCGTATCTGATCGGCGGCACGGCGTTCCTGCTGATCGGCGCGGGCTTCGTCGCCTACTCGGCCCGGACGGGCCCGATCGGGGGCCCGTCCGGGTTCTGAGGCGCTCCGGGCCGTCCTAGGCCAGCGGTCCGGTGACCGGCTCCACTGCCGCGACCAGCTTTCCCTCGCGTACGAAGGCGTCGGCGCCGGCCAGGTCGGGGGCGAGGAACCGGTCCGGTCCCGGGCCCTCGACACCGGCCGCGCGCAGCGCCTCGATGGCGGCGAGCGAGGCGGGCGCGGGGGTCAGGCCCTGTGCGGCGCGCAGCTCGACGGCGCGGGTCGCCGCGTACATCTCCACGGCGACGATCCTGGCCAGGTTGGTGACGGCGGTGCGGAGCTTGCGCGCCGCCGACCAGCCCATGGAGACGTGGTCCTCCTGCATCGCGGAGGACGGGATGGAGTCCGCGGACGCGGGGACGGCGAGCCGCTTCATCTCGCTGACGAGGGCGGCCTGGGTGTACTGGGCGATCATGAGGCCGGAGTCCACCCCGGCGTCGTCCGCCAGGAACGGCGGCAGACCGTGCGAGCGGTTCTTGTCCAGGAGCCGGTCGGTGCGGCGCTCGGAGATCGAGCCGAGGTCGGCTGCGACGATCGCCAGGAAGTCGAGTACGTACGCGACGGGCGCGCCGTGGAAGTTGCCGTTGGACTCGACCCGGCCGTCCCGCAGCACGACGGGGTTGTCGACGGCGGAGGCGAGCTCGCGCTCGGCGACCACGGCGGCGTACGCGAGGGTGTCGCGTCCCGCGCCGTTGACCTGCGGCGCGCAGCGCACCGAGTAGGCGTCCTGGACGCGGGGCGAGTCGTCCTGGTGGTGGCCGGTGAGACCGGATCCGGCGAGCACCCGCAGCATGTTGTCGGCGCTGGCGCCCTGGCCGGGGTGGGGGCGGATGGCGTGCAGCTCGGGGGCGAGGACCTTGTCCGTGCCGAGCAGCGCCTCCAGGGAGAGCGCGGCGGTGATGTCGGCCGAGGTGTAGAGGTTCTTGAGGTCGGCGAGGGCCATCACGAGCATCCCGAGCATGCCGTCGGTGCCGTTCAGGAGGGCCAGGCCCTCCTTCTCGCGCAGTTCGACGGGGGCGATGCCGTGGGCGGCGAGCAGCTCGCCCGCGGGCCGCACGACGCCGTCGGGGCCCTCCGCGTCACCCTCGCCCATCAGGGTCAGGGCGCAGTGGGAGAGCGGGGCGAGGTCGCCGGAGCAGCCGAGCGAGCCGTACTCGTGGACGACGGGGGTGATACCCGCGTTCAGCACGTCGGCCATGGTCTGCGCGACCTCGGGGCGTACGCCGGTGTGCCCGGAGGCCACCGTCTTCAGCCGCAGGAACATCAGGGCGCGGACGACCTCGCGCTCGACGCGGGGGCCCATGCCCGCGGCGTGCGAGCGCACGATGTTGCGCTGGAGCTGGGCGCGGAGCTCGGGGCTGATGTGACGGCTGGCGAGGGCGCCGAAGCCGGTGGAGACGCCGTAGACCGGCTCGGGCTTGGCGGCGAGCGCCTCGACGATCTCGCGGGCTGCGGCAAGCGCGTCCACGGCTGCGGCCGAGAGTTCGACGCGGGCGCCCGCGCGGGCCACGGCGATGACGTCCTCGGCGGTGGTACCGGACGTCCCCACCACGACTGTATGCATATCCATATTCAGAAGCCTACGGATTGAATCCCTTCATGTCACTAGGCTGGGCCACCCGTGAATGTCACGAGCGGTCATCCGGTTGACCCCTTACCGGACCGTTGCTCACGGACGGTTGCCACGCAGTCTTCGCCGGTCGTGCGCGGACTTCGGCGGGGAGTCCGCGAGCCGGATCACCTCGCCGTCGCGCCCCGCCACCACCGGCTTCGTGGAACGCGCCGCCTTCGCCCGGTACTGGGCGGCGTCGGCCAGCCGGAAGAGCCGGCGCGCCGAGCGCAGGGGGCCGATGGGATCACCGGTCGACGCGACCCCGCAGGCCACCCCGTCCCCGAGTTCGAGGACGGCCGCGCGCTCGCAGAGTTCGGTGGCCACCCGCACCACGTCGTCGGCCTCGGGCCCCAGGGTCAGCAGACAGAACTCGTCGCCGCCCAGACGCGCGGCCAGGGCGCCGGGCAGTATCGCCCCGCACAGCGACAGCACCGAGCCGAAACGTTCCAGCAGACGGTCACCGACCTCGTGCCCATGGGTGTCGTTGACCGCCTTGAGACCGTTCAGATCGCAGACGACCAGGCTCACCACGGCTCCGTCGGCGCGGTGGCGCTCCACCGCCTCGTCGAGCCGGATGTCGACGGCCCTGCGGTTCGCGAGGCCCGTGAGCGGATCGGTGAACGCCAGCTTGCGGACCTCCTCCAGACGTTCCGTCTGAGCGATCCCGGCGGCGACGACGGCGGCCAGGACGGTCGCGAAGTCCGCGTCGTCCCGGCCGAACACCGGCCCGCCCGCCGCGCGCGCGACGTACAGCTCACCCCAGGCCCGTCCGTGCAGCACGATCGGCGCCACCACGCAGCAGCCCCGCCCGCGCCGCCGCAGCGCGGCGACCCGCTGGTGGCAGAACGGCCTGGCGCCCCGCGCCGGAGCGCCCTCGGCCGGGGTGCCGTCCGCCGTCTCCACCCAGGCGTCAGGCTCGCCGCCACCCGCCCAGCGCTCGTGCAGGAACTCGGTGATCTCCGGGAACTGGTGCACGGGGTACGCCTCCTCCTCGGGGAACTCCTCCTCCCCCTCGGCCCTCTCGCCCGCGTTCACCAGCACCCGCAGCCGTCCGCGATCGCGCTCCCACACGGAGAGCGCGGCGAAGCTGCCGTCCAGCGCCTCGCACGCCCTCAGCGCCGCCGCACGCCACGAATCCCGCGGGGTGTATGCCGCGGCCATCGACTGCGCAAGGGAAACCACGGCCCGTAGCCGCGCATCATCACCGCCCATCGCCCCAGCCTATGTAGTTTTGTGGTGATTTGACCGGTCCAGGCCGTGAATGCCCGACGGTTCGCGAGGAAGTGGGCACACCTTCGTCACTCACGGTCACCTGGCGCCCCGACCGGGGCCGCCTACTCCCCGGGCCAGTTCGGCTTCCGCTTCTCGTTGAAGGCGGCCACACCTTCCGCGCGGTCGCCGGAGAAGGCCACCGAACGCCAGGCGGCGTCCTCCACCTCAAGACCCGCCCGCAGATCGAGCCCGTGCCCCAGCCGCAGCGCCCGCTTGGCCGCGCGCAGACCCACCGGGGAGTTGGCGGCGATCCGCCCGCCGAGCGCCAGCGCCTCGTCCCGGTCCCCGCCCGCCTCGACCAGCTCGTCGACGAGCCCCAGCTCACGCGCCTCGGCCGCCTCCACACGCCGCGCGGTGAAGACCAGCTCGGCCGCGCGGGCCGCCCCGACCCGGCGGGGCAGCAGCTGCGTACCGCCGCCACCCGGGATGACGCCGACCGACACCTCGGGCAGCCCGACGACGGCCGTGCGGTCGGCCACGATCAGATCGCAGGCGAGCGCCAGCTCGAAGCCGCCGCCGAGCGCGAAGCCGTGCACCGCGGCGATCGTCGGCATCGGCAGCTCCAGTACGCCGGTGTAGGCGGCGCGTGCGGTGGGGCGCTGCCGCACCAGCTCGGCGTCGGAGAAGGAGTTGCGCTCCTTGAGGTCCGCGCCGACGCAGAAGGCCCGCTCGTGGCTGGAGGTGAGCACGGTGACCCGCACCCCGCTGTCCGCGCCGAGCGCGGCGCAGGCGGTCCCGATCGACCGGGCCATGTCCGTGGACACGGCGTTCATCGCCTTGGGCCGGTCGAGCACCAGCTCAGCGACGTGTTCCAGGCCCTCGTGGCGCCGCACGACGACGAATTCCCCGTACCGCTGCTCGGACATGACGGTCATATGACTGCACCCCTCCGGTGAACGAGCTCGACAGTTAACGAGCGTTACCGGGCGATCCTAGAGCGCACCTCTCTCCAGGCATACGGGCGCCGGGGCCGGGAGGCCGTCGGCCCCGGCGTGCCCGGCGTGCCGCGGGCCGGGAGGCCGTCAGGCCGTCGGCCCCGGCGTGCCGCGCCGCGCCAGCAGCCACGGCTCCACGACGCCGAGCCCACGCACCGGCCGCTGCCACATCGGCTGGAGGCCGAAGCGGTAGCGCGGCGGTGCGGGCTCGTCCGCCTCACGGCCCTCCTTCTCGGCCAGCCGCACCCGCTCGGCGGCCGCGGCCGCCTCGCCCGCCGCCTGCGCCTCGGAGACGGGGGCGTCACCGGTCCGCGTGAGCTCCTTGGCGAACGCCCCGTCGACCAGGACGGCGTCCTTCGGCGCTATCGAGGTGAGCCGGCTGGCGAGATTCACCGTGGTCCCGAAGACATCACCCATCCGGGTGGTGACCGTGCCGAAGGCGATGCCGACGCGCAGCGCGGGCATGGTCTCGTTCTGCGCCATCGCCTCGACCAGCCGGAGCGCTATCTCGGCGGCCGTGCCGGCGTCGTCGGCGGCGAAGAGCACCTCGTCGCCGAGGGTCTTGATGAGCCGGCCGCCGTGGGCGGCGACCAGGTCGGCGGCAGTCGTCTCGAACGCCTCGACCAGCTCGCCGAGCGCCTCCTCCTCCAGCCGCCGGGTGAGCCGTGTGAACCCGACCAGGTCCGCGAAGCCGACGGCCAGCCGCCGGTCGAACATCTCCTCGTCGTCGGCGGCCTGCACGACCCGGCCCGTCGCGGCGGCGAGCTGGCGACGCCACACGTACACCAGGAACTCCTCCAGCTCGGGCAGGAGCAGCTCGACCAGCGGATACGTGACCTCGGTACGGGTCATCCCCGGTTCCGGGGGCTCCGTCAGCCCCTCCAGGAAGGAATCGATCTGCCACTCCGCCAGCCGGGCGGTGGTCTGCCCGGTGGAACGCGCCACCTGGATGGCCATCGGCTCGCTGAGCAGCCCCGCCTCGACGAGTCCGGCGAGGCGCCGCAGCGCCAGGACGTCGGCCTCGGTGAGCGCCTTGGCCTGGCCGATGTCGGCGAATCCCATGGCGCGCCAGAAGCGGGACGCCAGGTCCATGGAGACGCCCGCGGTACGGGCGGCCTGGAACGGCGTGTAGCGGCGGTCGGCCCCCAGGATCAGCTGTTCCAGCCTGATCGCCAGCGGGTCGTCGGTCGGCTCCGCCGTGTGATCGACTTCGTGATGCGGTGTCGCGTGGACCGAGGAGTCCGACGGGGGCTCCTCGCCCGCCCCGGACGCCGTGTCGTCGACGGTCACCAGCCGCCTCCTGCCCGTTCCCTGCGCACTGCCCTGCCGATCTGTCGCTGGATCGCCTCAACGATACGGCAGATGTGCCCTACCTCACGTCGTCCGGGCCGTGACCACGAAATGTCACCTGTGTCCGAACCTGCCGTATTTGTCGTCAGCCCGCGGCCGGGCCCGCGAACAAGTGCACGATGTCGCCCGCCGACACCGGCTCCTGGAGCCCGTCGCCGGTGGACAGGACGAGACGCCCGTCGCCGTCGATCGCCACGGCCTCCCCGACCACGGACCGGTCGCCGGGCAGCTCCGCCCGTACGGTCCTGTCGAGCGTCGCGCAGCCCGCCGCGTACGCCGCCTGGAGACCGCTCGCGGCGGCGTCCCCGTCCGCCGCGCGCCACCGGCCGTACCACTCCTCCAGCCCGCGCAGGACGGCCCGCAGGAGTGTCTCGCGGTCGGTGGACACCGCCCCCGCGAGGGCCAGCGACCCCGCCGTCGGGACGGGAAGCTCCTCCGCGCGCAACGAGACGTTGAGCCCGATGCCGATGACGACGCCCTCCCCCGCGCGCTCCGCGAGGATGCCGCCTGTCTTGCGCTCGGCGCCGTCGATCGTCACCAGGAGGTCGTTGGGCCATTTCAGTGCCGTGTCGACTCCCGCCGACTGCGCGAGGGCCGTCGCCGTGGCGACACCGGCGAGCAGGGGCAGCCATCCCCAGCGCTGTGCGGGCACGTCGCCCGGCGTGAGGTAGACGGAGAAGAACAGCCCCGAACGCGGCGGCGCCGTCCAGGTCCGGTCGAGCCTGCCGCGGCCCGCGGTCTGCTCCTCGGCGACCAGCACGGTGCCCTCGGCCAGTCCGTCCGCGCGCGCGGCGAGATCGGAGTTGGTCGAGCCGGTCGTGTCCACCACGTCGACCGTGCTCCACAGCGAGTCCGGCCGGAGCAGCCCGCGGCGCAGCGCGGCGACGTTCAGGGGCGGCCGGTCCAGGTCCGACCAGCGGTTGTGTGGCGCATCGGAAGGTGTCATGCAAGCCACCCTAGGTGTGGGGAACGACGCACTGCCGAACGGTAGCCGCGCCGATACGCTACGAGTCAGTAGCAACCCGGCCGTCCAGCCGGTGGCTTGTCGACCCGCGTCCCTCACGCCGTCGCGCGCGTCCCGGCCGAAACCGCTGCTGATCGTTCTAGCCGTCCCCCGTGACCAGGCAGGGAGCCGCCACCCGATGTCCGAGCCGCAGAGCGACATCCACACCACCGCGGGCAAGATCGCGGACCTGCAGCGACGTATTGACGAAGCCACGCACGCAGGCTCCGCACGCGCCGTGGAAAAGCAGCACGCCAAGGGCAAGTTGACCGCCCGCGAACGGATCGACCTGCTGCTCGACGAGGGCTCCTTCGTCGAGCTCGACGAGTTCGCCCGCCATCGCTCCACCAACTTCGGCATCGAGAAGAACCGCCCGTACGGAGACGGCGTCGTCACCGGCTACGGCACCGTCGACGGCCGCCCCGTGTGCGTCTACTCACAGGACTTCACGATCTTCGGCGGCTCGCTCGGCGAGGTCTACGGCGAGAAAATCGTCAAGGTGATGGACTTCGCGATGAAGACCGGCTGTCCCGTCATCGGCATCAACGACGGCGGAGGCGCCCGCATCCAGGAGGGTGTCGCCGCGCTGGGCCTGTTCGCGGAGATCTTCCGCCGCAACGTCCACGCCTCCGGCGTGATCCCGCAGATCTCCCTGATCGTCGGCCCCTGCGCCGGCGGCGCGGTCTACTCCCCCGCGATCACCGACTTCACCGTCATGGTCGACCAGACCTCACACATGTTCATCACCGGACCCGACGTCATCAAGACCGTCACCGGCGAGGACGTCGGCTTCGAGGAACTGGGCGGCGCCCGCACGCACAACACCACCTCCGGTGTCGCGCACCACATGGCGGGGGACGAGAAGGACGCCATCGAGTACGTCAAGTCCCTGCTGTCCTACCTCCCCTCCAACAACCTCTCCGAGGCACCCGCCTTCCCCGAGGAGGCCGACTTGGAGACGACGGAGGAGGACCGCGAGCTCGACACCCTCATCCCGGACTCCGCGAACCAGCCCTACGACATGCACACCGCCATCGAACACGTCCTGGACGAGGGCGAGTTCCTGGAGACCCAGGCCCTGTTCGCGCCGAACATCATCACCGGCTTCGGCCGCGTCGAGGGCCACCCGGTCGGCATCGTCGCCAACCAGCCGATGCAGTTCGCCGGCTGCCTGGACATCAACGCGAGCGAGAAGGCCGCACGCTTCGTACGGACCTGCGACGCCTTCAACGTCCCCGTCCTCACCTTCGTCGACGTCCCCGGCTTCCTCCCCGGCGTCGACCAGGAATACGGCGGCATCATCCGGCGCGGCGCCAAACTCATCTACGCCTACGCCGAAGCGACCGTCCCCCTCATCACGGTCATCACCCGCAAGGCCTTCGGCGGCGCCTACGACGTCATGGGCTCCAAGCACCTGGGCGCCGACCTCAACCTCGCCTGGCCCACCGCACAGATCGCGGTCATGGGCGCGCAGGGCGCGGTCAACATCCTGCACCGGCGCACCATCGCCGCCGCCGAGGACCAGGAAGCGACCCGCGCCGAACTGATCGCCGACTACGAGGACGCACTCCTCAACCCGTACGTCGCCGCCGAACGCGGCTACGTCGACGCGGTGATCATGCCCTCCGACACCCGCGCCCACATCGTCAAGGGCCTGCGCCAGCTCCGCACCAAACGCGAAGCGCTTCCCCCCAAGAAGCACGGCAACATCCCCCTGTAGAGAGGACCCAGACCATGATCAAGGTCGTTCGGGGCAATCCCACCCCGGAGGAGCTGGCCGCCGCCCTCGCGGTGGTCCAGGCGCGCGCAGCGGCGACGGCCGCCGTGCCGTCCGGCGCACCGGTGCCGCCCGAGCAGTGGTCCGATCCGGGGCGCATCGCGCGCCAGGGCGCGCTGCGGCCCGGTCCGCGCTCCTGGGCACGCACCTACTGGCCCGTCTGAGCACACCCGCACGCCGGGCGGCCCGTCGTGCCGCTGTGGCGGTTGAGTACCCGTACTCAGGCGCCACAGCGGCCACGGCAGCAGGATCGTTTCCATGCTGTGGTCAGATCCCGAGAACGAGCCGCCCAAGGAGCTCCGCGACGCGCAGGCGATGCTGCGCCGCGCGGGGTCGCTGCTGGCGCTCGCCATGGTGATCGCCATGTTCGTCCTCGGAATCCGCTGACACGACGTTTCCCGGGCCCTGCGGGGCCTTCTACGATGGCCGGTATGACTGATCAGCGCCGCCTCGTCCTCGCCTCCGCCTCTCCCGCCCGCCTCGGCCTCCTGCGCCAGGCAGGCTTCGCGCCCGAGGTGATCGTCAGCGGTGTCGACGAGGACGCGCTGTCCGCGCCCACCCCCGGCGAGCTGGCGCTCGTCCTGGCGAAGGCCAAGGCCGCGGTCGTCGCGGCCCTCCCGGAGGCGGCCGGCGCACTGGTGATCGGCTGCGACTCAGTTCTCGAACTCGACGGCGAGGCGCTGGGCAAGCCCGCCGACGCCGAGGAGGCCACCGCCCGCTGGAAGTCCATGCGCGGCCGGGCCGGGGTGCTGCGGACCGGCCACAGCGTGATCGACACGGCGAGCGGCCGTACGGCCTCCGCGACGGCGTCCACGGTCGTACGGTTCGGCGAACCGACCGACGCCGAGATCGCCGCCTACGTAGCCTCGGGCGAACCGCTCCATGTGGCGGGCGCGTTCACGCTGGACGGCCGGTCGGCGCCGTTCGTCGACTCCATCGAGGGCGACCACGGCAACGTCATCGGGCTCTCGCTGCCGCTGCTGCGCCGCCTGCTCGGCGAACTGGGCTTCTCCGTCACGGACCTGTGGGCCCGGTGACCGTCGCCACGCCCTGAGGGCGGGACCGGGTCAGGCGGGCGCCGGAGCTTCGGCGCCGCTCCCGTGCCCGTCCCCCTGCTCCTTGCCCCGCTCGTCGCCCTCGCCCCGTCGCGCGCCGTCGGGGCCGTACCCCAGCAGGGTCAGGACGAGCAGCGCGAGCACGGCCATCATGAAGCCGAACGCGGACCAGCCGACCAGGCCCACCGTGAGGGCGCCCAGCACCCCGTGCACGACGGCGCAGCCGATCAGGGCGATCCGTCCGGCGCGGCCCGGCGCCCGGTCGCGGATACCGGCCAGGAGCGCGACGAGACCGCAGAGCACCAGCAGGAGGCCGGAGCCCCAGCCCATCACCCAGGTGCCCGTGGACATGACGCCGGGGTCCATGCCCGCGAGGGACATCTTCTGGTTGTCGACCACCGTCGCGAGGACCGCGTTGATGAGTACGATCCCCACCGCTTCCGCGAACAGCACGAGCCCGGTCACCACGGCCACCGGTCTGCGTATCACCGCGCCCACCCCCTGTTACCTGTAGTACCTGCGATATCGCGGACCCTACTAACGGGTAATCGTTGGGACAAGAGGTTCGGCGGTGCTCACGCGACAGCGACGACACGCCCGGGGGTTCGTAGGGACCCGACAAAGAAACACGGGACGTCGTTGACCCTCCAGACAGAGACCTGGACCACACCTGATGGCTACTGTGCGGTGAAGGAACCCGGCGTAACGTGGTGCGACAAGGGATTTCACGACTCCAGCAAACCTCGAATCACACTCCGTGTGGGCAAGCTCACCAGTGGGGACGGGTCGTACGGCCGTGTCGGTAGTCCCTAAACTCAGCTTGTTTCAAGGAGGGAGTCATCGTGCGCAAGGTGCTCATCGCCAACCGTGGCGAAATCGCTGTCCGCGTTGCTCGGGCCTGCCGGGACGCCGGAATCGCGAGCGTAGCCGTCTACGCCGATCCGGACCGGGACGCTCTGCATGTCCGCGCGGCCGACGAGGCATTCGCTCTGGGCGGTGACACCCCGGCCGCCAGTTATCTGGACATGGCCAAGGTGCTCCAGGCGGCCAAGGACTCCGGGGCGGACGCGATCCACCCGGGTTACGGCTTCCTCTCGGAGAACGCCGAGTTCGCCCAGGCCGTACTCGACGCGGGCCTGACCTGGATCGGCCCGCCCCCGCAGGCCATCCGCGACCTCGGCGACAAGGTCGCCGCCCGCCACATCGCCCAGCGCGCCGGCGCACCCCTGGTCGCCGGCACCCCCGACCCGGTCTCCGGCTCGGACGAGGTCGTCGCCTTCGCCCGCGAGCACGGCCTGCCCATCGCGATCAAGGCCGCCTTCGGTGGAGGCGGCCGCGGCCTGAAGGTCGCCCGCACCCTCGAAGAGGTCCCCGAGCTCTACGACTCCGCCGTCCGCGAGGCCGTCGCCGCCTTCGGCCGCGGCGAGTGCTTCGTCGAGCGCTACCTCGACAAGCCCCGCCACGTCGAGACCCAGTGCCTGGCCGACACCCACGGCAACGTCGTCGTCGTCTCCACCCGCGACTGCTCCCTGCAGCGCCGCCACCAGAAACTGGTGGAGGAGGCCCCCGCCCCCTTCCTCAGCGAAGCGCAGAACGCCGAGCTGTACGCCGCGTCCAAGGCCATCCTCAAGGAAGCCGGCTACGTCGGCGCCGGCACCGTCGAGTTCCTCGTCGGCACCGACGGCACCATCTCCTTCCTCGAGGTCAACACCCGCCTCCAGGTCGAGCACCCGGTCACCGAAGAAGTCACCGGCATCGACCTCGTACGCGAGATGTTCCGCATCGCCGACGGCGAGGAACTCGGCTACGGCGACCCCGCAGTGCGCGGCCACTCCTTCGAGTTCCGCATCAACGGCGAGGACCCGGGCCGCGGCTTCCTGCCCGCCCCCGGCACCGTCACCACCTTCCAGGCACCCTCCGGCCCCGGCGTCCGCCTGGACGCGGGCGTCGAGTCCGGCAGCGTCATCGGCCCCGCCTGGGACTCCCTGCTCGCCAAACTGATCGTCACCGGCGCCACCCGCGAACAGGCACTCCAGCGCGCCGCCCGCGCCCTGGCCGAGTTCACGATCGAGGGCATGGCCACCGCCATCCCCTTCCACCAGGCCGTCGTCATCGACCCCGCCTTCACCGCCGACCCGTTCCGCATCCACACCCGCTGGATCGAGACCGAGTTCGTCAACGACATCAAGCCCTTCGTCCCCGCCGGCGCGGACACCGACGACGAGGACGGCACCCGCGAGACGATCGTCGTCGAGGTCGGCGGCAAGCGCCTGGAAGTCTCCCTGCCCGTCTCCCTCGGCATGAGCCTGGCCCGCACCGGCCTCGCAGCCGGCGCCAAGCCCAAACGCCGCGCCGCCAAGAAGGCCGGCTCCGCCGCGTCCGGCGACACCCTCGCCTCCCCGATGCAGGGCACCATCGTCAAGGTCGCCGTCGAAGAGGGCCAGGAAGTCAAGGAAGGCGACCTCGTCGTCGTCCTCGAAGCCATGAAGATGGAACAGCCCCTCAACGCCCACCGCTCCGGCACCGTCAAGGGCCTGGCCGCCGAGGTCGGCGGCTCCGTCTCCTCCGGCGCCCTCATCTGCGAGATCAAGGACTGATCCGGCAGGCTCCAGGGGCCCCGCGGGAGTCACACGACTCCCGCGGGGCCCTTCGCCATGTCCCGGGGTCCGCCGCCGGGTTCCCGGCGTGCGGGAGCGATACGGAGGGCACCTCCTGTTGCCCGATGGCATCCTGGACCCGGGGGCGTACGCACGCAGGGGCGTACACCCGGGAGATGCGGAGGACTGGGCGATGGCGACGAGCACGGCACGGACGCCGGCACCGACCCCGGGACGGCCGATGCGCGCCGACGCGCGCCGCAACTACGACCGGCTGCTGAACGAGGCACGCACGTCCTTCGCCGAGCACGGCACCGATGCCTCGCTGGAGGACATCGCGCGCCATGCGGGCGTGGGGATCGGCACGCTCTACCGGCACTTCCCGAACCGTCAGGCCCTGATGTACGCGGTGTTCCAGGAGGCCCTGGAAGCACTGCTGGTCCGCTCCCGCGAGCTGGCGGGGGCGGAGCACCCGTGCCGGGCTCTCGTGGAGTGGCTGGGTGCGATCGTCACGCACGCGGGTGAGTACCGGGGAGTCGCCCAGGCGCTCATGTCGGCTTCGCGGGACGAGACTTCGGCCCTGGCGCAGTGCAATGTGCCGCTGCGCGAGGCGGGGGCACGGCTGCTCGCCCGGGCGCAGGCGAGCGGCGCCGTACGGACGGACGTGTCGATCGACGACCTGATGCAGCTGACGAACGCCATCGCGCTGGCCGCCGAGCAGTCACCGGACGATCCGGCTCTCGCCGACCGCCTGCTGACGCTGACGCTCCAGGGCCTGAGAGGCCCCGGCACGGAACGGGGCTGACCCACGGCCCCGGGACCCTGCCTGATCCGTACGGGAGGCCCTAGCGGCGACGAAGGTCCGCCACCCGGGCACGGTCTCCCGAGCCCTGGTCGGCCAGGGCCGCCGCGCTCCGCAGCTGCGGTCCCAGTCCGCCGGAACCACCCGTCTGTGTACGGCGCTGTCCCGGCAGCGGCATGTCACGTCTGGGCTGACGGCCGGGCGGAGCCCCGTCACCGGCTGTCGACGCGTCCGCGCCCGGGCCGGCGATCGTGATCTCCACGCCCTGGTCGGCCAGTGCCTGGAGTTCGGTGGCGGCCCGCTCGTCGTGCACCGGGGGCTCGTCCGTGACCAGCCGGGTGATGAGGTCGGTGGGCACCGTCTGGAACATGGTGTCGGAGCCGAGCTTGGTGTGGTCCGCGAGGACCACCACCTCCGCGGCCGCCTGCACCAGTGCCCGGTCCACGCTGGCGGAGAGCATGTTGGACGTGGAGAGCCCGCGTTCGGCGGTGAGGCCGCTCCCGGAGAGGAACGCCCGCGAGACCCGCAGCCCTTGGAGGGACTGCTCGGCCCCGCTGCCCACGAGCGCGTAGTTGCTCCCGCGCAGCGTGCCGCCGGTCATCACCACTTCGACCCGGTTGGCATGGGCCAACGCCTGGGCGACCAGCAGTGAGTTGGTGACGACGGTCAGACCGGGAACCCGCGCGAGCCGGCGGGCCAGCTCCTGCGTGGTCGTTCCGGCGCCGACCACGATGGCCTCGCCCTCACCGACCAGCCCGGCCGCCACGTCGGCGATGGCCGTCTTCTCCGCGGTGGAGAGATGGGATTTTTGCGGAAAGCCGGACTCCCGCGTGAATCCGCCCGGCAAAACCGCACCGCCGTGCCGGCGGTCGAGGAGTCCTTCTGCCTCCAGTGCCCGCACGTCCCGCCGTACGGTCACTTCGGAGGTCTGGACGACGCGGGCGAGCTCTCGGAGCGAAACCGCCCCGTTGGCGCGCACCATTTCGAGGATCAACTGACGACGTTCTGCAGCGAACACGAAACTGACAGTAACCTGGCCATCCGTTAGTTTTCAGCAGTTTGCGCCGAATAACAGAAGTTGCACATGAATGGGGCCGCCAAGTGGTATAGGCGGCCCCGCTGTTGTGACGGGAGTCGGAAGAGTACGGACGGGAGCGGTCACAAACGCTCCGACGGACCGTCCGACTTGCCGGGGGTTGCCGGGGGTTGCCGGGGATTCACCGTGCCACCGCCTGGCTTCCCCCGCGCCCTACGAGTCGCCCGTGAGCTTCCGGGTGTGCAGCTGCCGGGCCACTTCGGCGATCGATCCGGACAGGGACGGGTAGACGGTGAAAGCATTTGCGATCTGTTCCACCGTCAGGTTGTTGTCGACCGCGATCGAGATCGGGTGGATCAACTCGCTGGCGCGCGGGGCGACCACACAGCCGCCGACCACGATGCCGGTGCCGGGCCGGCAGAAGATCTTGACGAAGCCGTCGCGGATGCCCTGCATCTTGGCGCGCGGGTTGCGCAGCAGCGGCAGCTTGACGACCCGGGCGTCGATCTTGCCCGAGTCGACGTCGGACTGGCTGTAGCCGACGGTCGCGATCTCGGGGTCGGTGAACACGTTCGAGGAGACCGTCTTCAGGTTCAGCGGGGTGACCGCGTCACCGAGGAAGTGGTACATCGCGATCCGGCCCTGCATAGCGGCGACCGAGGCCAGCGCGAAGATCCCGGTGACGTCACCGGCCGCGTACACGCCGGGGGCGCTGGTGCGCGAGACCCGGTCGGTCAGGATGTGGCCCGAGTCCTTGAGACGGACCCCGGCCTCCTCCAGGCCCATGCCCGCGGTGTTCGGGATCGCGCCGACGGCCATCAGGCAGTGCGAGCCGGAGATGACACGTCCGTCGGCGAGGGTGACCTCGACCCGGTCGCCCACGCGCTTGGCGGACTGGGCGCGGGAGCGGGCCATGACGTTCATGCCACGGCGGCGGAAGACGTCCTCCAGGACCGCGGCGGCGTCCGGGTCCTCGCCGGGCAGCACACGGTCGCGGGAGGAGACGAGCGTGACGCGCGAGCCGAGTGCCTGGTAGGCACCGGCGAACTCGGCGCCGGTGACACCGGATCCGACGACGATGAGCTCCTCGGGGAGCTCGTCGAGGTCGTAGACCTGGGTCCAGTTCAGGATGCGCTCGCCGTCGGGGAGGGCGTCCGGGATCTCGCGGGGGTGTCCGCCGGTCGCGACGAGCACGGCGTCGGCGGTCAGCGTCTCCTCCGTACCGTCGGCGGCGGTCACGACGACCTGGCGGGAGCCGTCCGCCGCCTGAAGGCCCTCCAGGCGGCCCCGGCCGCGCATCACCCGGGCGCCGGCCCGGGTGACGGACGCGGTGATGTCGTGGGACTGGGCCAGCGCGAGGCGCTTGACCCGTCGGTTGACCTTGCCGAGGTCGACGCCGACGACGCGCGCGGCCTGCTCCAGGTGGGGCGTGTCGTCCGCGACGATGATGCCCAACTCCTCGTACGAAGAGTCGAAGGTGGTCATCACCTCTGCCGTAGCGATCAGGGTCTTGGAGGGCACGCAGTCGGTGAGGACCGACGCGCCGCCGAGGCCGTCGCAGTCGACGACGGTCACCTCCGCGCCGAGCTGGGCGCCCACCAGTGCCGCCTCGTAGCCGCCGGGGCCGCCGCCGATGATCACGATCCGGGTCACGAAAAGTCCGCCTCGCGTGGTGTCATCCCGCGGCCGTATGCCGCCGCGGCCGGGGTCCGGGGGATCGCCCCGAGGGAATGCAGTACGTACTCCATTGTCCCGCACGCGCCAAAGTGCTTCGCCCCGGGGCCCTCCATACGTGGCCTGGGCCCGCCGGTACCGGGTCCGGGGTGCACGAACGGGGACGATCCGGCGGTGCCTCGCACTCAGGAACCGGCACTCCCGGTGCCACCTCCCGTACCCTCGACCACATGTCGCTCTACGCCGCGTACGCCGGCAACCTCGACGCGCGGCTGATGACGCGCCGCGCTCCTCATTCCCCGCTGCGCGGCACCGGCTGGCTGAACGGCTGGCGGCTGACCTTCGGCGGGGAGCAGATGGGCTGGGAAGGCGCGCTGGCCACGGTGGTCGAGGCGCCCCGTTCCCAGGTCTTCGTCGCGCTGTACGACATCGCGCCGATGGACGAGGACTCCATGGACCGGTGGGAGGGCGTGGGCCTCGACATCTACCGGCGGATGCGGGTGCGCGTGCACACCCTGGACGGCGAGGAGCCGACCTGGATGTACGTGCTGAACGGGTACGAGGGAGGACTGCCGTCGGCGCGCTACCTGGGCGAGGTGGCCGATGCCGCCGAGTCCGCCGGAGCCCCGCACGACTACGTGATGGAGCTCCGCAAGCGCCCCTGCTGAGCGCTGGTCACACCGCACTCCTGTACGAACATACGAACAGGTCCGGCCAGCTTTGCGCATGGTCATCTACGCGCGTAGGGATTCACCGGCTACCCTCATCCGCGTGAACGCATCTGTTATTCCGGACAACATCCAGGGCGACCCGCACGCCGCCGCCGCCGACGCCGCAGCCCGCCTCCGCGAGCTGACCGGCGCCGAGACCCACGACGTCGCTCTCGTGATGGGCTCCGGGTGGGCCCCCGCGGGCGACGCGCTCGGCGCGCCGGAGGCCGAGTTCCCGGTGACCGAGCTGCCCGGGTTCCCCGCGCCGGCGGTCGAGGGCCACGGCGGCACGATCCGCTCGTACCGGATCGGCGACAAGCGTGTCCTGGTCTTCCTCGGTCGCACCCACTTCTACGAGGGCCGCGGGGTCGCCGCCGTCTCGCACGGGGTCCGCACCGCGGTCGCGGCGGGCTGCCGGACCATCGTCCTGACGAACGGCTGCGGCGGTCTGCGCGAGGGTATGCGCCCCGGGCAGCCTGTGCTGATCAGCGACCACATCAACCTGACGGCGGCGTCGCCGATCATCGGCGCCAACTTCGTCGACCTCACCGACCTGTACTCGCCGCGGCTGCGCGCCCTGTGCAAGGAGATCGACGAGACCCTCGAAGAGGGCGTGTACGTGCAGTTCCCCGGCCCGCACTACGAGACTCCGGCCGAGATCAACATGGTCCGCGTCCTGGGCGGCGACCTGGTGGGCATGTCCACCGTGCTGGAGGCCATCGCCGCGCGCGAGGCGGGCGCGGAGGTCCTCGGCATCTCGCTGGTGACGAACCTGGCCGCCGGTCTGTCCGGCGAGCCGCTGAACCACGAAGAGGTCCTGCAGGCAGGCCGCGACTCGGCCACCCGGATGGGTGCGCTGCTGGCCCGGGTGCTGGACCGGATCTGACAGGTGACGGGCGGGCGCTCAGGCCCGCCCGCTCCGAACCCGGGGCCGGGCCCCGGACACCGCTCCCCGGTCGCCGGAGGGGCTCGACTTCCCGTACCCCCAGAGAGGCGGACCACGTGCAGCAGGACCTCATCGCCCGTGCCAGGACCTGGCAGGCCGAGGACCCGGACCCCGAGACCCGTGACGAGCTCGGCAAGCTCATCGAGTCGGGGGACCTCGACGAGCTCGCCGTGCGCTTCGCGGGCACGCTGCAGTTCGGCACCGCCGGACTGCGCGGGGAGCTCGGGGCGGGCCCCATGCGGATGAACCGGTCCGTGGTGATCCGGGCCGCCGCCGGCCTCGCCGCGTATCTGACGGCCCAGGGCCAGGGCGGCGGGCTCGTCGTCATCGGGTACGACGCCCGGTACAAGTCGGCCGACTTCGCGCGCGACACCGCCGCGGTCATGATCGGCGCCGGACTGCGGGCGGCCGTGCTGCCCCGCCCGCTTCCCACCCCCGTCCTCGCGTTCGCCATAAGGCATCTGGGCGCCGTCGCGGGCGTCGAGGTGACAGCCAGCCACAACCCCCCGCGCGACAACGGCTACAAGGTCTACCTCGGCGACGGCTCGCAGATCGTGCCTCCGGCCGACGGCGAGATCGCCGCCGCGATCGCGGCGGTCGGCCCGCTCGGCACGGTGGCCCGCCCCGGCACCGGCTGGGAGACCCTCGGCGACGAGGTCCTGGACGCCTATCTCGCCCGTACGGACGCGGTGCTCGGCGCCGGCTCCCCGCGTACCGCCCGCATCGTCCACACGGCGTTGCACGGTGTCGGTACGTCCGTCCTCACGGCCGCGTTCGCGCGGGCCGGGTTCCCCGAGCCCGTGCTCGTCGCGGAGCAGGCCGAGCCCGACCCGGCGTTCCCCACCGTGGCCTTCCCGAACCCGGAAGAGCCCGGTGCCATGGATCTCGCCTTCGCCACCGCACGCCGCGCCCGCCCGGATCTGGTCATCGCCAACGACCCGGACGCCGACCGCTGCGCCGTGGCGGTGCCCGACGAGACCGTCGCGGGAGGCTGGCGGATGCTGCGCGGAGACGAGGTCGGCGCGCTGCTCGCCGCCCATCTGGTCGACCGGGGCGTCACGGGCACCTTCGCCGAGTCGATCGTGTCGTCCTCGCTGCTCGGCCGCATCGCCGAGAAGGCGGGCCTCGGCTACGAGGAGACGCTGACCGGCTTCAAGTGGATCGCCCGCGTCGACGGCCTGCGCTACGGCTACGAGGAGGCGCTGGGCTACTGCGTCGACCCGGAGGGCGTACGCGACAAGGACGGCATCACGGCCGCCCTGCTCGTCGCCGAGCTGGCCTCCGTGCTCAAGGAGCGGGGCCGTACGCTCCTCGACCTGCTGGACGACCTCGCCGTCACGCACGGTCTGCACGCCACGGACCAGCTCTCGGTCCGGGTCGAGGACCTGACGGTCATCGCGAACGCCATGCTGCGCCTGCGGGAGCGGCCGCCGGCCGAGCTGGCGGGCCTCCCCGTCACCTCGGCCGAGGACCTGTCGCTGGGGACGGAACTGCTGCCGCCGACCGACGGTCTGCGCTACCACCTGGCGGGCGCGCGGGTGATCGTCCGCCCGAGCGGCACCGAGCCGAAGCTCAAGTGCTACCTGGAGGTCGTGGTGCCGGTCGCTTCGGCGGACGACCTGCCCGCGGCCCGCGCCAAGGCCGCGGAACTGCTCGCCGGTATCAAGCGCGACCTGTCGGCGGCCGCGGGCATCTGAGCGGGGCGGACGCGGCACCGGGGCGCCACGAAGGCCGCTCGGGCCATGAACGGCAGGAGGGGCGGTGCGGGACGGTTCACCGCCGATGGTGGGGAGGGCCAGGAGCCAGAGGACGGATGTCATCGCGACGGGCTG
>NZ_JBEZIJ010000001.1:835417-1475375 GCF_040650955.1 Streptomyces sp. NPDC048560
CGGTGCGGGACGGTTCACCGTCCCGCACCGCCCCTCCTGCCACGGCGTCCCGCGCCGCCCGCCTCAGCCGATCGCGAGCAGCACCACGAGCAGCACGAGGCCCGCGGCGGCCGGGGCGATGACCTCGTACGCCCAGCGGACCGAGGCCGTCACCGAGGGGGTCCCGTCCTTGCGGTGCGCGGCTCCCTCGGCCAGTTCCCGCAGGTCGACGGCGGTCTGGTCGGCGGCGGCGATGCGTGCGGCCGTGTCGCGGACGTCGGCGTTGACGGACGACCTGCCGTACGGGTCGTCCTGGGACTGCCGCGACGCCTTCCTCGCCGCCCGCTTGCGCTCGCGCAGCGAGACGGGGACGGCCCACAGCTGGTAGGTGACTCCCGCGTGGGTGGAGAGTTCGGTCGAGTAACCGGCGCGCACGTCGGCGACGTCGGTCCAGGGCAGCACGATGGTGCGGAACGGGTTGCGGATGCGGATGCGCTCCTGGTTCGCGAACACCACGGGCCGCACCGTGAACGCCACGATCAGCGGGATCACGGCCAGCATCCCCGCGAGTGCCGTCCACGGGGTCCGGCCCTCGCCGCGGAACAGGGCGTCGCCGCCGATCCAGGCGGTCAGCGCGATCAGCAGTACCCCGCAGACCAGGCCGGGAACCGAACGGAAGGTCCGGTCGGCGTAGACCGGCTCGGGGGCAGGCGTGGGGCTCGTCATGGGCCCGATTCTGCCTGACGGCCGTCCGCCGGGGCCGGGCGGCCGTGCGGCGCGCGTGCGGCGCGGGAAGGAGCAGGGGCCCTGTACAGGTCGCTACGCGCGTAGATATGCTCATGTGGTGACCATGCCCACCACTGCACCTGCATTCGCCGACGCGACGGCGTCCGACAGTGCGCTGCGCCGCTTCCTGCACGGGCTGCCCGGCGTCGACCCTGTCGGCCTCGAAGCGCGCGCCGCCTCCCTCGGAACCCGATCGATCAAGACGACTGCCAAGGCGTACGCCATCGATCTCGCCATCTCGATGATCGACCTGACGACGCTGGAAGGCGCGGACACCCCGGGCAAGGTCCGGGCTCTCGCCGCCAAGGCCGTCAACCCCGACCCCACCGACCGCACGAGCCCGCGCACCGCCGCGGTCTGCGTCTATCCCGACATGGCGGCGACCGCCGCCGCCGCGCTGGCCGGCTCCGGAGTGAAGGTGGCGTCCGTGGCGACGGCCTTCCCCGCGGGCCGTGCCGCGCTCGCCGTCAAGCTCGCGGACGTCCGCGACGCCGTGGCGGCCGGGGCGGACGAGATCGACATGGTGATCGACCGCGGCGCCTTCCTCTCCGGCCACTACCTGAAGGTGTACGAGGAGATCGTCGCCGTGAAGGCGGAGTGCGGCTCCGCACGGCTCAAGGTGATCTTCGAGACCGGCGAGCTGTCCACGTACGACAACATCCGCCGCGCCTCCTGGCTCGGGATGCTGGCGGGCGCCGACTTCATCAAGACGTCGACGGGGAAGGTCGCGGTCAACGCGACGCCCTCGAACACCCTGCTGATGCTGCAGGCCGTCCGCGACTTCCGGGAGCAGACTGGGGTACAGGTCGGTGTGAAGCCGGCCGGCGGCATCCGCACCAGCAAGGACGCGATCAAGTTCCTCGTGCTGGTCAACGAGACCGCGGGCGAGGACTGGCTGGACAACCACTGGTTCCGCTTCGGCGCCTCCAGCCTGCTGAACGACCTGCTGATGCAGCGCCAGAAGCTCAGCACCGGCCGTTACTCCGGCCCCGATTACGTGACGGTGGACTGATCCCCATGGCATCTGCATTCGAGTACGCACCGGCTCCGGAGTCCCGCTCCGTCGTCGACATCGCCCCCTCGTACGGGCTGTTCATCGACGGCGAGTTCACCGAGGCGGCCGACGGCAAGGTCTTCAAGTCGGTCAGCCCCTCGTCCGAGGAGGTCCTCGCCGAGGTGGCGCGGGCCGGCGCCGAGGACGTCGACCGGGCGGTCAAGGCGGCCCGCAGGGCGTTCGAGAAATGGTCGGCGCTGCCCGGCTCCGAGCGCGCGAAGTACCTGTTCCGCATCGCCCGGATCATCCAGGAGCGCAGCCGCGAGCTGGCCGTCCTGGAGACCCTGGACAACGGCAAGCCGATCAAGGAGACCCGCGACGCGGACCTCCCCCTCGTCGCCGCGCACTTCTTCTACTACGCGGGCTGGGCCGACAAGCTGGACCACGCCGGTTACGGCGCGAACCCGCGCCCGCTGGGCGTGGCCGGCCAGGTCATCCCGTGGAACTTCCCGCTCCTGATGCTGGCGTGGAAGATCGCCCCGGCACTCGCCACCGGCAACACGGTGGTGCTCAAGCCCGCCGAGACGACTCCGCTCTCCGCGCTGTTCTTCGCCGACATCTGCCGCCAGGCGGGGCTGCCCAGGGGCGTCGTCAACATCCTCACGGGCTACGGCGACGCGGGTTCCGCCCTCGTCGGGCACCCCGACGTGAACAAGGTCGCCTTCACCGGCTCGACCGCCGTCGGCAAGGCCATCGCCCGCCAGATCGCGGGCACGGACAAGAAGGTCACGCTGGAGCTCGGTGGCAAGGGCGCCAACATCGTCTTCGACGACGCCCCCATCGACCAGGCCGTCGAGGGCATCGTCAACGGCATCTTCTTCAACCAGGGCCAGGTCTGCTGCGCGGGTTCCCGGCTCCTGGTCCAGGAGTCCGTCCAGGACCAGGTGCTGGACGCCCTCAAGCGCCGGCTGTCCACGCTGCGCCTCGGCGACCCGCTGGACAAGAACACCGACATCGGCGCGATCAACTCCGCGGAGCAGCTCTCCCGGATCACCACGCTCGTCGAGTCCGGCGAGGCGGAGGGCGCCGAGCGCTGGTCCGCGCCCTGCGAGCTCCCCTCGTCCGGCTACTGGTTCGCCCCGACGCTCTTCACGAACGTCACCCAGGCGCACACGGTCGCCCGCGACGAGATCTTCGGCCCCGTGCTCTCCGTCCTGTCCTTCCGCACCCCGGACGAGGCGGTCGCCAAGGCCAACAACACCCAGTACGGCCTCTCGGCCGGCATCTGGACGGAGAAGGGCTCCCGCATCCTCGCGGTGGCCGGCAAGCTCCGTGCGGGCGTCGTCTGGGCCAACACGTTCAACAAGTTCGACCCGACGTCGCCCTTCGGTGGCTACAAGGAGTCGGGCTACGGCCGCGAGGGCGGCCGTCACGGCCTGGAGGCATACCTCGATGTCCGATAACCGTCTGAGCGTCTTCAAGACCTACAAGCTGTACGTCGGGGGCAAGTTCCCCCGCTCCGAGAGCGGCCGGGTGTACGAGGTGACGGACTCCAAGGGCAGGTGGCTGGCGAACGCGCCGCAGTCCTCCCGCAAGGACGCGCGCGACGCGGTCGTGGCCGCCCGCAAGGCGTTCGGCGGCTGGTCGGGCGCGACCGCGTACAACCGCGGCCAGATCCTCTACCGCGTCGCGGAGATGCTGGAGGGCCGCAAGGACCAGTTCGTACGCGAGGTGGCGGACGCCGAGGGCCTGTCGAAGTCCAAGGCCGCGGCCGTCGTCGACGCGGCGGTCGACCGCTGGGTCTGGTACGCGGGCTGGACGGACAAGATCGGCCAGATCGTCGGCGGGGCCAACCCCGTCGCGGGCCCGTACTTCAACCTCTCGACGCCGGAGCCGACGGGTGTGGTCACGGTCCTGGCGCCGCAGAACTCCTCGTTCCTGGGCCTGGTCTCGGTGATCGCCCCGGTGATCGCCACCGGCAACACCGCCGTGGTCATCGCATCGGCGGACGCGCCGCTGCCCGCGCTCTCGCTGGGCGAGGTGCTGGCCACCTCCGACCTGCCGGGCGGCGTGGTGAACATCCTGTCCGGGAAGACCGCGGAGCTCGCGGCCCCGCTCGCCTCCCACCAGGACGTCAACGCGATCGACCTCACCGGCGCGGACACCGCGCTGGCGACGGAGCTGGAGATCGCGGCGGCGGACAACATGAAGCGCGTCCTGCGCGGCTCCGCCGACGGCGCCGACTGGTCGGCCGACCCCGGCACGCGCCGCCTGACGGCCTTCCTGGAGACGAAGACGGTCTGGCACCCCACGGGCGCCCTGGGAGCCGCAGGCTCCTCGTACTGACCGCCTGAAGGGCCTTCCACACCTGCGGGCCGCCTCCTCCGGACGACGGAGGGGACGGCCCGCGGGCGTTGGGCGGGGTCAGCCGGTGATCAGGCCGGTCACCTGCCCGGCCACGGGCAGGTCGCTGATCGCGCCGCCGCTGGTCAGCGGGTCGGTCACGACGGCCGTGGTGAGCGGCTTGAAGTCGGCGACCTGGGTGCCCACCGCGTTGTCCAGGGGGTCGACGCCCGTGCCTGCCAGCGGGTCGAGCTGGAGGTCGGTGACGGGCGCGATGCCGCCCGCGAGGGAGTAGCCGAGCGCCCCGGTCAGCGCGGGCCCCGCCGTTCCGGTGACCGCGCCGAGGGTGCTGTCGGCGCCCGCGGCCGGGGCCGTGGGCATCGGCGCGGCCTGGGCGGCCGCGCCTCCCGCACCGAGCGCCGCACCGACCGCCGTGACGGTCAGGCCGGCGCGCAGCAGGATGCCGTGCCGGATGCGTGAAGGTGCAGACAGTGCATGACGAGCCATGATTTTCCCACCTGAATCGAGCCTGTTCGGGTAATCGTCTGTGCGCGCAGAGTAGTTGAGGTGTGATGCTCGATACCAACAGGACCTCCGAGGGGTCCCCTGCGCGGGTCAATGCCTCACACTTCTGTTCTGTGAATTCCCAATCGATCCCGACCCGCGTCGTGCTGCTGGCGGGCCCCTCCGGCTCAGGCAAGTCCTCCCTCGCCGCTCGCGCCGGTCTCCCGGTGCTGCGCCTTGACGACTTCTACAAGGAGGGCGACGACCCGACGCTGCCCGTGGTCACGGGCAGCACGGACATCGACTGGGACTCCGTGCTGTCCTGGGACGCGGACGCGGCGGTCGCGGCCGTCTCGGAACTGTGCTGCACGGGACGTACGGACGTGCCGCTGTACGACATCGGCACGAGCTCCCGCGTCGGGCACGAGGTGTTCCACATGGAGCGCACGCCCCTGTTCGTCGCCGAGGGGATCTTCGCCGCCGACATCGTGGAGCGCTGCCAGGAGCTGGGTCTCCTCGCGGACGCGCTGTGCCTGCGCGGACGCCCCTCGACGACGTTCCGGCGGCGGCTGCTGCGGGATCTGCGTGAGGGGCGCAAGTCGGTGCCGTTCCTGCTGCGGCGCGGCTGGCGTCTGATGCGGGCCGAGCGGCGGATCGTGGCCCGGCAGGCGGCGCTGGGCGCGCATCCGTGCGGCAAGGAGGAGGCGCTGGGCCGGCTGGCCGCGGCGGCTGCGGGGCGGTGCCGCCGGGCGACGGCGGAGCTGAGCTGACGCAGGGGGCCGCCACGGCGGGGCGGCTCGGCAACGCGAAACGGGGCCCGACAGGACCCCCCGGCCCGTCCGACCCCGCTGCGTAACCCCCCGTACCCCCGTACACGTACCGCCGCCTCCCCCGAAGCAGCGGTCCGTTCCCCCGTCCCCGTTTCCCCCGTCGCCTCAGGCCACCAGCTCGCCGAAGGACTCCTCCTCGTCACGGCCGAAGCTGAGGACCTCGTCCTCGCGCAGCCGGCGGAGTGACCGCCAGATGCTCGACTTCACCGTGCCGACACTGATGTCGAGGATGGCCGCGATCTCCGGGTCGGTGCGGCCCTCGTAATACCGCAGGACCAGCATCGTGCGCTGGAGTTCGGGCAGCCGCGCGAGCGCCTGCCAGAGCACCGCACGCAGTTCCGTGCCGCGCATCGCGTCCGTGTCGCCCACCGTCTCCGGCAGTTCCTCGGTCGGGTACTCGTTGAGCTTGCGCCGGCGCCAGGCGCTGATGTGCAGATTGGTCATCGTGCGGCGGAGATATCCGCCGACCGCCGCCTTGTCACTGATCCTGTCCCACGCCCGGTACGTCGAGAAGAGGGCGCTCTGCAGCAGGTCCTCGGCCTCGAACCGGTCGCCGGTCAGGTGATAGGCGGTGGCGTACAGGGAGGCGCGGCGCTCCTGGACGTAGGCCGTGAACACCGCTTCGGCGTCCTCGGTCTGCGCAGCGGGCTTCCGCTCCCCCGTGACCTCCCCGTACGCGCTTCCCCCGTTGCCCCCGAGGGGCGTGTCAACCACCGTCATGTACGACGGATGCTGACGCCCGGCGCCGCGAACGCACCCCCGCGTTACGCCGCCGGACTTCTCCGGACCCCGGCCGACGTCGTGGAGACGCGTGACAACTGCGCTCGTCGAGCCGGTGCTGTGCGTTGCGTTCATCTCGCGCCCCCCGTCGGTGGAGTCGTTGGTTCGTGTGTCAACGAGCTTGCCCGGGCAGTTTCATGGCGCTGTCCCCCGACTGTCACAGCCGTGTCACAGGCCGGCGTCCGGGCGTGCCGGAACCGCAAGAGCCGTCCAACTGTCGAATTGAGGCACCACCATGGGCCAGAATGACCCCCGTGCCTTTCCTGTTGCTGATCGAGGACGACGACGCCATCCGCACGGCCCTCGAACTCTCGTTGTCACGCCAGGGCCACCGAGTGGCCACTGCGGCGACGGGAGAGGACGGCCTGAACCTGCTGCGAGAGCAGCGGCCGGACCTGGTCGTGCTGGATGTGATGCTGCCCGGGATCGACGGTTTCGAGGTGTGCCGGCGCATCCGCCGCACCGACCAGCTGCCGATCATTCTGCTGACCGCGCGCAGCGACGACATCGACGTCGTGGTGGGACTGGAGTCCGGCGCGGACGACTACGTGGTGAAACCCGTGCAGGGCCGGGTGCTCGACGCCCGTATCCGCGCGGTGCTGCGCCGGGGGGAGCGCGAGTCCACGGACTCCGCGACCTTCGGGAACGTGATCATCGACCGCTCCGCGATGACCGTCACCAAGGCCGGTGAGGATCTTCAGCTCACCCCGACCGAGCTGCGGCTGCTGCTGGAGCTCAGCCGCAGGCCCGGTCAGGCCCTGTCCAGGCAGCAGCTGCTGCGCCTGGTCTGGGAGCACGACTACCTCGGTGACTCGCGGCTCGTGGACGCCTGTGTCCAGCGGTTGCGCGCGAAGGTGGAGGACGTACCGTCCTCGCCGACGCTGATCCGTACCGTGCGGGGCGTGGGCTACCGGCTGGACTCGCCTCAGTGAGTGGAGCCGCGAAGCGGACCGTGCTCACCGGTCTGCGCTGGACCAGTCTGCGGCTGCGGCTCGTCGTCGTGTTCGGACTGGTGGCCCTGACCGCGGCGGTGTCCGCGTCGGGGATCGCGTACTGGCTCAACCGCGAGGCGGTGCTGACGCGTACGCAGGACTCCGCCCTCGGGGACTTCCGCCGTCAGATGCAGAACCGGGCGGCCAGCCTGCCCATGCCCCCCACCAGGGACGACCTGCAGAACGCCGCCGTGCAGATGGCGAGCAGCAGTCCCGGTTACCACGTGCTGCTCGTCGACGAACACGACGGCAAGCCGATCGTCGGCTACTCCGACCTGGACTCCTTCACGCGGCAGGACGTGCCGGTCTCCCTGCGGCAGCAGGTGGGCAGGAAGCAGCCGATGACGTCGGGCAACATCTTTGAGTACCACCTGTTCTGGCAGCGGACGAGTATCGGCGGCAGGCCGTACCTGGTGGCCGGGACGAAGATCATCGGGGGTGGCCCGACCGGCTACATGCTGAAGTCGCTCGACCAGGAGCGCCAGGATCTCAACTCCCTGGCGTGGTCGCTGGGCATCGCCACCGCCCTGGCGCTGGTCGGTTCGGCGCTGCTCGCCCAGGGCGCGGCGACGACCGTGCTGCGCCCCGTACAGCGGCTGGGCGACGCCGCCCGCAAGCTCGGCGAGGGGAAGCTCGACACCCGGCTCATGGTGTCGGGCACCGACGAACTGGCCGAACTCTCCCGCACGTTCAACAAGACCGCGAGCGCGCTGGAGAAGAAGGTCGCGGACATGAGCGCGCGTGAGGAGTCCAGCCGCCGGTTCGTCGCCGACATGTCGCACGAACTGCGCACCCCGCTGACCGCGATCACCGCCGTCGCGGAGGTGCTGGAGGACGAGGCCGACAGCCTCGATCCGATGATCGCTCCCGCGGTGCACCTGGTGGTGAGCGAGACCCGCAGGCTGAACGACCTGGTGGAGAACCTGATGGAGGTGACCCGCTTCGACGCGGGCACCGCCCGTCTCGTGCTCGACACGGTCGATGTCGCCGACCAGGTCACCGCCTGCATCGACGTACGCGCCTGGCTCGACGCCGTGGACCTGGATGCCGAGCGCGGCATGATGGTGCGGCTCGATCCGCGCCGGCTCGACGTGATCCTGGCGAATCTGATCGGCAACGCGCTCAAGCACGGCGGCTCACCGGTACGCGTGTCGGTGCGGATCGTCGGCGAGGAACTGGTCATCGAGGTGCGGGACCACGGCCCGGGAATCCCCGAGGACGTCCTGCCGCACGTCTTCGACCGCTTCTACAAGGCGAGCGCCTCGCGGCCCCGGTCCGAGGGCAGCGGCCTCGGACTGTCGATCGCCATGGAGAACGCGCACATCCACGGCGGCGACATCACGGCCGCGAACTCGCCCGACGGCGACGGAGCGGTGTTCGTCCTGCGGCTGCCCGTCGACGCCGAGCGGCTGACCTCCGGCGCCGGGGAGCACGGCGCGGAGGACCTGAACGAGGAGGGCGGCTCGACGTGAGGCGCAGCGACCAGGCGTACGGCGCACACCGCCCCCGGCGGGCGCGGCGGCGCACCGGCCGGGCGCTGGCCGCGGTCCTCGCGGTCACGGCTCTGGCCGCCGGGTGCGGGATCAGGTCGACGTCCGTGCCGGTGGACGCGGGAGCCGCGCCGTCCCGGGTTCCGTGCCGCACCCCGGCCCACGACGTCACCTCGCAGGCGCTGGAGGACATCGAGGTCCAGGTGTATCTGGTCTGTGCCTCGCAGCTGATGACCGTGAACCGTTCGGTACGGCTGGACGCGGCGGAGACCGACCGGATCCGCGTGGCGCGGGTGCTCCTGGACGAGCTGCGGAAGGCACCGGTGACCGATGAGCGGCAGGCCGGGTTCTCCACCGACGTGCCGGCCGGTCTGCGGGTGTCCGGGGCCCGCGAGGGCGATCCGGCGGGCACGCTGCGCCTGAACGAGCAGCCCGAGGACCTGCCGGCCGAGGCGCTGGCGCAGCTCGTGTGCTCGTACGCGGACAGCGAGCCGCTGGTGACCGGCGGCACCGTCGTGCTCGGCGGTCCGGGGAACTACGCGCCCCGGGGCTATCTGTGTACGTCGGAGACGAAGACCCGGCCCGCCGACGTGCCCACGCTCGGCGTGCTCGAACTGCCGTGAGTGCCGTGCCACATTTCTTCCTCGGACAGCGCGGAACCGATCCCGCCGGTCGTGGCGTCTTGGGTGGCGTGCGTCAAGGTTCGGACGGCCAAGCCGTCATCCGCTTCCGCGCGGCGGGGGTACTCCTCCTCCTCGGGCATCTGCTGATCGTCGGGTGGCTGACTCTTCGCCCCCTGGATGTGGCGTGGGTGACCGCCGCGAATTTCCAGCCTCTCGCCGGCATCAAGGCCGATCTCGCTCTCGGTCCGGTCGAGGCCGCGCACCGCTTCGGTTCGGGGCTTCTCCTGCTGGCGCCGCTCGGGGTGCTGCTGCCGATGGCCGGGGGCCGGCTGTTCGTGTCCCCGCTGGCCTCGCTGGCCCGTACGGTCGCGGCCGGGGCGCTGATCTCGCTCGCCATCGAGCTGGCGCAGACCGGGGTGGCGGGTCAGGTCGTGGACGTCGACTCGCTGCTGCTGAACACCGTCGGGGTGGCGCTCGCGCATCTCCTGGTCGTGCCGGTCTGCCGGGCGCGGCTGCGGCGGGGGCAGCGGGCGGGGGCGGGAGGAGGCGCCTCCCGACTCAGGGACGAGGCGTCTCAGGGCTCGACCCCGACGATTTCCAGGGTCGGTGTCGCCCCGTAGAGCGACGCTTTGCACCCCTTCGTCGAGCCACCATGGATACATCGGGAGCACAACAGGAGCTGCTCCCCGCCGGTTCTCGAAGGAGCCCACCATGGCCGCACTTGCCCGCCCCCGTGACGGACGCATGATCGGCGGAGTGTGCGCAGCGCTGGCTCGGCGCTTCGGCACCTCCGCGGGGACGATGCGCGTGATCTTCGTCGTCTCGTGTCTGTTGCCCGGACCCCAGATCCTGCTCTACCTGGCCCTGTGGCTGCTGCTGCCGCAGGAGAAGTCCTCGGCCGCGACGGCCTGGTGACCTCGCGGGACAACGGGGAGACGGAAACGACAGCGAAGACGCGGACACCGCGGAGAACACGCGTGGGGCGCGCACCCTGACCGGTGCGCGCCCCACGTGCGTGTTCGGGAACCGCTCAGCCGCCGAGCGGGAGGCCGTTCGCCGACAGGCCCTTGGTGGGCAGGCCGCCGAGCAGGCCGGTGACGGGGGCGCCGACGTCTCCGCCGACGCTCTCCTGGCCCTTGAGGAGCTGTCCCGCGGCGTCCTGCACGGTGGGCACCGCCTGGCTGACGGCGTCCAGCGCGGTGCCGGCGGGCACGGCGGCGGTCGCGGCGTCGACGGGGAGCGCGGGGGCGGCGGAGGCCGAACCGGCGGCGGCAACGGCGAAAGCGGCACCGAGAGCGGCGACGCCGAGAGTCCTGACAGCAGACTGCTTCATGTGAATGTCATCCTTGGGGAAGGGGATGTGAGCGGCTCTGCAACGTAGCCATCCCATTACCCGTCCCGCAAACATGCCGGGACACGGGAAACGGCCGGTGAATTGTCTTCCCCGGCCGTTTCCCTTACCGCTCGATCAGTCCGTCCTGGACGAAGAACCGCTGGTCGTGACGGTCTGGCGGAAAAGCCACTCGGACTTCAGCTCCGCGTATCCCGGCTTGACGACGTCGTTGATCATCGCCAGACGTTCATCGAAAGGAATGAATGCTGATTTCATCGCATTGACGGTGAACCACTGCATGTCGTCGAGCGTGTATCCGAAGGTCTCGATCAGCCGCTCGAATTCCTGGCTCATGCTCGTACCGCTCATCAGCCGGTTGTCCGTATTCACGGTCGCGCGGAAATGCAGCTTCCGGAGCAGGCCGATGGGGTGCTCGGCATAGGACGCGGCCGCGCCGGTCTGGAGGTTGGAGGTCGGGCAGAGCTCCAGCGGAATGCGCTTGTCGCGCACGTAGGAGGCCAGCCGGCCGAGGGTCACGGTGCCGTCATCGGCGACCTCGATGTCGTCGATGATGCGGACCCCGTGGCCGAGGCGGTCGGCGCCGCACCACTGGAGGGCCTGCCAGATCGACGGCAGGCCGAACGCCTCACCCGCGTGGATCGTGAAGTGGTTGTTCTCGCGCTTGAGGTACTCGAAGGCGTCGAGGTGCCGGGTGGGAGGGAAGCCCGCCTCGGCGCCCGCGATGTCGAAGCCGACGACGCCGAGGTCCCGGTAGCGGTTGGCGAGCTCGGCGATCTCCAGCGCGCGGGCGGCGTGCCGCATGGCGGTGAGGAGGGCGCCGACACGGATGCGGTGACCGTTGGCCCGGGCCCGGGCCTCTCCCCGGCGGAAGCCCTCGTTGACGGCCTCGACGACCTCTTCGAGGGTCAGGCCGCCTTCCAGGTGCTGCTCGGGGGCGTACCGCACCTCGGCGTAGACGACGCCGTCCTCGGCCAGGTCCTCGGCGCACTCGGCCGCGACCCGGACGAGGGCATCGCGGGTCTGCATGACGGCACAGGTGTGGGCGAACGTCTCCAGATAACGCTCCAGCGAACCGGAGTCGGCCGCTTCGCGGAACCAGATGCCCAGCTTGTCGGGCTCCGTCTCCGGCAGGGCGTCGTAGCCCTGGGCGAGGGCCAGATCGACGATCGTGCCGGGGCGCAGGCCGCCGTCGAGGTGGTCGTGGAGCAGCACCTTGGGCGCACGCCTGATCTGCTCGGGACTGGGGACACTGAGGGTCTGGCTCGTCATCTGGGCACTCTAACGCCTACGCGCGTAGAGCGCTGGCTGTCGATACGTAACAGAGACCGCGAAGTCGGGTGGAGTACACCTGCCCTTCTGACACTGTTCTGTCATGGCACAGCGCTCACTTCCCCTGCCCGCAGCCAGGCTGGGACGGGCCGTTCTCACGGCCGGAGCACCACCCGAGGTCAGCGGCGTCGCTCTGCTGCTCCCGGACGGAGAAGCGGATTCGCACCGCAGGCCGTCCTCCTTGTCGTACGCGGTCCAACTGCCGTTCGCCCGGCATCTCGCACGCGCGGGCCGGCCGGACGGGCTGGCGGTGCACGTCGTGCGCTACCGCTGGCGCGGCTGGAACGCCACGGACGCGGATCTGGCGGCCGACGCCGAGTGGGCGGCGGACGAGGTCGTACGGCGCTACGGCGACGTCCCCGTCTGCCTGGTCGGGCACGGCATGGGCGGCCGGGCGGCGCTGCGGGCCGCCGGACACACCGCGGTCACCTCGGCCCTGGCGATGGCCCCGTGGCTGCCGGAGGCATCCACGGACGAGGCCGAGCCGGTACGGCAGCTGGCGGGACGGCGGGTGCTGATCGTGCACGGCACCAACGACGAACGCATCGATCCGGAGCTGTCGTTCCGGCTGGCCGAGCGGGCGAAGAAGTCCAACCGGGACATCTGCCGGTTCGAGGTCCACTCGGACGGACACGCGCTGCGGCAGCACCGGGCCGAAGTGGTGGCGCTGGCAGCGGACTTCGTGCGCGGATCACTGTTCGCCCGCGCGTACGCCCGCCCGGTCGCCGACGCGCTCGCGGCTCCGCCGCCGCTGGGTCTGCGGATGCCCCTGGCGGCGGGGTTCGGGCGGTCGCTGCGGCACTGAGGGCCTTTCGTCCGGCTCGGGCCGGCGTGCCCCCGGATGGGCGGTCCTCAGGGGTGTCCCGTAACTCCTGGTGAAGCAGCGCGCGGCGTCAGATGCGGTGCATCGCAAGGCGGAGGTACGTCCGCGTACCGGATTCATCCGGGCGTTCCGACAACGCGGCGAGGTGCCGTAGCTGTCGTCGTGCGCCCGCCGGGGGGTACGGGACAGCCCTTAGTCCGGCAGCAGATGTCCCCGGCGCGACAGCAGGAAGCGTTTGAAGGCGGCGACAGGCGGTGTGTCCGGGTGGCCGTCCAGCCAGGCCACCCCGATCTCGCGGGCCGCCCGGGGCGCCGTGACCGTGAGCTCGACGACACCCGGGCGCGCCACCGCCGGCGGTGGCAGCAGAGCGACACCCAGCCCTGCGGCCACCAGGCCGCGCAGCGTCTCGGCCTCCTCGCCCTCGAACGCGACGCGGGGCTTGAAGCCCGCCTCGGCGCAGAGGTCGTCGGTGATCCGCCGCAGGCCGTACCCCGGTTCCAGGGTGACGAACGTTTCGTCGGCGGCCTCCGCGAGCCGCACCCGGCGGCGGGAGGCGAGCCGGTGGTCGTCGGGGACGACGAGGCGCAGCCGCTGCTCGTCGAGGCGGCGGGCGACCAGGTCCGGGGCGTCCGGGACGGGTGAGGTGAGGCAGAGGTCGAGGCTGCCCGCGCGGAGCCGTTCGATCATCGCCTCGCCGTAGTTCTGGACCAGCTGGAAGCGGACCCGCGGATGGTCGACGCGGAAGGCGCGGATCAGGGCGGGCACGGTCTCGGACCCCATGGTGTGCAGGAAGCCGAAGGCGACCTTGCCCGCGGTCGGGTCGGCGTCCGCCCGTACGGAGTCGGCCGCCTTCTCCACCTCGGTGAGCGCCCGGTCGGCGGAGGTCAGGAACGTACGGCCGGCCGGAGTGAGGGAGACCGTACGGCCCTTGCGGGCGAACAGGGCCACCCCCAGGTCCTGTTCCAGCCTGACCATGGCCCGCGAGAGCGTGGACTGGGGGACGCCGAGCTCGTGTGCGGCGCGGGTGACGTGCTCGTGGCGGGCGACCGCCTCGAAGTACGCGAGGCGCGGCGCGAGCACGGCCCGGATGTCTTCTTCGTAACTACTCGGTGACAGCCGGGGCTGTGGCCTGTGTTCATGCACCATGGGAACGATTATGCCGACTTCGTGCATTGGACGCATGAAACCTGGCGGCCTACTTTCGACGTATGCCTCCTGCCAGTACCGAGGCGTCCATCCGAACGGTGGACGCCCCCGCACCTCCCTCCTCCCCCGTCTCCGCCCAGCGCCTGGAGCCCGGCCGCCCCGGTTACCGCCGGATGAGCTTCGCGCTCTTCGCCGCCGGAGTCGCGGCGTTCGCCCTCCTCTATTCCACCCAGGCGCTGCTGCCCGCCGTCTCCGCCTCGTTCGGCGCCACGGCCGGGCAGGCGAGCTGGACGGTCTCCGCGGCGACCGGCGCGCTCGCGCTGTGTGTACTGCCGCTGAGCGCCCTCTCCGAGCGGTTCGGACGGCGGCAGATGATGACCGCCTCCCTGACGGTGGCGGTACTGGTCGGGCTGCTCATCCCCTTCGCCCCGTCGCTCGGCTGGCTGATCGCCCTGCGCGCCGTCCAGGGCGCGGCGCTCGCCGGACTGCCGGCGTCCGCGATGGCGTACCTGGCGGAGGAAGTGCGCCCCAAGGCCCTGATCGCGGCGATCGGCCTGTTCGTGGCGGGCAACAGCATCGGCGGCATGAGCGGCCGGATCGTCACCGGCTGGGTGGCCCAGCTGTGGGGGTGGCGGGCGGCGCTCGGCGCGGTCGGGCTGCTCGCGGTGGTCTGCGCGCTCGTCTTCCACTTCCTGATCCCCAGGGCCCGGCACTTCACGCCCGGTTCGCTCAACCCGAAGGCCCTGGCCAGGACCGTCGGCACGCACCTCGCCGATCCGCTGCTGCGCCGCCTGTACGCGATCGGCGCCCTGTTCATGACCGTGTTCGGCGCGGTATACACGGTGATCGGCTACCGGCTGGCCGAGGCGCCGTTCAACCTCCCGCAGGGCGTGATCGGTTCGATCTTCCTGGTCTATCTGGTGGGTACGGTCTCCTCCGCCGCGGCCGGCAAGCTGGTCGGCCGGCTCGGCCGCCGGGGCGCCCTGTACCTGGCCGTCTCCACCACGGCCGCCGGTCTTCTGCTCTCACTGGCCGACCAGCTGGCGGCGGTGCTCCTCGGGCTCGTCCTGATCACCGCGGGCTTCTTCGCGGGGCACGCGGTCGCCTCCTCGTCGGTGAGCCGTGCGGCGACGACCGGCCGCGCCCAGGCCTCCGCGCTCTACCAGTCCGCGTACTACCTGGGCTCCAGCGCGGGCGGCACCCTCGGAGCGGTCGCCTTCCACACCGGGGGCTGGGCGGGGACGGTGGCGCTGGGACTGTTCGCCGTCCTCGGCGTCGTGTCGATCACGCTGTACGGGACGCGGGTCGCACGCGCCGAACGGCGCCGGACCGTCCCGGCGCTCGCGCTACCCAACTGAGACCTTCGTGCGCGCAACTGGCGCTCCCCTTCGCGCGTCTAAGCAGGCGGTATCAACGCACTGCGCGCGAAGGGGAGTTGGCGCACATGAGAGTCATAAGGAACATTCGAGGCATACGGGTACGGCGGGGCGTGGCCCTGTCCGTCGCCGGCCTGATGGCAGCACCGGCCCTGGTCCTGTCCACGGGCGCGTCCGCTCAGGCGGCGTCCTGCACGACCTCCACCGGGCCGTACCAGAAGAAGGTCGAGAAGTTCCTGGGCCGCCCGGTGGACGGCAGGCAGTCGGTCACCGACTGCAAGGCGATCCGGGCCTTCCAGGCGAAGCACGGCATCACCCCGACCATCGGATACGCCGGACCCCTCACCTGGCGCACGATGAACACGATGCTGGCCCAGAAGGCGGCCGGGAAGAACCCCAACAAGGCCAAGAAGTGCCCCACCAACAAGGGGCGCATCGCGTGCGTGGACCTGACCAGGCAGCTCAGCTGGATCCAGGACGGCTCGAAGCTGAAGTACGGTCCCGTGCCGGTACGGACGGGGCGCAACGGCTCGGAGACGCGGACCGGCGCGAGCAAGGTCTACTGGCGCACCATCAAGCACTGGTCGACGATCTACCACGTCTGGATGCCGTACTCCCAGTTCTTCGACGGCGGCCAGGCCTTCCACTCGGTCACCAAGAGCATGTACAACCCGCCCGGCTCCGGGGGCTGCGTCAACATGCGGTCCAAGGACGCGAAGGCGTACTGGAACCTGCTGCGCAACGGCACCGACGTCCACGTGTACGGACGCAAGCCCGGAACGTGAGCCGCTTGCGTACTTCCCGCCCGGTTGTCAGTGGCCTGCGGTAGCTTCCACAGTGCTGAGTGAGTGGTGTCACAGCGCAACAGGGGTGGAACGATGAGTGATCCGACCGTGACGGCCGACATCGACAGTCGTCTGGAGGGACACCGGGTCGAGCTGACCGGCTACTGCTACCGGATGCTCGGCTCGGCCTTCGAGGCCGAGGACGCGGTCCAGGACACGCTGGTGCGCGCCTGGCGCAGCTTCGACAAGTTCGAGGGGCGCTCCTCGCTGCGTTCCTGGCTCTACCGCATCGCCACCAACGTCTGTCTGGACATGCTGAACGCGGGCAACAAGCGGGCCAGACCGGTGGACCTGACCGGCCCGACACCGCTCGCGCAGGCCGCGCTCAACCCGCTGCCCGAGAACACCTGGCTGGAGCCGATGCCCGACGGCCGCATCCTGCCGTCGGTGGCCGATCCGGCCGAGGCAGCCGTGGCCCGTGAGTCGGTGCGCCTCGCGTTCGTCGCCGCGCTCCAGCATCTGCCGCCCAAGCAGCGGGCCGTGCTCATCCTGCGCGAGGTACTGGCCTGGAAGGCGAGCGAGGTCGCCGAACTGCTGGAGACCACGGTCGCCTCGGTCAACAGCGCCCTCCAGCGGGCGCGGGCGACGCTCACCGAGACGGAGGGGCGGGTCCCGGACACGGCGGACCCGCTCGACGAGGAGCAGCGCAAGCTCCTCGAGCGGTACGTGGCGGCCTTCGAGGGGTATGACATGGCGGCGCTGACGGCGCTGCTCCACGAGGACGCCGTGATGACCATGCCGCCGTTCGACCTCTGGCTCCAGGGGCACGACGACATCACCGGCTTCATGCTCTCCATCGGTGCGAGCTGCGCGGGTTCGCGGCTGGTGGCGACCGAGGCCAACGGGAGCCCCGCGTTCGCGCACTACAAGCCGAATCCGGACGGTCCCGGGTTCGTGCCGTGGGCGGTGCAGGTCATCGACATCGAGGACGGGGCGATCACCGGGATGCACTGCTTCCTGGACACGCCCAGGTGGTTCCCGCTGTTCGGCCTGCCGGACCACCTGGACGCCGACCCGGCGTGAGAACGGCGCGACGGCGCTCCCCGCTCCGGGGCCGCCGGCGTCACCCGCCCGGGCCCGGCCCTTACGCGGCCGGGTCCTCGCGCGCCCGACGCCGGCCGGGGTCCAGCAGCTCACCGAGTCCTGTGAGGTCCAGGAGAGCCTGCAGCTCGGGCGGGACGTCGCGCAGCCGCAGCTCACGGCCACCGGCCCGGCGGGCGATCAGTCCCAGCCGCGCCACCGCGTCGACCAGGGCCAGATCCGGAGCCACGACTCCCCCCACGTCGCAGTCCACCGCGGCGGCCGGATCGAGCCCGGCGGCCCGGGGGCCGTTCAGCAGCGCTTCCAGCTCGGCGCAGAGCGCCGGCACATCGGCCCGGGTGACGCGGCCGGAGACGACGAGCACGATCGGTGTCACAGCATCCACACCACAGAGACCGGCCCGGCGGGCGAAACTCATCGGAGTCCGCTGCCCCGGTAGCTCAGCCCCGACCACCCAACCCGGTCAATGACGGTCGCGAAGCGCTCTCTTTTCGCCAACTCCAGACTCATGAGCCACTTTTGTGAACCCAGCCGGGTGTTTCCCCCTCTTGAACCATGAACCGGTGGCACTGGCAGTCAGCAGCTGCCCCGGACCTGCGGTTCCCAGGAACCACTTCATTCTCCAGGGGGAGAGTTGCGCAGACACGTCAGAAGCGCATACGTATCGACCATCGCCGCGGCGGCAGCCGTGGCACTCGCGGCCGGGATGACCACCCCGGCCGCGGCACAGCCGGACCGCGTCCCCGCGAGGGGCGAGCGGGCCGCCGGCACGCATCACCTCACTCTCGTCACGGGCGACCGCGTGCAGATGGACGCCAAGGGCCGGATCGTGGGCTTCGAGCCCGCGAAGGGCCGCGAGCACATACCCGTGCAGAAGCAGGTACGCGGCGGGCACACGCTCCTCGTGCCCGCCGACGCGCGCCGGCTGATCATGTCCGGCAAGCTCGACCAGCGGCTGTTCGACGTCACGGAGCTGAACCGGGCGGAGAACCGGCGCGCCCAGCACAAGGGCATCCGCCTGATCGTCGGCTACGGGGGCGCCCAGGCGGCCACGGCGAGAGCCGAAGTGGGTGACGCGGGCGGCACGACCGTGGGCCGCACCCTCAAGTCGCTGAACGCCCAGTCGCTGACCACGCCCGAGGCCGACGCACCCGACATCTGGCAGGCGCTCACCGACACGACGGCGGACGGCGACCGGCGCACGACGGCGGCGGGCGTCGACCGGGTCTGGCTGGACGGTGTCCGCCGGGCGAGCCTCGACAGGAGCGTCGCGCAGATCGGCGCGCCGACGGCCTGGGAGGCCGGCTACACCGGCAAGGGTGTCAAGATCGCCGTCCTGGACACCGGCGTGGACGCCACCCACGCCGACCTCAAGGACCAGGTCCTCGCACAGAAGAACTTCTCCGACGCCGCAGACGCCCTGGACCGCTTCGGCCACGGCACGCACGTGGCCTCGATCGCCGCAGGTACGGGCGCCGCCTCGGGCGGAACGTTCAAGGGCGTGGCTCCCGACGCCGAGCTGCTGAACGGCAAGGTGCTCGACGACGAGGGTTACGGCAACGACTCGGGCATCCTGGCGGGCATGGAGTGGGCGGCCGCGCAGGGCGCCGACATCGTCAACCTGAGCCTCGGTGGCGGGGACACCCCCGAGATCGATCCCCTTGAGGCGGCGGTCAACAAGCTGTCGGCCGAGAAGGGCATCCTGTTCGCCATCGCGGCGGGCAACGAGGGCGAGGGCGGGGCTTCCACCGTCGGCTCCCCGGGCAGCGCGGACGCGGCGCTGACCGTCGGCGCGGTCGACGACAAGGACGTCCTCGCGCCGTTCTCCAGCCGTGGCCCGCGCGTCGGCGACGGTGCGATCAAGCCCGATGTGACGGCACCCGGAGTGGACATCACGGCCGCCGCGGCACCCGGCTCCGTCATCGACAAGGAGGTCGGGCAGAAGCCTCCGGGCTATCTGACCATCTCCGGTACGTCGATGGCGACACCGCATGTCGCGGGCGCCGCCGCCCTCCTGAAGCAGCAGCACCCCACGTGGAAGTACACGGAGCTGAAGGGCGCGCTGACGACCTCTTCGAAGCCCGGGGCGTACACCCCGTTCGAGCAGGGTTCCGGCCGGATCGCCGTCGACGAGGCGCTCGGTCAGACGATCGTCGCGGACCCGGTGTCCGTGAGCTTCGGGACGCAGCAGTGGCCGCACACGGATGACACCCCGGTCGCCAGGAAAGTGACGTACCGCAACCTCGGTACGACGGATGTCACCCTCGATCTGGCCGTGACGGGCACCGGCCCGAAGGGCAAGCCCGCCCCGGCCGGATTCTTCACCCTGGGCGCGCCGAAGGTCACCGTCCCCGCGGGCGGCACCGCCGATGTGGAACTGACGGCCGACACGCGGCTGGGCTCCACGGTGAACGGCACGTACTCCGCCTACCTCGTGGGCACCGGCGGCGGGCAGACGGTCAGGACGGCCGCGGCGGTCGAGCGCGAGATCGAGTCGTACGACGTGAAGGTCACGTACATCGGCCGCGACGGCAAGCCCGCCCCGTACGCCGAGAGCGACCTCTTCGGCACGGGGGACGGCACCGACGGCGTGTGGGTCTCCCTCGGTAACACCAAGGGCACCGGCTCGGTCCGGGTCCCCAAGGGGACGTACGCGCTGAACGCCAACGTGTTCGCGGACCCGGCCGACTCCGGCAAGGGCGTCGACTGGCTCGTGCAGCCGAAGCTCGACGTCAACGGCAAGACGGCCGTCACCCTCGACGCGCGCAAGGCGAAGGCGGTGAACATCGCCCTGCCCGACAAGACGGCGAGCTCCACGCTGATGGCGCCGGACTACACCATCTCGTCGAAGTCCAGCTCCTTCACGTTCGGCTGGTTCCTGGACACGTACAAGAACTTCCGGACCGCCCACGTCGGCCCGAAGGTCACCGACGGCTCGCTCGCCCAGCACTGGGTGGGCAGCTGGTCCAAGGGTGCGTCAGCCGAGTACGACATCGCGCTCGGCGGCCCGGTCAAGCAGTTCGCCACCGGCTACGCACGCAAGCTCACCGCGGGTCAGTTCGCCAAGGTGAAGATCGCCATGGGCGCCCCGGCGCCGAAGAAGACCGGCGAGATCACCGCCTGGGGCACCCTCCCCAGCATGAACGGCGGCACGGCCACGTCGACGGCGCAGAAGCTCCCCGGCACCCGCACGGTCTTCGTCTCGACCGTCGAGAAGGCCCGGTGGACCTTCGACTTCTCGCAGCTCGGCGGAGCCGACGAGGACGGCTGGCCGATGTACGAGTCGGAGTACTCGCTCGGCGCCCCGAAGGCGTACACGGGCGGCAAGACGTACACAAGGACCGTCAACAAGGCCGTGTTCGGGCCGCTGCTGGACAACACCTACGGTCTCTCCCGCACGGGCAACGAGATCCTCGGCCTGGTGCCGCTCCTCGCCGACGGCAACGGGAACGCCGGGTCGTCGGAACTGACCTCGGTCAAGACGGTCCTGTACCGCAACGGCAAGAAGTTCACCCGGAACGACGACGCCCTGTACGGCGGGACACCGTTCGTCGTGCCGTCAGGCGCCGCCGACTACACGCTGAAGACCTCCGTGCGGCGCAGCGCCAAGATCGGTGCGGCCTCCACCCGTGTCGACGCGGGCTGGACGTTCCGGTCCAAGAAGACGAGCCGCGCCGAACTCCCCGCCTCCACGGTGCGGTTCACGCCCGCCGTGGGCGCGGACAGCAAGGTGGCGGCCGGCAGGGCCGCTTCCGTACCGGTCCAGGTACAGGGTTCGGCAGCGGGCAAGAACCTGAAGTCGCTCAAGGTGTACGTCAGTTACAACGCCGGAAAGACCTGGAAGAAGGTCACGGTGAAGAAGGGCGCGATCTCCGTGAAGAACCCCGCGAAGGGCAAGTCGATCTCCTTCGCGGCCAAGGTCACGGACAGGAAGGGCAACCTGTCGACGGTGGCGATCTACGACGCCTACTACGGCAAGTAGGCCCGCCCACCGCATGAGAAGGGCCCGCCCGGACGATCTCCTCGTCCGGGCGGGCCATTCGCGTTCCGCGCCGTTACGCGATGCGCTCGCGTACCACCGGGGTCGCGGTGAACTCCGTGCCGGCGGGGGCGATGTCGTAGGAGTCCGGGAGGGCCTTCAGGGCGTACTCGAACTTCTCCGGGGTGTCCGTGTGCAGCGTCAGCAGGGGCTGGCCCGCCGTGACGCTGTCGCCGGGCTTGGCGTGCATCTCGACGCCCGCGCCCGCCTGCACCGGGTCCTCCTTGCGGGCGCGGCCCGCGCCGAGGCGCCAGGCGGCGACACCGATGTCGTACGCGTCGAGGCGGGTCAGTACGCCGGAGGAGCGCGCGGTCACCACGTGCTGCTCGCGGGCGACCGGCAGCTTCGCGTCCGGGTCGCCGCCCTGGGCGGAGATCATGCGCCGCCAGACGTCCATAGCGGAACCGTCGGCCAGGGCCTTCTCCGGGTCGGCGTCCCTGAGGCCCGCCGCGTCCAGCATCTCCCGGGCGAGGGCGAGGGTCAGGGCGACGACGTCCTTGGGGCCACCGCCCGCCAGGACCTCGACGGACTCGCGCACCTCCATGGCGTTGCCCGCGGTCAGTCCGAGCGGGGTCGACATGTCGGTGAGCAGCGCGACGGTCCGTACACCGCTGTCGGTGCCCAGCGCGACCATGGTCGACGCCAGCTCGCGGGCGTCCTCGATGGTCTTCATGAAGGCGCCGGAGCCGACCTTGACGTCCAGGACCAGGGCGCCGGTGCCCTCGGCGATCTTCTTCGACATGATCGAGCTGGCGATGAGCGGGATCGCCTCGACGGTCCCGGTCACGTCGCGCAGCGCGTACAGCTTCTTGTCGGCGGGGGCGAGGCCGTCACCGGCCGCGCAGATCACCGCGCCGGTGCCCTCCAGGACGCTCAGCATCTCCTCGTTGGACAGGTGCGCGCGCCAGCCGGGGATGGACTCCAGCTTGTCGAGGGTGCCGCCGGTGTGGCCGAGACCGCGCCCGCTGAGCTGCGGCACGGCCGCACCGCAGGCCGCGACGAGCGGGGCGAGCGGCAGCGTGATCTTGTCGCCGACACCACCGGTGGAGTGCTTGTCGGTGGTGGGGCGGGAGAGCGCGGCGAAGTCCATCCGCTCGCCGGAGGCGATCATCGCGGCGGTCCAGCGGGCGATCTCGGTGCGATTCATGCCGTTCAGCAGGATCGCCATGGCCAGCGCGGACATCTGCTCGTCGGCGACCTCGCCGCGGGTGTACGCGTCGATGACCCAGTCGATCTGTTCGGGTGTCAGCTCGCCGCGGTCCCGCTTGGTGCGGATGACGGAGATGGCGTCCATGGGCGGGGAATCCTTCCGGCCGGGTGCTACGCAGGAGTCCGATTGACTCTACGCGCATAGAGGGTTGAGCGAACACCGGGCGGACCCGAAACGGGCCCGCCCGGTGGTGGTGGAGACGAGGCCTCAGGCCAGGTGCTGGGGGCCGAACGCCTGCGGCAGCATCTCGTCCATCGTGCGGAGACCGTCCGGGGTCTCCAGGACGAGCTCGGGCCCGCCGAACTCGTACAGCAGCTGCCTGCACCTGCCGCAAGGGACCAGGACCGCGCCGGCCCCGTCCACACAGGTGAAGTGGGTCAGCCGGCCGCCGCCGGTGGCGTGCAGCTGGGAGACCAGGCCGCACTCGGCACAGAGGCCGATGCCGTACGAGGCGTTCTCGACGTTGCAGCCGACGATCGTGCGGCCGTCGTCGACGCGCGCCGCCACGCCGACCGGGTAACCCGAGTACGGCGCGTAGGCACGGGACATGGCGTCCCGGGCGGCGGCACGCAGGGCGTCCCAGTCGACGTCCGCGGCGACCGTCACTTGCCCTGGCCCTTGCGGTAACGCATACCATCCGCCTTGGGCATCCGCAGCCGCTGCGCGGAGAGCGAGAGCACCAGGAGCGTGACGATGTACGGCGTTGCGCTCACGAACTCGGTCGGCACCGTGTCCGTGCCGAGGTACCAAACCAGCACGACGGCCGCGATCGCGGCGCTGATCACGCCGGGCACATAGCTCTTGCGGTAGATCTTCCAGCCCGCGAGGCCCGCCAGCATGACCACCAGGAGCAGCAGCAGGGCGTGGACGGACTCGCCGCCGTTGCGCAGCTGGAGCGCGTCGGAGAAGCCGAACAGGCCGGCGCCCATGGCGAGCCCGCCGGGCCGCCAGTTACCGAAGATCATCGCAGCGAGACCGATGTAACCTCGCCCGCCGGTCTGGCCCTCGTTGTAGATGTGCGAGGTGACCAGCGACAGGAACGCGCCACCGAGTCCGGCGAGGCCGCCGGAGGCGATCACGGCGATGTACTTGTAGAAGTACACGTTGACGCCGAGCGATTCGGAGGCGATCGGGTTCTCACCGCAGGACCGCAGGCGCAGACCGAACGAGGTCTTCCACAGGACGAAGAACGTGGCGATGAAAAGCGCCACGGCGACCAGCGTCAGCAACGACACGTTGGTGACCAGGCCACCGAGGATGCCGGCCACGTCGGAGATGAAGAACCAGTGGTGCGTCTCGATCGAATGCAGCCAGTCCGAGAGGCCAGGGACCGACACGGTCGTGATCTCCTCGGCCGGCGGTGACTGCTTGGGGCTGCCGCCCTTCGCCGCTGCCTCGCCGGAGTTGAACCAGAGCTTGGCGAAGTAGGTGGTGAAGCCGAGCGCCAGGATGTTGATGGCGATACCGGAGATGATGTGGTCGACACCGAAGGTGACGGTGGCGAAGGCGTGGAGCAGCCCGCCGAGCATGCCGCCGACGACACCGGCAAGCACGCCGATCCACGGGTTCGTCTGCCAGCCGGCCCAGGCCCCGAAGAAGGTGCCGAGGATCATCATTCCCTCGAGGCCGATGTTGACCACACCGGCCCGCTCGGACCAGAGGCCGCCGAGGCCGGCGAGGCCGATCGGCACGGCCATCGCGAGGGCGGCACTGATCTGTCCGGCCGACGTGACGTCCTGTGCGCCGGTGATGGCGCGCACCGCGGACAGCGCGAGCAGCCCGCCCGCGATGATCAGGAGGATGACGGGGAACGAGAAGCGCTTGTGCCCGCCCTTGCCACCGGAAACCTTGGGGGCTGCGGGCGGCGGGGTGGAAGTCGCCGTGACGGTCACGCCGACACCTCCTGCTGGTCGGAGTTACGGGCGGCCTGGGCGGCGAGTTCCGCGCCGACCTTGCTCTGCTGGCGCTTGAGGCCGTAGCGGCGTACGACTTCGTAGGCGATGACGACGCACAGGACGATGACGCCCTGGATGACGCCGACGATCTCCTTGTCGTACCCCTCGAACTCGAGCTTTCCGGTGCCGCGTTCGAGGAAGGCCCACAGGAGCGCGCCGAGGGCGATGCCGACCGGGTTGTTGCGGCCGAGGAGTGCGATGGCGATACCGGTGAAGCCGATGCCGACCGGGAAGTCGCCGCTGTACTCGAAACTGTCGTTGAGCAGCGTCGGCATGCCGATCAGGCCGGCCATCGCGCCGGAGATGAGCATCGACGTGACAATCATCTTCTTCACGTTGACACCGCTGGCCTCGGCGGCCGAGCCGGACTGGCCGACGGTGCGTAGATCGAAGCCGAACCGGGTGCGCGAGAGCGCGAACCAGTAGGCGAAGCCCGCGACGATCGCAACGACGATGAAGCCCCAGACCGGGGTGGGTGTGGTCGGGAACTCGAAGAAGTGCGAGGACTCCGGGATCGGCTTGGTCGAGATCTTCGTGCCGGCCTCGTCGAGGTGACCGAGCCTGCCCTGCTGGAGCAGATAGCCGATGATCGCTGTCGCGATGGCGTTCAGCATGATCGTCGAGACGACCTCGCTGACACCCCGAGTGACCTTCAGGACACCGGCGATACCGGCCCACATCGCGCCGACGGTCATCGCGGTGAGGATGATCAGCGGGATCTGGAGAGCCCCCGGCAGGGTCAGCGCGCCGCCGAGGGCGGCGGCGAAGAAGGCGGCGAGGCGGTACTGGCCGTCGACACCGATGTTGAACAGGTTCATCCGGAAGCCGATGGCGACCGCGAGACCCGCGAGGTAGTAGGTCGTGCCCTTGTTCAGGATGTAGACCTGGCTGTCCGACTTCAGTCCGTACTCGAACATGATGCCGAAGGCGTTGAACGGTTCCTTGCCCGTCGCGGCCAGGACCAGCGCGGTCACCAGGAACGCGACCACGATCGCGAGCAACGGGGCCGCGATCCCCAGGAGCAGCCGCTCCTTGTCGAACTTCTTCATCGGTCCTCTCCCCCGTCGGGGTCGGTCACGGGGCGGGTGTCGTCCGCACCGGGTTCGGCGGGCGTGCCGTCCCCGGCCGGGGCTTCCAGGTGTCCGCTCGCCGCGCCCGTCATGGCGGAGCCGAGCTCCTCGGGGGTGACCGTCGCCGGGTCGGCGTCGGCGACCAGCCGGCCGCGGTACATCACGCGCAGGGTGTCGGAGAGCCCGATCAACTCGTCGAGGTCGGCGGAGATGAGCAGCACCGCCAGGCCCTCACGGCGCGCTTCGCGGATCTGGTCCCAGATCTGCGCCTGCGCACCGACGTCCACACCACGGGTGGGGTGGGCGGCGATCAGCAGCTTGGGGCGGTGACTCATCTCGCGGCCGACGATCAGCTTCTGCTGGTTGCCGCCCGAGAGCGAGGCCGCAGTGACCTCGATGCCGGGGGTCCGGACGTCGTACTCGCGCACGATCCGCTCGGTGTCGGCGCGGGCGGCCTTGAGGTCGAGGAAGGCGCCGTTGCTGTTGGGGCGTTCGGTGACGTGGCCGAGGATGCGGTTCTCCCAGAGGGGTGCCTCCAGGAGCAGACCGTGCCGGTGGCGGTCCTCGGGGATGACGGCCATGCCGCCCTCGCGGCGCTTTCGGGTGGCGGCGTGGGAGATGTCCGCGCCGTCCAGCGTGAGGACGCCGGTGTCGAGGGTGCGCATCCCCATGATGGCGTCGACCAGTTCGGACTGGCCGTTGCCCTCGACGCCGGCGATGCCCAGCACCTCACCCTTGTGGATGGTGAAGGCGATGCCGTCGAGCACGGCGCGCACCACCCCGTCCGGGTCGGTGGCGGTCAGCCGCAGATCGTCGACGGTCAGCATGGGTACGTCGGTGACCGTGGACTCGCGGGTCTCCGGCGACGGCAGCTCGCTGCCGACCATCAGCTCGGCGAGCTGCTTGGTCGTGGTGTGCGCCGGGTCGACGGTACCCACCGTCGTACCTCGCCTGATGACCGTGATCTCGTCGGCCACGGAGAGCACCTCGCCCAGCTTGTGCGAGATGAAGATGACGGTGAGGCCCTCGGCCTTGAGTTCGCGGAGGTTGTCGAACAGTGCGTCGACCTCCTGCGGCACCAGGACGGCGGTCGGCTCGTCGAGAATCAGGGTGCGCGCGCCGCGGTAGAGGACCTTGAGGATCTCCACGCGCTGGCGGTCGGCGACCCCGAGGTCCTCGACCATGACGTCCGGGCGGATGCCGAGGCCGTACGCCGTGGAGATCTCCTTGATCTTGGCGCGGGCCCGGTCCCCGATGCCGTGCAGCTTCTCGGAGCCGAGTACGACGTTCTCGAGGACGGTCAGGTAGTCGGCGAGCATGAAGTGCTGGTGCACCATGCCGATGCCGCGGTCGATGGCATCACCGGGGTTGCTGAACGAGACCTGCTCGCCGTCCACCGCGATGGTGCCCTCGTCCGGCTTCTGCATGCCGTACAGGATCTTCATCAGGGTCGACTTGCCGGCGCCGTTCTCGCCGACGAGGGCGTGCACGGTGCCGCGGTTCACTGTGATGTCGATGTCGTGGTTGGCCACGACGCCGGGAAATCGCTTGGTGATGCCGCGGAGCTCGACGGCATGAGGACTGCTGGACGCTTTGATGGCGCACTCTCCTTGGCAGGAGCGGAGGGCGGAGGCGGTGGATGGGTACGTGGGTGGAATCAGGACGAGGCGCTGCGGGTGGCGTGGCGAAAAATACCGTGCCCGGCGGACGCTACGCGCGTAGCGCCACCGAAAATGCGCTGGCCTCCTGGCGCAGGTGGCGGAGGGCACGCCCGAGGCGTGCCCTCCGTACGCGAATCGGGGCCCGTAGAAACGGCCGAAGCCGCTCCACCGGGCCCCGAATCAGCGGACAGGTCAGAGGGTGGTCTTGACCTTGATCTCGCCGTCGACGATCTTCTTCTTCGCCTCGTCGAGCTTCGCCTGGATGTCCGTAAGGTGGTCACCCGTGGTGGTCAGGCTGACGCCGTTCTTGGCGAGAGAGTACGTCTGCGTGCCGGTCAGGGGCTCGCCGTCCTTGACGGACTTCGACAGGTCGTAGACACCGGCGTCGACGTTCTTGACGACCGAGGTCAGGATCGTGGCCGCGTACTTCGACAGGGCCGGGTCCTTGGCCTGGTCGGAGTCGACACCGATGGACCAGGCGCCGGACTTGCCCGCGACGGCCTCGATGGAGCCGGCGCCGGAACCGCCGGCAGCGGCGAAGATGACGTCGACACCCTTGTCGAGCATGCCCTTGGCAGCGGCCTTGCCCTTGTCGGGGCTACCGAAGCCGGACAGGTCCGAGCCCGTGGACAGATACTGGATCTGCACCTTGGCCTTCGGGTTCGTGTCCAGGACGCCCTGCTGGAAGCCCGCGGCGAACTTCTTGATCAGCGGAAGGTCGACGCCGCCGATGAAGCCGATCTGGCCGTCCTTGGACTTCAGCGCCGCCGCGACACCGGCGAGGTAGGAGCCCTGCTCCTCCGTGAAGACGATGTTGGCGACGTTCTTCGCCTCGGCGACCGAGTCGACCAGCCCGAAGGTGACGTCCGGGTACTTCGGCGCGATCTTGTCGACCGCGTCCTTGTACGCGAAGCCGACCGCGATCACGGGGTTGAAGCCGCCCTCGGCGAGAGACTGCAGACGCGTCTCACGGTCGGCGGGGGTCTCACCGGTCTTGGCGGTGAGCTCCTTCGTCTCGGCGTCGAACTCGGCCTTGGCCTTGTCCAGGCCGCGAGCGGCGGAGTCGTTGAACGAGTTGTCGCCACGGCCGCCGACGTCGTAGGCCATGCCGATCTTCATCTGGTCCTTGTCGGAGCCAGTGTCCTCGGTGGAGGAGTCGCCACACGCGGTGGCGGTGAAGGCGAGGGCCGCGGTGACAGAACACGCGACAGCAAACTTGGATACCCGGCGCAAGGGAAGGCTCCTTCAAACCTGACCGAAGCGCCTCTTCCGGCGCTGGTTTCGCCGCGATCGTAACGCGCGTAGATGTCAGATAAGGACCTGTACGGAAGCCGTTATCGGATCGTCGCGAACACCCATCGGGCCAGCATAGAGCAGGGCCGTCACGGAGAGTAGCCGAAGACGTCTCTTCCGCGCTGCGGCCACCTCGGCCCCGACCACCTCCACGCCCCGCCAAAGTCCCGTTGTTCAATATTCACCTTTGCGTAACTTGCTATCCAGCCATAATTCTCGACCCTATTGCCGCGCCGACAAGTCAGCTGATAGACATCAGTCAATCCCGGATCGCCATGGCATCAATCGGCGCAGGCGATTCGACCAGAAAGGCCATCTACGCTCGACCACCAAGGGGGAAGAATGAACCGGAGAATGTCGACCATTCTTGGCGTCGCACTCACACTTGCCGCAGGGGCCACCGCATGGGCCCCGGCGTCCTCGGCAAGCGTCCGAGTGGGCGACTGCAACACCTGGCGATCGAACACGGCACCGTGGACGGGTTCCGCCTACTGCAGCGGCATGGCCTGGGCAGACCAGTTCCGCGTGAAGGTGACCTGCGTAGACCCCCGGGGGTCGACGTGGGTGGTGTACGGCCCATGGAAGAGGAACGCGCAGACGTCAACGGCGAAGTGCTCCGACAACCCCAACGTGGGGATCTCCAAAATTGGATTCACTTTCGATCACTAGTCGCACTGTGCGAGTAAATTCCGACCGCACAAAACTACAGCCCAAAGTGGACCTTACGGGACCGCTTTTCGCTTGCTTTACCCTAGGGGGAAAGAGTGAACAAGAGGTCAATCGTATCCGGAATGGCCGTCGTCGCGGTGGCCGGATCTCTACTCATGGCACCCAGCGCCGCCGCTAGAGAAACTAGGATCGCGAACGCCGACTGCACTGTCTGGAAGTCAAGCTCGGCTCCCTGGACCGGTTACTCCAAGTGCACGGGGATGCTTCCCCTCGTCGAGCGCCAACAGGTGAAGGTGACCTGCGTTGACCCGCGAGGGAACCTGTGGGTCGTCTACGGCAAGGGCAAGGGCAACGGCGAGACCTCGAGCGCGAAGTGCTCGGACAACCCAAACGTCGGTGTGTCCAAGGTCGGCGCAAGCGTCTACCGCATCTGACCGAGACGTGATCACGGCGCCCGGTCTCGGCACCGAACCAGCGCCACAGTCAGATGAGCCAAGCCTTCCACGGGCTCCCGGCAAGGGATCAGTCTGGCGTTGACCTGCGAAAATTAACGCTCGTGGGAGGCACGGCCGTCGAGCAACGCGGCGGCCGTGAAGAGCTCCACGCCCACCGTGATCGCTTCCTCGTCCGCGTCGAAGTTTCCTCGGTGCAGGTCGAGGCCGCGGGTGTCGCCCGGGGTGCGCACCCCGAGCCGGGCCATGGCGCCCGGGACGTGCTCCAGGTACCAGGAGAAGTCCTCGCCGCCGAGGCTCTGTTCGGTGTCCTCGATCGCATACACACCGCGCCGTTCCGCCATCGCGTCGCCCAGCAGCTCGACCACCGACGCCTCGTTCACGACGGGCGGCACTCCCCGCACGTACTCGATGACCGTCTTGGCCCCGTACATTCCGGCCACCTCGTCGATCGCCGCGTGGACCATGTCCGGAGCCGCCCGCCAGGCGGCCAGATCCAGACAGCGAACTGTTCCGGACAGCTCGGCGTGTTGCGGGATCACATTGCAGGCGTGGCCGGTCTCCAGGCGCCCCCAGGTGACGGCGAGCCCGGAGCGCGCGTCGGTGCGGCGGGCGAGCAGGGCGGGCACCTCGGTGGCGACCTTCGCCGCGGCGGTGACCAGGTCGGTGGTCAGGTGCGGCCTGGCGGTGTGCCCGCCCGGCCCGTCGAGGGAGATCTCCAGCCGGTCGCAGGCGGAGGTGATCGCCCCGGCGCTGAGACCGATCCTGCCGACGTCGACCCGCGGATCGCAGTGCACCCCGATGATCTGGCCCACGCCCTCCAGGACGCCGTCCCCGATCGCGTCGGTCGCGCCGCCGGGCAGCACCTCCTCGGCCGGCTGGAAGATCAGCCGGACGGCATGCGGCAGCAGCCCCTGGCGGTCGAGCCCGGCCAGGACGAGGCCGGCGCCGAGGACGGTGGCGGTGTGGATGTCGTGCCCGCAGGCGTGGGCCCGGTCGGGGACCGTGGACCGGTAGGACACGCCCGCCTTGGTGTCCGGGATGGGCAGCGCGTCGATGTCCGCGCGCAGAGCCAGCATGGGGCGCACCCCGTCCCAGGTGCCGACGTCGCACATCAGCCCCGTCCCGGTGGCCAGCACCTCGGGCGCGAGCCCGGCCGCCTCCAGCCGGGCCTTGATGGCGGCGGTCGTACGGAACTCCTGGTTGCCGAGCTCGGGGTGCATGTGAAGATCTCGCCGGAACGCGATCAGCTCAAGGCGGAGCTCGTCGGACAGCGTGCCGGGCAGTTCTCCTCCCCCGGACCGGTCGACCAGGCTTGCGGGGCGGGAGGCACGGGACTTCAACTGGTTCACCTTGTGAAGGGTATGACTCCTGGTCCCCCGACCGGCCACGGATCAATAAATTTCAGCCGCTCAGACGAACAAAGGTTGCTTCGAGGGCGAGTGATGTGGAGGAAAGGTGGGTAAACCACTGCGCCATGTCCGCGAGACCGGGGCCCACGCCGTTCCCCTGGACGGCCCGGTCCGGCCGGGGCTCCGTGCACCGCACGGGCCCCGGCCGGCCGCACCGTCGCGAGACAGCCGGACGGGCGGACGGGCGGACTGCCGGACGGGCGGACTGCCGGACGGCGGCTGCGGGCGGGGGCCTACCGCGTGCGGGTCAGGGCCTTTGCGGCGCTGCGGCGCGCGGGGGACAGCACGTCCACCGGACCGCCGGCCCCCTTGCCGGGCTCTTCGCTCCACCCGCGGAGCTTGCGGACCACCGCGTCCAGCCGCTGGTCGCCCGGCTTCACCGCCAGGTAGAACAGCGACTCGTCGGGCCGCCGGTCGTCCCCGCCCCAGCGCACGACGCCGTCCAGCTCGGCGAGGATGTCGCGGACCACGATCTGCTGCTGCGGGAAGAACCCGCCCTTGGCACCCGGCGGGTAGTGACCCGGCCGGATCTGCACGGCGGTGCCCGAGGCCTGGTTGGCCTCGGCCAGCCCCCGGCGGACCTCGGCCGGACGGCGCCAGCCGGTCACGTCGTCCTTGCGCAGGGTGTCCACCTCGTAGTGGAAGCGGCGGATGACGTGCACGAGCACGGTCTCCACGTCGCCGATGCGCACGGCGACTCCCTCGACGGGCGTACCCGGGACCGGGCGCGTCCACACGGCCCCGCCCCGGTCGGTGGCGATCTCCATCTCCCAGCCGTTGGGGCTGGGCTTCCCGTGCCGGGTGCGCTTCCCGCGCTCCAGGGCGCGGCGGGCCGCTGCCCTCACGTGCTCGGGCTCGACGTACCCGCCCGCCGCGTGGGCGGGCGAGGCGAGGTACTGGGAGAAGGGCAGCGATGCCGCTGCCGTCACGCCCGCGATCACAGTGGTCCGGGCGAGGAAGGTACGGCGGGATGTGTTCACTGGTGCCTCGTCTTTCTCTTGAATTCCTTGGTGCTCCGGCGCTCGGACTCCAGTGCGCCGAAGCCGCCCAGCACGACGGCGGTGAGGGCGAGGGCGGCGACCGCGGGATTGACGTAGCCGGGCACTCCTGCCTGATAGGTGTCGCCACTCCTGACGTGGCAGCCGAGCCCCAGGGGGATGTAGGTCGGCCGGTAGGCGTCGATCTCCATCACATGGGCCGGGCCGACCGCCTCCTTGCACGCGGAGTCCTGTCGTGTCTCGTCGAGCAGCGCCAGGTGCAGGGCTCCCCAGACGTACAGGCCGACGGCGCCCGCTGCCGCGAGGGCGGCGACAGGGCGCAGCAGCACCAGCGCGTCCGTGCGTCCGACGCCCAGGCGCGCGAACGTCACGCAGGCGTAGACCACGAGGGCGCCGGCTACGAGCAGCCCGACGAGAATCACCAGGCCCAGGGCGAGCACCCCGTGTCCCGCGTACGGGTCGGTTGTCATGGCCGTTCCTACTGCGTCCGGGAGATGCCGTTGTACTTCTCGAAGATCTGGTAGAGCGCGAGGCGCTTCGTCGCGTGCTCCTCGGCCATGGAGCCCCAGCCCTGGTAGCGGCGAAGGACTTCGAAGATCTCGGACTGGGAGTAGTTCAGGCTCATCGCCCGCAGGGTGGTCTCGCCGGCCGGCGGGTTGTTCCCTCCGGGCTTGCCGCCCGCGTCCCACAGGTGGATGAGGGAGACGGTCCTGACGGAGTGTGCGTTGTCCTGGTTGACCTTGTGCCACATGGTCCAGATGTCCGGGTCCTTGGCGGGGTCGAGCACGGTGCCGGTGGCGAGGCCCTTGCCGATGCAGTAGTTCCAGGCCCGGATGCCGACCTCCCCGCTGATCTGCGCGATACCGGTGGAGGAGTCCCGGACCGGAGTCATGCCGCCGCCGACCCCGGTGTGGTAATACGCGACCGCGGCGTCCACGCCCAGGTCGACCACGTCGTAATGACGCATCTCCCAGTAGGCGCTGGTCTGGATCAGGGCCTTGCGCATGTTGTATTGGTGCGACAGGTCCGTGATCAGCGCGTCGTGGGCGAGGATCGTGTCGAGGCACTCCGTGTGCGTGAAGATGCGCTTGGCGTCGGAGTTGGCGAAGCCGATCGACTGCATGTACGAGCTGCTGTCGTTGTGCAGCGCCAGGTAGTACCCGAGGTTGAAGGCGGTGTCGGGCCCTTCGACGCGCGGCGGGTTGAAGGACGCCTCTCCGATGTCGCGGCCCGAGGCGATGTTGTGATCGAGGTTGATGGCTCCGTCGCCCGTACCGAGGGTCCGGGTGACGATCTGGTCGTAGGCCCAGTTCGGCGGCAGGGGGTAGCCGTAGTTGCCGGCGAAGCCGCTGGACATGTCGGAGACGAAGCTCGCGGTGGCGTGGCCCGCCTCGGACACGCGGATGCAGACGTTGCGCGGTCCGTAGACACCGACCCGGTAGGGGTTCCCCGAGATCGCCATGGCGTCCTCGACGCCCTTGAAGTAGGGAAGGATGCTGTCGGTGACCTCGTAGTCGTAGGCGTCGAAGTCGACCGCGAAGAAGATCCGGGCACCGTTCTTGAAGCCGTGGCGCTCGGCCGCGTTGACGGCGGCGAATCCGTCGGCGTTCCCCGAGGGGTAGTTGAAGCCGGCGGCATCGCGTCCGTACGTCTGGTAGATCGGGTAGCAGCGCAGCCCGTTGGCGGCGATCGTCTGGAGCTCGCCGGGCTGGATCTCCTTCTCGGGGAGGGAGGTCGTGCTCGGGTTGAGCAGATAGCGGCCGACGTACTTGATGCCTGCGGCCTTCAGCGTCGCCGCACGGGCCGGCGTGATCTTCGTGACGCCGTCGCAGGCCTCGCCCCTGCGCTCCTGGTCGCCGTAGGAGACGAGCAGTGACGCCCAGGTCGAGAAGTCGCCCTTGCCGGTGACCGGGAGGTTCACGAAGGTCTGGAAGGCGGCGGTCTCCCCCGCGAGGGCGCTGCCGAAGGAGCTCGAGAAGGTCACCGCGGAGCGGCCGTTGAGGATCATCGCGGCGCTGAAGAGCTGCGGCCAGACACCGGTGGAACCCTCGGTGAGCGTGTGGCTCGCGAGGCCGGACCGGGTGCCGGGACCGAAGAAACCGTTGGCGACGCCGTCGGCCATGCCCAGCTCGTACTGGACGGCGTACAGCATGGACTGGGAGACGGTCCGGGAGTGGTGGCCGTCGCAGGGGATGACGTAGAAGTCCTTGCGCAGGACGTACTTGCCGTTCAGCCACTGCTGAATGGACCGGATGGCGCTCGAACCACCGCTGACGGTGACGTACGCGTCCATGTTGAACAGGCCCTTGACGGCCTTCGGCCACAGCACGCCGCCCGGGTAGGCGACGCTCAGGCCCATGTCCGCGTTCAGCTTCGTGACGGCGTCCTTGACCCGGGAGTTGTAGATGCCGTCGATCTCACCGCCGTCGTAGCCCTTGCAGTACAGCGCCGACTGGATGATGCGACAGAAGTTCGCCGACGGAACGGTGGTCTCGTCGAGCTTGCCGTACTTCTCCCCCAGGGCCGACAGCGTGCCCGGTCCGAAGTTGTCGGACAGGGAGCTGAGGCCCATCTCGTACTGAAGGGCACGGGTGAGGGCGAACATGACGTCCCAGCCTGTGCGGCCGTTCTCTTCCAGCTTGGATATGCCGAGCGTCGCACCGTTGCCGTACGTCGTATTGATGAAACGCTGAGCGCGGATCACCATTTCGTCAGCCATGGATTCCCTCTCGAAATTAAGGAACGATGTCCGGGATTGCGAGAATTGGGAGACTCCTGGCCCACCGCGCACGGAAGAGATGCACCGCAATCCCGTACCGAGCGCGAGAAATACCGACCGAAACCGGCGCCCCCCGCCACATACGGCGCCGGTAAGCGATTGCCGGCGCCCATGCCATTTCTTGCTCAGCACTCTTTCACGGGGGGCCGACCGTTGATCAAGTCCGTTTCGGGACAGGCGCGCGCACTATGCCTGATACGGAGCAGTTTTCGTGATGGGGACGTGGTCGAATCGGTATCGAATCCACACACGATCCGCGTTTGGCTCACCGGAGAACGCGCTCGGTAACTGAGCGCTACGGAGGGGGAGTTACCGCCGCGCTGACCCCGCACCCCGGCCTGTCGAACGGTCATCACTATTCAGCCAGTCCGGAAATGGCTGGAAGGAGGGTACCTGTCGTCGACTGTGCCGTACGAACGCGGGCCACGGGAATGGCCGGGCCCCTCCGCGAACTCCGGGTACGCCGTTACGGAGAGCGATCACCCTTGAGTGCGGCAGCTGGGCCGGGACGCACGCGGAAACCGGGTCAACGAACGGAGAGCGGCCTGAAGAATGTCCTGGACCGGCCGGATATGGTGCGGCCGCATTCCCAGGACCTCGACCGCTCCCGACGCGGCCGAGATCGTACCGTGATCATTCCACCCGAGCCCTGGCAGATCACCGGAAAGACGCGGAAGCAGGAGCGGTTATGCGGCGGACTCGGTATGCCGGTTCGGCTGCGCGGCCGTCTCGGGACATTGCGCTCAGGGATCAGGCGTCGGTTTTCGGTCAGCGATGATGAGGGGCGGCGGGGGCCTCCACCGGAAAACCGGTCAGGTGCCGAGCGGGCCGATATCGGGCCGCACGCGCCGGTTCCCGCTCGGGCCGCTTGCCCATGCCGTCGCCGTGACCTCCCGTACCGGCGGGCAGCCGTCTCTCCCCGTCCGGTCGGTGCGTCCGGCTCTCGTCTCAGGCCTCCCCCGCCACCGTCGACGTGTGACGCCACGGGGCCAGGCGCTGCACGTCCCGGGCCGTCTCCGTGACACCGCTCAGGAAGCCCTGGGCGCGGGGTGACGCCGTTTCGCGGAGCCATTCCGGGGCGATGTCGCAGACCGCGACCTTCACACCGGTGCCCGCAAGGGCCAGGGGGAGGGTGTGGACCACCGTGGAGGGGAAGCTCAGGACCGTGTGGCCGATGGGGCCGCGGCGGGCGATGAGCTCCAGGGGCAGGTCCGGTCGGACGATCTCCAGGCCGGTGGCGGCCTCCAGGGCGTGGAGCTTCTCCGCGGACTCGCGGCGGTGCGCGAAGTAGCGGGTCGCGCCGTGGGTACGGGCCAGTGCGAGGACCGCCTCCTGGTACGGGACCGGGTCGACCACACCCGTCTCGACCAGGGAGGTGCCGACGAGGTCGGCGCCCTTGGTGATGAGGGGCGGGCCGAAGCGCGCGCGGGTCCAGGCGAACTCGTTCGGGGTCACCACGATGCCGGGCGGAGCCTCGACCGGCATCGCGGTGAACACCTCGACCATGTGGGTCGCCGAAGGGGTGAAGCGGCGGCGGGCGGCGGCCGTGACCGGGGCCAGCACCAGTTCGCGCGGGCCCTTGGCGCCACCCCTGCGGTGCCAGCGCACGAGACGTTCGCCCCTGGCCAGCTGAGCCACGAACTCCATGGTGGCCGTGCCGTCGTCGACCACCGTGAGGCGCCGGGCGCGGACCATCGTCAGGAGGAGCTGTACGTAGCGGGAGAACGGGTCGCCGATGACGATGTGCTCGGCCCGGCGGACGAGGCCCGCCAGGGCACGGAGCGTCTTCAGAGGTGCGCCGGCGTCGCCGCGCGCCTCCTGCCACCGGACGGTGACGCCCTCGTCGCGGGCCAGCTCTGCCATCCGGCGCAGCTGACCGCGCGACATCGGGTCGACCGGGGGGAGGACGACGACCGTGGTGCCGGTCGCGTCGGGTCCTCCCCTTGCGTGGGTCCACTCCAGGACGTTCAGGAGCTGGACCGGGCTCTCGACGAAGGCGAGGTTCACCGGTCGGCGCTCAGACCGAGACCGGCTCGGCGGCCGTGTCGCTCTCGGCGACGACGCCCGTGACGCGGCGGAGCTTCTTCATCGGGCCGAGCTCCGACTCGTACACCTTCTTGACGCCGTCACCGAGGGAGGCCTCGATGGTGCGGATGTCGCGGACCAGGCGGGTCAGGCCCTGCGGCTCGACGGAGGCGGCCTGGTCGGAGCCCCACATGGCGCGGTCGAGGGTGATGTGACGCTCGACGAACGCGGCGCCGAGCGCGACGGCGGCCAGCGTGGTCTGCAGGCCCGTCTCGTGGCCGCTGTAGCCGATCGGGACGTTCGGGTACTCCTGCTGGAGGGTGTTGATGACGCGGAGGTTGAGCTCCTCGGCCTTCGCCGGGTACGTCGAGGTGGCGTGGCAGAGCAGGATGTTGTCCGAGCCCAGGACCTCCACGGCGTGGCGGATCTGGCGCGGGGTCGACATGCCGGTGGAGAGGATGATCGTGCGCCCGGTCGCGCGCAGCGCGCGCAGCAGCTCGTCGTCGGTGAGGGAGGCGGAGGCCACCTTGTGGGCCGGGACGTCGAACTTCTCCAGGAAGGCGACGGCCTCGGTGTCCCACGGGGAGGCGAACCAGTCGATGCCGCGCTTGGCGCAGTGCTCGGCGATCGTGCGGTACTCGTCCTCGCCGAACTCGACGCGGTGGCGGTAGTCGATGTACGTCATCCGGCCCCACGGCGTGTCGCGCTCGATGTCCCACTGGTCGCGCGGGGTGCAGATCTCCGGGGTGCGCTTCTGGAACTTGACGGCGTCGCAGCCGGCTTCGGCGGCCACGTCGATCAGCGCCAGCGCGTTGTCGAGGTCACCGTTGTGGTTGATGCCGATCTCACCGGTGATGTAGACGGGGCGGCCGGGGCCCGCGGTGCGGGTGCCGAGGGTGCGCAGACGGGAGGCGTTGCTCATGGTGGTGCGTTCCTTACTTGGTGGGGGTGGAGACAGGGGTGGTGGAGACGGGGGTCGTGAGGGTGGGGCCGAGGAGCCACGCCGCGATCTCGCGGATGGCGCCGAAGCCGCCGGGGTTGGTCGTGACGGCGCGCGCCGCGGCGCGTACCGAGTCGTGGGCGCTCGCGACCGCGACGGGCCAGCCCGCGAGGCCGAAGCAGGGCAGGTCGTTGACGTCGTTGCCGACGTAGAGGACGCGCTCGGGGGCGATGGACTGCTCCTCGCACCACCGCTTCAGCGCCTCGTCCTTGCGGTCGATGCCGTGCAGGACGGGGACCTGGAGCTTGCGGGCGCGGGCGGCGACGACCGGGTTCTGTTCCGTGGAGAGGATCAGCAGGGGCAGGCCCGCCTTGCGCAGGGCCGCGATGCCCAGGCCGTCGCCGCGGTGGACGGCGACGGTTTCCCGGCCGTCGGAGTCGATGAGGACCCGGTCGTCGGTCTGTGTGCCGTCGAAGTCGAGGACGACCGCGTCGATGTCGTCCCGCGTCGGGAGCGGTGAGGGGTCCAGCAGCGGCGCGAGCGCGCGGGCGCGGGCCAGGTCGTGCGGGTCGTCGATCTCCAGGACCCGGGCCGGGTCGGTGCGCACCAGCGCGGTGTGCCCGAAGAAGCGGTGGCGGTGGGTACGGAAGCCGGGCACGGCCATGGCGTACGCGGCGCCGGTCTCCAGCAGGTCCTGCGGGCGGTCCTGGCGGCGGGGGCGTACGGCCTTGTCGTGGTTGACGCCGTACGTGTCGTCCTCCACGGCCTGGCCGTCGCGCCACACGAACCCGTGGAAGGGGGCGACGGTGACGGCGGTGTCGGCGCCCTCGCGGGCGACCGCGGCGGCGACGCCGTCGATGTCCTCGCGGGTGACGAAGGGGCTGGTGCACTGCACCAGGAGCACCACGTCGGCGGTACGGCCTGGCAGTTCCTCGTAGGTGTCGAGTGCGTGCAGGACGGCGGCCTCGCTGGTCGCGGTGTCCCCGGCGATGGCCTGCGGACGCTGTACGCAGTGCAGCCGGGCGGCTTCGCCGAGCGCGGCGGCCGCTTCCGTGGCCGCTTCGGCGATGGCCGGGTCGTCGGTGGTGACCACGACGTCGGTGACCTCGGTGGAGCCGAGGCAGGCGCGGACGGCACGGGCCACCAGTGGGACGCCGCCGACCTGGGCGAGGTTCTTGGCGGGGACGCCCTTGGATCCGCCGCGGGCGGGGATCACTGCGAGCACGGTCGGGGTCGGCGTCGACGTCATGAAGGCTCCTGAAGTGGTGGTCCCGGCACGGGTGTTCGCGGTACGTCCGGCGCCGGAGCGGGTGTTCGCGGTACGCGCGCCCGCCGCCCGCCCGGTCACAGCTCGCCCATCCGGCGGATGACCGGGGCGACGCGCTGGACGCCCTGGCGGTAGGCCCCGCGGGCGGCGTTGCGTACGGTTTCGCGCACCGCGCCCCTGACCCCGCCGGTCTCCCTGGGTGCCGCGGCGCCCGGCAGCGGGTGGCCGTCGGGGCCCAGGTGGTGGCGGGCGAGGATGCCGGGGAGGTAACCCGGGGCGGTGATGGGCGTGTAGTAGGGGGCGAGGGGCGGGAGCCGGTCGCGCTCCAGCAGCGCGGCGACCGCTCCCCGTGCGGTGTCGTACGCCGTGGCGTACGTACCGTCGGCGGCGACGCCCTGGCCGGCCAGCCACTCCTCGTCGGGCCGGGGCCGGAATCCACCGTCAAGCCGGTCCCAGGACGTGAGGAGTCCGGAGCCGATGAAGTGGTGGTTGCCGAGAGTTTCTCGGACGCCGAGGTCGGAGAGGACGGCGGTCGGGATCCGCCGGTGCAGGGATTCGAGCGCGGCGGTCGAGGAGACGGTGACCAGCAGGTCGGTGCGGTCCAGCACCTCGCCCATGTGCCCGTACACCAGGCGGAAGTTGGGCGGCAGCCCGCCCGGGAGCTTCTCCGCGAGCCGCTGGTAGGGCAGCTCCTCGATGTGCGTGGTGTGCTCGCCGGGCTTGGAGCGCAGCTTCAGCAGCACCTCGCGGCGGGGGTGCAGCCGGGCGTGCTCGATGAGCCTGCGCAGCAGGTACGTACGGTCGGCGCGGGACGCCGGTACGGAGGGCTGGGCGGCGAACACGACGGTGTCGCGGCCCTCCTGCGGCCGGTGCGGCGCGCCGCCGAGGAACGGCAGCGCGGCCTCGGTGACGGCCGAGGCGTCGGCGCCCACCCCCTCGTACACCGCACGGAACCGCTCGGCGTCGTGGCGGGAGTTGGCCAGGACGACGTCCGCGCCGTGGCGCAGGAGGAGCCCGTCCGCGAGCTTCTCGTAGACCACTCCCACGTATCCGGTGACGATCACGGGCCTGCGGGGCAGTTCCAGTGCGGCGAGTCCGTGCAGCATCGCCTGGACGGCGCCGCCGACGAGGGCGAGGATCACGACGTCGTACCCCTCGTCCCGCACGGTGTGCAGGAACTCGACCGCCGTGACCTCACGTACGCGAGCGGCCTCGATTCCCACGTCCCCGACCTCGGCGAGCTGCCGGGGCGTGGGCGTGGCCCGGCCGCGCAGCAGCAGTCCGCTGAGCTCGACGGGCCGTCCGGGTGCGAACGACGCGTCGGTGCCGGTGGTGAGGCGGCGCGCGGTGAGCGCGCCCCATTTCCACCGGGTGTCGGAGTCGGCGAGCACGGCTACACGAAGAGCCGTGCCGGCGTCGGAGGCGGTAACGGCCTGATCAGCCGTATTGCTGGTACGTGGGGGCACGTCCTAAAAGTTAGGAAGGCATTTCGAGGAGTGGCCCAACGTGGCGGCAACAAATGGTTAACAGCCCACCGACGGTTGGCGAATCCGCTCAGGAATGGGCCCCTCCGGGCCTCAAATTCCTTAGGAATCAACCTGGTTCATCATTCCGCCATTCTCCGTTCACCCGGCATCCTCGCTGGGGACAGGGCGAATGCCGGGGCCCGTCCTAACGTGATGCGGGTGGTTAAGCTCTCCGTCATCGTGCCGTTCTTCAACGTGCAGACATACGCGCCCGACACACTCAGGAGCCTGCGGGCCAACGCCCGGGAGGACTTCGAGTTCGTACTCGTCGACGACTGTTCGACCGACGGGACGGCGGACATCCTGCGCCGCGCGCGCGACGAGATCCCCGGGGTGGTGCTGAGACGGCACGAGCGGAACGAGGGCCTGGCCACGGCCCGCAACACCGGTCTCGACGCGTCGAGGGGCCAGTACGTCACCTTCCTCGACGGCGACGACTGGCTGGCCCCCGGCCACTGCGCCGGACTGGTCTCCGCCATGGACCGCCTGAACTGCGACTTCCTGCGCACCGACCATGTCCGGTGCAACGGCAAGTCACGCGCGCTGCGCCGGGTGCCGCACGGCCTGCGGGACGTACCCATGAGCCCGCGCGAGGCCATCCTCCCGGCGGGCCGCACGACATCCGTCGACTATCCGTACGCCTGGGCCGGGATCTACCACCGCCGCCTGGTCGACCGCGGCCTCATCCATTTCACCGCCGGGCTGCGCACCGCCGAGGACCGGCCGTGGATCTGGCGGCTGCACCGGGAGGCGGAATCCTTCGCGGCGGTCGGCCTGCTCGGCGTCTTCTACCGGCGCGGTGTCGCCAACTCCCTCACGCGGACCGGGGATATGCGCCGGCTCGATTTCATTCGCGCTTTCGACCAGGTCATCGAGGAGACCGCGCAGGACCGGGAAGCGGAAACGCTTCTTCCGAAGGCGGTGCGCACCTACTGCGCCGTCATCTCCCACCATATGGGCACCATTTCCGAACTCGAACCCGGCGTGGCCCGCGCTCTGCGCTCGATGAGCGCCGCCGCACTGCGCCGTATGCCGCAGGACATTCTGGAAGAGACGATCGACTCCATGGGCATCGACAGGGCTTCCCTGCTGAGGCGGCTGCGCCGCCGTCCCAGCACGGGCGCGGGTGACGCGGCATGACCACTCAGATCTTCTGCGCCTCCACCCTGCATGCCGCGGCCACCCTGGCCGCCGCCATCGACGCGGGCTGCTTCCGCCCCGTACGCCGGCGGATCCTCCTCGTCGGCAACCACGCCGCCGTGCCTGAGGTCAGCCCCTCCCTCGACGAGCTGCCGGGCTTCGAGGCACTGCGCGACCGGTTCGACGAGGTGCGTTCCCTCAACGCGGCGATCGAGCCGTTCCACCCCTCGGGCTGGTCGCCCCGGCCGGGCGACGCCCCGCTGTGGGAGCGCCATCTGCGACGGCTCTGGGAACTGGGGGACGACGACGTGGAGTTGGCCGTCGAGTCGGTCGCGACCGCGCCGGCCACCACCGTCACCGGCATCTTCCTGGGCACACCGGTGCACGTGTACGAGGACGGGACGGCGGGCTACGGTCCGACCGGCCGCAAGCTCGACCCGCTGCTGGGCACACGGGTGCGCGGGCTCCTGCACCTCGGTCTGCTGCCCGGAGTGAGGCCGTTGCTGCTGACGGAGTTCGGTGTGGAGGCCGAGGTCGTCGCGGACGACGCCTTCCGCGCCGTCCTGCGGAAGGTCGGCGCGGCCGCTCCCGCACCGGAGGTACCCCACCGTGCTCCGGCGCTCCTCATCGGCGAGCACCTCTCCGGGCTCCCGGGCGTCGGCCCGGAACTGGAGGAGGAGGTGCATCTGCGGATGCTGCGCGGCGCCGTCGAGCGCGGGCACCGCGGCCTCGTCCTCGCACCGCGTTCCCCGGCCGCCGCCCGCGCGTCCGGCTCGCTGGCGGCGGAGGCCGAGCAGCTGGGCGTCCACCTGACGGTGCTCGAACCGCCCGCGCTCGAACCGCCCGCGCTCGGAGCGCCGGCGCTCGCCGAGACGCTGTTCGAGCAGCTGCGCCCTGCCCTGGTCGTGGGCTGCTTCTCCGCTGCGCTCTTCACCGCCAGGCAGTTGTACGGTCTCGACGTGGCGACCACAGGCACCCGCGAGGTGCTGGACCGGCTCACCCCGTTCGAGCACGCCGACCGTGTCCCCCTGGCACTCGCCCATACGCTGCTCCCGGCGCTGGACGCCGGCCTCGCCCGGGCGCCCGGCGATCCGGACCGGCTCGTCACCACGCTCGGGTTCGTGACGCAGCCGCGCGTCCATGCCGGGCTCCGGCCCGCCGCCACCGCGTATCTCGCGGACGGCATCACCCCCGCCGAACTGGAACTCCTCCCGCGCCGCAGGCTGACGGCACTCGGTCTGCCCGGCGGGCTGCCCGGCAGGCTCGCCGCCCTCTCCCGCAACCCGGTCCTGCGCCGGGCGGCGGGACGGGCACGCCGGCTGGGACGGACCGTCCGGCGCTGAGCGGCACGAAGAAGCCGGGCCCGCCGACGAACGCGGGCCCGGCTTTCAGGTGTCCGTACCTGCCGGTGTCTCAGCCCAGCACGCGGGTCAGGCCCAGGCGGCCCCAGAGCAGGGCCGCGCCGAACGACAGCAGGGTGGTCGCCGCGACGAGCCCGACGAGCGACGCCACCGCGGCGGCCGTTCCCAGCTCGTCCCAGACGAACCACCGCGAGAGCGCGGTGAGCACCAGCAGATGGACCAGGTAGGCGCCGAACGAGGCGTTGCCGAGCCGGACCAGCGGCGGGCGCAGCCGCTCGGGGATGCGCAGCCGGTGCAGCGAGAGCAGCACACCGCCGGTGAACAGGGCGACGAACAGGCTGCCGTACGGGATCGCGTAGTGGACGTCGTGCTGGTACCAGAGCACGCCGCCGAATCCGGCCGCCGCGACCAGCGCCCAGGAGGTACGCCAACGGCCCGCCGCCCCGGCCGGGAGCGCCACCAGCAGCGCGCCGGCGACCGCGTACACGAGCTGGTACGGGGCGAACGTCCAGCCGAGCCGGGGCATGTCCCAGCCGGTCAGCCGGCCCACGTCCCCGAGGAGCACCGGGGCCAGTGCGAGACCGAGCAGCGCGGCGCCGAGGCCCCAGGGCCGCTTCCCGGACCTCACCATCACGACGAACGCCAGCAGCAGGATGACCGGCACGTACGCGTACAGGTACCAGAGGTGGAACGCGGGCCTGATCGAGCCGAACAGGGCGTCCCGCGCCAGCCCGGTGACCGGCCCGTCGTTCGTGCCGCGCCACCGGCCCCAGGCGAGGTAGACGACCGTCCACGCGCCCAGCGGCACGAGGATGCGCACGATCCGCTGCCGCAGCCGTCCGCCGTCACGGGGCGGGGCGCCGACCAGGATCACCCAGCCGGCGATCGCGAAGAAGACCGGTACGGCGAACCGGCTGGCGGAGTCGCCGACGATCCCGGCCCAGTAGACGCCGTGGCCGCCCGCCGCCGTACGCCCCACGGCGTCCAGGAACGCCGAGCCGGAATGGCAGAGGATCACGCCCACGGAGGCCAGCAGCCTGATCAGGTCGACGTCGTAGCGGTGTTCGCGCGCGGGCGGGCCGGCCGGAGCGGCTTCGGGGCCCGCGGCGGTCATGGGAACGGTGGATGACATCGACGCCCTCAGAAACCCAGGCCGGCGCGGGTGCGCCGGGCGGTACGGCGCAGCAGGACGGCGGCTCCCTGGACACTGCCGCCGGGCAGCGACAGCTTCCCGAGGCGGCGGCGCTTGAAGTAGTGCTGCGTACTGCTGTCCAGGCGTTCGCGCAGCCACGCCTCGGCCTCGGCGCGCAGCCTGGGATGGAGGCGCGACTGCATGCAGTAGCCGACGGTACGGACCAGGGGCGCGAGGGTCCCGGGTGCGGTGCCGGGCAGGGCGGGCACCCCGTCGGCGGCGTGCGTCTCCAGGTCGGGCACGAGGTGGTCGACGATCGTCAGCGGTACGCGGTTGCTGTTCTCGTACGGGGTGAGGCGGTCAAGCAGGGGGCCCGTGCCGACCCGGGCGACGGGAATGCCGTAGTACGCCGCGGCCGTGAGCATGGCGGTGGAGAAGCAGCCGACGACGAGCGTGGGTGCGCACCGCTCGAACAGCGTCTCGGCCAGCAGCGGGGTGTTCATCGTGGTCAGCCGGACCCCGGCCCCGGCCGCCGCGGCGTCCAGCGCCTCGGAGTAGCGGGCGGGGGCGGTGGGGTGCGGCTTGAAGAGGATCGAGGTGTGGCCGGCCCGGGCCGCGCCCCGCAGCATCCGGATGTGCAGGTCCTCCTCCTCCTCGGCGGTGAGGATGCCGAGCGCGGCGAGGTACTGGCCCAGGAGTACGGCGGTGGGAGCCTGGGCCACCACCTCCGTGAGCTGCCGGTCGCCGTCCGCCGAGCCGGCGATCTCGCCGAGGACCTTGCGCATGGCGTCGGCCTGGACCAGTTCGGGCTCCACGTCGAATTCGGAGAGCAGCATCGGCCGAAGTCCGGGGACCAGGTCGAGGTGCAGGACGCGGCGGATGCGGCAGCCCAGGGACACCGGCAGCTTGTTGCGGGTCGGCCCGTAACTCATGAGGCCGTCCGCGTACACGTGCAGGGGACTCTCGGAGAAGATCGCGGCGAGTGCGCGGGCGGGGTTGACCTGGATGGATTCCAGGGCCAGTTCGACGGGTCCCTCGCCCAGGTCCCAGGCGAGCCGGAAGGCGCGCTGCCAGAGCACCGTCTCCTCGGCGCGCGGGCCCCAGCCGTTCGGGTGGTACGGGCGGATCGCCTCGTTCCAGCTGATGACGGTGTCGAAGCGGGCTGCGATGCGGTCGTAACCGCGCATCTCGTCCAGGCCGGGACTCGCCTCGGGGACCGCGGCGTTGTTGCACACCAGCAGGATGCGGCGGCTGTCCGAGGGGGCTCCGAACTGTCCCGCGTCGAGGGCGGCGGCGAGAGTGGCGGCCCCGTACAGGGTCGACACCTGGAAGATCTGGGTGCGCGTGGGCATGGATCAGACGGCCTTCTGCTTGTCACGCAGGCGCCGGAGCACTGTGCTGCGCTTGGTGTCCATCGTGTTCAGGGTGTCGTCCAGCACCGGCTGGGGCATCCGGCGCAGCGCACCGGTCGACGCGAGTCTCAGCCGGCGTGCGGTCGCGGACTCGTAGTCGGTGGCCCGCTCGCCGTGGAAGGCGATCAGCGCGCAGTACGTACGGACCGCCTTGGGCAGCAGGAGGTCCGCGTCCCGGTCCTCGGCGAGCTCCCTGAGCAGGGTGTCGTAGGCGGGGAAGAAGTCCAGCTGCCGGGAGTCCTTGATCTGGGTGAGGGACGTGGTGACTCCCCGCCGGTAGAAGATTCCGTAGAGCCCGAGGGCCGCGTAGCTCCGGGCCCTCAGATGAAGTCGCCAGGTCCACAGGCGGTCCTCGGCGGTGCGCAGTTCGGCGTCGAAGCGCATGGCACCGTCCTCGAACAGCCGGCGGTGGTAGAGCCCGGCCCAGACGAAGGGGTAGTCGACCATCGTCTCCATGTCCGGGTACGCGATCCCGGCCCGCGGGTCCGTCGCCTCGTTCCGGATCCGGGCCGGGGCGCGGCGGATGACACGGGTGGTGTCCGTCGACTGGACGTGGTCGTTACGGACGAAGTCGACGTCCAGGTCCTCGGCGGCGCGCAGCAGTTGGGACAGATGTCCCGGGGCGTACCAGTCGTCGCCGTCGAGGAAGGTGAGGTATTCACCGCTCGCGGCCTCGATCCCGCTGTTGCGCGCGGTCGCGATGCCCACGTTCGTGTCGTGTCTGATGACACGGGCCTGCGGGAGCCGCGCGGCCCAGCGGTCGATCACGGCCGGGGTCGCGTCCGTGGAACAGTCGTCGACCAGCAGGAACTCGACGTCCGTATCGGTGTTGCGGGCGAGACTTCCCAGGGTGGTGTCGGCGTAAGGGGCGACATTGTGGAGCGGTACGACAACGGACAGTTTCGGCACGCCGGCCCTCGCCTTCGATCATGTAGCCGCCCAAGCTAATGAAGGGCGTCGAGGACCGAGTGGCCGTTGATGCGACGGAGGATGAACTCTGGGCGACGCCGGAATGACACCGGACGCCGGTGCTCGTCCTCGCACGATGCGCGCGCCCGGGCCTTTCGCGCGCACCTCTCACGTCTCTCGCGCATCCTGCGCACCGGACCTTGACCTCAAGTCCGCTTGAGCTTCTACGGTTCCGGTCATGGACTACTCACACGATGACGCGGGACTCGCACGGCAGCCCATCGGATACTGGAGCTGGGCCGCCCACGAAGCCACCGTGACGCACATCCGGGCCGCCCTCGCCGAGCACGGTCTCACCCAGCCGCCCTGGTGGGTCCTCAACCAGCTCACCGACGCGGACGAGGCGGGCAGGCCCCGCGCCGAGGTGGTCGCGACGCTCCGCGGCTATCTCCACGTCGGGGACGCGCTGGAACCCGAGATCGACGCCCTCGTCGGCCGGGACCTGGTCACCGAGGACGCCACCACCCGGCTGCGGCTGACCACCGCGGGCCACGCACTGCGCGCGGAGGCGGCCGAACGGGTCGGCCGGGCGAGAGCGGAGATCCACACCGGCATCGCGGACGAGGAGTTCGTCGCCGCCCTCAAGGTGCTCCAGCGCATGATCCACAACGTGGGGGGCAAGGCCTGGCACCACTGAGAGCCCGCCGGGCCCGCGCTCAGACGCTGCTGAGGGTGAGCTTCGCGGCGAATCCGAGGAACAGCACTCCGGCAGCCGAAGTCGCGCCCGCCGACAGCCGCTTGCGGCGGCGGAAGATCTCGGCCAGCCGGGTGCCGCCGAATATGAGCGCTGAGAGGTACAGGAAGCTGCCGGCCTGGAGCAGCGTGCCGAGCAGCAGGAACGACAGGGCGGGGTAGGCGTAGCCCGGGTCGACGAACTGCACGAAGAAGGAGATCAGGAAGAGGATGGCCTTCGGGTTGAGAAGGCTGACGACCAGCGCCCGGCGGTAGGGCCGCTCCATCGCGGTCGCGGCCGGCGCGTCCGTGTCCGCCGTGAGCTCCTCCACCCGCCGGTGCCGCTCCCGCCACGTGGAGACGGCGGCCCGGAGCATCCCGATGGCCAGCCAGGTCAGATAGCCCGCGCCCGCGTACTTCACGACGGCGAACAGCACCGGCGTCGTCTGGAGCAGGGAGGCGGCGCCCAGCGCGGACAGGGTCATCAGTACGGCGTCCCCGGTCCAGACTCCGGCCGCGGCCACATAGCCGGTCCGGACGCCGCGACGGGCGGCGACGGACAGCACGTACAGCGAATTCGGCCCCGGCAGGAGAATGATCAGCACCAGGCCGGCGAGATAGGTCGGAAGATCGGTGACACCCAGCATGGACGGAGTGTCGCACGGAGGTACGACACCCCGTCCAGGGGTCTCAGCAGGTGTTTCGCGTCTCAGTCCTCGCCGTTCGGCGTTCTCACCGTTCGCAGTTCAGCGTCCGGCGTCCGGCGTCCGGCGTCCGGCGTCCGGCGTCCGGCGTTCAGAACGCGTCCGTGGGGACGTACGTCCCCCAGACCTCCCGCAGCGCGTCGCAGACCTCGCCCACCGTCGCCCGCGCCTTCAGCGCGTCCTTCATCGGGTAGAGGACGTTGTCCGTGCCGGCCGCCGCCTTCCTCAGTTCCACCAGCGCCGCGTCCACCGCGCCCTGGTCGCGTTCGGCGCGCAGCTTCGCCAGCCGCGCCGCCTGCTGGGCCTCGATCGCCGGGTCGACGCGCAGCGGCTCGTACGGTTCCTCCTCGTCGAGCTGGAAGCGGTTGACGCCGACGACCACGCGCTCCGCGCTGTCCGTCTCCAGCGCGACGCGGTAGGCGCTGCGCTCGATCTCACCCTTCTGGAAGCCACGCTCGATCGCGTTGACGGCGCCGCCCATGTCCTCGACCCGGCGCATCAGTGCCACCGCCGCGGCTTCGACGTCATCGGTCATCTTCTCCACGACGTACGAACCGGCGAACGGGTCCACCGTGGCGGTGACGTCCGTCTCGTACGCCAGGACCTGCTGCGTACGCAGGGCCAGGCGGGCGGACTTGTCGGTGGGGAGGGCGATCGCCTCGTCGAAGGAGTTGGTGTGCAGCGACTGCGTGCCGCCGAGGACGGCCGCCAGGCCCTGCACGGCGACCCGCACCAGATTGACCTCGGGCTGCTGGGCGGTGAGCTGGACGCCCGCGGTCTGGGTGTGGAAGCGCAGCATCAGCGACTTCGGGTTCGTCGCACCGAACTCCTCCCTCATCACCTTCGCCCAGATCCGGCGTGCGGCGCGGAACTTGGCGACCTCTTCGAGGATCGTCGTACGCGCGACGAAGAAGAAGGAGAGCCGGGGCGCGAACTCGTCGACGTCCATACCGGCGGCGACGGCCGTCCGCACGTACTCGATGCCGTCGGCCAGGGTGAACGCGATCTCCTGCGCGGGCGAGGCTCCCGCCTCCGCCATGTGGTAACCGGAGATGGAGATGGAGTTCCACTTCGGGATCTCGTCCCGGCAGTACCCGAAGATGTCGGCGATCAGCCGCAGGGACGGCTTCGGCGGGAAGATGTACGTGCCCCGGGCGATGTACTCCTTGAGCACGTCGTTCTGGATCGTGCCGGTGAGCTGCTCCGCCGCGACCCCCTGCTCCTCCGCGACCAGCTGGTACAGGAGCAGCAGCAGGGAGGCGGGAGCGTTGATCGTCATCGACGTCGAGACCTCGCCGAGCGGGATTCCGCCGAACAGGATCCGCATGTCGTCGATCGAGTCGATCGCGACTCCGACCTTGCCGACCTCTCCGGACGCCAGGGGCGCGTCGGAGTCGTGGCCCATCTGCGTGGGCAGGTCGAAGGCGACGGACAGCCCCGTCGTGCCGTTGGCGATCAGCTGCTTGTAGCGGGCGTTGGACTCGGTGGCGGTGCCGAAGCCGGCGTACTGCCGCATGGTCCACGGCCGCCCGGTGTACATGCTGGGGTAGACGCCACGCGTGAAGGGGTAAGCGCCCGGCGCGCCCAGCTTCTCCGCCGGGTCCCAGCCCTCCAGGGTCTCCGGCCCGTAGACCGGCTCGATGGGCAGTCCCGACTCCGACTCACGTGTCATGTGCTGTGCCTCCCGTGCATACCGGCCAGGGACATCGAGGTTCGCGACGGACTTTAGCGGCGGCCGGGCGGGCGGCGGAGAACCACCCGCTGGGACCTTGCTCACAGGAACGGCCCCCGGGCTGGACCGACGCCTCCATCATGCGCAGGATTCGGCAACCGGGCAGGGCGGGAATCCGTCCAAGGAGACACCGGAGCAGTGGACGAGCCCAGGGGGGCAGCGATGATTCGCACCAGCGTGAACGCGAGGAGCGGCGTGGTGCCCGCCGCGGCGGGCACCACGGGCGCCACCACGGCCCGCGCGCGCACGATCGCGAAGGCCGCCGCCGGCGTACTCGCCGTCACCGCCCTGGCCGCGGGCTGCGCGCCGGACGCGGCGGGCGGGGCCCAGCGGGTGGCTCCCCCGGCGACGGGCCCCACGGCCGACGCGAAGCCGGGCGGCGAAACGGGCGGCCCGGCCGCGCGTCCGGCCGCGGCCCCGCCCGAGGCGTCCCCCTCACCGGCTCCGGCGAAGAGCAGCGAGGCACCCGCCGAGCCCCGGGTCCTGATGTCGACGGGCTCGCAGGGCGCGCAGGTACGGGAGCTCCAGGCCCGGCTCCGTCAGATCGGCCACTTCGACCGCAGCCCCACGGGCTACTACGGGACCGTGACCGTGACCGCCGTGCGGTCCTTCCAGGGCAAGCGGGGTCTTCCCGGCACGGGTGGGACCGACACCGTCACCTGGCAGAAGCTCCTCGGGATGACGCGGAAGCCGACGGCCGCCGAGCTGACCCCGCCCACCGAACGCCGCGTGGCCAAGCCCGACGAGCGCTGCATGACGGGCCGGGTCCTGTGCGTCAGCAAGAACAGCAGGACCCTCTCGTGGATGGTGGACGGCCGCGTCCTGTCGTCCATGGACGTGCGGTTCGGCTCGCAGTACACGCCGACCCGGGAGGGCGTGTTCTCCGTGTACTGGAAGTCCCGTCATCACGTATCGACGCTCTACGACACCCCGATGCCGTACGCGATGTTCTTCAGCGGCGGCCAGGCGGTCCACTACTCGCCGGACTTCGCGGCCAACGGCTACAACGGTGCCTCGCACGGCTGTGTGAACGTCCGGGACGAGGGGAAGATCGCCTCGCTCTTCGCCCAGGTGAAGAACGGCGACAAGGTCGTCATCTACTGGTGAGCGAGGGGGCCCGGTCGAGGTAAAAGGGCGCGGGCGGGACCGGGGGAACGTGTCCCGCCCGCGCCAGTTGCGCTGAGCCGAAGGTACGGGGGGAACCCCGGCTCGTTGCGCGGCCGATGACCAGTCGGCTCACTCAGTACTGCGTCCGAGTGCGGAAAAGTGTCACACCTGGGGTTCGTGCGGCCGCCGCTGAGGGGGTACGGACCGGGAACGGGCGGCCGGGAGGAGCGGGAAGGGGCTCAGCGGGACCACGGCACGGCGGTGGCGGAGTCCACCGGAGCGGACCCCCCGCTCACGCCGGTGCTCACGCCCGTGCCCGTGCCGGGAGACGCTTCGGGAGAGATCTCGGGGGACGGGCCGGCCGTGCGGAAGGAGACCGACGGGAGCGAGCCCGCGCCGCCGTCGCCCTGCCCGGCGCCCTCGCCCTGCTCGCCGCCGCCTTCACCGCCGCCGTCCGAGCCGGGGGCGCCCTCGGGTACGCCGGAGTCGGAGCCGCCGTCCTCGGAGCCGCCGTTCCTGTCGTCCTCGTCGACGAGGCGCGCGCAGAACCGGTCGAGGTTCTCCTCGCTCTTGGCCATCTCGACGAGCCGGCGCCTGGCGTCCCGGTCGAGCGTGCCCGCGCGGTACTCGCGGCAGGCCTGGCGGGCCTTCTCGTACGCCTCACCGGCGCTCGTTCCGCCAGACCCGTGGGACGCGTCGTCCCTGTCCGTCCCGTCCGTCGGGCGCCGCGTGCTCCCGGACCCGTCGTCACCGTGACCGGAACCTTCGGCGGGTCCGTCGTCGCTGCCCGGGCTGCTGTGACCGCTTCCCGGCATGGGGCTCTCGGACGGGTCCGCCGTGCGCGGACCGGGTTCCTCGCCGCGCGGAGTGGGGGACGGGTCCCCGTCCGAAGGCAGTTCCGAGGCCAGTTCGTCGGGGGAGGCGGCGGCCGAGACGGAAGCCGCCGGGAGCGGCGAACCCTGGCCACCGAACGGTACGGGGAGGAACCCCGCACCCGAGGCCGCCGCCACTCCGCCCAGCGCACAGCCCGCGAGCGAGAGCACGAGGCCGTAGCGGACGGGACGGCTCCAGCGCTGCCGGCGGTCGGTGGCCGGGCGCCCGCCGCCTGAGATCAGTACGGACGAAACCCTGTCCTGCCAGGCCGCGGACCGCTGCCCCGCCTTGGCGCCCTGGGCCTTCGGGGTCGCCCGCCGGGTGCCGGCGCCGCTCCTTCGCCGGGTGTGCGCCGCCTCGCGGAACGCGGCGAGCGCGACGCTCTCGCCGGGCAGTTCACCGGGCTGTCCGCCGCGGGCCGGTGGCAGAGTTCTGGCCGCCTCCAGGGCGGCGGTGAGCCGCAGGGCGTCGCTGCGGGCGCGATCGTCGACGGGCTCGACGGGCTCGCCACGGAGCAGTTGCTCCGCCGCGTCCTCGTCGAGCCATTCGTACCGCTCGTCGGCCATCACATGTCCTTCTGCGTCCACGGACGCGAATGCGTCACACCGTGGGTGACACCGGCGGAAGTCGCACTGTTGCGTGCCGGGCGCTGCGAGGGTACAGCTCCGAGCTCCCCGCCCTGACCCGTGGTGGCGCTTTCAGGACCCGCGGTGTCCGTTCCCGTCCCGGCCGGGGCGCGGCCCGCCGGGCCGTCCTGCGGAAGCCCGCCTTCCGGGTCGTGGTCCGCCCCTACCAGTTCAGCGAGCCTCTTCAGTCCCCGGTGGGCCGCGGTCCGTACGGCGCCGGGGCGCTTGCCCAGCGTCTGCGCCGCGCTCTTCGCGTCGAGGCCGACGACGACCCGGAGCACGACGGCTTCGGCCTGATCCTGCGGCAGTTGGGCGATGAGGGCCATGGTGCGACCGGTGGACAGAGCTTCGATCGCCTCCCCCGCCGTGTCCGATTCAGCGGGTTTGCCCGTCAGTTCGGTCTCGTCGCCGCCGATGGCGGGGCGCCTGCTCCGCATCCGCAGATGATCGAGGGAGCGATTGCGCGCGATCCGTGCCGCCCATCCCCGGAAGCGGTCGGCGTCACCGCTGAACCGGTCGAGGTCGCGGGCTATCTGGAGCCACGACTCCGACGCCACGTCCTCGGCGTCCGGGTCTCCGACCAGTGTCCGTATGTAGCCCAACAGCCGTGGCTGCACAGCGCGGTACACAGCACGGAAGGCGTCCTCGTCCCCGTCCTGTGCCGCGAGCACCGCGGCAGTCAGCTCCGCGTCGTCCCCCAGCACTCCCTCAACCCGCCCTGCTGTCATGAATCGCAGCTGGTCACCACTGCTGCGCCACTCTGCGCGACTCAGCACGCTACGTGCTCGCCCGGTGCCGCGTCCATGACTTGTACAACCCGCAACAGTTCGCCGCACCCTGCGGTGTGACAGAAAACGCATCCCTGGCGCTGAGATGAGTACGGGGCCGTTCCGCGGCCTCGTGGAAGACGGCCGGGGCCTCTCCTGTGGGGGGTGGCGGCCCCGGTCGTCGTCCCACTCCCCCGCTCTGTCCGGGCCCCGTCCACTCGGCGCTTGCCGCACACCGAGCCATCGCGCTGCCGTCAGGCGGCTCCGCACCTCGGCGGGGCTCTCCGCCGCGTCCGGATTGCCGGCGGCCTTGCCGTGCGCCCAGTCGTGGAAGCGGAACAAGGTGACATCCCAGCACGGGGCGGGGCGCCCCAGCACACGCCGCGATCAGTAGTGGTACCGGGCAGCGAGGATGACAATCTCCTTGTCCGTAACCAGGTAGACGAGGCGGTGCTCATCGTCGATCCGTCGCGACCAAGCCCCCGGCAAGTGGTATTTCAGTGGCTCGGGCTTGCCGATACCCGTGAACGGGTCGCGCCTGGTGTCCTCGATGAGCTTGTTGATCCGGGCAAGCATTTTGCGGTCGTTCCTGAGCCAGGACGTGTAGTCCTCCCAGCCCTGGTCCTCGAAGACAAGCCTCACGCAGCACCCGTTCCGGGGCCCGCTTCCGGATCGATCAGCTCACGTTCCGACACATTGATATTGCTCAGAGCGTTCTCGTACGCCTTGAGGAGCCGTCGCGCGTTCGTCGGCGAACGGAGCAGATACGAACCTTCGCGCAGCGCCGCGTAGTCCTCGGCCGAGACAAGCACGGCATTGCCGTGCTTGGAGACGATCTCGATGGCCTCGTGATTGTCGTTGACCTTCTTGATCAGCGGAAAGAGAGCCTTGCGGGCTTCGCTCGCGGTTATGGACATGACCTGGCCTCTCCTATCAAGTGGTACCTGATAACGTACCACCCCCGGTGTCGCCCGGGAGGGGACGACAGATGAACGGCCGGCTGCCCCGACATGGGAAGGGGTGGCCGTGGTGGTGGGACCGCCCACACGGGCCTCGGCACACTCCCGGTCGCCGGCGGCCGACGCGGCCCGGAAGCAGACCCGCACGGTGCCGCCGGGAGCGGCCGCGGTCATTTCGGTGCAGACGTAGGTTTCCGCGTCGGCGCTGTCCTCGATGCGCACGTCGCGGGTCGGGCCGCCCGCAGTGACCTGCCGCGTCCGGCCCCGCCACCGATCAGCCGACAGCCGCACCGTTCCTGCCGACGGTCCCATGGTCACCCGGACCGCCGCCGGCCGCTCCGGCCGAGGCGCCGCCACCGGTCCCTCTCGGGGACGCCGGCACGTCCTTGTCCGACCCGCCGCCCCCGTCCGAATCGACCGGCTCGTCCGGAGCGCCCTTCGCGCCCGGCGCCGGGCGCCCGAGCAGCGCGTCGCAGTAGGCGGTCACCGCCGCATCCGACTCCCCGCCGGCGGCGGCCTTCAGACGGCTGAGGGCGGCGGACTCCGACGCCTTCCCGCTGTCCCGGTGTTTGGCGTACACCCGGCAGAGCGCCGCCTCGTCCCGGCCGCTCGCGCTCCCGCCGCGCCCGCCGTACCCCTTGCCCGGCACGGTGAGGCCGGGCGTGGGCTTCGCCTGCCCCGTGGCGTCCTCGCCCGGCGCGGGCCCGCTCCCGCCGGAGCGGTGGCCTTCGGGCGTCGCGGACGTGCCGTGCGTGGGGTGTACGGAGTCCGCGGGCGCGCCCTTGCCCCCGTCGCGGAACGGCGTGGGCAGCGCCCCGGTCCCGGCGGCCACCGCGACCCCGCCGAGCGCCGCCGCCGCGACGAACCCGCTGAGCATCAGCCGGACCGACCGCACACCGCGCCGGCCCCCTACCGGACGCCAGTCGTCGCGCCGCCGCCACCAGGGCGACCGCGCGGCGTGCGCCCCCGCGTCCCGGGCGGCCCGGAAGGCCGCGGTCGCGCGCAGCTCGTCGTCCGCACCGGGCGGGTCCGTGCGCCGGGCCGCCGCGAGGAGTGCGGCGAGTTCGGGTGTCTCCGGCGCTTTCGGCTGCCGCTGCGATTCGTTTCTCATACTTCATCCCTCAGCGTGCGGCGCGTCCCGTTTGTCACAGCGCGGTCCCGCCGGGGGCCAACTGCTCGGCGAGTCTCTTGAGTCCGCGGTACGCGGAGGTGCGCACGGCGCCCGCACGCTTGCCGAGCACGCGCGCCGTCGCGGCGCCGTCCAGACCGACCACGACCCGCAGCAGCACGGCCTCCGCCTGTTCGCGGGGCAGCGTGCCGATGATCTCCAGGGCCGCCTCGGTGGAGAGCGACTCCAGGGCCGCGGCCGCCGTGTCGTGTCCGCCGGGAAGCTGGAGGACGTCCTGCTCGATCAGCGTGGTGCGGGGCCGCCGCTTCTGCTTCCTGAGGTGGTCGAGCGCCCGGTTGCGGGCGATCGTCGCGGTCCAGCCGCGGAACCCGGCCCCGTCACCGCGGAACCGACCCAGATCACGGGCTATCTCCAGCCACGCCTCGGAGGTCACGTCCTCGGCGTCCTCGCCCACCAGCCCGCGCACATAACCCAGCAACCCGGGCTGCACACGCCGGTACGCGACCGCGAAAGCCTCCTCGTCCCCCTGCTGCGCCCGCTCGACGGCATCGCCGAGCTCGACGTCGTACTGCTCCTTGCGGCGCTGTTCCCCGCCCGTGCCCAACACTTCCCTACTCAAAGCCTGTTCCGGCACCCGCCCGCCGTGGCCGTACTCCCGTCAGGGCAACGGCCCCTCCACCCGTTCTGCGCCCCCGGGCACAGAAACGTCACAGGATTTCTACCGGCGGAATCGAACAGGCTACCCGCATACGGCCTTTCGCCGAACCGTGCGCCCGTGCAGCAGGAGGTACAGCCGCTGCACCGACTCCTCGGGCCCCGACTCGAAGCGGTTGACGACCTTGCCGAGCGGGTTCCACACCCGCCCGTCGGGCATACGCACCCCCACCGCCTGACCGAACAACTCCTGCTGGGCCAGGTCGAAGTCGACCCACTCACCACCGGCCCTGCGGACGATGACCTCGCCCGTGTACGCGCCGAGGCCCAGCAGGATCCCGTCGACCTGATCACGCCGGGGCCGGTCGCGCCGCAGGCCGTCGACGACGAGATCGACGAGCCGGAGGCTGGCCACCGAGTAGTCCAGGGGCAGCCGGTTGCGCTCGGTGAGCCGGGTGACGAACGCCGATGTGTAGGCGCGCATCGCCGCCGCCCCGGGCAAGGCCGCTCGGTCGTCCCCACTCATGATTCCCCCTGCCCCTCGCCGTGCCGGCGATCACCGACACTGACCCAGCGACGAGGAGCCCGGAAACATCACGCGGAGGGGGCTGTGTTCGTTCTCACGAGCTGGAACAGGACAATTCCTTTCGCCGGCACAACCATTGGCCGGTTACAGGCGTCGGCGCCGCCGTTCACGCCGCGGCAAAACACGCCTCGCGCATCGCGGCGTCCGTAGGGACCGGCGGGCGGGCGGCCCGACGCCCTATGCGGGATCAGAAGTGAACGCCGGTCCCGCCATTGCCTTCTCGTGCTGCATCGCGGTGATCCTGCGGACCATCGCGGCGGCCAGCAGGGCCGCGGCCAGGTCGAGGAGCGAATAGCCGACCGCGAAGGAGACGGCGGTGTCGAACAAGGGAGTTCCCATGTCCTTCTCGGCCATCGGGGGCGCAATCACCATCACGCCCTGAGCGACCAGCCAGGAACCCCACCAGAGATTGACGAGACCCGTGCCTGCCGGGCCGGACCGTTCCGTGAGGCCGGACCGCCAGATGTCCACGACGACGCGGCGCGGGTACCAGAAATGACGAACGGGACGAACCAGCCGCACCAGATCCACGGACGGCTGTGCTTGTGGCCGTCCGGGCTGAACACCTCGGCATTGACCCGGACCCGCCACAGCCAGGCACAGAAGACGATCCCGCAGGCGAGGCGGACGAGCCCCTGCGTCCCCACGAGGGACTCATGGAGCGAGTCGAAGCGGCCGGGGTTCACGACGAGGCCGGACTGCGCCGTCGCGGAGAGACTGAGCAGGATCTCGAAGACGTCGGCCAGCGCGCACAGACCCAGCAGGGCCACGGCGGCGTACGAGAGCCCCGCCGGCGAGCGCAGTTGCGGAACGGACATGACCTGGAACCCCCATGGTTCGACAGCGTCCTGCGGACCTCGTTCCGGTGCACGCAGTGACGAGCCAGTGGATCCTACTGAGGCGGCACGCGTGCCGGTTCGTCACACTCGGACGGTGTGCCGGTCCAGGACCGCCCGCAGCCTGTCGACGTCCCCCGGCCCGGCCAGGCCCCGCTTGGGCAGGACGTCCAGGCACATGATGCCGGGGTCCCGGCTGAGCAGGACGAAGTGACCGGCCGTCTCCCGGTAGCCCCGGACGACGGACCACTTCTGCACCATGGTGCTGTGGTCACTGCCGCAGGTGAGCCCGGCCGGGGACACCGTGGCGCGGTACTCGCCCTGCCATCCGACGGTCTTCTGCACATGGGCGGCCTGGAGTCGCGGGTACCCGCCCAGCACCAGGACGACGAACAGGAGCGCGACCGTCGAGACGACGTCGGCACTCCCCCGGCCCACGGTGACGAACAGCCAGTGCGCGATCCACAGCGCGAGGAACGCGCCCCGCAGCAGCAGCCCGGTCCGTCTGATCCGCTCGCGGACCCGCAGGCCGACCAGCGTGTCGCCAGGCTGCGGCCGGTACACCAGCTGGACGGTGGCCTGCCCGCCCACGACATCGTCGGAGGCTTCCGCGCCGTCGTGGGTGACTTCGGCGTTGCGGTATTCGTCCATGACCCCTCCCCGGTTCGAAGATCCGCGGATCCTAGCGAACCCGGGCGGGCGGGCCGGAAGCCGTCTGTGGGCCAGTCCTCAGGGCTCCGCGCCGGCTGTCGCCACGAGCATCACCGTCTCCGCTTGACCGCGCCGTCCCCGGGTGATCCCGGCCACCGACTGAACGGAATGCCCCTCTCGCTCCCCTTTCCGAGGCTCATCACATTCCGTCGGAGCTATCCGCCCGGAAGGTGTGATCCACGTCACCTCGATGGGATTCGGAGTGACGTTTAATCCTCAAAGGCCGCTGGGTATTTCGGGGCGCCCGTGTGACGGGCGAGGCCAAAATGAACTTATGGGTATTTGAACTCTATTGAGGGGTGGGGCATTTGAGCCCGCGCAGTTCTCATGCGTACAGAGCGATGAGCTTGAAACGTCGCGCCTGGCTCACCATTGGCGCGGTCGTGCTCGGGGGTGCGGGAGCGGTCACCGTCGCGATAGCCAATCCCGAGGATCCCGAGGACCGGGGGGCGAAGCCCCGAAAGGCGTCGGTGCACGAGCTGACGCTCAAGGGCACCGGAGACTCCAAGCGGGCGCTGCCGCGTACCGACACCGACCCGTTCTCCATGGTCGGCGTCGTCTGGGCGGACCCGGAGGCGACGGTCGACGGCAAGGCGGAGGTCCGCACCCGCAGCCGTGAGACCGGGCAGTGGAGCAGCTGGCTGGAAGTACACCTGGAGCAGCACCTCGGCGCGGAGCGCGACGACGACGAGGCGAAGCTGCCCGGGATGTCCGAACCGCTGTGGGTCGGCCCCTCCGACGCCGTCGAGGCGAGGGTCGTACGTGCGGACGGCACGGCCGCCGACGGGCTGCCCAAGGGTCTCGAACTGTCCCTGGTCGACCCGGGCGTCACCGCCAAGGAGGCCGCGGCGCCGGGCGCCGACGCGCAGAACGCGTCGTTCGCCGTCGAGGAGACCCTGACGCCCACGCCGACGGACAGCGAGACGGCGACCGAGACGCCCAGCGGGACGCCGAGCGAGACCGCTTCGCAAACGGCCACGGAGACGGCTGCTCCGACGGAGACGGCCACCGAGACGGCGACCGCCACGCCGACGGACACGACGACGCCGACCGCGACGCCGACCGACACCCCGTCGCCCACGCCGACCGTTCCGACCGCGCCGCCGTCCACGGTGAACCGGCCGGCGATGACGCTGCGCGCCGGCTGGGGCCCGGACAAGTCGCTCGCGACGAACTACAGCGACCCCGAGTACATCGAGAAGATCCAGGCAGTCTTCGTCCACCACACGGTGGGCTCGAACGACTACAGCTGCGCCGAGTCCGCCGCGCTCATCCGCGGCATCTACGCCTACCACGTCACCCCGCGCGAGGGCTACGACGGCTGGAAGGACATCGGCTACAACTTCCTCGTCGACAAGTGCGGCCAGATCTTCGAGGGCCGTGAGGGCGGCGCCGACCTGCCGGTCCTCGGCGCGCACACGTACGGCTTCAACTCCTACTCCACCGGCATCGCGCTGCTCGGCAACTTCGAGACGGGCAAGCCCACCACGGCGGCCCTCAACTCGGCTGCCCGCGTCGCCGCCTGGAAGCTGGGCCAGTACGGCGTGAGCCCGAACGGCTCGGTCACCATGACGGCCGCGGCCGACACGGGTGTGTACAAGAAGGGCCAGCAGGCCACGCTCAAGACGATCTCCGGTCACAGGGACGGCTTCGCCACGGTGTGCCCCGGCCCCACCCTGTACGCCAAGCTGCCCGCGATCCGCACCTTCGCCACCGGGGCGGGCCGCAACTCGGCCGTTCCCACGTCCGACTTCAACCGGGACGGCATCAGCGACCTGATCGTCGGCCTCCCGAAGGTCTCCGGCAACGACGGCCGGGTCACCGTGCTGCCGGGCAGCCAGAACGGACCCGACGCGGCCACGAAGCGCACGCTCGACCAGGGCAGCCCCGGTGTACCCGGCGGCTCCGAGGCCGGTGACTACTTCGGTTACTCCAACGCCTGGGGCGACCTGAACGGCGACGGCCACGCCGACCTGGTCATCGGTGCGCCCGGCGAGGACATCTCGCAGTCCGACAACGGCACGGTCGTCGCGATGTACGGCCCCGGCCTCACCACGGGCAAGGGCCACGCGATCACCAGCTCCTACCGTGTGGGCGGCGACAAGCTCGGATACGCGGTCGCCGCGGGCGACTTCAACGCCGACGGCATGGACGACGTGTTCTCCGTGGCCCCCGGCAAGCCCGGCCGCTGGTGGAGCTGGGACAGCAGGTCGGGCAAGGCGAAGGCCGGTTACCTGAACACCTCCGCGTACACCGGCGCGGTCGGCTACCCGACCTCCGCCACCGGCGACTTCAACAAGGACGGCTACACGGACGTCGCCGTCGGCTTCCGCGACCCGGGCGGCAAGGCCCGGCTGCTGTGGCTGAAGGGCTCCGCGACGGGCCTCCAGCGGGTCGGCGTACTCGCCGCGCCCGGCGGACGCTCGCTCGCCACGGGTGACGTCAACGGTGACGGCGCGAGCGACCTCGTGGTCGGCCAGCCGTACAACAGCGAGTCCGGCCACACCGCCAAGGGCGGCGCGGTCACCGTCGTGTACGGCTCGACCACCGGTCTCACGTCGACCGGCCGCAAGCTGTACCACCAGGACACATCCGGGGTTCCCGACAGCGGTGAGAGCGGTGACAACCTGGGCTGGTCGGTCTCCGTCGGCGACGTCAACCTCGACGGTTACGCCGACATCCTCGCCGGTGTCCCGGGCGAGGACGTCACCCGCTCCGGCGCGTCCCGCACCAACGCCGGCGTCGCGCTCATGGTCCGTGGCACGGCCTCCGGCCCCACCAGTTCCGGGGCCGTGCTGATCGGGCAGGACACCACGGACGTCCCCGGGGTCACGGAGACCGACGACCGGCTCGGCTCGTCCGTCTCACTGGCGGACCTCACGGGCGACACCCGGGCGGACATGGTCCTCGGCGCGGACGGCGAGGACGCCGAGAACGGCACCCTGCTCCAGCTCGACAACCACGTCACCAAGGGCATCCTGCCCTCGTCGAGCGTGTACTACGGGACCTACCAGCTGGGCTCCCCCAAGGGCATCCGGATCGGGCTGAACGTCCTGACCCCGTAACCCGCCCGCACCACCCCGCCGGTCCGCGCCTCGCGCGGGCCGGCGGTACCGGAGCCCCTCGGCCTGACCCGAGGGGCTCCGGCCGTTGTCCGGGACCTCTTCCGGGCCCCGGACCTGTGACCGGGGCACTCGGCGAGGACTCCCCCGGTCAGGACCGGCCGCGCGCCCGGCGCGAGATCACCGCGCGCAGCACGCGCCGGCCCTCGGTCGACCGTTCCAGCGCGCCACGCAGGCCGCTCGCGCCGGCCGCCGCAGGTTCCGAAGCCTCCGCGAGGGCCTCCAGGATCTCCGTCTGACGCCGGAGCTCCCCCGCCACGAGTGGCCCGGCGCCCCCCACGTCACCCGAGCTCCACCGCTCCAGCTGCCCGGCGGGGTCCTCGGCGGCGTCCCCGCCGACGGACATGTCGAACCGGCGGTGGAAATCCAGCGAGAGCAGCGAGCAGGTACGCGCCCACTCCCGCAGCGGGTCGGCGGACCAGTCGGCCGGGGCCGAGCCGAGCATCTCCGGTACGGGGGAGCCGGTCTCGTCCACGTCCGCCATCGCCGCACGCGCGGCGTCCAGCCGGTCGGTCCACGCGCGGCCGTCCGCGCAGCTCGCCCAGAGCGGGCGCAGCGGTTCGGATTCGCCGCCGCCGCCGTCGGCGGCGGCGGGCGGCAGGCAGCGTTCGAGGCAGGCGAGCGCGCTCGCGGCCAGCCCCCGCTCGTCGGCCTCGGCGATCCGTTCCAGCAGGCTCATCGACGTCTCCCTCGTCCGGGGCATGGCATCCCCCTTGTCCCGTACTGCGCCGAGTGGCTGGAAATCGTCACTGGGACCGAAGAAAACCCTGTCCTGGCAGGTGGATGGCAGGAGACGGGCGGCGAATTCAGGTCACCGGGCCGGAGCACCGACCGCGGCCCGCCCGACCTGCAGCCGGGTGAGCGTGCGGACGAAGTGGATCGCGAGCACCGCGGCCACGAGGTCGAGCGTGTCGGCCGCGATGAGCAGCCCTGCGGCGTCCAGGATCTCCTGCGGCAGCTCGGCCTGCTCGTACCGCTTGGAGGCGAAGCGGGAGAAGAGGACCGAGAGGACCCACACGCCCCACCAGAGGTTCATCGGCGTCTGCGAGGCGGTGCGCCAGGTGCCGTCGGTGCTGGTCTGCGCACTCGCGCTCCAGATACCGCCCGCGATCCTGCGCGGCAGCCAGAGGTTGGCGATCGGGACGAACCACGCGCCGACCGACCAGCCCGGCTTCATCGGCTGCGCGCCCGCGTCGAACACCTCGGCGTTCAGCCGCATCCGGCGGAACCAGATGATGAACACGACGGCCGTGGCCAGTACCGCCGTCACCTGGAAGGAGCCCGCGATGACGTAGAGCCAGTCGGCGCGCTCGGCCGCGCTCTCGTCGAAGTTCTCGAAGTCGTCCGCGATGGCGGCTCCGAGCAGACCCCGGACGTTCAGCCCGGCGGCGAGCGCGAGCACGTCCGTCGCGATGACGACGGCGAGCAGGATCACGACGGCTCTGGCGAGCCCGACCGGTGAGCGCAGACGGTGCCTGGCCTCGGCCATCGGCACGGGGCCGGGCGCCATGAGGCCGTGCGGCGGGGCGGCGCCGGTGCCGGCGCAGAGGGTGCAGCGCCCGTCGGCTGTGACGGACGGCCTGGTGCCGCATGTGGTGCAGAGCATGGTGCGAAAGCCCCCCGGGGCGTGGTGCCGGTGTGTGGGCCGCCGCCCCTCCCCGGAGCGCGCGGCAAGCGGAACCTAGCCCTCGGTGCACCATCATGTCCATGGCATTCGGTCAGCCCGTCCGGTCGATCTCCTGGGCCAGTTCCTGGAACTGCGCCCAGCTCAGTGCCGGCTCACGCGGGTCCCAGAGCTTCTGGGACGTCGCCTGCAGGGGCTGGTGGATCCCGGTCGCGACCTGCTCCTGCGTCTGGGCGTTCGCGAGGTCGCACCAGACCGCGAACCGGCCACCGAGGATCTGGCCGGAGTACTTCTCCGGTACGGCCTGCGTGCCGCGCAGTACCAGCGGTGTCCACTGCTCGTAGATCCGGCGGCCCGTCGGGTACGTGAACTGGTTCGGCTCGCCGAGCACGTAGTAGAGGAACTCGTCGTTGAGGTTGACCACCTTGCGGCCCTCGGCCAGGTACTCCTCGGGCGGGCGGGCCCCGATCTCCTTGCCGGTCCAGTACTCGACCTCGATGCCCTTGTCGGCGGTGACCTTCCCGCCGCTGAAGAAGCCGTCGTTCCACGCCTTGGGTGTCTTCCGCGCCTCGCGGACCACCGCGGCGCGGTCGTTGAGCCAGCCCTCCGCGAGGTCCTGGATCGTGGCGCCCTCGCCGTACTTCTGGCGGGCGGCCGCGGCCAGCTGGGGGTAGGAGGCCGCCGGGTCGCTCACCGTGAGCGCCTGGTACTCGTCCGCGCCGACGTGGAACCAGTCGCCGGGGAAGAGTGCGGAGAACTCGCGCAGCAGGTCGTCGACGATGCGGGCCGACGCGGGCTCGGAGATGTCGATGGCGCCCTGCCGGGGTACGCCCTGGGTGTTGCGGAGCTGGAGCTCGGGATGGGGCCGCATGACGGCTCCCAGGTGTCCCGGGGAGTCGATCTCCGGGACGACCGTGACGTGCAGTTCGGCGGCGAGCGCCAGTATCCGGCGGACCTCGTCCTTGGTGAGGTGCTGCTCGGACACGATCTCGGGATGCGACTCCGACTCGATGCGGAAGGCCTGGTCGTCGGAGAAGTGCAGGCCGAGCTGGTTGAGCTTCAGATCGGCCATCTCACGTATCCGGTCCTCGATCCAGCCCACCGTGAAGTACTTGCGCGCTATGTCGATGTTGAGACCTCGCTGCGGCCGGGCGGGCCGGTCGCGTATCTCGCCCTCGGGCACGACCCCACCGGTGCGCAGCGCCTGCTTCAGGGTGCGGGTCCCGTAGAAGACCCCCGCCTGGTCGGGTCCGCTGATGGTGACGCGCCCGCCGCCGGTCTTCATGGTGTACGACTCGGGGTCGCCCCGGCCCGCCGTGCCGAGCGCCAGCTCGACGTCACCGGCGCGGGCGGCGACCTCGCCCCGGTAGCGGATCTTCAGCTCCCCGGCGAGCAGCTTGGCCTCGTCGGCGAGTTCGTCGCTGCCGTCGGCTATGACGACCGTACTGGTGCGGCCCGGCTCCCAGCCCGGCCCGCGGGCCGGGTCGTGCTCGCGTACGGCGGGGATGGTGCGCGGCTCCGAGGAGAGCGGATAGCTCCGGGAAGGGGAGGGTGAGGGCGTGGCGCGGGCCGGTGACGCCGCCGTACCGTTCTGGCGCGCGTCGTCGGAGTCGTCCGGCAGGACGACGACGGTGAGGGCGACGGCCGCCGCGGCCGTGACAGCCGCGCCGGTCAGGAGAGCACCGCGTGAGGGCGACATCGGTCAGTACCTCCGAAATGGGGGGAAGAGGTCATATCTGAGGGTAAAGCGGTCCTTCTTTTTCCCGATCGATCCATCGGGTGTCCAGGAACCGCACATCAGTTGTCCGAAACTCTGCCGTCCGGGTGATTTTCATGAGTCCTTCGGGCGGCCGTTGCCCTCTCTCGCTAGCGTTACGGCACATTCGTCTCTCCCTTCACCTTCTTCACTTCCTTCACCCGTGCAACCTCGTTGCCCTCCGCCCCCTCTTGGAGGGGGCAGAGATGTCGTCCGTTCGAGGAGTCCACGCTGTCCAGGTCCAGCGAGTCCCACGCCGGCCTGCCGAAGCGACCGCACCAGCGGGCCGGGCGGGCGGCCATACCGGTCCAGACCCGCGGCACCGCACCGCCGGGCGCCCACTCCGCGGGCCTGGCCCGCTTCAACGCGGCGCCGCGCGCCGAGGCGGAGGCCGCGCTCCTGGAGTGCTGCGGAAGCCACCGCTGGGCCCTGCGGATGGCCGCCCACCGCCCGTTCCCGGATCTCGACGCCCTGCTCGCCGCCTCCGACGAAGCGGGCTACGACCTGTCTCCCACGGATATCGCCGAGGCGCTCGCCGGAGAGACGGCCCCCTGCCTCCATCACGCCGCGCCCAGGGCGGCGCATCTCGCGCTCCGGGCCGCCCACGCCGCGTACGAGAGCCGGTTCGGCCACGTCTTCGTGATCAGCCTGGACGCGCACCGGCCCTCCCAGCACGTGGATCAGGTGCTGGCCGGGATCAGGGCCAGGCTGGCGCACGACCCGGACGAGGAACGTGCGGTCACGGCGGACGAGATGCGGCGGCTCGCCCGGGAGCGCATCATCGAGCTGGTGACGGACGAGGGCCCGACGAGGGGCCCGGGCCGGAGTGCGCCCTTTGGGATGCTCTAGCCCGTCCGTGCCTGTTTGATTGCCACTTTGATCACACCAGAGGCCCCGGGGCGAACGAACCGACAAAGCGTCGCTACGATGGCCAGGGCCGGTGGACCGTACCCGGCCGGGTCAGACCGACAGTCAAGCCGGCCGACCCCAATCCCCGCTCCCGGAGGGTTCTTCCGTGCCGGCTGGAACGCTGTACCGCGGCCGGGAAGGCATGTGGTCGTGGGTGGCTCATCGAGTCACCGGTGTCCTCATTTTCTTCTTCCTGTTCGTACACGTCCTGGACACCGCTCTCGTGCGTGTCTCCCCCGAGGCGTACGACGAAGTCGTGGCCACTTACAAGACATGGCCCGTCGCGCTGCTCGAATACGGTCTCGTGGCCGCCATCCTGTTCCACGCTCTGAACGGTCTCCGCATCGTCGCCGTGGACTTCTGGTCCAAGGGCCCGCGCTTCCAGAAGCAGATGCTCTGGACCGTGATGGGCATCTGGATCGTGCTGATGGTCGGGGCGCTGTATCCCGTCCTCGGTCACGCCGTACGCGAAGTCTTCGGGAGCTGATGCCAATGTCCACCGAAAGCACTTCCGCGATCGGCGACGTCGAGGGCGTCGCCCTTTACGACGTCGACCACCCGGCCCCGGTCATCGAGCCGCCGCGCAAGCGGACCGGCAAGACGCCCAAGGGCTCGCGCACCAACTTCGAGATGTACGCCTGGCTCTTCATGCGCCTGTCGGGCATCGTGCTGGTCGTCCTGGTCATCGGCCACCTGCTGATCCAGCTGGTGCTGGACGGCGGCGTGTCCAAGATCGGCTTCGCCTTCGTGGCGGGCCGCTGGGCTTCGCCGTTCTGGCAGGTCTGGGACCTCACCATGCTGTGGCTCGCCATGCTGCACGGTGCCAACGGCCTCCGTACGGTCATCAACGACTACGCCGAACGGGACAACACCCGCTTCTGGCTGAAGATGCTCCTGTACACCGCCACGGTGTTCACCGTCCTGCTGGGCACGCTGGTGATCTTCACCTTCGACCCGAACATCCGCTAGGCGCCGGGACAGAGGGACCAGAGGAAACCATGCAGATCCACAAGTACGACACCGTCATCGTCGGCGCCGGCGGCGCCGGTATGCGCGCGGCCATCGAGTCGACGAAGCGCAGCCGCACCGCCGTGCTGACGAAGCTCTACCCCACCCGCTCCCACACGGGCGCCGCGCAGGGCGGCATGGCCGCCGCGCTCGCCAACGTGGAAGAGGACAACTGGGAGTGGCACACCTTCGACACGATCAAGGGCGGCGACTACCTGGTCGACCAGGACGCCGCCGAGATCCTGGCGAAGGAGGCCATCGACTCCGTTCTCGACCTGGAGAAGATGGGCCTGCCGTTCAACCGCACGCCCGAGGGCAAGATCGACCAGCGCCGCTTCGGCGGTCACAGCCGTAACCACGGCGAGGCCCCGGTCCGCCGGTCCTGCTACGCCTCGGACCGCACCGGCCACATGATCCTCCAGACGCTGTACCAGAACTGCGTCAAGGAGGGTGTGGAGTTCTTCAACGAGTTCTACGTCCTGGACCTCCTGCTCCAGGAAGTGGACGGCGTCAAGAAGTCCGCCGGCGTCGTGGCGTACGAGCTGGCCACCGGCGAGATCCACGTCTTCCAGGCGAAGTCGATCATCTTCGCCTCCGGCGGCACCGGCAAGTTCTTCAAGGTGACGTCGAACGCGCACACCCTGACCGGTGACGGCCAGGCCGCCGCGTACCGTCGCGGTCTGCCGCTGGAGGACATGGAGTTCTTCCAGTTCCACCCGACGGGCATCTGGCGCATGGGCATCCTGCTGACGGAGGGCGCCCGCGGTGAGGGCGGCATCCTCCGCAACAAGGACGGCGAGCGCTTCATGGAGAAGTACGCGCCCGTCATGAAGGACCTCGCGTCCCGTGACGTCGTGTCCCGCTCCATCTACACGGAGATCCGTGAGGGCCGCGGCTGCGGTCCCGAGGGCGACCACGTCTACCTCGACCTCACGCACCTCCCGCCGGAGCAGCTGGACGCGAAGCTCCCGGACATCACGGAGTTCGCGCGTACGTACCTCGGCATCGAGCCCTACACGGACCCGATCCCGATCCAGCCGACCGCGCACTACGCCATGGGCGGCATCCCGACGAACGTCCAGGGTGAGGTCCTCGCGGACAACACCACGGTCGTCCCGGGCCTGTACGCCGCCGGCGAGGTCGCGTGCGTCTCGGTGCACGGCGCCAACCGCCTGGGCACCAACTCGCTTCTCGACATCAACGTCTTCGGACGCCGGTCGGGCATCGCCGCCGCCGAGTACTCCGCGAAGAACGACTTCGTCGAGCTTCCCGAGAACCCGGCGCAGCTCGTCGTCGACCAGGTCGAGCGCCTGCGGAACTCGACGGGCACCGAGCGCGTCGCCACGCTCCGTCTGGAGCTGCAGGAGTGCATGGACGCCAACGTGATGGTGTTCCGCACCGAGCAGACCATCAAGACGGCCGTCGACAAGATCGCCGAGCTGCGCAAGCGCTACCTGAACGTGTCCATCCAGGACAAGGGCAAGCGGTTCAACACCGACCTCCTGGAGGCCGTCGAGCTGGGTAACCTGCTCGACCTGGCCGAGGTCATGGCGACGTCCGCGCTCGCCCGCAAGGAGTCCCGCGGCGGTCACTACCGCGAGGACTACCCGAACCGCGACGACGTCAACTTCATGCGCCACACCATGGCGTACCGCGAGGTCGCAGACGACGGCACCGAGTCGATCCGGCTCGACTACAAGCCGGTCGTCCAGACCCGCTACCAGCCGATGGAGCGTAAGTACTGATGGCTACCCCCACCCTGGAGAAGTCCGACAAGGCTCCCGAGCCCGAGGCCGGCTTCGCCGACTCCCCGTACATCACGGCCACCTTCCGGATCCGCCGGTTCAACCCCGAGGTCTCGGACGAGGCCCAGTGGCAGGACTTCCAGATCTCGATCGACCCGAAGGAGCGTGTTCTCGACGCCCTTCACAAGATCAAGTGGGAACTGGACGGCACGCTGACCTTCCGCCGCTCCTGTGCCCACGGGATCTGCGGCTCGGACGCGATGCGGATCAACGGCAAGAACAGGCTCGCCTGCAAGACGCTGATCAAGGACCTGAGCCCGGAGAAGCCGATCACGGTCGAGGCCATAAAGGGCCTCACGGTCCTCAAGGACCTCGTGGTCGACATGGACCCGTTCTTCCAGGCCTACCGCGACGTCATGCCCTTCCTCATCACCAAGGGGAACGAGCCGACCCGCGAGCGTCTGCAGTCCTCCGAGGACCGCGAGCGCTTCGACGACACCACCAAGTGCATCCTGTGCGCCGCGTGCACGTCCTCGTGCCCGGTGTTCTGGAACGACGGGCAGTACTTCGGCCCGGCGGCGATCGTCAACGCGCACCGCTTCATCTTCGACTCGCGCGACGAGGGCGGCGAGCAGCGCCTGGAGATCCTCAACGACCGTGACGGTGTGTGGCGCTGCCGCACGACGTTCAACTGCACGGACGCCTGCCCGCGTGGCATCGAGGTCACCAAGGCGATCCAGGAAGTGAAGCGCGCTCTGATCACGCGTCGCTTCTGATCCTCCTGCTTCACGCACTGCCCAGGGGCCCCGTCCTTCGCCGTGACACGGCGAAGGACGGGGCCTTCTGCTGCGCCCGCCCCGTGCGGGCGGTACGGTCGTGCGGAGCTTGTGACCAAGAGGAAGGGGGCATGCCGTGAGCGATCCGAATCCCTACGCGGACGACTCGTACACGTGGGGGCCGCCGCGGCAGCAGCCCGGCAATCCGCCCACGATGCCCGACGGGCAGGCCTACGGCTATCCGGCGGGCGCCACCCAGGGGTACGGCTACCCGCAGCCCCTGCCCGAGGACGCGGCGCAGCCCGGCCCCGGCTACGGCTATCCGGCGGCCGGTTACGGACAGCCGACGATGCCCGGCAACTACCTCGCGCAGCCGGGGACGCAGGGCGGTGTGCCGATGCTGGCGCTCGGCGACATCACCGTCATGAACGACTCGATCGTGACCCCGTCCGGGACCATGCCCCTCAAGGGCGCGATGTGGACGGCCACCGACATGTCGCGCACCGAGGAGAAGATCCCGACCGTCGCGATCGTGCTCGCGATCGTCTTCGCCCTGCTGTGCCTGGTCGGTCTGCTCTTCCTCCTGATGAAGGAGAAGCAGACCACGGGCTTCATCCAGGTGACGGTCACCAGCGGCGGCAGGCACCACGCGACGCTGATCCCCGCGACGGGGCCGCACACCTTCCCGATGGTCATGGCCCAGGTCAACGCCGCCCGCTCGATGAGCGTCTGAGCAGCCGCCCGCGCCTCCGTCCCCTTCCCTCCATCTCCTTCGCTCCGGTCGGCCGCGACGTCCGCCCGCCCTCCTGACGACCGCCCACGGGCCCGGCACACACGTGCCGGGCCTTTCGCGTTCCCATGCTCACCCGTCCCGGGCCTCGCCATGCCCCGGGACCCCCACACCCCCGTCTTGAACATGTTCAAAGATGGGTCTACAGTCCATGACAACAGCTTTTGAACACGTTCAAGGGAGCTCGGGGCATGGACCTCACAGTGGTCGCGTACGTCATCTACCTGCTCATCAGCGTCGCCCTCACGATCTGGGTCGCCCGCACGCTCAGCCGCAACGGCAAGGTGTTCCTCGCCGACGTCCTCCACGGCAACGAGAAGCTGGCCGAGGCCGTGAACCACCTGCTGGTGGTCGGCTTCTACCTGGTCAACCTCGGCTTCGTGACGCTCTATCTGAAGAACGCCGACAGCGTGACCGACGCCAGGCAGCTCTTCGACGCACTGTCGACGAAGGTCGGCGTCGTGCTGCTGGTGCTCGGCGCGATGCACCTCGGCAACGTCTACGTGCTCAACAAGATCCGCCGCCGGGGCCTGATGGAGCGCGAGCAGACCCCTCCCGTACCGCCGCAGGGCTGGACCGGACCCGCCCAGCAGGGTCCGTGGGCCGCACCCGCCACCGGGAAGTGACCGGTGACGACCGCCGGAGGGCGCACACCGGTCGCCCGCCTCACGGTGCTGTACGACGCCCAGTGCTCGCTCTGTGTCCACGTGCGCCACTGGCTGCTGAAGCAGCGCCAGCTGGTCCCGCTGGACCTCGTGCCGGCCGCCTCCGAGGAGGCGCGCCGGCGCTTCCCCAGGCTCGACCACGCGAGCACGCTCACCGAGATCACGGTGATCGGCGACCGGGGGCAGGTGTACCGCGGAACCTCGGCCTGGATCGTCTGCCTCTGGGCGCTGGCCGAGCACCGGCACCGGGCCCACTGGCTGACCACCCCGGCGGGCCGGCCCTTCGCACGGGCGACGGTGCTGGCGGCCGCGAAGTACCGCTCGGTGACCGCGTCCCCGTGCGGGGACGGAGCGGCCTGCGAGGTCCCGGTCCTGGGCAGTGGCACGGGCGACTAGCCTTGGGGCCGTGGCGAGCGACGAACGAGATGAGACGGACGACCCGGGCGTGACGGACGGACACGGCGGGAAGGAAGTCAGGCCGGTCAAGGCCCAGAAGAGCGAACAGACCCGCACCCTCATCCTCGAAACCGCGCTCCGGCTCTTCCAGGAGCGCGGCTTCGACAAGACGACGATGCGGGCCATCGCCAAGGAGGCCGGGGTCTCCGTCGGCAACGCCTACTACTACTTCGCCAGCAAGGAACACCTCGTCCAGGGCTTCTACGACCGGATCGGCGCCGAGCACGAGGCGGCCGCCCGCGAGGTCCTGGACAAGGAGACGGACCTGGAGACCCGGCTCGCCGGTGTGCTGACGGCCTGGCTGGACATCGCGGCGCCGTACCACGAGTTCGCGGCGCAGTTCTTCAAGAACGCCGCCGACCCGGAGAGCCCCCTCAGCCCCTTCTCCGCCGAATCGGAGCCCGCACGCGAGGCGTCCATCGCGATACACCGCGAGGTGCTGGCCGGTTCGAAGGCGAAGATCCCCGCGGAGCTGGAGGACATCCTCCCCGAGCTGATGTGGCTCTCCCAGATGGGACTCGTCCTGTACTGGGTGTTCGACCGCTCGCCGGAGCGCGAGCGCAGCCGCCGCCTCGCCGGCCGCGGCGCCCGCCTCACCACCAGGGGCGTGGCCCTGGCCCGGTTCCGGGTGCTGCGCCCGCTGGTCCACGAAGTGCACGAGCTGTTCACCGACTTCCTGCCGGGCATGGCCGAGACGGCCACGGCCCGCAAGAGGGCCTGAGGGCCGTCCGGTCACACGAAGCGGCCCCGCACCTTCCTCATGGGGAGGGTGCGGGGCCGCTTCGGATACGGGCCGGTCAGATCCAGCTCAGTTCCCACAGGCGCCAGATGCCGGTGCCGTCGGAGAGGTACTGCGAACCGGACACGTCCGTCTTGCTGACCACGTAGTCCTTCTTCTGCCACAGCGGTACGAGCGGCACGTCCTCGCCGACCAGCGCCTGGAGGTCCTTGAAGTCCGCCGAGGTGCGGCTCCGGTCGCTGTACTGGAGCGTCGACGTGATGAGCGAGTCCATCTGCTTGCTGGTGTAGCCGTTGTGGAGGCTGTTCTCTCGGCCGACCAGCGGCTGGCTGAAGGTGTCGGGGTCCGGGTAGTCGGGGAGCCAGCCGACGGTGTACGCGTCGTAGTCGCCCGCCGCGTAACCCTTCTGGAAGTCCTGCCACTCCACGGCCTTCACCGCGACCTTGAACAGACCGTCCTTCTCCAGCTGGCGGCGCAGCTCCGCGGTCTCCTTGGTGTAGGAGGAGTCGGCGCGGTAGGCGAAGGTGATGTGCAGCGGCGTCTGCACGCCGGCCTCCGCCATCAGCTGCTTGGCGCGCTTGGCGTCGGGCTGCGGGTACGCGTCGAAGAACGGGGTGCTGTGCCCGATGTAGCCCTGCGGGATCAGCGAGTAGAGCGGTTCGACGGTGCTCTTGTACACGTCGGTCACCAGCGGGCCGCGGTCGATGATCGACGCGATGGCCTGGCGGACCTTCTTGTTCGCCAGCGGGGCGCCCTCACGGACGTTGAACACGAGGTTGCGGATCTCGGCGCTGTCCGCCTCGGTGACCCGCAGCTCGGGGTCGGCCGGGTTCAGCTCGGCGAGCCTGGCGGGCGGCAGCTGGCGGTGCGTCACGTCGAGCACGTCGGCGTTCCACGCCGTCAGAAGCTCTTCGGATCCCTTGTAGTAGCGGATGGTGACCGGGCCACCGGTCTTCTGCAGGGCGCCCTTGTACCTGGGGTTGGGGGCCAGCTCGGCGCTCACACCGGGCTCGAAGGCCTTCAGTACGTAGGGACCGGAACCGTCGACCTCGTTACCGGCGCGCAGCTTGTCGTCCGGGTACTGCTCGCGGTCGACGATCGATCCGGCGCCGGTGGCCAGCTTCTGAGGGAACGTCGCGTCGCGCGCGCCGAGGTTGAAGGTGATCGTCAGGTCGTCGGCCACGACCGACTTGAGGCTCGGGAACAGCACCGAGGGGCCGACGTCCGTCTTGATCCTGAGCATCCGCTCGAAGGAGTACTCGACGTCCTTCGCCGTGACCTTCCGGCCGTTGGAGAACGTCAGGTCGTCGCGCAGCTTGCACTGGTACGTCTGGAGCTTCTGCCCGATGAAGTTGCAGCTCTGGGCGGCGTCGGGCTCCGGCACGATCGCACCGGACTTGAAGCTCATGAGGGACTGGTACAGGTTGCTGTAGATCGCCCAGGAGCCGGCGTCGTACGCGCCGGCCGGGTCCAGAGAGGTGACCTCGTCCGTCGTACCGACCGTGATGGGGTCCGTCTTCACCTCGTCCGAGGGGAGCAGTTGCCAGGCACCGAAGCCTGCGATGACCAATACCGCGAATATCGCGAGAATCCGTACCCGGATCGACCGCATTGCCGTGCTCTCCCTTACCAGCCCCACCTCGGCAGATGCACTTCAGAGGCGCACATCACCGCATGTTCGTGCATACCTAATCACACGATTTTCACATCTGGAAGAGTAAATCGGACACTCACAGCCTTTTGTTCGACACTCGAAACCTTGCAAGTCCGAAATGGCTGAAATAACTCCTTCCGTCAGGAGATTTCGTCGCCGGCTGTGATGGTCGTGTGCGTTTTCCATGCTCACGGGAGCGGGCGCTACGCCTGTCGGGAAGCGAGCTCCACCACGGTGATGTCGGACGGCGCGCCCACCCGGACGGGCGGGCCCCAGGCGCCCGCGCCGCGCGAGACGTAGAGCTGGGTGTCGCCGTAGCGTTCGAGCCCCGCGACCGTCGGATTGGCCAGTTCGGCGAGGAAGTTGCCGGGCCAGAGCTGACCGCCGTGGGTGTGCCCGGAGAGCTGGAGGTCCACGCCGTGCTCGACGGCGTCGTGGATGACGACGGGCTGGTGGGCGAGGAGTACGGAGGCGCGGTCGCGGTCCCGGTCACCGAGCGCGCGTACGAAGTCGGGGCCCTGGCCCTCGCTCTCCCCCGCGATGTCGTTGACTCCGGCGAGGTCGAAGCCGTCGATCTCGACCCGGGCGTTCTCCAGCGGACGCAGGCCCAGCTCCCGTACGTGGTCCACCCATTGGGCGGCGCCGGAGAAGTACTCGTGGTTCCCGGTGACGAAGTAGCTGCCGTGGCGGGCCTCGAGCCCGGCCAGGGGCTCGGCGGCGGTGCCGAGGTCGGCGACGGACCCGTCGACCAGGTCTCCGACGACAGCGATCAGATCCGGCCTCGTGCGGTTGATCGTCTCGACGATCCGCAGGGTGTGTGCCCGCCCGAGGACGGGCCCGAGGTGGACGTCGCTGACGACGGCGATGCGGTAACCGTGCGCGGAGCGCGGCAGCTTGGCGAGAGGGACGGTGACCCGCTTGACGCGGGGGCCACGCAGCACCCCGTAGGTGCCGTAGCCGACGGTGCCCAGCCCGGCCGCCGCGGCGGCGCCGCCGACCGCCCGGGCGACGAACAGCCGCCGCGAGGGCATGGCGAGGGACGAGGCCGGAGCGGGGCCGGGGCCTTCGGTTGCGCCGGCGCCCGGTCCGGGAGCCGGGGACGGCCGGGAGGGCGCACCGGACGGGACCAGTGCGTCGTTACGGTTCCTGGCGTCGGTGAGGGGTTCGGAAAGCGGTCCGGTGCCCGTCTCCGTGCCGTCCTCCGTGGCCACGGATCCCGGCTGCCGCTCGGCGGCGGCCGCGCGGTCCCTGCGGTCGAGCACGCGGCGCAGGACGGGCCGCACGGCCTCGCCGACGAGCAGGGCCAGCGTCAGGTAGAGCAGCGCGGCCAGCCACAGGAAGCCCGGCCAGGCCAGCACCTGTTGCATCCAGAAGGGAGCGCCCGCACGGCCGGAGACCATGGCCCCGACGGACAGCAGGGGCAGGACGAAGACGGCCACCGTGCCGGCCTTGCGCACCGCGCTCCCCGGTGTCGTCGTGTCACCGACGAAGCGCCGCCACACATAGCGGTGCACGCCCGCGAGCAATGCCACCACCGCGACGGCCACCAGCACGAAGACCACAACCACGTCCGCTCCCCCACCCACGCGTCGGCCGGGGCCCGATCGGGCCCCGGTTTGTCACTCGTCCCCCGGCCGGGTGTGCCCGGCCCGATGTGCCCGGCCCGCGTCGGGGCCGGCCTTTCAGGTGCGCTCTGCGCGCAAAGCCCTGACGCCACGGAACCCGATCACTCCGACTGCCGTCCCCAGAAGAAACGACGCGATGGCGAGCAGCAGATGTACCCAGAAGTACGCCGTCGGGTCGCCCGCGTCGTCGAACGCGAGCCCGCTGCCGTCCTTCCAGAGATTCTTGGCGAAAGTGATCCAGATGAACCAGCTCCACACCCCGAAGGCGAGCAGGAACCAGGAGACGGGGCGGCTGAGCTTCATGGATTCAGTATCGCCTTCGCCCGCCGGACGGCTCGCCCGGGGTGGGGGCCCCGAAGGGGGGCCCACCGGTGCTCCGGGTGGGCTGTCCCGGCGGTATGCCCGGCGGGTCAGAGCATCGAGGTCCCGATCCACACCTTCGCCATGTACGTTTCCGACCGTGCCTGCACTGAAAAAGATCGCGCTGACGATCACCTCCGCCGCGTTGCTGTCCGTATTTGTTGTCAGCCCCGCTTCTGCGGCCGACAAGGACAAGACCGACGACAAACAGCCCAAGCCTACCCAGCCGATGTCGCAGGTCGGCGGGGAACAGTTGGGACGGGTGGGTACCCAGGTTCAGCTGGGACCCGGCGCACCGGTACTGCCCAAGCGGCTCACCGGCCGGTCGTGGATCGTCGCGGACGCGGAGAACGGCCAGGTACTCGCCGCGCACAACTCCCACTGGCGGCTGCCACCCGCCTCGACGCTGAAGATGCTCTTCGCGGACACGCTCCTGACGCAGCCCGAACTGCTGCCGAGGACCAAGGAGCACCAGGTGACCGCGCTGGAACTCGCCGACATCGGCGAGGGGAGCAGCCTCGTGGGCCTCAAGGAGGACCACACCTACTCGGTGCACGACCTGTGGCTCGGTGTGTTCCTGCGTTCGGGCAACGACTCGGTGCACGTCCTGTCGTCGATGTACGGCGGTGTTCCCAAGACGGTCGACGCCATGCAGAAACACGCCGAGGAGTTGCAGGCACTCGACACGACGGTCGTGTCGCCCGACGGCTACGACGCCCCGAAGCAGGTCTCCAGCGCGTACGACCTCACGCTCTTCGCCCGCAGTGGACTGCAGAAGCCGGACTTCCGCGAGTACTCGGCCACGGCCACCGCCAGCTTCCCGGGTGAGAAGAAGAAGGGGAAGAAGCGCGAGACCTTCGAGATCCAGAACACCAACCGTCTGATGACCGGTGACATCGGCGTGGCCCCGTACAAGGGCATCGCGGGCGTCAAGAACGGCTACACGACCCATGCGGGCAACACCTTCACCGGTGTCGCCGAACGGGACGGCAAGGTGCTGCTCGTCACCGTCATGAACCCGTCGTCCGACGAGAGCCACGCCGTCTACAAGGAGGCGGCGAGCCTCCTCGACTGGGGCTTCGCCGCGAGCGGCAAGGTGACCCCCATCGGCGAACTGGTGCCGCCGAAGTCGGTGGACACGGGGGCCGGGAAGGGCGCCCAGCCCGCCAGCGGCGCCAACACGACTGAGCAGGAAGGGAAGGACGCCGGTGCCGTCGCCGCGGCGGCCTCCGAGGACGGCTCCAGCGGGGTCGGGATCGCACTCGCGATCGTCGGCGGCCTGCTGGTGGTGCTGTCGGCGGCGGTGTTCCTGGTCAACCGGCGCTGGCCGCTGCCCGACCTGGTCCGGCGTCTTCCCCGCCGCTGACCTCCCGCCGCGCGGCCTGTTCCGCCTCGCCCTGCTCCTCGTCCGGCTCATCCGCCGGCTCCTTGCTCCGCGTCGCCGTCCAGGCGGCGCAGAAGAGCAGGAGCTTCGCGCTGAAGTTGATCCACAGGAGCAGGGCGACCGGCACGCCGAACGCGCCGTACATGCTCTTCCCCGCCACGTCCCTCATATAGCTGCCGAGCAGCAGTTTGAGCAGCTCGAAGCCGACCGCGCCGACGAGGCCGGCGACCACGAGCCGGCGTCGCGGCGGCTGCACGCCCGGAAGCAGCGTCAGAAGGTAGAGCAGCAGCAGGAAACCGGCGAACACCGACACCACCAGAGCGGCGGCCTGCAGGAGCACGCCGCCCCAGCCGTTCCCCTCGATGCCCAGCCGGTCGGCGGTCCAGCCGACCGTCGTGGACCCGATCGCGGAGACGGCGAACGTCACGAGCGCCGCGCCACCGAGCCCGAGAAGCACCCCGGCGTCCTTGAGCTTGCGCAGGACCGGATTGCCCTCGTCCGCGTCGTCGATGCCCCAGACCGCGCGCAGGCAGTCCCGCATCGAACCGACCCAGCCGATGCCGGTGACGAGCAGCAGCGCACCGGCGACCAGACCGACGGTGCCCGCGTGTGCCACCAGGTTGTCGATACCGAGCTGGTCGGAGATGCCAGGGACCTGTTCCGCGATCTTGTCCTCGATCTTCTGCAGCTGGTCGGCGGAGAGCAGCGCGGCCCCGATCGCCGCGCCGACCGCGATGAGCGGGAAGAGCGCGAGAAAACTGATGAAGGTGATCGCGGCGGCGAGCCGGGCCCAGTGGGCGCGATCCAGCGTCTCGTACGAGCGGTACGCGTGGGTCAGCATCAGCCGGGACACGAGCGGCCCGATGACGGGAAGTTTCTTCAGCCAGTCCATCACCTACGCCTACCCCCGTGGCCCGGAAATGCGGACGCCCCTCTCCGGTTGCCTGCGAAAGATTCATTTCAATGCGCCCCTGCACCCACTCAATCGCCCATTTCGGTGAGTGATGTAACAAATCCCTCAAAGGTGTTTTCCCGGGCGATAACGTCACCATCATGTCTGTCGACACCGTCTCCCTGACCGGCTGGGGCCGCACCGCCCCGACGACCGCCCTGCGGTTCCGGCCCCGCACGCACGAGGAGGCGGTGGCCGTGGTGTGCGGCCGCGGACCCCGCGGTTCCATCGCGCGCGGCCTCGGTCGCGCCTACGGCGACGCCGCGCAGAACGCGGGCGGTTCGGTCCTCGACATGACCGCCCTCAACCGCGTCCGCGGCGTCGACACCGTCACCGGCACCGTGGTCTGTGAGGCCGGGGTGAGCCTGCGGCGTCTGACGCAGGCGGTCTTGCCGCTCGGCTGGTTCCCGCCGGTCACCCCCGCGACCGGCCACGTCACCGTGGGAGGCGCGATCGCCTCCGACGTCCATGGCCGGAACCACCATGTCTCGGGGTCCTTCTCCCGGCACGTACAGGCGTTGGACCTGCTGACCGCCGACGGCGAGGTACGGACGGTCCGCCGCGGCAGCGCTCTCTTCGACGCGACAGCGGGCGGCCTGGGGCTCACGGGCGTCATCCTCACCGCCACGGTCGGACTCCGGCCCGTCAGGACCTCGTTGATGTCGGTCACCACCGAACGGGCCACCGACCTCGACGACCTGATGGGCCGTCTCACCGAGGGCGGCCGTCACTCCACCTACGCCGCCGCCTGGGTCGATCTCCTGGCGCGCGGCCGGTCCACGGGGCGCGCCGTACTCACCCGGGGGGAGCACGCACCACTGAGCGCGCTCCCGGCGCGCGCCCGGCGCACGCCACTGCTGTTCCGCCCCGCGCATCTGCCCGCCGTCCCCTCGTACCTCCCCGAAGGGCTGCTGGGCCGGGCGTCGGTCGCCCTGTTGAACGAACTCCGCTACCGCGCTTCCCCCAGGCGCCGTACCGGAGAACTCCAGCGCGTCTCCACGTTCTTCCACGCCCTGGACGGCGCCCCGCACTGGAACCGCGTCCACGGCCGCAGCGGCTTCGTGCACTACCAGTTCGTCGTCGGACACGGTCAGGAGGAGACGCTGCGGCGCATCGTCCACCGGATCTCGCGGCGCCGCTGCCCCGCGTTCCACGCGGTGCTCAAACGGTTCGGCAAGGGGGATCCGGGGTGGCTCTCCTTCCCGATGCCCGGCTGGAGTCTGGCCCTCGGTCTCCCTGCGGCGCTCCCCGGACTGGCGCGGTTCCTGGACGAACTCGACGAGGAGGTGGCCGCCGCCGGAGGCCGGGTCTGTCTGGCGAAGGACGCGCGGCTGCGTCCGGAGACGCTCGCCGCGATGTATCCCCGGCTGGCCGAATTCCGTGCGCTGCGGGCGGAACTGGATCCGGACGGGGCGTTCCGCTCGGACCTGTCCCGCCGCCTCGGCCTCTGAGGTCCGCCCACCACCTCGCCCCGGGCGCACGCCCCGTTGCCCCCGGGGGGTCCGCCTCACCTTCCCCGGGGGCCCGCCGCTCTCTTCCCCGGGACATCACGCCCGCTCTCCGCGGAACGTCCGACCCGCTCTCTCCTCCGCCCTGACCAGGAGTGTTTCCATGAAGGACGCCTTCGGTGATCCGCAGTCCCTGCTCGTCCTCGGCGGCACCTCGGAGATCGGTCTGGCGACCGCACGCCGGCTGATCGGCCGCCGCACCCGCGCGGTCCGGCTGGCGGGGCGGCCGTCCCCCGCGCTGGAGCAGGCAGCCGCCGACCTGCGGGCGCTCGGCGCCGACGTCCGTACGGTCGCCTTCGACGCCCTGGCCCCGGAGTCGCACGAGGCCACGCTCGGCGCCCTCTTCGCCGAGGAGGACATCGACATGGTTCTGATGGCGTTCGGTGTGCTCGGCGACCAGGCCCGCGACGAGGAGGAGCCCCTCTCCGCGGTCCGGGTCGCCCAGACCAACTACACGGGGGCGGTCTCCGCCGGCCTGGTGTGCGCCGGCGCACTCCAGGCGCAGGGACACGGATCGCTGGTCGTGCTGTCCTCGGTGGCGGGCGAACGCGCCCGGCGCGCCGACTTCATCTACGGGTCGAGCAAGGCCGGACTGGACACGTTCGCCCAGGGCCTGGGGGACGCGCTGCAGGGCACGGGGGTGCAGGTGATGGTCGTACGCCCCGGCTCCGTACGGTCGAAGAAGACCGCGGGCCTGCCCGGGACGCCCCTGGAGACGACCCCGGAAGCGGTCGCGGACGCCATCGTTACCGGGCTGCGGCGGCGCTCGGAGACGGTGTGGGTCCCGGGGTCGCTCCGAGTGGTGATGTCGGCACTGCGCCACGTACCGCGCCCGCTGTTCCGGCGGCTGCCGGTCTAGGGCGGCGGCAGTACGGGCGCCGCCGGTCCGTTCGTTCGGATCAGGCCGGATCAGGAGTGCAGGAAGGGCCGGTCGACGGAGCTGCCGCCCTGCGCGGGCACGGCGGGTGAGCTGCCCCCCGCGCCGAACGGGAACTCGTTGATCTTGCGCCAGACGCTGTCGGCGCCCTGCTCGTACAGAGCGAAGGAACCGCAGGTCCACGCCGCCTCGTAGACGGACAGCTCCTCGTAGGCACGGTCCATCGCCTCCTCGGCGATGCCGTGCGCCACGGTCACGTGGGGGTGGTACGGGAACTGGAGCTCGCGCACCAGGGGCCCCGACGCGTCCCGGACCCTCTTCTGGAGCCAGGAGCAGGCTGAGGCACCCTCGACGACCTGGACGAAGACGACAGGGGAGAGGGGCCGGAAGGTCCCGGTGCCGGACAGCCGCATCGGGAAGGGACGGCCGGCCGCCGCGATCTGCGCGAGGTGCGTCTCGATCGCGGGCAGGTCGGCCGCCTCCGCCACTGTCGGCGGGAGAAGCGTGACGTGGGTGGGAATGCCATGCGCGGCAGGGTCCCCGAAGCTCGCGCGCCGCTCCTGGAGCAGGCTGCCGAAGGGCTCCGGGACCGCGATCGAAACGCCGAGCGTTACGGTCCCCACGTCGTTCTCCTCAGTCTTCGATGGTCGATTTCCGGTCGTCCCGACGCAAGTGTGCCGCCTGGGACCGCGTTCTCGCCAGGGTCCTTGGACTCAGTGCTTGGCGGGCAGAAGGCCCATCCGGTCGTAGGTCTGCGCCAGGGTCTCCGCGGCGACGGCCCTGGCCTTCTCCGCGCCCTTGGCCAGGATGGAGTCCAGCGTCTCGGGGTCGTCCAGATATTCCTGTGTACGGGCACGGAAGGGGGTGACGAAGTCCACCATGACCTCCGCGAGGTCGGTCTTCAGCGCACCGTAGCCCTTGCCCTCGTACTTCTGCTCCAGATCCGCGATTCCAGCCCCCGTGAGGGTGGAGTAGATGGTCAGAAGGTTGCTGACACCCGGCTTCTTCTCCGCGTCGAAGCGGATCACCGTGTCCGTGTCGGTGACCGCGCTCTTGACCTTCTTGGCGGTGACCTTCGGGTCGTCCAGGAGGTTGATGAGGCCCTTCGGCGTCGACGCCGACTTGCTCATCTTGATCGCCGGGTCCTGGAGGTCGTAGATCTTCGCCGTCTCCTTGAGGATGTACGGCGCCGGGATGGTGAACGTCTGTCCGTACCGGCCGTTGAAGCGCTCGGCGAGGTCGCGGGTCAGCTCGATGTGCTGGCGCTGGTCCTCGCCGACCGGCACCTGGTTCGCCTGGTAGAGCAGGATGTCGGCGACCTGGAGAACGGGGTACGTGAAGAGGCCGACGGTCGCCCGGTCGGCGCCCTGCTTGGCTGACTTGTCCTTGAACTGCGTCATGCGGGACGCCTCACCGAAGCCGGTCAGGCAGTTCATGATCCAGCCGAGCTGGGCGTGCTCGGGGACGTGGCTCTGGACGAAGAGCGTGCACCGGTCGGTGTCGAGACCGGCCGCCAGCAGCTGGGCGACTGCGAGCCGGGTGTTCGCGCGCAGCTCCACAGGGTCCTGCGGAACGGTGATCGCGTGCAGGTCCACCACCATGTAGAAGGCGTCGTGGGATTCCTGCAGCGCCACCCACTGGCGGACCGCACCGAGATAGTTGCCGAGGTGGAACGAGCCTGCGGTGGGCTGGATTCCGGAGAGCACGCGGGGGCGTTCAGAGGCCATAGAACTCATTGTCTCAGGTGCGGAACCGAACTCCGGCAACCGGTGTATGAAAGGTGTGAGGACGCGGGAGGGGGCCCTGCATCAGGGGCCGGAGGGGGGCCGCACCGTCGGCGACCGGGCCGGGGGCGGCACCGTCGGGCGGTCCGGAGGGCAGCCCGGAAGCCGGACCGACGGCGACGAGGCCGCGGTAATCGCTCGTGTGCGCGCAGGGGACGCGCAGGCATATGCGCAGCTCGTGCGTGCCCACACGGGGGTGGCGCTGCGGGTCGCGGTCGCCTTCGGAGCGGGGTCGGACGCGGAGGACGTGGTGCAGTCCGCCTTCTTCAAGGCCTATCAGGCCCTCGGGCGATTCCGGGACGGTGCCGCGTTTCGTCCATGGTTGTTACGGATCGTCGCGAATGAGACGAGAAACACAGTGCGGGCGGCGGGCCGCGCGCGGGCGGCGGCCGGCCGCGAGGCCGGCTTCCATGGCGCCGACCCGCTGATACCGGAGTCCGCTGACCCGGCGGTGGCGGCGCTCGCCGAGGAGAGGCGAAGCCTGCTCACCGCGGCTCTGGACGGGCTGAGCGAGGAGCAGCGGCAGGTGGTGACCTACCGGTATCTGCTGGAGATGGACGAGGCGGAGACGGCGCAGGCCCTGGGCTGGCCGAGGGGGACGGTGAAGTCCCGGCTCAACCGCGCGCTGAAGAAGCTGGAGAAGGAGCTGCGGAAGGAACTGCGCCATGAACCGGAGCGCGATGGCGACGGGGACGGCGAGGGCGCCAGGTACGGGAGGGCCCGTGAAGGAGGTGGAAGGCGTGGGGGACGTGGATGAGCCGGTGGGCGGGCATGAGGCGGTGGGCGGGCATGAGCCTGGCGGGGAGGCCCGGGTGGGCCCGGGCCTCCCCGCCGGCAGGGCCCTGCTCCGGGCGGAGCTGCTGGCACTCGGGCGCGGGCTGGACGTGCCGGCGACCGACGGGCTGACGATGGCCGAGCGAGTGATGGCGCAGCTCGTCGCGGAAGGGGTGCCGGTGCCCGCACCGGAGCCTGCGAGTCGTGCGGAGCGGGCCTGGGCCTGGCTTCGCGGGCGCGCCCGGCTGCTCGGAGCCGCGCTCTGCGGACTGCTCGTGGTGCTGGTCCTCACACCGCCGGTGCGGGCGACCGTCGCGGACTGGTTCGCTTTCGGCGGGTTCGAGGTGCGGTACACCCCGGCAGCACCGCCACCGGTGAGCGCGTCGGATCCGCCTGCGGGTCCCGGCGCGCCCGGACCCGCCTGTGGGGCGCCGGAGCGGATTCGGGACGCCGTACCGCTTGCGGAGGCGGCTCGCCGAGCGGGGTTCCGGCCCGTAGTACCGGCGCGCGTCGGCGCCGACCGTTGCTGGATGTCTGAGGCGGGAGCCCGGGAAGGCAAGGAAGGCATCGGGGGCGCGCCGCGCAATGAAGGTTTCCCCGCCAGGTAACCGACCGACGATACAAAGTGGGCACAACCCCCCGCCCACGCCGCACGACGATCGGAGATCCCGTGTCGACCACGGAAACAGCCATCGCCTCAGCCGAGGCGCACAGTGCGCACAATTACCACCCGTTGCCCGTCGTCGTCGCCTCAGCGGAAGGTGCCTGGATGACCGACGTCGAGGGCCGCCGCTACCTCGACATGCTCGCCGGGTATTCGGCCCTCAACTTCGGCCACGGCAACCGTCGGCTGATCGACGCGGCCAAGGCCCAGCTGGAACGGGTGACGCTCACCTCGCGTGCCTTCCACCACGACCGCTTCGCCGATTTCTGTACGCAGCTCGCGGAGTTGTGCGGGATGGACATGGTCCTGCCCATGAACACCGGCGCGGAGGCCGTGGAGACGGCGGTGAAGACCGCCCGCAAGTGGGGGTACCGGGTCAAGGGCGTTCCCGACGGCATGGCGAAGATCATCGTCGCCGCCGACAACTTCCACGGCAGGACGACCACGATCGTCAGTTTCTCCACGGACCACGAGGCCCGGGCGGACTTCGGGCCGTACACACCCGGGTTCGAGATCGTGCCGTACGGCGACCTCACCGCGCTCCGCGAGGCGATGACCGAGAACACCGTGGCGGTGCTGATGGAGCCGATCCAGGGCGAGGCCGGGGTGCTGGTGCCGCCCGCCGGGTATTTCTCCGGGGTCCGTGAGCTGACCCGCGAGCGGAATGTCCTCTTCATCGCGGACGAGATCCAGTCGGGCCTGGGGAGGACGGGAAAGACCTTCGCCTGTGAGCACGAGGGCGTGGTGCCCGACATGTACGTGCTCGGCAAGGCACTCGGCGGGGGCGTGGTGCCCGTGTCGGCGGTGGTGTCATCGGCGGCGGTGCTCGGTGTGTACGGACCGGGCGAGCACGGCTCGACGTTCGGCGGAAATCCGCTGGCCTGCGCGGTCGCGCTGGAGGTCATCGCGATGCTGCGCAGCGGCGAGTTCCAGCAGCGCGCGACCGAGCTGGGCGACCACCTGCACCGTGAACTGGGCGTGCTGGTGGGCCAGGGCGCCGTCGAAGCCGTGCGGGGCCGGGGCCTGTGGGCGGGCGTAGACATCTCCCCGGCCCTCGGGACGGGCCGGGAGATCTCGGAGAAGCTGATGGATCGCGGCGTGCTCGTCAAGGACACCCACGGATCGACCATCCGTATCGCCCCGCCCCTGGTGATCAGCAAGGAGGACCTGGACTGGGGCCTGGCCCAGCTGCGCGACGTCCTGAGCGGCTGACCCACGGGGAGCCGACGGCCCGGGACAGCTCACGGCCCGGGGCCAGAGCGGGGTCAGGAGGCCGGGTCAGGAGGGCAGAGGTCCGGGTTCCAGGGGCCGGGGTTCGGGGTCCGGGGGCCCGGGGTTCGGGGTCCGGAGGTCAGAACTTGGACGTCGGGAGGACGAGGGTCAGGGCTTCAGGGGTTCAGGGGTTCAGGAAGTCAGGTTGTCAGGGGGTCAGAGGGTCAGAGGGTCAGGGCAGTACGCGGCAGAGGGCTTCCAGCGTGCTCGACCAGGCGCTGTCCGGGGGTGAGCCGTAGCTGATGACCAGGGCGTCGCGGCCCGGCGCCGCCTGCGGGTGCCGGTATCGGGACACGCCTTCCAGGGCCAGGCCCTGGAAGGCGGCGGCCTGGATCACCGTTCGTTCGGTGCCCTCGGGGAGTTCGAGCACGGCGTGGAGGCCGGCGGCGATGCCGCTGACCCGGACGTCCGGTGCCCTCTCCGCGAGTGCGGCGACGAGTTGGTCGCGCCTGCGCCGGTAACGCAGCCGCATGGACCGGACATGACGGTCGTACGCCCCGGACGCGATGAACTCCGCCAGAGTCAGCTGGTCCAGCGCGCCGGACGCCCAGTCGGAGACCCCCTTCGCCTCCGCCACCTCCCCGGCCAGCGATTCCGGGAGCACCATCCAGCCGAGCCGAAGCCCGGGGGCGAGGGACTTGCTCGACGTACCGAAGTAGACGACGCGTTCCGGATCGAGGCTCTGGAGCGCCCCGACCGGCTGACGGTCGTAGCGGAACTCCCCGTCGTAGTCGTCCTCCAGGATCAGGCCACCCGAGGACCGCGCCCAGTCCACCGCGGCGGCCCGCCGGTCGGGGTGGAGCGGGACACCCGTCGGGAACTGGTGCGCCGGAGTCATCAGGACCGCGCCCGCACCTCGCATCACCCCGAGATCACCGGTCCGGGAGCCCAGTTCGTCCAGCGGCAGGCACGGGGTGCTCAGCCCCGCTTCCCTCAGGAGGTGCCAGTGCTCATCCAGTCCGTACGACTCGACCACGACGTCCTTCACCCGGCGCTTGCGCAGGACCTTCCCCATCAGCATCAGCCCGTGGACGAATCCGGAGCAGATGACGATCCGTTCGGGACCCGCGTGCACCCCGCGGGCCCGGGACAGGTAGTCGGCCAGCACGGTCCGCAGTTCGACGCGGCCACGCGGATCCCCGTAACCGAAAGCTTCGTTGGGCGCCGCGGTCAGGGCGCGCCGGGCCGCCTTGAGCCACTCCGCGCGCGGGAAGGACGCGAGGTCGGGCGTCCCGGGGCTGAGGCTGTATGCGGGCCTGCCACGTACCGGACGCGACGTGGGCCCCCTGGTGGCGGTCGGGCGCGGGGCGGACCGCCGGGCGACGGTGGTGCCCGAACCCTGCCGGGCGGTGAGCCAGCCCTCGGCGACGAGTTCGGCATAGGCGTCGGCGACGGTGTTCCGGGCGACCCCGAGATCGGCGGCGAGCGTACGGGACGACGGCAGCCGGGTGCCGGGCGCGAGCCGTCCGCTGCGCACCGCCTCCCGCAGCGCCTCCATGAGTCCGCTGCGCAGGCCGCCGCCCACCGGTTCGATGTGCAGGTCGGCCCCGAAAGTGGCCCAGGAATCCGTCATGGAAATGGACCATACCGGTGCGCCACCTGGCCCGTAGCGTGTAGCCATGACGACGCACGAGCACGGTCCCGCCTCTTCCGACTACGCCCCCGAGCACCCCGCCCGCCTCCCCTGGGCCCAGCTCGCCCCCGAGGTCTACAAGGCCATGGTGCGACTCGATGTCGCCGCCGGTAAGGGTCTGGACCCGAAGCTGGTCGAGCTGGTGAAGATCCGGGCCTCGCAGATCAACCGCTGTGCGTTCTGTCTGGACATGCACAGCAAGGACGCCCTCGCGGCGGGCGAGTCGGTCGAGCGGATCGTTCAGCTCAGCGCCTGGGAGGAGTCGCAGCACTTCTACACGGAGAAGGAGCTCGCGGCGATCGCACTGACCGAGGCAGTGACGGACCTGACCACGGGGTTCGTGCCCGACGAGGTGTACGCGAAGGCCGCCGGGCACTTCGAGGAGGCGGAACTCGCCCAGCTGATCGCTTCCATCACGGTGATCAACGCGTGGAACCGGTTCGGTGTGGCCACCCGGCCCGCCCCCGGCCACTACGCGCCGGGCGACCTCAAGCACTGACCTCCGTACGCCCCGCCAGCGCGCCGAGTCCGCAGGCCCGTCCCCTCCCAGGGAGTTCCCTCATGCCCACGTCCGATCCGGTCTCCGTCTTCCGTGCGCTCCATCAGGGGCGCGCGCCGGGCGACCCGTTGGTCCTGCCCGGCCCGTGGGACGCCGTGAGCGCCCGTGCCTTCGAGCAGGCCGGCTTCCCCGCGCTCGCCACGCCGAGCGCCGCCGTCGCGGCCTCGCTCGGTTACGAGGACGGCCGGACACCGGCCGCCGAGATGTTCTCGGCGGTGGCGAGGATCGTGCGGTCCGTGTCCGTGCCCGTGTCCGCGGACATCGAGGCCGGTTACGGGCTGGCGCCGAAGGAACTCGTGGAACGCCTCCTGGAGACGGGCGCCGTGGGCTGCAATCTGGAGGACTCCGTGGACGGGGTCCTCCTCGACCCGCACGAGCAGGCCGACCGGCTGGCGGAAGTGCGGTCGTTCGCGGGTGGCCGGCTCTTCGTCAACGCCCGCGTCGACACGTACCTGCACGACGTTCCGGACCCGGAGTCCGGGGCGATCGAGCGCGGCCGTCTCTACGCGGCGGCCGGCGCGGACTGCGTCTACCCGATCACCGCGCCCCCGGCCGCGCTTCCCAGCCTGGCCTCGGCGATCCCGGTCCCGCTCAACGCCCATGGCTCGCCTCGGGACCCGTCGGACCTGCGCCGCCTCGGAGAGCTGGGCGCGGCGCGGATCACCTTCGGTCCGCTGATGCAGCGAGAGGCCACGGCTGCCCTGCGGGACCTGGCCGGAGCGCTGCTCAGCCGCTGAAACGTCCGCTCGCCGACGCTTGCGCTCTCCGGCCGGCACGGCGAAGCGCCCCCGGCAGCGTGTGCTGCCGGGGGCGCTTCGTCAGAGCGTGGTGCCGAACGTCAGGCCGGGCGGCCGGGGCTCGGTCAGATCAGGCCGAGCTCGCGGACCGCGTCGCGCTCCTCGACGAGCTCCCGCACCGACGCGTCGATGCGCCCACGGGAGAAGTCGTTGATGTCCAGGCCCTGGACGATCTTGTAGGTGCCGTTCTCCGTGGTGACCGGGAACGACGAGATGATGCCCTCGGGGACGCCGTAGGAGCCGTCCGACGGGATACCCATCGAGGTCCAGTCGCCCGCCGCGGTGCCGTTGACCCACGTGTGCACGTGGTCGATGGCGGCGTTGGCGGCCGAGGCGGCCGAGGACGCGCCACGGGCCTCGATGATCGCCGCGCCGCGCTTGGCGACGGTCGGGATGAAGGTGTCGGCCAGCCAGGCCTCGTCGTTGACGAGCTCGGCGGCGTTCTTGCCGGCGATCTCCGCGTGGAAGATGTCCGGGTACTGGGTCGCCGAGTGGTTACCCCAGATCGTCAGCTTCTTGATGTCGGAGACGGCGGCACCGGTCTTGGCGGCCAGCTGCGAGATCGCGCGGTTGTGGTCCAGACGGGTCATCGCGGTGAAGCGCTCCGCCGGTACGTCCGGGGCGGCGGCCTGCGCGATGAGCGCGTTGGTGTTGGCCGGGTTGCCGACGACGAGGACCTTGATGTCGTCCGCGGCGTTGTCGTTGATGGCCTTGCCCTGCGGCTTGAAGATGCCGCCGTTGGCGGAGAGCAGGTCGCCGCGCTCCATGCCCTTCGTGCGCGGGCGGGCGCCGACGAGCAGAGCGACGTTCGCACCGGCGAAGCCGACGTTGGGGTCGTCCGTGATCTCGATGTTGCTCAGCAGCGGGAAGGCGCAGTCGTCGAGCTCCATCGCGGTGCCCTCGGCCGCCTTGAGGCCCTGCGGGATCTCGAGGAGTCGCAGGTTGACCGGCACGTCCGGGCCGAGCAGGTGGCCGGAAGCGATGCGGAAGAGCAGCGCGTAGCCGATCTGGCCGGCTGCGCCGGTCACGGTGACATTCACGGGAGTGCGGGTCATGGCGATCTCCGTTAGACAGCTGGCGGTGGGGGTCCCTGCCCCTGGTGCTGGATACCTCTGAATCTTGACGTGAAGAGATATCCAGCGGTCAGGCTATCGGACCCGGAGCCGCACGGCCGCCAGCCCCCCTGTGGGACAGCGCACAGGTCATCACTACTGAGGCGTGGTGCAGCCCTTCGCGCCTGAGGCGACGGTCGCGCAGGCCTCGGCGTCGGCCGGTTTCCCGACCGCGACCATCGGGGTGTACGCGTCGGTGTCGGCTGCCGTGTCCGTACCGGCACCCCCGCCTTCGTTCACCGCGCCCTCCTGCTCGTCGGCTCCCGCGCTGATCCGTACGGTGTCCCCCGGCGCGGCCTTGGTGATCCGGGCCCAGGAGGCCGCGCAGGTCTTGCTGTACCTGACCTCGACGAGGCTGCCACCGACGGTGGCACTGGCGACCGTTCGGGCGAGTTCACCGCCGCAGCCCATGGCCTCCGGGTCCTGGCCGGCGCAGTCGGCGCCCGAGCACTCGACGCCCTCGGGGAGCGGTGGGGCCTTCACCGTCGGCGAGGCGGACGGCTTCGCCTCGCCGGCCCCGCCCTCGTCGCCGCCGGGGGCCGCCAGCAGCACCGCGCCGACGGCCACCAGCAACGCCCCGGTCATGCCCACGAGAAGCATCGTCAGCCTGCGCCGCCCACCGGGCTTGCGCGCGGCCCGACCGGCGGCGCCCGGCCCTGGTCCGAAGCCGGCCGGCACGTTCGACGCGACGCCCGGCGCCTGGCCCGGGGGCTGCTGCCGCGCCGCGGGTATCGGACCGCGCTGGGCCGGGACGGACGGCGGACGGGCGCCGTCGACCACTCCCTCACCACGGTCGGCGCCCGCTCCCGGAGCGGTGGACACGCCCGTCCCGGCGCGGCCGCCCGTCCTGCCGGCGTCCGGCGCCGTACCGAACTCACCGAGCGCGGCGCGCGCCTGGGTGATCCGGATGGCTTCCATCGTCATGTCGTGGCGCATCTCGGAGCGGCTCCAGGCGCGCTCCGCGAGTTCCCACATGGTCGTCAGGTGATTCTGGTTGGTGCCGGTCACCTCGGCCAGGGCGACGATCGCCCCCCTCGGAGCCAGCAGCCGGCCGTTGAGATACCGCTCCCACGACGTCTTGCTGTAACCCGTGCGGTCGGCCACCGCGGCGAGGTTCAGCCCGCTGCGGTCGACGAGCCTGCGCAACTGGCCCGTGAACTCCTTGACCTGCGGGTCGAGTTCCTCCGGTAGTGCCTTCCAACGAGGCATTGCCCCCCCTTGTGTTCCCCCGAACGTGCCTGATGTGCCCCGCTTCACGACGCCGGTTCCGATGCCCCCTGCCCGGAGCCGGCGGTCTTCCGTTCCGGGCTACCCAAGAGGATGCGCGATGCCGGGTGGACAGTTCCTGGCATGAGAGCGCACGGGAGCATTCGGTTCGCGAGTGCGCTCCCTCGAGCGCCCCGGGGCCGGATGCCGTGCCAGTCTGCCACCGTTGCCGAGCGATCACACCGTGGCGGAATGGTCACTTCCGTGCCACAGGCGCAAAGCATCGCTTGTCTCGTTAGGACATGTCCATGACCCTTGATGCAGGACGGGGCAAGGCCGCTCAAGTCACCGGATTCCGGTGCTTTTCCGTACGGACTCCTCGTCCCGGGGTGTCCGTCCCTTCTCGGGGGAGGGGACGGACACCACCGCAGGCCACCGGCGCACCCAATGACGCGCGAGGCCTAACGGATCGTGAAGTGGACCGCGTCCTCGAGGATCGGGACGTCCAGCCAGGGCTTCGGCTGCGCCATCAGCGCGAGCAGCACGATGAGCGTGCCCATCAGCCCGTACGTGACCAGGTCGGTGAACCGGGACCGCACGGCGAGCATGCCGACCGACGGGACCACCCAGCGGAGCACGGCCCCGGTGATGAGGGCGACCCCGATCAGCATCGCGCCGATCCGGAACGCCTCGGTGAAGGGGTCGGTGGCGACGATCAGCAGCCCCGCGCCGGCCATGCTCAGCACGGTGAGGAGGGGCCACTGACGGGCAGGCGCGGGCGCGTCGCCGGGCGCCGCCCGTCCGCCGCCCTCGGGCCGTGCGGTGTCACGGGTAAGCGAGGGGAAGCGCCGGGAGCGCGGAGCGACGGCCGCGACCGGTTCACCTGCGGAGCCCTCGCCGACGGCAGGATCCGCGCGCTGGTCCCCGTCCGCTTCGGCGCGCTGATCCTCGACCGGTTCCGCGAGCGCCGCTCCGGCCGGTTCCGCGAGCGGGTCCCCGGCCGGCTCGGGCTCCCCGGCGTCCGAGGCGGGCGTCACCGGCGTCTCCCGGACCTCGGCCTCGGCCTCGACCTCGGGGTCGACGGAGTCCTGGCCGGCCGGACTGGTACCAGCACCCATGACGTTCCTTCCGGGGTTCGGGTCAGCCGGAGACGGCAGCGGCGTCAGCGGCCTCGGCGGAGGCGCGCTCGGCCGCCTCGACCACGTTGACCAGCAGCTGGGCGCGGGTCATCGGGCCGACGCCACCGGGGTTCGGGGCGACCCAGGCGGCGACCTCGGCGACTCCCGGGTGCACGTCGCCGACGATCTTCCCGTTCTCGTCGCGGCTGACGCCGACATCGAGCACGGCGGCGCCCGGCTTCACGTCCTCGGGCTTGATCAGGTGCGGCACCCCCGCGGCGGCGACGATGATGTCGGCCTGCCTGAGGTGGGAGGAGAGGTCACGGGTGCCGGTGTGGCACTGGGTGACCGTGGCGTTCTCGGACTTGCGGGTCAGCAGCAGCGGGATCGAGCGGCCGATGGTGACACCACGTCCGACGACCACGACGTGAGCACCGTTGATCTCGACACCGTGGGAGCGGAGCAGCTGGACGACACCCTGCGGCGTGCAGGGCAGCGGGCCGGTCTCGTTCAGCACGAGCCTGCCCAGGCTCATCGGGTGGAGGCCGTCGGCGTCCTTGGCCGGGTCCATGAGTTCCAGGACACGGTTGGTGTCGATGCCCTTGGGGAGGGGGAGCTGCACGATGTAGCCCGTGCACTCGGGGTTGTCGTTGAGCTCGCGCACGACCTCCTCGATGTCCTCCTGGGTGGCGGTCGCGGGGAGTTCGCGCTGGATCGAGGCGATGCCGACCTGTGCGCAGTCGCGGTGCTTGCCGTTCACGTACCACCGGCTGCCCGGGTCGTCGCCGACCAGCACGGTCCCCAGGCCCGGCGTGATGCCCTGCGCCTTGAGGGCCGCCACGCGGACGGTCAGATCGGATTTGATCGCAGCTGCGGTGGCCTTGCCATCGAGAATCTGGGCAGTCATGGACCCATCCTCGCGGATGACCCCGCCCGCTTACCAATTGCGGGTGCGGTCATGGACACGAGGTTGCACTTGCACAACGCCTCGCCCATCGGGCTGGACAAACTTACGCGCGGCTTATAACGATTAGGGTCGCAGTGCCGCGTAGCACGGGGGGTGGCGCACGCTGACGTGAGTTCCTTCCTCCGTGCGGCCGTAAACCGTCCCCGCACGTCTGCTTGAAGGAACACCCCATATGAGCTTCGGCGACCCGAACAACCCGTACGGGCAGCAGCCCGGACAGCCTCCCCAGCAGCCCCAGGGCCAGCCCGGGTACGGCTACCCGCAGCAGGCTCCCCAGGGTGTGCCTCAGCAGGGCTACGGTTACCCGCAGCAGCCGGGGCAGCAGCCCGGACAGCCGTACGGCGCCTACCCGCAGCAGCCCGGCACGCTCCAGGCCAACAACGGCTACATCAACGTCCCGGTCCTCGGCACCGTCCAGGTGGCCACGATGGGCCGCCGTCTCGGCGCGCGGGCGATCGACGCGGTGGCCATCGGTGTGGTGTACGGCATCTTCAGCGCGATCGGCCTCGCCGGCGCGGCGGGATTCGCGGAGAGCGCCGAGAACTGTGGCTCGTCCCTGGACCCCGGCTACAACGCCTGTATCGAGGACGCCAGCGCGGGCATCATCGCCACGATGTTCGGCTCGATCCTCATCTTCGGGCTGATCACGCTGCTCTACGAGTGGCTGATGATCGCCTTCCTCGGCGCGACGCTGGGCAAGATGGCGGTCGGCCTGAAGGTCATCAAGGAGAACACCGGCCAGAACCCGGGCATCGGCGGCGGCTTCATCCGCTGGATCATCCCGATGGTCGGCGCGTTCCTCTGCGGCATCGGCCAGATCCTCGTCTACCTCTCCCCCTTCTTCGACAACTCGGGGAAGCTCCAGGGCTGGCACGACCGTGCCGCAGGCACCCTGGTCGTCAAGAAGTAGCGGGACGCGGGCGTACGCACGCCCGCACACAGCACGAAGGGCCGGGGCACGCTCCGGCCCTTCGTGCCGTCCGGGGCCGGACGGCGGATCAGGGCCGGGAGCCGGACGGCTCCGGGGTGGTCCGCTCCAGCACCACGAACGGTCCCGACCGGTGCTTGAGCCGGTACCGCGCCTCGGGGTGGAGCTGCTGCGCGTACGCCACGGGGTCCTCGATCGGCTGCGACCAGCTGAAATCGAGGTTGACGGCGACGATGTCGGGCGCCGTGCCCGGGGCTCCGCCGACCCAGTAGACCGTGCGGTCGCCGGTCAGGTGCGCCATGAGCGTGATGTCGGTCTCGACGCGCGCTCCCGCCGGAACGGCCTCCAGCGCCTGTCGTGCCGCGTGTGCGCGCGCGTCGGTGCGGTAGGTCTCCGGGCGCAGGAGGTCACGGAGGGGAAGGTGCTGGGTGAGGGCCACGGCGATCGCCGTGGCGACGGGCACGGCGACCTTCGCGTACGAGACGAGCCAGGGCCGCGAGGATCCGCGGCTGCGGCGGATGCCGTCGGCCATGGCCAGGAAGACCACCGGCATCAGGATGGCGCTGTAGTGCCAGACCATGCCCCAGTGGTTGGAGTCCTGGGACAGCAGCCGCCAGCCGATCGTGGGCAGCACGAGCAGCAGCAGCGGTGAACGCAGCGCCATGAAGGCGGTGATGCCCACGAGGAAGACGAGCATCTCCAGCTTGACGGCGGAGTCGAGGAGGCCGACGACCGAGTCGAGCATGGAGACGTCCTGCTCGCCGTTCTTCTCGATCTTCTTCCAGTAGTCGTACGTACCCTCGCTGCTGGCCGCCGGTATGAGCACGAACACGGTGAGGACGAACGCCAGCACGCCGAAGGCGGCCAGCAGGGCGCCCTGGAGGCGGCGGCCGTGGAAGAGGAGGAGCAGGAGGCCGACGACAGCGACGGTGGCGCCCAGGTCCTCCTTGACCAGCACCAGGGGCAGCGACCAGAGGACCGCGGCGGTCCAGCGCCGCAGGAGCAGGGCACGGCAGACGAGCGCCAGCAGGGGGACCGCGAACGCGATCTCGTGGAAGTCGGACTTCACCGCTTCCTGGAGACCCCAGGACAGCCCGTACGCGACGGTGACGCAGAGCCCCGAGCGGCCGCCGAGAAGCTGCTGGGTGGTGCGGCCGACGACGACGGCCGAGACGGCGAAGAGCGCGGCCTGGGCGAACAGCAGGGCGAGGGCCGACGGCCAGACCCAGTAGAGCGGTACGAGGAGCGCCACCACCGGGCTGAAGTGGTCGCCGAGTATCAGGTAGCCGGGGCCCTTGATGTCCACGACCGGGGCGTTCAGTCCGGCGTACGAGCGGACCTCCTGCTCGAATATCCCCAGGTCCCAGGAGGGCGAGCCGAAGTTCCTGTACTGGAGGTACGAGTAGAGGAAGTACAGCCCGCACAGGGCGGCCGCGACGATCAGGTACGGACGCAGCGGGACACGGTCCCCGGTCGTCCCGGCATCCGCCGCCGACGCGGGAGCCGGAGGGCCGATGTCCGTCTCGGACCGGTCCGGTTCCCTCTTGTTCAGTTCGAGCACGACGCCCCCGCAACGGAATCCCTGGCCGTTTATTAGAACAGAGAGACGACGCGGGCACGGCACACCGGACGCGGCGCAGGCCGCACCCCGGTGCGCGGGGTACGGCCTGCGGTCGGCGCCTGATGCCGGATGCGGCTCAGTGGAAGAAGTGGCGCGTCCCGGTGAAGTACATCGTCACGCCCGCCTTCTTCGCCGCCTCGACGACCAGCTCGTCGCGGACCGATCCACCCGGCTGGACCACGGCCTTCACACCGGCCGCGGTCAGGATCTCCAGGCCGTCGGGGAAGGGGAAGAACGCGTCGGACGCGGCGTACGAACCCTCCGCACGCTCCTTGCCCGCCCGCTCGACGGCGAGCTTCGCGGAGTCCACCCGGTTGACCTGGCCCATGCCGACGCCGACCGAGGCGCCGTCCTTGGCGAGCAGGATCGCGTTGGACTTGACCGCGCGGCACGCCTTCCAGGCGAACGAGAGCTGGGCGAGCTCGTCGGCGGACAGTGCCTCGCCCGTGGCGAGGGTCCAGTTGGCCGGGTCGTCGCCCTCGGCCTGGAGCCGGTCGGTGACCTGGAGCAGCGCGCCGCCGTCGATCGGCTTCACCTCGAACGCGGAGGCCGGGGCGTCGGGGCAGCGCAGCACCCGGATGTTCTTCTTGCGGGCCAGCACCTCGACGGCGCCGTCCTCGTACGCCGGGGCGACGATGACCTCGGTGAAGATCTCCGCGACCTGCTGGGCGAGCTCGACGGTCACCGGACGGTTGACCGCGATCACGCCGCCGAAGGCGGACAGCGGGTCGCAGGCGTGGGCGCCGCGGTGCGCCGCGGCGACGTCGTCACCGATCGCGATGCCGCACGGGTTGGCGTGCTTGATGATCGCGACACACGGCTCGGCGTGGTCGTACGCGGCCCGGCGCGCGGCGTCGGTGTCCGTGTAGTTGTTGTAGGACATCTCCTTGCCGTGCAGCTGCTCGGCCTCGGCGAGTCCGCCGCCGCCCTCGGTGTAGAGCGCGGCGGACTGGTGCGGGTTCTCGCCGTAACGCAGGACGTTCTTGCGCGTGAAGGTGTCACCGAGGAACTCCGGGAGGCCCGAGTCGTCGGAGGCCGCGTAGTCGGCCGCGAACCAGGAGGCGACGGCCACGTCGTACGCGGCGGTGTGCTGGAACGCCTCGGCCGCGAGCCGCTTGCGGGCGGACAGGTCGAAGCCGCCGGCCTTGACCGCGGCGAGGACGTCGGCGTAACGCTCCGGGCTCGTGACGACGGCCACGGACGGGTGATTCTTCGCCGCGGCGCGGACCATCGACGGGCCGCCGATGTCGATCTGCTCCACGCACTCGTCGTCGGAGGCGCCCGAGGCGACGGTCTCCTTGAACGGGTACAGGTTCACGACCACGAGGTCGAACGGCTCGACCCCGAGCTCGGCGAGCTGCTCACGGTGGGCGTCCAGGCGCAGGTCGGCGAGGATGCCGGCGTGCACACGCGGGTGGAGCGTCTTGACCCGGCCGTCGAGGCACTCGGGGAAACCGGTGAGCTCCTCGACCTTGGTGACCGGCACGCCGGCGGCGGCGATCTTCCCGGCGGTGGAGCCGGTGGAGACGAGCTCGACACCCGCTTCGTGCAGACCGCGCGCGAGGTCTTCGAGCCCCGTCTTGTCGTAGACACTGACCAGGGCGCGGCGGATGGGCTTATTCACCGACATGACCGAGATGAACCTTTCGTCCCTCAATGCGATAGCCGTCGCGGGCGAGCCGCCCTACGGCCTCGACGAGCAGCTTGCGCTCGACTTCCTTGATGCGTTCATGGAGGGCCGCTTCGCCCTCCGGGGTGTCCTCTTCGGTCACCTCGACCACGCCCTGAGCGATGATCGGACCGGTGTCGACGCCGTCGTCGACGAAGTGGACGGTGCACCCGGTGACCTTCACGCCGTACGCGAGAGCGTCACGCACTCCGTGGGCACCGGGAAAGCTGGGGAGCAGGGCGGGGTGGGTGTTGACGACCCGGCCGCCGAACTCGGCGAGGAACCTCTTGCCCACGATCTTCATGAACCCGGCCGAGACGACGAGGTCCGGGCGGTACGCGGCGGTGGCCGCGGTGAGCGCCGCGTCCCACTCCTCGCGGGTGGCGTGTTCACGGACCCGGCACACGAAGGTGGGGAGGCCGGCGCGCTCCGCGCGTTCCAGCCCGAGGGTGCCGGGACGGTCCGCACCGACCGCGACGACCTGGGCCCCGTAACCCCCGGGGTCGTCGCCGATGGCGTCGAGCAGGGCCTGGAGGTTCGTACCGGAACCGGAGACCAGCACGACCAGACGGGCCGGGGTGGGGGAAGGGGGCGGGGAGGCCACGGCTGGGCCCTTTCTCGCGTGGTGACGCAGGTGCGAAGTGCTTGCGGTGCTGAGCGGTGCTGCGTGCGGTGCTACTTGTACGGTCGTACGAAAGAAGGTCACCCCTTGATACGGGGAACTCTACGAACGTCCCGACCGTCAGCAACGATACCGGCACACCCAGCGGCCCCCACGGGACGGGGGCGTGGCCGGGAGGTAGCGTCTGGGGACAGCGAACCGTCCGCCGGGCGGGAAACGACGAGATGGGGAAGACGTTCTTCACATGCCGGACCGACGCCGCCGCACCGCCTTCCGCCTCCCGCTGCCCGAGCGGGCCCCGATGATGCTGCGGGAACGCCAGTCCTCCTCGCCGGGCTCCTCCTCTTCCTCCGGGTCCTCCTCCCAGGACTCATCCGGCTCGTCCGGGTCCTCGAAGCCGCAGGACGACAACCCGTTCGCGGCTCCGCCCGAGAACCGGCCCGACCAGCCCTGGCAGCCGCGCCACCCGGCGCGCAGCGGCGACGACGGCAACGAGGGCGACGACAGGTCCGGCGAGTCCGGTGAGCGCCCGTCCTGGGGCAGCAAGTGGAGCAACCAGCAGCCCGGCCGGCAGAACGGCGGCTTCGGCAGCCGTCCCGGCGGCACCGGCCCCGGCGGCCAGGGCGGCGGGAAGGGCGGCCCGGACGGCAGTCCGGGCGGCGTGCGCTGGGACCCGACCGACCCCGCCCAGCGGCGCGCCCGCTACGCGGTGCTGGGCGGCATGTGGGCCTTCTTCTTCGCTCTCTTCGACTTCCCGGAGATCGCGCTGCTCCTCGGCGCGCTCTCGGTCTACTGGTCGGTCAGCGCACTGCGGGCCAAGCCGAAGAGCCCGTCGTCGCCGTCGTCCACCCACGCCACCGCGGAAGACGTCGCGGGAACCGCGCGGCCCGCGGTCACCGGTGACACGGGCGACGGAGCGGCCGGGGACGGGGCCGCGCGCGGCACCGGCCGCCCCGGCTACGGCAGGCCGCAGACGACGGCCGCGGTCAGTGGTCTCGTCACGGCGCTGCTCGCCCTGTCGATCGTGGCGACGACGTTCACCGTGCAGCTGGTCTACCGCGACTACTACACGTGCGTGAACGACGCGCTGACCAAGTCCGGCGCGCTCGCGTGCAACGATCTGCTGCCCGAGCCGCTGGAACCCTTCTTCGGCGTCAAGAAGTAACCCGCCCGGGAGCCGGTCCGGCTCTCAGGAAGCGGCATCCCGGCCGTGCTCCGCAGGCTCCGAAGCCTCCGGAGCACGGCCGTCGCGCGTGCCCCCGGTGACCGGAGGATCCGCCGTGGGGACCTCCGGCGCCGGCACACCCGGCGCCGGGACACCGGCTCCTGACGACGGAACACCTGACGCCGCGGCACCCGATTCCGACACCGGAACACTCGCTCCCGACGCCGGATCACCGACTCCCGCCGCCGGGAGCCCCGAGGCCGGGACGTTCGCCATCAGCCCGCCGGAGTCCTTCCTGCGCGAGGCCCGGCGGGTCCCCCCGGCCGTCTTCTCGTGCCACGGGTCGGTCGGCAGGAAGTCGTACGGCTCGAAAGCCGCACTCTCCTCGTCCGCTCCCGCCACCGGGGGCGGAACGGGCGCGGGTGCCTCGGCCCCGCCCTCGTCCGTCCCCCCGCGGCGCCACCAGCGCCCGCCCCCGCTCCGCTCCGGTTCGCCGGCGGTGCCCGTCCTCCCCGCCACCGCTTCCGGAACTCCGGCCGCGCCTCTCGCGTCCGGACCCGCACCCGCGTCCGTACGGTCCCGGCGCCACGCCCAGCCGCGTTCCCGCAGCCGCCACGACCTGATCAGCAGCGCCACCGGCACACCGAGCAGTGCCGTCCACAGGAGCGCCGCCGGGCCCACCAGCCACCACACCGGACCGAACTCCGTCAGCTCCCCTGTACCGAGCGGCCCACCGGACGCCGCCGTCAGCAGTGCCGTACCGGCACCACACCCCACCGCCGCCAGCAACACCACCAGCACCGTCTCGCGCCGACCCCAGACCTCGTCCCGTGCCGCCCCGACGGGTACCGCGCGGCCCGCGGTGAGCCAGCCGACCGCCAGGCCGGCTGCCACAGGCACCGTCAGGGCAGCCCAGTTCGCCGCGGTCCCGGGGCCCGGATCGGGCACGGCGGCAAGGAGGGGGAAGCCGGGAAGCGCCGGGCGCCCCTCGACGGCGTACGGCGTGACGGTGGACGCCGTACCCAGAGCGAAGCCGGGACCCAGGCCGTAGGCCGCGCCCCACATCGCCGCGTTCGGTACGAGGGCCAGGGTCAGCAAGAGCACGGCGAACCGGCCCGACCAGTCACCGGCGAGCGCGAGGAACGAGTTCTGGGCGGCGTCCGCGTGCCACACCAGCGCCCCCGCGACCAGCAGCGCGCCGCCGCCGAGCAGCACGGTCAGCCCTGCGGCGGCGGACCGGAAGGCCGCCTCCGCCCGGGTGCGGAACAGGGTCCGCGCGATGCCCTCCTGAAGCCGCAGGGGCGCCCAGGACGGCACCGGTCCGAGGGGACGCCCCGAAGCCGTCCACACCCCGGCGGCGGCGGCGACGGCCACCACCACGGCGAGCGGGAAACCGAGGGAGAAGCGGTCAGCGGGCATCGACCCGCCCCGCGCGTAGGCGGCGACCCCGGCGGCCACCAGCAGGTACCCGGCGGTCACCGCGCAGAACGCTCCGCCCACCGAGGGCGCCGTGCGCCCTTGCTCCGGCTCCAGGGCGTCGCGTGCGGCCCGGTGTGTCAGCCACACGGGGCCGACGACGAGCAGCAGCGGGACCGTCGCGACGGGCGCCGGAATTCCGCTGAGGGTGTCGGTCCTGACCAGCTCGGCACCGTGGGCGAGCAGCCAGAGTCCGGCCGCCACGTGGAGGGCGCCGCCGGGGCCGCTGTCCGGGTGCGGGGAGCTGATCCACAGCACCGTGACCAGCATGGCGAGGGAGCCGAGCCCCAGCCCGGCCGCGATCACCCCACGCAGGAACGCGGAGGCCAGCGCGGCGGTCCGGCTCCGCTCGGCCGACAACATGGGGCTTCGCTCGGTCACTTGGGTCACGCCCGCCATGCTCCCAACGACACGCGCTTATGTCGCGTAACAGGCGAACAGCCGCTGTGTCGCTCAATATACGCTTATGTACTTTTTCACCCGGAGGAGCTCTCCCGGGGGCGCCTCATGACTCGGAACGCCACCGCGTCCGCCGCCGCCACACCGCTGCCTGCCCCCAAGGAGCGGCGCAGGCTGCGCGAGGAGCGGTCCCTGAGTGAGGAACAGGTGGCGACCGCTGTCGGCGTCACCCGGGCCACCGTCCGCTCCTGGGAGGCAGGGCGCGCCAGCCCCAAAGGGCGTAAGCGTGAGGCGTACGCCCGGCTGATCGCCCCCACCGGGCCGCAGTCACCGGACCGGCAGGCCGCACCGGCCGACCGGACCCGGACCCGGGCGCCAACCCCGGACACGCGGCAGGAGCCCGCCGGCGAAGGGGCGGCAGAGGCGCCCGCGCCGTCGGCGGAGCCCCGCACACCGGAGCCGGGCACACCGCAGCCCTCCCCACCGCAGCCCACCGTCGAAGCCCCCGGGAGCACCGCCATGTCCCCGACCGAGCCCGACACCGGCACGGATGCCGAGCACCTCGGCACGCCTGTCCCCCCTGAGGCCGCCGAGACGCCGGACGCGGGTCCGTCCGACGCATCCGACGCTCTCGGCACCCTCGGCACCTCCGGGGCGTACGGCGCTTCCGGCACCTCCGGCCTCTCGGCCGAAGAGGCGTTCGACTCGCTGTACACCTATGCCGCGCCGGGGCTGGTGCGCCAGACGTATCTGCTGACCGGCCGGCGCGCCCTGTCCCGGGAGTCCGTCGAGCACGCCTTCCAGCTGGCGTGGCAGCGCTGGCCCGAGGTGGCCGTGGACCGTGATCCGGCGGGCTGGGTACGGGCCGCCGCGTACGAGTACGCGATGTCGCCCTGGCACCGGCTGCGCCGCGCCCACCGGCATCCGGACGCACCGCCGACCGAGCCGAGGCGCCGGGCCCTGTTCGAGGCACTGCGCGACCTGCCGCCGCCGTACCGCCGCACGCTGCTGCTCTACGACGGGGTCGGTCTCGATCTGCCGGAGACAGCGGCCGAGACCGAGGCGAGCACCCCCGCGGCGGCGAACCGGCTGATGACGGCGAGGGCGATGGTCGCCGAACGGCTGCCCGAGCTCGCGGAAGACGCGTCCCCCGACGAGGTGTCCGGGCTGCTGCGCGACCGGCTCGGCGCGCTCGCCCTGGCCGAGCACGTACCCACCCCCGCCCCCGCCCGCACGGTACGCACGGTCAGCGAACGCAAGGCCACGCTCTGGACCCGGGCCGCCATCGCGTTCGTGGTGGCCCTCATCGGAGTGACGGCCCTCACGCTGCACACGGCGCCCACCCGGTACGAGCAGCCTCTGGCGCCCGCCGAACGGGTCGGCGGGGTGCCGCCCCGCGGCGGACCGCAGCAGCTCGGCCCGCATGACCTGGAGCTGCAGAAGGCACTGCGCGAGGAGTTCGCGCACGGGCCGGAACGGCTGGTGCCGCGTATTCCGTGACGGCTTCCCCGGCCGCCGTGCACGAGAACGGCGCGGGCCCGCACCCTTGGTCCAGGGTGCGGGCCCGCGCCGTCTGTGCGGTGACGCGGTGGCGCGGCGACGGTCCGCCGCGCCGTGACGATCAGGCGCCGAGGATCTCGCGCGCCAGCTTGGCGGTCTCGGTCGGCGTCTTGCCGACCTTCACGCCCGCGGCCTCCAGGGCCTCCTTCTTCCCCGCGGCGGTGCCGGAGGAACCGGAGACGATGGCGCCGGCGTGGCCCATCGTCTTGCCCTCGGGGGCGGTGAAGCCCGCGACGTAACCGACGACCGGCTTCGTGACGTTCTTGGCGATGAAGTCGGCGGCGCGCTCCTCGGCGTCGCCACCGATCTCGCCGATCATCACGATGAGGTCGGTGTCGGGGTCGGCCTCGAACGCCGCGAGGGCGTCGATGTGCGTCGTACCGATGATCGGGTCGCCACCGATGCCGACGGCCGACGAGAAGCCGATGTCACGGAGCTCGTACATCATCTGGTAGGTCAGCGTGCCGGACTTGGACACGAGACCGATGCGGCCGGGCTTGGTGATGTCGCCCGGGATGATGCCGGCGTTGGACTGACCGGGGGTGATCAGGCCGGGGCAGTTCGGACCGATGATCCGGGTCTTGTTGCCCTTCTCGCCGGCGTACGCCCAGAAGGCGGCCGAGTCGTGAACGGCGATGCCCTCGGTGATCACGACGGCCAGCGGAATCTCGGCGTCGATCGCCTCGACGACGGCGGCCTTCGCGAAGGCCGGCGGCACGAAGAGAACGGACACGTCGGCGCCCGTCTTCTCCATCGCTTCCTTGACGGAACCGAAGACCGGGACCTCGGTGCCGTCGAAGTCGACGGACGTACCGGCCTTGCGCGGGTTCACGCCACCGACGATGTTGGTGCCGTCAGCCAGCATGAGCTTGGTGTGCTTCATGCCCGTGGCGCCGGTCATCCCCTGGACGATGACCTTGCTGTCCTTGGTGAGGAAGATAGCCATGGTGTTGGAGTCCCTCGTCCTTTACTTCGCAGCCGCGGCGAGCTCGGCGGCCTTGTCGGCCGCGCCGTCCATGGTGTCCACACGCTGCACGAGCGGGTGGTTGGCGTCGGAGAGGATCTTGCGACCCAGCTCCGCGTTGTTGCCGTCGAGACGCACGACCAGCGGCTTCTCGACCTTCTCGCCCTTGGACTCGAGCAGCGCCAGAGCCTGCACGATGCCGTTGGCGACCTCGTCACAGGCAGTGATGCCACCGAAGACGTTGACGAAGACGGACTTGACGTCCGAGTCGCCGAGGATGATCTCCAGGCCGTTCGCCATGACCTCTGCGGAGGCGCCGCCACCGATGTCGAGGAAGTTGGCGGGCTTCACGTTGCCGTGGTTCTCACCGGCGTACGCGACGACGTCCAGGGTCGACATGACCAGACCGGCACCGTTACCGATGATGCCGACCTCGCCATCGAGCTTGACGTAGTTGAGGTTCTTGGCCTTGGCGGCAGCCTCGAGCGGGTTGGCTGCGTCCTTGTCCTCGAGCGCCTCGTGCCCGGGCTGACGGAAGTCGGCGTTCTCGTCGAGCGAGACCTTGCCGTCCAGCGCCAGGATGTCGCCGGAGGCGACCTTGGCGAGCGGGTTCACCTCGACGAGGAGCGCGTCCTCGGCGACGAAGGTGTCCCACAGCGTCACCAGAACCTCGGCGACCTTCTCGGCCACCTCGGCCGGGAACTTCGCCTGGGCGACGATCTCGCGGGCCTTCTCGATCGTGACTCCGGAGTTGGAGTCGACCGGGACCTTCGCGAGGGCCTCGGGGGTCTTCTCCGCGACCTCCTCGATGTCCATGCCGCCCTGCACCGAGGCCATGGCCAGGAAGGTGCGGTTGGTGCGGTCGAGGAGGTACGAGACGTAGTACTCCTCCAGGATCTCCGGCGCGGTCTCGGCGATCATCACCTTGTGGACCGTGTGGCCCTTGATGTCCATGCCGAGGATGTCGGTCGCACGGGCGACCGCCTCGTCGGGGGTGGCGGCCAGCTTGACGCCGCCTGCCTTGCCTCGGCCGCCGACCTTCACCTGCGCCTTGACGACGGACTTGCCGCCCAGCCGCTCGGTCGCCTCGCGGGCTGCCTCAGGCGTGTCAATCACTTCACCGGCCAGCACCGGTACACCGTGCTTGGCGAAGAGGTCCCTCGCCTGGTACTCGAACAGGTCCACGCGCGTCCGTCCCTTGTAGTGGTATCGCGGTTCGTTCTTCTGCGTGGGCAGTGCCGCGAAGGGCAACGTGACTGCGCTGTCACCAGGGAGGCGCACACGGTGTCCGGGTACGCGGCATGTCCATCCGGCAGGTTATCTCCGTGCTCCGCAGGGCCCTAAATCGCAGATCACACCTGGACGGTGATAACTGTCACAGATCGCCCTCCCGGCCGGGTCGCGGTGGACAGGACAGCCGGTGACAGCCCCCTGCGGAACGCGCGCGGCGCCGGACGGTTTCCGCTCCCCACGGTGCGAACCGCGGAGGCGGGGAACCGCCCGGCGCCGTGAAAGGTCACCGGACCGGGTGACGGATCCGGAGATCCGGCCGGATCAGATCCGGTGGGCCGGGTACGCCGCGGTGGTGAGGGAGTCCGCCGCCTCGTGCACGAAGGCGGGAGCGACCGAGGTGAGACCGGCCGCCCCGTACGCGGCGTTCCGCGCGGCCGGACGCGCGCTGTCGGCCGCCACACCCGCCAGCCCGGCGGCGAACGGACGGGCCTGGGCGCCGACGCCGTACGCCAGCGACTGCGCCTCGCCGGTCACACCCTGTGCGAACGGGCCGACGGCCTCGTGCGTCACGCCGTGCACCGGCGGCAGCGCGTCGGCGACGACGCCTTCGGCGACGGGCCGGACCTCGCCCACCACGCCGTACGCCAGCGGCCGCACCTCGTCCGTCACTCCGTGTGCCAGCGGCCGCACCTCGCCCGTCACTCCGTGGGCGAACGGGGAGACGGACCGGCCGACGACACCCTCGGCGAACGGCACGGCCTCACCGACGACGCCCCCGGCGAGTGCGCCGAGGTCGCCGAGCGCCTGACCGACGACCGGGAGCAGCGCCGAGACGGCCTGTCCCGCGACAGGCGGCAGCACCGCGTCGGAGGTCTGGCCTGCCGCGGGACCGGCCTGGTCGGCCGCCGTCCGGACCGTGCCACGGGCGGTGCCCTGTGCGGCGCCGAGGACGGCGGGGGCGGTCTCCCGCGCGTACCCGGGGATCTGCTCGATGGGCCCGAAGAGGTAGTCGATCTCGGCCTCGGGGACCTCCGGAACGTCGTACGAGGGCTGGGCCCACGCGGGGAGGGCCCAGGCGGGAATGCCCTGGGCACCGAGCACGTCCTGAGCATCGATTCCGTACCGGGCGTCAAGCGCGTCCCGCGCTGCCGGGATGTCCTGGGCCGCCGGGATGTCCTGTGCGGCCGGCAGGCCCGTGCGGGAGGTGACGCGCTCGGCGGCGCCGGTGGCCTCCCCGGTCACCCTGCCCGTGACCCTCTCGGCCGGGGCGCCGGCCTGTGCGAGGACCGGGGCGGTCCTGTCCGCCACGGCGGACGTCACCGCTTCCGTGCTGCTCGTGACGGCGTCCCCGACATCGGTGGTCGTGGTGCGCACGGTGTCCGTGAGGGCCTCGACGCCGTCGATCCCGTTGACCGCGTCCGTCGCCTCGGCCGCGTGGTCCGGGGTGGAGAGCGGTACGGAGACGGGCAGTTCGTCGGCACCGGCCGCAGCGGTCCCGAGGGCCCACATTCCGGTGGCGGTGGCGGCGACGGCTATGGAACGGCGCATGTTCTTGTGCATGTGTGTGTCAGATCCTTCGAATTCGGTCGGCGGTCCGGAACGCTCCGGACTGCGGGCAGACCTGCTCCGCCCCCGCGCGGCAGGTCGAGGCGGGGAACGGCCTGCCCTAGCCGGGGAATTCGAGGATCTCGCCCGATCGGTCGCGGACCGGCGCGGCGGTGGCCGGGAGGCCGGTGCCGCGTACGAGCCCGAAGGAGGGTCCCTGCGCTGCCGGTGCGGCCTGCTGGTCGCCGCCGCGCGGGGTGTTGGTCTCGGCCGCAGGTGTACGGCCTGCGCCGCCGCAGGGATCGACGGGCGAACGGCCGTCCCCCTGCCGGGCCGCTTGCGCGGTCGCCGGGCCCGTGCCGTGCGCGGTTGCGGCCGCGCCGCCCGCAGAACCGTACGAACCGCTGTCCGACGCCCCCGTCACCGTGTGTCCGACGCAGCCGAGTGGCGCCGGCCCGTCGTCCGACGACACGGCCGACGGCGGGTCGGTGGGCGCGGGCTGCAACGGTGCGAGCGGGACGGACGGCTGGACAGGCAGGACGTCCGGAATGAACGGCAGGGGCGGCACGGCGGGCACGGACGGCATGAGGTGAGGGAGTACCGGGACGGACTTGAGCGTGCCGGTGACGGAGCCGAGGACGCCGGTGATCTCCCGGACGGTGCCCCGAGCCGAGGCGTGGACGGTGTCCACAGCGGTGTGCTGGACGGAGTCGCCGGCGTCCCGGGCGGCCCGTGCGACCTCGTGCGGTGCTGGGCGACGGGGGACCCGGGTCTCGGCCCTGGCTGTGGCCGTGACTGTGGAGGGGGCGCCGGCCGTGGATGTGGCTGCTTCGGGAAGCGGCTCGGGGGCGGTGTCCCGTACGCGCCGGGCAGTGGTGGGTACGGCTTCCTCGGCACGGTCGGTCACCCGTCCCGCCGTCGTGGCGGCCGCCGTGCCCGCCGCCGCCGTGCCTCCCCCGGCCGTGATCACCGGCCCGGCGTCAGGAGGCTCCGGGACGATGCGCTGCGTGGCGTGTGCGCCACCCGCGCTCCCGAAGAGGAGGCCCAGCGCAAACAGTGCCCCGAGGAACAGGACCACACACAGCGCGCGTCGGCCGTCGGTCCCGCGCGCGAGGCGCGGGCCGTCAGCCGGACGGGCAACAGCGGCGGTCATTTCGGGAGCGAGCCTTCCGGGGGACGGACCGCGGAACGCAATCCTCCGCGGGTGACGGGGCGATGCTCGCACGAACCTGCGGGGGTCACGCAAGCCCGCTGTTACTGATGCGCCTCCTTGTCCGGTATCGGAAGTGGGCGCCTCTCGATCGCCGCCGCCATGATGTCCGGGAAGAGATCAGGGGTGCAGGCGAAGGCGGGAGCGCCCAACGCGCCGAGGGCGGCGGCATGTTCCCGGTCGTACGCGGGAGCTCCTTCGTCGGACAGCGCGAGCAGCGTCACGAACTGGACTCCGGACGCCTTCATCGCGGCGACGCGCTTGAGCATCTCGTTGCGGATGCCGCCCTCGTAGAGGTCGCTGATGAGGACCACGACGGTGTCGGCGGGGCGAGTGATCTTCGACTGGCAGTACGCCAGAGCCCTGTTGATGTCGGTGCCGCCCCCGAGCTGCGTGCCGAAGAGGACGTCGACCGGGTCGTCGAGCTGGTCGGTGAGGTCGACCACGGCCGTGTCGAAGACGACGAGCCGCGTGTCCAGGGTGCGCATGGAGGCGAGCACGGCGCCGAACACCGAGGCGTAGACGACGGACGCGGCCATGGAGCCCGACTGGTCGATGCAGAGGATGACGTCCTTCTTCACAGCCCGGGACGCGCGCCCGTACCCGATGAGCCGCTCCGGGATCACCGTGCCGGCGCCGTCACCTCCCGGGATGGGCAGGTAGTTCTTGAGGTTGGCCCGGATGGTCCGGTCCCAGTCGATGTCCCGGTGTCTCGGCCGGTTGATCCTCGCCGAGCGGTCCAGCGCACCGGTCAGGGTCGCCTTGGTGCGGGTGGAGATCCGCTTCTCCAGATCGTCGACGACCTTGCGCACGACGGCGCGTGCCGTCTCCTTCGTCGTCTCCGGCATGGCCTTGTTGAGCGAGAGGAGGGTGCCGACGAGATGGACGTCGGCCTCGACCGCTTCCAGCATCTCCGGTTCGAGGAGGAGCGCGGACAGTCCGAGCCGGTCGATGGCGTCACGCTGCATGACCTGGACGACGGAACTGGGAAAGTACGTCCGGATGTCACCGAGCCAGCGGGCGACGGACGGGGCCGACGCACCGAGCCCGGCCGAGCGCTGCGGACCTCCGCGTCCGGCGGGCTTGCCTCCGCCGTAGAGCGCGGCCAGCGCGCCGTCCATCGCGACGTCGCGGCCGGTGAGGGTGCAGCCGGTGCTCTCCGCGCTGTCGCCGCCCAGCACCATCCGCCAGCGCCGCAGCCGCTCCTCGTGGCCGGTCGCCCCGGTCGTCCCAGCTTCCGTCACAGCCGCTTCCGCCGTCGCCGCTTCCGTGGTCGTCACGTTCCGGTTGGTCATGCCGTCGCTCCCAGCGGTCTGTCGGTGTGCGCGTCGCGTGGAGCGGGTCCGGTGTCGAGGCCGAGCAGCAGGCGGAGCACCGGCACCACCGCGTCCGCCCGGGACTCGTCGCTTCCCGGTCCGAAGCCCGACGGCGAGGCCTCCGGGCTGCCGGGGTGCGGGCCCCCGGGGGCGGGGCCGCGTCGGACGAGTTCGCCCAGCGTCCGGCGTACGCCCGGCTCGTAGGCCGAGAAGGTGCGCCGCAGCAGGGGCAGCACATCGGTGAAGGCCGATGCCCGCACGCCGGTCAGCCAGGTGTCGATGAGACTCAGCAGACGCTCGTCGTGGACGAGCAGCATCCCTCCGCCCGCCGCCCCTCCGACGAAGCCCTCGATCCAGGCCGCGGCCTCGGTGGGAGGGGTCCCGGGCGACAGGGCGAGGCCCATCAGCAGCGCCGCCTCGTCCTGGGTGAGCTGTCCGTCGTCGAGCAGGAGCCGGGCGGCGCGGCCGCGGATGACGCCCGCGACGGTGTCCCTGGCGGCCAGTTTGCGCAGGACGGCCGCCCAGCGCTCGCGCAGCCCGTCCACGGCTCCGGCCGGTGTGGCCGATCCCGCTCCGGCCAGCAGCCCGATGGCGGTGTGTATGCCGTCGACGCGGCGGCGCAACTCCTCGGCCCCGTCCGCGTCGAGACCGGTACAGGCCGGGGGCAGGCCCACGCAGATGCGCTCGGCGAGCCCGACGGCGACCGCCCCGAGCGAGGCCGTGTCCGTGGCCCGCACGTCCCCGTAACGCAGGGAGCGGGCCAGGGCCGGCAGTGCCTCCGCGAGGTGGCTGACGTCCGCGTCCAGGGCGGCCCGGTCGGCCAGCGCGTTCATCACGACCGGGAGCGCGTCGGCCAGTTCGGCGAGGAGGCAGCGCTCGGCGAGCGCCGTGACCTGGGCGAGCGTGGTGGCCGAGACGGCCTCCGACTCGGCCTTGGCGGTCGCGGCGGAGAGCACGGTGGTGCCCCAGACGCCGGCTTCCGCGACCCGTACGTGCAGCTCCGGCTCCCACCGCAGCCGCCAGGTCTCCCGGAAGGTGCCCGTGCTCCCCCGGCTCGCGGCCCGGTCGCCCCAGCCCACGTCGAGAAGACGGAGCCGGTGCAGGAGCCTGCTGCGGGCCGCGTCGTTGTCCTTGCGGAGGTCGAGCTCCAGCTCCCGCTCGGACGCCTCCGGTTTCAGCCGGAGCGTGCGCTGTCGGCGGTTCAGGTCCCGTTGCAGCGGGACGGCGGGTGCGCTGTCCGGAACCTCTCCGAGGGTCTCGCCGACGACGAGCCGGTCCCTGACGAGCGCCAGGGGCACGTCGGAGCCCTCGCACATCACGGCCCGGACGGCATCGGTCGCCTCGGTCAGTCCTGGCATCGGGCGGCCCCGCACGGCCGCCAGCCCTCCTGCGAGCCGGACGGCTTCGATGACATGGGCGGAGGAGATGAACCGGTCCTCGTCGCGAAGGAGCCCCGCGACCTTCGTCATCCACCGCTCCACGGGCCGGTCGGGAGCGCCGAAGAGGTGCCCGTACCAGCCGGGCGAGTCGATCCCCGCTCCGTATCCGCTGTGCCGGGCGAGCCTGCGGTGCGTCCACGGCACCCACGTCAGCTCCGTCTTGACCTTGGGTACGCCCTTGAGGAGCGCCCTGTCCGCGGCGAGTGTCGTCCTCGCCGCGAGAGCGGGCACGTGCCAGGCGCCACAGACCACGGCGGTCGCCTCACCGAACTCCTTACGGGCAGCTCTCAGCTGGATGCGCATGTACGCCTCGCGGACCGCGTCCTTGGGGTGTCCGCCATCCCCGTACACCTCGCGCAGGGCGGTCATCGCCTCGGCGAGGACGGCGAAGGGTGCCAGCGGGTCGCCCGCCCCGCCGTCGGGGGCGCGGTGCTCGACGACGTCCTCCCACCAGGCCTCCGGGTCGGCGTATCCGGCGGTCTCGGCGAGCACGCCGATCGGGTCGACGGCGGGCGAGCCGGGCGGCTCCTCGGTACCGGTCTCCGTGAGCGCGAGGGAGTGGGCGGCGGGCAGGTCGATGAAGCGGGCGGGAACCCCGTGCGCGAGGGCCCAGCGGATCGCCACCCACTCGGGCGAGAACTCGGCCATGGGCCAGAACGCGGCCCGCCCCGGATCGTCGACGGCGTGGGCGAGCAGCGCGACCGGCGGCTTCATCTGCTCGTCGGCGGCCAGCGACAGCAGCGCGTCGCCCTCCGGCGGGCCCTCGATGAGAACGACCTGCGGCCGGGCGGCCTCCAGTGCGGCCAGGACCGCGCGGGCGGATCCCGGACCGTGGTGACGCACCCCCAGCAGCAGCGGTCCCGCGGACGTGCCGGCCCGCGTCATGCGGAGACCTCACGGCAGGCGCGGTAGAAGTCCTTCCAGCCCTCGCGCTCGCGGACGACCGTCTCCAGATACTCCTGCCACACCACCCGGTCGGCTGCCGGGTCCCGGACGACCGCGCCGAGAATGCCCGCCGCTACGTCGCCCGGCCGCAGGATGCCGTCACCGAAGTGGGCGGCGAGCGCGAGCCCGTTGGTGACGACGGAGATCGCCTCGGCCGTGGAGAGCGTCCCCGACGGCGACTTGAGCTTCGTACGGCCGTCGGTGGTGACGCCGTTGCGCAGCTCGCGGAAGACGGTGACCACGCGGCGGATCTCCACGAGGCCGTCCGGGGCGGCCGGCAGTTCCAGCGAGCTCCCGATCTGGTCGACGCGGCGCGACACGATGTCCACCTCGTCGTCGGGGGTGGCCGGCAACGGGAGGACGACGGTGTTGAAGCGGCGGCGCAGCGCGCTGGACAGTTCGTTGACCCCGCGGTCGCGGTCGTTCGCCGTGGCGATGAGGTTGAAGCCGCGGACGGCCTGGACCTCCTGTCCCAGCTCCGGCACGGGAAGCGTCTTCTCCGACAGGATCGTGATGAGCGCGTCCTGCACGTCGGCGGGGATGCGGGTCAGCTCCTCCACCCTGGCGGTCATGCCTTCGGACATGGCCCGCATGACGGGGCTGGGAACCAACGCGTCGCGACTGGGACCGTGGGCCAGCAGCTGGGCGTAGTTCCAGCCGTAGCGGACTGCTTCCTCCGGGGTGCCCGCCGTGCCCTGGACGAGCAGCGTGGAATCGCCGCTCACGGCGGCGGCCAGGTGCTCGGAGACCCAGGTCTTCGCGGTGCCGGGCACGCCGAGCAGCAGGAGCGCCCGGTCGGTGGCGAGCGTGGTCACGGCGACCTCGACCAGACGGCGCGGGCCCACGTACTTCGGGGTGATCACCGTCCCGTCGGCGAGCGTGCCGCCGAGCAGATAGGTCGACACCGCCCACGGCGAGAGCTTCCAACGGGCGGGCCTCGGCCGGTCGTCGGCGGCCGCGAGTGCCTTCAGCTCGGCGGCGAAGGCGTCCTCTGCGTGTGGGCGCAGGGCCTCGTTCGCGACGGCGGTGGTGGTTGCGGACACGGTCATGGATCCCCCTCCAGATCGTTCGACCCGATGTGGTTCCCACCGTGCACCATGCCACTGACAATCCACCTCCGCCGCAGGTCAGAGGCGATTGTCAGTGGTGCGCCCTACCGTCGTTCCCATGCTGCTATCTCACGGGGGAGAACCCTCGCGCACCGATGTTCCGGTGGCGCGCTGGACGGTGGAGCAGGTACAGGCCCTGGCTCCTGACGAAGCATCACGCAAGGCCGGGAACAAGCTGGGTTCGTCCGGTCCGTGGTCCGAAGTGGGCCACGGCGGGGGCGCGGTGTGGGGGCTGTGCAAGGGCAGCGGAAGCAAGCCGTACCGGACCGTGGTCGACACGTCCGGGCCCGCGTACAAGTGCAGCTGCCCGAGCCGCAAGTTCCCCTGCAAGCACGCGCTGGGGCTGCTGCTGCTCCGGGCGTCCGACAGCACTGCCGACGGAGCGGCCGCCCCGCCGGGCGAGGCGCCGGACTGGGCGCGTGAGTGGCTGGACGGCCGCCGCAGGCGCGCGGCGGAGCGATCCGCCACGGACGGCGCCCCGGCGGCCGGTCCGGCCGATCCGGAGGCGGCGAGGCGGCGCGCAGAGCGACGGGCGTCCCGCATCACTTCAGGCGCGCAGGAGTTGGAGCAGCGCCTCACGGATCTGCTGCGTGGCGGGCTCGCCGCGGCCGATCAGGCGGGGTACGGGCTGTGGGAGGAGACCGCGGCCCGCATGGTCGACGCACAGGCCCCGGGACTCGCCGCGAGGGTGCGGGAGTTGGGGGCGATTCCCGCCTCCGGCCCCGGCTGGCCGGTGCGTCTGCTGGAGGAGTGCGCACTGCTCCACCTGCTGGACACCGCGTGGCTGGGCATCGACCGCGTGCCCGATCCGCTGGCCGCGACCGTTCGTACGCGTGTGGGGCTGACCGCCGCCGCGGACGGAGCCCCGGTCCGTGACCACTGGCTGGTCCTCGCGCAGTACGACACACCGGACGGCAAGATCGTCACCCGCCGCATCTGGCTCCACGGGAGGGAGTCGGGACGCACCGCGCTGCTGCTCTCCTTCGGGGCGGCGGGACGCTCCCCCGGCCTGGCCCTGCCGGTGGGCGTCACGATCGACGCCGAGCTCACGCCGTATCCGGGGTCCGGGCAGCCGCGCGCCGAGCTGGGACGGCAGTTCGACCCGCCCGCCACCCGGGGGACGCCGCCGGCCGGGGGGCCGACCGCGGCGGCGCTCGCGGCCTACGGGCACGCGCTGCGCGGCGATCCCTGGCTGGATTCCTGGCCGGTCACGGTGCGCGACGTCATACCCACGCCGTCGGAGGGCGGCTGGCAACTGGCCGACGCGGACGGCACGTCGGCGCTCCCTCTGGCACCGTCGGCCCTGTCCAGGCCGGGACTCTGGAAGCTCGTCGCGCTGTCGGGCGGGGGGGCCGTCACGGTCTTCGGTGAGTGCGGACACTGCGGCTTCGACCCGCTGACCGCCTGGACGACCGGCGCGGACGACGACAGCGACGGGCAGCCCGTACCACTCATCTGACCCACACGGCCCTGCAAACCCTGGACCTGTGAACCGGATTTCCGGCTCCGTGACTCCCTGACACCCGGACGGGACCGATGACCCCACCGCACACGAACGCGAACACAGACGCCCACACGACCAGCGTGTCGCCGATGCCCTGGGAGGAGCTCGTCACCTCGGCACTGCTCGGCACCGACCGCCGGCCACCGGCGGACGGGCCCGGGAGCGCCGACGGCCCGGTAGCCCTGCTGGACGCGGCGGCGCTGCAGACCGTGCGCCGCAGAGCCGGTCTGCTGCCGGGACCGGCCGCCGAGCGGCCGGATCCCGCGCCCGCCGACCCCCGCCCGCCGCTGCCGGCAGCCGCCCGGCACAGACTCGTCCAGCTGCTCGCCGACCGCTCCGCCCCGTCAGGCGGCAGCGGTCGCCGCGGCACGGCTCCCGATCTCACGGAGCTCCTGCCGCAGTGGCTGGCCGCGGCGAACCAGCACGGCTTCCGGGCACCGGCGGTCGTCCTTCCGGCCCTGCTGGACGCGGCGCGTGCGCGCACGGACCTGCGTGCGCACGTCCTGGGCTTCGCGGGTCCGCGCGGACTGTGGCTCGCCAGGATGAACCCGGAGTGGAAGTTCGCGCTGCGCGGCACCCCGGGCGGTTCGCTCCCGTCCGTCGAGACGGACCCGGACGCGGTGCGGACCCTGTGGGAGGAGGGCCTGTTCGCCGAACGGGTCGCGCTCCTCGGATCCGTACGGCGCCGGGAGCCGGCCGCCGCGCTCGCCCTGCTCTCCACCACCTGGTCCACCGAGCGCGCCGAGGACCGGCTGATGTTCCTCGACTCGCTGCGCACCGGTCTGTCGGGTGCCGACGAGGCGTTCCTGGAGGAGGCACTTGCCGACCGCAGCCGTAACGTCCGTGCGACGGCTGCCGAGTTGTTGTCCGCACTGCCGCACTCGGCCCTCGCCGAGCGCATGGCGTCCCGCGCCACGTCCTGCGTGAATCCCGATCGCACGGGGGAGGTCGCGTCCATCGCGGTGGAGGCCCCGCACGAGTGCGACGCGTCGATGCAGCGGGACGGCGTCGTGCCGGTGCCGCCCGCGGGACGCGGGGAGCGGTCCTGGTGGCTGGGCCAGCTCGTGGAGGCGACCCCGCTGAGCACGTGGCGTGAGCGGTTCGGCGGGCGTTCCGCGCAGGAGATCGTGGGCCTGCCGGTCGCCGACGGCTGGACCGAGGAACTGCACGCCGCCTGGTGCCGGGCCGCGGTACGGCAACGCGACCCGGAATGGGCCCGCGCCCTGCTCGGCACCCCCTCGACGCCTCCGGCGAACGGTCCGGGCACGGCGTCGCTCGCCGAGCGCTCGAAGCTCCTCGCCACCCTGCCCGGCAAGGAACGGGCCCTGTGGGTGGCCGACTTCGTCGCCGCGCACGGCTTGTCGGAGGCGTTCCAGCTGCTCGGGGTCTGTGCCGTGCCCTGGGACGGGCCGCTCGGCCGCTCGGTCGTCGATGCCCTCGACATCGCCCGGGACGCCGGGAGTTACCCGTGGAGCTTCAGCGGAGTGATGGGTCTCGCCGAGCGCTGCCTCGATCCGGCCGAGGCCGACCGGCTCGAAGTCCTCACCACCACTCCGGACGAGCCGGAGGGCGCGTCACCCGGCGCGGGTGGCTACTGGTCGGAGGCGTTCCAGCGCCTCGTGTCCACGTTGCGCCTGCGCTCCGCCATGGACAGGGAGCTGACCCCCGGGTCGCCGTGAACGGAGGCGGTGCGGGGGACGCCCGCGCACGGCCCACCGACCGATCGGGCCGGTCGGCGGGCAGCGGCGAGCGGGCGGCCGTGAGCGGGTGTACCGGAAGCGGCCGGTCAGGCGCCCGCCGTCTGACGGACGTTGGCATTCACCCAGTCGACGATCGACGTCGTCGTCGCACCCGGGGTGAAGATCTCCGCGACGCCCTGCTCCTTCAGCGGCGCGATGTCCGCCTCCGGGATGATGCCGCCGCCGAACACCTTGATGTCCTCGGCCTCGCGCTCCTTGAGGAGCGCGATCACCTTCGCGAAGAGCGTGTTGTGCGCACCGGAGAGGATCGAGAGGCCGATGGCGTCGGCATCCTCCTGGATCGCCGTGTCGACGATCTGTTCGGGCGTCTGGTGGAGACCGGTATAGATGACCTCCATACCGGCGTCCCGCAGCGCCCGCGCGATCACCTTGGCTCCACGGTCATGGCCGTCGAGTCCCGGCTTGGCCACCACCACACGGATCGGACCGGTCACACCCATCACTGCCTCCACATGGATCTCCCGCGCCTGAAGGGCCGGGGATGTGAACGAACGTTATCTACAGCATCCCGCAAGCCGCCGTTTCGCGGTGGACGGGGAGGGGGAAATCACACATGGGACATGTTCGCTACGCGTCGTTCCTGGACCATGTGGCCCATCAGCCGCACGGGAACAGCCGCAAAGGGAGCCGCTGCGAGGTCGCCGTACCACCGCGCCGTCAGCCGCACGGCACGGTGGTACGGCTCCACGGCCGATCACCCGATGACCGGCACCTTCGCACCGACACCCCCATGAAGGCATTCGGGACCGGAGCCGCCTCCCGTCTGTCAGTGCAGGAGGTCGGCCATGAAGGTCCTGTCCTTCCTTTACCCGCTGTTGCGCACCCCTCTCCCCCCACTCATGCGCACTCCGTGCGCACTCCCCGCCCGGCTGTCATCCGCGCTGGTCAAAGCCACCGTGCTGGAGATCGTGATCCTCGCCGGGCACATCCTCATCTACCCCACCGGCGTCACCCCGGAGCGCCGGGACGCCACTCCTCCCGCACCGGGACCCGCAGCCGCACCGGAGCCCGAACCGACGCCCGCCCCCCTCGGCAGCGCCGGGACCGAGCCCGCCGGACCCACCGCACTGCTCGCCGGCGCAGGCACCGGCCGGCCTCCCGTCGTGCTGCTGCACGGGTTCATCGACAACCGCTCGGTGTTCGTCCTGCTGCGGCGCTCGCTCGCCCGGCACGGCTGGCGCCATCTGGAGTCCCTCAACTACTCGCCGCTGACCTGCGACATCCGCACGGCGGCCGAGCTGCTCGGCCGGCATGTCGAGGAGATCTGTGTCCGCACGGGCCACCGTGAGATCGACATCGTCGGGCACAGTCTCGGAGGCCTGATCGCCCGCTACTACGTGCAGCGGCTCGGCGGCGACCAGCGGGTGCGCACCCTCGTCACGCTCGGCACCCCGCACAACGGCACCTCCGTCGCCGCGCCCGCGAGCGCCCACCCCATCGTCCGCCAGATGCGCACCGGTTCCGCCCTCATCACGGAGCTGCGCAGGCCCGCTCCCGGCTGCCGCACCCGCTTCGTCAACTTCTGGAGCGAGCTCGACCGAGTGATGGTGCCGGTCGAGACGGCCTGCATGGACCACCCGGATCTGGACGTGGTGAACGTGCGCGTCTCGGGCATCGGCCATCTCGCCCTGCCGGTGCACCCCGCCGTCGCGGCGGGCATCCGGGAGGCCCTCGAGTCCCAGGACGCATCTCCGGACGCCGCCGCCGGCAGTTCCGGGACCGCTTCGGTGGCCTGAACCGGCCCGAACAGGGCCTGTTCCGGACCGGAGATGGATCGGAACGGGCCGGAACGGATCCGGTGCGTGGAGAGATCAGGGACCCATAAATAGAACGTATTTCGAACGTAGGGCCAAGGCTGCGCCTGCTGTCCGCCGAAAGACGGCCGATTGCCCGTTTCCTGAACAGCCGGAACCCGGCGAAGATTGTCGTCGTCACGTACCGCCGGGTACAGTCGCGGCCACTGGTTTCCCTGGAGTCCCCCACGGGCACGGGAACAGGTCCTGCTGCCGAGGCGAGAGAGAAGTTGGTGAACGACCAGCACCCCCACGCCGGGTATGTCGACTACGACAACAACCCCACCGGCAGCTTCGACACCGATCCCCTCTTCGGCACTCTCCCCGGTCAGCACGACGGCGGTTACGACAGTCCTCCCGCCCACGGCTACGACACCGGCGGCTACGGGAGCGGCTACGACAGCACCCAGGGCGCCACGTACGGCTACGACAACGGCTACGCGTCCACCGGGCAGGGCCACAGCGGCGAGTACGACTCCACCCAGTGGGACACGGGCGCGCACCGGACCGCCTCGTACGACGCCTACCCCGCTCACCCGCACGAGACCCAGCAGCCGCAGCACGAGTCGCAGCAGGCGCCGCAAGCGCAGCAGTACGACAGCACCGGGCAGTGGGACACCTCCGGTTGGGTCCAGGCCGGTCAGGCCGAGCAGTGGGGGACGACCGACACCGGCGCCTTCCCCACCAGCACGTTCGCCTCCACGGGCTACGGGACCGGGACGTACGCCACCGGCGAGTTCGTGGACGCGGGTGCCGACACGGGCGCCTACGACGCCACCGCCTGGAACTCCGGCGCCACGCCCGAACAGGCGCCGTACGAACCCGAACCGGTGTCACCCACCGCATACGAACAGCAGCCCGTCGAGCAGCAGGCCGCATACGAGCCGTTCGAGGCATACGACCCGTACAAGCCGTACGAGACAGCCGAGTTCGACGCCACTGACGTGGACACCGACGCCCACGCGTACGCCACCGAGGCACACGAGACCGCGGCCGAGTCAGAACCCGCCGACGAGTCCGACGTCCCCGCCGCCGCGTCGCACCCCGTCGTCGGCCCCCGCCCGGCCGGCCGCGCGCCCAGGGGCGGTGCGGGCAACCGCGGCCGACGCCGTACCCCCGCCAAGCGGTCCGCACTCCTGACCGTCGCCGTTCCGTCGGCCTGCGTGATGAGCGTCGCGGGCATCGCGGCCGCCTCGGTCAGCGGGATCGCCGGCGGCGAGGAGAAGAAGAGCGACACCACCTCGATGGCGGCCGCCGACCCCGCCACCGTCAAGCCGGTGACCGCCAACAACGAGCTGGACACCCAGCTCGCCAACCTCAGTGCCGACGCGGACGACTTCGCCGACCGTGCCAGCCGCACCCAGGAGCGCATCGACCTGCGCGAACGGCAGGTCGCCGAGAAGAAGAAGCGCGAGGCGGAGGCCGCACGCCGCGAGGCGCTCCGCCCCAAGTTCTCGCTCCCGGTCGCCCAGCACGGCCTCAGCGCCTACTACGGCCAGGCGGGCGTCAACTGGATGTCCGTGCACACGGGAGTCGACTTCCCCGTCGGCTACGGCACCCCGGTGCTGGCCGCGACGGACGGCACCGTACGCACGCAGTTCAACACCGCCTACGGGAACATGATCATCTTGACGGCGGCCGACGGCACCGAGACCTGGTACTGCCACCTCAGCAGCACCCGGATCCGCTCGGGCTCCGTGCAGGCGGGCGACACCATCGGGTACGCCGGGGATTCCGGGAACTCCACCGGCCCTCACCTGCACTTCGAGGTCAGGCCCGGTGGCGGCTCGGCGATCGACCCGATGCCCTGGTTCCGCAGCCACGGCCTCAATCCGAACTGATTTCTGCTCACGTATGACTGTGGCCCCGTCCTTCGCAGGACGGGGCCACAGTCATACATGGGCAGGGCAGGGCGGCTACAACTTCTCCACGGGCGCGTAGCGCAGGAGGAGCTTCTTGGGACGCTCGTCCCCGAAGTCGACCGTCGCCTTGGCCTGGTCGCCGAAGCCCTCGACGGCCGTGACCGTCCCCAGACCGAACTGGTCGTGCGTGACGCGGTCCCCCACCACCAGGGCGACCACCGGCTTGTCCGAGGTACGCCGGGTGGCGAAACCCGAAGGCCCGGACTTCGAGCGCGAGGACGACAGCGAGGACATGACACCCGACGTCGGTCCGGCCGGAGCGGCCATGGGGCCCTTGCGCTTCCACTCCAGGTGCTGGTCCGGGATCTCCTCCAGGAACCGCGAGGCCGGGTTGTACGAGGGCTGGCCCCAGGCACTGCGCATCGCGGCCCGCGTCAGGTACAGCCGCTCACGGGCGCGGGTGATGCCGACATAGGCGAGCCGCCGCTCCTCCTCCAGCTCCTTCGCCTGCCCCAGCGCCCGCATGTGCGGAAAGACGCCGTCCTCCATGCCGGTCAGGAAGACGACCGGGAACTCAAGCCCCTTGGCCGTGTGCAGCGTCATCAGCGTGATGACGCCGGAGCCGTCCTCGTCCTCGTCGGGGATCTGGTCGGAGTCGGCGACCAGGGCCACCTTCTCCAGGAACTCGGCGAGCGTGCCGGCCCCCTCCTCCTGCGCGCGCTCCTGCTCGAACTCGAGGGCGACAGCGGCCAGTTCCTGGAGGTTCTCGATGCGGGTCTCGTCCTGCGGGTCGGTCGACGCCTGGAGTTCGGCGAGATAGCCGGTGCGCTCCATGACCGCTTCCAGGACGACCGCCGGACCCGCCCCGGACTCGACGATCGTGCGGAGCTCCTCCATCAGCGTGTTGAACCGCTTCACGGCGTTGGTCGAGCGGGCCGCCATGCCGTACGCCTCGTCGACGCGGCGCAGGGCCTGCGGGAAGGAGATCTTCTCGCGCATCGACAGGGCGTCGATCATCGCTTCGGCGCGGTCACCGATGCCGCGCTTGGGCACGTTCAGGATGCGGCGCAGCGGAACGGTGTCCTCGGGGTTGGCGAGGACCCGCAGGTAGGCCAGGACGTCGCGGACCTCCTTGCGCTCGTAGAAGCGCACACCGCCGACGACCTTGTAGGGAAGTCCGACGCGGATGAAGATCTCTTCGAAGACACGGGACTGCGCGTTCGTACGGTAGAAGACGGCGACGTCGCCCGCCTTGGCGTCACCCGCGTCGGTGAGCCGGTCGATCTCGTCGGCGATGAACTGCGCCTCGTCGTGCTCGGTGTCGGCGACGTACCCCGTGATCCGGGCGCCGCTGCCGGCGTTCGTCCAGAGGTTCTTGGGGCGGCGGCTCTCGTTGCGCTCGATCACCGCGTTGGCCGCGGACAGGATCGTCTGCGTGGAGCGGTAGTTCTGCTCCAGCATGATCGTGGTGGCGTCCGGATAGTCCTCCTCGAACTGGAGGATGTTGCGGATGGTCGCGCCCCGGAAGGCGTAGATCGACTGGTCCGCGTCACCGACGACACACAGCTCGGCGGGCGCCTCGGCCTCACCTGCCGGGCCGACGAGCTCCCGTACGAGCGTGTACTGCGCGTGGTTGGTGTCCTGGTACTCGTCGACCAGCACGTGCCGGAAGCGGCGGCGGTAGTGCTCGGCGACGTCGGGGAACGCCTGGAGCAGATGCACCGTCGTCATGATGATGTCGTCGAAGTCCAGGGCGTTGGCCTCGCGCAGCCGTGCCTGGTAGAGCGCGTAGGCCTGGGCGAGGGTCTTCTCGAAGCCGTCGGCCGCCTGCCCGGCGAAGGTCTCCTCGTCGATCAGCTCGTTCTTGAGATTCGAGACCTTGGCCGTGAACGCCTTGGGGGGATACCGCTTCGGGTCGAGGTCCAGATCGCGGCAGACGAGCGCCATCAGCCGCTTGGAGTCCGCGGCGTCGTAGATCGAGAACGACGAGGTGAAGCCGAGACGCTTGGACTCGCGCCGCAGGATGCGTACGCACGCGCTGTGGAAGGTCATGACCCACATGGCGTTGGCACGCGGTCCGACGAGCTGCTCGACGCGCTCCTTCATCTCGCCCGCGGCCTTGTTGGTGAAGGTGATCGCCAGGATCTGGCCGGGATGCACCCCGCGCTCGGCCAGCAGGTGGGCGATCCGGTGGGTGAGCACCCGGGTCTTGCCCGATCCGGCACCGGCGACGATGAGCAGCGGCGAACCGGCGTGCACCACGGCGGCGCGCTGCTCGGTGTTCAGCCCGTCGAGCAGCGCCGCGGCGTCGATGACCGGACGGGGCGCTCCGTCGCGGTAGTACCCCTCGCGGGGCGGCGGGGGCGCGTCGAAGACGCCCTCGAAGAGACCCTCCGGCACCGCTTCGGGTGCGTGGTCCTCGGGAGGCGGCGGGGGCCCTTCCTCCGAGTTCTGGAGGCCGGTCAGGAAGCTGTCGTCAAAGAGGCTGCTCATCGCTTGACGAGTCTAGGCGGCCCCACTGACACCCCGGGGCCGCATTCCGCAGGACGGCCCCCCGGCCGTGCGCGTACGGAGACGGTCCGGCCACACCCCGTGAGGCGGGAGGAGCCCGCTCCGGCTCCGTACATACCGATTTCCCCAAGGTCACGAACATGTATCGGGCATATCGAACATCAACCTTCACAGGGACGCCACGGGTTGGCTAGCGTGCTCCGACGGGTGGCCCGTACCCCCTTGAGGCGAACCACGCCGAGCGGACACCCACGCCGAATCCGGGCTGCCCGCAGGGGCATTCGGAACCGGGGACCCACACGCAGCACCGGGGTGAATCGGTCCACAACCCTCACTTGGACCGTAGGGCAGCCTTCCGTTCCGCCCGAACCCGACAGCTAACCCGGTAGGCGGTCCACGGAAGGAGATGCCGGCCTTGGCGTCGCATCGCAAAGCGCGCACCCGTTTGCGCACCACCTCACCCGGCGTCGGAATCACGACGGCGGCGCTCGCCTCTGTGACTCTGCTCTCCACGCAGACCGCGACGGCCGCGCCCGCCGCACCCCGCCCCAGCATCGAGGACGTCCAGAAGAAGGTCGACGACCTCTACCGGCAGGCAGGCACGGCCACCCAGCAGTACAACAAGGCGAAGTCCGCGTCCACGGACCAGCGCGCGAAGGTCGACGGGCTCCTCGACGCGGCGGCCGAGCGGGCGGAGAAGCTGAACGAGACGCGCCGTGAGCTGGGCCAGTTCGCGGCGGCGCAGTACCGCAGCGGCGCTGTCGCCCCGACGGCGACGTTCTTCCTCGCGGAGGACCCGCAGTCGTACTTCGACCAGGACCAGCTGATGGCGCGCATGACGAGCCAGCAGCAGAAGACGGTCTCGGACTTCCGTACGCAGCAGAGCGAGGCGGCGGAGAAGCGCGCCGAGGCCACCAAGAGCCTGGAGACGCTCACCGAGGCGCAGACCACGCTGCGCACCAGCAAGCAACAGGTGCAGGAGAAGCTGACCGAGGCGCGCACCCTGCTGTCCGAGCTGACCGCCGAGGAGAAGGCGCGGCTCGCGGAGCTGGAGCGCGAGAAGGAGGCGGAGGCCAGGCGCAAGGCGCAGGAGCTGGCCCGCCAGCAGGCCGCCGCGGCGGAGGCCGAGCGCCAGGCGCAGGAGGAGGCGGCGGCGAAGGAAGCCGCCGAGGACGCCGCGCAGGAGCCCGCCCAGCCGGACACCGGTACGGACACGGGCACGGGCAGCGGTGCGGACGCGGACAGCAGCTACGCGGCGAAGGCGGACAAGGTCCTGGCGTTCGCGGCGGCCCAGATCGGCAAGCCGTACGTCTGGGGAGCGACGGGCCCCTCCTCGTACGACTGCTCGGGGCTGACGCAGGCGGCGTGGAAGGCGGCGGGCGTCGATCTGCCGCGTACCACCTGGGACCAGGTCGAGGTCGGCACCCGGGTGGCCACCGCGGATCTGCAGCCGGGTGACCTGGTGTTCTTCTACGACGACATCAGCCACGTCGGCATCTACAAGGGCGACGGCATGATGATCCACGCGCCGAAGCCGGGTGCGAACGTGCGCGAGGAGTCGATCTACTACATGCCGATCTACGGCAGCGTGCGGCCGGCCTAGCGGCCGGGGGAGACCTTCCCGGCGGCCGGACGGGCCCGACAGGAGCGCCCGTCCGGCCGCCGGACCGCACCGGGACTCAGGTCCAGAGCGTGGCGATGAAGATGTTGGCGACCGTCAGACCGCCGACCGCCGCGAACTCGCCCCTGCCCGCCCTCTCCTCGTCCCGCCTGACGTAGACGAGCGCGAGGATCACGACCAGGATCAGCAGCTTGACGCCGATCTTGATGTTGTTCACCGTCCGGTCGTCGGCCTGGTTGAGGCCCACCAGCGCGACTCCCGTGATCAGCATGGTCAGCGCACCGTGCAGCATGGCCGGTACGAATCGGGCGGTGCCCGGCCCCATCGCCTTCACCTGGGTCAGGAAACCGCCGAGCAGCGCGGCGATCCCGATGATGTGCAGAGCGACGAAGACATTGATCAGTATGGCCATGAATCGGGAGCCTGGCGGGGCCCTTATCATCCCTCGCCCGCCAGGTGGCGGTTCCTCATGACTTCGCTCGCGCCTGCCCGAATTGCCTTACCCTGACGTCTTTTTTCCGGTCGCGCAGCGGTAGCGAAACGTCACATCAAGGCAAAAGCTGTCATGACGACCCTTTCCCGTGTCCTGGGTTTAGCGTCCCTTCCCAGGTGACCGATTTCCACCGCCGTCCCGTACCTCCCGTACGTCCCCTCCGTGCCGGACGGCACCCGGTCACCGCCGGGCCCGCCGGTAGCTCCCGACGGGCAGACGAACAGGAAGGATGCCGCCCTCGTGGCAGCACACCGGAAAGCCGCTCACCGGAAGCCCAAGCAGCGCCTGTTCACCGGCTCTGCTGCCCGCACAGCGGCGACCCTGGCCTTCGCCGGGGCCGCGACCACCACCGCCTTCGACGGTGCGGCACACGCCGAACCGCAGCTCACCCCGGCCCAGGTCAGGGCGAATATCGACCGGCTGTACCACGACGCCGAGGTCGCCACCGAGCGGTACAACGGCACCAAGGAGCAGGCCGACGCGACCGCCAGGTCCGTCGACCGGCTGCGCGACGAGGCCGCCCGCCGGACCGAGCGCCTCAACACCGCACGCCACACGCTCGGTTCGCTGGCCACCGCGCAGTACCGTTCCGGCGGCATCGACCCAGCCGTCCAGCTGGCGCTCTCCTCCGACCCCGACCAGTACCTGCGGCGCGCCTCGTATCTGGACCGGGCCGCCGACCGCCAGGCCGGTCTGCTCAACGGGATCCGCCGGCAGGTCACCGGCGCCGCCCAGCTGCGCGCCCGGGCGGAGGGTGAGCTCGCGACGCTCACCGCACGCCGGGCCGAGCTGACGAAGCACAAGGAGACGGTCCGCACGAAGCTGGCCGACGCCAGGCGTCTGCTCGGCACGCTGACCGCCGGCCAGCGCGCCGACTACGAGCGCGCGGCCGACACGGCGCACGGCGGCGCGGCCGTCCGCGCCGACCGCGGCACCCCGCGCGGCGCGGTCGACGCCCCGCACGCCCGTGCCGCACAGGCCGTCGACTTCGCGTACGGGGCGATCGGCAAGCCGTACGTCTGGGGCGCCACCGGCCCCTCCTCCTACGACTGCTCCGGCCTCACCCAGGCCGCCTGGCGCGCCGCGGGGGTCTCCCTGCCCCGCACCACGTACACCCAGATCAACGCCGGGCAGCGGGTGTCCCGCTCCGAGCTCGCTCCCGGTGACCTGGTCTTCTTCTACTCGGGCATCAGCCATGTCGGGCTCTACATCGGCGGCGGCCAGATGATCCACGCACCGCGACCCGGTGCTCCCGTCCGCATCGCGCCGATCGACCAGATGCCGTTCGCCGGAGCGACCCGGGTGGCCTGAGGGAGCTCGTGGATCAGACCAGCCTGCGTGCCGTCGCCCACCGGGTCAGCTCGTGCCGGTTGGACAGCTGGAGCTTCCTGAGCACGGCGGAGACGTGCGACTCGACCGTCTTCACCGAGATGAAGAGCTGCTTGGCGATCTCCTTGTACGCGTATCCCCGGGCGATCAGCCGCAGCACCTCGCGCTCGCGCTGCGTCAGCCGGTCCAGGTCCTCGTCGACCGGCGGCGCGTCGGTCGACGCGAAGGCGTCGAGCACGAAGCCGGCAAGCCGCGGCGAGAACACCGCGTCGCCCTCCTGCACCCGGAAGACCGAGTCGACGAGATCGGTACCCGTGATCGTCTTGGTGACGTAACCGCGGGCACCGCCGCGGATGACACCGATGACGTCCTCGGCGGCGTCCGAGACGGACAGCGCCAGGAAGCGCACCGGGTTCTCGGCCGCGCCCATCATCGGGGCACAGCGCCGCAGTACCTCGACGCCGCCGCCGCCCGGCAGATGGACGTCGAGGAGGACGACCTCGGGGCGGGTCGCGGTGATGACCGTGACGGCCTGGTCGACGTCGGCGGCCTCACCGACGACCTCGACCCCGGTCTCCTCGGTACGGCCGATCTCGGCCTGGACTCCGGTACGGAACATCCGGTGGTCGTCGACGAGCACGACCCGTACCCGTCGCTCCGGGCCCCCGGTGGCTTCGGTGTTCTCGGTCATTCGCTCGCCCTTTCCATCTCCAGCTCGACTTCCGTGCCCCCACCGGGCACCGAACGCAGCCGCGCCGTACCGCCGTTGCGCTGCATCCGGCCGATGATTGATTCTCGTACGCCCATCCTGTCGCCCGGAACCGAATCCAGGTCGAATCCCGGACCGCGGTCCTTCACGGAGACGAAGACGGTGCGGCCCTCGACCTCCGCGAACACCTGGACCGCGCCGCCCTCGCCACCGTACTTGGCGGCGTTCACCATCGCCTCGCGTGCGGCCTGCATCTGGGCGGCGAGCTTCTCGTCGAGGGGGCAGTCGCCGACGACGACGACCTCCAGGGGTACGCCGTGCTTGTCCTCGACCTCGGCGGCGGCGCGCTTGACCGCCTCGGCGAGGCTGGACGGTTCGTCGTCCTCGTCCTTGCCGGTGCCCTCGGGGTTGTAGAGCCAGTTCCGCAGCTCGCGCTCCTGGGCGCGGGCCAGCCTGCGGACCTCGCCCCCGTCGTCAGCGTTGCGCTGGATCAGGGTGAGGGTGTGCAGGACCGAGTCGTGCACATGGGCCGCGACCTCGGCGCGCTCCTGGGCGCGGATGCGCATGAGCCGTTCCTCGGAGAGGTCCTGCGTCATCCGCACGAGATAGGGGCCGGCCAGCAGGGCGATGCCGGTGAGCACGGCGATGGCGGCGGTCAGGACGTTGCCGAGCTGCGCCGCCGAGCCGCGCACCACCATGAAGACGGCGAGGCCGAGGCCGACGAGGGCCACACCGGCGAGCGCGCGGGCCAGGTGCAGCACGCGGCGGCGGCGGCCGACCTCCATCCAGCGGGCCCGCCGCGCGTTGTCCGCCTGGCGCCAGACCAGTACGGAACCGGCGCCGATCAGGAGCGTCGGCCAGATGTAGCGGTCGGCCTCACTGCCCATGTCGACGTTGCCGACGAAGATCACGGCGCCGATGACCAGCGCGACGAGCGCGAAGAACTGTCCCTTGTCCGGCTTGCGGAGCCGTCTCCTGCCGTCCGGCGCGGTCTCGAAGACGGAGCGAGGTGCGTCCACTCCCCCGACGCCGAGCGGGACGACGATCCAGAACACGGCGTACAGCAGGGCGCCCAGACCGTCCGCGAAGAACAGCCCGAGGAACAGGAACCGCACCCAGGCGACGGGCAGGCCGAGGTGGCCCGCCAGTCCGCGCGCGACACCGCCGAGCAGTCGCCCGTCGGCGCTGCGGTACAGCTTGCGGACGGGCGGCTCCTCCGGGTCGGAGGAGACGGAGCTCGCGGCTCGGGCGGTGGCGGCTGGCATACGACGATCGTCACACGGGCCCGCGGGTGCCGGCATCAGGGTCGGGCCCCTATTCGACCCTGACGCCCGCGCGGAGCGGGCGACGCCGCCGCCACGGCCCCCAGGGGTCGCCTGGAGGCAATATCAGGGACCTGCCAGGGTCGGGGCGGGTGCCGCGGGGGCGTACGGACCGTCACCATGGGGACATGACCGCTACCCAGGACGCCTCCCCCGGTGTCACAACGCCCCCGGAGGAGAAACCGCAGCTGCACCGCAGCCCGCGGCAGAAAGTGGTGGCCGGGGTGTGCGGCGGGCTCGGCCGGTACTGCGACGTCGATCCGGTGATCTTCCGGATCGTGCTCGGCGTCCTCTCGGTGACCGGCGGCATCGGACTGATCTTCTACGGCTTCGCCTGGCTGCTGATCCCCATGGACGGCGAGGAGGAGAACGAGGCGCGCAAGCTGCTGTCGGGCCGGGTCGAGGGTGCTTCCCTGATCGCGCTCGTCCTCGCTCTCGTCGGCTGCGGGCTGTTCCTCTCGATGCTGCACAACGGCGGGATGCTGGCCTTCGCCGCGATGCTGTCGCTCGCCGTCATCGGCTCCACCGTCTGGGCGCAGCACCGCAGGACGGCTCCGCCCGACGCCCCGCCCGACACGGCGTCGGCGCAGGCGGCCGGGGCCACGCCGGGTCACGGCGCGCCCCCCGAGGTGAAGGCCCCGCCGACGCCGGGCAGCCCCTCCTGGTGGCGCGATCCGATCGTCAAGGACGGCACATCGGGCCCGATGGGACCCGGCTACCTCTGGGGCCCGCAGGACGCGCGGATCTCCTCCCGGGAGGCAGGAGCGCCGACGGCGACGGCGGACGCCCCGTACAGCGCCCCCTACCGTCCGCGGGGGGCCCGGGGGCCGCGGTCGATCGGCGGCCTGGTCTTCTTCCTGGCGCTGGTCGCGGGTGGCGTCGGCACGGGCCTGAGCTGGGAGGGCAGTCCGCTCGGTACGTCCCTTCAGATCGGGCTCTGCGCCGCGCTCGGAGTGTTCGCGCTCGGGCTGGTGGTCAGCTCGTTCCTGGGGCGCACCGGCTTCGGCACGATCTTCCTCACGGTCGTCACGGCCGGTCTGCTGGCCGGTGCGTCGGCCGTACCGAAGGACATCGGCACGGACTGGATCCGCGAGGAGTGGAATCCGGCCTCGGTCGCGGCCGTCCAGCCGCGGTACGAACTGGGTACCGGAGTCGCCCGGCTCGACCTGTCCGAGGTCGCCGTACCGAAGGGCGACACCGTGATGACGGCCCTGGAGGTCGGCGCGGGCCGCGCCGTCGTCGTCGTACCGGCTGACGTGACGGTGAAGGTCCACGCCGAGGCCGGCCTCGGGGACATCCGGATGCCGGCCCAGAAGCCCGGCGACGTGGACGTGGGCCCGGACCGGACCGTGGAGCAGACTCTCGCGCCGCCGGCGGGCGCCGGGCCGGCCGGCACGGTCGAACTGAGACTGGAAGTCGGCGTGGGACAAGTGGAGGTCATCCGTGCTGCTTCATGAATTCCGGCCGGGCCGAGCGGTGGCGGGCCTCGCGATGCTCACCCTGGCCGCCGGTTACGCGGCCGACGCGGCGGGCGGGTGGGATGCCACGTGGACGTTCTTCCTGCCGGTGTTCCTCGGCGGTCTCTGGCTGGCCGCGACGATCACCTGGGTGAGTTACAGGGTGCGTCGCCGTCGCGCCGCCAGGAAGGCGTCGGCGGAGAACGCGGCGGCGCCGGCCAGCACCAGCGGCAGCCAGGCCATGAGATAGATCAGGTCGTTGCCGTAGTAGTACGGCTCGGTCTGCCAGCTCACGGTCAGCCAGAGGCTGAGCGAGATCAGCGCGCCGCCGGCCGCCGCGAACCGTGCGAACAGCCCGACGAGGGTGCCGATCCCGACGAGGAGTTCACCGACCGCGATGGCGTAACCGAAGCCCACGGGGCTCTTCAGGGCGAGGTCGACGAGGGCGGGGATCGCGGACGAGTCCCGCACCGCGTTCATCATCTCGCCGATGGAGCCGGGCCCGTCGGCGGACATGAAGGCGCTGTCGGTCAGCTTGTCCAGACCGGCGTAGACGAAGGTGACACCGAGGAAGATCCGCAGCGGCAGGAGCGCGTGCTGCCGCGCCAGCCCGCGCAGACTCCTCGGTTCGCTGAGTCCGTAGCCGTTGGTTCCGTAGCCGCTCATGGCCGCCCTGCCTTCCCTTGACCCGTCACCAGACCTTACGTACGGGGCGATCGTGCTGCTCATCGGGCGTGCGGCCGATCAGCGGACACCTGCGGCCCGGGGCACCAGCGCCCAGGCCCCGGCCACCGTCGTGGCCACGTCGGGCACGACCAGACCGAGTGCGCGCAGCCGCCCGGCGACGTCGCCGACGTCGGTGGAGAGCCGGTGGGCGGCGAGCAGGAGGTGTTCGAGGCTCACGGGTTCGCCGAGGGGCACCCACTCGCCGTCAGGCAGGGCGTCCTCCCTCAGCAGGAGCAGCTCCTCCGGCCGGTACGGGTCGAGCGGGTAGTCGGCGGGCGAGATGCCGGCGCCGGCTGCCCGGAGGTGTCGTGCGACGTCGTACGGGGAGAGGCGGTTCAGGTGCGAGACGATCCGGACGAAGGCCGGACGGACGGAGAGATCGTCGCGGATGCCGCCGATGACGTAGCGGTACATGGCCGCGTAGCTCCTGTCCGGCAGCTCGTTCAGCCAGTCCCTCTCGCCGAAGCCGCCCTCGTCCGCCGTCAGCGGGTTCACGGTTGCTCCGAGCGCCTGCAGACGCGCGCGGGCCTCGTCCACGGTCATGCCGGTCGCGTCGGCTGCACGCACCACGTGGCGGGAGGTGACGTGGGTCAGCTGAGTCACCCAGGGGTTGTACGGGCTGCCGTCCATTCTGAGCAGGATCTCGTCGGTGTCGTGCACCTCCGGCAGACTTTCGCTCCAGGCATCGGGGACGACCAGCCCTCGCAGCCGCATGGCCTGCGCCGTCCGGTCCCGCTCCCAGCCCAGTTCGGTGGCCGCCTGGATCACATGGGCGAAGGGGACCGTCTCGTGTCCGGCCTTCCGCGTGTACGGGATCCATCGCCCGGCCAGCATCCGTTCCGTCCGCTCGTCGCCCAGACCGACAGGAGGCTCGGGCAGCTCGGCGGGCGCCATGCCCAGGCCGGTCAACCGGTCCCGTACGTGCGTGACGGTCCAGCCCAGCCGTGCGGCCGTGATCGTCAGATGAGCGACCGGCACCGGTACCCGGGGGTCGAGCCCGTTTCGCGTACGCGTGTCCGCACCGTAGACCTTGGACAACAGCACGAGATCGTCCCGGTCGAGGGCGTCCGGGAGGTCTCCGTAGGGGACGTCGACCGCGACGGAGCGCAGCAGCCGGGCGACCTCGGGGAGGGTGCTGTACGTCTCACGGGCCAGCGCGTGCAGGTCCAGGAGCGTGGCGGGCCCGCGAAGATCGAGCCGCGCCCGTCCCGCGACCGGGAGGACGAGCAGATCCATGGCTGCCTGCTCGGGCAGCTCGTCCTGGGGAAGCCCGGCGTCCACGAGACAGCCGTGGGCCTCCAGCAGCCGGACCGCGCGGTCCCTGGTGCAGTTCTTCACCCGGGCCATCCGGTGCACATCGGCGAGGGAAGCCACCGGGCGATCACCCTCCTGCCCGGGCGCGGTGAGTTGCCAGCCGGTGCTGAGGTCGTTGAGGTCGTCGGGGCTCTGCGTCGGGCACCGGTGGTCGCTGAGCACTCTCCGCACCTCGTGGACACCGAGCCCGCGGGCCTCCGCCAGCTCGAGGATGTGCTCGTGACCGGTCACCTCCAAGCCTGCGGAACGCCCCGGACGGCGCTCCTCCAGGTCGCGGAACAGCCCGGCTTCCACCGACTCCGCGTCAAGGAGTGGCGAGCAGGACGTCGTGTCATATCCGAGGTCCTGGAGGAGCGCCAGCACCTCAGCCAGTTCCTGGGGCCCGCTGTCAGGGCACGCGCTCATCAGCTGACGCGGTCCGATCTCACCGCCCGGACGGACCGACGGCCTCAGACCGTCCGCGTCCTGGCTGGTCAGGCGGGTCAGTTCGGCGGTGGACAGCAGGGTGACCTGTTCGGGCACCGGCAGCGAGAGGTTCAGTTCGGCAAGGCGACCGGCGGCCCAGCCGCGGGACTCGTGCAACATCTCGGCCCGCTCGTACAGGAGCGCGGGCGAGACCCACGCGTCCCACAGGGTGAGCGAGTCCTCCTCACCCTCACCGGTGTGGCCCAGCAGCTCCGCGTCCGAGGGAGCCGCGGGGCGCAGCCGTACGGTGCCGAGGTCGGGCGGACACAGGTCTCCCAGAGCCGCGCGTACCTCCTGCGGAAAGTGGGCGGCGTAGCGCCAGAGCGCGAGATGCGCGGGGAGGTGCTTGGACATGTCTCCGGACCTGTACGGGGACCCGCGCCGCTCCATGTTCCGCCCGCCCGCCCAGGTGGCCCTCAGCCCACGGTCCCCGAGCCAGAACCCGGTGCCCCGGAGGAGGGCTGTCCCGTCCTGGTAGACGAGTTCCGCGGCCACTCTGACCAGTCCGGCCACGACCGCGTCGGCGATCCTCGGCGCCACGTCCGCGATCCTCTCCAGCCACGCCACCGTGAGCACGTCGCTCTCGCTCAGTGCCTGGGCAGCGTCCTTCTTGCCGAGCAGGGCGAAGAGGGCGGGAGCCACCTCGTCGAGGATCTCGGACCGGTTCACGGAGAGCCGGGGCAGCTCCTTCTTGCCCGAGGCCTGGAGCACCGGACCCCGGAGATTGACGACGGCCCCGCGCACCACCATCGCGTCTCCCCTGCCCCGCGCCTCGTCACCGTCCCCCCGGAACCAGTGCCCGCGCACCGAGATGCCGTCCACCAGCAGCGCTCCGCCGCGCTCGCACCAGAAGACCTTGCCGCCGGGCACCGGGGCGAGGGCCCCCTCGGCGACGATGGCCTGGTCCGTCCCCGTATCGGGCTTGCTGGTGTACTCCTCCGGCTCCCAGGTCTCCGCGTCGGTTCCCACGTGGTCCGCCTCCGTACGGAAGCGGGCCACGCCCAGCACCGACCGCAGCACCTTCACGCACGAGAAGTTCTTGAGGTCCTCGCGCAGGTAGAGGCGGATGCGGGTGCCGCAGGCGTCCCCGGCGAACTTCGGCTCCTCCTGGCACTGGGCCACCTGGAAGAGGTGCTCCGGTCCGTCGATGGTGACGCGCAGCGCGGTGGACTCCGCGTTGCCGTCCGGCCGGAACTTGCGGGTGATCACCTCGATCTCGTCGGCGATCATGAAGTAGCTCAGGACGCCGATGCCGAAGCGGCTGTTCTGCTGGACGGTGATGCCGAGCTGCCGCCAGGTGAGCATCTCCTCCTGGAACGAACTCAGATGGGAGAGCCGGGCACCGCCCTGCGCGAAGGAGTGGAGCAGCTCGCGGCGGCCCATGCCCGAGCCGTTGTCGACGCAGTCGACGTACCAGCGGCCCCGGGTGTGGTCCAGCTGCTGGGTGAACACGATCGCACCCTCCCAGCCCAGGCCCTCCCCCTGCTTGGCGAGGACCCGCTGCCTCGCCTCGCGCACCTGGCAGGCGTCCATCGCGTTCTGGTAGAGCTCGCGGATGGCCAGGTGCCGGTCCCCGTACAGCGCCTCGCCGGTCAGCAGATCCCGTACGCGCGTGGCGTCGAGACCGAACCGGGTGGCGATCGGATAGAACCGCGGCTCGCCCGTCTCGGGGTCCAGCTCCGGTTTCACCTCGATGTCCGACGCCCGGCTCGGCAGATCGGCGAGCCCGGGAATCCGCAGGTTGCTGCAGAACAGTCCGTCCAGCGCATGTACCTGCTCCTGGAGGGCGACCATCAGCGCCTGGTGGCCGCACTCGGCCGCCAGCGTCAGGGTGCCCCTGTTCCCCGTCGGCATGGACCACCGGGCGCCGTCGACGGCGAGCCGTACGCGTGCGAGCCCGATGGGCTCACGGCCCCCCAGGTGCTCGACGAGGACCGAGGGGAGCTCGCTGCGGTCGAGCGCCATGAGGCGGGCGACGCAGAGCATGAGCCCGACGCGCTGGCAGGCGGGCCCGTCCTCGGGCGCCCGCGCCGCCAGGACCGGCGGTTCGGCCAGCACACCGGCGCCGTGCCGCATCGCCCGGAACAGCCAGGACACGATCGGCGGGCTGAACTCCTCCTCCAGCTCGTCGGTGCCCGCCAGCATGTTCTGGAGGAAGCGGACGAGGTCGTCGGAACGGTCGTGCGCGTTCCCGGGGTCGCAGCGGGTCTGGTGGAGCACCCATGCCTCGGCGACCCTGCGGTCGCGCCGCGAAGCCCCGGCGGCCCCCTGGCGATCACCGGGCGGGCCGTCCGCTCCGCCACCGGGGTCGGTCTGCCGCTGGAGTCTCGGGTACTGGTCCCACTCGGTGCGCAGGTCCCGGTAGTCGGCCCGCGCCGCCAGCCGGACGCGGAAGCCCAGGTACAGCACGGGCACCACCGCGAGCAGAGCGGCCTCGGCAGCGGTGAACGCGGCGACGTCGGGACGGCCGACGAGCTCGGCCATCCGCGCGGAGGCCCGCAGGTCCGACTCCCAGTCGAGCCAGGGGTCCTCACGCAGCTTCTTCCGCTCGGACGCCAGCTCCTGGTCGAGGGCGCGGACCACGGTCTCCGCCTGCGCCCGCCACTCGTCGGCCTCCTGCGGGTCTGCGACCTTGTCCCACACCGGGTGCTCGCGCACCAGCCGGACCCGCCGGCCCTCGGTGGGCCGCTCGGGCAGGACGACGAACCGGGGGCCGCCGGTCTCACCGCCGAGCCGGGGCACCTGCGGGGGCGGCGGATTCGACTGCCGGGTGCGCAGATCCGCCATCGCCGACTCCAGCAGGGTGCACAGCCGGTCGGCGAGCAGTGGGCCCTGGGCGTCGGCGAGCACCTCCCGGAAGGCTTGTGTGAAGAGGCTGAAGCGGGCTCCGTCCGGACCCGCGACGGCCGCGGGCCTGTCCGGCTCGCACGCCATCAGATAGCCGAGCTTGTCCGTGCCGGACGGCACCTTGAACGCACTGCCGTCGTCCTCGTCGAGCCGGTCACGGCAGGCGTCCACGACGAACAGGATCTGCGCGGCGGCGCTCCGCCCCGCCTGCTCGGCCCAGTCGCTCTCCAGGTTCACGTTGGTCGTGGAGAGCGACTGCGCGCTGCGCGTCTCGACGGAGGAGTCGGAGCCCGCGAACCAGTGCTGCCTGTCGTGGTGGAAGCCGTGGCCGCTGAGGAAGACCATCAGGCGCTCGCCCTCGCGCCCGCCGGCGATGAACCGGGCGATCGACTGGACGAGTTCCTTGCTCTCGAACTTCCGGCAACCACTCTCCGGATCGATCGCGTACCCCTGGTCGGTGAGCGCGCTCCGCAGTTCGCGGTATTCGTCGTCCAGGTAGTCCAGCGACGGCCAGACCGTGGAGACGTACTCCGGTACGAACAGGAGCAGTGCCCGGTGCGAGGGGCCCGCCGAGGTCGGATGTGCTGCTGAACTGTCCACTGTCATCCCGGTCACGCATCCCGTCGCCGCCGCCTGCCCGACCCCTGGAATCGTACTGGGGGCGGACCAACCGGGGGACCCGCGCGCACAGTTGTGCAACCGGTCAGGTCTCAGTCGGTCACGTCGATGACGACCCGGTTGGTCTCCACCCCGGCGGCCGTGACGACCTGGACGTCCACGACGCCGGGTTCGACCTCCACGGGCACCGGCACGGTGAGCACGGTGTCGGTGGGGTTGGCGAAGCCTCCGGCGACGGGGATCAGCGGGACGTGGACGTGGACCCGGCCGATCCTGACGACCATGCGGGCCAGCCGGTCCGGGCTTCCCGCCCCGGGAGGTACGAAACCGGCGCCACGGATCTCGATGTCGTCCCCGGTACGGATCGGCGCGTCCAGGTCCCCGGCCTCCCGGGTCCGCACGACCGAGAGGATGACCGGGCGGCCGCCCTCCGCGTACTTCCCCGCGAAGTACGTCGCGGCGGAGACCGCCACCAGGAGCGCGAGCCCCCAGGGAAGGTCGGGCAGCTGCTCGGGGCGGCGGGCCAGGCGGACCGCGGCGAACAGGACGGCGACGGCGCTGACCAGGACGTACTGCACATCGGTGAAGCTGCCGCGCCCGGAGTCGTCGGTGAGCAGGTCGGCGGCGCGCGGCCGGTCGGCCCTCAGCTTCTGCAGGCGCTGGGCCAGGACGCGTACGGTCACCACCCGCCGCACGAGGACGGCGACGGCGCACACCAGCGCGAGCACGGTCAACACCCCGGCGGAGCGCACCAGGTCCAGGCCCTCGATCAGCTCGTCGCGGTCCGCGTGCGCGGAGGCGCCCGCCAGCTGGAGCGCGAGGACGAGCACGGAGAAGACGGCGAGGAGGACCCATGAGGCGGCGACGGTACGGGAGGTGGAGAGCCGGTTGTCCTCGCCGATCAGCGGGGCGAGGAGACCGCCGCGCGCCCGGTGGAAGCGGGCGGCGCCGGTCAGCAGGCCCGCGGTGACGAGTCCGGCGAGCAGACCGGCGGTGCGGGCGGTGGACCAGCCCGCGCCGACCGCGGTGGCCGTCTCGCCGATGACGAGGGCGGCGAGACCGCCCCAGACGACGAGCAGGGTGCGCCGCCAGACCTGGTGGAGCCAGGCGTCTCCCGCCTCGCGGCCCCGGTCGGCGACGGTACGGGCCGATTCGGTCAGCTCGTCGGACACCCACTGCCGGGAGGCGGACGCCGACTGGGCGACCCCTGCCGGCAGCCCGTTGCCCGCGGCCAGTTCGTCCCGCTTGGTCAGGAATGCCGCGACCGCTCTCCTGTGCCCTTCGCGTGCTCCGTGCGGGCAGTCGCCGCACGTACAGCCACCGCCGTGCGTGCTGCTCTTTCTCGCCTCGTCCAAAGCCACGAAGAACGCCGCCCTTTCCGCTCGCTCACCGGCCAACTCACCGTCGATTTCTGCGAATTGTGCCGTACTGGACGACCGGTCACCGCATCGGGGCGAAGGGACGGCCCCATTCGTCAGAACGTTCGACTGATGCGCTGCCACAGGGGCTGGTAGTTGATCCAGGCCACGAGGTCGCTGCCCAGCTGTTCACGGGTGGCGACGGCGTCCCGGTGCTCGATCTGCACGGGCTTCCCCGCGGCCCGCGCGGCCAGCTGGACCTGGCACGAGCGCTCCAACGAGAGGAACCACCAGGCCGCCGCGTCCACCGAGTCCCCGACCGTCAGCAGCCCGTGGTTGCGCAGGATGATCGCCTTGTGGCCGCCCAGCGCGCTCGCGATCCGCCGCCCCTCCTCCTCGTCCACGACGACGCCCGTGTACGCGTCGTAGAGCGCGTGGGCCTCGTAGAAGGCGCATGCCTCCTGGGTGATCGGTTCGATGAGCTCCCCGAGCGTGGAGAGGGCCCGTCCGTGCAGCGAGTGGGTGTGCGCGACGGCGACGACGTCCGGGCGCGCCCGGTGGACCTGGGCGTGCACGGCGAACGCCGCCTGGTTGACGTGGAAGCGCCCCTGGACGACCTGGCCGTCGCCGTTGACCAGGATCAGGTCCTGCGGTCCGAGGTCCTCGAAGGGCGCCCCGAAGGGATTGACCCAGAAGCAGTCCGTGAGTTCCGGGTCCCGCGCGGTGATGTGCCCGGAGACGCCCTCCTCGTACCCGTACCGTCCGAACAGCCGCAGCGCGCCAGCCAGCCGCTCCCGGCGGTACGCGCGTTCCTCGCCCGGCGACGCGTGGACGGGCGGCATGGCGAACCGCAGCTGCTCGACAGGTATGGGCGCGGGCGTGACGGCGGGCTCGGACACGGTGGCTCCTCTGGCTCCCGGGACGTACAGGACCGGAAGTTACCTCCGGCCGTCCGAGGTGGCCAGAGTGCGCACCTCAACGATTGGGTACGGTCAGGCGCTCAGCACGAGGTAGGCGAGGCCGAGCGTTCCCCGGTAGCCGCCGTAGTAACCGGTGCGGCGGGCGTCCACCGCGGCGACGACCCCGTCGTGCAGTGGGTGCGTGGGGTTCGCCAGGGCCCAGCGCTCGCCCCTTCCGATGTTGGCGTTCGACTCGAAGAGGTCCCATTCCCGCTGGTCCGCGACGGTCACCTGGAGCGGGCGCAGCCCGGCGGCCTCGGCGTGCCGGATCAGCCCGAGCAGGGTGGGGAAGTCGTCCGGCCCGGCCTCCAGGCCCTCCAGCACGGCCGCCGAGGGCTCCTTCTCCCAGAACCCGTCGCCGAACAGCACCCGGCCCCCGGGCCGCACGGCCGCACGCAGCGCCTTCAGCGCCTGGGGCACGCCACCCGGCCAGGCATGTGCGGCGCCGATCGAGACGGCCAGGTCGTAGTCGCCGCCGGTCCAGTCGGCGGCGGGGACCTCGTGGAACCGGACGCGCTCGGCGAGGCCCCGCTCCCGCGCGAGACGCAGGCCGCGCTCGACGGCTTCCGGGTCGGTCTCCACACCGTCACCGGTCGCGCCGGGTCCCGCGGCCTCGACGAGCCGCATCAGCAGCTCGCCCCAGCCGCTGCCGAGGTCCGCGATCCGCGCCCCGTCGGCGGGATCGCAGGCGGCCACCAGCTGCGCCGCGTGTTCCTCGGAGAGCGGGGTGTTCCAGACCAGGCGGTCGTTGTGGGCGGCGGACATCAGGGCGCGGATCTCATCTGCGGACATAGGCGCGGAGCCTCGCACGGGTCCTCGCGCGACGCCACCGGTTTTCGGGGCCCCTCCTGCCCCGAACGCGGTGACGCCGCCGCCCTCCTGGGAGGGCGGCGGCGTCACCGGTCGACATCCGGGTGGGACTACTCCCACTCGATGGTGCCCGGCGGCTTGCTCGTGACGTCGAGGACGACGCGGTTGACGTCGGCGACCTCGTTGGTGATGCGGGTGGAGATCTTCGCCAGCGTCTCGTACGGCAGGCGCGACCAGTCGGCCGTCATCGCGTCCTCGGAGGAGACCGGGCGCAGGACGATCGGGTGGCCGTACGTGCGGCCGTCGCCCTGGACACCGACGCTCCGCACGTCCGCGAGGAGGACGACCGGGCACTGCCAGATGTCACGGTCCAGTCCGGCCGCGGTCAGCTCCTCGCGGGCGATGGCGTCGGCCTCGCGGAGCAGGTCGAGCCGCTCCTTGGTGACCTCGCCGACGATGCGGATACCGAGACCGGGGCCGGGGAAGGGCTGGCGCTGGACGATCTCCTCGGGCAGCCCGAGCTCCTGGCCGACCATCCGGACCTCGTCCTTGAACAGCTGGCGCAGCGGCTCGACGAGCTTGAACTCGATGTCCTCGGGAAGCCCGCCCACGTTGTGGTGCGACTTGATGTTGGCGGTTCCGGTTCCGCCGCCGGACTCGACGACGTCCGGGTAGAGCGTGCCCTGCACGAGGAAGGCGACGTCCTCGCCACCGGCGGCCTCGGCCACGATCTCGGCCTGGGCCTGCTCGAAGACGCGGATGAACTCGCGTCCGATGATCTTCCGCTTCTGCTCCGGGTCGGAGACACCGGCCAGCGCGTCGAGGAAGCGCTTCTCCGCGTCGACCACCCTGAGCTTGACGCCCGTGGCGGCCACGAAGTCCTTCTCGACCTGCTCGGTCTCGCCCTTGCGCATCAGCCCGTGGTCGACGTAGACGCAGGTGAGCTGGGAGCCGATGGCCTTCTGGACGAGTGCCGCGGCGACCGCGGAGTCCACGCCGCCGGAGAGGCCGCAGATGGCGCGCTTGTTGCCGACCTGCTCGCGGATCAGCGCGATCTGCTCCTCGACGACGTTGGTGGTCGTCCAGTTCGGCTCGATGCCGGCACCGCGGTAGAGGAAGTGCTCCAGGACCTGCTGGCCGTACGTGGAGTGCATGACCTCCGGGTGGTACTGGACGCCGTACAGCTTCTTCTCGTCGTTCTCGAAGGCGGCTACCGGTACGACGTCGGTGGACGCGGTGACGGTGAAGCCCTCGGGCGCGGCGGAGCAGGCGTCGCCGTGCGACATCCACACCGGCTGCTCGTCGGGCGTGCCCTCGAAGAGCGTGGAGCCGCTCTTGGAGACGGTGAGCGCGGTGCGGCCGTACTCACGGGCGCCGTTGTCGTCGACGGTTCCGCCGAGCGTGGTCGCCATCAGCTGGAAGCCGTAGCACATGCCGAAGACGGGGACCCCGGCCTCGAACAGCGAACGGTCCAGGGTGGGCGCCCCCTCCGCGTACACCGAGGACGGGCCGCCCGACAGGATGATCGCGCGCGGGTTCTTGGCCAGCATCTCGGCCACCGGCATCGTGGACGGGACGATCTCGCTGTAGACCCGCGCCTCACGGACACGGCGGGCGATGAGCTGGGCGTACTGCGCGCCGAAGTCGACAACGAGAACCACGTCGGTGGTGATGTCGGGGGCGGCGGGGGGTGCTGCTGGCACGGGGCGGCCTTCCGGCGGTGGAGAGGGGGTCGTACTCGTAATTCTACCGGCCGTGGAACACCTCCCCCCGCCCGGCGGATCCCGGTCCCCGTGAGGGCGCACCGGGAGGCCCGCGCCGCCCGCCGTCTCAGCATCCGGGCCCGGCTTTGGCCCGGCGGCCGGGACGGGGTCATACTGGGCGCCATGCGTCAGCACACGATCTTCGTCTTTACCTATGGCACCCGGCCCGCCGGCTGCCATGGTCGTGCTGCTTGAGCTACTGACAAGCAACGTTCCAGGCGCCCCGGGCCGACAGGCCCGGGGCGTTCTGGCGTTCCGGGCCTGTCGCTCCGGGGGCCTCACCCCACCAGGAGTCCCTCATGAGCAGCACCGCCCCCGCCCGGACGGCCACCGAGCAGACCGGCGCGCACACCGACGACGCCGCCTCGCTGATCGGCGACGCCCGCAGCCGCATCGACACCCTCGACGACCGGATCATCGGCCTCGTCCAGGAACGGATGGCCGTTTCGGCGGTCATCCAGGAGGCGCGGATCACGTCCGGGGGCCGCCGGGTGAACCTCTCCCGCGAGATGGAGGTCCTCGGCCACTACCGCGAGGCACTCGGCAAGCCGGGCACCTCGCTCGCCATGACGCTGCTGGAGCTGTGCCGCGGCCGGGTGTGACGTACGGCGCGAACGTACGGCCGTACCTGCGTTCGGGCCGGGTCTCACCCGTACGGCGCGTGACCGGTGCCGCACCGGCTTCGTTGGTCCGGGTGTCCGTGCCAACCAGGGGCGGCATCGGTAGGAAACCACGCGTGGCTCCGCTGGGGTGTGTGACGTACCGCAGGTACGTCGTGGGACCGCATCCCGGCGCGCGTGACCGGTCGGCAGGGGACAGCAGCCCGGTCACCCCAAGTGCGGTCGGTTTCGGGGACGCCCGAACCGGCCGCATCCGGTCCCACGGTTGCGCAGACCGCAACCCACCCGCTCTACGCGCCGCCCGTTCCAAGCCCAGGGCAGGTCCCCCGCTGTCCCCCGCAGCCGCGCACCGCCGCTGCCCCGGGCCCCCTCCGGCCGCACAGCGCGGCCGGGCCCCGTGAACCGCGAACCGGTCCACGGGGCCCGGTCCCGCCGCGCTCCGTTCCGTTCGAGCCCGCCTGCGCCCGGAGGACAAGATCCCGAGTCGGGCGCGCCATGACCGGGGCCGGTCAGGGCCTCGCCTTCGGCGGGACGGCCGGCATCCCCAGGAACGGCAGCTTCAGCGCGCCGAACGCGTCCTTCGGCACCGCCGGCGTGTGCGGCTCGACCGCCGAGAGCCGCCGGTACGCCTCACCCTGCGCCGGACGCGGGTCGCTCTCACCCTTGTTGGGCCAGAAGGACATGGCGCGCTCGGCCTGGGCGGTGATGGTCAGGGACGGGTTGACGCCGAGGTTCGCGGAGACCGCCGAGCCGTCGACGACCGAGATCCCCGGGTGTCCGTACAGCCGGTGGTACGGGTCGATGACCCCGCTCTCCGCGTCCGCGCCGATCGGACAGCCGCCCAGGAAGTGGGCGGTGAGCGGGGTGCCCATCAGCTCACCGATGTTCGATCCGGCGAAGCCGTTGATCTCCTGGGCGAGCAGCGTGGCGCCGCGCGTCGCCTCCTCGATCTGTGTGGGGTTGGGGGCGCCGTGGCCCTGCCGTGCGGTGAGCAGGCCCTTTCCGATGCCGCCGGGCTTGCGGTAGGTCGTCAGGGAGTTGTCCAGCGACTGCATGACCAGACCGATGATGGTCCGCTCCGACCAGCGGCGGTTGGAGAGGGAACGCGCGGCCAGCACGGGGTGCCTGACCATGCTGCCCGCCCAGCGCAGGACACGGCGGCTGCCGTACGGCACCTGGAGGAGCGTCAGCGCACCCATGGCGTTGGATCCCTTGCCGTACCGGACCGGCTCGATGTGGGTGTTCTCGTCGGGGTGGATCGACGAGGTGATGGCGACGCCCTGCGAGAAGTCGGCCTTCGCGGCGCCGTGCTTCCTGCGGTACCTGCGGTCGCTGGTCTGCGCGCCGACGAGGCCCTCGGAGTTGGTGCGGGTCAGTTCCCCGAGCCTGGACGAGAGCCGGGGCAGCAGCCCCTGGTCCTTCATCGTGTGCAGGAGCGTCTGCGTGCCGTACGTACCCGCGGCCACGATCACCTTCCGGGCGCGCAGCCGGGTGGGCTCCGCCTTCCTGCGGCGGTCGGTGGGGACGGTGGAGACGAGGTAGCCGCCGTCGGGGTCGTCCGCGAGGGCGACGACGGAGGTCATCGGGTGGATGACGGCGCCGCCCTTCTCGGCGAGGTGGAGGTAGTTCTCGTTGAGGGTGTTCTTCGCGCCGTGCCGGCAGCCCGTCATGCATTCGCCGCACTCGGTGCAGGCCTTGCGGTCGGGGCCCGCGCCGCCGAAGTACGGGTCGGCGACCACGCCTCCGGGCCGCGCCTTCGCCGTACCGTCGGCGTCCTCCCCGTCACCGAAGAAGACACCGACCGGGGCGAGGTGGAAGGTGTCGCCGACGCCCATGGCCTGCGCGACCGCCTTCAGGTGGACGTCCGAGGGGGTCGTGGTCGGGTTGAGCCGCACTCCCAGCATCCGCCTGGCCTGGTCGTAGTACGGCTTCAGCTCGTCGTGCCAGTCGGTGATGCCGGCCCACTGGCGGTCCTCGAAGAACGGGGCGGGCGGAACGTACAGCGTGTTGGCGTAGTTGAGCGAGCCGCCGCCGACGCCCGCGCCGGCGAGCACCATCACCTTGCCGAGGAGATGGACGCGCTGGAGGCCGAAGAGGCCGAGGGCCGGGGCCCAGAGGAAGTTCTTGATGTCCCAGGAGTTCTTCGGCAGGGTCGCCGCGGTGAAGCGGCGGCCCGCTTCCAGGACCCCCACCCGGTACCCCTTCTCGGTCAGTCGCAGCGCGGACACCGCGCCGCCGAACCCGGAACCGACGATCAGCACGTCGTAGTCGTACGCGGCGTCGTCCCCGGCCGCCTCGGGCACGGACCGGTTCTGGGCAGGGCTGTCCTGGGACATGGCTCTCCTCGGTACGAAAAGGACAGAAGGTGCTGCGGTGTGTGCCGGTCAGCGGGTGCTGCGGCGGTGCTGACGGTCAGCGCAGGCGGAACGCCTTCATCGCCTTCAGGCTGACGCTCATGAAGGCCGCGTGCTTCGCGTCGTCCATCCCGAAGGACGGGGCGAGCGGGATCAGCCGCTGCTGCGCGACGGTCTGGGCCTCGGTGTACTTGAGGATGCCCTCGGAGCCGTGCCGGCGGCCGAGCCCGGAGTCCTTCATGCCGCCCATCGGGGACTGGACGCTGCCGTAGGCGGGCGCGTACCCCTCGTTGATGTTGACCGTGCCGGTCCGCAGCCGGGCGGCCACCTGGTGACCGCGCTTCCCGTCCTTGGTCCACACGCTCGAATTGAGTCCGTACGGAGTGGCGTTGGCGAGGTCGACGACCGCGTCCTCGTCACTGAACCGGTAGATCGAGACGACCGGCCCGAAGGTCTCCTCGGTGCAGACGGCCATCGGCTCCTGGACGCCGTCGAGGATCGTCGGCTCGTAGAAGAGCGGGCCGATGTCGGGCCGGGCGACGCCGCCCGCGACGAGCCTGGCGCCCTTCTCGACGGCCTCGGCGACATGCCGGGTGACGGTCTCCAGCTGCCGTTCGCCGACGAGCGAACCCATGTCGGCGCCGTACGCGAGGGAGTTGCCGAGCCGCATGGCCCTGGTGCGCGCGGCGAACCGCTCCACGAAGTCGTCGGCGACGGACTCGTGGACGTACAGCCGCTCGATCGAGATGCAGAGCTGGCCCGCGGAGGAGAAGCAGGCACGGACCGCGCCCGCCGCGGCCTTCTCCACGTCCGCGTCCTTCAGGACGAGCATCGCGTTCTTGCCGCCGAGCTCCAGCGAGACCCCGACCAGCCGGGCGGCGGCACCCTGGGCGACCTGGCGGCCGGTTCCGGTGGAGCCGGTGAACGACACGTAGTCGGCGTGCTTGACGACCTCGGGGCCGACGACGGGGCCTTCCCCGAGCACGACCTGGAACACCTCGGCGGGCAGTCCGGCCTCGATGAGCAGGTCACGGGCCCACAGGGCGGTCAGCGCGGTCTCCGTGTCGGGCTTCATCACGACGGCGTTGCCGGAGACGAAGGCGGGCAGGGCGTCGCCCACGGACAGTTCCAGCGGGTAGTTCCAGGGGGCGATCTGACCGATCACGCCACGGGGCTGACGCAGCTCCGTCACCTTGGTGAGCGTCGGTATGACACCCGTGTGGCGCTTCGGCCTGAGGTACGAGGACGCCTTGCGGCCGTAGTGGCGGGCCGCGACGGCCACCGCCTGGACCTCTTCGTGGGCGTGCAGCCTGGCCTTGCCGGTCTCCAGCTGGATGAGGTCGAGGACCTCGGCCTGGCGTTCCAGTACGAGGTCGTGGAAGCGCAGGAGGACGGCGGCCCTGGCGCGTACGGGGACCGCGGCCCACGCGGGCTGGGCGGCGCGGGCCCGCTGGAAGGCGGTCGCCACGTCCTCGGGGGTGGACTCGGGCAGGTCCGCCAGCTTCTCCCCGGTGAAGGGGGTGTGGTTGGCGGTACGGCCGGAACCGACGACTCCCCGGGTCAGCTGCGCGACCACCTCGGGGGTGACCACGTCGGCGGCGGTGCGCACACCCGCCGGGGCGGGGGCGACCGGGTTCGTGCCCAGGGAGGCGCCGGAGGTGACCGTGGGTGCCTGCGAGTCCGTCATGAGGGCGAGAGTATGTGCAGCCGCACTCTTTGGGTACCCGTCGGTAATAGGTTTTCACCATCCCCACAACAGCCCCGTGCGCGGGCCTCGGGCCGCGCCACCAACCCAGCCAGTGATCGCTGGCCACATAACCGCTGATCAGCGGCTATCCCGGACCGACTGCCCCCGTCCGCAGCCGGGCGCCGGGTGCGCGGGGCCCGCACCGGGCTCACCGGAAATCTTCCCCGCCCCGGCCGGTGTCAGCCGTCGCCGGCGGGCGGCTGCCAGCTCCGCACGATCGTGTCGAACTGCTCGCGGCTCTCCGGCCAGTCCTCCTCGGGGCCCGTCATGTAGAACGCGTACTCCGGGCCTCCGGGCTCCGCGTAGTACATCTGGTCGATTCCGTGCCGGGGCCCCGGATGGTCCTTGGACTCGGTCCAGGTGAACTCCCAGAGGGATCCGGGCCGGTCCCGGTGGACGTTGGACCGGAGCACCAGGCGGCTGTACGCGGGCAGGCGCTTCTCCAGGTCCTTCTCGATGCTCTGCGTGTGCGCGAACGGGCTGTCGAAGTCCGGGTCCGGATCGATGCTGATCCGGATGCGGTGCCTGCCGTCGTCCGGCGTGTAGTCGATCTGGCTGCCGTCCGTCTGCCGTTCCCAGCCGGGCGGTACGACGATGCTGAAGCCGGCCGGGTCGTTGATCCGGCTCCAGCCCTCTGGTATCCCGGGGGTGGCCGGTTTCGACTCCTCGGTGGGCTTCGGCTCCGTCGAGGTGGCGGGACGGGTCACCGGACCCGCGGCCTCCTTCGCGGGCGGGTTCTCCTCGCCGCCCCCGTACTTCGTCACCAGGAGACCGGCCGCCGCGGCCAGCACGACGACCACGGCGAGGGCGACCAGCGCCGTACGCCAACGGGCGCCCGGGCGCGCGGGGGTGGCGGGCACGCCTCCGGGTCCGGCGGGTGCGGGCTGGGACTCCGTCCGCACCGGCTGCGTCAGATGGGTCGTGGCGCCGTCCGTCGCCAACCGCAGGGCCTCGTCGGGAACCCGCTGGGTCGGCACGTACGCCTGCGCCCCCCGGGGCTCGCGGCCCTCCATGGCGTCCAGCAGCATCTGTTCCGTCTCGGCCGCCGTCGGCCGGTCCCCCGGCTCCTTGCGCAGCAGCGCGGTGATCACCGGGCCGAGCGGGCCGGCCCGGCGGGGCGCGGGAGGTTCCTCGATGACGACGGCCTGCATGGTGGAGATGGGTGAGGTCCGGCGGAACGGTGAGCGCCCCTCGACCGCCGTGTAGAGGGTGGCGCCCAGGGACCAGAGGTCGGAGGCGGGCCCGGGGTCGCCTCCGCGCACCCGTTCGGGCGCCAGATAGTCGATGGAGCCGACGAGTTCGCCGGTCCGGGTGATGGTGGCGTCACCCTCGATCGCGGCGATCCCGAAGTCCGTGAGCAGCACCCGTCCGTCCCGGGCGAGCAGGACGTTGCCGGGCTTGACGTCACGGTGCAGCACCCCGGCGCTGTGCGCGGCGCGCAGGGCGCTCAGCACGTGGAGGCCGATCCTGGCCGCCTCGCGGGGCTCGATCTCGCCGGACTCCTTGGCGGCCTCGGCGAGCGAGGGCCCGTCGACGTACTGCATGACGATCCAGGGGCGCTTGTCGTACTCGATGACGTCGTGGACGGTGACGACACCGGGATGGGTGATGCGGGCCGCCGCGCGCGCCTCCTTCTGCGTACGGGCGTGCAGAACGGCCCGGTCGGCCTCGGCCACGTACAGCCCGGCGGTGAGTTCCTTGACGGCCACCGTCCGGTGCAGCACCTCGTCGTGGGCGCGCCAGACCTTCCCCATGCCGCCCCGCCCGAGGACCTCTCCGAGCCGGTACCGCCCGGCCAGTACGGGTCCCGCGTCAGTGCCCTGCGAATGTTCCACGTGTGTCCCCGCCCCGTTCCTTCGGATGCCAGGTTACGGAGGCGACGTACGGCCATGGAACCTCGCATCGCCCACGAGACCGCACTGTGATGCTTGTCGCCCCACCGGGTGCTGTCGGTCCCTCAGGGCGCAACGCGGTAGGAGGCGATGGCCTGTTCGTAGATCTCGGTGACGCGGTCGCGTTCGTTCTCCGGGCCGATGACCTGGACTGTGTGGTAGCGGCCGTCCACGATCATCACCAGGTTGCGGACGTAGACCTCGCGGCCACCGCTCTCCTGCCAGGTGAACTGACCTTCGGCCATGACCTGTTGGCCGACGTCGACGCGACGCAGTCCCGTGGAGGACGACCAGCTGGAGTCGCGGAAGGGCTGGAGCTCGGGCTCCTTGTCGCGCTGGTAGTCGAGCGGATCGCTGCCGTTGGCCTTGACCGTGTCCCGGCCGGGCACGATCAGCAGGCTGAACCCGTCGCTGCCGTAACGGACCTGACGGTCCGCGTTCGCCGGACTGCGCTGCCAGCCCTTGGGAGCCCCGATCTCGAAGCCCTCCGCGTCCTTGCGCAGCGCGTACCCGGGGGCGAGCGCGACGGCGGAGCGGCTGGTCTGCGGCTGCTGCGAACCGGCCGGTTCCGAGGCGTCGTCGGAAGGCGGCCGGCTGCCCGGCTCGCTCGGGGCCGCCGAACCGGACGGGGTGCCCTCCGTGCCGGCGCCCTCCTCAGGACCGGTCCTGGGCATGAACATCAGGGCGTACGTGACGGCGGCGGCCATGGCCAGCAGGATGAGGACCAGCAGCAGACGTCCCAGCCGTCGCGGCGAGTGTCCGTCCTCGCGACGGGGCGGGGGCGTACGCAGCGCCTTGGGGCCCTTGGGCTCGCGGGGCAGCCGCGGCTCGCGGCGCGTCTGCTCGTAGCGCGGCCGCTCGGACCGCTGCTTCTGCTTCCCCTGGCGGTGCCGCCCGTGCGTGGGCCCGCCCGACCGGCCGCGGCGCCTGCGGACCAGCTCACCCCTGCGGCGCACGACGGGCAGCCGGGTGTCGTCGGGCGACGGCAGGGTGACGACGTCGGTGCCGGCCTCGGGCTCGGGCGCCGAGCGGACGAGCGAACGCAGCCAGCCGCGCAGCTCCTCGAAGTCGGGGCGCTCGGTGGGGTCCTGCCGCAGCAGGGACTCGACGACCGGGCGCAGCGCGCCGCACTCCTCCGCGAAGGCGGGCGGTTCGCCGCACACCATCTGGACGAGCTCGGCCGCGTTGTCCTCGGGGTACGGGGCGTGGCCCTGGACGGCGCGGTAGAGGAGGGCGCCGAGTGCCCACAGGTCGGTGGAAGGGCCGATGGGCGGGGCGAGCTGCCAGTTCTCGTGGACCGGGCCCGCCTGCTCGGGGGCCCAGCGCTCGGTGACCGCGCCGACGACGGCGATCCGTGCCTGGCGTGCGCGTTCGGCGGCCAGCGGCGTCGCGGGGCCCCGGTAGGCGGGCGTGGTGGCGCTGCTGCCCGCGACGACCTCCTCCCAGCTTCCCGAGGGCGCGGCGGCGGGCAGCTGCCTGCGCTCCTGGGGAGCGCCGTGGCCGGGCCCCCTGGGGCCACCGCCCAGGCGGCGGGAGTCGGCGCGCAGGGCGTCCTCGCCGGAGCCGCCCGCGGGTACGGGGCGGCCGGCTCCGGGGCCGTCGTCCCAGGTACCGGCCAGGTGCACCCTCCGGCCGGGCGGCTCGTCCCGCCCGCCGTCCTCTTCGTCGTCGTCCTCGTCCTCGTCGTCGTACACGTCCTCGGCCGTGGAGCTCCACGCTCCGGGCAGCAGCGGGTGCTCGGCGGGCGGGCGGCTGTTCGGGAGTGCGCCCCGGCCGTCCTCGTCGTCGTGCCGCTCCTCGTCGTCGTGCCGCTCCTCGTTGACGCGGGCCGCGGCACGGGCGCCCGCACGGTAGGCCGCGATGGCGCCTGCGCGCGCGGCCCGCAGCTGCGCGGCGCTCCCGGCACCGGGCTCGGCGGCATGGGGGTGGACGGGTACGGCGGGGTGCGCCGGACGCGGTACGAGCTGCCCGCCCTCGGCAGACGGCGGCGCCTGACCGAAGGGAGGGCCCTGCGGGGCGTCGAGCGCGGCGGGGGTGCGGGAGGCCGGGACCCCGGCGGCGGGCGGCGGGAGGTACGGCTCAGGGTCCGCCGGCGGCACGTACGGGCCGGTGGGTCCGGACTCGACCGCCGGGGCCGCGTAGTCGTCCTGGTCGTCGTTGCGCGGGGCGGGAACGTAGCCGCAGAGCGCCTCCTCGGCCGCCCCGGCGGCCAGGCCGGTCAGCACGACCCGGCCGTCGTCACAGATCAGCACCGTCCGTACGGTGATGTTCCGGTGCGTCCAGCCATGCGCGTGGAGTACGGCCAGGGCCGTGAGCACGTCGGAGCCGATCTCGGCGGCCCGGTACGGGTTGAGCGGCCGTTCCGCGAGGAGCGCCGCGAGCGGGCGGGCGGCGACCAGTTCGCTCACGATCCACAGCGAACCCGCCTCGGCGAACACGTCGAAGACCTGGTCGAGCCGAGGGTGGTCGGGGACCTGGGCCGCGGCCTGGGCCGCCTCGATCGCGCGCCGCACAGCGGGGTCCGTGGACCTGCGCACCGTACGGCCGGTGGCGCGCCGGGCTGCGGACGGCGGCCCGTCCGCGCGGAAGTCGCGCGGGTCACGGCCGTCGTCGAGCACCTCCGCGTCCACGACCTCCGGCAACGGCACCTGCCGCACCAGGACTTCCTGGCCGCTGTAGGTGTCGAACGCCCGGGTCTCGACCAGTTCGTACTCGTCGGACGGGGGCAGCGGAAGGCGGTAGCGGTCGGCAAGCACCCGACCCGCATAGTCGTCCACGACGCCTCCCCAGAGCGCGCTGTCCCCCGGTCACCGAGTACATAGAAAGCCGTCAGTTGTGGTCATTCGCCGTGCAATTGACCCGTCGTTCCGGCTGCGTACGGTCCTCGGCCTCTCACGATACGTGGCAAGTCGCCGCCGCGCGGCCGGGTCACCGCAACCCAGCCGTTCCGCGGCTCCGTCAGTCGGCGGGCTTGAACGTGGCGAACGCCGTCTCGCGGAGCGTCCGGCACTGCTTGCCGTTCCACTCGCTCGCCTTGCAGCTGATCATGATCGAGTACCCGTGTGTGGCGTCGACCTTGAAGCCCCGGTTCAGTATCCGGATGCGCTGCCCGTCCTGGTTCCGCTCGAACTTCCAGTCGGCGACCGTCGGATAGCCGTTGTACCGGACGGTGTCGATGCCCAGATGCTTGTAGCCGTTGCTGAGGGCGCTGGTGCCCGCCACCGCCCCCGCCCAGGCGGCCTTGGCGTCGTCGCCGGGTGAACTGTTGTAGTCGACCTGAACGCGCGGGAAGCCGCCGTCGACGGCGTATATCTGGCCCGAGTTGCTGCCCGCGATCTTGTAGGGCGTGAAGTTCCCGGGCATCGCCATGACGAAGTGGAACCGCTTGTTGGTGACCGACTCGTATCCGGCGGGAAGCCCGCCGGAATCCGGCTTGTCGGTCTTCGGGTCCTTCGCAGGCTTGTCGGAGGGCTCGTCGGACGGCTTGGCCGTGTCCTTCCCCTCGCCGTTCTTGCCCGCGTTCTCGTCCGTTTCCTTGCCCTTGCCCTGTCCCGAGGCGCCGGAGCCGCCCGTGGCGGCGCCCGCCGACGCGGACGTGTCACCCCCGGCCGAACTGCCGCCCTGCGGATCCTCGTCGTCGCCGAAGCTGAACGCGAGGACGGTGCCGACCACAGCGAGCACGACGATGCCCGCGACGACCGCGAGCGTGCGGCGCGGGACCACGTCGGTGAGCGAGGCGCGGACCTGGGCGGTGGGTGAACTCGCGGGACGCCGCGGGGGCACACCGGCGGCCGAAGCCGTCGTCACGGCCGCCGCGGGCGCCGCCTTGGCGTTCCGCACGGAGCGCAGCGCGCCGCGCAGCCGCTCCCGGGCCCCCTCACCGGCACCGGCCGCGACCGAGGCGGACTTGGAGGCGGGCTTGGAGGCGGGCTTGGGGACGGACCTCGACGGGGCCTTGGGTGCCCGCTCGGGCGGCGCTCCGGCAGCGGCCGCAGCGACGTCGGCGTCCGTGGGCAGCGCCATGACCTGCGTCGAGTCGGCAGGCGGGGGTACGGGCCGCTCGGGGGCGTTGATCACGTCGTTGAGGAGGGCTCGCGCACCGGCGTCGTCGAGCCGCTGCTCGGGGTCCCTGGCCAGCAGGCCGTAGATGACCTCCTCCAGCGGCCCCGCGTTCTTGGGCGGGTCGAGCGGCTCGGTCATGACGGCGGTCAGGGTGGCGATCGCCGACCCCTTGTCGTAGGGCGGGCACCCCTCGACGCTCGCGTACAGCAGTCCGCCGAGCGACCACAGGTCGGCGGGCGGTCCGGGCTTGTGCCCCCGGGCCCGCTCCGGCGAGATGTACGAGGGCGCGCCGACGAGCATGCCCGTCGAGGTCACGGACGGGTCGCCCTCGACCTGGGCGATCCCGAAGTCGGTCAGTACGACGCGGCCGTCCTCGGAGATCAGGACGTTGGACGGCTTCACGTCGCGGTGCAGGATGCCCTCGCGGTGTGCCTGGCGCAGCACGTCGAGGATGGCGAGGCCCACCTCGGCCGCGCGCCTCGGCGTCAGTGTCCCGTCCTCGCGGATCGCCTCGGCGAGGGACTTGCCCTCGATGAGTTCCATGACGATCCACGGCCGGTCGTCCTCGTCGACGACGTCGTAGACCGTCACCGCGCCGTTGTTGCGGATCCTGGCGATCGCCTTCGCCTCACGCAGGGTTCGCGTGATCAGCCGGCGCTTCTCGTCCTCGTCGATGGCCGAGGGGAACCGCAGTTCCTTGACGGCCACCGTGCGGCCCAGCGTCTCGTCCACGGCTCGCCAGACCGTGCCCATTCCGCCACGGCCGAGCACCGCCCCGAGCCGGTAGCGCCCCGCGAGAAGACGGTCTTCCTTGTCCCGTTGGGGCTCCCGTGCCTGCTCCGCCTCCGACATGCGTCCCCTCTGCGATCAACCCGCCCTGGCAGAGCGTTCATTGTCCCTCACCCCTGGAGCGGCCCTGGTGCCGGGTCCGTACGGCGAGAGTGCCCAGCGAACCACACCTGGCACCCGCTGACTCCTACCTCCCCCGGCTCGTCGTCCGGGGCGGCGCCCGGGGGCGAGGCCGCGGGCCCCAACTGCGCCTACCCGCCACACGACTTCTATGCCCCGTCCGGTCGCCGCATCCGGTCCGGACGCCACATGGGGGCCACGGAGGCGGCGGCTGACGCCCCGACGGCCTGCCTGTCCTAGATGGGCACGATGTCGGGCGCTCCCAGCCGCGCCGCGTCCGCCGTCTGGTCGTCCGGCTGGCGCTGCGACTCCCGTTCCGCCTCCACCCGCTTCTCGTAGTGCTCGACCTCCCGGTCGATCTGGCCGGAGTCCCAGCCCAGCACCGGCGCCATCAGTTCGGCACAGAGCCGTGCGCTGCGGGTGCCCCGGTCGAAGGTCTCGATGGAGATGCGGGTACGCCGTGTGAGTACGTCGTCGAGGTGACGGGCCCCTTCGTGCGAGGCGGCGTAGACGATCTCGGCGCGCAGGTAGTCGTCCGCGGCCGGAAGCGGTTGGCCCAGAGAGGGGTCGGCCTCGATCAGGTCGAGGAGTTCCTCGGTCAGCGAGCCGTAACGGTTGAGGAGATGCTCCAGCCGGGCGACGTGCAGACCCGTCCGGGCCGCGATCCTCGCCCGCGCGTTCCACAGGGCCCGGTATCCCTCGGCGCCGAGCAGCGGAACGTCCTCGGTGACACAGTCCGCCACCCGCTGGTCGAGCCCGTGCACCGCCTCGTCCACCGCGTCCTTCGCCATCACCCGGTACGTCGTGTACTTGCCGCCCGCGACGACGACGAGCCCGGGCAGCGGGTGCGCCACCGTGTGCTCGCGCGACAGCTTGCTGGTGGCGTCCGACTCACCGGCCAGCAGCGGCCTCAGACCCGCGTAGACGCCCTGCACGTCGTCCCTGGTCAGGGGCGTGGCCAGCACGGAGTTCACATGCTCGAGCAGATAATCGATATCGGCGCTGGACGCGGCCGGGTGCGTCTTGTCCAGGTCCCATTCGGTGTCCGTCGTGCCGACGATCCAGTGCCGGCCCCACGGGATGACGAACAGGACGGACTTCTCGGTCCGCAGGATCAGTCCGGTCGAGGAGTGGATGCGGTCCTTCGGCACGACCAGGTGGATGCCCTTGGACGCGCGCACGTGGAACTGTCCGCGCTCCCCGATCAGCGCCTGGGTGTCGTCCGTCCACACCCCGGTCGCGTTCACCACCTGTTTGGCCCTGATCTCGTAGACGCCACCGGCCTCGACGTCCTCCACGCGGGCCCCGACGACCCGTTCCCCCTCACGGAGGAATCCGATGACACGCGCCCGGTTCGCCGCGTGTGCGCCGTAGACCGCGGCGGTGCGCACCAGGGTGGCCACGTAGCGGGCGTCGTCCATCTGGGCGTCGTAGTACTGCAGCGCCCCGACCAGGGCGTCCTTCTTCAGCGCGGGGGCGACCCGCAGGGCCTGGCGGCGGGAGAGGTGCCGGTGGGTGGGCAGCCCCCGGCCGTGCCCGGAGGACACGGACATCGCGTCGTACAGGGCCACGCCCGAGCCCGCGTACAGCCGCTCCCAGCCCTTGTGCTGCAAGGGGTAGAGGAAAGGCACCGGCTTCACCAGGTGCGGCGCCAGCCGTTCCAGCAGCAGTCCGCGCTCCTTGAGCGCCTCCCGTACCAGCGCGAAGTCGAGCATCTCCAGATAGCGCAGTCCGCCGTGGATCAGCTTGCTCGACCTGCTCGACGTGCCGGACGCCCAGTCGCGCGCCTCGACCAGCCCGGTCGAGAGCCCTCTGGTTGCCGCGTCCAGCGCGGTCCCGGCGCCGACCACACCCGCGCCCACGACCAGCACGTCCAACTCGCGCTCGGCCATCGCCGCGAGCGCCTCGACACGCTCGGCGGGTCCCAGTGTCGCTGTCCTCACTGCTGCCTCCCGGTAGATCGGGTGTCCGGCACGGTGCGCGGGCCGCCACTCGTGCCGGCCCGGCTGTGCCCACCACTCGATTCTGTCCGCGGACCGCGACTTCAGCCACCGCCTGTGGACAACACCCCGGCGACTGACGTCACACAATGCGACATATAGGTCATATTTACGCTTAGTCTGACATTGCGCTGTCCCCAGCAGTTGCGCTTTCCAGCCTCATGGTCTTAGGGCGCGTCCGACCCTCATCTCCGCCGGACAGACCCCGGCCGTGATCCGCCGGACAGGCCCTAGGGAAGGACGACCCTCCACATGCCCGCAGACCTCGCTGTCATCGGACTCGGTCATCTCGGCCTGCCCCTCGCCCAAGCCGCCACGGCAGCGGGCATCCAGACCGTCGGCTACGACACCGATCCGCGGCCCTTCGCCGAACTCTCGGCGGGCCGCAGCCCCGTCGAGGGCTCGCTCACCGCCTCGGACATCCGCCGGATGCTCTCCGGAGGATTCCGCCCCACCACCAACCCGGCCGAGCTCGGGCGCGTCCGCACCGCCGTCATCTGCGCCCCCACACCCCTCGGCGCGGACCGCACCCTGGACCTCGGCGCCCTCGGCGACGCGGCCCGCGCGCTGGCCGCCCGGCTGCGCCCCCACACCACGGTGCTGCTCGAATCGGCCGTGCCCCCCGGCACCACCGAGAACTTCCTGCGGCCCCTCCTGGAAGAGGGCTCGGGGCTGCGCGCCGGACGCGACTTCCACCTCGCCTGCTCCCCCAGCCGCCTGGACCCCGGCAGCCGCACGCACGTCTACGCCAACACCCCGAAGGTGATCGGCGGCCTCACCCCGGCGTGCACCGAGTCGGCAGCCGCGTTCTACGGCCGGCTCACCGACAAGGTCGTCCGGGCCCGGGGACCGCGCGAGGCGGAGATGACCAAGGTGCTGGAGACCAACTTCCGGCACGTCAACATCGCCCTGGTCAACGAGATGGCCGTGCTCTGCCACGACCTCGGAGTCGACTTCTGGGACGTCATCAGGTGCGCGGAGACCAAGCCCTTCGGCTTCCAGCCCTTCCGCCCCGGCCCCGGCGTCGGCGGCCACGGCACCCCCGTGGACCCCGGCTACCTCCCCTACAACAGCCGCACCCCCGGCCATCCGTTGCGCATGGTCTCGCTCGCCCAGGAGATCAACGACCGGATGCCCCAGTACGTGATCCAGCGCTGCGCCACCCTCCTGAACGAACACGGCAAGTCCGTCCGGGGCGCCCGCGTGCTGCTCCTCGGCGTCACGTACAAGCCGGACCTCGCCGACCAGGAGGCTTCACCCGCCCGCGAGATCGCGGGCCGGCTCATGGACATGGGCGCCCAGATCGGCTACCACGACCCCCACGTCCTGGACTGGCGCGTGCGCGAACTGCCCGTCCCCCGCGCCGACTCGCTGTACGAGGCCGCGGCGGCCGCCGACCTGACGGTGCTTCTCCAGCACCACCGCACCTACGACCTGCAGGGCCTCGCGGTGAAGGCCCAACTCCTCCTGGACACCCGGGGAGCAACCCCGGCAGGGGCGGCGCACCGGCTCTGAGACAGGCCGCCCGCCCAATTCCCGCAAGGGATTTCGGTGGGCGATGTCCGAGTGGACTGCTAGCCTGCGGCGTCACTTCTCGCACAGCCGTGCGCTTTCGTCCCAGGGGGAAGATCCACCATGAGCCAGCCCGTGCCGCCGAACCCGCCGCAGCAGCCCTACGGCGGCCAGCCGTCCGACGGCAACCCGTACGCCCAGCAGCCCGCCCAGCCCGGCGCGCCGACCGGCAACCCGTTCGCGGGCGAGCAGCAGCCCGGCCAGTTCGGCGGCGGCGTCCCGTTCGCCCCGGCGCCCCCGGCCCGCGACAACCTCGCCCTCGGCATCCTGACGGCGCTCGGCACCGCCGTCGTCGCGGCCATCCTCTACGGCGTCCTCGCCGGCTCCATCGAGCGCGAGGTCGGCTACGCGGCGGTCGGCGTCGGCTTCCTCATCGGCTTCGCGGCGGCCAAGGTCGGCGGCAGCAACCCGGTCGTCATCGGCGCCGGTGCCGTCTTCGCCATCGGCGCCGTCTACCTCGGTCAGCTCGTCGGCATGTCGATGATCCTGGCGGAGGCGTCCGGCCTGTCGTTCTCCGGTGTCTTCTTCGACCACTTCGGCGACGTGACCAAGATCTGGAACGAGGAGGCCGACTTCATGACGTACCTCTTCCTCGCCCTCGGTCCGATCGCCGCGATCGGTGGCGCCCGCAAGGCCGACTAGTCGCCCTGCGGTACGCATGACGGGAGGGCCCGGACCACACGGTGGTCCGGGCCCTCCCGTCATGCGTACCCGGGTGTCCGGGGTGGGTCAGCGGCGGTGCTGCGAGTCCGCCACCGTCACCTCGACGCGCTGGAACTCCTTGAGGTCGCTGTAGCCCGTGGTGGCCATCGCGCGGCGCAGGGCGCCGAAGATGTTCATGGAGCCGTCAGGGGTGTGCGAGGGGCCCGTGAGGACCTCCTCCGTCGTCCCGACGGAGCCCAGGTCCACCAGCTTGCCGCGCGGCACGTCCTCGTGGACGGCCTCCATGCCCCAGTGCCGGCCGCGACCGGGCGCGTCCGTCGCACGGGCCAGCGGGGAGCCCATCATCACGGCGTCCGCGCCACAGGCGACGGCCTTCGGGATGTCGCCGGACCAGCCGACGCCACCGTCCGCGATCACGTGCACGTACCGGCCGCCCGACTCGTCCATGTAGTCGCGACGGGCCCCGGCCACATCGGCGACCGCGGTCGCCATGGGGACCTGGATGCCGAAGACGTTGCGCGTGGTGTGCGCCGCGCCGCCGCCGAAGCCGACGAGGACACCGGCCGCGCCGGTGCGCATGAGGTGGAGTGCCGCGGTGTACGTGGCGCAGCCGCCGACGATCACCGGGACGTCCAGCTCGTAGATGAACTGCTTAAGGTTCAGCGGCTCGGCCGCGCCCGAGACGTGCTCGGCGGAGACCGTCGTGCCGCGGATGACGAAGATGTCGACACCCGCGTCGACGACCGCCTTGGAGAACTGCGCGGTGCGCTGCGGGGAGAGCGCGGCGGCGGTGACGACACCGGAATCGCGCACCTCCTTGATGCGCTGCCCGATCAGCTCCTCCTGGATCGGAGCGGAGTAGATCTCCTGGAGGCGGCGGGTCGCGGACTCGACCGGCATCTCCGCGATCTCGTCGAGGAGCGGCTGCGGGTCGGTGTGCCGGGTCCACAGCCCTTCCAGGTTGAGGACGCCCAGGCCGCCGAGCTCGCCGATCCTGATGGCGTGCTGCGGGGACACCACGGAGTCCATGGGGGCGGCCAGGAACGGCAGCTCGAACCGGTAGGCGTCGATCTGCCAGGCGATCGAGACCTCCTTCGGGTCCCGCGTACGACGGCTCGGAACGACGGCGATGTCGTCGAATGCGTACGCCCGGCGGCCGCGCTTGCCGCGCCCGATCTCGATCTCAGTCACGATGGTGTGGCCTTTCCCTCTACGTCTGCACTGCCAGTATCCCCGACACACGTCGGAGGGGCGGCCCCGGGAACCCCCGGGGCCGCCCCTCGGGCGACGGTGCGGCTACTTCCTGCTGTAGTTCGGCGCCTCGACGGTCATCTGGATGTCGTGCGGGTGGCTCTCCTTGAGACCCGCCGACGTGATCCGTACGAAACGGCCGTTGTTCTGGAGCTCGGGCACCGTCCGGCCGCCGACGTAGAACATCGACTGGCGCAGACCGCCGGTGAGCTGGTGGACGACCGCGGAGAGCGGGCCCCGGTAGGGGACCTGGCCCTCGATGCCCTCGGGGACGAGCTTCTCGTCGGAGGCGACGCCCTCCTGGAAGTAACGGTCCTTCGAGAACGACTTGCGGTCGCCACGGGTCTGCATCGCGGCGAGCGAACCCATGCCGCGGTACGACTTGAACTGCTTGCCGTTGATGAAGAGCAGCTCGCCCGGGGACTCCTCGCAGCCCGCGAGCAGCGAGCCGAGCATCACGGTGTCGGCGCCGGCCACGAGGGCCTTGGCGATGTCGCCGGAGTACTGGAGGCCGCCGTCACCGATGACCGGGACGCCCGCAGCCTTGGCGGCGAGGGACGCCTCGTAGATCGCGGTGACCTGCGGGACACCGATGCCGGCGACCACACGGGTGGTGCAGATGGAGCCGGGGCCGACGCCGACCTTGATGCCGTCGACGCCTGCGTCGATCAGGGCCTGGGCGCCGTCACGGGTGGCGATGTTGCCGCCGATGACGTCGACCGAGGAGTTCGACTTGATCTTGGCGACCATGTCGCCGACGAGCCGGGAGTGACCGTGGGCGGTGTCGACGACGATGAAGTCGACGCCCGCCTCGACGAGCGCCTGGGCCCTCTCGTAGGCGTCGCCCGCGACGCCTACGGCGGCGCCGACCAGCAGCCGGCCACCCTTGTCCTTGGCCGCGTTCGGGTACTTCTCGGCCTTGACGAAGTCCTTGACTGTGATGAGGCCCTTGAGGATTCCGTGGTCGTCGACCAGCGGAAGCTTCTCGATCTTGTGGCGGCGCAGCAGCTCCATGGCGTCCACGCCGGAGATGCCGACCTTGCCCGTGACCAGCGGCATGGGCGTCATGACCTCGCGCACCTGGCGCGTACGGTCCGGCTCGAAGGCCATGTCACGGTTGGTGACGATGCCGAGGAGCTTGCCCGCCGCGTCGGTGACCGGGACGCCGCTGATGCGGAACTTGGCGCAGAGGTCGTTGGCCTCCAGCAGCGTCGCGTCCGGGTGCACCGTGATCGGGTCGGTGACCATGCCGGACTCGGAGCGCTTCACCAGGTCGACCTGGTTGGCCTGGTCGGCGATGGAGAGGTTGCGGTGCAGAACGCCCGCGCCGCCCTGCCGCGCCATGGCGATGGCCATGCGCGCCTCGGTGACCTTGTCCATCGCCGCGGAGAGCAGCGGGATGTTCACCCGGACGTTCTTCGAGATGTACGAGGAAGTGTCGATCTGATCGGGCGCCATGTCGGACGCGCCCGGCAGCAGCAGCACGTCGTCGTATGTCAGCCCGAGCGTCGCGAATTTCTCGGGCACTCCGTCGACGTTTGCAGTCATGACACCTTCCCCAAATGGCCTTGATCGGTGCGGATGTCCATGCTAACGGGCTTCCGGGGTGTCTCATTCCACGATCAAGATCGGTAAGCGGTTCTGTACGTTCCTACGTGCGCGCGGCCGGGAGGCGCCTACTGCCCCGCGAGGGCGCGCAGCCTGCTCAGCGCGCGGTGTTGGGCGACACGGACGGCTCCCGGGGACATCCCCAGCATCTGTCCGGTCTCCTCGGCCGTCAGTCCGACCGCGACCCGCAGGACCAGCAGCTCGCGCTGGTTCTCCGGGAGGTTGGCCAGCAGCTTCTTGGCCCAGGCCGCGTCACTGCTGAGCAGGGCGCGCTCCTCGGGGCCGAGCGAGTCGTCGGGCCGCTCCGGCATCTCGTCGGAGGGCACGGCCGTCGATCCGGGGTGCCGCATGGCGGCACGCTGGAGGTCGGCGACCTTGTGGCCCGCGATGGCGAAGACGAATGCCTCGAAGGGTCTGCCGGTGTCCTTGTACCGCGGCAGCGCCATCAGCACCGCGACACAGACCTCCTGCGCCAGGTCCTCCACGAAGTGACGGGCATCACCGGGAAGCCGGTTCAGCCGGGACCTGCAGTAGCGCAGCGCGAGGGGGTGGACATGGGCCAGCAGGTCGTGGGTGGCCTGCGCGTCGCCGTCGACGGCACGGTGCACCAGTGCACCGATCACCGTCGTCTCGTCGTCGCGCATCGAACCATGGTGCCTTGGTGCCGCCGGATCTGCGGCACCGCGTCCTGAGTTGTGCACCGAAGCGTTATGAGCGGGTGCGCCGGATGTCATGTCCTGCGCCCTCCCCTTCCGCTCGACCGAATCGTTCCCGAGGAACTCCACGTCTCAAGGATGCGGCATCGGCCGGGAAGCGTCACATATCGCTGGTCGGAGGGGCTGGATCCCAGGCCCGCCGCCCCGCGGTCCCCGTCACCCCGCCCGCCGGTGCGCGGACGGGGGATGGCTCGGCCGCCGGCCGTGGCCAGGTGTCAGCGGACGAGACCCCAGCGGAAGCCGAGTGCCACGGCGTGTGCGCGGTCCGAGGCTCCGAGCTTCTTGAAGAGGCGCCTCGCGTGCGTCTTCACCGTGTCCTCCGAGAGGAACAGCTCGCGCCCGATCTCGGCGTTGGACCGGCCGTGGCTCATGCCTTCGAGCACCTGGATCTCACGCGCGGTGAGCGTCGGCGCCGCACCCATCTCGGCGGACCGCAGCCTGCGCGGAGCCAGCCGCCAGGTCGGGTCGGCCAGGGCCTGCGTCACGGTGGCCCGCAGCTCGGCGCGCGAGGCGTCCTTGTGCAGATACCCGCGGGCACCCGCGGCGACCGCCAGCGCGACACCGTCGAGGTCCTCGGCGACGGTCAGCATGATGATCCGGGCCCCCGGGTCTGCGGACAGCAGCCGCCGGACCGTCTCCACACCCCCCAGACCGGGCATACGTACGTCCATCAGAATCAGATCCGAACGATCGGCTCCCCAGCGGCGGAGAACTTCCTCGCCGTTGGCCGCCGTCGTCACGCGCTCGACACCGGGCACGGTGGCAACCGCGCGGCGGAGCGCTTCTCGGGCAAGCGGGGAGTCGTCGCAGACGAGGACGGATGTCATGACCGTCCTCCGCAGCTGATGCGCGTCACCTTGAGCCTCCAGGCTGATACAAGTCGTCACCTGTGCGGTTGACCCCCTCGGACATCTGCCCGAGCTCGTTCTTCGTCAACCGCCTCCGCACACTCAACGATGGTCACTCGAAAGAGTTACGGGTGGGAACGTCGAGTTCGGCACTCTACGTGAGTGTCCGCACACGGAGGAGAACGGCGCAGATCATCCAAGCGTCAACCGAAACTTCACCCGAAGGTATGCCCCATTTAGCGGATTTTCTTCCCTTTTACGGGTGTCTGTGGCTAGATTCGCAATCAGTCATATTTACATCTACTAACACCGTAGATGTACGGTCGGGACTCCGGTCACCGACGATCCACAACGGTCGAGGATGCCGTTTCCGACTCAGCACGGTTTCGAGGGGACAAGCAATGGCAGATTTCTCCCGCCTTCCCGGACCCAATGCAGATCTGTGGGACTGGCAGCTCCTGGCCGCCTGCCGAGGGGTCGACAGCTCACTCTTCTTCCACCCGGAGGGTGAGCGCGGGGCGGCCCGGAGCGCTCGCGAGACCTCGGCGAAAGAGGTGTGCATGCGCTGCCCGGTACGGGCGGAGTGCGCGGCACACGCACTGGCGGTACGGGAGCCCTACGGAGTGTGGGGCGGCCTGACCGAGGACGAGCGCGAAGAGCTCATGGGCAGGGCGCGCAACCGGCTGATCACCGCGGCGCACTCAAGCGCCGGGGCCGGCCCCGATCACGCCTGACACCCGACGCTCCCAGCCGACAGAGAAACGTTTCTTCATAGGTAGTTCCCCACACACCCACCGAAGCGGGCAGCCCCGGGCGCGACCGGTGCTGCCCGCTTCAGCGTGCGGCGGCCCGGGAGAGCTCGTCCAGGGTGGCGGCCACCGCGGGGACCTGGGCCAGGTCCGGGAGGGTCAGCGCGACGATCTCGCGTTCGATGGGCGGTTCGACGGTGACGGTCCGGGCCCCCTTCGGGCGTACCGACTCGATGGCCAGCTCGGGCAGGACGGCCACCCCGAGCCCCGCTCCCACCAGTCCGATCACCGCCGGGTAGTCGTCGGTGGCGAAGTCGATCCTGGGGGTGAAGCCGGACGCCTCGCAGACCTCCACGAGCTGGCGGCGGCAGCGCGGGCAGCCCGCGATCCACGGCTCGTCGGCGAGTTCCCCGATGCCCACGGCCTCCGCGTCCGCCAGCCGGTGCCCCTCGGGGACCAGTCCGATCAGCCGGTCGGCCAGCAGGGGCCGCACGACCAGGTCGTCCCACTCACCGCCGGGCGCCCCGTACCGGAAGGCCAGCGCGATGTCGCAGTCGCCGTCCCGGAGCATCTCCACCGAGCGCGGCGGCTCCGCCTCGACGAGCGAGACCCGGGTGCCCGGGTGGGCCGCGCGCAGGGCGGCGAGTGCGCCCGGGACGAGGGTGGAACTGCCACTGGGGAACGAGACGAGCCGGACCCGGCCCGCCCGCAGTCCGGCGATCGCGGCGACCTCCTCCTCGGCGGCGGTCAGCCCGGCGAGAATGCCGGACGCATGGCGCACGAGGGCCTCGCCCGCCTGGGTCAGCCTCATCTCGCGGCCCGTCCTGATGAGCAGGGTGGTGCCCGCCGACGCCTCCAGCGCCTTCATCTGCTGGCTGACGGCGGGCTGGGTGCAGCCCAGCTCGCGCGCGGCGGCGGAGAACGAACCGGTCGTCGACACGGCGCGCAGGACTCGGAGATGCCGGGCTTCGATCACCTGTCCACCATAAGCGACTCTTGGGGAAGGCGAGGATAATTGGCGTGCAACTTTGAGTGACCACTCGCTAGCGTGTCCGGCATGAAGCTGCTGACCGTGAATGTGGGCCGCCCCAAGGCGTCCGAGCACACCAATGGCCCCGGGGGCGTCACCGGGATCGACAAACACCCGGCCGACGGCCCCGTGCACGTGTCGGACCCCGGGCCGAAGGGGACGGGGGGCAGTGGTCTGGCCGGGGACGCGGTGTGCGATCTGCGGCATCACGGCGGCACCGACCAGGCGGTGTACGCCTTCGCGCGCGAGGAGCTCGACGCCTGGGAGACCGTGCTCGGCCGGCAGGTGGCCAACGGCGCGTTCGGCGAGAACCTCACGACCCGGGGCATCGATGTGAGCGGGGCCAGGATCGGGGAGCGCTGGAGGATCGGCCCGGGCCTCGTCCTGGAGGTCACCACGGGCCGCATTCCGTGCCGTACGTTCGCGGGCCACCTCGGCGAGAAGGGCTGGGTGAAGCGGTTCACCGCACAGGCGGCGCCCGGCGCCTATCTGCGGGTCATCGAGCCGGGGACGATACGTGCCGGGGACCCGGTCGAGATCGTGCACCGGCCGGACCACGACGTCACCGTGTCCCTGGTGTTCCGGGCCCTCACGACCGAGCGGACACTGCTGTCCCGGCTGCCGGCGGCCGGAGACGCACTGCACCCGGAGGCCCTGCGCGACGCGCGGGCCTACGTGCGGAAGCAGGGGGCCGACAACTGACGGCCCGGCAGGCGCCCCGACCCGTCCCACGCGCGCGGGCGGGTCGACCGGCCGCGCACGTGGGGCACTAACGTGCCGCCTATGACGACAGCACTGATTACGGGCGCGACGGCGGGGATCGGGGCCGCCTTCGCACGGCGGCTCGCGGGCGAGGGGCACAACCTGGTCCTGGTGGCCCGTGACACCGAGCGGCTGCGGGTCCAGGCCACCGAACTGCACGACCGGCACGGCATCGAGGCCGAGGTCCTGACCGCCGACCTGTCCGAGGACAAGGGGATCGCGGCGGTCGAGGCCCGCCTCGGTGACCGCCGCCAGGCGGTGGACCTCCTGGTGAACAACGCCGGCTTCGGCAACAAGGGGCGCTACCTGGAGGTCCCCATGGCCGATGAGCTGACGATGCTGAAGGTGCACTGCGAGGCGGTGCTGCGGCTGACGTCCGCCGCCGCGACAGGCATGAAGGAGCGGGGACGCGGCGGAGTGATCAACGTGGCGTCGGTCGCGGCGTTCGTGCCGCGCGGGACGTACGGGGCGTCCAAGGCGTGGGTCGTGCAGTTCACCCAGGGGGCGGCGAAGGACCTGTCGGGTTCGGGCGTGCGGCTGATGGCACTCTGCCCCGGGTTCGTGCGGACGGAGTTCCACCAGCGCGCCGGTATGGGGACGGGCAGCATCCCGGGCTGGATGTGGCTCGACGCGGACAAGCTGGTGACGAGCGCGCTGTCGGATCTGGCGCGCGGCCGGACGGTGTCGATTCCGGATGCCCGGTACAAGGCGCTGATGGGGCTGGTGAAGGTGACGCCCCGCAGCCTGCTCGGCGGGGTCACCTCCAGGACCGGCCGCAAGTACGGGCCTCGGTAACGGGGCACGGAGGGCCGGGCCTTCCGAGGCGACGGGCGCGACCGGTTCCCCCTCGGACCGGAAGCGGAGGTTGTCGGCGCAGCGAGCACCGCGGCGTGAGGCGATGTCTCACAATTCCTCCGTACGAAGAGTCGGAGTCGAATGCGGACCGGCACCGCCGCCGGAATCCTGGACTCGGACCGATCGAACGTCACGCTGCGCGTTTGAATGATCGAAACTCTCGTCATTCGATCATGTGGTCTAGGGTCGGGGAACCAAGTCGAGGGGACTGCTGCCATGCGCGAAAGTGCCGCTGAACGTCATGACCGCCTGCTGGGGCTGGTGCGGGACCGGGGCTCGGCCCGGGTCTCGGACCTCGCCTCCCAGCTGGGTGTCTCACCCGTCACGGTGCGCCGGGACGTGGAGGACCTGGCGGGCCGGGGCCTGCTCGACCGGGTGCACGGTTCGGTCTCCTGGCCGCAGGGCCGTGACGCCGCCACGTCCGAGGCCCTGGGCGGTACGGGCAGGGGGCTGATCCTCGGGATGCTCGCGCCCTCCGCGACGTACTACTTCGCCGAGGTGATCCGTGGGGCCCACGAGGCCGCGGCCCGCGCCGGGGCACGGCTGATCCTGCGGATCTCGGACTACCGGCCGGAGGAGGACCACGCCCGCACGCAGGGCCTGCTCGCCGCCGGCGCGGAGGGCGTGCTGGTCGCGCCCGGCTGGCGGCGGCCCGGCGACCCTGCGGCGTACGGCGACTGGATCACCTCGCTGCCCGTGCCCACGGTGCTCCTCGAACGGCAGCCCGCCGCCGGATCGCCGCTGGACGCCCTCGACCGGGTCTGCTCGGACCACCGGCACGGGGTGCTGCTCGCCCTGCGGCACCTGGTGGGGCTGGGCCATGGGGCGCCGCTCCTTATGGCCCGCGCCGATTCGCCGACGGCGGTCGCGGTGCGGTCCGGGTACGAGGAGGCACTCGCCGTGATGGGGCTGCGCGCCCCGCAGGGCGTGATCGGTTCCGTACCGGCGGACCAGGCGCCGGACGCCTTCGAGGAGGCCGTGCAGGCCCTGCGCGAGTCGGTCGTCTCCGGGGTCGCGACCGCGGCCCTGATCCACAACGACGTGGACGCCATCCAGGTCGTGCAGCGCCTGGCCGAACTCGGGGTGCAGGTGCCCCGGGACCTGGCGCTCATCGCCTACGACGACGAGGTGGCGGCGCTCGCCGACACCCCGCTCACCGCCGTGGCCCCGCCCAAGCGGGAGGTGGGAAGACATGCGACGGAACTGCTGGTGGAACGCCTCACGGAGGCCGGGGAAACCGCCACCGCGCCGCCTCGCCGCCACGTGGCGCTGCTCCCGCAGCTCCGGGTCCGCAGCTCCTGCGGGGACCCCCTGACGTAACACCTCCGGCTCCCCTGGCGACACACCTCCGGCTCCCTTGTCGACCTCTTCCGTTCATAACCGTTCTGATCTTTTTTCGATCAATCAATCTTTCGCTCTTGACTTCGGTCACGGCTGGTTCAAGGATCACGGCCAACGCCCCATGTCGCCGCCTGTTCAGGAGCCTCGCCGTGAGCCGCAGTTGGAGCAGAACGTCCCACGTCATCCTCGGTGCCGCCACCGCCCTCGCCGTTCTCACGGCGTGCGGCGGCGGTGAGGACGGAGCCGCACCCGGAAGCGACGGCAAGCCCGTCAGCGTCACCTTCTGGGGCTGGGCGAAGGGATCGAAGGAGGTCGTCGACGCGTTCAACGCCTCGCACAAGGACATCAGGGTCGTCTACGAGGAGATCCCGTCCGGGAACGCGGGCGGCTACGCCAAGATCTCCAACGCGGTGAAGGCGGGCAACGCGCCCGACCTCGTCAGCATCGAGTACCCCCAGCTGCCCGAGTTCGTCAGCCAGGGCTCCGTCCAGGACATCAGCGAGTACCTCACGGACGACATCAAGAAGAAGCTGCTGCCGCAGGCGGTGGAACTGACCACGCTCGGCGGCAAGAACTGGGCCGTCCCCTTCGACGCCTCGCCGCAGGCGTTCTACTACCGCAAGGACCTGTTCGAGAAGTACGGCGTCGAGGTCCCCACCACGTGGGACGACTTCCGCAAGGCGGCCGAGAAGGTCAAGCAGGCCGACAGGAAGGCCCGTATCGGCACGTTCTTCCCCGACGACCCCACCACCTTCCAGGCCATGGCATGGCAGGCGGGGGCCCAGTGGTACAAGGCCGAGGGCGACACCTGGAAGGTGAACACCACCGACGAGGCGACGACCAGGACCGCCCGCTACTGGCAGGGTCTGATCGACGACGACCTCATAAGGGCCAACGCCTCGTTCAGCCCGGAGTGGACCAACTCGCTCAAGAGCGGCGGCACGGTCGGCTACCTCGGAGCGGCCTGGGGAGCCGGTGTCCTGAAGGGCACACTGCCCGAGCAGAGCGGCAAGTGGGCGGTCGCGCCCATGCCCTGCTGGGACGGAACCCCGGCGAGCGGAATGCTCGGCGGGTCCACCTTCGCCGTGTCGAAGAACAGCGAGAAGGCCGAGGCGGCGGTCGAGTTCGCCACCTGGATGTCGACGACGCCCGAAGGCGTCAAGGCCCGTATCGCGTCCGGCACCTCCAGCGCCTTCCCCGCCGCGACCGCGCTGCGTCCGGTGGCCAAGGCGGCCTTCGACGCCGGCTATTTCGGGGGCACGGACATCTACCAGGTCTTCGAGGGAGCGGCGACGTCCATCCGGCCCGACTGGGCCTGGGGACCGACGACCGGCACCTCGAACACGGTCATCAAGGACCAGTTCGGGAAGGTCGCGAGCGGCGACACGACCATCGCCGAAGCGGTGAAGGCCGGTCATGACGCCACGGTCACCGAGCTCAGGAAGCGCGGCCTGAAGGTCGAGGACGCCGGCTGATGAAGCGCGCCCGGACAACCAGAGCCGCCGCAGTCCTGCTGGGCCCGTTCTTCGCACTGTTCACCGTGGTCATGGTGGTGCCGATCGGTTACGCGGTCTGGCTCAGCCTGTTCACCGAGAAGCAGTCCGGTCTGGGCTTCGGTGGCACCGAGACCGTCTTCAGCGGCCTCGACAACTACGCGGCGGCGCTGGGCGACCGGGCCTTCCGCGAGGGTTTCGTCGTCCTGCTCGGATACTGCCTCCTCTACATCCCGCTCATGGTCGGCGGAGCCCTCGCACTCGCCCTGCTGCTCGACTCGGCCCTCGCCCGCGCCCGCCGGTTCTTCCAGCTCGCGCTGTTCCTCCCGCACGCCGTGCCGGGGATCATCGCCGCGCTGATCTGGGTCTACCTCTACACACCCCAGCTCAGCCCGGTGGTCGGCGCGATGGAGGCCGGGGGGATCGGCTTCGACTTCTTCTCCCCCGAGGGAGCACTCCCCTCCGTCGTCAACATCGCGCTGTGGGAATGGCTCGGCTACAACATGGTGATCTTCTACGCCGCGCTCCAGGCCGTCGACCGTTCCGTACTCGAAGCGGCCACGGTGGACGGCGCGGGAGCCTGGCGGATCGCCTTCTCCATCAAGGTGCCGCTGATCAGCGCCTCGGTGGCGATGGTCGCCCTGTTCACGGTCATCGGCTCGCTCCAGCTCTTCACCGAGCCGCTGATCCTCGCCAAGGGGACCGGCTCCGCCGTCTCCTCCACCTGGACGCCGAACATGTACGCGTACACCGCGGCCTTCGAACGCAACGACTACGGGCTCGCCGCCGCCGCCTCGATCCTGCTGGCCCTCACCGCCGCGCTGCTGTCCTTCGTCGTCACCCGCTTCACCGGACGCAAGGGCAGGAAGGCATGAACCCCTCAGCTCCCCCGAACCGCTGGATGTCGAAGACCGCCGTCAACGGCTTCCTGCTGCTCGCCGTCCTCTACATGCTCTTCCCGCTCGTCTGGCTGGTCACCGCGGCGACGAAGGACACCGGCGACCTGCTCGCGGGCAACGCCTTCTCCTTCGAGGGCTTCAACCTCGGCGAGAACCTGTCGGACCTCGCCGCCTACGGCGACGGCATCTACTTCCGCTGGTACGTCAACAGCCTGCTCTACGCGGGCGTCGGCGCGCTCGCCTGCTCCCTGATCTGCGTGGCCGCCGGCTACGCCTTCGACAAGTACGACTTCCGGGGCAAGGAGAAACTGTTCGGCCTGGTCCTGATGGGCGTGCTGGTCCCGACCACCGCGCTCGCCCTGCCCATGTACCTCCTGGCCTCGAAGACCGGGGTGGTCAACACCTACTGGTCGGTGCTGATCCCCGTACTGGTCAACCCGTTCGGCGTGTATCTCGCGCGGGTCTTCTGTACGGGATACATCCCCGACGAGGCGCTGGAGGCCGCCCGGATCGACGGGGCCGGTGAGCTGCGCACCTTCTGGTCCATCGGTCTGCGCATGGTGATGCCGGGCTTCGTGACCGTCTTCCTCTTCCAGTTCACCGCGATCTGGAACAACTTCTTCCTCCCCCTGGTGATGCTCTCGGACCGCGAGCTCTTCCCCCTGAGCCTCGGCCTGTACGCCTGGAACACCAACACCCATGGCGAGCCGAGCTTCTACCCGCTCGTCGTCACGGGCTCCCTCCTCGCCGTCATCCCCCTGATCGTCGCCTTCGTCTCCCTGCAGCGGCACTGGAAGGCGGGACTGACGGCGGGAAGTGTGAAGTGACCGTCAGGCGAGCCTTCGAGGAGTCGAGTTCCACCATGCCCCACGCCACTGACAACCGGCCCCGCGCGCTGCTCGCGATGGGCCCCGGCATCGCCGGCCGGCTCTTCGCCGAACGCCATCGCACCCGGCTGGCCGCCCTCACCCGTACGGACCCGGATCTCGTCGCCCACGATCTGGCCGCCCCCGGCCCGGAGGTGGCCGCCGCGCTCGCCGGCGCAGACGTGCTGCTGACCTGCTGGGGCGCCACCCCGCTGACGGCGGACATCCTGGCCGCCGCCCCCCGGCTGCGCGCGGTCGTGCACGCGGCCGGGTCCGTCAAGCACCACATCACCGACGCCTGCTGGGAACGCGGCATCGCCGTCACCTCGGCGGCCGACGCCAACGCGCTGCCCGTGGCCGAGTTCACCCTCGCCGCGATCCTCTTCGCCAACAAGCGGGTACTGCACGCCGCCCAGCGCTTCCGTGCCCTGCGGGCGGACCACGACTGGCTCGGTGACATGGAGGCGAGCGGCAACTACCGCCGTACGGTCGGCGTCATCGGCGCGTCCCGCATCGGGCGCCGCGTCATGGAACTGCTGCGCCCGTTCGACCTGGACGTGATGCTGTACGACCCGTACGTCTCCCCCGCCGAGGCCGCCGCCCTCGGCGTGCGGCCGGCGACGCTGTCCGAGCTGTGCGCCGGCAGTGCGGTGGTCTCCGTCCACGCTCCTCAGCTGCCCGAGACGCGCCATCTCGTCGGGGCGGCGCAGCTGGCGCTGATGCCGGCTGGTGCGACGCTGATCAACACGGCGCGTGGTTCGCTGATCGACGAGGACGCGCTGATCCGGGAACTGGAGAGCGGGCGGCTGCACGCGGTGCTGGATGTGACGGAGCCGGAAGTGCCGGTGGCGGACTCCCCGTTGTACGACCTGCCGAACGTCCTGCTCACTCCGCATATCGCGGGCTCGCTGGGAAACGAGCTGCATCGCATGGCGGATCAGGCACTGGACGAACTGGAACGCTTCGCCGGTGGCCGCCCGTTCGCGGACCCGGTGACCGCGGAGGCGCTGAACCGCTCCGCGTGACGGGCTGCCCGGGAACGACCGGGGCCCGGTACCCCCGCGACGGGGGTACCGGGCCTCAGTGGTGTGCCGGGTGCGTACTAGTGGGAGTGACCGTGGCCGTGGCCGTGACCGGCGTCGCCCTCGTCGTCCGCCGGCTTCTCGACGACCAGGGTCTCGGTCGTGAGCAGCAGCGACGCGATCGACGCGGCGTTCTCCAGGGCGGAGCGGGTGACCTTGACCGGGTCGATGACGCCGGCCTTCACCAGGTCGCCGTACTCGCCGGTGGCGGCGTTGAAGCCCTGGCCCTTGTCGAGCTCGGCGACCTTGGAGGTGATGACGTAACCCTCCAGGCCGGCGTTCTCGGCGATCCAGCGCAGCGGCTCGACGGCGGCGCGGCGCACGACCGCGACACCGGTGGCCTCGTCGCCGGTCTTGCCGAGGTTGCCCTCGAGGACCTTGACGGCGTGGACCAGAGCGGAGCCACCACCGGAGACGATGCCTTCCTCGACCGCGGCGCGGGTCGCGGAGATGGCGTCCTCCAGACGGTGCTTCTTCTCCTTGAGCTCCACCTCGGTGGCAGCACCGACGCGGATCACGCAGACGCCGCCGGCCAGCTTCGCGAGGCGCTCCTGGAGCTTCTCGCGGTCCCAGTCGGAGTCCGTGGAGTCGATCTCGGCCTTGATCTGGTTGACCCGGCCCTTGACGTCGGCGGAGTCGCCGCCGCCCTCGACGATGGTCGTGTCGTCCTTGGAGACGGTGACGCGGCGGGCGGTGCCCAGCACGTCGAGACCGGCCTGGTCGAGCTTGAGGCCGACCTCTTCGGCGATGACGGTCGCACCCGTGAGGGTGGCGATGTCGCCGAGCATGGCCTTGCGGCGGTCACCGAAGCCCGGGGCCTTCACCGCTACGGCGTTGAAGGTGCCACGGATCTTGTTGACGACCAGGGTCGACAGGGCTTCGCCCTCGACGTCCTCGGCGATGATCAGCAGCGGCTTCGAGCCACCCGACTGGATGACCTTCTCCAGGAGCGGGAGCAGCTCCTGGATGGAGCCGATCTTGCCCTGGTGGATCAGGATGTACGGGTCGTCGAGGACGGCCTCCATACGCTCCTGGTCGGTCACCATGTACGGGGAGAGGTAGCCCTTGTCGAAGGCCATGCCCTCGGTGAACTCGAGGTCCAGACCGAAGGTGTTGGACTCCTCGACGGTGATGACACCGTCCTTGCCGACCTTGTCCATCGCGTCCGCGATGAGCTCGCCGACCTGGGTGTCCTGCGCGGAGAGCGCGGCCACGGCGGCGATGTCGGACTTGTCCTCGATCGGGCGGGCGGTCGCGAGGAGCTCCTCGGACACGGCCTTGACCGCGGCGTCGATGCCCTTCTTCAGGGCCGCCGGGGAGGCGCCCGCGGCGACGTTGCGCAGGCCCTCGCGGACGAGCGCCTGGGCCAGGACGGTGGCGGTGGTGGTGCCGTCACCGGCTACGTCGTTGGTCTTGGTCGCCACCTCCTTCACCAGCTGGGCACCGAGGTTCTCGTACGGGTCGTCGAGCTCGACCTCGCGCGCGATGGTGACACCGTCGTTGGTGATGGTGGGAGCGCCGAACTTCTTGTCGATGACGACGTTGCGGCCCTTGGGGCCGATCGTCACCTTGACCGTGTCGGCAAGCTTGTTGACGCCGCGCTCAAGGGCGCGACGGGCGTCCTCGTCGAACTTCAGAATCTTCGCCATGGGCTGTTGCCTGTCCTCTCAAAACGAACTGCGCCCCTGACCGCCCGGCTAGTTATTTCGCAGGGGGCCAGGGGCGCAGAACAGAAACAAACGTGGGTGAATTACTTCTCGACGATCGCGAGCACGTCGCGGGCCGAGAGGACGAGGTACTCCTCGCCGTTGTACTTCACCTCGGTGCCGCCGTACTTGCTGTACAGAACGACATCGCCGGTCTTGACGTCGAGCGGAAGCCGCTCGCCGTTCTCGAAGCGGCCCGGGCCCACGGCAAGGACGACGCCCTCCTGGGGCTTCTCCTTGGCGGTGTCGGGAATGACCAGGCCGGAGGCCGTGGTCTGCTCGGCGTCGAGCGGCTGGACCACAATGCGGTCCTCGAGCGGCTTGATCGCAACCTTGGAGCTGGTGGTCGACACGATCCGGTCTCCCCCTTCGGAGATCTCACGGGGTTTAACAGTCTGTGGGGTGGCGACCAGGTCGATCCGTCGTCGCGGGTGCCGGACCTGCCCTGTCGCGCAGTTGTGCTGGCACTCTCCAGTGGGGAGTGCCAGCACTGAGACTATGACCGCGATTAGCACTCGGTCAAGCGGAGTGCCAATTCACCACCCCCGCGTGGCGAACATGCCGATCATCGGTGCGGTATCGATCGGGGCACCATGAGGTCACCGTCCGGACAACGCCGGGGCGCGCCGCACGGTTCCGCACGACCGTGCGGACATGCGGGATCGCCCGAACACGCCGACGCGCCCGTCCCCCTTCGCCCGCGGCCACGCCGACGCGGTGGTGGGCCTCCTCGTCGTCGCACTCGAACTGGTGGTGTACGTGATCGCCGCGATCCGGACCGCCTTACCGGACGGCGACGGGAGCGGCGGCCACCCGGCGGGCCGCGCGGGGCCGGCCCCGCCCGCCGTGCCGGCGGCCGACTGGACGGCCACGGTGACGTTCGGAGTGATCGCCGCCGCGGCCGTCGTCCTCGCCGTGCTGATGTTCCGCTTCCACAACCCGTGGACCGGCGCGACGCAGGTGCTCACCGCGCTCACGCTCTGCCTCGTGACGGTTTCGGCCGGCGGGGACGCCTCGCGCGAGACGCACCCGTCCCCCGCGAACACGCCCGGATGGTCCTCACCGCCCTGCCTCAGCGGTGGCGACAGCGACGAGTGCGCGAGGAGCGGGGGCTGACCCCGGCGGGCCGCGCGGGGGCCGGGGGTCAGACGTAGTCCTCCAGCCTGGCGACCGCGTAACCCTTGTCGGTGACCGTCTTCATGACCCGCCGGATCATGTCGGTCATGGAGCCCTTCCAGTCCCCGGGCCCCCGGAAGTGCGTGAGGATGATGTCGCCGGGATGCAGGTCGCGGTCCCACTCGCGCCACTCCATGTGGTCGGGGAACGCCTCCGAGGCCCACAGCGGCACGGCCTTGATGCCGCAGGACTTGGCGATGCGGAGGGTGTCGCGGTTGTAGTTGCCGTACGGCGGCCGGAAGAGCGTGGGCCGCTTCCCGAACTGCTTCGCCATCATGTCCTGCTGGCCGCAGATCTCCCGCTTCTGCTGGTCGTACGAAAGACCCGGCATGTAGCGGTGGTTCAGCGTGTGGTTGCTGAGGGTGACACCCAGGGCCTGCATCTTCTTGAAGTAGCCGTAGTCCTCCTTGACCACGTAGTCGCTGAGGAAGGCGCTGTAGGGGATGTCCAGTTCCGTCATCATCCGCAGCAGCGCGGGATCCTTCTCGGCCCCGTCGTCCATCGTCAGGAAGACGACGCGCTCCTTCGTCGGCACGGTGGTGAAGACGGGCGGCAGGGCGTCCCCGCCGGTGACCTCGAAGCCCTTGCGCGTGGTGATGCGCGGTTTGACGGCCGGCGGTTCCGGCGCGACGAGCGGGACCTTGGCCAGTCGCCACTTCTTGGCCGCCGCGACCCTGGCGGCCTGCTTACGCCGCACCTTCTCGGCGTACGCGGAAAGCGCTTCGGCCGGCGCGGCCTTCGCGGGCGGCCCGTCCTGACCGGCGGCGGGCGACGCCGGACGCTTCCCTCCGGTATTGCCGCCCGCACCCTCGGCGGCGCAGCCGGAAACGACGGCGGCGGCGAGGAGGGCGACCAGGGCCGTACAGACCGGCCCACGGGCGAGAGAGCCCGGTCTGTGCCATTTCATGACAGATACTTCCTTTTGTCGTACTAGTTGCATGGCGCCGCATCCTGCCAGTGCGCGCGCGAGTGCCCGGTCCGACACCGCCACCGGGCCCGCCCGGTCCCCCGGCTGGCTCACAATGGGCCGGGTGAACGCTCTCCCCACGTCCGGCACACCCGATCCGCTCGCCGGCTTCCGCGCCCTGCTCGCCCCCGAGGGCGCCGCTCTCCTGGCCGAGCTGCGGGACCACGACCCCGCGCGGGAGCTGGCCACCGCGACCCGCCTGCGTCGCGGCCACCCGGCCGACCTGGTCTCGGCTGCCCTCGGACAGGCCCGGCTGCGGCAGCGGGCCGTGGCCAAGTTCGGCGCCGAGGACGCGTACCGGATGTTCTTCACTCCCAACGGGGTCGAACAGGCGACGCGCACCTCCGTCGCCACCCACCGGGCGCAGCGGTTCGCCGGCCTCGGCGTGCGGAGGGTGGCCGACCTCTGCTGCGGCATCGGCGGCGACGCGATCGCCCTCGCGCGTGCGGGCATCGCGGTGCTTGCCGTGGACCGCGATCCGCTGACCGCCGAGGTCGCGCGCGCCAATGCCGCGGCGCTCGGTCTGGAGGCTCTGATCGAGGTGCGGTGCGCCGACGTCACCGAGATCGACACCGCACCGTACGACGCCGTCTTCGTCGACCCGGCCCGGCGCGGCGGACGCGGCCGGATCTTCGACCCCGAGGCGTACTCCCCGCCGCTGTCCTGGGCCACCGCCGCCGCGCTGAAGGCCCCCCGCGCCGCGCTGAAGATCGCCCCCGGTGTCCCGCACGAGGCGATCGGACCGCAGGCCGAGGCGGAGTGGATCTCGGACGGCGGCGACGTGAAGGAGGCGGTGCTCTGGTACGGCGAGGGCTTCGCACCCGGCTCGTTCCGGGCCACACTGCTGCCGTCGGGCGCCACCCTGACGGCCCCGGCCCCACTGCCCGCCCCGCCCGTCGGCCCCGTGGGCCGCTATCTGTACGAACCCGACGGCGCCGTCATCCGCGCCCATCTGGTCGCGGACGTCGTGGACCGGTGCCACGGCCGGCTGTTCGACGAGATGATCGCGTACGTCACGAGCGACGAGCTGTACGACTCCCCGTACACGACGGCGTACGAGATCACCGACCAGCTCCCCTTCAACATGAAGAGGCTCAAGGCCCTGCTGCGGGAGCGGGAGGTCGGCGTCCTGACCGTGAAGAAGCGCGGCTCCGCCGTCGAACCGGAGGAGCTGCGCCGCAGGATGAGACTCCAGGGACCGAACGCGGCGACCGTGTTCCTGACCCGGGTGGCGGACGCTCCTACGATGCTGGTCGGTCAGCCCCTGAAGCGGCCCTGAACGACGGTTCGCCGGGTGCGGCGGCGAGGACCCTCAGCACCCAGCGACGGTGCGCGAGTGCCTTCACGACGCCGATCAGGCCGGTGAGCCAGCAGATGAGGCCCAGTCCCATGAGGAGGGCCACCTCCCCGTAGGTCTCATCGCCGGCCTCCGCGCCCGCGGGGACGACCACGCACGCGTACAGGCCGAGGGCGCACAGCGCGAAGGACGTCAGCAGCCACAGGAGGCTGATCCCGGGAGCCCGCAGGGGCAGGTCGCGCGCCGGGTCGCGGTCCAGCGCGCCCCACTGGGCGAGCAGCCGGCGGACCTGCCGGTCCCGGCCGAGCCCGACGGCGACGAGCGCGACCGACGGCACCAGCAGGCAGGCGCCCAGGGCGAACCCGACCAGGCCCAGCATCGCGGCGAAGGGGTCGTCGGGCTCCTCGAACGACATGATCGCCCCGCCCACGAACGACCAGCCGAGCGCCGCCAGCATCCCCCACACCCACAGCATCGCGAGCCCCACGTGACCCAGGTGCGCGCGGACCAACTCGGCCAGCACCACCGCCCTGTCGGCGAGCATCGCCTCCCGGTCGGGCCAGGAGCGGAGCTCCAAGGGCGGCGGGGGCGGGGGCAGAGGTGAGCGGCGTGACATGCCCGAGACACTACCGAGCGGACCTGCACGCGGGGATGACGGGCCGTGAACACCGTTGCGCGGGCGGCCACATGGCGAAAGAGGTCGCTCGGTGAAGAGGCCGGGTGGTGAAGGAGGTCGCGGCGCCTGCGTGCTCGCGACCTTCGGTCCGGGGGACGGGCGCGCAGCGCCGTCCCCCGGACGGCCGCTCACGCGTCCCGGAGCGCCTGGATGTCCAGCTTCCTCATGCCGAGCATCGCCGTGGCACGCTCGGCCTTGGCCGGGTCAGGGCCGGACAGCAGCTCGGGCAGGACCTTCGGGACGATCTGCCAGGACAGGCCGTACCTGTCCTTGAGCCACCCGCACTGACCCTCCTCCCCCTCCGCGGTGAACGCCTCCCACAGCCGGTCCACCTCGGCCTGGTCCTCGCAGTCGACGGAGAGCGAGACCGCCTCCGTGAAGGGGAACTGCGGGCCGCCGTTGAGAGCGATGTACTCCTGGTCAGCGAGCCGGAAGCTCACCGTCATGACGCCGCCGGTCTCACCCGGGGCCGTCGCCCCGTAGTGGGTCACGTCCAGAACCCGTGAGTCACCGCCGAAGACGGAGACGTAGAAGTTCGCCGCCTCCTCCGCCTCCTTGTCGAACCACAGGAACGTAGTGATCTTCTGCATGGTCTTCTCCTCGCCGAAAAGCCGGGAACGCCGGAAAGCCGGCGGCACCGCTGCGCAGGGAACGCCGGAAAGTCCCTTCGGAAGGTAGACCCGTCACACCCCCGGAACTCATCGCGACACCCGGTCGGCGCGCGCCAGGAGCAGCGCCTTCTCCTGCTCGTTCCGGGTCAGCTCCGCCGCCCGCACGTACTCCGACCGCGCCTCCGCCCGCCGCCCCAGCCGCTCCAGCAGGTCGCCCCGCACGCTCGGCAGCAGGTGGTACGCCTTGAGCTCCGGTCCTGCCACCAGCGCGTCCACGAGGGCGAGCCCCGCCTCGGGCCCCTCGGCCATCGACACGGCCACCGCCCGGTTCAGCTCCACCACGGGGGAGGGGGTGAGCGCGGCGAGACGCCCGTACAGCGTGGCGATCGCGGTCCAGTCCGTGTCCTCGTACGTCACCGCGTGCGCGTGGCAGGCTGCGATGGCCGCCTGGAGGGCGTACGGCCCCGTGGCCCCGCCCAGCGCGTTCGCGCGCGCCAGGGCCGCGAAGCCGCGACGGATCAGCAACTGGTCCCAGCGCGAACGGTTCTGGTCGGCGAGCAGCACCGGCGCACCGTCAGGACCGGTCCGCGCGGCGGCCCGCGAGGCCTGCAGCTCCAGCAGCGCGACGAGCCCGTGGACCTCCGGCTCCTTCTCCATCAGACCGGCCAGCACCCGGGCGAGCCGCAGCGCGTCCTGGCAGAGGGCCGGGCGCAGCAGATCGTCGCCCGTGGTCGCCGCGTACCCCTCGTTGAAGATCAGGTAGATCACTTCGAGTACGGAGTCGAGCCGGGCGGCACGGTCGGGGCCGTACGGCACCTCGAACGGGACGCCCGCCCGTCCCAGGGTCCGCTTCGCCCGCACGATGCGCTGGGCCACGGTCGCCTCGGGGGCCAGGAACGCGCGGGCGGTCTCCTCGGTGCTGAGGCCGCCGAGGAGGCGCAGCGTGAGGGCGATCCGGGCCTGGGTGGAGAGCACCGGATGGCAGGAGGTGAAGATCAGCCGCAGGAGGTCGTCGTCGATGTGGTCGGGGTCGGCGGGTTCCGGCGGCGGTACGTCCTCCAGGGCGCGGCCGACCTCCGCCAGCTTGCGCGCGTAGGTCTCCTTGCGGCGTACGAGGTCGATCGCCCGGTGCTTCGCGGTGGCCATGAGCCAGGCGCCCGGCCGGTCCGGAACCCCGGACACCGGCCACTGCTCCAGCGCGGCGAGCAGGGCGTCCTGCGCGATCTCCTCGGCGATCCCCACATCGCGCACGATGCGGGCGGCTCCGGCGATGATCCGTGCCGATTCGATCCTGTACACGGCTTCGACGGCACTGCGTGCTTCTGTCACGGCCACCCATCAGAGCAGCCGGGGGCCGGGGCGGCAAGGACCTGCCGCCCCACCCCTGAGCCGGCAGTGGCCTGTCAGCCCTCGGCGATCTCGCGGATCTCGGAGGTGACGGTCCAGTACGTCTCGTGGACCGCGAGGAAGCGCTTGGTCCACTCCAGGATCTCGGCCTTGTCCTTGGCCTGGATGATCGCGTAGCCGCCGATGACTTCCTTCGTCTCGGTGAACGGCCCGTCGGTGACGGTGAACTCGCCGTTGGACCAGGTGACCCTGGTGCCCTGCGAGGTCGGGGTGAGACCGGCGGTGTCCAGCAGGACACCAGCCTTCGTCATCTCCTCGATCAGCGCGCCCATGCGCTGCATGAGCGCTTCGCTCGGGCCCTCGGCCGGGGCGTTGTTCTCGTCGATACGGACCATCGTCAGGTAGCGCGGCACGGTGACTCCTCGGGTCTGGGCGGGGCTCTTTGCCCGCCTCACACTCGTACGTCGAACGGGCACGCCCCGGATCGACACCCCGGCGAATCTTTTTCCCGAGAATTCTCAGCCGACCGACTCGAAGCGCCAGCGGTGCACCGGGCGCGCGATCAGTTCCGGGTGCGGATCCGGCAGTTCGGGCAGCTCGTCACCGTACGAACCCTCCCACCAGGTGATGACGAGCACCCGGTCCTGCGGGGCGCGCAGCAGCTCACGGCGGACGGGCTCGCGGGCCAGCTCCGCCGACCGGGCGCGCGCCCACTCCAGCAGTTCGGCGCCCCGGCCCTCGATGGCCCGCGCCTCCCACATCAGTGCGACGGTCGGAGCGCTCATGAGTAGAGGTTGTCCTTGCTGATCTCGTGCACGTGGTCGTGATCGTGGGTCTGTGCGCCCGGCACGTGGGTCTCCGTCACCGGCAGCGAGGAGTCCGCCGACAGTTCCAGATCCGAGGCCGGCCGGTTGCGGGCCACCATCTCGGCGCCCAGCGCGGCGACCATCGCGCCGTTGTCCGTGCAGAGTCCGGGGCGGGGCACCCGCAGCCGGATGCCGGCCCGCTCGCACCGCTCCTGGGCCAGTGCCCGCAGCCGCGAGTTGGCCGCGACACCGCCGCCGATCATCAGGTGCCCGACACCCTCGTCCTTGCAGGCCCGGACCGCCTTGCGGGTGAGCACGTCCACGACGGCCTCCTGGAAGGACGCCGCGACGTCCCGTACCGGCACCTCCTCGCCCGACGCCCGCTTCGCCTCGATCCAGCGCGCCACGGACGTCTTGAGCCCGGAGAAGGAGAAGTCGTACGCGGGGTCGCGCGAACCGCTCAGACCGCGCGGGAACGCGATGGCCTTCGGGTCGCCCTCCTTCGCCAGCCGGTCGATGACCGGGCCGCCGGGGAAGCCGAGGTTCAGCACCCGGGCGATCTTGTCGAACGCCTCGCCCGCAGCGTCGTCGATCGTCGCGCCGAGCGGCCGTACGTCGTTGGTGATGTCCGGCGCGAGGAGCAGCGAGGAGTGCCCGCCGCTGACCAGCAGCGCCATGGTCGGTTCAGGGAGCGGGCCGTGTTCCAGCTGGTCGACGCAGATGTGCGAGGCGAGGTGGTTGACCCCGTAGAGCGGCTTGTTCAGCGCGTACGCGTAGGCCTTGGCGGCCGAGACGCCGACGAGCAGCGCGCCCGCGAGTCCGGGGCCCGCCGTGACCGCGATGCCGTCGAGGTCGCGCGCGCTGATCCCGGCGTCCTTCAGGGCGCGCTCGATGGTCGGGACCATCGCTTCCAGGTGGGCGCGGGAGGCGATCTCCGGTACGACACCGCCGTAACGGGCGTGCGTGTCGACGCTGGAGGCGACGGCGTCCGCGAGCAGGGTCGTGCCGCGCACGATGCCGACCCCGGTCTCGTCGCAGGAGGTCTCGATGCCGAGTACGAGCGGTTCGTCAGCCATCAGTCAGTCTCAGTTTCTTGTCCGGGCTCTTGACCGGGTTCTTGTACGTGCTCTTGTACGTGCTCTTGCACGTGGAGGCGCATCACGAGCGCGTCCACGTTGCCCGGCTGGTAGTAGCCGCGCCGGAAGCCGATCGGCTCGAAGCCGAAGCGCTCGTACAGCTTCTGCGCGCGGGTGTTGTCGACCCGCACCTCCAGGAGCACGGCGGAGCACTCGAAGGCCGTGGCGTGCTTGAGCAGGTCGGTGAGGAGTTCGGAGCCGAGTCCGCCGCCCCAGTGGTCACGGGTGACCCCGATGGTCTGTACGTCCCCGAGGTCACCGGCCGCGGCGAGCCCCGCGTATCCGACGATCCGGCCGGTGGCCGGCTCCTCGGCGACGACGTAGCGGCGGGTGGCACCGGGGCCGCGGGCGTGTGCCAGCTCCGACCAGAACATCCCGGCCGACCAGGCGTCCTCCGGGAACAGCTCGTGTTCGAGCTCCAGCACCGGATCGATGTCCCACCAGCGCATCTCGCGCAGCACGGCGGCCACGGTCGCCGCGCCTGCCCCTCGGATCACTTCGGTCACTTCGGGGTGACCACCTTGTAGTTCTTCGGCACCTGGGCATCGGGCCTGCGCAGATAGAGCGGCTGCGGCGGGAGCATGTCCTGCCCCGCCGCGAGGCGTTCGGCGGCGAGGGCGGCCAGGGCGCCGGCCGAGACGTGCTCGGGTTCCCGGGCGTCGGGGAACGCCTCCGGGTAGAGCACCGCGCCCGCCCCGACGACGGGCAGTCCCGCGAGCTGTTCGGCGATATCGGCGGGCCGGTCCACCGCGGGGTCACCCGTGCGGGTACGGAAGTCCTCGTACCGCGCCCAGTAGACCTCCTTGCGGCGGCCGTCCGTCGCGACGACGAACGGCCCCTGGAGTCCGGCGAGCCCGGCGGCGTACGCGAGGCCGTCCAGGGTGCACACCCCGTGCACGGGGACGGAGAGCGCGGAGGCGAAGGCCGCCGCCGTCACGAGGCCGACGCGCAGGCCGGTGTACGGGCCGGGGCCGACGCCCACGACCAGGCCGGTGACGGCGTCGAGTTTCGTCCCGGCTTCGGCGAGGACCCGGTGGACGGCGGGCAGCAGCAGTTCGCCGTGCCTCCGTGCATCGACCTGGCTCGTCGCGGCGACGACGGCTGAGCCGTCGTGCAGGGCGACGGTGACGGCGGGGGTGGCGGTATCAACGGCGAGCAGGAGCACACAAACAGCCTACGGCTCCGCCGACGGGGTCACCGCGCCCGTACGTCGTCCCGGCCCGCCCCGCCCCGGCTGCTACCGTCACCCGGTATACGTGTGTACGACATAAACGCTTGTACGACATACGCCGGATGACAGGCGAAAGGGGAGCTCAGGTGGCAAGGGGCAGCTCGGGAATCGTGGCCGGGCTCACTGCGGCGGCCGTCGTCGTGGTCAGTTTCCTCGCCTACCAGGCATCGGCGAACGCCCCTGACTCGGTGGCGGAGACCAGCCCCACCGTCTCCAGCAGCGCTTCGGCCCAGCCTTCCCGGAAGCCGGAGCCGGCCAAGGCGCCGCTGGCGGTGCCCGAGGACTCCGGCACCGGGATGCGCGTCGTGTACGCGTTGCAGGACCGGCGCGTGTGGCTGGTGGACGGCAAGGGGAAGGCGGGCCGGACCTTCACCGTCATGCCCAGCACCGTCAGCCCGTTGCCCGGTTCCTACCAGGTGGGTTCGCGCACCGGCAGCGTCAAGGGTTCGGACGGCGTGATGATCGAGCACGTCGTGCGCTTCACCAACGTCGACGACGTCGCCATCGGCTTCAGCGCCGCGCAGGACGGCACGCTGGCCAGCCCCGACCCGACCGCGAAGACCGGCGGGGTACGGATGAAGCGGTCGGACGGCGACGCGATGTGGACCTTCGCGACGGTCGGCGTCAAGGTCGTCGTCGTCCCGTAAGGGTGAGCGGCCCGTAGCCGCGGGGCGGGGTCAGGCCGCGTCGCGCCGGGGGGACGGCGCCCGGCGGCCTTCGCGGTCCGCCCCTTCCGCGCCCTCGCGCTCGTCCCGCTCGACGCGCGGAGGGGTGGAGACCGCCGACGCGGCGGCGCACGAGGCCAGCAGATCCTTCATGGACACCGTCGACGACGGCCATGCCTGCGGCGACTGCGGCTCTTCACTCTCGGGCGTCGGCATGGATGCCTCCTGGGGCTCCGGTGGAAGGCGTGGTTAGGTAGACCTAACCAAGTCTTCTCTCCATGTGAACACGCCTACGGCCCCGCGCGCAACAATTTACCGACGGCCTGTCGGAAAGTCTCGCGCGGGAAAGCCGGGAACCGGCCGGAACTCGGGAGTGCCCGCTACCGCTCCGGCGCCAGCTCCGCCCGCAGTCCGGCCCAGCGCGGTCCGATGCCCACCAGCGTCACCGTGCGCCGCTCGTCGTCCGTGTCGCCGACCGCCCGGTGGATCACTACCCGCAGGCGGTCCTCCGAGAGCTCCTCGACCTTGCCGTCGCCCCACTCCACGACCACCACCGAGTCCGGCAGCGACACGTCGAGGTCCAGGTCCTCCATCTCGTCGAGCCCGCCGCCCAGGCGGTAGGCGTCGACGTGGACGAGCGCGGGACCGCCGACCAGCGAGGGGTGCACGCGGGCGATCACGAAGGTGGGTGAGGTGACGGCGCCCCGCACCCCGAGCCCCTCGCCGAGCCCCCGGGTGAGCGTCGTCTTCCCGGCGCCCAGTTCGCCGCTGAGCATCACCAGGTCACCGGGGGCCAGCACACCGGCGAGCCGGCGGCCCAGGTCCTGCATCTGTTCGGGTGACTCGACGGCCACACCCAGGGTGACGGTGCCCGGTGCGGAGGTCTCCGCCACCGGGCTTTTCTGCACTGCTTCCATGCCGGTCAACGTTAGACGGTCGGGGCCGTGGTCGGCACGGCACCGATGCCCGCCAGCAGGTCCGCGAGTCGCTCGTTGACCGCCTCGGGGTGCTCCAGCATCACCAGATGGCCCGCGTCCGGCACGATCACCAGTTCCGCGTCGGGCAGGACCTCCCCGATGGCCTCGCTGTGCGAGCTGGGCGTCACCAGGTCCTTGTCACCCGCCAGGATCAGCACCGGCACCTCCCGGAACGCGGGCAGCGCCCCGCTCTTGTCGTGTTCGGTGAAGGCCGGATAGAACTCGGCCACCACGTCGATCGGGGTCGCCTCGATCAGCCGCTCGGCGAACCGCGCGACCGCCGGGTCCACGTCCCGCGAACCGAACGAGTACCGCTTGATGAGGCTCGCGAAGAGATCCGCGGTCGCCCGCCGCCCCCGCTCCACCAGCTCCGTCTGCGAGCCGAGCGCCTTCAGCACCCCGGGCAGCACCCGCCGTACCGCGTTCACTCCCGCCACCGGCAGCCCGAAACTCACCTCGCCGAGCTTCCCGCTGGAGGTGCCGACGAACGCGACCGCGGCCACCCGGTCCCGGATCAGCGCCGGGTACTGGTCGGCGAGCGCCATCATCGTCATGCCGCCCATCGAATGCCCGACCAGCACGAGCGGGCCCTCGGGAGCCGCCGCGTCGATGACGGCCTTCAGGTCCCGGCCGAGCTGGTCGACGGAGACGGGCACGCCGTCGGCCTGCGCCCGGCCGCGCTCCGACCGGCCGTGGCTGCGCTGGTCCCAGTGGACCGTCCGCACCAGACCCCGCAGCGCGGCCCGCTGGAAGTGCCAGGAGTCCTGGCTGAGGCAGTAGCCGTGGCTGAAGACCACGGTCACGGGAGCGGGTGCCCTGCGGCCGAAGAGCCTGCGCCGCCGCGAGCCCGCGGCCGTGCCGGAGCCCGTCGCGGGACCCGTGGCGCCCTCGGGCTCGACCTCCTCGATCTCGTAGTGCAGCGCTGTGCCGTCGTCCGCGACCGCTTTCCCCGGCACGCCCCGCAGGGCGCCGTAGGGGCCCGCGGCGTCCAGTGCCAGCCGGGCCTTCTTGCGCATCCCCCGGCCCATGGTCATCCGCTCGACCGCGACACCGGCCGCGGCGCCCGCCGCGATCACGCCTATTGCCGCACCGGCGATGCCCGCCCGGCGCCAGCCGGCCGCGGCGGCTGCCGTCACCACCGCGTCCCCCGCGCTGCTCTCGCTCACCGTGCCGCGCTCCTCGTCCTCGTCAGTGGAATTTCGAGTGGTCGGTTGCCGGTACGGGCCGCCTGCCCGGACGACCCGCGCCGCTACCGGTTGAGATGGATGCGGGGCACCCGGGGCCCGATCCGCGTGACGATCTCGTACGCGATGGTTCCGGCCGCCACCGCCCAGTCCTCGGCGCTCGGCTCGCCCCGGTCCCCCGGCCCGAACAGCACCGCCTCCGCGCCGGGCTCCGGCTCGTCGCCCTCCAGGTCGACCACGAACTGGTCCATCGCGACCCGCCCCGCGACCGTGCGGAGCCGGCCTGCGACGAGGACGGGGCCCCGGCCCGAGGCATGGCGCGGGATCCCGTCCGCGTACCCGACGGGGACCAGGCCCAGGGTCGTCTCGGCAGGTGTCGTGTAGTGGTGGCCGTAACTGATGCCGTGCCCCGCCGGCACCCGCTTGACCAGGGCGACGGACGCGGCGAGCGTCATCACCGGGCGCAGCCCGAAGTCGGCCGGTGTGCCCAGCTCGGGGCTTGGCGAGATGCCGTACATGGCGATCCCGGTCCGCACCAGGTCGAAGTGGGACTCGGGGACGGTGAGGGTCGCCGGTGAGTTCGCGATGTGCCGGACCTCGGGCCGGACGCCCGCCTTCTCCGCGTACGCCACCAGGTCCCGGAACACGTCGAGCTGGGAGGCGATCGAGGGGTGCCCCGGCTCGTCCGCGCAGGCGAAGTGCGACCAGAGGCCGGTGATCCTGACGGTGCCGGCCTCCTCGGCCGCGCGGGCCGCCGAGACCAGCTCAGGCCAGTCGGCGGGCTGGCAGCCGTTGCGCCCGAGGCCGGTGTCTGCCTTCAGCTGGATACGGGCCACGGCGCCCGCCGCCGTAGCCGCCTCGGTGACCTCCCGCAGGGCCCACATACCGCTCACGGACACGTCGATGTCCGCCTCGACGGCCTCGCGCCACGGTCCGCCCGGCGTCCACAGCCAGCACATCACCCGGCCGCCGAGGCCGGCCGCCCGCAGGGCCAGTGCCTCCTGCGGGGTGGCGGTGCCCAGCCAGGTCGCGCCCGCTTCGAGCGCGGCCCTGGCACAGGGCACCGCCCCGTGCCCGTACGCGTCGGATTTCACGACGGCCATGAGCTCCGCACCGGCCGCCCGCGCACGCAGGGCGCGCACATTGGCGCGCAGTGCGGCGAGGTCGATCTCTGCACGGGCTCTCAGGGGCGCTGTCTCGTTCATCGCGCCCAGTGTCTCAGAGGCGTACGCCAGTACGTGTCGCATGATCGTCGCGGCCGGGGCGCCGCGGCCCGGTCAGGGGCGTGCCAGCTCGTGCTCCAGGTGCTCCACCAGCACCGGGACATGGCTGCGCGGGACGTCCTTCACGGCCGTCACGAGCGTCACCGGACCGCCTTCGCGCAGCAGGGCGAGCAGTTCGCCGACCGCAGCCGTGTGGGCCGGGTCCGCCAGTTCGGTGCGGTACCGGTCGACGAAGTCGTCGTAGCGGGAGCCCGGGTCCTGGTGGTACCAGGACCGGAGTTCGTTCGACGGGGTGACGTCCTTCGGCCACGTGCCGATCGCCGCCTTCGCCTTGCTCACCCCGCGCGGCCAGAGCCGGTCGACGAGCACACGCATGCCGTCCTCGTCCTCCGGCGGCTCGTACACCCGTCGTACGCGTACGGAACTCCTGCCCACGGCCGTTCTCCTTCCGCCGTCCTCCCCCAGCGTGGCGCAGGCTCAGGCGTCCCGCACATCGCGCCAGGCCGCCGGGATGGCGTCCGCGACGTCCTGCGCGGCCACCGGAGCCCCGGCCGCGGCCCGCCGGGCGGCGAGCCCGTGAAGGTAGGCGCCGACCGAGGCCGCGTCGCGCGGGGCGAGGCCCGCGGCCAGCAGTGAGCCGGTGAGACCGGAGAGCACGTCACCGCTGCCCGCCGTGGCGAGCCAGGAGGTGCCGGTCGGGTTGACCCGTACGGGCGTGTCCCGGGCCTCGGCGACCAGGGTCGTGGAGCCCTTGAGCAGGACGGTGGCGCGGTAGCGGGCGGCGAGCTCCCGCACGGCGGTGAGCCGGCCCGCCTCGACCTCCTCGCGCGCCACGCCGAGCAGGGCCGCGGCCTCCCCGGCGTGCGGGGTCAGCACGGTGGGCGCCGAGCGCGACCGTACGGCCGCGGCGTCCAGTTGGCGCAGCCCGTCCGCGTCGACCAGCACCGGTACCTCGGCCGACAGCACGTCGGCGATCGCCTCGGCCGCCCCGGAACCGTCCCCGAGTCCCGGCCCGACGACCCATGCCTGCACCCGCCCCGCCTTGGACGGCGGCCCGGCGTGCACGAGCGTCTCCGGGTAGCGGGCGATCACCGCGCCGGCGCCCGGACCCACGTACCGCACGGCCCCCGCCCCGCCCCGCAGCGCCCCCGCCACCGCGAGCACCGCGGCACCCGGATACCGCTCGGAGCCGGCCGCCACACCCACGACCCCCCGCCGGTACTTGTCGCTCTCGGCGCCCGGGACCGGCAGCAGCGTCGCCACGTCCGCGTACTGGAGCGCCTCCAGATCCGGCGGCTCCGGCAGCTCGGGGCCCAGCCCGATGTCGACGAGCCGCAGCGCGCCCGCCCGTTCGGCGGCCGGGTCGATCAGCAGCCCCGGTTTGTACGTGCCGAAGGTGACCGTCGCGTCGGCCAGCACCGCCGGGCCGTTGACCTGCCCGGTGTCCGCCTCCACACCGCTCGGCAGGTCCACGGCGAGTACGGGTGCCCCGTGCCCGTGTGCGGTGACGGCCGCCAGCAGGGCCACCGCCTCGGGGCGCAGACCGCCACGGCCGCCGATCCCCGTGATCCCGTCGACCACGAGGTCGACCGCGCCCAGCCCTTCCGCGCTGTCCAGCACCTGGCCACCGGCCGCGCGCAGCGCCGCGAGCCCGGCGGAGTGCACCTTGTCAGGTGAGGTCAGCAGCACCCGTACGCCCGCCCCGCGCTTCGCCAGCCGGGCGCCGGCGTACAACGCGTCGCCGCCGTTGTCACCGCTGCCGACGAGCAGGATGACCCGGGACCCGTACACCCGGCCGTTGCGCCGCAGCAGGTCCCCGCAGGCCACCGCGAGGCCCGCCGCGGCCCGCTGCATCAGGGCGCCCTCCGGCAGCCGCGCCCTCAGTGCCGCCTCGGCGGCCCGTACGGTCTCCACGCTGTAAGCGGTTCGCATACGGTCAACCCTCCGCGATCACCACGGCGGACGCCACCCCCGCGTCGTGGCTCAGGGAGACGTGCCAGTGCCGCACGCCGAGCTCGGCGGCGCGTGCGGCGACCGTGCCCCGCACCCGCAGCCGGGGCTGCCCGCTCTCCTCCACGTACACCTCGGCGTCCCCCCAGTGGAGGCCTCCTGGCGCGCCGAGCGCCTTGGCCACGGCCTCCTTGGCGGCGAACCTGGCGGCCAGCGAGGCGATACCGCGCCGCTCGCCGCTCGGCAGTGTCAGCTCGCTGTCGAGGAAAAGCCGTCCGGCCATCTGGGGCGTACGCTCCAGCGCGGCGCCGAAGCGCTCGATCTCGGCCACATCGATACCGACCCCAATGATCACGTGCTCACTCACTCACTCGACTGTCACTGACTTCGCCAGGTTGCGCGGCTGGTCCACCTCGTTGCCGCGGGCCGTCGCGAGTTCGCAGGCGAAGACCTGCAACGGCACGGTGGCGACCAGTGGCTGAAGCAGCGTAGGCGTAACGGGGATGCGGATCAGATGGTCCGCGTACGGGACGACCGCCTCGTCCCCCTCTTCGGCGATCACGATCGTGCGGGCCCCGCGCGCCCTGATCTCCTGGATGTTCGACACCATCTTGTCGTGCAGCACCGAGCGCCCACGCGGTGACGGGACGACCACGACGACCGGCAGCCCGTCCTCGATCAGCGCGATCGGCCCGTGCTTCAGCTCGCCCGCGGCGAATCCCTCCGCGTGCATGTACGCGAGTTCCTTGAGCTTCAGCGCGCCTTCCAGGGCCACCGGATAGCCGACGTGCCGCCCGAGGAACAGCACGGTGTCCTTGTCGGCGAGCGAGCGCGCCAGCTCCCGGACGGGCTCCATGGTCTCCAGCACCCGCTCGACGGCCCCGGCCATCTCGGAGAGCTGGCGTACGACCGTCCGGATCTCGTCCGCCCACTTCGTGCCGCGCACCTGCCCGAGATACAGGGCGACCAGGTAGCAGGCGACGAGCTGCGTCAGGAACGCCTTCGTCGAGGCGACCGCGACCTCCGGGCCCGCGTGCGTGTAGAGGACGGCGTCGGACTCCCTGGGGATGGTCGACCCGTTGGTGTTGCAGATGGCGAGCACCTTCGCCCCCTGCTCACGGGCGTGCCGCAGCGCCATCAGGGTGTCCATGGTCTCCCCGGACTGCGAGATCGCGATGACGAGCGTGCGCTGGTCCAGGATCGGGTCGCGGTAGCGGAACTCGCTGGCGAGCTCCGTCTCGCAGGGCAGCCGGGTCCAGTGCTCGATGGCGTACTTGGCGATCATCCCCGCGTGGTAGGCGGTGCCGCAGGCGATGACGACGACCTTGTCGACCTCCCGGAGCACGCCGGGCGCGATACGCACCTCGTCGAGGCGCAGCGCACCCTCCTCCCCGCCGATCCGGCCGAGGAGCGTGTCCGCGACGGCCTTCGGCTGGTCGGCGATCTCCTTGAGCATGAAGGAGGCGTAGCCGCCCTTCTCGGCCGCGGACGCGTCCCAGTCCACGTGGTACGCCCGGGTCTCGGCGGGGAGGCCCGCGAAGTCGGTGACGGTCACCCCGTCCCTGGTCAGCTCGACGACCTGGTCCTGGCCCAGTTCGACCGCGTCGCGGGTGTGCGCGATGAACGCGGCGACGTCCGAGGCCAGGAAGGTCTCGCCACGGCCGATCCCCACGACGAGAGGCGAGTTGCGCCGGGCGCCGACCACCGAGTCGGGCTCGTCCGCGTGTACGGCGACGAGCGTGAAGGCCCCTTCGAGCCGTCGGCACACCTGCCGCATGGCCTCCGCCAGGCCGGCGCCCGCCGAGTACGCCTCGGCCAGCAGATGGGCCACCACCTCGGTGTCCGTCTCGGACGCCAGGTCGTGCCCGCGCTCGGCGAGTTCGCCGCGCAGCCCGGCGAAGTTCTCGATGATCCCGTTGTGCACGACCGCGACACGGCCCGCGTTGTCGAGATGGGGGTGGGCGTTGGCGTCGGTCGGCCCACCGTGGGTGGCCCACCGGGTGTGTCCGATACCGACGTTCCCGGCCGGCAGCGGCCGTTCCATCAGCTCCTTCTCCAGATTCACCAGCTTTCCCGCCCTTTTCGCGGCGGCGAGCCCGCCGTCCGAGAGGAGGGCGACTCCCGCCGAGTCGTAGCCCCGGTACTCAAGGCGCTTGAGACCCGCGACCACGACGTCCTGCGCCGACTGTCCACCGACATAACCCACGATTCCGCACATAGCGGCACCATAAGGCGGCGGAGCGCGGGTTCGCAGGGATACGGAGAGGGTGGGCGTGGGACGGCCGCGTCCAGCCTCGTCACGGACGCGGCGGGCCGCGAGGCCGTCGCCGTCACCCGGGAGGAGCAGGGCGGCATCGAGCGCCCGGCACAGAGGTACTCCGCCGGCGACGTCACGACCGGCCAGGCGCGCGCGGCGGCGGCCGCCGTCGGCGCCGAGGGCGAGAAGCCCCGAGCCCGCTGCCCCCTCGTCCCGCTCCTCCCGGCACTGTGCGGGAGCCCTTGTGCGGGAGCCCACGTGACCGAGCCCACCCCCCACGGAGTTAAAACTCCCGCAACAATGAACCCGTGATCACTTCGCCGGCACGGAGCACCCACCGTCGCACCGAGCACGCGCCGACGCCCTACGTCGACCTGTCACGGGCCGAGTGGAGCGCACTGCGCGACAAGACGCCGCTTCCCCTCTCCGCCGCCGAGGTGGAGCAGCTGCGCGGCCTCGGCGACGTCATCGACCTCGACGAGGTCCGCGACGTCTACCTGCCGCTCTCCCGGCTCCTCAACCTCTACGTCCAGGCCACCTCGGGCCTGCGCGGCGCCCTCAACACCTTCCTGGGCGACGCGGGCAACGGCCACGGCGCGCAGCGCGGCACCCCGTTCGTCATAGGGGTCGCGGGCAGTGTCGCCGTCGGCAAGTCCACCAGCGCCCGTATCCTCCAGGCGCTGCTGGCCCGCTGGCCGGAACACCCGCGGGTCGAGCTGGTGACCACGGACGGCTTCCTGCTGCCGATGAAGGAGCTCCAGGCGCGCGGCCTGATGTCGCGCAAGGGGTTCCCCGAGTCGTACGACCGCAGGGCCCTGACCCGTTTCGTCGCCGACATCAAGGCCGGCAAGGACGAGGTCACCGCCCCCGTCTACTCACACCTGATCTACGACATCGTGCCGGACGAGCGGCTGACCGTACGCCGCCCGGACATCCTGATCGTCGAGGGGCTGAACGTGCTCCAGCCCGCGATGCCCGGCAAGGACGGCAGGACCAGGGTCGGGCTCGCGGACTACTTCGACTTCAGCGTGTACGTCGACGCCCGGGCCGAGGACATCGAGACCTGGTACCTCAACCGCTTCCGCAAGCTGCGCGAGACCGCGTTCCAGAACCCGTTCTCGTACTTCCGCAAGTACACCCAGGTCTCCGAGGAGGAGGCCATGGACTACGCGCGCACTATGTGGCGGACCATCAACAAGCCCAATCTGCTGGAGAACGTCGCGCCCACCCGGGGCCGTGCCACTCTGGTGCTGCGCAAGGGACCCGACCACAAGGTCCAGCGCCTGTCCCTGCGCAAACTCTGACCTCTCCGGGAGCCCGCCCGTGCTGCACCTGCGCCTGATAGTCCCCACCGACCGCTCGGACGAGGTGGTGGATCTGCTGGAGCGCACCGTCGGCTGCACCCACCTCGCCGTGCTGACCGGCGCGGCCCGTAGCCCGGCGGGCGACGTGGTGCTCTGCGACGTGGCGCGCGAGGCGGGCGACGAGCTGATCGGCGCGCTGCGCGGGCTCGGCATCGACAAGTCCGGCTCGATCACGGTCGAGAACATGGACCTGACGCTCTCCGAGCACGCCGACCGGGCGGAGGAGGCCGCGCCGGGCGACGGCGCGGACGCGGTGCTGTGGGAGGAGCTGACGGAGGCCACCCACGAGGAGTCGACGCTCAGCATCACGTACCTGGCGTTCCTCACCGTCGCCACGATGCTCGCCGCCTGCGGTGTGATGCTCGACAACGCGATCCTGATCGTGGGCGCCATGGCGGTCGGCCCGGAGTTCGGACCGCTGGCCGGAATCTGCACGGCGCTGGTGCAGCGCGCCCCCCGGCTCGCGCTGCGCTCCGCGTGGGCCCTGATCGGCGGCTTCGCGGTGGCCATGGTCATGACCGCCGGCTTCGCCTGGCTGCTGGACGCCCTCGGCCTCTTCACACGCGAGATGGTCGAGGCGGACCGGCCCAATACGGCGTTCATCTGGAAGCCGGACTGGATGTCGTTCGTGGTGGCGTTCCTCGCGGGCATCGCCGGGACGCTCTCGCTGACCTCCGCGAAGTCCGGGGCGCTGATCGGCGTGGCGATCTCGGTGACGACGGTCCCGGCGGCGGCCAACGCGGCGGTGGCGTTCAGCTACGAGGACTACAGCCAGATGTGGGGCTCCGCCGGCCAGCTGCTGGCGAACCTCGGCGGCATCGTGCTCGCGGGCACCCTGACCCTCCTGCTCCAGAGGGGCCTGTGGGCCGCCCACCGCCGCCGGGCGGCCCCGAAGACGGAGCCGGCCGACAGCGTGTGACGGCAGATCAGCCGAGGGCCGACTTCACCGCGTCGGCCAGCCGGCCGGCCACGGCGCGGGCCTGCTCGATGTCCGCGGCCTCGACCATGACCCGTACGAGCGGCTCGGTGCCCGACTGGCGCAGCAGTACGCGGCCGGTGGCGCCGAGCTCGTGCTCCGCCTCCGCGACCGCGGTGGCCAGCTCGGACGAGGTGCTCACCCGGGACTTGTCGACGTCCGGCACGTTGATGAGCACCTGCGGGAGGCGCTGCATGACGCCGGCCAGATCGGCGAGCGTACGGCCGGTGGCGGCGACCCGGGCCGCCAGCATCAGACCGGTCAGCGTGCCGTCACCGGTCGTGGCGTGGTCGAGGACGATGACGTGGCCGGACTGCTCGCCGCCCAGCGCGAAGCCTTCGGCCTTCATGGACTCCAGGACGTAACGGTCCCCGACGGCGGTCTGGACGAGCGCGATGCCCTCCCGCTCCATCGCCATCTTGAAGCCGAGGTTCGACATGACCGTGCCGACGACGGTGTCCTTGCGGAGCTTTCCGGCCTCCCGCATGGCGAGGGCGAGTACGGCCAGGATCTGGTCGCCGTCGATCTCCTCGCCCGCCGCGTCCACGGCGAGGCAGCGGTCGGCGTCGCCGTCGTGCGCGATCCCGAGATCGGCGCCGTGCTCGACGACCGCGGCGCGCAGCAGACCCAGGTGGGTGGAGCCGCAGCCGTCGTTGATGTTCAGACCGTCCGGCTCGGCACCGATGGTGACGACCTCGGCACCGGCCCGCGCGAACGCCTCGGGGGAGACCCAGGCCGCCGCACCGTGCGCCTCGTCCAGGACGACCTTCACCCCGTCGAGCCGGTTGGGCAGCACGGCGATGAGGTGGGCGACGTACCGGTCGAATCCCTCGGCGTAGTCACTGACCCGGCCCACTCCGGCGCCTGTCGGGCGCGCCCACGGCTCACCGGTGCGGTGCTGCTCGTAGACCGTCTCGATGCGGTCCTCCAGCTCGTCGGCGAGCTTGTGGCCGCCGCGGGCGAAGAACTTGACACCGTTGTCCGGCATCGCGTTGTGGCTGGCGGAGAGCATCACGCCGATGTCGGCGCCGAGCGCGCCCGTGAGGTACGCCACGGCGGGCGTGGGCAGCACGCCGACCCGCAGGACGTCCACGCCCGCGCTGGCGAGGCCCGCCACGACGGCGGCCTCGAGGAATTCTCCGGACGCACGCGGGTCGCGGCCCACCACGGCCTTCGGCCGATGCCCCTCGAAGGTCCCCGCCTCGGCAAGTACGTGCGCCGCCGCGACCGACAGACCGAGCGCGAGCTCGGCCGTCAGATCCGCGTTCGCGACGCCGCGCACGCCGTCCGTGCCGAAGAGTCGTCCCACTGGTGTCCTCCGAGATTGCTCCGAAACCACAAACCACGAACCACAGGGTTCACGCCAAGAAAACAAGAAATACGAAAAACAAGGGGGCCCGGCATGGACATGCCGCTGCGAACACCGCGCGACGGGCCCGGCCCTCGGCACTATGAACGTCTCATGCCGTTATACGCCCGCGAGGGCCGATAAACGAACGCCCCAGCGGCACGAAGTGTGCCGCCGGGGCGAACGGGTAACGCTGACGAGCAGGCGGTTTAGCGCTTGCTGTACTGCGGGGCCTTACGGGCCTTCTTGAGACCGGCCTTCTTGCGCTCGACCGCACGGTCGTCACGGCAGAGGAAGCCGGCCTTCTTCAGCGTGGCGCGGTTGTTGTCCACGTCCGCCTCGTTCAGCGAGCGGGCCACGCCGAGGCGCAGGGCGCCGGCCTGACCGGAGACGCCGCCACCCGAGATGCGGGCGATGACGTCGTAGCGGCCGTCGAGCTCGAGCACCTTGAAGGGCTCGTTGACTTCCTGCTGGTGCACCTTGTTGGGGAAGTAGTCCTCAAGGGTGCGACCGTTGATCTTCCACTTGCCGGTGCCCGGAACGATCCGGACGCGGGCGATGGCGTTCTTGCGACGGCCCAGGCCGGCCGCGGGCTGCGGGTCGCCGAAGCGGCCGGCAAGCGACTCGGAGGTGTACTCGCCCTCGACGGGCACCTCGGACTCGAACGTGGTCACCTCGGCGAAAACCTCTTCGCCCTCGGTGCCCTCGGTGCCCTCGACGGGCGTCTCAACAGTGGTCTCGGCCACGATTCTCCTCAGATCTTTCTGTACGTCTTAAGGGGGAGGCCGGAACTACTGCGCGACCTGGGTGATCTCGAACGGGACCGGCTGCTGCGCGCCGTGCGGGTGCTGGTCACCCGCGTAGACCTTGAGCTTCGAGATCATCTGACGGCCCAGGGTGTTCTTGGGGATCATGCCCTTGATGGCCTTCTCGACGGCCTTCTCCGGGTTCTTGGAGAGGAGCTCGTCGTAACGCACGGAACGAAGACCGCCCGGGAAACCGGAGTGGCGGTACGCCATCTTCTGGGTCTTCTTGTTGCCGGAGAGGTGGACCTTCTCGGCGTTGATGATGATGACGAAGTCGCCCATGTCCATGTGGGGGGCGTAGATCGCCTTGTGCTTGCCGCGAAGGAGGTTCGCAGCCGTGGTGGCCAGACGGCCCAGGACGATGTCCTCGGCGTCGATGATGTGCCACTGGCGAGTGACATCGCCGGGCTTGGGGCTGTACGTACGCACTTCGTAGCCTTCGCTTCTTCAGTGGATGGGGTCCAGACACACGGCACCTCTGAAGCGATATGCAGCTGGGGCACACAATGCCGGGGACGCTGCCCGTATGCGAGCCACTGGTAACTGCTCCAGGGAACCTACGTAAGGGCCCTTCGCGTGAGAACGACGAAGCCAATACGCATAACAACCCCGACAGTACCCGCCCCTCCCCGGACGGGTCAAAACGCGCCGCCCTACCGCGCCCGCTCGACCCGCCGCTCGTCCCACACCGGCTCCGCCGTCTCGCGCACCACCCCGTCCGACCCGAAGACCAGGTACCGGTCGAAGGACTTCGCGAACCACCGGTCGTGGGTGACCGCCATCACCGTGCCGTCGTACACCTCGAGCCCGTCCTGCAGGGCCTCCGCCGACTCCAGGTCCAGGTTGTCAGTCGGCTCGTCCAGCAGCAGCGCCGTCGTTCCGGCCAGCTCCAGCAGCAGGATCTGGAACCGCGCCTGCTGCCCGCCCGACAGCTTCTCGAACGGCTGGTCCCCCTGCCGCTCCATCTCGTAGCGCCGCAGCACGGACATCGCCCCGCCGCGGTCCTTGGCGTGCTCGGTCCAGAGAATCTCGACCAGCGTGTGACCCAGCAGTTCCGGATGCGCGTGGGTCTGCGCGAAGTGCCCCGGCACGACCCGCGCCCCGAGCTTCCACTCCCCCGTGTGCGCCACCGACGTGTCGCCGGCCAGCAGCCGCAGGAAGTGCGACTTGCCCGACCCGTTGGATCCGAGGACCGCGACCCGCTCCCCGTAGAAGATCTCCAGGTCGAACGGCTTCATCAGTCCGGTCAGCTCCAGGTTCTTGCAGGTCACCGCCCGCACCCCGGTCCGCCCGCCGCGCAGCCTCATCTTGATGTCCTGCTCGCGCGGCGGCTCCGGCGGCGGGCCAGCGTCCTCGAACTTCTTGAAGCGGGTCTGCATCGCGTGGTAGCGGTTCGCCATGTCCGGGCTGTTCGCCGCCTGCTGCCGCATCCGCAGGACGAGCGCCTTCAGCCGGGCGTGCTCCTCCTCCCAGCGCCGCAGGAGCTCCTCGAAGCGCGCGAACCGCTCCTTGCGCGCCGCGTGGTACGTCGCGAATCCCCCGCCGTGCACCCAGACGTCCGATCCGGCGGCGCTGGGCTCCACACTCACGATCTTCTCGGCGGCCCGGGACAGCAGCTCCCGGTCGTGGGAGACGAAGAGGACCGTCTTACGGGTCTCCTTGAGCTTCTCCTCGAGCCACCGCTTGCCCGGCACATCCAGATAGTTGTCCGGCTCGTCCAGGAGCAGCACCTCGTCGGGCCCCCGGAGCAGCGCCTCAAGGACCAGCCGCTTCTGCTCACCCCCGCTGAGCGTCCGCAGCTCACGCCACTGCGCCTTCTCGTACGGCACGCCCAGCGCGGCCATCGTGCACATGTCCCACAGCGTCTCGGCCTCGTACCCCCGCACCTCCGCCCAGTCGCTGAGTGCCTGCGCGTACTTCATCTGCGCGGCCTCGTCGTCCACGGTGAGGATCAGCGCCTCGGCCGCGTCGACGGCCTCCGCGGCGTCCCTGATCCTGGGCTGGGCCACGGACACCAGCAGATCCCGCACGGTCCGCTCGTCCCGCACCGAGCCCACGAACTGGGCCATCACCCCGAGCCCGCCGCTCACCGACACCGAACCGCCGTGCGGCTGGAGCTCGCCGGCCAGCAGCCGCAGCAGCGTCGTCTTGCCCGCACCGTTCGCCCCGACGAGAGCGACGACGGCGCCGTCCGCGACCCGGAACGAAGCATCGCCGAGCAGCACCCGCCCGTCCGGTAGGTAGTACTCCAGGTGCCCTGCTTCAAGATGTCCCATACCCAGCATTGTCACGGCCCGCGAAGCCCTGGCCCAACCGGTTTTGCCGCGGTCTAAGATTCGCCGCATGAGCTTTGGTCAAGGGGGGCCCTCCTGGGGGCCGGGCGACAACCACACGCCGGACTGGGCCGCACTGGCCGAGGAGTCCGCGGCACGCAGCCGCCGCAAGAGATGGCTGATGATCGGCGGGGGTGCGCTGGCCACCGCCGCGGTCGGCGCGATCGTGGCCACAGCCGTGATCACGGCCAACGGCAACGGCGGTCCGGCCAGGTCGGAGAAGAACGCGAGCGAGCTGCCCGCGCCCGCCGACCTGCCGTCGGAGACCACCGCACCCGAGCCGTCGTTCTCCTCGGTCGCGCCGCCGCCCCCGCCGGACCCGAAGGACTTCATATCCGACGCCGGGAAGGACAAGGCGCCGGTCACCGTCGACGCCTTCTTCCCCGGCAAGCGCCTGACCATGGGCGACCGCGTGTACGCGAAGGGCGCGGCGGCGCAGACCCGCAGCTGCGCGTCCACCACCCAGGGAGCGCTCGGCTCCATCCTCACCGGCAACGGCTGCGAGCAGGTCATACGCGCCACCTACCGCAAGGACGGTGTGGCGGTGACGGTCGGCCTGGCGGTCTTCAGGACCGAGGCCCAGGCCAGGAAGACGGCCCAGCAGGCAGCGGGCGGCATCGCCTCCCTCAGCGGCGCGGGCGTGCCCACCTTCTGCCGCGGCGGCGCGGTATGCCGCCGCACCGCCAACTCCCACGGCCGTTACGCCTACTTCACCGTCAGCGGCTTCACGAACGGCAAGAACGTCACCAGGGCGGACAGCAACGTGTTCGCGGTCGGTGACGACCTGACGAACTTCACGTTCCGTCAGATCCACCACCGCGGCGAGGTCCAGGCGTCGGCGGCCGTCGGCGCACCGGTCGCCTGACCCGCACCGCCCGGGGGCTCAGCAGCAACCGTCCCCGGGCAACGTCCGTACGTTACGGGCCTCCACGGCCCGCGCCGCCAGCAACGCGTCGGCGGGATAGGCCACTTCCTCCAGCGTCAGACCGTGCGGCCTGACCACATGCACCGCGGGGTCCCGCACCCGCGCGGCCAGCACCTCCGCGGGCCACCCGGCGGGCCGCCGCCCGTCCCCCACGAACAGCGCGGCGCCGATCAGCGCCCGCACCATGTTGTGGCAGAACGCGTCGGCCTGCACGGTCGCCGTCATCACGCCGGACGCCTCGTCCCGTACCCAGTTCAGCTTCTGGAGCGTACGGATGGTCGTCGCACCCTCGCGCTTCTTGCAGTACGCGGCGAAGTCGTGCTCGCCCACCATCGGCGCCGCCGCCTCGTTCATCGCGTCCACGTCCAACGGCCGGTCGTGCCACAGGACATGACCCCGCAGCAGCGGATCCACCCCGCCCGGCCGGTCCGCCACCCGGTACGCGTAACGCCGCCACATCGCCGAGAACCGCGCGTTGAATCCGGCCGGCGCCTCGGCGGCCCGCCAGATCCGCACATCCTGCGGCATCCGCCCGGCCATGCGCCGCAGCAGCTTCTCCTCGTGCTCGGCCCACACCTCGGCCGGCAGATCGACGTGCGCGACCTGCCCCCTCGCGTGCACCCCGGCATCGGTACGCCCGGCTACGGTCAGGTCGTACGTGCGCGAGGACCGGGTCACGGTCCTCAGCGCATCCTCGATCTCACCCTGCACCGTGCGCCGGCTGGTCTGCTTCGCCCAGCCGGAGAAGTCCTTCCCGTCGTACGAAAGGTCCAGCCGCACCCGTACGAAACCGGGCTCCACCTCGTCACTCACCCGTGCATCCTCTCGAAGCAGAACGGGCCCGCATCGCCCCGAAGGGTGATGCGGGCCCGTCCAGTGGTCTCAGAACGCTCAGGCGTCCTTGGACTCCGCGTCGGCCTCGGCGGCCGGCTTGGCGTCCTCGACGGACTCGGCCGGGGCCTCGTCCTTCTTGAGGGAGTCTTCCTTGACCGCACGCTTGGTCGCGGCCTCGGCCTCACCGGTGGCCTGCTGCGCCACGGTCAGCGCCTCGACCAGCTCGATGACCGCCATCGGGGCGTTGTCGCCACGACGGTTGCCGATCTTGGTGATACGGGTGTAACCACCGGGGCGGTTCTCGTAGCGCGGGGCGATCTCGGTGAAGAGCGTGTGCACGATGCCCTTGTCCGTGATCGACTGCAGCACCAGGCGACGGTTGTGGATGTCGCCCTTCTTCGCCTTGGTGATGAAACGCTCGGCGACGGGGCGCAGGCGGCGGGCCTTGGCCTCGGTCGTCGTGATGCGGCCGTGCTCGAACAGCGACTTCGCGAGGTTGATGAGAAGAAGCTTCTCGTGCGCAGCGCTGCCGCCCAGACGGGCGCCCTTGGCGGGCTTCGGCATGGTGTGTCTCCTTGTGTGCTGCACCGGCCGTATCAGGTACCGGTGTCAGTTCCCACGAGGCGGTCGCCCCGCGGAAGTCGTTCGAGGACAGAGCCTCGGCCCGGCGAGGGGCACCCGGAATCCAGGGCGCCCCTGCCGGAGGCGGATCAGTACTGCTCGGTCTCCACGAAACCGGCGTCCGCGTCGTCGTCCGCGCCGAACGCGTCAGCGGCGGCGGTCGGGTCGAAGCCGGGAGGCGAGTCCTTCAGCGCGAGGCCCATACCGGCCAGCTTCGCCTTGACCTCGTCGATCGACTTCGCACCGAAGTTGCGGATGTCGAGCAGGTCGGCCTCGGAACGGGCCACGAGCTCACCCACGGAGTGGATGCCCTCGCGCTTGAGGCAGTTGTACGAACGGACCGTGAGCTCGAGCTCCTCGATCGGCAGCGCCAGATCGGCGGCGAGCGCGGCATCCGTCGGCGAGGGGCCCATGTCGATGCCCTCGGCGTCGATGTTGAGCTCGCGCGCCAGGCCGAACAGCTCGACCAGGGTCTTACCGGCCGACGCCATGGCGTCACGGGGACGCATGGCCTGCTTGGTCTCGACGTCGACGATCAGCTTGTCGAAGTCGGTGCGCTGCTCGACACGGGTCGCCTCGACCTTGTACGTGACCTTGAGCACCGGGGAGTAGATGGAGTCGACCGGGATCCGGCCGATCTCCTGACCCACCTGCTTGTTCTGGACGGCGGAGACGTAGCCGCGACCGCGCTCGACGGTCAGCTCCATCTCCAGCTTGCCCTTGCCGTTCAGCGTGGCCAGGACGAGGTCCGGGTTGTGGACCTCGACACCGGCCGGCGGGGCGATGTCAGCGGCGGTGACCAGACCCGGGCCCTGCTTGCGCAGGTACATCACGACCGGCTCGTCGTGCTCCGAGGAGACGACGAGCTGCTTGATGTTGAGGATGAGGTCGGTGACGTCTTCCTTGACGCCCGGCACGGTGGTGAACTCGTGCAGGACACCGTCGATGCGGATGGACGTGACAGCCGCACCCGGGATCGAGGAGAGAAGGGTCCGGCGCAGGGAGTTGCCGAGGGTGTAACCGAAGCCCGGCTCCAGCGGCTCGATCACGAACCGGGAGCGGAACTCGTCGACGACCTCTTCGGTCAGCGACGGACGCTGAGCGATCAGCATGAGGAGAATCCTTCAGTCGTGGGCACCCACTATTTGATGCCCTACAGATAGAACAAGGGTACGGGCGGTACGCCTCCGAAGAGACATACCGCCCGGACCCGAGAAAAACGCAACAACCGTTACCGGCCGTCGTGCGTCAGACGCGACGACGCTTCGGCGGGCGGCAGCCGTTGTGGGGCGTCGGGGTGACGTCCTGGATCGAACCGACCTCGAGGCCCGTGGCCTGGAGGGAGCGGATCGCGGTCTCGCGGCCGGAGCCCGGACCCTTGACGAAGACGTCAACCTTGCGCATGCCGTGCTCCTGCGCGCGGCGGGCGGCCGACTCGGCGGCCATCTGCGCGGCGAAGGGGGTGGACTTGCGCGAGCCCTTGAAGCCGACGTGGCCGGCGGAGGCCCAGGAGATCACGTTGCCCGAGGGGTCCGTGATCGAGACGATGGTGTTGTTGAACGTGCTCTTGATGTGCGCGTGGCCGTGAGCGACGTTCTTCTTTTCCTTGCGACGCACCTTCTTGGCTGCGCCCTGACGACCCTTGGGGGGCATGTCTTTACTCCAGATGGAGAGGGGAGGTGATCGGTCCTACAGCGAAGACCGCTGGATAGCGTCCGCTGAGGACTACTTCTTGCCCGGCTTCTTCTTACCGGCGATCGCGCGACGCGGGCCCTTGCGGGTACGCGCGTTGGTGCTGGTGCGCTGACCGTGCACCGGCAGACCGCGGCGGTGACGGATGCCCTGGTAGCAACCGATCTCGACCTTGCGGCGGATGTCGGCCTGGATCTCGCGACGAAGGTCACCCTCGGTGCGCAGGTTGGCGTCCACGTACTCGCGGATCTTGACCAGGTCCTCTTCGGCCAGGTCACGAACGCGGGTGTTCGGGTTCACGCCTGCGTTGGCGAGGATCTCCTTGGACCGGGTGCGCCCGATACCGAAGACGTAGGTGAGGGCAACCTCCACGCGCTTTTCGCGCGGGATGTCAACACCTGAAACGCGTGCCATTCAATGGCTCCAGTTGTTATGTCGGGGGTCTTCCACAGTGTCACTCCCGGCCGCCGACCTCTCGTACGAAGTACTGAGGTGGTACGTCCGGGTCCCCGGCCCCCGCCGGAGGTGTCGTCAGCCGAAGCTTGGACGGGCACTGCGTATGTACGAATTACGTGCGTCGCGCGAAGTCTGCGAGATGCAGGGGGTCGTGCTTCAGCCCTGGCGCTGCTTGTGGCGCAGGTTGTCGCAGATGACCATGACCCGACCGTGACGGCGGATCACCTTGCACTTGTCGCAGATCTTCTTGACGCTCGGCTTGACCTTCATGGGATGTCAGGTTCTCCGGGTCAGTGCCACCACCGCGCCGAAGCGCGGTGCGGGCAAGATCTACTTGTATCGGTAGACGATCCGGCCACGCGTCAGGTCGTACGGAGAGAGCTCCACCACGACCCGGTCATCCGGGAGGATACGGATGTAGTGCATCCGCATCTTGCCGCTGATGTGCGCGAGGACCTTGTGACCGTTCTGGAGCTCCACCCTGAACATTGCGTTCGGGAGAGACTCGATCACGGTGCCCTCAATTTCGATGGCACCTTGCTTCTTGGCCACGCTTCGCCTTTCGAATCGGCTACCTTGATCGACTTCGGCTTCCATATGCGGACACACGGATGCACGAGAGCCGACGAGTCAGTCTACGTCAGCGGACCCGAAAAGACGAATCCGTCAAGTTTGCCCACCATCGGTGATCCTTAGACCTGCCGGGCGGGCCCGTCATCACCCGAGGGGGTCGGGCGCGGCCTCGATGCCGTACTGGGCCAGCTTCGCGCGGCCGCAGTCGGGGGCGGTGAGGACGAGGGGACCCTGCTCCGTCAGCGCGATCGAGTGCTCCCAGTGCGAGGACCAGGAGCCGTCGGTCGTCAGGACCGTCCACTCGTCGGCGAGGACCTTCGTCTGCGCCGTACCGAGGGACACCATGGGCTCGATGGCCAGGCAGACGCCCGGGACCAGCTTGATGCCCTTGCCGCGCTTGCGGGAGACGTAGTTCAGCAGGTGCGGGTCCATGTGCATCTCGGTGCCGATGCCGTGGCCGCCGTAGTCCTCGATGATCCCGTACTTGCCGGTGGCCGGGCGGGGCTGGCGGCGGATGTAGGACTCGATCGCCTTCGAGATGTCGACGAGGCGGTTGTTCACCTTCATCGCGGCGATGCCGGCCCACATCGACTCCTCGGTCACCCGGGACAGCTCCACGAGCTCCGGGGCGTGACCGGAGCCGACGAACGCGGTGTACGCGGCGTCGCCGTGCCAGCCGTCGATGATCGCGCCGGCGTCGATCGAGATGATGTCGCCGTCCTTGAGGACGGTCTTGTCGTCCGGGATGCCGTGCACGACGACCTCGTTGACCGAGGTGCAGATGGTCGCGGGGAATCCGCCGTACCCGAGGAAGTTCGACTTGGCGCCGTGGTCCGCGATCACCTTGCGCGCGACCTCGTCCAGGTCCTTCGTGGTGGCACCGGGCACGGCCGCCTCACGGGTGGCGGCGTGAATGGCAGCGACCACCAGGCCCGCCTCGCGCATCTTCGCGATCTGCTCGGGGGTCTTGATCTGCACCATTGCTCGGCGCCTCTCTACGTCTGTGGGATACGGGTGCGGCGTACCCCACGATACGGCGCAAACAGTCGGCCGCGACGCCCTGAGGCGCCGCGGCCGGCTGTGAAGGTGATGCGGGGAGGTCTCAGCCCTCGTCGGACTTCTTGAGCGCCTCCATGGCCCGCTCGGTCACGTCGGTGACCTTGCCGAGCGCGGAGATGGTGACCACCAGGCCCTGGGCCCTGTAGTAGTCGATGATCGGCTCGGTCTGCGTGTGGTAGACCTCGAGCCGGGTCCGGACCGTCTCTTCGCTGTCGTCGTCACGCTGGTACAGCTCGCCACCGCAGGTGTCGCAGACACCCTCGGCCTTCGGCGGGTTGTAGGTCACGTGGAAGACGTGCGCGCTCTCGTTCCGGCAGATGCGGCGGCCGGCGATGCGCTTGACCACCTCGTCCTCGGGGACCTCCAGGTCCAGAACCGCGTCCAGCTTCACGCTCTCGCTCCGGAGCATCCCGTCGAGAGCCTCGGCCTGCCCCACGTTGCGCGGGAAGCCGTCGAGCAGGAAGCCGTTGACGGCGTCCGGCTGGGACATGCGGTCCTTGGCCATCCCGATGGTGACCTCGTCCGGCACCAGCTGCCCCGCGTCCATGTAGGCGCGGGCCTGCTTGCCAAGGTCGGTGCCCTGGCTGATGTTGGCGCGGAAGAGGTCGCCCGTGGAGATGTGCGGAATCGACAGGTTCTTGGCAAGGTACGCAGCCTGCGTTCCCTTGCCGGCACCGGGCGGCCCGACGAGGACGATTCGCATCAGCGGAGGAACCCTTCGTAATTGCGCTGCTGGAGCTGACTCTCGATCTGCTTCACGGTTTCCAGACCCACACCCACGATGATGAGGATGCTCGTCCCGCCGAACGGGAAGTTCTGGTTGGCTCCGCCGAAGCCTGCCAACGCCATCGTCGGCACAAGAGCGATCAGACCCAGATACAGCGAGCCCGGCCAAGTGATCCTGTTGAGCACGTAGCTCAGGTACTCGGCGGTCGGGCGACCAGCCCGGATGCCCGGGATGAAGCCACCATACTTCTTCATGTTGTCGGCGACTTCCTCGGGGTTGAACGAAATCGCCACATAGAAGAAGGCGAAGAAAACGATCAACAGGAAGTACGTCGCGATGTAGTAGGGGTGGTCACCCTTGACGAAGTGGTCCTTGATCCATGTCGCCCAGCCCGCGGTGGAGTTGGAGAACTGGACGATCAGGGCCGGGATGTAGAGCAGCGAAGAAGCGAAGATGACGGGAATCACACCCGCCTGGTTCACCTTCAGCGGGATGTATGTGGACGTACCGCCGTAGGACCGGCGCCCGATCATGCGCTTCGCGTACTGCACCGGGATGCGGCGCTGGGCCTGCTCGACGAAGACGACGAGCCCGACCATGACGAAGCCGATCAGGATGACGGTGGCGAACTCGATCCAGCCGTCCGCGAGCTTGCCGCTGGTCTTGATGGCCCACAGCGCGCCGGGGAAGCTGGCCGCGATCGAGATGAACATCAGGATCGACATACCGTTGCCGATGCCCTTGTCGGTGATGAGCTCACCGAGCCACATCACGGCGGCAGTTCCGGCGGTCATGGTGAGAACCATCACGACCGTCGTGAAGATCGACTGGTTGGGAACGATCTGATCCGCGACAGGACAGCCGCTGAACAGAGCCCCGCTGCGAGCGGTTGCCACCAGGCCGGTGCCCTGGAGGATGGCGAGCGCGACGGTCAGATAACGCGTGTACTGCGTGATCTTGCCCTGGCCCGACTGTCCCTCCTTCTTGAGGGCTTCGAGCCTGGGGATGACGACGGTCAGCAGCTGAAGAATGATGCTGGCCGTGATGTACGGCATGATGCCGAGCGCGAAGATCGTGATCTGCAGCAGTGCACCACCGCTGAACATGTTCACCAGGCCGAAGAGGCTGTTGTTGCCCTTGCTTGCCTGATCAACACAGGTCTGGACGTTCTCGTAGCTCACTCCCGGTACGGGGATGTGCGCCCCGAGACGGTAGAGCACGATGATGCCGAGCGTGAAGAACAGCTTCTTGCGCAGGTCGGGCGTCTTGAACGCCCGGGCGAACGCGGTGAGCACGGTGCCTCCTGCGACCCCCGCGCAATGCGTAGAGGTGACGGTCTTGAGGATCGACGATTAGGTAACAGTCAAAGGTCCCCGGGCGGGCGCCCAGGGGGTTAGCACACAACAACGCTGGCCACCTTACCGGCGACCATGCCCCCCTAGGAACGACCAACCGGGGATGCCCCATATGAGAGGCATCCCCGGTCGGATGTTCAGGCCACCAGCTTGTCCGAGTTGTCTCAGACGAGCTCGGTGACAGTGCCGCCGGCAGCGGCAATCTTCTCCTTGGCGGAGCCGGAGACGGCGTCAACCGAAACCTGCAGCGCCACGGAGATCTCGCCCTGTCCGAGGACCTTGACGAGGTGGTTGTTGCGCACAGCGCCCTTGGCGACCAGGTCGGCCACCGTGACCTCTCCACCCTCGGGGTAGAGCGTCGCGAGCTTGTCCAGGTTCACGACCTGGTACTCCGTGCGGAACGGGTTCTTGAAGCCCTTGAGCTTCGGGAGACGCATGTGGAGGGGCATCTGGCCACCCTCGAAGCGCTCCGGAACCTGGTAACGAGCCTTCGTACCCTTGGTACCACGGCCTGCGGTCTTACCCTTGGACGCCTCACCACGACCCACACGGGTCTTGGCGGTCTTGGCGCCCGGGGCAGGCCGGAGGTTGTGGGCCTTCAGCGGGCTGTTCTCCGCCATGTCAGTCAACCTCCTCAACCGTCACGAGGTGGCGGACGGTGTTAGCCATTCCGCGGAACTCGGGGCGGTCCTCCTTGACAACCGAGTCGTTCAGGCGCTTGAGCCCGAGCGAACGCAGGGTGTCGCGGTGGTTCTGCTTGCTGCCGATGTACGACTTCGTCTGCGTGATCTTGAGGCGAGCCATCACACACCTGCCGCGCGAGCACGGAGGAGAGCCGCGGGGGCGACGTCCTCGAGGGGCAGACCACGGCGAGCCGCGATCTCCTCGGGACGCTGCAGGCCCTGAAGGGCCGCCACGGTCGCGTGCACGATGTTGATCGGGTTCGAAGACCCGAGCGACTTCGACAGGATGTCGTGAACGCCGGCGCACTCCAGAACGGCGCGCACCGGGCCACCCGCGATCACACCGGTACCGGGGGAAGCGGGCTTGAGCAGAACGACGCCCGCAGCCTTCTCGCCCTGGATCGGGTGAGGGATGGTGCCCTGGATACGCGGAACCTTGAAGAAGCTCTTCTTGGCCTCTTCAACGCCCTTGGCGATGGCCGCGGGAACTTCCTTGGCCTTGCCGTATCCGACACCGACGGTGCCGTCACCATCGCCCACCACGACCAGCGCGGTGAAGCTGAAGCGACGACCACCCTTCACAACCTTGGCGACGCGGTTGATCGCGACGACGCGCTCGACGTACGCGGTCTTCTCGGCGGCGCTGGCGCCACCGTCACGGCCCTTCCGGTCCCGCCGCTCGCCGCCACCGGCACCGCTTCCGCGGCGCTGGGGTCCAGCCATTGGAATTACCTCTCTCTGTTACGGACGCTGTGCGTAGGAACCGGGGCTTAGAACTTCAGCCCGGCTTCACGGGCGGCGTCAGCCAGAGCGGCAATCCGCCCGGCGTACTGGTTACCACCGCGGTCAAACACGACGGCCTCGACGCCTGCGGCCTTGGCGCGCTCGGCGACCAGGGCCCCGACCTGCTTGGCCAGGGTGCTCTTGTCACCCTCGCCACCACGGATGGAGACGTCCAGGGTCGATGCCGAGGCGAGCGTGTGGCCCGCGACGTCGTCGATGACCTGAGCCACCATGTGGCGGTTGGAACGCGTCACAACCAGGCGCGGCCGCTCCGGCGAACCGGAAATGTGCTTGCGGACGCGGATGTGGCGGCGCTTGAGGGCGGCACGCTTGTAGGCGTCACCCTTGGCGATCTTTACACCGTATGCCATGGCTTACTTACCCGCCTTTCCGACCTTGCGGCGGACAACCTCGCCGGCGTACTTGACGCCCTTGGCCTTGTACGGGTCGGGCTTCCGCAGCTTGCGGATCTTCGCGGAGACCTCGCCGACCTTCTGCTTGTCGATGCCCTCGACACTGAACTTCGTGGGCGACTCGACCTTGAAGGTGATGCCTTCCGGAGCCTCGATGAGGATCGGGTGGCTGTAGCCCAGGGCGAACTCCAGGTTGGAGCCCTTCGCCTGAACTCGGTAACCGACACCGCTGATCTCGAGCGCCTTGCTGTATCCCGCGGTCACGCCGGTGATCATGTTCGCCACCAGCGTGCGGGACAGGCCGTGAAGGGCCTTGTTCTGACGCTCGTCGTTAGGGCGAACGACGTTGAGCACGCCGTCCTCACCCTTGGTGACCTCGATCGGCGCGGCAACGGTGTGCGAGAGGGTGCCCTTGGGGCCCTTCACTGCGACCGTGCGGCCATCGATGGTGACGTCCACACCGGCGGGAACCTGGATGGGGAGCTTGCCGATTCGCGACATGAGCTATTCCTCCGTTCCCGACTACCAGACGTAGGCGAGGACTTCCCCACCTACGCCCTTCTTGCTGGCCTGCTGGCCGGTCAGGAGACCGTGGGACGTGGAGATGATCGCCACGCCCAGGCCGCCGAGAACCTTCGGCAGGTTGGTGGACTTTGCGTATACACGCAGACCCGGCTTCGAAATGCGCTTGATGCCGGCAATCGAACGCTCGCGGTTGGGCCCGAACTTCAGCTCGAGGACGAGGTTCTTGCCAACCTCGGCGTCCTCGACCTTCCAGCCCGTGATGAAGCCCTCCTGCTGGAGGATCTCCGCGATGTGCGACTTGATCTTGCTGTGCGGCATTGCGACATCGTCGTGATACGCCGAGTTCGCGTTACGCAGACGCGTGAGCATGTCTGCGATGGGATCAGTCATGGTCATGAGTTGGCCTTCGGCCTCTCTCGCCGGGGTTTCCTGTATGCGCCATCCCTCTCCCCACTCAGTGGCGGGACGGGTGCGGTGCGGGGACCTACGGCGTAGTAAGTCGGTCTTGGGCGGCAGGCGCCCAACCCCACAAGCCTACGGCATGTAAGGAGGGGCTCCTGCCGACCAGATGCTTACCGAGAGTCTCCGGGAATTCCCAACGCCCCAAGGGGCGAAGGAGAATTACCAGGAGCTCTTGGTCACGCCCGGCAGCTCGCCACGGTGAGCCATCTCACGAAGGCACACGCGGCACAGGCCGAACTTGCGGTACACGGAGTGGGGCCGGCCGCAGCGCTGGCAGCGGGTGTACCCGCGCACGCCGAACTTCGGCTTGCGGGCGGCCTTAGCGATCAGAGCCTTCTTCGCCACGGTCAGTTCTCCTTGAACGGGAAGCCGAGGTGACGAAGGAGGGCACGACCCTCGTCGTCGTTGGTCGCCGTGGTGACCACGGTGATGTCCATGCCCCGGACCCGGTCGATCTTGTCCTGGTCGATCTCGTGGAACATGACCTGCTCCGTGAGACCGAAGGTGTAGTTGCCACGGCCGTCGAACTGCTTCGGCGACAGGCCGCGGAAGTCACGGATACGCGGAAGCGCGAGCGACAGCGTACGGTCCAGGAACTCCCACATGCGGTCACCACGGAGGGTGACGTGGCAGCCGATCGGCTGCCCCTCGCGCAGCTTGAACTGCGCGATCGACTTGCGGGCCTTGGTGACGGCCGGCTTCTGACCGGTGATCGTGGTGAGGTCCTTGACGGCCCCGTCGATCAGCTTGGAGTCGCGGGCGGCGTCGCCCACACCCATGTTGACCACGATCTTGACCAGACCGGGAACCTGCATGACGTTCTCGTAGGAGAACTCCTCACGCAGCTTGCCGGCGATTTCCTCGCGGTAGCGCGTCTTGAGACGCGGCGCTGTGGTGGTAGTCATCAGATGTCCTCACCGGTGCGCTTGGCAACGCGGATCTTGTTGCCCTCGTCGTCAAAGCGGTAGCCGACGCGAGTAACGACCTTGTTGCCGTCCTTCTCAACAACCAGCTGCACGTTGCTGACGTGGACGGGGGCCTCGGTCGTCACAATGCCACCGGTCTGCGAACCGCGAGCGGTCTGACCGGCCTTCGTGTGCTTCTTGACCCGGTTGACACCCTCGACGAGGACGCGGTCCTGAGCAGGGTAGGCAACGATGACCTTGCCCTGCTTGCCCTTGTCCTTACCGGTGATGACCTGAACCAGGTCGCCCTTCTTGATCTTCATGCTTACAGCACCTCCGGCGCGAGCGAGATGATCTTCATGAACTTCTTCTCGCGCAGCTCTCGGCCCACCGGGCCGAAGATACGGGTGCCGCGGGGGTCGCCGTCGTTCTTCAGAATGACGGCTGCGTTCTCGTCGAAGCGGATGTACGAGCCATCCTGACGACGACGCTCCTTGACGGTGCGAACGATGACGGCCTTGACGACGTCACCCTTCTTCACGTTGCCACCGGGGATTGCGTCCTTGACGGTGGCGACGATGACGTCACCGATGCCCGCGTAGCGGCGACCCGAGCCACCGAGAACACGGATGGTGAGAATTTCCTTCGCACCCGTGTTGTCGGCGACACGAAGTCGCGACTCCTGCTGGATCACGTCTATCTCCTGATCGTCTGCCGGTTCCCGGCGGGGGCCACTCCGTTACGGAGCGGACCCCCACCGAGCCTGGCGGAACTGTCCTGAGGGGAAACCCCCTCAGGGATTACTTGGCCTTCTCGAGGATCTCGACGATGCGCCAGCGCTTCGTCGCAGACAGCGGCCGCGTCTCCATGATGACAACACGGTCGCCGACGCCGGCAGAGTTCTGCTCGTCGTGGGCCTTGAGCTTGTTCGTACGGCGGATGACCTTGCCGTACAGCGCGTGCTTGACGCGGTCCTCGACAGCGACGACGACGGTCTTGTCCATCTTGTCGCTGACGACGAGACCCTCACGGGTCTTGCGGAAACCGCGCTGCTCAGTCGTCTCAGTCACATTCTTCTCGCTCATCAGACGCTCTCCACCGTCTCGATGCCGAGCTCGCGCTCGCGCATCAGGGTGTAGATCCGGGCGATGTCCTTACGGACGGACTTGAGCCGACCGTGGTTCTCGAGCTGGCCCGTCGCCGCCTGGAAGCGGAGGTTGAACAGCTCTTCCTTGGCCTCGCGGAGCTTGTTGAGGAGCTCCTCGTTGCCCAGTTCGCGCAGCTCGGACGCCTTGGTACCGGCCGACATCACGACTCACCTGCCTCGCGCCGAACGATCCGGCACTTCATCGGAAGCTTGTGAGCAGCGCGGGTAAGCGCCTCACGAGCAATCTTCTCGTTCGGGTAGGACAGCTCGAACATCACCCGACCCGGCTTGACGTTCGCGATCCACCACTCGGGAGAACCCTTACCGGAACCCATGCGGGTCTCGGCAGGCTTCTTCGTCAGGGGACGGTCCGGATAAATGTTGATCCAGACCTTTCCGCCACGCTTGATGTGGCGGGTCATCGCGATACGAGCGGCCTCGATCTGGCGGTTCGTCACGTACGCCGGGGACAGCGCCTGGATGCCGTACTCGCCGAACGCAACCTGCGTGCCACCCTTGGACATACCGCTGCGCTTCGGGTGGTGCTGCTTGCGGTGCTTGACCCTACGGGGGATCAGCATTTCGGTCAGGCCTCCGTTCCGGTGCTCTCAGCCGGAGCAGCGGCGGCGGGAGCGTCGGCCTTGGGGGCCTCCGCTGCCGGCGCGGACTGCTGCGGCTTGCGGCCTCCGCGACCGCCACGCTCGCCGCCACCACCGCTGCCACCGCGGCCACCGCGACCGGCGGGACGCTCAGCGCCACGGGCCGGACGGTTGCCGGCACGGGCTGCGGCGTTCTCGGCGCGGACCTCGGCGATGTTCTTGACGTCGCCCTTGTAGATCCAGACCTTCACACCGATGCGGCCGAAGGTCGTCTTGGCCTCGAAGAAGCCGTAGTCCACGTTCGCGCGGAGCGTGTGCAGGGGCACTCGGCCCTCGCGGTAGAACTCCGAGCGGGACATCTCGGCGCCGCCGAGGCGACCGCCGCACTGGATCTTGATGCCCTTGGCGCCGGCCTTCATCGTGCTCTGCATGCTCTTACGCATCGCACGACGGAAGGAGACGCGGGAGGAGAGCTGCTCGGCGACGGCCTGGGCCACCAGCTGAGCGTCAACCTCGGGGTTCTTGACCTCGAGGATGTTCAGCTGGACCTGCTTGCCGGTCAGCTTCTCCAGCTCGCCACGGATGCGGTCGGCCTCGGCGCCACGGCGGCCGATGACGATGCCCGGGCGGGCGGTGTGGATGTCGACGCGGACGCGGTCGCGGGTGCGCTCGATCTCAACCTTCGAGATACCGGCACGCTCCATGCCCTTCGTCATCATGCGACGAATGGCAACGTCTTCCTTGACGTAGTCCTTGTACAGCTTGTCGGCGTACCAACGGGACTTGAAGTCCGTGGTAATGCCGAGCCGGAACCCATGCGGGTTAACCTTCTGGCCCATTACCGGGTTCCTTCCTTGCTGCTGACGACCACGGTGATGTGGCTGGTCCGCTTACGGATCCGGTAGGCACGGCCCTGAGCACGCGGACGGAACCGCTTCAGGGTCGGGCCCTCGTCCACGTACGCCTCGCTGATGACCAGCGAAGAGGCGTCGGTGTGGTCGTAGTTGTGTGCAGCGTTGGCAATGGCGCTGTCAAGCACCTTGCCAACCGGCACGCTCGCGGCCTGCGGGGCGAAACGCAGGACCGCCTGAGCCTCCGTGGCATCCATGCCACGGATGAGGTCCACCACTCGGCGGGCCTTCATGGGCGTGACGCGGATGTACCGCGCCTGGGCCCTGGCTTCCATGGTTGTCCCTTCGGTGTAAGTCATAGTCGTTTCCACCCCGCGCTTAGCGGCGCTTCGACTTCCGGTCGTCCTTGACGTGGCCGCGGAAGGTGCGAGTCGGCGAGAACTCGCCGAGCTTGTGGCCGACCATCGACTCGGTGACGAACACCGGGACGTGGATCTTGCCGTTGTGCACCGCGATGGTGTGACCCAGCATGGCCGGGACGATCATCGAGCGACGGGACCAGGTCTTGATGACGTTCTTGGTGCCAGCTTCGTTCTGTACGTCCACCTTCTTGATGAGGTGGCCGTCGACGAAGGGCCCCTTCTTGAGACTGCGCGGCATCTAAACCCGCTCCTAGCGCTTCTTGTTCGTCTTGCGGCGGCGGACGATGTACTTGCTCGATGCCTTCTTCGGCGAGCGAGTACGACCCTCCTTCTGACCCCACGGCGAGACCGGGTGACGTCCACCGGAGGTCTTACCTTCACCACCACCGTGCGGGTGGTCAACCGGGTTCATCGCGACACCGCGGACGGTCGGGCGAACGCCCTTCCAGCGCATACGGCCGGCCTTGCCCCAGTTGATGTTCGACTGCTCGGCGTTGCCGACCTCACCGATGGTGGCGCGGCAGCGGGCGTCGACCAGCCGGATCTCTCCGGACGGCATACGAAGGTGGGCCATGGTGCCCTCCTTCGCCAGCAGCTGCACGGAAGTACCCGCGGAACGGGCGAACTTCGCGCCGCCGCCGGGCCGGAGCTCGATGGCGTGGATGGTCGTACCGACCGGGATGTTGCGCAGCGCCAGGTTGTTGCCCGGCTTGATGTCTGCGGCAGGACCGTTCTCGACACGGTCACCCTGCGACAGGCCACGCGGGGCGACGATGTAACGCTTCTCGCCGTCCGCGTAGTGCAGCAGCGCGATGCGCGCGGTGCGGTTCGGGTCGTACTCGATGTGCGCGACCTTGGCCGGCACGCCGTCCTTGTCGTGACGACGGAAGTCGATCACACGGTAGGCGCGCTTGTGTCCGCCACCCTGGTGGCGAACAGTGATCCGACCGGCGTTGTTACGGCCGCCCTTGCTGTGCAGGGGGCGGACCAGCGACTTCTCCGGCGTGGACCGCGTGATCTCGACAAAGTCGGCGACGCTGGAGCCACGACGGCCCGGGGTCGTCGGCTTGTACTTGCGGATTCCCATTTCTCAGTCCTCGTCCGATTCCGGACGATCCAGACCGCCGTTAGGCGGTCGGACCGCCGAAGATGTCGATACGGTCGCCCTCGGCAAGGGTCACGATGGCGCGCTTGGTGTCAGCGCGCTTGCCGAAGCCGGTCTTGGTGCGCTTGCGCTTACCCTGCCGGTTGATCGTGTTGACCCCGGTGACCTTGACCGAGAAGACCGCTTCCACGGCCTGCTTGATCTGGGTCTTGTTGGAGCCGGGCGCGACGATGAACGTGTACTTGTTCTCGTCGAGCAGCGCGTAGCTCTTCTCGGAGACAACCGGCTTGACGAGAACGTCACGCGGGTCCGAGTAGGTCTTGCTCGTGATGGTGCTGGTAACGGTCGCCTCGCTCATCAGGCGTCGCTCCCTTCGGTCTCAGCGGTCTGGGGGCCAGACACGAAGGACTCGAAAGCGGCCTGGGTGAAGACCACGTCGTCAGAGACGATCACGTCGTACGTGTTCAGCTGGCCCGGCTCCAGGATGTGCACCTGGGGCAGGTTGCGTGCGGACAGCCACGCGGCCTCGTCGGCGCGGTCGACGACCAGGAGCAGGTTGGCGCGCTCCGAGATCTTGCCGAACAGCGTCTTGGCGGCCTTCGTGGAAACTCCACCCTCGACCACGCCGGTGATGACGTGGATGCGGGAGTGACGCGCCCGGTCGGAGAGGGCACCACGCAGGGCGGCGGCCTTCATCTTCTTCGGGGTGCGCTGCGAGTAGTCGCGCGGCTGCGGGCCGTGGACGACGCCACCGCCTGCGAACTGCGGCGCACGGGTCGAACCCTGGCGCGCGCGGCCGGTGCCCTTCTGGCGGTAAGGCTTGCGGCCACCACCACGGACTTCGCCACGACGCTTGGTCTTGTGCGTGCCCTGACGGGCAGCTGCCAGCTGTGCGACAACGACCTGGTGGATCAGCGGAACGCTGGTCTTCGCGTCAAAGATCTCCGCAGGGAGCTCGACGGTACCGGCCTTGTCGCCTGCCGGCGAAAGGATGTCAATGGTGCTCATTACCTCAAGCCCCCTTGGCCGCGGTACGGACCAGGACGAGGCCGCCGTTCGGACCGGGGACTGCGCCCTTGATGAGGAGCAGACCCTTCTCCGCGTCAACCGCGTGGATGGTCAGGTTCTGGGTGGTGACGCGCTCGTTACCCATCCGGCCGGCCATGCGCATGCCCTTGAAGACACGCCCAGGGGTGGCGCAGCCACCGATCGAACCGGGGGAACGGTGCTTGCGCTGGACGCCGTGACCGGCGCCGAGGCCCTTGAAGTTGTGACGCTTCATGACACCGGCGAAGCCCTTGCCCTTGCTCTTGCCCGTGACGTCAACCTTGACGCCGGACTCGAACACCTCGGCAGTGATCTCCTGGCCCAGCGTGTACTCGCTGGAGTCAGGGGTGCGGAGCTCCACCAGGTGGCGGCGGGGGGTCACGTCGGCCTTGGCGAAGTGGCCCTTGAGGGGCTTGTTCACCTTGCGCGGGTCGATCTCGCCGAAGGCGATCTGGACCGACTCGTAGCCGTCGCTGTCGTTCGTACGGACCTGCGTCACGACGCACGGACCGGCCTTGACGACGGTCACCGGGACAACCCGGTTGTTCTCGTCCCAGACCTGGGTCATGCCGAGCTTCTCGCCCAGGACGCCCTTGATGTTCTTGCTCATCTCGGCCCGTCCCCTCAGAGCTTGATCTCGATGTCGACGCCCGCCGGCAGGTCGAGGCGCATCAGCGAGTCAACCGTCTTCGGCGTGGGGTCGAGAATGTCGATGAGGCGCTTGTGCGTGCGCATCTCGAAGTGCTCGCGAGAGTCCTTGTACTTGTGCGGCGACTTGATGACGCAGTACACGTTCTTCTCAGTGGGCAGCGGCACCGGGCCCGCGACCGACGCACCAGTGCGGGTCACCGTCTCGACGATCTTCTTCGCCGAGGAATCGATGACCTCGTGGTCGTAGGCCTTGAGCCGGATGCGGATCTTCTGTCCCGCCATGGCTACTAGTAGTCCTGTCTCTCATAACGCTCTGGAACCCGGGGGTTCTCGTAACTCCGTCTCCGACCCACGCGGTCGGGCGTGTCGCATCCCCTCTACGAAAATCTCCCGAAGGAAATCCCAACCAAGGGGGTGCGGGCCAACAGACCTCGCGAACCGGGGGCGGAACACCCACCGGGTGCCTGGCCGGCGCCCTGCTGAACTTCCCGAAAGATTCCCGTACGTCCGACCCGCATGGGGTCGACGAGTACCGTGGGACTCGCTTCCGGTCCTCCCGGCGGGAGGCGCGCAACATTGACACTCAACCGAGCAACCTGGCTAGTGTGCCATACGGGGCACGAGCCTGGCCAATCGGGCGGAGGATCTTACCCCTCGCGGGGGAACGGTCAAACGCGGGCGCCTTCGGGGCGCCGCCCGGCGGTGAACGGGCCGAGGCGCGGGTGATGGGTCGAGCCCCGACCGCCCTGTCCCTACAGGGGATGCCCCTGGCACATCATGACCGGCGGGGCCGTGAACCATGCGTACGAACCGTCCACGGACTCCTCGTCTTCCCTGGTCACCGGGTGCTTCCTCGGACGACGTACGGACCGCGGATCCGTCCGGTCCGGCCGGCCGCGAGGTCGTCGTGAGCGAGAAGCTCGACGGCGAGAACACCAGGCCGCTGTCCGGGAGCGCTCCGATCGCACGCTGGAGCGCGATCACCTGCGCGAGCGGCCGGACACGCGGCGGCCCGGTGCGTCGTCCGCGAAGGACCACGCACCGGGCCGCCGTACGTCGAAGACCGCTCAGATCCGCAGGAGCTGCTCCCCGGAGTCGCGGTAGCGCTGCAGAGCCAGCCGCAGTTCCTCGGTCCGGCCCGCAGCGTCCTCGCCCTTCCAGCTCGCGCGCAGCTCGCGCCTGCGTTCTTCGAGCGCCTCTGTCAGGTCCGCCACGATCCGGTCGAAGGCACTGTCGGCCTCCTCGACGGCATGGCGCGGATTCTCGACGAAGTCGGTGACGGCCTGCTGCATGCGTTGCGACAGGGCGTCCCTCCCTTCGGGGGGCAGGAGGGACCGGTCGGTGTGCGCGCCTTCGGCCCCGTCCGTGGGCCGGACGCCCGACGGAGCCTTAGCGGCGGCGGACGTGGTGTCCCGGCCGGTGGCCTCCGTGCCGGGCATCCGGGTCCCGCCGCGCTCCGGACCTGCGGAGAGCTGCGATCCGGGCGCGGCGGTGTTGCGCTGCCGGTCCGGGGCCTCGCTCGGCGGCGCGGCCTGCTGAGGTCCGCCGACGGGGCGGGGCTGCGTGGTGCGCCGCGCTTCCGGCACGGACCTGGGCTTCTCGTCGGAGGGAAGTCCCTTCTCCTCGGGAGGGCTTCCCTTCTCGTCGGAGGGAGGTCCGAAACGTTCGGTGTGGTGCGTCATGCTGCTGTCCTTCCGCCAGTCCCGTGCCGGCTCGTCTTCCCGTGGTCCGGGCGGACGGGCTCGGTGGGCGTGTCTCCGAGCAGTACGTCGAACAGCGCCCGCGCCTCGACCAGCGCCTCGCGCAGTTCCTCCGTGCTGCTGCTGTCGCGCACCGCTCGGTGCACCTTGCGGTACCCGTCGATCTGCTCGGCGTGGTGCACGGAGAGCGCGGCCGACTGCTCGTCGAAGCCGGCGCCGTCCGGGAAGCCCCGGTCACCCGCCAGCCGCGCCAGGAGCGCGTCGGCCTCCGCGACGGCCTCCCCGGGCGAGTCGATGAAGGTCTCCTGGACCATCGCCCAGCGGCCGGCGTAGGCCTCGCGTGCCTCGGGGCTCAGCGGCCTCTCCTGCAACGAGCCGTGCAGCCTCACCCGCTCGGCGAGCTCGTGCTCAGCGGCCTTCGTGTCCCCGTCGTGCCGGGCGACCGTACGGTCGTACTCGGGTCCGAAGCGGCGACGCAGGCCCTGGCCCCCGCCTTTCCTGGCACGGACGAGGAAGTATGCAATCGCTGCCGATAGGACGACGGCAACAATGATGACCACGGTCGTCGTCATGTCAGACGCTCCTGTCGGTCGGCGGTCGATGCGTCGTGCGGTCCCACGCTCGTCAACTCCTCTCGGATCAGGCCCCGTTCGATGCTCTTGCCCAGGGGTTCACAAGCTGCGTGTACCCTCCTTCGCCCGTTCATGCCAAGGCGCGTCCCGATATCGCGAAGGTCCCGGAAGTGAGCGTCGCCGCGGACAGCGGCACGCCGCGTCGTGCCGGTCGTCGTGGTGCCTTCCGCGTCACACCGTGCGCGACGCAGGCAACCCGGCCGCCCCGATCACCGTCTGACCCTCCGCGAGTAAGCAGCACCGGGCCATTCGGCGCCCGTCCGCTGCGGGGGGAGCGGACGGAGTGCGCAACGTGTCGAACCAGCTCGGCCTGCCCGGAAACGGTGGACTCCCCGACCGGACACGGGGAACACCCCGGCGGAGCGTTCTCACCGCCGCCGTCCTCGCCGCCGCCCTGAGCGCCTGCTCCGTACCGGCGCCCCGGCGGAGGAATCCCACGGCGAACCCCGCTCCCGGCCTGGCCGTCAGCACGGCCGGACAGGCCCGGCTGATGCAGATACTCGCCCACCCCGACGACGACCTGTACTTCATGAACCCGGACGCCCAGCGCGCGCTCGACGCCGGTACACCGCTGGTCTGCGTCTACCTCACGGCGGGCGAGGCCGACGGACTCAACAAGGTCCCCGGCGGACCCCGCCCCGCCGCGAACAAGGCCGCGTACTCGTCCTCGCGCCACCAAGGGCTCCGGCAGGCATACGCGACCCTGCTCGGCCTGGACACGTTCACGCCCTGGGAGACCTCCGTCACCGAGCTGCACGGACGGCACCGGGCCGAGGTCGACGTGCTGGTCCACGACGGTCGCCGGGTCGAACTGGTCTTCCTCAACACGTCCATGCGGACCGGGCGCCGCCGCCTCGGCCTGCCCAGCCTCTGGCACGACCGCAGACTCACCCTGCGTACGGTCGTCGCCGAGGACTCACCGCTGCGGCGCGCCGGTTCGTACACGTACGACGGGCTGATAGACGTCCTCGTGGGGCTGATGGAGCAGTACCGTCCCACCGTCGTCCACACCCTGGACCCCGATCCGGACATCCAGCACAGCACCGAGGCCGTCCGCCGCAGGAACAGCGAGCAGCACGGCTACTCCGACCACGCCGACCACACGGCCGCCGCCTGCTTCGCCTGGGCCGCGATGATCCGCTGGGTGGCCAGGGCAACCGGGAGCGGTGAGGCCGTACCCGGGTTCGCCGTCACCGCGTTCCGCGGCTACTACAACCGGCACTGGCCGAAGAACCTGCCGCCGCGCGTCCTGGACGAGAAGGCCGGACACCTCGTCCCGTACGGCGGATCGCCCGACTGGGAGTGCGGCAACCCGTCCGGATGCGGCGACTACAACGTGGGCGGCGACCGCCCGCTGACCAACAGGAAGGGGTGGGTGCGGTCCACCCACCACCGCTATCCCGGTCCCCGCGTCGTCCTCGCCGCCGAGCCCGACGGGCGGCTCGCCGCGTACGCCGTACGAGGGATGCGGGCGGTCAGGTGGCAGGAGACGGAGGCCGGCAGCGGTGTCTGGGGTGCGCCGCACGACCTCGGTGGCGGACCGCTCGCGCCCGCTCTGGGATCGGCGACTGCGGGGAACGGAGGGCTGCTGCTGTTCGGGTTGCGCTTCGCGGCACTCTCCGGGCACGGCGCCGACAACGAGCGCGAGGTCGTGGTGCTGGAGCAGCGCACGCCCGACGGCGGTTTCTCCGCGTGGCGCGGTCTCGGCAATCCCTCGCCCGGCCGCGACCGGGGACGGCGGATCGGCGTCCCCACCGCCGTCACCGCACCCGACGGACGGGTCCACCTCTTCGTCCGCAACGCGGAGAAAGGGCTCAGTACGCGGGTACGCGACGGGGCCGGCCGGTGGAGTGCCTGGCGGGACATGGGCGGCGGCGAGGTCCAGGAGGGGCTGACCGCCGTGGTGGACGGAGCCGGGCGCGTCCATGTCTTCGGGGCCGGGCATCACGCGGTCCACCACTGGGCCCAGGACGCGCCCGGCGACGCGCTGACCGCCCGGACCCGGATCGACGCCGGGCCGCTGCCCGGTCACGCGCCGGCCGCGCTCCTCGCCACCGACGGCTCCGTGGACCTGTACTACCGCGCGGCGGCCGACGCCGGGCTCACGGCCGTACGGGCCGGGGCGGCCACGGACCTGACCGGCTTCGACGGGTACGGGCCGGTGGCCGCCGCCGCCTCCCCCCGGGGCACCGTGCTGCTCGGCCGCACCGCGGAGGGCCTGATCCAGCTCCGTGCGGGCGACGTGGTGTCCGTACGGTCACGGGGGCCGGTGGCGCTGGACGGGGCCGTCCTGCACATCGGCGGAGACGGACGGCCGGCCGTCGTGGGGCTCGGCCCCGACGCCCTGCCGTGGATCTGGCGGCCGTAGCTGCTCCCGCCCACGCAGAAGGGCCCCGGTCCACCGCTCACGCGGCGGGCCGGGGCCCTTCTCGGTGCTCTGTGCGGAGCAACCAGGTCAGACGGTCAAGTGATTACTTGACGATCTGGGTGACCTGGCCGGCGCCCACGGTCCGGCCACCCTCACGGATGGCGAACTTCAGGCCCTCTTCCATGGCGACGGGCTGGATCAGCGAGACGTTCATGAGGGTGTTGTCGCCCGGCATGACCATCTCGGTGCCCTCGGGAAGGGTCACAACGCCCGTTACGTCCGTGGTACGGAAGTAGAACTGCGGGCGGTAGTTGTTGAAGAACGGGGTGTGACGGCCACCCTCGTCCTTCGACAGGATGTAGGACTGCGCCACGAACTCGGTGTGCGGCGTGACCGAACCCGGCTTGATGATGACCTGGCCGCGCTCGACGTCCTCGCGCTTGATGCCACGAAGAAGCAGACCGACGTTCTCACCGGCCTGGCCCTCGTCGAGCAGCTTGCGGAACATCTCGATACCGGTGACCGTGGTGGTGACCTTCTCGGTCTTGATACCGACGATGTCGACGGTCTCGTTGACCTTGAGGACACCACGCTCGATACGACCGGTGACGACGGTGCCACGACCGGTGATCGTGAAGACGTCCTCGATCGGCATGAGGAACGGCTTCTCGACGTCACGCTCGGGCTGCGGGATGGACTCGTCGACGGCCTTCATCAGGTCGAGGACGGTCTGGCCCCACTCCTTGTCACCCTCAAGAGCCTTGAGCGCCGAGACCTTGACGACCGGAAGGTCGTCGCCCGGGAACTCGTACTCGGAGAGGAGCTCACGAACCTCGAGCTCGACGAGCTCCAGGATCTCCTCGTCGTCCACCATGTCGGCCTTGTTCAGCGCGACGACGATGTAGGGGACGCCGACCTGGCGGGCCAGGAGCACGTGCTCCTTGGTCTGCGGCATCGGGCCGTCGGTGGCGGCGACCACGAGGATGGCGCCGTCCATCTGCGCCGCACCCGTGATCATGTTCTTGATGTAGTCGGCGTGACCCGGGCAGTCGACGTGCGCGTAGTGACGCGACTCCGTCTGGTACTCGACGTGCGCGATCGAGATGGTGATACCGCGCTGGCGCTCTTCGGGAGCCTTGTCGATCTGGTCGAAGGCCGAGGCCTCGTTCAGGTCCGGGTACGCGTCGTGCAGCACCTTGGTAATGGCGGCCGTGAGGGTCGTCTTACCGTGGTCGATGTGACCGATGGTGCCGATGTTGACGTGCGGCTTAGTCCGCTCGAACTTTGCCTTCGCCACTGGGGTCCTCCTGAGTGGTTCTGTACGCCTTGCTTCATCGGCGCCAGGTGATCTTTGCTGGGATGCCGGGGCCCGGGGGCATTCGCCGCATCGCTCGCGCGCCGCGTCAAATGCCCCACCGGGCTCCGGTGATAAGCCTAAAGCGTCAACTCGGGGGAGTTACTCGCCCTTGGCCTTCGCGATGATCTCCTCGGCGACGTTCCGCGGAACCTCGGCGTAGGAGTCGAACTGCATCGAGTAGCTTGCGCGACCCGAGGTCTTGCTGCGGAGGTCTCCGACGTAGCCGAACATCTCCGAGAGGGGCACGAGGCCCTTCACGACGCGAGCGCCGCTGCGCTCCTCCATGGCCTGGATCTGGCCACGGCGGGAGTTGAGGTCGCCGATCACGTCACCCATGTAGTCCTCGGGCGTGGTGACCTCGACGGCCATCATCGGCTCGAGAAGCACGGGGGACGCCTTGCGAGCACCCTCCTTGAACGCCTGCGAACCGGCGATCTTGAAGGCGAGCTCGGAGGAGTCGACCTCGTGGTAACCACCGTCGAGAAGGGTGACGCGGACGCCGACCATCTCGTAACCGGCCAGGATGCCGAACTGCATGGCTTCCTGAGCACCCGCGTCCACCGAGGGAATGTACTCACGGGGGATGCGGCCACCGGTGACCTTGTTGACGAACTCGTAGGACGAGTCGCCACCCTCGATGGGCTCGAGGGCGATCTGCACCTTCGCGAACTGGCCGGTTCCACCAGTCTGCTTCTTGTGCGTGTAGTCAATGCGCTCGACGGTCTTGCGAATCGTCTCGCGGTAAGCGACCTGCGGCTTGCCGACATTCGCCTCGACGCGGAATTCACGCCTCATGCGGTCGACGAGCACCTCGAGGTGAAGCTCGCCCATACCACCGATGATGGTCTGGCCGGTCTCCTCGTCGGAGTGCACCTGGAAGGAGGGGTCCTCCTCCGAGAGGCGCTGGATGGCGACACCCAGCTTCTCCTGGTCACCCTTGGACTTGGGCTCGATGGCGACCTGGATGACCGGGGCCGGGAAGTCCATGGACTCCAGGATGACCGGGCTCTTGTCGTCACACAGCGTCTCACCGGTGGTGGTCTGCTTCAGGCCCATGACGGCGACGATGTCACCGGCGCCCACCGAGGGGATCTCCTCACGCTTGTTCGCGTGCATACGGTAGATCTTCCCGATGCGCTCCTTCTTGCCCTTGACCGAGTTCAGCACCGCGGTGCCGGCCTCGAGGCGACCGGAGTAGATCCGGACGAAGGTGAGCTTGCCGAGGTGCGGGTCGCTCGCGATCTTGAACGCCAGGCCGGAGAACGGCTCGTCGTCCGACGGCAGACGCTTGACGACCTTCTCCGGGTCCTTGACGTCGTGGCCCTCAATCGCCTCGACGTCCAGGGGGGAAGGCAGGTAGCGGACGACCGCGTCGAGCAGGGGCTGAACGCCCTTGTTCTTGAACGCCGTGCCACAGAACACCGGGGTGACGGTGACGGAGTCGGCCGAACCCTTCGACGCGAGGGTGATACGGCGGATCGCCGCGTAGAGCTGGTCCACGGAAGGCTCGACGCCCTCCAGGTACAGCTCCATCATCTCGTCGTCGTTCTCGGAGACGGCCTCGAGCAGCTTGCCGCGCCACTCCTCGGCTGCCTCGACGTGGGTGTCCGGGATGTCGACGGTGTCGTACATCTCGCCCTTGGCGGCCTCTTCCGACCAGACAAAGGCCTTCATCGTCACGAGGTCGACGACGCCCTTGAAGTCGGCTTCGGCGCCGATGGGAAGCTGCATGACCAGCGGAACCGCACCGAGACGGTCGATGATCATGTCGACGCAGCGGTGGAACTCCGCGCCGGTGCGGTCGAGCTTGTTGACGAAGCAGATACGCGGCACGCCGTAGCGGTCCGCCTGACGCCAGACAGTCTCGGACTGGGGCTCGACGCCCGCCACACCGTCGAACACGGTGACGGCACCGTCGAGGACGCGGAGCGAACGCTCCACCTCGACGGTGAAGTCGACGTGACCGGGGGTGTCAATGATGTTGATCGTGTGATCAACCTCATTGAGCGGCCAGTGACAGGTCGTCGCGGCAGACGTGATCGTGATGCCGCGCTCCTGCTCCTGCTCCATCCAGTCCATCGTGGCAGCGCCATCGTGGACTTCACCGATCTTGTAGCTCACACCGGTGTAGAAGAGGATCCGCTCGGTGGTGGTCGTCTTGCCCGCGTCGATGTGGGCCATGATCCCAATGTTGCGGACCTTGGCCAGGTCAAGCGAAGTGGTGGCCATAAGGCTCAATCTTCTCTCGGTCTCGATGGGGTAAGCGACTACCAGCGGTAGTGCGCGAAGGCCTTGTTCGACTCGGCCATCTTGTGGGTGTCCTCGCGCTTCTTGACGGCAGCGCCAAGACCGTTGGAGGCGTCGAGCAGCTCGTTCATGAGGCGCTCGGTCATGGTCTTCTCGCGACGGGCGCGGGAGTAACCCACGATCCAGCGCAGCGAGAGGGTTGCGGCACGACCGGGCTTGACCTCGATCGGCACCTGGTAGGTGGCGCCACCGACACGGCGGGACTTGACCTCGAGCGAGGGCTTGACGTTCTCAAGCGCGCGCTTCAGCGTGATGACCGGGTCAGCGCCGGTCTTCTCGCGGAGGCCTTCCATGGCGCCGTACACGATCCGCTCGGCGGTGGAACGCTTGCCGTCGAGGAGGATCTTGTTGATCAGCGAGGTGACAAGAGGAGAGCTGTAGACCGGGTCGATGATGACCGGGCGCTTCGGGGCGGGGCCCTTACGAGGCATTCTTACTTCTCCTTCTTGGCGCCGTAGCGGCTTCGGGCCTGCTTGCGGTTCTTGACACCCTGGGTGTCGAGCGAGCCGCGGATGATCTTGTAGCGAACACCCGGCAGGTCCTTCACACGGCCACCACGCACGAGCACGATGGAGTGCTCCTGCAGGTTGTGTCCCTCACCCGGGATGTAGGCCGTGACCTCGATACCGGAGGTCAGACGCACACGCGCGACCTTACGGAGCGCCGAGTTCGGCTTCTTCGGGGTGGTCGTGAACACACGCGTGCAGACGCCGCGACGCTGGGGCGAACCCTCGAGCGCGGGCGTCTTGTTCTTCTCGACCTTGTCCTGCCGGCCCTTCCGGACCAGCTGCTGGATCGTAGGCACTACTTCTCCGGTTTCTGTGTGCCGTTCGTTGAAACTAACCTGGAACCCACCGACCCACGCGGTCGGGTGTGTCGAATACTGCAAGCTCCTGCCCGAGGGCCGGAGAAGCGCAGATTGCGGTGGCCACTTACGGACTCGCGATGCGGTTGAGGACACGCACCCGAGCCCAGGCACACCCCAGGCACAAGGCTTGAGCGTACCTACCTCACGGACTCCGGTCAAAACAAATGCTGTCCATCACCACAGGCCCGCGCCGTCGCGATCCCGTACGAGCGGCACAGACCACTCCCCCGCACGTCGCGCCCCCGTCGGGCCGACCCGGCGGCCGCGATCGCGCAGAGGACCGGCAGGGGGCCGTCACGACGGCAAGCCGCCGACCGCCGGCCCCCGTATACGCCGGAGGGCGGCCACCCCGCAACGGGATGACCGCCCTCCGGTCGTTCAAGCGACTCGCTTACTGGTTGTACGGACCGTAGTCGTAGTCCTCCAGCGGAACGGCCTGGCCGGAGCCCGTGCCGAACGGCGAGTAGTCGATGTCGTCGTAGCCGACGGCCGAGTACATCGCGGCCTTGGCTTCCTCGGTCGGCTCGACCCGGATGTTGCGGTAGCGGGACAGACCCGTACCGGCCGGGATGAGCTTACCGATGATGACGTTCTCCTTGAGGCCGATCAGGGAGTCCGACTTGGCGTTGATCGCCGCGTCGGTCAGGACCCTGGTCGTCTCCTGGAAGGACGCCGCCGACAGCCACGACTCGGTGGCGAGCGAGGCCTTGGTGATACCCATCAGCTGCGGACGGCCGGAGGCGGGGTGACCGCCCTCGGTGACCACACGACGGTTCTCGACCTCGAACTTCGACCGCTCGACCAGCTCGCCCGGCAGCAGCTCCGCGTCGCCGGACTCGATGATCGTCACTCGGCGCAGCATCTGCCGGATGATGATCTCGATGTGCTTGTCGTGGATCGACACGCCCTGCGAGTTGTAGACCTTCTGGACTTCGCCGACCAGGTGGACCTGGACCGCACGCTGACCGAGGATCCGCAGCACGTCGTGCGGGTTGGTCGCACCGACGGTGAGCTTCTGGCCCACCTCGACCGCGTCGCCCTCGCCGACCAGCAGACGGGCGCGCTTGGAGATCGGGAACGGCGTCTCCTCGCTCCCGTCGTCCGGGGTGACGACGAGCTTCTTCGTCTTCTCGGTCTCCTCGATCCGGACGCGGCCCTTGGCCTCCGAGATCGGGGCGACACCCTTGGGCGTACGCGCCTCGAAGAGCTCGACGACACGCGGCAGACCCTGCGTGATGTCGTCACCCGCCACACCACCGGTGTGGAAGGTACGCATCGTCAGCTGGGTACCGGGCTCACCGATGGACTGGGCGGCGATGATGCCGACCGCCTCACCGATGTCGACCAGCTTGCCGGTGGCGAGCGAGCGTCCGTAGCAGAAGGCACAGGTGCCGACCGCGGACTCACAGGTCAGGACCGAACGGGTCTTGACCTCCTCGACGCCGGCGCCCACGAGGGCGTCGATCAGGACGTCACCGAGGTCGACGTTGGCAGGCGCGATGACCTTGCCGTCGATGACGACGTCCTCGGCGAGCATACGGGCGTACACCGAGGTCTCGACGTCGTCCGTCTTGCGGAGCACGCCGTCGGCACCCTTGACCGCGATCTTCAGCTTGAGGCCACGGTCGGTGCCGCAGTCCTCCTCGCGAATGATCACGTCCTGCGAGACGTCCACCAGACGACGGGTCAGGTAACCCGAGTCGGCGGTACGCAGGGCGGTGTCCGCCAGACCCTTACGGGCACCGTGCGTGGAGATGAAGTACTCCAGAACGGTGAGGCCCTCACGGAAGGACGCCTTGATGGGACGAGGAATGGTCTCGTTCTTGGCGTTGGACACCAGACCACGCATACCGGCGATCTGACGCATCTGCATCATGTTTCCTCGGGCACCCGAGTCAACCATCATGAAGATGGGGTTCGTCTTGGGGAAGTTCGCGTTCATCGCCTCGGCAACCTCGTTGGTCGCCTTGGTCCAGATCGCGATGAGCTCCTGCGTGCGCTCGTCCTTGGTGATCAGACCGCGCTCGTACTGCTTCTGGACCTTCTCGTCCTGCTCCTCGTAGCCCCTGACGATGGCCTTCTTGGCCTCGGGGACGACGATGTCGGCAACCGAGACGGTCACGCCGGAGCGCGTCGCCCAGTGGAAGCCCGCTGCCTTCAGGTTGTCGAGCGTCGCCGCCACGATGACCTTGGGGTAGCGCTCGGCGAGGTCGTTGACGATCTCGGAGAGCTGCTTCTTGCCGACCGAGTAGTCGACGAACGGGTAGTCCTCGGGCAGCAGCTCGTTGAAGAGCGCGCGGCCCAGGCTCGTACGCAGCCGGAAGGTGTCACCCGGCTGGTACTCGGGCTCGCCCTCCTCGGCGACCGGCGGCACCCAGCCACGCGGCGGGATGGTGCCCACCGGGAAGCGGATGTCGACGGACGACTGGAGCGCCAGCTCGCCGGCGTCGAACGCCATGATCGCCTCGGCCGTGGAGCCGAACGCGCGGCCCTCGCCCTTGGTGTCACGGAGCTCACCGTCGGTGGTGAGGAAGAACAGACCCAGCACCATGTCCTGGGTCGGCATGGTGACGGGACGACCGTCGGCCGGCTTCAGGATGTTGTTGGAGGACAGCATCAGGATGCGGGCCTCGGCCTGCGCCTCCGCGGAGAGCGGAAGGTGCACGGCCATCTGGTCACCGTCGAAGTCCGCGTTGAACGCGGTGCAGACGAGCGGGTGGATCTGGATGGCCTTGCCCTCGACCAGCTGGGGCTCGAAGGCCTGGATGCCGAGGCGGTGCAGCGTCGGCGCACGGTTCAGGAGAACCGGGTGCTCGGCGATGACCTCTTCCAGGACGTCGTACACGACCGTGCGGCCGCGCTCGACCATGCGCTTGGCGCTCTTGATGTTCTGCGCGTGGTTCAGGTCGACCAGGCGCTTCATCACGAACGGCTTGAAGAGCTCCAGCGCCATGGCCTTGGGAAGACCGCACTGGTGCAGCTTCAGCTGCGGACCGACGACGATCACGGAACGTGCGGAGTAGTCCACACGCTTACCGAGAAGGTTCTGACGGAAACGACCCTGCTTGCCCTTGAGCATGTCGCTCAGGGACTTCAGCGGGCGGTTACCGGGACCGGTGACCGGGCGACCGCGGCGGCCGTTGTCGAACAGTGCGTCGACGGCCTCCTGCAGCATCCGCTTCTCGTTGTTCACGATGATCTCGGGGGCACCGAGGTCAAGGAGACGCTTGAGGCGGTTGTTGCGGTTGATCACACGGCGGTACAGGTCGTTCAGGTCGGAGGTCGCGAAGCGGCCACCGTCCAGCTGCACCATCGGACGCAGGTCCGGCGGGATGACCGGCACGCAGTCGAGCACCATGCCCTTGGGCTTGTTGCTGGTCTGCAGGAACGCGGAGACGACCTTGAGGCGCTTGAGCGCACGGGTCTTCTTCTGGCCCTTGCCGGTACGGATGATCTCGCGGAGGCGCTCGGCCTCCTCGTCGAGGTCGAACGACTCAAGGCGCTTCTGCAGTGCAGCGGCACCCATGCAGCCGTCGAAGTACGTGCCGAAGCGGTCACGCAGCTCGCGGTAGAGCAGCTCGTCGCCCTCGAGGTCCTGGACCTTGAGGTTCTTGAAGCGGCTCCACACCTCGTCGAGGCGGTCGATCTCGCGCTGCGCACGGTCGCGCAGCTGCTTCATCTCGCGCTCGGCACCTTCGCGCACCTTGCGGCGAACGTCGGCCTTGGCGCCCTCGGCCTCGAGCTCGGCCAGGTCGGTCTCGAGCTTCTTGGCGCGGTTCTCCAGGTCGGAGTCGCGACGGTTCTCGACCTGCTGACGCTCGACGGAGACGTGCGCCTCCAGCGAGGGCAGGTCACGCGTACGGCGCTCCTCGTCCACGAACGTGATCATGTACGCGGCGAAGTAGATGACCTTCTCGAGGTCCTTCGGAGCGAGATCAAGCAGGTAGCCGAGGCGCGACGGGACGCCCTTGAAGTACCAGATGTGGGTGACGGGAGCGGCAAGCTCGATGTGGCCCATCCGCTCACGACGCACCTTGGCGCGAGTGACCTCGACGCCGCAGCGCTCACAGATGATGCCCTTGAAGCGGACACGCTTGTACTTGCCGCAGTAGCACTCCCAGTCCCGGGTCGGACCGAAGATCTTCTCGCAGAAGAGTCCGTCCTTTTCGGGCTTGAGCGTGCGGTAGTTGATGGTCTCCGGCTTCTTCACTTCGCCGTGCGACCAAGTCCGGATGTCGTCCGCGGTGGCAAGGCCGATCCGCAGCTCGTCGAAGAAGTTGACGTCGAGCACTTGTCGTCAATCCCTCTTTCAGGGTCGAGTGTCAAACATGGTCTGAACGGTCCGGGGCGGCCGGGGCCTCACGAGGAGGCCCCGGCCAGGCCCGTCAGACCTCTTCGACGCTGCTCGGCTCACGCCGGGACAGGTCGATACCGAGCTCTTCCGCAGCGCGGAAGACGTCCTCGTCCGTGTCGCGCATCTCGATGGACATGCCGTCCGAGGACAGCACCTCCACGTTGAGGCACAGCGACTGCATTTCCTTGATGAGCACCTTGAAGGACTCGGGAATGCCGGGCTCGGGGATGTTCTCGCCCTTGACGATGGCCTCGTAGACCTTCACGCGGCCGGTCACGTCGTCGGACTTGATGGTCAGCAGTTCCTGGAGGGCGTAAGCGGCGCCATAAGCCTCGAGCGCCCACACCTCCATCTCACCGAAGCGCTGGCCACCGAACTGGGCCTTACCACCCAGCGGCTGCTGGGTGATCATGGAGTACGGACCCGTCGAACGAGCGTGGAGCTTGTCGTCGACGAGGTGGTGGAGCTTCAGGATGTACATGTAACCGACCGAGACCGGCTCCGGGAACGGCTCGCCGGAGCGGCCGTCGAAGAGGTTGGCCTTGCCCGAGGGCTGGACCAGCCGGTCTCCGTCGCGGTTCGGGATCGTGGCCTTGAAGAGGCCGGTGATCTCGTCCTCACGGGCACCGTCGAAGACCGGGGTCGCGACGTTGGTGCCGGGGGCGACCTGGTCGGCGCCGATGCTCTGCAGGCGCTGGGCCCACTCGTCACCGAGGCCGGAGACGTCCCATCCGCGGCTGGCGAGCCAGCCGAGGTGAATCTCCAGGACCTGTCCCGGGTTCATTCGGGACGGGACACCCAGGGGGTTGAGGATGATGTCGACCGGGGTGCCGTCCTCCAGGAACGGCATGTCCTCGATCGGCAGGATCTTCGAGATGACGCCCTTGTTGCCGTGACGGCCGGCGAGCTTGTCACCATCGGTGATCTTGCGCTTCTGCGCGACGTAGACGCGGACCAGCTGGTTCACGCCCGGCGGCAGCTCGTCGCCCTCTTCGCGGTCGAAGACCCGGACGCCGATGATCTTGCCGATCTCGCCGTGGGGGACCTTCAGCGAGGTGTCGCGCACCTCGCGCGCCTTCTCACCGAAGATCGCGCGGAGCAGGCGCTCCTCCGGCGTCAGCTCGGTCTCGCCCTTGGGCGTGACCTTGCCGACGAGGATGTCTCCGGCCGTGACCTCGGCACCGATACGGATGATGCCGCGCTCGTCGAGGTCCGCGAGGACCTCTTCGGAGACGTTCGGGATGTCCCGGGTGATCTCCTCCGGGCCGAGCTTGGTGTCACGGGCGTCGACCTCGTGCTCCTCGATGTGAATCGAGGAGAGGACGTCGTCCTGCACGAGGCGCTGCGACAGGATGATCGCGTCCTCGTAGTTGTGACCCTCCCACGGCATGAACGCCACGAGCAGGTTCTTGCCGAGGGCCATCTCACCGTTCTCGGTGGCCGGTCCGTCGGCGAGTACCTGTTCGGCGACGACCCGGTCGCCCTCGGAGACGACAACCTTCTGGTTGACCGAGGTGCCCTGGTTGGAGCGCATGAACTTGGCGATGCGGTACGTGGTGTACGTGCCGTCGTCGTTCGTGACGGTGATGTAGTCCGCGGAGACCTCCTGGACCACACCGTCCTTCTCCGCCTTGAGCACGTCACCGGCGTCGGTGGCGCAGCGGTACTCCATGCCGGTGCCGACGAGCGGCGCCTCCGACTTGATGAGCGGCACCGCCTGCCGCATCATGTTCGCGCCCATGAGGGCACGGTTGGCGTCGTCGTGCTCCAGGAAGGGGATCATCGCGGTGGCGACGGACACCATCTGGCGCGGCGACACGTCCATGTAGTCGACGTCCGTGCCGGGCACGTAGTCGACCTCTCCGCCACGACGGCGGACCAGGACGCGGGGCTCGGTGAAGCGCAGCTCGTCGGAGAGGAGCGCGTTCGCCTGGGCGATGACGTAGCGGTCTTCCTCGTCGGCCGTGATGTAGTCGACCTCGTCGGTGACCTGGCCGTCGACGACCTTGCGGTACGGCGTCTCGATGAAACCGAACGCGTTGACGCGTCCGTACGAGGCGAGCGAACCGATCAGACCGATGTTCGGGCCTTCAGGGGTCTCGATCGGGCACATGCGTCCGTAGTGGGACGGGTGCACGTCACGGACCTCGAAGCCGGCCCGCTCACGGGACAGACCACCCGGGCCGAGCGCCGACAGACGGCGCTTGTGGGTGAGACCCGACAGCGGGTTGTTCTGGTCCATGAACTGCGACAGCTGGCTGGTGCCGAAGAACTCCTTGATGGAGGCGACGACCGGCCGGATGTTGATCAGGGTCTGCGGCGTGATGGCCTCGACGTCCTGGGTCGTCATCCGCTCACGCACGACGCGCTCCATACGAGCCAGACCCGTACGGACCTGGTTCTGGATGAGCTCGCCGACGTTACGCAGACGACGGTTGCCGAAGTGGTCGATGTCGTCGGTCTCGACGACGATCTCCCGGCCCGACTCCCCGACCGTCTCGGTCTCGCCCGCGTGCAGCTTCACCAGGTACTTGATCGTCGCGATGACGTCGTCACTGGTGAGCACGCCGGCGTTCAGCGGCTCGTCGGCGCCGAGCTTCTTGTTCACCTTGTAGCGGCCGACCTTCGCGAGGTCGTAGCGCTTCGGGTTGAAGTAGAGGTTCTCGAGCAGCGTCTGAGCAGCCTCGCGCGTGGGCGGCTCGCCCGGGCGCAGCTTGCGGTAGATGTCGAGAAGCGCGTCGTCCTGGCCCTGGGTGTGGTCCTTCTCCAGGGTGGCGCGCATGGACTCGTACTCGCCGAACTCCTCGAGGATCTGCTCGGTGGTCCAACCGAGAGCCTTCAGGAGAACGGTCACGGACTGCTTGCGCTTGCGGTCGATGCGGACACCGACCATGTCGCGCTTGTCGATCTCCATCTCCAGCCAGGCACCCCGGGAAGGGATGATCTTGGCGGAGAAGATGTCCTTGTCGGACGTCTTGTCGATGGAGGAGTCGAAGTAGACACCCGGCGAGCGGACCAGCTGCGACACGACGACACGCTCGGTGCCGTTGATGACGAAGGTGCCCTTGTTGGTCATGAGCGGGAAATCGCCCATGAAGACCGTCTGGGACTTGATCTCGCCGGTCTCGTTGTTGGTGAACTCGGCGGTGACGAAGAGCGGCGCGGCGAACGTGAAGTCGCGCTCCTTGCACTCCTCGATCGAGTTCTTCGGGGGCTCGAAGCGGTGGTCGCGGAACGTAAGCGACATCGACCCGGAGAAGTCCTCGATCGGTGAAATCTCCTCGAAGATTTCCTCCAGGCCGGACTTGGTGGGGACGTCTTGTCCACTGTCCAGAGCAGCCTCGACGCGAGCCTTCCAGGCGGCATTACCGAGGAGCCAGTCAAAGCTCTCGGTCTGCAGCGCGAGGAGGTTCGGAACCTCGAGGGGCTCCTTGATCTTTGCAAAAGAGATGCGCAGCGGGGCGGTGCTGGCGCCGTGGTTCGTATTCGCGGTCGAGGCGTTGCGCGAGGCGGCCAAGAGGGGGTCCTTCCGAGGGCTCGGACTCACTACGCGCGTACCGGTCCCAAGTGGACACGAAGAGAGTTCGTCCCGTTTTAGCCTTAAATGGCCAGGTCAGAGGTGAACGGTCATCGGTGCTCAGATTGGGTATGCCCCTGGTGACGGGCAGGAGGCAGCTAACAGGCAGCGCAAAGGGTCAGTGTAGCCAAGTGCCACACTGATGTCCAGTCGGGGTTCTCAGAGACCCGCGTTGCTCTCAACAGCTGTTCTCAACACCTATGCCTAGCCCTCGCGCGGTGTGCGCACTTCTTTACTGCCCGCTTCACTCTCGATCCATGCCTCGGATACGGATCGATGTGACGACGCGTCCTGAGAATTGCGCGCCGCGTGCGGTTCGTCAAGGCCCCTCCGCCGGAACGTGGTCCCGGCGTCGCCCTGCGACGGCCCCAGAACGCCTGCTGGCGGCCCCTGAGAGGCGCACGGCGAAGATCACGATACTCGTCACCGGCGGAAGATCAAGGCAGGCACCACGGGTACGCCAAAGGGCGACCACCCGAACGGGTGATCGCCCTTTGCGATGTGACATCCCCGCCTTGCGGCAGAGACGGTCCTGAGGAGTCAGATGACTCGCAGGGTCACTTGACCTCGACGGAGGCGCCGGCGGCCTTGAGGGACTCGGCAGCCTTCTCGGCGGCCTCCTTGGCGACCTTCTCGAGGACGGGCTTCGGGGCGCCGTCCACGAGGTCCTTGGCCTCCTTGAGGCCCAGGGAGGTCAGCTCACGCACGACCTTGATGACCTGGATCTTCTTGTCACCGGCGGCGGTGAGGACGACGTCGAACTCGTCCTGCTCCTCAGCGGCCTCGGCGGCGGGGCCACCCTGCGCCGGACCGGCAACGGCGACGGCCGCGGCGGCGGTGACGTCGAACTTCTCCTCGAACGCCTTAACGAACTCGGAGAGCTCGATGAGGGTGAGCTCCTCGAACTGGGCGAGCAGGTCTTCCTGGCTGAGCTTCGCCATGATGGCGGGTCCTTCCACTAATTCGGCAGGTGCCGGATGTATATGTCGGCGGGCGTACGTGGTGCCCGCTGGACTGCCGAGTGGTTACTCGGAAGCCTCGGCGGGAGCCGGCGTACCGGCACCGCCCTGCTCGGCCCTCTTGGCGCGAAGCGCTTCCGCGGTGCGGACGAACTTCGACGGCAGAGCCTGGAAGAGCTGCGCAGCCTGAGTCTGCTTGCCCTTCATGGCGCCGGCCAGCTTGGCGAGCAGAACCTCGCGGGACTCGAGGTCCGCGAGCTTCTTGATCTCATCGGCGGACAGCGCCTTGCCGTCAAGGACACCGCCCTTGATGACGAGGTTGGGGTTCTCCTTGGCGAAGTCACGAAGACCCTTCGCCGACTCCACCGGGTCACCGGTGATGAAGGCAACCGCCGTCGGACCCGAGAACAGGTCGTCCAGCGTGTCGATCCCGGCCTCGTTGGCCGCAATCTTGGTCAGCGTGTTCTTCACCACGGCGTACTGGGCGTTCTCACCGAGCGAACGGCGCAGCGTCTTGAGCTGCGCCACGGTGAGACCCCGGTACTCGGTCAGCACAGCGGCGTTCGAGCTGCGGAACTGGTCCGTCAGCTCGGCTACCGCGGCAGCCTTGTCGGGCCTTGCCATGAGCGTCGGCCTCCTTCCGGGTGATGAGGACCGCTCAGAAGGAACCGCGAAAAACAAAACGCCCCGGCACAAGTGCCAGGGCGTAGCTCAACCGCACGAAGTCCGGGAGCTTTCCACAGTCACCTGCGCAGGTCGTCCGTTGTTCACGGATCCTTCGGTCACCGGTCCCTCTTGCGAGAGCACAGCAACGACCAGCGGTCTTTGGCTTCTTCAGGAGAGTACGCGACCGGAGGCACGCGGAGCAAATCCGTCCCGGTTCGAGTAGTGCGGGAGGTTTGGAACGCCCGCGTCCGGGTCCTGTCAGGCCCCGGAACGCGCTCCTGCGGGTACGGGGACGGGCCCCGTACCTCGGAAGGTACGGGGCCCGTCGGAATGCCGTGACGCGGCTACCGGGTGAGCACGGGGGCTCAGACGGAGGCCGGGTCCTCCTCGACGAGGAGGTTGCGCACGCGGTTGGAGTCCAGCGGGATGCCGGGGCCCATCGTCGTGCTCATGACCGCCTTCTTGATGAAGCGGCCCTTCGCTGCGGACGGCTTCAGACGGAGGATCTCCTCCAGAGCCGCGGCGTAGTTCTCGACCAGCTTCGTGTCATCGAAAGAGACCTTGCCGATGATGAAGTGCAGGTTCGAGTGCTTGTCGACGCGGAACTCGATCTTGCCGCCCTTGATGTCGTTGACAGCCTTGACGACATCGGGGGTGACGGTGCCGGTCTTCGGGTTCGGCATCAGACCACGCGGACCGAGCACGCGGCCCAGGCGGCCGACCTTGCCCATGAGGTCCGGAGTGGCGACGACGGCGTCGAAGTCCAGACGGCCCTTCGCCACCTCGTCGATGAGCTCGTCGGCGCCGACGATGTCGGCGCCCGCGGCTTCCGCGGCCGCAGCACGGTCACCGGTCGCGAAGACCAGGACCCGGGCGGTCTTGCCGGTGCCGTGCGGGAGGTTCACGGTGCCACGGACCATCTGGTCGGCCTTGCGAGGGTCAACACCCAGGCAGAACGCGACCTCGACGGTGCCGTCGAACTTGGTGGCGGCGGTGTCCTTGGCGATACGGACGGCCTCGAGCGGGGCGTAGAAACGCTCCCGGTCGATCTTTGCGTCCGCAGCGCGGAGGTTCTTGCTGCGCTTCACTTCTACTCCTGTGGTTTCAGAGTGTGGAGTCGTGGTGCGGACCAGCGCTTGGTCCTACCACTGAGGGCTTGAAGGGCTGGATCAGCCTTCGACCGTGATGCCCATGGAACGGGCGGTGCCAGCGATGATCTTCGACGCGGCGTCGAGGTCGTTGGCGTTCAGGTCGGGGAGCTTCGTCGTGGCGATCTCGCGGACCTGGGCAGCCGTCAGCTTGGCAACCTTGGTCTTGTGCGGCTCGCCGGAGCCCTTGTCCACACCCGCGGCCTTGAGGATCAGCTTGGCGGCCGGCGGAGTCTTCGTGATGAAGGTGAAGGAGCGGTCGTCGTAGACCGTGATCTCCACCGGCACGACCATGCCACGCTGCGACTCGGTCGCGGCGTTGTAGGCCTTGCAGAACTCCATGATGTTGACGCCGTGCTGGCCCAGCGCGGGGCCGACCGGCGGAGCCGGGTTGGCCGCACCGGCGTTGATCTGGAGCTTGATAAGCCCCGTGATCTTCTTCTTCTTGGGAGGCATTGCTCTCTCCGGGTCCTAGTGAGAGTTTTTCGCCGACATCCAGTCATCCGGATGCAGGCATACCGCACAACGATAACGGGTATAGCTGCGCGACCAAAAACGAGCAGGTCAGACGGCTGCGAGAGCCTGTCTGACCTGCCCGTTAGGCATGTGTCCAGAAACCTGCGGAAAGCTAGTTCTTCTGGATCTGGTCGAAGCTGAGCTCGACCGGGGTCTCGCGGCCGAAGATCTCGACGAGGCCCTTGACCTTCTTCGAGTCGGCGTTGATCTCGTTGATCGTCGCCTGCAGCGTCGCGAACGGGCCGTCGGTGACGGTGACCGAGTCGCCCACCTCGAAGTCCAGCACCTGGACCTCGACCTTGCGGGACGGAGCCGGCTTGCCCTCGGCCTCGGCGGCCTCGCGGGCTGCCTTCTCCTCGGCCTCGGGGGCGAGCATCTTGACGATCTCGTCGAGAGTCAGCGGGTACGGGTCGTAGGCGTTGCCCACGAAGCCCGTGACGCCGGGGGTGTTGCGGACAACGCCCCACGACTCGTTCGTCAGGTCCATGCGCACCAGGACGTAACCCGGGAGCTTGTTCTGACGGACGTTCTTCCGCTCACCGTTCTTGATCTGGACGATCTCTTCCTCGGGGACTTCCGCCTGGTAGACGAACTCCTCGACGTTGAGGGAGACGGCACGCTGTTCGAGGTTGGCCTTCACGCGCTTCTCGTAACCGGCGTACGTGTGGATGACGTACCACTCGCCGGGGAGGGTGCGGAGCTCCTCGCGGAGGGCTGCGACGGGGTCGACGGGGGCGGCCGGCTCGGCCTCTTCCTCGTCGGCGCTCTCGTCGTCGGCGGCCTCTTCGTCGGCGAGGTCCTCGTCGGACTCCTCGTCCGCGGACTCCTCAGCGTCGGACTCGACGTGCACGGCGTCCTCCTCGGAGGACTCACCCGCGGCTTCGTCGGCAGCTTCGGCCTGGTCGGGCTCCACGGAATCCGCCGCCTCAACGATGTCGAGCTCGTCCTCGGCGGACTCGACGGCGTCCACCGTAGGTTCGGCGGCGTCGTTCAGGTTCGGGTCAGACACGATGGCTGCTTCTTCCTGGATACAAATGGGTGGAACATGCGAAAGGGGCGCCGGTGAGGCGCCCTCCGCGGGATCAGCCGAAGACGTACTTGATGACCCGCGCGAATCCGAAGTCAATCACGGTAACGAGGCCGATCATGACGACTACGAACACGATCACCACGGATGTGTACGTCGTCAGCTGACTGCGCGTCGGCCAGACAACCTTGCGCAGCTCGGCGACGATCTGGCGGTAGAACAGCGCGAGACGGCCCAGGGGGCCCTTCTTTCCGCGCTTACCGCCCTTCCGAGTCTTCTTCTTCGACTCGGGGACTTCATCCTCGGCATCAGGCATGTCGATGGAGCCCACGGCGTCCGTCACGCTACTCACCTGATTCCGGGTCGTGGCCGTGCCGCGCCCGGGGGGAGCCGCACGACTGTGCAATGAAGTACGTACATGCGCGCACACATCCTGGCGAAGATGTGTGTAGCAGGGCCGGAGGGACTTGAACCCCCAACCGCTGGTTTTGGAGACCAGTGCTCTACCAATTGAGCTACGACCCTTTGTGGTTTCCACCAACCTACCGCATCCCTCCCGGATGGACCGGGTGTGGAAAACGGTGTGACTGGTGAAGGCCAACGACAGGTGAGTGTACGTGCTCAGGGCCGCCGCGTCGAACAGATAGGAACCGACCACTCCTGTCCGCATCCTGTCCAAGTGCTGTCCGGTCCCTGAAACCCGTGTGCCGACGCCTTTTCCGGTCTGGGAGCATGGGCGCCATGAGCGCTGCAACTTCTCCGTCCGAGCGTCGGGTCTCCGCCCGCATCGGTGCGATTTCCGAGTCCGCGACCCTCGCCGTCGACGCCAAGGCCAAGGCCCTGAAGGCCGCCGGCCGTCCGGTGATCGGCTTCGGCGCCGGTGAGCCCGACTTCCCGACGCCCGACTACATCGTCGAAGCCGCGGTCGAGGCATGCCGCAACCCGAAGTACCACCGCTACACCCCGGCCGGCGGGCTCCCCGAGCTCAAGGCCGCCATCGCAGAGAAGACGCTGCGCGACTCCGGCTACGAGGTCGACGCCTCCCAGGTCCTGGTGACCAACGGCGGCAAGCAGGCCATCTACCAGGCATTCGCCGCGATCCTCGACCCGGGCGACGAGGTCATCGTCCCGGCTCCCTACTGGACCACCTACCCGGAGTCCATCCGTCTCGCCGGCGGTGTCCCCGTGGATGTCGTGGCCGACGAGACCACCGGTTACCGGGTCTCCGTCGAGCAGCTCGAAGCGGCGCGCACCGAGCGTACGAAGGTCGTCCTGTTCGTCTCGCCGTCCAACCCGACCGGCGCCGTCTACAGCGAGGCCGACGCCGAGGCGATCGGCCGCTGGGCGGTCGAGCACGGCCTGTGGGTGATGACCGACGAGATCTACGAGCACCTCGTCTACGGCGACGCCGCGTTCACCTCGCTCCCGGCGATCCTGCCGGAGCTTCGTGACAAGTGCATCGTCGTCAACGGTGTCGCCAAGACGTACGCGATGACCGGCTGGCGGGTCGGCTGGATCATCGGCCCCAAGGACGTGGTGAAGGCCGCGACCAACCTGCAGTCGCACGCCACCTCCAACGTCTCCAACGTCGCCCAGGTCGCCGCGATCGCCGCCGTGTCCGGGAACCTGGACGCCGTCGACGAGATGCGCACCGCCTTCGACCGCCGCCGCCAGACCATCGTGCGGATGCTCAACGAGATCGACGGAGTCGTGTGCCCGACCCCCGAGGGCGCGTTCTACGTGTACCCGTCGGTGAAGGGCCTGCTGGGCAAGGAGCTCCGCGGCAAGCGTCCGGCCACCTCGGTCGAGCTCGCGGCGCTCATCCTGGACGAGGCCGAGGTCGCCGTCGTGCCGGGTGAGGCCTTCGGTACGCCGGGCTACCTGCGGCTCTCGTACGCCCTCGGTGACGACGACCTCGTCGAGGGTGTCTCGCGGCTGCAGAACCTCCTGGGCGAGGCCAAGGACTGACGGTCCCCCGTCCCGCCCGTCGAACAGGCAGACCCCCGGCTTCCGTCCGGGGGTCTGCTTTTTTGTTCGAGCACCTGCCCAAGAGGGAAAGCGGCTACCGCGAGGCCCCGCCCGTACGGCAGGATCCGGGGATGGAGCGTGATGTACGTCTGTTGCCCAAGGCCCACCTGCACCTGCACTTCACCGGGTCGATGCGGCCCACGACGCTGCTCGAACTCGCCGACAAGTACGGCGTGCACCTCCCCGAGGCGCTGACCGGCGGCGAGCCGCCGAGTCTGCGGGCGACGGACGAGCGGGGCTGGTTCCGTTTCCAGCGCCTCTACGACATCGCCAGGTCCTGTCTCAGGTCGCCGGAGGACATCCGCCGGCTCGTGCGCGAGGCCGCCCAGGAGGACGTGGCGGACGGTTCGGGGTGGCTGGAGATCCAGGTCGACCCCACCTCGTACGCCCCGCTGCTCGGCGGGCTGATTCCGGCGATCGAGATCATTCTCGACGCCGTGGACACCGCGTCCCGGGACACAGGCCTCGGCATCCGGGTCGTCATCGCCGCCAACCGCATGAAGCATCCGCTGGACGCGCGGACGCTGGCGCGGCTGGCCGTGCGGTACGCCGACCGCGGGGTCGTCGGCTTCGGCCTCTCGAACGACGAACGGCGCGGGATGGCGCGCGACTTCGACCGGGCCTTCGCCATCGCCCGTGAGGGTGGGCTGCTCGCGGCCCCGCACGGCGGCGAGCTGGCCGGTCCTTCGAGCGTCCGGGACTGCCTGGACGACCTGGACGCCTCCCGGATCGGGCACGGCGTGCGGGCGGCCGAGGACCCGCGGCTGCTGCGCAAGCTGGCGGAGAGCGGGGTGACCTGCGAGGTCTGCCCCGCATCCAACGTGGCGCTCGGGGTCTACGAGAAGCCGACGGACGTCCCCATCCGGACCCTGTTCGAAGCGGGCGTACCGATGGCGCTCGGCGCGGACGACCCCCTGCTGTTCGGCTCCCGCCTGGCCGCCCAGTACGAGCTCGTACGACGGCACCACGCGTTCACCGACGAGGAGCTGGCCGAGCTGGCGCGGCAGTCCGTGCGGGGATCGGCGGCGCCGGTGGAGGTACGGGAGAAGCTCCTCGGCGGGATCGACGACTGGCTGCTCGGCTGATCCCGCCGGCTCAGCCGATCCCGCGCGGCAGGGTGCGGGCCAGCGAGGCGGCGAAAGCAGGGAAGCGGCGGTGTAGGTGTCCGCGCGTACGCGGCCCAGGCACTGTTCGGCGCGCAGATAGCTGTCGACGGGATCCGGACGGTCGTGGGCGGCACACCGCGCAGCGGCCGCTCCATCTCACGGGCCGATGTGGCGCACGCGATGCCGGCCCTGATCGACGATCCGGCGGTGGTGAAGCAGGGCGCGGGCGTGGCCTACTGATGCCCCTACAGGGTGACGCCGACCGTCACGGGCTCGTTGACGAGGGTGACGCCGAACGCCTCGTGGACGCCGGCCACGACGTCGCGGGCGAGGGCCAGGAGATCCTCGGTGGTCGCGTCGCCCCGGTTGGTGAGGGCGAGCGTGTGCTTGGTGGAGATGCGGGCGGGGCCCGTGCCGTACCCCTTGGTGAAACCGGCCTTGTCGATCAGCCAGGCGGCGGAGGTCTTCGTGGCGCCGTCGGCCGCGGGGAAGGCGGGCGGGGTCACGTCATCGCCCAGGCGGTCCTTGGCGCGGGCGAGGAACGCCTCGTACTGCGCCGGGCCGAGGACGGGGTTGGTGAAGAAGGATCCGGCCGACCAGGTGTCGTGGTCCTCGGGGTCGAGCACCATGCCCTTGCCCGCACGCAGGGCGAGGACCGTTTCCCGGGCGTCCTTCGCGGGAACGCGCTCGCCCTGCTCAACGCCCATGGCGCGTGCCGTCTCGGCGTACCGCAGGGGGGCGGACAGGCCGTCCGCGTCCTCCAGCTGGAAGCGGACCCGGAGCACCACGTAGCGGTCGGGTTCGGCCTTGAAACGGCTGTGGCGGTACGAGAAGGCGCACTCGGCGTTCGGGAGGGTGACGGTCTCCTGGGTGCGGCGGTCGTAGGCGACCACCTCCGAGATGGTGGAGGACACCTCCTGCCCGTACGCACCGACGTTCTGGATCGGCGTCGCACCCGCGGAGCCGGGGATGCCGGCGAGGCACTCGATTCCCGCGAGGCCCGCCTCGACCGTGCGGGCGACGGCGTCGGTCCAGACCTCACCGGCGGCCAGTTCCAGCGTCGTACCGGACAGGGTGAAGCCCTCCGTCGCGATACGCAGCGCGGTGCCCTCGAAGCCCTTGTCGCCGATGACCAGGTTGGAGCCGCCGCCGATCACCAGGAGCGGGGTGGACGTCTCGTCGGCGTCGCGCACGGCGGAGACCACCTCGGCGTCGGTGGTGGCCGTGAGGAGGCGGGTCGCGGGTCCGCCGAGCCGGAAGGTGGTCAGGGGGGCGAGGGGGGCGTCGTGGAGTTCCTGCACGGGGACAAGAGTACGGTCCGTGGCCCCCCCGCTCGGGCGGGGCCACGGACCGTACGGGCGACGCGGCCGGTCAGGCGGCGACGGGGGCCCGCTTCTCGGTGGCCGCCGGGGCCGGGGCCGACGGGGCGCCGCGGCGGGGGATCAGCAGGGCGACGAGCGCGGCCAGGGCCACTGCTGCGGCGCCGATCCAGAGGGCGGGCACGGTCCCGTCCGAGAACGCCTGGGGCGATTCGTACCCTCCACGGGCCGCGAAGACGGATGCGAGCACGGCGACTCCGAGCGCGCCTCCGACCTCCCGCAGCGCGTTGCTCGCCCCGGAGGCGATGCCCTGCTCGCTGCTGCGGACGCTGGACATGACGAGGCTGGAGGCGGGGGCGAAGTACATCGCCATGCCGACGCCTCCGACGATCAGGCCCGGCAGCTGGGCGGCGTAACTCACATCGGGCGCGAGAACGATCGCGAAGAGCCCGAGGCCGGCGGCCTGGAGCGCGAGGCCGGTCACGACGACCGGACGGCCGCCGTAGCGGTCGGAGAGGTAGCCGGCTATCGGGGCGACCAGCATCGGCATCCCGGTCCACGGCAGCATCCGGAGACCGGCTTCGGTGGGCGTGTAGCCGAGCCCGCTCTGCAGGAACTGGCTGAGCAGGAAGATCGACCCGAACATCCCCAGGAACATCAGCAGACTCGCGATGTTGATCCCGAAGAAGGCACGGTCACGGAACAGCCGCATGGGCAGCATCGGGTTCTTCGCCCGGAAGCCGTGGTGCACGAACCCGGCCAGGAGCGCCGTACCCACGAGGAAGCCGGTCAGGACGGTGGGGCTGGTCCAGCCGTCGCCGGTCGCGCTGACCAGCGCGTAGACGATGCCGAAGAGACCACCGCTGACGAGGAGGGTGCCGGGGACGTCGAGGCGGGCGTCCGGGGCGTACGACTCGCGCAGGCGCAGCCGGGCCACGGGGAGCAGGACCAGTCCGATCGGGACGTTGAGCCAGAAGATCCACTGCCAGGAGATGTGCTCGGTGAGGGTGCCGCCGATGAGCGGCCCGCTGGCGACCGCGAGGCCGGTGACGGCACCGAAGACGCCGAGAGCCATGCCGCGCCGGGCCGGCGGGACGGCGGCGGTGAGCAGGGTGAGCGTCAGCGGCAGCATGATCGCCGCACCGACGCCCTGGACCGCTCGGAAGGCGATGAGCTCGTTGATCCCGGGCGAGAGGGCAGCCGCGGCGGAGGCTCCGGTGAAGACGGTGAGGCCCACCTGGAAGAGCCTGCGGCGGCCGAACCGGTCGCCCAGCGAGGCGCCGAACATGAGCAGGACGGCGAAGGTGAGCGTGTAGGCGTTGACCGTCCATTCGAGCTCTTCGAGACCGCCGCCGAGGCTGTCCTTGATGGACGGCAGGGCGGTGGTGACGACGAGGTTGTCCAGGGCTGCCATGAAGCTCGCGACGCTGGTGATGACGAGGGCCCAGACCGCTCCCCCGCGGCTGGCTGTGTGCTGGTCCACTGCTCCCCCAAAGGGTTAGTTATTGATGACTAACTTTCCTGGGCAGAAAACCGGGCCGAGCCCGGGCCGCACCGCTCACCCGCCGCGGATCGGGCCACCCGGCCCGGCGGCGGATGCGGGCCACAAGGTCCGGCGGCGGATCCAGGTCACCCGGCGGACGGATCCGCCGGCCTGGCCGAGAGGTGGAACCCTGACCACACGCGGTGGTCCGCCGGAAAGCCAAGCGAGGCCAGGGTGTTGACGAGCATCCCGTACGCCAGGAACGTGGTGGTCTCGTTCTCGTCCGCGCCCAGGGCCACATGGATCTCGTCCCACATCCGGACCCAGCCTTCGCGCACCGACTCGCCGAACCCGTGGTCCCCCGAGGCCCCGGCCGCCGCGATGGCCGCGTACATCTGCATCTGCATCAGCAGTTTGTCGGCGTCCTCGACGATGAGCCGCTGGTACGCAGCCGCCATGGCGTGGAGCGCCTCCTGCCCCTCCAGCCCCTCGGCGGCGTCCATGAACACCTGCCGGGTGTCCGTGAGGCAGCGCTCGGAGGCGGCGAGGAACATGGCCTGCTTGTTCGGGAAGAGACGGAAGAGGTACGGCTGCGAGACGCCCACCCGCCTGGCGATCGCCTCCGTGGAGGTGCCGTTGTATCCCCCGCGCGCGAACTCGGTGATCGCCGCCCGCACGACGCTCTCGCGCCGGTCCTCCGCACTCATCCTTGCCATGACCGTAAGTTATTGGCTAATCACTAACTTGGCAAGGAGGTAGCCGGAAAGACGTAAGGGGCGTCCCCTCGGGAGGGACGCCCCTTACGCACAGCCACCGATTCAGGCGAGCCGGACCACGGCGCGGGACATGCCCAGCACCTTCTGGCCGTCGCTCACGGCCGTGAGGTCGACCCGCACGCGGTTGTCGCCCAGCAGGGCGGCCACCTTGCCGCTGACCTCGACGAGCACGCCCTTGTCGTCGTTCGGGACGACGACCGGCTTGGTGAACCGCACCCCGTACTCGACGACGGCGCCGGGGTCGCCGACCCAGTCCGTGACCACGCGGACCGCCTCGGCCATGGTGAACATGCCGTGCGCGATGACGTCCGGCAGCCCGACCTCGCGCGCGAACTTCTCGTTCCAGTGGATCGGGTTGAAGTCGCCGGAGGCTCCCGCGTACTGAACCAGCATCGCCCGTGAGACCGGGAAGGACTGCGCCGGCAGCTCCGTACCGACCTCGACCGACTCGTAAGAGACCTTCGCCGTCATCACGCCTCCTCGGCGGCGCGCGCCACCAGCGTCGTCCAGGCGGTCACCACGTGCTCGCCGGTCTCGTCATGGACCTCACCGCGGACTTCCACGATGTCGTTGCCCGCGAGGGACTTGATGCCCTCGATCGTCGAGGTGACCGCGAGCCGGTCCCCCGCCCGCACCGGACGCGTGTACGCGAACTTCTGCTCCCGGTGCACCACGCGGCTGTAGTCCAGACCCAGCTGCGGGTCCTTCACGACCTCGCCCGCGGCCTTGAACGTGATGGAGAAGACGAAAGTCGGCGGAGCGATCACATCGGCGTGACCGAACGCCGCCGCGGCCTGCGGATCGGTGTACGCGGGATTCGTGTCGCCCACCGCCTCGGCGAACTCGCGGATCTTCTCCCGGCCTACTTCGTACGGCGTGGTGGGCGGATAGGTCCGTCCCACGAAGGACTGGTCGAGCGCCATGGACTCGTTCCCTCCTGATGCAAAGACGAATGGGCCGGAGTGCGGCCCTGACAAACGACACGAGGCCGCCCCCAATGGGGACGGCCTCGTGTACGAGCCTGTTTAGCGGGTTTCGCGGTGCGCGGTGTGCGAGTTGCAGCGCGGGCAGTGCTTCTTCATCTCAAGACGGTCCGGGTTGTTACGCCGGTTCTTCTTGGTGATGTAGTTCCGCTCCTTGCACTCCACGCAGGCCAGCGTGATCTTCGGGCGGACGTCGGTGGCAGCCACGTGAGTGCTCCTTGGACGGACGGATGGACGGATGAACGCAAAAAAGAGTAGCCGATCGAAGGACCGACCCCACAATCGGCTACCGTAAGTAGCGGTGACCGGACTTGAACCGGTGACACAGCGATTATGAGCCGCTTGCTCTACCGACTGAGCTACACCGCTTTGATGACGAGTCCCCCCGCCGAAGCGGGGTTTCCCGATCACCAGAGCCCCAATGCGGAATCGAACCGCAGACCTTCTCCTTACCATGGAGACGCTCTACCGACTGAGCTATTGGGGCGAGCGATGAAGACATTACACGGTCTGCGGCCGTCGCCCAAATCCGTTTCCACGGCCTTCGTCCCGGCGCGGATCCGAGCCGTGCCGGACCCTTCGATCCGGCCCCGACGGGGGCCCTGACCAGGGCCTTGATCGGACTCCTGAGCGAGTTCCCGAACAGACTCCTGAGTGGCGGCCGCGAACGGTCCGGACCGTGAGCCGGACAGCCGTCCGGCCGGCTCACGGGGCACTTCACCGCCGCTCGCTCGCACCGGCCCCACACGCCCCACCAGGCCACGCCGGTACGACTATTTCGCTCCTCATCGAAGCGGACCGGGCGTCGCCCTAGGCTCGACTCACTCTGTGTGATCGACACCCGTCTTCCAGGAGCGCGATGCCCGACAGCCAGCCGCGGCGGCCCGACGACAGCGCGGCCGACGGCGCCGACGCGGCCGGCCCCGCGAGCAGCCCCGCCGCCGGCCTTGTCCCCGACGCCGCACTCGTGCTGTGCGGCGCCAGGCTCACCGACGGCCGCATCGTGGACGTACGGCTCTGTCGCGGCCGCATCGAGGCCGTCGGCACCGCGGGCAGCCTGACCGCCCGGGGAGCCCGCCTGGACCTGCGTGGCTATCTGCTGCTGCCCGCGCCCGCCGAACCCCACGCGCACAGCGACACGGCCCTCACCGCCGACAGCGCCGGGCCGGACAGCCCGGGCCCCGCGTCCCATCTCGCCGAGGACATCCAGCGCCGCGCCACCGAGGCCGCCCTGCTCCAGGTCGGCCACGGCGCGACGGCGCTGCGCTCCCACGTACGCATCGGGGACGTCCAGGGGCTCGCCCCGCTCGAAGCCGTCCTCCAGGCCCGGCGCTCGCTGCGCGGGCTCGCCGACCTCACTCCCGTCGCCGTACCCCGCCTGCTCACCGGTATCGCGGGGGCGGACAGCCTCGCCATGCTGCGCGACGCCGTGAAGATGGGCGCGGGCGTGGTCGGCGGCTGCCCCGACCTCGATCCCGACCCCGCCGGCTACGCGGAAGCCGTCCTGGAGATCGCCGCCGAGCACGGCTGCCCCGTGGATCTGCACACGGACAGTGACGATCCGGCTCGGCTGGCGCGGCTCGCCGCCATGGCCGGAGGGCTGCGCCCCGGCGTCTCCATCGGCCCGTGCGGGGGTCTGTCCCACCTGCCCCCGGAAGCCGCGAACCGCGCCGCCGATCAGCTGGCGGCTGCCGGAGTGACCGTCATCTGCCTCCCGCAGGGCGGCTGTTCAGGCACCGAACGGCGGGGCGCCGCGCCCGTCCGGCTGCTGCGGGCCGCCGGAGTCCGGGTGGTGGCGGGCAGCGGGGCGCTGCGGGACGTCGCCAACCCCGTGGGCCGGGGCGACCCACTCGAAGCCGCCTTCCTCCTCGCCTCCCAGCACGCAATGCCCGCCGAGCACGCCTACGAGGCCGTCTCCTCGGTGGCCAGAGCGGCCATGGGGCTGCCCGAGGTGCGGGTGGAGGCGGGCTTCCCCGCCGAACTTCTCGCGGTGCGCGGAGAGCGGCTCGCGGGCGTGCTCTCCCTGGCGTACAGCAGGATCGTGGTCCACCGGGGACGGGTGGTCGCGCGGACCAGCGCGGTGCGCGAGTACTGCGACTCGGAGGCGGCCGTCGCGCTCGATCTGCCCCGCCAGGGGCGCGTGGAGAAGGGCCCGCCCCCGGGAGGTGCGGGCACCTCGGACGCCGGGCCCGGCAGGGGCCCCTGCCAGGGCTCGTGAGCACGGCCGTCCGGCGCGGCGTACGGTCGGGGACATGCGCATTGTCATCGCAGGTGGACATGGTCAGATCGCGATGCGGCTTGAGCGACTGCTCGCTGCGCGCGGAGACGAAGCGGTCGGAGTCATCCGTGATCCCAAACAGGCGGACGATCTCCGGGACGTGGGCGCCGAACCGGTCGTCCTCGATCTGGAGTCGGCTTCCGTCGAGGAGACGGCGGAGGTGCTGCGCGGCGCGGACGCCGCGGTCTTCGCCGCCGGGGCGGGCCCGGACAGCGGTTCCGCCCGCAAGGACACCGTCGACCGGGGTGCGGCGGTGCTCTTCGCCGACGCCGCGGAACGGGCGGGCGTGCGGCGGTACGTCATGGTCTCCTCGATGGGCGCCGATGCCCACCACCAGGGCGACGAGGTGTTCGACGTCTATCAGCGCGCCAAGGGCGCGGCCGACGACTACGTGCGCTCCCGGCCCTCACTGGACTGGACGATCCTGCGCCCCGGGATGCTCACGAACGACGCCGGTACCGGCCAGGTCCTGCTGGCGGCCTCGACGGGGCGCGGCCCGGTCCCCCGCGACGACGTGGCCGCCTCGATCGTGGAGCTGCTGGACACGCCGGCCACCGCGGGCCTCACGCTGGAGCTCATCTCGGGCAACGTGCCGGTGATGGTCGCGGTGAAGGACGTCGCGGGCAACTGACCCTGCTGCGGAGCACGTTCGCGGATCACCAAGAAGCCCTCCGGCTCGCCTGACAGCGAGTCAGGGGGGCTTCCTCGTCACACACCGGTGACGGCCGTCCGGGAGGGCGCACCGGTCCCGATGCCTGAGACGCGAGACCGGCATAGAGTTGAGAAGAGGGAGAAGGCCGACATCTGGGAGGCCGTCGTGAACGCTCTCCGATTCGTGGTCGAACCGGACGAGGGCAAGTCGATCTGGCTCGGAGGCATCGGGGTCGATTTCAGACTCTGGGCCGAGGAGACCGGGAACCAGTTCGCGGTCGTGGAGCACCCGATCGAACCGGGCCGTCTCGTACCACCGCATGTGCACAGCCGCGAGGACGAGTTCTCGTACGTCCTCCAGGGGCACGTCGGCGCACGGGTGGGCGACCAGGAGGCCACGGCGGGTCCGGGCTCGTACATCCTCAAGCCGCGAGGGATCCTGCACACGTTCTGGAACGCGGGGCCGGAACCGGCGAGGATCCTGGAGATCCTCTCCCCCGCCGGCTTCGAGCGGTTCTTCGACGAGATGGGCACGATCGCCGAGACAGCGTCCGGTCCCGAGGAGTTCGTCCGCCGGCGGGCGGAGCTGGCCGAGCGGTACGGCCTGGAGTTCTCCGACGCATGGGTCGCCGAACTGACCGACAGGTACCGGCTCAAGCTCGTGGGCGAGTAGCCGCAACGCAAAAGGGCCCGTGATCAGCATCTCTGCTGGTCACGGACCCTTTCGTTCCTGTGGCGGCGCCAGGGTTCGAACCTGGGTAGGCTGAGCCGGCAGATTTACAGTCTGCTCCCTTTGGCCACTCGGGCACACCGCCTGGAACGGCGCCTCGGCAGTCCGTGAGGACCCCCTTGGCGACGACGTAAACGATACCCGATGACTGGGGGTGCTCCGCTACCCAGTTGATCAGCCGTTCTGGCGGGCCGGGATGGCTAGGCTTTGGGTGTATCCCAGACGCAGCTTTGGGTGTATCCACAACGCATTCGACGCAAGGAGCCACACGTCATGGCCGACTCCAGTTTCGACATCGTCTCGAAGGTCGAGCGGCAGGAGGTCGACAACGCCCTCAACCAGGCCGCCAAGGAGATCTCGCAGCGCTACGACTTCAAGGGCACGGGCGCCACGATCTCGTGGTCCGGCGAGAAGATCCTGATGGAGGCGAACGGCGAGGAGCGGGTCAAGGCCATCCTCGACATCTTCCAGTCCAAGCTGGTCAAGCGCGGTATCTCGCTGAAGGCGCTGGACGCGGGCGAGCCGCAGCTGTCCGGCAAGGAGTACAAGATCTTCGCCACGATCGAGGAAGGCATCTCCCAGGAGAACGCCAAGAAGGTGGCGAAGATCATTCGGGACGAGGGTCCCAAGGGCGTCAAGGCGCTCGTCCAGGGCGACGAGCTGCGGGTCAGCTCGAAGAGCCGTGACGACCTGCAGGCGGTCCAGTCGCTGCTGAAGGAAAAGGACCTCGACTTCGCGGTGCAGTTCGCGAACTACCGGTGACGCGGTGACTGCCGTGCGGCAGTCGCGGACGGGGCGGGCGTGCCGGTCGGCACGGTCGCCCCGCGTGCGTTCCGGTTCGCTGCCGGGGCCGTCGCGGTGCTCCGCGACGCGATGTCCGAATACCGCCGGTCGTGAGGCGGTGCGGGTCGCAGAATCGGCAGGGCAGGAAGCGGTTCGGGCGAGGGAGTGTGACGGTCATGACGATGTACGCGAGGGTCACCAGCCCACTGGGTGAGCTGCTGCTCGTCGGCGAGCGGCCGGCCGGGGCGGCCGGCGCCGTGGGTTCGTCCGGTGTCGCGCTGGTGTCGCTGTCGCTGCCGGGCCAGAAGGGCGGTTCGCAGGTCCAGGACGGCTGGTTCCATGAACCGGAGGCGTTCGCCGGGATCGCCGCTCAGCTGGCGGCGTACTTCGACGGGCGGCTGACCCGCTTCGACATCGCGTACGCCGACGGTGCGGGCACGGAGTTCCAGCGGCGCGTCTGGAAGGCCCTGGACTCGATTCCGTACGGCGAGACGGTGTCGTACGGCCGCGTGGCCGAGCAGGTCGGCTCCGCCGGGCCGGGCGTACGGGCCGTGGGGACCGCGATCGGGCGCAACCCGCTGCTGATCGTGCGGCCCTGCCACCGGGTCATCGGCGCGGACGGCGCCCTGCGGGGCTACGCGGGCGGTGTGGAGCGTAAGAAGATGCTGCTGGGGCTGGAGGGCGCTCCGATGGCCGGGCGGTGAGCACGGTGGGCAGGATGGCCCTCCCGCGCGGCTGAAGGGTGGTGTCCCGGTGTCAGGTCTCTTTCCACGGCCTCGGACCGTCGTCGCTCCGGGCGCCGTCCATGTGCCCGGCTGGCTTCCGGTGGAGCGGCAGCGGGAGTTGGTCGAGGCGTGCCGGGAGTGGGCCCGGGGGCCCGTACCGCTGCGGCACACGGTGCTGCCGGGCGGTGGCGTGATGTCGGTGAGGTCGCTGTGTCTGGGGTGGCACTGGCAGCCCTACCGCTACTCGCGTACCGCCGATGACGTGAACGGCGAACGGGTCGCCCCGTTCCCTGACTGGCTTGGCGAGTTGGGGCGGGCGGCGGTGGCCGAGGCATACGGGGACGAGGGCGCCGCCGCGGCGTACGCGCCGGACACCGCGCTGATCAACTTCTACGACGGTGCCGCACGGATGGGTATGCACCAGGACAAGGAGGAGCGCTCGAAGGCTCCTGTGGTGTCACTGAGCATCGGCGACCGGTGCGTTTTCCGCTTCGGGAACACCGAGGACCGCGGACGTCCCTATACGGACGTCGAGTTGGACTCGGGTGATCTGTTCGTGTTCGGCGGCCCGTCGCGCTTCGCGTTCCACGGGGTGCCCCGGGTGTATCCGGGGACGGCCGGTCCCGGATGCGGGATGCGCGGCGGGCGGCTCAATCTGACCCTGCGCGAGACGGGGCTGAGCAGGCGCTAGTGCGGGACGGGCGGTGGTCCGGTGTCGTCGGTCAGCGCCGTTCGCGGGAGTTGCCGAAGAGCAGCCGGTAGGCGATGAGCAGGACGAGCGAACCACCGACGGCCGCGACCCAGGTCGCCGTGTCGTAGAAGTCGTTGCTGATGGGGCGGTCCAGGTAACGCGACGACAGCCAGCCGCCGATGAAGGCACCGACGATCCCGATGAGCGTCGTGCCGATGATGCCGCCCGGGTCGCGGCCGGGCAGCAGCACTTTCGCTATCGCTCCGGCAAGCAGTCCGAGAATGATCCAGCTGATGATGCTCATGCCTGGCCCCTACCCCTCGTACGATCTTGGAATCCAAGACGTCGGAGAGGTACGTGGGGGTTCCCGGGGCGGTGGGTACTTCTCACCACCCCGTCGGCCGGGCGCCCAGGCGGCTTGACGCCCCGTCGGCTGCTACCGGGGGACGAACGGCTGGTCCGACCGGACGATCTCCTTGCCGAACGGCATCAGGGAGACCGGGATGAGCTTGAAGTTCGCGATGCCCAGCGGGATGCCGATGATCGTGATGCAGAGGGCGAGGCCCGTCACGATGTGGCCGAGGGCGAGCCACCAGCCGGCGAGGACCAGCCAGAGGACGTTCCCGACGCAGGACGGGCCTCCGGCGTCCCGGCGGTCCACCACCGTGTAGCCGAAGGGCCAGAGGGCGTAGACGCCGATGCGGAACGCCGCCAGCCCGAACGGGATGCCGATGATGGTGATGCAGAGCAGGAGCCCCGCGGCCAGGTAGCCGAGGAACATCCAGAATCCGCAGAGAACCAGCCATATGACGTTCAGAATTGTCTTCACGGGCGATGACCTGCCATCTGCTCGAGTCGGGCAATGCGTTCCGCCATCGGCGGATGCGTGGAGAACATCTTGGACATGCCCCGGCCGGGACCGAAGGGATTCGCGATCATCATGTGACTCGCGGTCTCGATCTTCGGTTCGGGCGGCAGGGGAAGCTGCTTGGTGCCGGCGTCCAGCTTGCGCAGGGCACTGGCCAGGGCCAGCGGGTCGCCGGTGAGCTGGGCCCCCGAGGCGTCCGCCTCGTACTCCCGGGAACGGCTTACGGCGAGCTGGATCACCGAGGCCGCGAGCGGCCCCAGGATCATGATCAACAACATGCCGAAGAGCCCCGGGCCGTCGTCGTCGTTGGAGCGCCCGACCGGGATCAGCCAGGCGAAGTTCACCAGGAACATGATGACGGAGGCGAGAGCTCCGGCGACGGACGAGATCAGGATGTCCCGGTTGTAGACATGGCTGAGCTCGTGCCCCAGAACTCCCCGCAGCTCGCGTTCGTCGAGGATCTGGAGGATGCCCTCGGTGCAGCAGACTGCCGCGTTGCGCGGATTGCGGCCGGTGGCGAACGCGTTGGGTGCCTGGGTCGGCGAGATGTAGAGCCTGGGCATGGGCTGTCTGGCGGCGGTCGAGAGCTCACGCACGATGCGGTAGAGCTGCGGAGCCTCGAACTCGCTGACGGGCCTGGCGCGCATGGCGCGGAGCGAGAGCTTGTCGCTGTTCCAGTACGCGTAGGCGTTGGTGCCGATCGCGACGACGAGAGCCACGATCAGACCCGTACGCCCGAAGAAGCTGCCGATGACGATGATGAGGGCTGACAGGCCCCCGAGGAGTACGGCGGTTCTCAGCCCGTTGTGCCGGCGGTGCACGGTACGCCCTCCAAATGGTGCGGCAGGGGAACCCTTTGCTTGGTGGTGCTCCACTCACCAGTGGAGCCTCCCGTACTGGTCAACGCCAGGCGGGGAGAGCTAGTTCCCTTGTGCGCGCGGGCGAAGGCGTAGGCCGTCCGGGTGTCGGGGCGCTGCCTGTGCCGTGTTCGGAGGGCGTCCTCGCGGGCTGTCTCAGCGCTGGGCGGGCAGACCCGCGAGCACCAGGGCCTCGTGGTCCGGCTCGACCTCACTGGTGCAGTGACCGCAGCGGGAGGCGACGGCCGGGATCTCCGAGAAGCAGCGGGGGCAGTCGCGCAGAGCGGCCTTGATGTCGGCCTTCGCCTCTTCCTCCTTGGCGGTGAACCGGTTCTGCACCTTGGCCATGGGGACGACGACGAGGAAGTAGAGGACCGCGGCGGTGATGAGGAAGGCGATGGCGGCGGCGAGGAACTTCCCGTACGGGAAGATCGCGCCCTCGACGGTGAACTGGGCCGCGCTGAAGTCGCCCACGGAGCCGGTGGCGAGGCCGATCAGCGGGGTGATGAAGGCCGTGCTGAAGCCGGTGACCACGGCTGTGAACGCAGCTCCGACGGCCAGGCCGATGGCCATCGAGATGACGTTGCCGCGCAGGATGAAGTCCTTGAAACCGTTCAGCACCGCTGTCGCTCCTCTTCGCTCAATACGTGACGTATGCAGCCAAGACCATGCCGTGCGCCGACGGCTCCGGGCAAACCGATCTTGCGCGGGTCCGGGGAGGAGGGGTCAGAAGAGGCTGACGGCGGCGAACCTGAGGACGAGTTGCGGGGCTCCCGAGAGGATGACGCCGACGACGGTCGTGAGGACGATCGCGGTGGTGAGAGGGGCCGGAACACGCAGCCGGGACGCTACGGGAGCCACGGCGCCGCCCTCGGTGGCCTCCGGGGCCCTGAAGAGGGCCGCGGTCCACTGGAGGTAGTAGTACAGCGCGATCACGACGTTGACGGCCATCACGACCGCGAGCCAGCCCAGCCCGGCGTCCACGGCCGCCGAGAACACGGTGACCTTGGCGAAGAGGCCGATGATGCCGGGCGGCAGACCGGCCAGGCAGAGCAGGAAGAAGCCCATCGCCAGCGCGGTGAGGGGGCGGGTGGCGTACAGGCCCCGGTAGTCGGAGATCCGGTTGCCCGGGTGCGTACGGGCCACGAGCGCGGCGACCGCGAAGGCGCCGAGGTTCACGACGGCGTACATGAGGGCGTACGCGACGGTCGATCCGATCTGCTCGTCGCTGGAGTAAGCGGCGGCGGCGACCGGGACCAGGAGGTAACCCGCCTGGGCGACGGACGACCAGGCGAGCAGGCGTACGGCGCTGCGGGCGCGCGTGGCGCTCTGGCGGAGGGCCGCGACGTTGCCGACGGTCATGGTGAGCGCGGCGAGGACGGCGACGGCCGGGCCCCAGACGTCGGCATACGACGGGAACGCGATCACGGTGACGAGGATGAGGCCGGAGAAGCCGACCGCCTTGCCGACGACGGAGAGGTACGCGGCGATGGGCAGGGGCGCGCCCACGTAGGTGTCCGGGACCCAGAAGTGGAACGGGGCCGCGGCCGTCTTGAACGCGAATCCGACGAGGGTGAGGACGACACCGGCAGCGGCGAGGGTCTCGAACCGGCCGGGTACGTCGTCGAGGCGGGCCGCGATCTCGGTGAGGTGCATGGTGCCGGTCGTCGCGTACACGAAGCTGACGCCGAGAAGCATGACGGCGGTGGCGACGACGGAGGACAGGAAGAACTTCAGCGCCGCTTCGGACGAGCGCCGGTCGCCGCGCTTGATGCCGACGAGCGCGAACGCGGGGAGCGAGGCGACTTCGAGGGCGACGACGAGCGTGGCGAGGTCGCGGGAGGCCGGCAGGAGCGCGGCACCGGCGGCGGAGGAGAGCAGCAGGAACCAGTACTCGCCGGCGGGGAGCTTGCGGGTGTCGTCGAGGGAGAGCAGCGCGGTGAGCAGCGCGCCGCCGAGCACGAGGGCCTGGATGACCAGGGCGAAGTGATCGGCCGTGTAGCTGCAGGCGTCGACGTCGGCGGCGCCGGAGACGCAGAACGTGGAACGGTCGCCTTCGCGCAGCGGTACGAGGAAGGCGAGCGCGGCGACGAGTCCGGCGATGGACGCGTAACCGAGGAGCGGCTTGTGGCGTTCGCTGATGAAGAGGTCGGCGACGAGTACGCCGAGGGCGACCGCGGCCACGATGACGGGGGGCGCGATCGCGAGCCAGTCGACGGACTGGACGAGGCTCGTGGTGCTCTCGGCCGCGGTGGTGACGACGGCTGCGGTCACGACTTGCCTCCTGCGAGGAGCTTCTGCACGGCCGGGTCGGTGAGGCCGAGGAGGACGGCGGGCCAGAGTCCGGCGAGGACGGTGAGGGCGACGAGCGGGGTCCAGGCGGCGAACTCGTAGGTCTGGATGTCCGCGATCCGCTGCTGCTGCTGGTGCTCGGCGGGTTCGCCCATGCAGACGCGGCGTACGACGAGCAGCATGTACGCGGCGGTGAGCAGGGTGCCGAAGGCGCCGATCGACATGAAGGTGAGGAAGGCGGGGCGGCTGAGCCCTTCGGCGGGGTCGAACGCGCCGAACAGGGTGAGCATCTCGCCCCAGAATCCGGCGAGGCCGGGGAGGCCGAGGGAGGCGACGGCGGCGAAGGCGAGAAGGGCACCGAGGCGGGGGGCCCGGCCGTAGAGCGCGGCTCCTGTCGCACCCGCGAGGGTGTCGAGGTCCGCGGTGCCGTAGCGGTCCTTGACCGCGCCGACCAGGAAGAACAGGAGGCCGGTGATGAGGCCGTGGGCGATGTTGGCGAACAGTGCGCCGTTGACGCCGGTGGGCGTCATGGTCGCGATGCCGAGCAGCACGAAGCCCATGTGTCCGACGGAGGAGTACGCGATCAGGCGCTTGAGGTCGCCCTTGGCGCCGGAGCGTACGAGGGCGAGACAGGCGAGCGACCCGTAGATGATGCCGACCACCGCGAACGCGGCGAGGTAGGGCGCGAAGGTCTGCATCCCGTCGGGGGTGATGGGGAGCAGGATGCGTACGAAGCCGTACGTGCCCATCTTCAGCAGGACGCCCGCGAGCAGGACCGAGCCGACGGTCGGTGCGGCGGTGTGGGCGTCGGGGAGCCAGCTGTGCAGCGGCCACATCGGGGTCTTCACCGCGAGGCCGATCCCGATGGCCAGTACGGCGATGACCTGCACGGACGAGGTGAGCCCACGGCCGTTGTCAGTGGCGAGTGCCACCATGTCGAAGGTGCCACTCTTCAGGCCGATGAGGAGCAGGCCCAGCAGCATGACGACCGAGCCGAGCAGTGTGTAGAGGATGAACTTCCAGGCGGCGGCCTGCTTCCTCTCGCCGCCCCAGCGGGCGATGAGGAAGTACATCGGGATGAGCACCATCTCGAACGCCAGGAAGAACAGCAGCAGATCGAGGACGGCGAAGGTCGCGAGGGTGCCGGACTCCAGCACGAGGACCAGTGCGACGAATGCCTTCGGGGAGGGGCCCGCCGGCATCTTGAAGTAGCTGTACAGCGCGCAGAGGAAGGTCAGCAGCGCGGTCAGGACGATCAGGGGGAGCGAGATGCCGTCCACACCCAGGTGGATCCGGACGTCCAGCGCCGGGATCCAGCTGATGTCCGTACTGGCCTGCATCTTAGACGGGTGGTCGTGGTCGAAGCCGATGGCCAGGACGATCGCCGCGAGGAGGATCACGCCGGTGACGGTCACTCCGTGGCGGAGCACGGCCTGGCCGGGGTTCTTCCCCTTCAGTCCGGGCGGCGCGGGGAGCAGGGCGGCCGCGGCGCCGAGGAGCGGGGCGACGACGATGAACGCGAGAAGGAACTGCATCACTGATTCGCTGATATCGAACACGGCTCACGACCCGGCGTTGGCGTTGGCAAAAACGACGGCGGCGATCGCCAGGACAAGGGAACCGGCCAGCAGTGCGCTGAGGTAGGTCTGCACGTTGCCGGTCTGGGCACGGCGGACGGCGGTGCCGAGCCAGCGTGCGCCGGTGCCGGAGCCGCGTACATAGGTGTCGACGACCTCGCGGTCCAGGAAGCGGACCAGGCGGGCGGCGGCCTCGACGGGCCGGACGAACAGCTTCGCGTACAGGGCGTCGAGGTGGAAACCGGTGGCCGCGTGGTGGTGGAGCGGTCCGAGCAGGAGCCGTCCGGGGTCCGCGGGGTCGGGGGCGTCGCCCGCGGGGCCGTAGGCGGCCCGGTGCGCTGTCAGTGCCTCGATCTCGACGAGCGCGGGTTCCTCGTCGGGGTGGGCGACGACCATGCCGGCCGGGGTGGCGGCGGCGAGGGCCGTGGTGTGACGCCAGGCGCCGTAGGTGACGAGCCCTCCGACGAGGCCGACGCCCGTGGACAGGACGGCGGTGGTCACGGACGGGGTGAGGCTGTGGCCGTCGAACCAGTCGGTGATGACGCCGACGGTCAGGCCGAAGCCGATGGTGGGGAGGGCCAGGAGCCAGAGGACGGATGTCATCGCGACGGGCTGCCTGCCGTGGTCGGGGACCTCGGGGCCCCGTCCCTTGAAGGCGAGGAGCCAGAGGCGGGTGGCGTACGCGGCGGTGAGGACCGCGGCGAGCAGTCCGGCGATGAGGATCGTCCAGCCGGCTGCGGCCGGGGCGACGTCACGGTCGCCGAGGGCGGCGTGTTCGGCGGCGACGAGGACGGCTTCCTTGGAGAAGAAGCCGGCGAACGGCGGGATGGCGGCCAGGGCGAGCAGGGCGACGGTCATCGTCCAGTAGGCGTCCGGGATGCGCTTCGTCAGGCCGCCCATGCGGGACATGGCGGCGAGCGAGTTGGTCCCGGCGGCGTGGATGACGACGCCTGCGGCGAGGAAGAGGACGGCCTTGAACGCACCGTGCGAGATGAGGTGGAACACGGCGGCCCCGCGGTCGGCGACGGCCAGAGCGCCCGCCATGTAGCCGAGCTGCCCGATGGTCGAGTAGGCGAGGACGCGCTTGATGTCGTCCTGCGCGAGGGCGGCGAGACCGGAGCCGATCATCGTGACGGCGGCCATCACGGCGAGCACGACCAGCGCCGCGCCCGATTCGGCGAAGACGGGAAGGAGCCGGGCCACGAAGTAGATGCCGGCGGCGACCATCGTCGCCGCGTGGATGAGCGCGGAGACGGGGGTGGGACCGGCCATCGCGTCGGGCAGCCAGGTGTGCAGGGGGAACTGCGCGGACTTGCCCGCGACGCCCGCGAGGAGCAGGAGGGCGATGAGGGTGGGGTGATCGAGGCCACCGTTCGCGACGGCCCCGAGGATGCCGGTGATACGGAAGGTGCCGGTGTCGGCGGCGAGCGCGAACAGACCGATGAGGAAGGGGACGTCGCCGAGCTTGGTGACCAGGAAGGCCTTCAGAGAGGCGGCGCGGGCTTCCGGGGTCTCCCAGTAGTGGCCGACGAGGAAGTAGGAGCAGATGCCCATGATCTCCCAGCCGACCAGGAGCACCATCAGGTCGCCCGAGTAGACGACGAGCAGCATCGCGGAGGTGAAGAGGGAGACGAGGGCCGCGTACGAGGGGTAGCGGGGATCGTCGCGCAGGTACGCGGTCGAGTAGATCTGCACACAGGTGGCGACGAGTCCGACGAGCACGGCCACGAGGACCGCGAAGCCGTCGAGGTGCAGGGCGAGATCGATCGGTACGGAGCCGGTGGGCGTCAGCTCGGTGGCGGCGTCGATGGCCGGGCCGCCGCCCTGACGTGCCGCGACGACGACGGCGATCACGGCCGCGGCGAGCGTGGGCAGCACCGCGAGAGGACGGACGAAGCCGGCTGCCGTGCGGCCGAGCAGCAGGCCCGCCACGGCGCCGAGGAACGGCAGGAGGGGGACGAGAACGGCGAGGGTCGTGGTGGTCACGCGGTGGCCTCAGCCTTCTTTGCCTTCCCTGCCGGAGCAGTGGCCTGGTCTTCGGTGCCGTGGACGTCCTCGTCACCGGGGAGCGTCTCGGCCTCGTCGGTCTCGGCGGTGTCGCGGAGACGGTCGACGTCGGAGCTGCCGCGGTTGCGGTAGACGGCGAGGACGATCGCCATGCCGATGCCGATCTCGGCGGCGGCGATGGCGATGGTGAAGAGCGTGAGGGCCTGGCCGGTGTGGAGCGCGTCGCGCAGCCACACGTCGAAGGCGACCAGGTTGAGGTTGACGGCGTTGAGCATCAGCTCGACGGACATCAGGACCAGGATCGCGTTGCGGCGGGCGAGGACTCCGTACAGCCCGGTACAGAAGAGGAGGGCGGCGAGCACGGCGGGATAGGCGAGGTGCATCAGCTCTTGTCCTCTCGGTGGCTCTTGCCCTCGCGGGTGTTCCCGCCCGCGCGAAGGCTCTTGTCCGCCGGGTCCTTGCGGGACAGGACGATCGCGCCGATGAGGGCGGCGAGCAGCAGGACGGAGAGCGCTTCGAAGGGCAGCACCCAGTGCCGGAAGAGGAACTCTCCGGTGACGTCGGTGGAGCCCTGGGCCGGGCCTTCGAGGTCGATCCACGTGGTGCGGAAGGCGTCGACGACCACCCAGACGAGAGCGGCGGCGGCCGCTCCGGCGACAGCCAGGGCGACCCACCGGTTGCCCGAGTCGGCGTCCGGGGAGCGGCCGATGGGGGCCTTGGTGAGCATCAGCCCGAAGAGGAGGAGGACGACGACCGAACCGACGTAGATCAGTACCTGCACCCAGGCGATGAACTCGGCGGTGAGCAGGAGGTACTCGACGGCGATGCCGCCGAGCGCCACCACGAGCCAGAGTGCGGCGTGCACGAGCTGCCTGGTCGTGACGGTGATGACGGCTGCGCCGAACGTGGCGAGGCCGACCAGGAGGAAGGCGATCTCCACACCGGTCGGGGAGAGGAAGCCGGGGTGGGCCGCGGCTGCTGCGAGAGTCACTCCTGGCCCTCCTGTCCGGGTTCCTCGGGCCGACGGGGCTGCTCGGTCGGCTGGGGGTCCTCAGACCGCTGCGCCTGCTGGGCCTGTTCGGCTTCCTGGGCCGCCTTCAGCTTGTCCGCCGTCTTGCGGGCGGCGGCCAGCTCCTTCGGCTCCTCGGCTCCCGGGTCGAGAGCCGGCGGCTCCGGCACGGTCCACATCCAGTCGCGGAGCTTGTCGCGCTCGTGGGTGAGGTCGAGGATGTCCGTCTCGGCGTACTCGAACTCCGGCGACCAGAACAGCGCGTCGAAGGGACAGACCTCGATGCAGATACCGCAGTACATGCAGAGGGCGAAGTCGATGGCGAAGCGGTCGAGGACGTTGCGGCTGCGCTCGCGGCCGCCCTCCACGGCGGCGGGCACCGTCTCCTTGTGGGAGTCGATGTAGATGCACCAGTCGGGGCACTCACGGGCACAGAGCATGCAGACGGTGCAGTTCTCCTCGAACAGCCCGATGACACCCCGGCTGCGGGGCGCCAGTTCGGGCTGGACGTCGGGGTACTGCGCGGTGACCGTGCGCTTCGTCATGGTCCGCAGGGTGACGGCGAGGCCCTTGGCCAGGCCGGCGCCGGGGATCGGGGCCATTAGTTGATCGCCACCTTCACGATGCCGGTGAGCGCGATCTGCGCGAGGGCGAGCGGGATGAGCGTGGTCCAGGCGAGCTTCTGCAACTGGTCCTCGCGGAGTCGGGGGTAGGTGACGCGCAGCCAGATGACGACGAAGGCGAGCACCGCGATCTTGAGGAGCGTCCAGACCCAGCCGAGCCCGTCGGCGCCGAGCGGTCCGTGCCAGCCACCGAGGAAGAGGACGGTGGTCAGTCCGCAGAGGACGACGATCCCCGCGTACTCGGCGAGCAGGAAGAGCGCGAAGCGCAGGCCGGTGTACTCGGTGTACGCGCCGAAGATGATCTCCGAGTCGGCGACCGGCATGTCGAACGGGGGCCGCTGGAGTTCGGCGAGGCCGGCCACGAAGAAGACCAGGGCTCCGACGATCTGCCAGGGCAGCCACCACCACTCGAAGGCGTTGAGGATGCCCGGGAGGGAGACCGTGCCCGCCGCCATGGCCACGGAGGCGGCGGCCAGCAGCATCGGCAGCTCGTACGCGAGCAGCTGCGCGGCGGTGCGCAGTCCGCCGAGGAGGGAGAACTTGTTGGCCGAGGCCCATCCCGCCATGAGCGAGCCGAGCACACCGACACCCATCACGGCGAGTACGAAGAAGATGCCCGCGTCGACGACCTGACCGACCGCGCCCTCGCTCGGCCCGATGGGGATGGCGACGAGTACGAGGAGGTACGGGAGCAGGGCGACGGCGGGGGCGAGCTGGAAGACGCGCCGGTCGGCTTCCGCCGGGACGATGTCCTCCTTCTGCACGAACTTCACGCCGTCGGCGGCGAGCTGCGCCCAGCCGTGGAAGCCACCCGCGTACATGGGGCCGAGGCGGCCCTGCATGTGGGCCATCACCTTGTGCTCGGTCTGGCCCACGACGAGGGGGGCGATCATGAAGACCGCGAAGACGATGAGGAGCCGGAGGGCGACGTCGAGTACGTCGTTCACGCGGTATCGCCTCCGGCGGGGGGTCGGGTGTCGGGGTCGTTCTCGGTGCTGGTGTCGTTCTCGGTGCCGGTGTCGGGGCGCGCGGGGGGCGCGTCCGTCGGACCGGTGTCTGCGGCGTCCTGGGGAGCTGCGTCCGCGTGCCCTGCGGTGGGGGGTTCGGCGGGCTCGGGGGTGGGGGCGCTGCGCTGGGCTTCTCCCCTGCCCGCCCCTTCCCGGCCCGGGGGCTCCGCCCCCGGGCCCTCGCTCCTCGAACGCCGGAGAGGCTTGGAGTCGTCCGGGGCCTCGCCCTCGCCCGGTGCGGGCTGGGCGGCCGGCTCGGCAGGCTCGGACCGCTTGGCAGGTGCGGCCGGTCCGGACGGCTCCGCGGGGCCGGCGGGTCCGGCCGGCTCGGCAGGCCCTGCGGGCTGGGCGGGCTCCGCGGGCCCCGCGGGCTCGGACGCCTTCGCAGGTGCGGTCGGCTCGGGCCGTCCGGGAGTGCCGGTTTGCCCGGCGTCGTGCCACGGGGCGTCCGGGGTGCGGGGAGTCGGTTCCTGCGCCGTGGCCGGTTCCTGGCTCGCCGAGCCCTGGGACACGCTGCGCGTGCGGCGCGCAGCGGGGGCCGGAGTCGTGGGCGCGCCCTCAGCCGCGGCGGCGGTCCGGCGGGCCGGGCGGTCGCCCGCGGGGCGGGCCGCCCGTGCGGGGCGGGCCGGGGCAGGGGGGAGCTGGCCCTTGAGGGGGCCCCACTCGTTGGGGTCGGGAACTCCCGGCGGGAGCATCGTGCGCCGCTTGGGGCCGCCGTGTTCGGACTCACCCGGCTCCTTGGCGCCGGGCCATGCCTTGGCGACGCGCGCGGCCAGGACGAAGTCCTTGCGCAGCGGGTGGCCCTCGAAGTTCTCGGGCAGCAGCAGCGGGACCAGATGCGGGTGGCCCTCGAAGGCGATGCCGAACATCTCGTGCGTCTCGCGCTCGTGCCAGTCGGCACCCGCGTACACACCGAGGGCGGTGGGAAGGGAGGGCGCGTCGTGCGGGACCGTCGTGCGGACCAGCAGGCGCCGCACCTTTGCGGGCCCGGAAGCCGTGACGGGAGCCTCCGCGGCGGCGGCCGTGCCGGAATCCGCGCCGGAAGTCTCGCCCGGAGCAGTCCCGGAAGTCTCGCCCGGAGCCGTGACCGGAGCCGTGGCTTTGGACGCCGCAGAAGCAGTCCCGGGAGCCGCGACGTGCACGCAGACGCGGAAGCCCTTCTCGCCCTCGTCGACCGCGCTGAGCCAGTCGAAGTAGCTGAGGCCCAGCTCGTCGCGTGCCGTTTCGAGTGCGGCGGTCCAGGAGGCCGGCGGAACGTCGACGGTCAGCAGGTCGTAGGCGTACTCGGCCGTGGCCTCCGCGCCGAAGATCTCGGTGACGGCGTCCGGGAGGCGGTCGTAGAGGTGCGACGCGTCCGCGTTCACTTCGTCCCCTCCACCGGCGTCGTCGGGGGCGCGACCAGGCCGCTGCGGAGTGCCGCGGCGGAGGGGCGGCCCGTGTCGGGGGTGCCGTACCGCTCGGCGAGCGACTCGCGGGCGATCTTCTCCTGGAGCTTGATGATGCCCTGGAGCAGGGCCTCCGGCCGGGGCGGGCAGCCCGGTACGTACACATCGACCGGGATGATCTGGTCGACGCCCTTCGTCACGGAGTACGAGTCCCAGTAGGGGCCGCCGCAGTTGGAGCAGGCCCCGAAGGAGATGACGTACTTCGGCTCGGGCATCTGCTCGTACAGCCGCTTCACGGCCGGCGCCATCTTGTCCGTCACCGTGCCGGAGACGACCATGAGGTCCGCCTGGCGCGGCCCCGGGGCGAACGGGATCACCCCGAGCCGCATGAAGTCGTGGCGCGCCATGGACGCGGCGATGAACTCGATGGCGCAGCAGGCGAGCCCGAAGTTGAAGACCCAGAGGCTGTAGCGGCGGCCCCAGTTCAGGACCACCTTCATGGGTTCGGGCGCGAGCCGGGACAGCACGCCGAGCTTCTTCGGCTCCAGCAGTGTCGGGTCCGGCAGCGCGACGGGGCCGGGCTGCGGTTCGCTCGTCACGCCCATTCGAGGACGCCCTTCTTCCATGCATAGAGCAGTCCTACGGCCAGGAAGCCGAGGAAGATGAACATTTCCACCAGCGTCGTCGCCCCGTATCCGGGGGCGGCGAATACCGTCGCCCACGGGAAAAGGAAGATCGAGTCGACGGCGAAGATCACGTACAGGAAGGCATAGACGTAATACCGGACCTGAGTGTGGGCCCAGCCCTCTCCGACGGGGTCGACACCGCACTCGTAGGTGAGGAGCTTCTCCGGCGTCGGGACCACGGGCCTCAGCAGCCGGCCGGCGCCGAATGCGACGGCGACGAAGAGCACGCCGATGACGGCGAGCAGTCCGACCACTGAATAACTCTCAAAGTACTCCGCCGCGAGAACGGTCGGCTCCGGCATACTCCGCACGTCCGCCACGTCCGCCCCTCGCTCCCTCGAACCTGTTCGACGATCTGTACGCACGGGAGTCTAGGCCCTGCTAAAGAGACGGTAAGCAGCCGCGTCGCACAACGGTGGGGTTATCCCTACTTCACCCCACCCACGTACCCCATGGCGTGCGCAGGTCCCGCCCGGCAGGCTGGGCCTCATGACGATGACCCCTTCTGTGCCGGACAACGACCGGCCGCCGCCCGCCCGCTTCGCCCTGGGCCCGTGGGCCTGGAAGGAGATCGCCTACCTCCTGGCCAATCTCCCCATGGCGATTGCCGGCTTTGTTTACACAGTGTTCATGATCGGTGTCGGCGTGGGGCTCTCCGTCACGGTCATCGGCCTTCCGCTCCTGGTGGCGGGGCTCCAGGGGGCGCGTTGGTTCGGCCGGATGGAGCGTGGCCGGGCACGGGGGATGCTCGGGGTGCGCGTCGAGGAGCCGAGCTCGTTCACCCGGGGCAGTCGCGAGAAGGGGTTCTTCACCTGGCTGTGGGCGGGGCTCAAGGACCCGGTGGGGTGGCGTTCGCTGCTGTACGCGTTCATCCGGCTGCCCTGGGGCGTACTGACGTTCACGGTGGCGCTGGTCAGCCTGTTCGTCCTGTGGCCCGTCCTCCCCTTCATCGCACGCGGTCTGACCAACGCCGACCGCGCCATGGTGCGCGGGCTGCTCTCCCCCTCCGACGAGCTGGAACGCAGGATCGCGGAGCTTGAGTCGGACCGGGGTGTCGTCGTGGACACGGCCGCCGCCGACCTGCGCCGCATCGAGCGCGATCTGCACGACGGCGCGCAGGCCCGCCTCGTCGCCCTCGCCATGGGGCTCGGTCTGGCCAAGGAGAAGCTGACCGACGACCCCGAGGCCGCCGCCCGCATGGTCGACGAGGCCCACGGAGAGGTGAAGGTCGCCCTCCAGGAACTCCGCGACCTCGCCCGCGGCATCCACCCCGCCGTCCTCACCGACCGCGGCCTGGACGCCGCGCTCTCGGCCATCGCCTCCCGCTGCACCGTCCCCGTGACGGTGGGGGTCGAACTGCCGGGGCGGCCTGCGGAGGCGATCGAGGGCATCGCGTACTTCACGGTGTCGGAGCTGCTGCAGAACGTCAGCAAGCACAGCCGCGCCCGGGCGGCGTCCGTCGAGGTGTGGCGGTCGGGGGACCGGCTGCTGATCCAGGTGCAGGACGACGGGGCCGGTGGCGCGCGCATGGACGGCGGTACGGGCATGGCCGGGCTCGCGGAGCGGCTCGGGGCGGTCGACGGGATGTTCGTGCTCGACTCCCCGGAGGGCGGTCCGACGACGGTCACGGCGGAGCTGCCGTGGCGGGACCGCGTGACCGCCGCGGCGGTCAAGGCCCAGTAGCACCGTCGCGATACCAGGGGGGCCTGCCGAGTCCGGTACTCCGGGGGTGGGGAAAACCCCCGCCCCGATACGGCGACCGTCCTCATGGTGCGCGGTCCCCCGGCACAGCACTCTTGAGACGTAGGACCAGCCCGGTGAGAAGACCGCTGAGAAGAAACGGACGGCACCCATGGCCACCGCATACGGACCGGACACCCGTGGACCGCGCACCCGGGACCCCCGGAGGTACGGCTCCGGGGATCTGCCCCCGGTGAAGCACTTCTTCCCTGCGGCGCTGCGCGCTCCGTTCGAGGGCCGGACCTGGCGCGAGTTCGGCTATCTGATGCTGAGCCTGCCGATCAGCACGGTGCTGTTCTGTTTCGCGATCACCATGAGCTCGCTGGGCATCGGCATGCTGATCACCTTCCTCGGGATCCCGATACTCGCGGCCGGTCTCGCCATGTGCCGGGGCTTCGGCGCGCTGGAGCGCGCCCGGGCACGCGCGCTGCTCAACCTGGACGTGGCGGACCCCGCACCGGTGCGCGGCAGGACGGGCGGCCTGATGTCCTGGGTCGGCGCGGTCCTGAAGAGCGGCGTGTCCTGGCGGCACCTGCTCTACGCGCTGCTGCACTTCCCGTGGGCGGTGTTCGCCTTCTCCGTCTCGCTGACGCTCTGGTCCTACGGATGGGCCGCGCTCACCTACCCGCTGTGGCACTGGGTCTTCCCGGTGTTCGTGGGGGTCGACGGGATCCAGCTGTACGGGGACAGGGGCCACACCGTCTACCTCGACTCCCCCTTCGAGCTGGCCATGACCAGCGCCGTCGGCGTGTTCCTCGTCGTGGTCACGCCGTGGATCATCCGTGGTCTGACGTCGGTGGACCGCCTGATGGTCGTGGGTCTCCTCAGCCCGTCCCGGCTGGCGACCCGGGTCACCGAGCTGGAGTCGGACCGGGGTGTCGTCGTGGACACGGCCGCCGCCGACCTGCGCCGCATCGAGCGCGATCTGCACGACGGCGCGCAGGCCCGCCTCGTCGCCCTCGCCATGGATCTGGGCCTGGCCAAGGAGAAGCTGACCGACGACCCCGAGGCTGCCGCCCGCATGGTCGACGAGGCCCACGGAGAGGTGAAGGTCGCCCTCCAGGAACTCCGCGACCTCGCCCGCGGCATCCACCCCGCCGTCCTCACCGACCGCGGGCTCGACGCCGCGCTCTCCGCCATCGCCTCCCGCTGCACCGTCCCCGTGAGCGTCGACGTGGACCTGGACGCCCGTCCCGCGCAGGCGATCGAGGGCATCGCGTACTTCACGGTGTCGGAGCTGCTGCAGAACGTCAGCAAGCACGCCCGCGCGACCCGCGCCTCCGTGGACGTCTGGCGCTCGGCGAACCGGCTGATGCTCCAGGTCACCGACGACGGCCGGGGCGGTGCCGATGTGACAGCCGGCAGCGGGCTGGCCGGTCTGACGGAGCGGCTGGACGCGGTGGACGGCATCCTGGTCGTCGACTCCCCCGCGGGCGGCCCGACCAAGGTCACCGCCGAGCTGCCCTGGCGCGGCTGAACGGGGCGGCTCCCCCGGGCTGCCCCATCGCCTCCGCCCCTCACCTCCCCCTTTTCCTCGCGTTCTCCCGATGCAACCGGCCCGAAAGTGTCCCGGCCCGGCCCACGGCGGCGCCGATGCTGGGATGCTGGAATCCGCAAGGGGCGGGGCAGCCGTCCGCGGACGGCTGCCGGCGCGACATACGCGCTTACACATCAACAGTGGGGGACACAGCGTCGTGGAGGACAGGGTGCGGGTGGTCATCGCCGAGGATTCGGTGCTGCTCAGGGAAGGACTCACCCGGCTGCTGACCGATCTCGGGCACGACGTCGTCGCGGGGGTGGGGGACGCCGAGGCACTGCTCAAGACCGTGGCGGATCTCGCCGCGCAGGACACGCTGCCCGATGTCGTGGTCGCCGATGTACGGATGCCGCCGACGCACACGGACGAGGGAGTGCGGGCCGCTGTGCGGCTGCGCAGGGATTACCCCCAGATCGGGGTACTCGTACTGTCCCAGTACGTGGAGGAGCAGTACGCCACCGAGCTGCTGGCAGGCAGCACCCGGGGCGTGGGCTACCTGCTGAAGGACCGGGTCGCCGAGGTCCGGGAGTTCGTGGATGCCGTGGTCCGGGTGGCTCAGGGCGGTACGGCGCTGGACCCCGAGGTCGTGGCGCAGCTGCTGGGAAGGAGCCGCAAGCAGGACGTGCTGGCGGGGCTGACGCCGCGCGAGCGGGAGGTCCTCGGTCTGATGGCGGAGGGCCGGACGAACTCGGCGGTCGCCAAGCAGCTGGTGGTCAGTGACGGGGCCGTGGAGAAGCACGTCAGCAACATCTTCCAGAAGCTGGGCCTGTCTCCCAGTGACGGCGACCACCGTCGTGTTCTGGCCGTTCTGACCTACCTGCGCTCGTGATGGCCTGACAGGCGGTCAGGGCTGTGACGGGGGTCCCGGGGGGCCGGGTCCCCCCGTGGGTCAGGCCGGATCCCGGCCCCCCGCGAGCCCGCATGGTCCGAACGGCAGGCACCGCGGCGTGTTTCGAAAGTAGCGTCGTCCACCGGAAGGGCGTACAGCACCTTCGAAACACGCCTAGGTCCAAAGAACGAGCGCACGGCGTCGTCGACGAACGGCTGGGGGGCCTGTTAACTATGACGAACCAGGACAAACGCGCGTCTCAAAAAGACGTCCACCATATGAGCGGTCCAGGGAAGGTGACCCTTACCGTCGTAGGGTGGGTTGCGGGACCGCCGGTGGGCCGGCCGATCCCGAGCCGCCGCCCCGAGGGAGGTCCAGTTCAGTGACCCAGGTCAGTAGCCCGGCCGAGAGAGCCGACGAGGCCAGTGAGGCTGTCGTCGGGGAACAACGAATTCCCGTGTCCGGCAGCGTGGGCGGCGTGGGTGAGAAGGAAGTCCGCCGCCTGGACCGGGTCATCATCCGGTTCGCCGGTGACTCCGGTGACGGTATGCAGCTCACCGGAGACCGCTTCACGTCCGAGACGGCGTCCTTCGGGAACGACCTCTCGACGCTGCCCAACTTCCCCGCCGAGATCCGGGCCCCCGCAGGCACCCTGCCGGGTGTCTCGTCCTTCCAGCTGCACTTCGCCGACCACGACATCCTCACGCCGGGTGACGCGCCGAACGTGCTGGTCGCGATGAACCCGGCCGCGCTCAAGGCGAACATCGAGGACGTGCCGCGCGGCGCCGACATCATCGTCAACACGGACGAGTTCACCAAGCGACCGATGGCGAAGGTCGGTTACGAGACGAGTCCGCTGGAGGACGGGTCGCTGGAGGCGTACAACGTCCATCCGGTGCCGCTCACCACACTGACCGTCGAGGCGCTCAAGGAGTACGGACTCTCCCGCAAGGAGGCCGAGCGCTCCAAGAACATGTTCGCGCTCGGGCTGCTGTCGTGGATGTACCACCGGCCGACCGAGGGAACCGAGAAGTTCCTGCGGCAGAAGTTCGCCAGGAAGCCGGAGATCGCCGAGGCGAACGTGGCGGCCTTCCGCGCCGGGTGGAACTTCGGTGAGACCACCGAGGACTTCGCGGTGAGCTACGAGGTGGCGCCCGCGTCCAAGGCGTTCCCCACCGGCACGTACCGCAACATCTCCGGCAACCTCGCCCTCTCCTACGGGCTCGTCGCCGCGGGCCGGCAGGCGGATCTGCCGCTGTATCTGGGGTCGTACCCGATCACCCCGGCCTCGGACATCCTGCACGAGCTCAGCAAGCACAAGAACTTCGGTGTGCGGACCTTCCAGGCCGAGGACGAGATCGCGGGCATCGGTGCCGCGATCGGCGCCGCGTTCGGCGGTTCGCTCGCGGTGACGACCACGTCCGGTCCGGGTGTGGCGCTCAAGTCGGAGGCCATCGGGCTCGCGGTCTCGCTGGAACTGCCGCTGCTCATCGTCGACATCCAGCGTGGCGGCCCCTCCACGGGGCTGCCCACCAAGACGGAGCAGGCCGACCTGCTCCAGGCCATGTTCGGGCGCAACGGCGAGGCCCCGGTGCCGATCGTGGCGCCGATGACCCCGGCCGACTGCTTCGACGCCGCGATCGACGCGGCGCGGATCGCGCTGCGCTACCGCACCCCGGTGTTCCTGCTCTCCGACGGCTACCTCGCCAACGGCTCCGAGCCGTGGCGCATCCCCGAGGTCGACCGGCTCCCCGATCTGCGGGTGCAGTTCGCCACCGGTCCCAACCACGAACTGGCCGACGGCACCGAGGTGTTCTGGCCCTACAAACGCGACCCGGAGACCCTGGCCCGTCCATGGGCCGTACCCGGCACACCCGGTCTCGAACACCGCATCGGCGGCATCGAGAAGCAGGACGGCACGGGCAACATCTCCTACGACCCGGCCAACCACGACTTCATGGTCCGCACCCGCCAGGCCAAGGTCGACGGCATCGAGGTCCCCGACCTGGAGGTCGACGACCCCGCGGGCGCCAGGACCCTGGTGCTCGGCTGGGGTTCGACGTACGGGCCGATCACGGCGGCCGTACGCCGGCTGAGGGCGGCCGGGGAGCCGATCGCCCAGGCCCATCTGCGCCACCTCAACCCCTTCCCGAAGAACCTCGGTGAGGTGCTGAAGCGTTACGACAAGGTGGTCGTCCCGGAGATGAACCTCGGTCAGCTGGCGATGCTGCTCCGGGCGAAGTATCTGGTGGACGCCCACAGTTTCAACCAGGTCAACGGAATGCCGTTCAAGGCCGAGCAGCTCGCCACAGCTCTCAAGGAGGCCATCGATGCCTGACACCAACGAGCTTCTCCAGCTGGTGCCCAAGGCCGAGGCGAAGCAGTCCATGAAGGACTTCAAGTCCGACCAGGAGGTGCGCTGGTGCCCGGGCTGCGGTGACTACGCGGTCCTCGCCGCCGTCCAGGGCTTCATGCCCGAGCTGGGCCTGGCGAAGGAGAACATCACCTTCGTCTCCGGCATCGGCTGCTCCTCCCGCTTCCCGTACTACATGAACACGTACGGGATGCACTCCATCCACGGCCGCGCCCCGTCCATCGCGACCGGGCTCGCCACCTCGCGCCGCGACCTGTCCGTGTGGGTCGTCACCGGCGACGGCGACGCGCTGTCCATCGGCGGCAACCACCTGATCCACGCGCTGCGACGCAACGTCAACCTGAAGATCCTGCTGTTCAACAACCGGATCTACGGTCTGACTAAGGGCCAGTACAGCCCCACGTCCGAGGTCGGCAAGATCACCAAGTCGACGCCGATGGGCTCGCTGGACGCACCCTTCAACCCGGTGTCGCTGGCGATCGGCGCCGAGGCGACCTTCGTCGCACGCACCGTCGACTCCGACCGCAAGCACCTCACGAGCGTGCTGCGGGCGGCGGCCGACCACCCGGGCACGGCACTGGTCGAGATCTACCAGAACTGCAACATCTTCAACGACGGCGCCTTCGAGGTCCTCAAGGACAAGGACCAGGCCCAGGAGGCCGTGATCCGCCTGGAGCACGGCGAGCAGATCCTCTTCGGTGAGTCGGGCTCCAAGGGCGTCGTACGGGATTCGGTCACCGGCGAGCTCGAAGTCGTCGCGGTCACCGAGGAGAACAAGTCTCAGGTCCTGGTCCACGACGCGCACGCCGCGTCACCGGCCACGGCCTTCGCCCTCTCCCGGCTCGCCGACGCCGACACCCTGCACCACACCCCCATCGGGGTGCTGCGCAGCGTCGTCAGGCCGGTCTACGACACCCTGATGTCCGAGCAGCTGGACACCGCCATCGAGCTGAACGGCAAGGGCGACCTCAGCTCCCTGCTCGCCGGCAACGACACCTGGACCGTGGTCGGCTGACCTGCCGCCACTTCCGCACCACCGACGAGGCCCGGCGCCGACCCCGAACGGGGTCAGCCCCGGGCCTCGTCGTATGTCTCACGCGCCGCGAGTACGTCCGGGACGTGCTTCTCCGTCCAGCGCGCCAGCGCCCACACCTGCTCGGCGGCCTCCCTGCCGAGCGGGGTGAGCGTGTAGTCCACCCGGGGCGGGATCACCGGCTGGGCGTCCCTGACGACGAAGCCGTCGCGTTCCAGCGTGCGCAGGGTCTGGGCGAGCATCTTCTCGCTGACGCCGCCGACCGTACGGCGCAGCTCGCTGAAGCGGTACGAGCGCTCCAGCAGCGCGGCGAGTACGAGGACGCCCCAGCGGCTCGTCACGTGTTCCAGCACCAGGCGGGAGGGGCACATCGCCTGGTTGACGTCGGGGCCTCGGTCCATAGCGCTCACGGTCATGCAAGTACCTTACTTCAAAGTGGGTACTTTCGCTGAGTTAGTACCCGCCGTACGGTGAGGGCGGAAGCCGATACGGATCACAGCACCACGAAGGAGCAGGACCCCATGAGCATCGTTGTCACCGGAGCCACCGGAGAGCTCGGCCGTCTCGTCATCGACCAGCTGCTCGCTACCGTCCCCGCCGCGTCGGTCGCCGCCGTGGTCCGCGACAAGGACAAGGCCGCCGCTCTCGCCGCGCGCGGCGTCGAGCTGCGCATCGCCGACTACGACCACCCGGAGACGCTGGCCGGCGCCTTCCGGGCCGGTGACCGGGTTCTGCTCATCTCCGGCAGCGAGGTCGGCCGGCGGGTGGCGCAGCACTCCGCCGTGATCGAAGCGGCGAAGGCCGCGGGCGTCGCGCAGCTCGCGTACACCGGTGTGCTGGGCGGCCCGGACGCAGACTTCCAGCTGGCGGCCGAGCACCAGGTCACCGAGCAGCTGATCCTCGGATCGGGGCTGCCGTACACGTTCCTGCGCAACGGCTGGTACACGGAGAACTACACGGCCAACCTCGCACCCGTGCTGGAGCACGGCGCCGTGGTCGCCAACGCGGGCGAGGGCCGCGTCGCATCCGCCACGCGCGCCGACTACGCGGCCGCGGCCGTCGCCGTGCTCACGGGCGAGGGCCACCTCGACGCCACGTACGAACTGAGCGGCGATGTCGCCTGGTCGTTCGCGGAGTACGCGTCGACGGTCGCCGCGGCCACCGGCAAGGAGATCGCGTACAACAACGTCCCGGCCGCCGTGCACCAGGAGATCCTGGTCGGCGCGGGGCTGCCGGAGGGTTTCGCCGCGATCCTCGTCGACGTGGACGAGGCGGTCGCGCGCGGACTGCTCGCGGGGACCGGTGGCGACCTGTCCCGGCTGATCGGCCGCCCCACGACGCCGCTCGCGGACACGGTGAAGGCAGCGGTCGCGGGCGCCTGAGCCCGCACCGGAGGACCGGCCGAGGGCCTTCCGTCCGGATCGTGCCGGCTCCCGCGAGCCCGGCACGATCCGAACGGGAGGCCTAGGCCCGGACGGTCCTGGCGACGCGGAATCCCACGTCGTCGATCCGGAACGTCGGGTGGCTCCGGCGCCGCACGGAGGCCCGGCAGCTCCAGGGCTCGTCGAACCAGCCGCCGCCCCGCAGCACCCGGTAGGTGCCGTACACCTCGGCGTCGTAGACGTCCCAGCACCACTCCCAGACGTTGCCGAGCATGTCGTACAGGCCCCACGGGTTCGGCTCCTTGCCGCCCACGTCGTGGATGCTCTCCCCCGAGTTGCCGCGGTGCCAGGCGATCTCGTCGAGCCGCCCGTACCTCGCCCCCTCCGTTCCGGCGCGGCACGCGTGCTCCCACTCGGCCTCGGTCGGCAGCCGGTAGCCGTCGGCCGAGGTGTCCCACGCGACGGCCTCGGGACGGCCCGGTTCACCGGAGCCGAGGGCGTACGCGGGCGCGTACCCCTCCTGCCGCGACAGGGCGTTGCAGAATTCGACGGCGTCCAGCCACGAGACGCCCTCGACGGGCACCCGGTCGCCCTTCGCGGTGCCGGGCCGCAGACCGGTGACCGCCGCGTACGCGCCCTGGGTCACGGGACACGCGGCGAGGCGGTAGGCCGCCAGATCCACAGGCCAACTCCGTCGCGTACGCCGGTCGGACAGCGTCACGCGGCCCGGGCGGACGGCGATCATCTCGTTCTCGGCACTCGGCTCCATGGGTCGAAGACCCTACCGAAATCGCCCCGCACCCGTGCGTCACGACCGTTTCCCTGAGACGGCCATGACACCGCACCCCTCGCGGCGCTACCTTCGTCAGGTCGGCCGTCGGCGTCGACAAGGACGCCGGGAGGGCCCGTGCAGGGAAAGAACGAACAGCGGGCAGGTCTGCTGTACGGAATAGGCGCGTACGGAATGTGGGGCATGGTCCCCCTCTTCTGGCCGCTGCTGCAGCCCTCAGGGGCGATCGAGATCCTGGCGCACCGGATGGTCTGGTCGCTGGGCGTCGTCGGCATCGCCCTTCTGCTCGTGCGCCGCTGGGCGTGGATCGGCGAGTTGCTGAGGCAGCCGCGCAAGCTGGGCCTGATCGCGACAGCCGCGGCCGTCATCACGGTCAACTGGGGCCTCTACATCTGGGCCGTCAACAACGGCCAGGTCGTCGAGGCCTCGCTCGGCTACTTCATCAACCCGCTGGTCACCATCGCCATGGGAGTCCTGCTCCTGGGTGAACGTCTGCGGCCCGCACAGTGGGTGGCGGTCGGCACGGGCGTCGCGGCCGTGCTGGTGCTGGCGATCGGGTACGGGCGCCCGCCCTGGATCTCCCTGGTGCTGGCCTTCTCCTTCGCCACGTACGGCCTGGTCAAGAAGAAGGTCAACATGGGCGGGCTGGAATCGCTGGCCGCCGAGACCGCGGTGCTCTTCCTGCCCGCCCTGGGATTCCTGCTGTGGCTGGGAGCGAACGGCGAGGCGACGTTCACCGCCGGGGGCGCCTGGCACGGGGTGCTGCTCGCCGCGACGGGCATCGTCACGGCGTTCCCGCTGGTCTGCTTCGGCGCGGCGGCGATCCGCGTGCCGCTGTCCACGCTGGGGCTGCTGCAGTATCTCGCGCCCGTCTTCCAGTTCGCGCTCGGCATCGTCTACTTCCACGAGGCCATGCCGCCCGAGCGCTGGGCCGGCTTCTCGCTGGTGTGGCTGGCGTTGGCGCTGCTGACCTGGGACGCGCTGCGGACGGCCCGGCGGACGAGGGCGCAGGCGGTACGACTGGCGGTGGCCGCGGCGGCGGCCGGTGCCGGTTCGCTCACGCCTCCGGGGGGAGCCGTTCCCTCCGAGCGCACGATCTCCACCTAGCCGGCACGGGGAACGGGGGCCGGATCATCCGGGCCCCGCTCCCCGTGCCGGGTGCCCGCTTCCCCGTCAGGCGTCCCCTTCGGCGGATTCCGCGTGGCGGGCACGGTGGGCCCGCACCTTGTGGCGGTTCCCGCAGCGCTCCATCGCGCACCAGCGCCGCCTGCCGGGGCGCGAGGTGTCGACGAACAGCAGGGCGCAGTCGTGGGCCTCGCAGACCCGGACGCGCACGGCGGACGGGCCGGTGAGGAGATCCACGGCGTCGCGGGCGACCGTCGACAGCAGGGCGGTGCCCGTCGCCCCCGGCGCCCACACACGGCCGCCGCCGGCGTCGATACGGGCCACCAGGGGCGGGGCCGCGGCCACGGCGTTGACCACGGCCAGGTCCTGCGCGCCGAACTCCCGCCCTTGTGCCCGGCTCCCGGCCAGCCTCCAGAGCGCGGCGCGCAGTTCGCGCGCACGCTCCAGCTCAGCCTCGCTCACCGAGAGCGCGAGCCCTGCCGGCAGCCGGCTCTCCCCTGCCCACCGCACCAGGTCGGCGGGCTCGTGCAGGACCTCGAACGCCGCGTACCGCCCGAGTCCGCCAGTGGGCAGCAACTCCAGGCACAGCGCCCCCGGATCGAAGCGGAACGGGCGCCCCTCCCTCGTACGGAGCACCAGCCCCGGTGTGTCCCTTGCCGCCTCCGTCATGTAACCACTATAAACGGTTGCATGACTCTGGACTGGAAAGTCGTCATCGACGCAGCCGATCCGCACGCCCAGGCCGGCTTCTGGGCCGAGGCCCTGGGATACCGGGTCGAGGACAACAGCCCCCTGATCGAGGAGCTGCTCGGCATCGGAGCCGTGCCCGAGGCGATCACCGTCGAAGCACACGGACGCCGCGCCTGGCGCGACCTGGCCGCGGCGCGGCACCCGGACGATCCGTACGACGAGAAGTCCGGCGCCGGTCAGGGGCGACGGCTGCTGTTCCAGCGCGTACCGGAACCCAAGACGGTGAAGAACCGCGTCCATCTCGACCTGCACGCGGGCCCGGCGGGCCGGGAGACGGAGGCGGCACGGCTGGTGGAGCTCGGGGCGAGTGTCCTGCGGACCGTCGAGGAGCAGGGCGGGTCCTGGGTGGTGCTCACCGATCCCGAGGGAAACGAGTTCTGCGTGCAGTAGAGCCGGTAGGCCGAACAGGCGGTACGAGACCTCGCGCGTCGCACCGCCGGCCGGGTGCGGGCACTCCGGTACGTACCGCGACAGCGGCGCGTACCGGAGCTCGCTCACTCCATAGGGTGGCCCTCATGCCCACCCCACCCGCACCCGCGTTCACTCTGGTCGCAACCGATCTCGACGGCACGCTCCTGCGCCCGGGCGACCTCGTCAGCCCCCGCTCCCTCGCCGCCCTCGCCCTGGCCTCGGCGGCAGGCGCCCGGCATCTGGTCGTCACGGGCCGTCCCGTGCCCGGCATACGGGACCTGCTCGCCGCGCTGGGCTCCGACGGCCCGGTCGTCTGCGGGCAGGGAACCCAGCTGTACGACGCCGGGACCGGCCGGATGCTGCGTTCCGTGACCCTCGACAGGGAGCTCGCCGAGACCGCGCTCGGCAAGATCGAGGCGGAGGTGGGCGCGGTCTTCGCGGCCGTGGACCAGGACGGCGTCGAGGGCCGGACGCTCATCGAACCGGGCTACCTGATGCCCCATCCGACGCTGCCCGCCGTACGGACGCGGGACCGCGCCGCCCTGTGGGCCGGCCCGATCATCAAGGTGCTGGTGCGCCACCCGGAGCTCTCGGACGACGCCCTCGCGTCCGCCGCACGTGCGGTCGTGGGCGATCTGGCCACCGTCACCATGGCCGGCCCCGGCACGGTCGAGCTGGCTCCGTACGGCATCGACAAGGGAACCGGTCTCGCTCTGGCGGCCGAGGTGCTCGGGCTGGACCCGGCCGAGGCCATCGCGTTCGGTGACATGCCCAACGACCTGCCGATGTTCCGCCGTTCCGGCCACGGGGTGGCGATGGCCAACGCGCACCCGGAGCTGAAGGCGGCGGCGGACGAGGTGACGTCGTCGAACGATCAGGACGGGGTCGCCGAGGTCCTGGAGCGGGTGTTCGGCCGGGGTTGAGGGCCCCTCAGGGTCCTTCCGCCTCCTGCCCCTCCTCGACACGTGGCACGTCCTGTTCCGTCCACAGCGCCTTGCCCTCGCGGCTGAACCGCGTACCCCAGTGGCTGGCAAGCTGCGACACGATGTACAGCCCCCGTCCGCCCTCGTCGACGGTCCGGGCATGGCGCAGGTGCGGCGCCACCGAGCTGCTGTCATGGACCTCGCAGGTGAGGGTGCGGTCCAGCAGGAGCCGCAGCTGGAGCGGCGGGGTGCCGTACCGGACGGCGTTGGTGATGAGCTCGCTCACGATGAGCTCGGTGGCGTAGACCGTGTCCTCGTCGAGCTTCCACGCTTCGAGCTGTTCGCGCACCAGCGCCCGGGCCACCTTCGGCGTCGTACGGTCGTGGTCCAGCTGCCAGGTCGCCACGCGATGGGCGGACACGGTGCCGGTGCGGGCCAGCAGGAGGGCGGCGCCGTCCGGGTGGGAGTTGCGGGGCAGGCTGTAGACGACGTTGTCGCACAGTGCCTGGAGCGGCGTCTCCGGGTGGGCGAGCGCCTCCTCCATACGGCTGGTCGAGCCCGCACCGGACACGAACGAAGCGGTGAAGAAGGCGAGGACGCTGCCCTCTTGGAGGGGGATGACGGCGGGGGCGAACGGCGCGGCGTCCACCGCGAAGAGGCCGGGCCCCTCGGGGACGTCGGTGTCCACCGGGCTGCCGTCGGGTCCGATGACGACGGGTCCCGGGTGGTTGGCGCGGGCGATCGTGCAGGTGCGGGCGAACGGGTCGTAGACGCCGTACATGCAGGTCGCCGTCAGCGTCTCCTGCTGCAGCGAGTCACCGGGCGGCAGTGCGGCCCGCTCCGCCGCCAGCCGGTCGGCGGTGTCCTGGAGCCGGGCCAGCACCTCGTCGGGCTCCAGGTCGAGACCGGCGAGCGCGTGGATGACCGTCCGCAGCTGGCCCATGACGATGGCCGTCTGGAGTCCGCGTCCGGCGACCGTGCCGATGACCAGGGCGGTGCGGCCACCGGAGAGCGGGATCGTGTCGAACCAGGAGCCGCTGTTGCGCCCGGCCAGCAGCACGTGCGCCGTGTCGATCGCCGTCCGGTGACCCTGGTCCTGCGGGAGCAGCCTGCGCTGGACCATCGAGGCGATCACGTGGTCGCGCTCGAAGCGTCGGGCGTTGTCGATGCTCAGCGCGACACGGGTGGCGGCGGCCGTGGCGAGCTCGACGTCGTCCTCGTCGAAGGGCGCCGTGCCCTCGCACCGGTAGAGGCTCAGCAGTCCCAGCAGCGAGCCCCGCAGCGTCAGCGGGACGACCATCAGCGAGTGGGCGCAGGTCGCCTCGATCAGCCGGGCGGCGTCGGGGTCGGCGTCCAGCCACGGGGTGTCCCCGCCGAGCGGGGCGACACGGACGCCGAGGTCGGCGGCGGCCAGGGCGTACGGGGTACGAGGGACCAGCCGCCGCAGTTCGGGCACGTGGGGCCCCTGGCCGTCCCCGCCACCCGGGACGTAGGCGGCGTCGCCGCCCTCGTCGCTCGACGGGTCCTCATCGCCCGTCTCCTCCTCCTCGGCCGCGAGGCCCCGGAACCCCGTTCCGGCGGCGCGCCGCAGCGGGACGTCGGGGCCCAGCGGCCCCAGGGGCGGGTCGGCGCCGCGCAGCACGTCGTCCACCACCTCGATCACCGCGAAGTCGACGAACTGCGGCACGACCGCGTCGACGAACGCCTGGCAGGTGGTCGCGACGTCCAGAGAACTGCCGACGTGCTCGCGGACCGCGGTCAGGCACCTCTCCCGCGCCCGCTCCTTCTCCTGGAGGGTGACGTCGACGACCGCTGCCAGCAGGCCGATGGGCAGGCCCTCCGCGTCGTCCAGCCGGTACACGGAGACGGTCATGCTGCGCACGGGGCCCGTCGCGTCCGTACCCCGCCCGTGCACCAGATGATCCACGACGGAGACGCCGGTGCGCAGCACCCCCCGCAGCAGTTCCTCCGCCTCGCGGGGCGCTTCGAGGATGTAGACCTCGTCGAAGCGGAGTCCCAGCAGCGGGTCCACCGGGCTGTCGTACAGAAGGTTGACCCGCACCAGACGGAGGTCGGTGTCGAGCACGTGCAGGCCGACGGCGGACTGGTCGAACAGCGCGTTGAGGAGCGCCTCCCCCAGGCCCTCGGCGGCCTTGTCCCACACCCGGGACCCTGGTGGTCCCGTACCTGCGTCCGCCACGAATTCACCCCACGTCGATGGGTCCGCGCGTCTCGCGCGCCGGTTTTGCCTGCAACCAGCATCAAGGCGCCCGGCCCACTCCGCCACCGGTCGTGGCGCCGGGGTCAGGCCTCCCGCGCCCCCAGCGAACGCAGTACGTGGGCGACGAGCGCGGCGACCGTCGCCTCGTCCTGGGGCGGTTTGCGCAGCACATGGCGGTAGTAGACGGGGCCGTACAGCATCTCGACCGCGAGTGGCAGATCGGCGTCCGGGGGGATCTGCCCCTGCTCCTGGGCCTGCTCCAGGCGTGCCACCGCACATGCGAAGCGAGGTTCGACCAGGTCTTCCCTGACGGCCTTCGCGAGTACGTCGTCGTGGTGCATCTCGGAGAGGATCCCGGCGTAGGCGGGCCCGAACGGCGAGGTGGACAGCAGGCGTACCGCCGCGCAGATGTGGGTGCGCAGGTCGGCGGCGATGTCGCCGGTGTCGATGAACGGGGTGGCGACGACGAGGCCCTCGGTGAACGCCTCCAGCATCACGGCGCCCTTCGAAGGCCACCAGCGGTAGATCGTCTTCTTGCTCACGCCCGCGCGGGCGGCGATGGCCTCGATCGTGACGCGGGCGTAGCCCTTCTCCGTACACAGCTCCAGCGCGGCCTCCAGAGTGGCCTTGCGTGATCGCTCGCTCCGGCGCTGAGAACTCGGCGATGTGATCATTCGGTGAGCATAGGGGGATTCGAGCCATTCTTTGTTGACAGCGTGTCGTCAGAAGTCGAACAATAACCAAGCGGAAACGGAACGTGCCGTGTCGCCACGTTCCTGCTGTTCGCACCGTTCGTGCCGTCGTGCCGCGGCGAGCCGATCGGGGGACGGCTCGACCGGCCGACGGCACGGACGAATCTTCCCCGCGCGCTCATGTGGTGATGTCCTTCGCCGTGAACCGTGCCCAGGCCGCCGACCCGAAAACCCCCGCGTAAAGCCCCTGCAGCGTGAAGTTGTCGGCGAGCCCGTCCCAGCGGACCGGCTCGCGCAGGATGTCCGCGAAGGACAGCCAGTGGTGCGGGAAGAGATACGGGTGGACCGCGTCGAGCTGCGGGATCGTGTCCAGGATCTGCGCGCTGATCAGCACCCCGACGGTGGCGGCCATCGCCGCGATACCGCTGTTGGTCAGCGTCGAGACGAACAGGCCGAGCGCCGCGAACCCGACCAGTGACCCGGCCACCGCGACGGCGATCAGCCCGGCGCGCACCAGCCCCTCACCGAAGCCGATCCGGGTCCCCGAGATCGTCGTGACGTCGCCGGCCGGGAAGAGCAGCAGGCCCACGGCGAGCGCGGACGCCGCCACGACCAGCGTGGCCGCCAGGCAGAACGCCAGCACGGACGCGTACTTCGCGAGCAGCAGCCTGGTCCGGCCCGCCGGGGCGACCAGCAGGTAGCGCAGGGTGCCGCCGCCGGCCTCCCCCGCGACCGAGTCACCCGCGACGACGGCGACGGCCATCGGGAGGAACACCGGAAGCGTGGCGGCGAGCGAGGCGAAGACCAGGAACAGGCCGTTGTTGGTGACCTGGGCGAGGAAGGCCGGTCCCGCGCCGTCCCGAGCGCCCGAGGGACCGCCTCCGCCCGTCTCCATCCGCACCGCGATGCCGATCAGCACGGGCACGGCGGCGAGCACCGCGAGCAGGGCGCAGGTACGCCGGCGGCGCAGCGTCGTGACCAGCTCGGAACGCAGGATTCCGAAGGTCCACAGGGGGTTGCGGGGCGTACTGACGCCGGTGAGTTCAGCCTGCGACATCGAATCCCTCTCCGGTGAGTGCGACGAAGGCGTCCTCCAGTGAGGCCCGTTCGACCCCGAAGGACCGTACGCGGACGCCGCCCCGGACCAGCGCGGCGTTCAGCTCGGCCGGGTCGGTGCCGGGCAGGGGGGCGTCGGCGGTCAGCCGCTGCCCGTCGGCCGCCAGGCCGGTGACCCCGTGCTCCTTCAGGATGCGGGCGGCGTCGGCCGGGTCGGGGGTGGTGACGGCCAGCCGGGCGCGGGAGCCGGCCGCGAGTGCGGCGACCGGGCCCTGGGTGAGCAGCCGGCCCCGCGCCATGACGGCGACGTGCGTGCAGACCTGCTCGATCTCGTCCAGGAGGTGGGAGGAGAGGAAGACGGTGGTGCCCTCCGCGGCCAGCTCCCGGATCAGGGACCGGATCTCCCTCATGCCCTGCGGGTCCAGGCCGTTCGTCGGCTCGTCGAGTACGAGGAGGCGACGCGGTCCGAGCAGGGCGGCGGCGAGCCCGAGGCGCTGCTTCATGCCGAGCGAGTACGCCTTCGCCTTCTTGCCTGCGGCCGACGCGAGCCCGACCCGGTCCAGGGCCCCCTCGATCCGTGCGCGGCGGGTGCGCGGGTCAGCGGCGGCGTCGGCGGAGTCGAACCGCACCAGGTTGTCCCGGCCCGTCAGGAACCCGTACAGCCCTGGCCCTTCGATCAGTGCCCCGACCTGGGGGAGGACGGTTCGGGCCCCGGCCGGCATCGGTCTGCCGAGGACCCGCGCGGTGCCGGACGTCGGGTCGATGAGGCCCAGGAGCATCCGGATCGTGGTGGTCTTCCCCGAGCCGTTGGGACCCAGGAAGCCGAAGACGCTGCCCGCGGGCACGCACAGGTCGAGTCCGTCCACGGCGAGCGAGCCGCCGCGGTACCGCTTCGTGAGACCTCTCGTCTCGATGGCGGCCGCTTCTCCGGCCCCTGCGTCGGTCATGCGCACTCCCAGTCACAGTCCGGGTGACAGTCCCCGTCAGAGTCCCCGCAGGACCGCCCGGACCGTCCCACCGTACGGAGCCGCCCCGCCGTACGAGCGTACGGCGGGGCGGGTTCGTCCAGCGGTGCCCGCGGGGCGGTGTCGGGCTACTTGGCGCTGTCGGCCGCGCGCACCAGCGCGTCCTTCGTGACCGCGCCGACGTAGACCTTGCCGTCGTCCGTCATCAGCGCGTTCACCAGACGGGTCTTGAAGACCGTGCCCGAGCCGAAGGAGCCGGTGACCCGGTCGCCCAGCGCGTCCAGGAACTGCTGTGCCTCGGCCGGGACGCCCTCGGCACCCTTCGCGGGGAGCCCTGCGCCGCCGGGTACCTCGATCTCGGCGACGGACGTCCAGCCCTCGCCGATCACGTTGAGCCCCTGGAAGTCCTTGAGCGCGCCGAGTTCCTCGGGGGCCTTGTCCGCCTTGCCGTTCTTCTCGGCCTCGGCCTTCAGGTCCTCGGCCTCGGTCACCTTGGCGCCCTTGGGCGGGGTGAAGGTGAAGGAGGAGGCGGCCGGCTTGCCGAAGTCGACCTTGGTGAAGCCCGCGTCGACCACGGCCTTGCCGCCGCCGCTCGGAGCGAGCGTGAACTTCAGCGGTACGCCGTTCTCCGCGTCGACCGCGACCGTGACCGAGCCGATCGTCGAACCGGACTGCTTCGGCTTGATCAGCAGCTTGTACGCGTCGCGGCCCGCGACCTGCGCCGTCCCGTCGACCGTGACCGACGTGGTGTCACCGGCGGCCGCGAGCGCCTCCTCGGCCAGCGCCCCGGGTGTGGCCGGCACACCCTTCGGCGCCTTGTGCTCCTTGCCTCCGGCGCTCCGGTCCCCGTGCCCGGCCTCGTCCGCCTCGGCGTGGTAGACCTCCTCGGACGCGCTGTCGTACGCCCAGACCTCGCCCGCGTTGTGGATCAGGCTGTACTCGGACGCGTCCCCGAGGATCGAGAGGCGCTGCTTGTCGGGGCCGTCGGCCGCCAGCCGCAGGGTGTGCGTGCCGGAGGTGAGTTCCATCAGCTTGGCCTGCGGGTCGGCGGCGGAGCCGTCGCCCCCCTTGTCCGCGCCGCCGTCCGGGGCGAAGGAGCCCGCGAGCCCGCCGACCGACGGGATGCCGAGGTCGGCGGTGACCTTCAGCGTGCCGGACAGCTGCTGCTGGTCCGAGGCGGCGATCTTCTCGATGAGCTGCTGAGCGGTGATCTTCGGCAGCTCCGGGTCTCCGGAGTCCGCGAGCGCCGGGACGAGTCCGATCGTCGCGGCCGCCACCCCCGCGACCGCGACGGGGACGATGTAGCGGGCCGCCTTGCGGCGGCCCACGGCCGTGCCCGTGGTCGTGCCGGTGGTCTCCGTGCTGTCGTTCGATGCCATGTGTGCCCTACCTCCGTGGTCGGCGGCTGCCGTCCGCACTGGGCCACTCCCTGCCGCCCTGCCAACCCGATGTGGTCAGGAGTGGTTGTTCTCCATCTGACCAAATCGGGCGCCGACAAGCGTCAGCCCGCGGGATCAACTCCGCGTACTGCTCCGGTATGACACCGAGCCGCCCGGGGTCACCCTTCCACTAAGGGTTGCCGTGCGCGGGCCCGGCCGAAACCAGGGCGGGCGGGCACCCGGCGGGCTTTCAGCCCGCGCGGTGCACCACGGCGTCGCAGAGCTCTTCGAGCGCGGCCTTCGCGTAGCACTCGGGCAGCGGTGCCAGCGATGCCCGCGCCTCCTGTGCGTACCGGATGGTGTCCCGTCGCGCCTGGTCCAGCGCCGGGTGGGCGCGCAGCCTGCGCAGCGCCTCCGCCAGCCGGGTGTCGTCGCTGAGGTCGCCGTCCAGGAGCTCCACGAGCTCCAGGTCGTCCGGCTTGCCGTCGGCAGCCGCCTGAGCGCGCAGCAGCAGGACGGGCAGGGTGGGGATGCCCTCGCGCAGGTCCGTGCCGGGCGTCTTGCCGGACTCGTGGGAGTCGGAGGCGATGTCGAGGACGTCGTCGGCGAGCTGGAACGCGACGCCCAGCCGCTCCCCGTACTGGGTGAGGATGTCGACGACCGAGTCGTCGGCGCCGGCCATCATCGCGCCGAACCGGCCGGACACGGCGATCAGCGAGCCGGTCTTGCCGGCGATGACGTCGAGGTAGTGGCCGACCGGGTCGCGGCCGTCGCGCGGGCCCGCGGTCTCCAGGATCTGACCGGTGACCAGACGCTCGAACGCCTCCGCCTGGATGCGCACGGCCTCCGGGCCGAGGTCGGCCAGGATGTGCGAGGCACGGGCGAAGAGGAAGTCTCCGGTCAGGACGGCGACCGAGTTGCCCCAGCGGGTGTTGGCGCTGTCCACCCCGCGGCGTACGTCCGCCTCGTCCATCACGTCGTCGTGGTACAGCGTCGCAAGGTGGGTCAGCTCGACGACCACGGCCGAGGGCACGACACCCGGCGCGTCGGGATCACCGAACTGCGAAGCCAGCATCACCAGCAGCGGACGGAACCGCTTGCCTCCTGCACGGACCAGGTGCTGCGCGGCCTCCGTGATGAAGGGCACCTCACTCTTGGTCGCCTCCAGCAGCCCCGCCTCGACAGCGGACAAGCCGGCCTGGACATCGGCCTCAAGAGCCTGGTCCCGCACGCACAGTCCGAACGGCCCGACGACGGTCACGAGGGGATCTCCTGTCTGCTGACGATCACACGGAATGTCGATGTGTCGCTGTCTTCACTCAACTCAGCGTATCCGGTCCCGTTTGGATCACCGTGGGCGCCTTCCCGCGACCGCCGGTATGTTCGGGATCAGCTCATACGATCAGGAGTTGTCCCTTTGTCCCACACTGCCAGCGACACCGAGCCGGCCCGGCCGCCCGTGGAGGACGACCGCGCCTTCTTCGGGCAGCCGAGGGGTCTGATGACCCTGTCCGGTCTGGAGGTCTGGGAACGCTTCTCGTTCCTGGGGATGCAGGCGATCCTCGTCCTCTTCTTCGCCGACAAGGTGTCCGACGGCGGCACGGGGATGGACCCGGGAACGGCCGCGTCGGTCTCGGCCGCGTACGGCACCCTGGTCTACCTGGTCTCCGTAGCGGGCGGCTGGCTCGCCGACCGGATCCTCGGCTCGTACCGCGCCGTCCTGTACGGCGGCATCCTCATCGCCTGCGGCCACTACTCGATGGCCGTGCCGACCGACACCCTGACCTGGGTCGGCCTGGGACTGATCAGCGCCGGAACAGGCCTCCTCAAGCCCAACGTCGCCTCGATGGTCGGCAAGCTCTACCGCACCGACGACGACCGGCGCGACGCCGGCTTCGCCCTCTACTACATGGGCATCAACATCGGAGCCTTCGCCGGCCCGCTGATCACCGGCTGGCTCGGCGAGCACGCGAGCTGGCACTGGGGCTTCTCGGCCGCCGCGGCCGGTATGACGTTCGGCCTCATCCAGTCCGTGGCCGGCCGCCGTCACCTGGCCGGGCGTAAACACGCGGCCGAGTTCGCCCTCGCGCCGGAGGCGATGCGGCGGGCCCTGCTGCTCATCGCCACCGGGCTCGTCGTGGCGGCCCTCGCCAACGGCATCCAGGCACAGATCGTGAAGCTGTACGGCGAGATCTCCAACCCCGCCTACTTCGGTGTCAATGGTGCGATCGCGGTGTTCGCCGGGTTGGCCGTCATGGCCGCCGGACCGTGGCTCAAGCGCACCATGCACCCCGTCCACTGAGGTGCCCTCCATGCACATCCGCACAGAATTCCCGTACGAGACGACCCGCGAGGACCTGTACATCCCGCTGCCGGACGGCACACGGCTGTACGCCCGGATCTGGCGGCCGGTCACCGAGGAACCCGTACCGGCGCTGCTGGAGTACCTGCCCTACCGGCTCGGCGACTGGACGGCTCCGCGCGACTGGCAGCGCCACCCCTGGTACGCGGGACACGGCTACGCCTCGGTACGGGTGGATGTGCGCGGGCACGGCAACAGCGAGGGGATGCCGGGCGACGAGTACGACGCCACGGAACTGGCCGACGGGGTCGCGGTCATCCACTGGCTGGCACAGCAGGAGTGGTGCTCGGGCAACGTGGGCATGTTCGGCATCTCCTGGGGCGGCTTCAACTCGCTCCAGCTCGCCGCGCTCGCCCCGGAGCCGCTCAAGGCGATCGTCACGGTCTGCTCGACGGACGACCGCTACAACAACGACGTCCACTACATGGGCGGCTCGGTGCTCGCCGTCGACATGCACGCCTGGGCGGCCACGATGCTGGCCTTCGTCTCCCGGCCGCCCGACCCGGAACAGGTCGGCGACGTGTGGAAGGAGATGTGGCTGAACCGGCTGGAGGCGGTCGAACCGTTCATCCACACCTGGCTGGCGCACCAGACCCGCGACGCGTACTGGAAGCACGGCAGCGTCTGCGAGGACTACGGCGCCGTCAAGGCGCCCGTCCTCGCCGTGGGCGGCTGGCACGACCCGTACCGCGACACGGTGCTGCGGCTGGTCGAGCACCTGGACCCGGCGAAGGTGCGCGGGCTGATCGGGCCGTGGTCGCACCAGTACCCGGACCGCGAGCTGCCCCCGGGACCCGGAATCGGCTTCCTCCAGGAGACGCTGCGCTGGTGGGACCACCACCTCAAGGGCGCGGACAACGGGGTGATGAACGAGCCCCTGCTGCGGTCCTGGATCAGCGGTTCGCACCCGCCCGCCACGGTGTACCGGACGCTGCCCGGCCGCTGGGTCGGCGACGCGAGCTGGCCGTCGGAGAACGTCGTCCCCGTCGTGTACGCCCTCCAGGGCGGCCCGCAGATCGTCCGCTCGCCTCAGCACACCGGGGTGGACGCCGGCCGCTTCTTCCCCTTCGGCAACGACGGCGACCTGCCGCCCGACCAGCGTGACGAGGACGCCAGGTCCGTCTCGTTCGAATTCCCCGTCGAGGACGCCCCCATCGAGATCCTGGGCCGCCCGAAGGTCAAGCTCCACATCCGGATGGAGGTGCCTCGCGGCCAGGTCGTCGCCCGGCTCTGCGACGTGGCACCCGACGGCTCCTCCACTCTGGTGACCCGAGGCGTCCTCAACCTCTCCGCACGGCACGGCCGCGACCGTTCCGACGACTGGCCGGCCGGGGCCACGGAGGACGTGAACTTCGAGCTGAACGGCATCGGGCACACCTTCCCGCGCGGGCACCGGATCAGGCTCGCGGTCTCGTCCTCGTACTGGCCGTGGATCTGGCCGCAGGCCGGTTCGGCGGGCTTCACGCTCGACGCGGACGGCAGCTTCGTGGAACTCCCGGTGCGCCGTCACACCGAGGACAACGGCATCTCGTTCGGCGAACCGGAACAGTCCGAACCGCTCGGCGTCGTGCACCCGGCGACGCTCGACGAGCAGCGCCCGGAGCGCCTGGTGGTCCGGGACGTCGCCAAGGGCGAGTGGCGCATGGAGGTCGACCCTCGCTACGGGGGCACCCGTGTCTACCCGGACGGGCTCGAATTCACCGAGGACGCGGTGGAGACGTACACGATCCAGGAGCAGGACCCGCTCTCCGCCCGCGCCCGCTCGGACTGGACGATCCGGCTGCACCGGCCCGAGATCGCCTGGGACGTACGGATCGAGACCCGCTCGGAGACCGGCGCGGACGCCCAGGACTTCATCACCTCGAACGAAGTGATCTGCAAGCACGGTGACGAGATCGTCTTCCACCGGACCTGGGAGAAGCGCATTCCACGCACCGCGGGCTGATCCGGACATGATTGGCCCTGGAGCCCCCGGCTTTCCGGGGAATGCAGGGAACTTTCCGGGCAATAAGCACAGTTGAGACACTCCCGCTGGGTAGCAACACCGACGTAACGTGTCCTCCAAGTGACCTGGAAAGCGAGGCAGCAACACATGCCCGAGCAGAGCAGCCCGCTCGATCTGGCCGAGGGCGACCCCTTCGGTCCGCACAACCTTCCGTACGGTGTGTTCTCCACCCCTGACCACACCGGCCACCGCAGGGTCGGTGTCCGCATCGGCAACCACGTGCTGGACGCCGGAGCAGCCGCCCACGCGCTCGGCTCTCCCTACGCGCAACTGCTCGCCCAGCCCAGCCTGATGCCACTGCTCGCGGCCGGCCGCACCGCCTGGCGCGACGTGCGGCGCGCCCTGACGGCCTGGGTGACGGTCCCGGCGCACCGCGCCGACATCGAGCCCCTGCTGCACCCGGTCGACTCCGTGACGCTCCACCTGCCGTACGAGGTCGCGGACTACGTCGACTTCTACGCCAGCGAGCACCACGCCACCAACGTCGGCAGGATCTTCCGGCCGGACGGCGACGCGCTGACCCCCAACTGGAAGCACCTGCCCATCGGTTACCACGGGCGGGCCGGCACGGTCGTCGTCTCGGGCACGGACGTGGTGCGCCCCTCGGGCCAGCGCAAGGCCCCTTCGGACCCGGCACCCGTCTTCGGCCCGTCCGTGAAGCTGGACATCGAGGCCGAGGTCGGCTTCGTCGTGGGTGTCCCCTCGGAGCAGGGCACCCCGGTGCCGCTCGGCGAGTTCCGCGAGCACGTCTTCGGGCTCTGCCTGCTCAACGACTGGTCGGCGCGGGACATCCAGGCCTGGGAGTACGTGCCGCTCGGCCCGTTCCTCGGCAAGTCCTTCGCCACGTCCGTCTCGGCCTGGGTGACACCGCTGGAGGCACTGGACGCGGCCCGCACCCGGCCGCCCGTCCGCGACTTCCCGCTGCTCCCCTATCTCGACGACGCGGACGAGGAGGAGCACGGCGGCATCGACCTGCGGATCTCCGTCACGATCAACGGGCACCTCGTCTCCGAGCCGCCGTTCTCGTCCATGTACTGGACGGCCGCCCAGCAGCTCGCCCAGATGACGGTGAACGGCGCCTCGCTGCGTACCGGCGACCTGTACGGCTCCGGCACGGTCAGCGGCGCCGAGCCGGCCCAGCGCGGCTCCCTCCTGGAGCTCACCTGGAACGGCCGCGACCCGCTGGACCTTCCCGACGGCAAGCGCGCGTTCCTGGAGGACGGCGACGTCGTCACGCTGACCGCCTGGGCCCCGGGACCGCACGGCACGCGCGTGGGCCTCGGCGAGGTCACGGGACGGATCGTTCCGTCGGCCTGACGCCACGTGCTGACGGCCGCGCCCCTCGACGGAGAGCGGCCGTCAGCCGGGCCGCGGACCCGCAGTAGTCCCGCGGCCACCGCCGCCCGGCTCCACGGCTCACTCGTACTCGGGCGGTTCCTCGTCCCAGCCGAACTCCGGGTCCGGGGCCGCCGCGTGGACGGGGCGTCCGGGGGCTTCCCTGGTGGCCGGTACGGCGGTTCGCCCGGCCGGCTCGGCGAGCGGTGTGTCCACCGTCCCGGTCCCGGCCTCGACCGCGCCGAACGTCGCGAGGACCTCCAGGACCCCTTCGCCGTACGTCGCGAGTTTCTTCTCGCCCAGGCCGCTGATCCCGCCCAGCTCGGCCGCCGAACCGGGACGCAGCGCGGCGATCTCCCGCAGCGTGGCGTCGTGGAAGATCACGTACGCCGGGAGGCCCAGCTCCTTCGCCTGTGCCCCGCGCCAGGCCCGCAGGGCCTCGAAGACCGGCACTGCCGACTCCGGGAGGTCGACGGCGGCGGCCTTCCCCTTGCGCTCCCCCTTCGAGGCGGACGAGGAGCGGGACGTGGGCTTCTTCGGCTCCTTGCGGAGCAGCACCTCGCGCTCGCGTCCCAGGACGGCGGCGCTGTCGTCGGTCAGCACGAGCGTGCCGTACTCGCCCTCGACGGCGAGGAGGCCCTGCGCCAGCAGCTGGCGCACCACGCCCCGCCACTCCGACTCCGCAAGCTCCTCGCCGATGCCGAAGACCGAGAGCTGGTCATGGTCGAACTGGATGATCTTCGCGGTCTTCCGGCCGAGCAGGATGTCGATGATCTGGCCGGCGCCGAACTTCTGGCCGCGCTCCCGCTTCAGCCGCACCACCGTGGACAGCAGCTTCTGTGACACCACCGTGCCGTCCCAGGTCTCCGGCGGGGTGAGGCAGGTGTCGCAGTTTCCGCAGGTCTCCGCCCCGGGCTCCTGGCCGAAGTACGTCAGGAGCTGGGCGCGGCGGCACTGGACCGTCTCGCACAGCGCCAGCATCGAGTCGAGGTGGGAGGCCGCGCGGCGCCTGAACGCCTCGTCGCCCTCGCCGCCCTGGATCAGCTTGCGCTGCTGGACGACGTCCTGGAGGCCGTACGCCATCCAGGCCGTGGAGGGCGCGCCGTCACGCCCGGCCCGGCCGGTCTCCTGGTAGTACCCCTCGACCGACTTGGGCAGGTCGAGGTGGGCGACGAACCGGACGTCGGGCTTGTCGATGCCCATGCCGAAGGCGATGGTCGCGACGACGACCAGGCCCTCCTCGCGAAGGAAGCGCGACTGGTGGAGCGCGCGCGTCCCGGCGTCCAGGCCCGCGTGGTACGGAACGGCCTCGATGCCGTTGCGGCAGAGGTACTCGGCGGTCTTCTCGGTCGAGTTGCGCGAGAGGCAGTAGACGATGCCCGCGTCCCCCCGGTGCTCCTCCTCGAGGAAGGTCAGCAGCTGCTTCTTCGGGTCGGACTTCCCCACGACGCGGTACTGGATGTTCGGCCGGTCGAAGCTCGCGACGAAGTGCCGGGCGTCCGGCATCCCCAGGCGCTGGGTGATCTCCTTGTGCGTGGCGTCCGTCGCGGTCGCGGTCAGCGCGATGCGGGGCACGTCGGGCCAGCGCTCGCCCAGGACGGACAGGGCCAGGTAGTCGGGGCGGAAGTCGTGGCCCCACTGGGCGACGCAGTGCGCCTCGTCGATCGCGAAGACGGAGATCTCGCCCCGGGCCAGCAGTGCGAGGGTGGAGTCGAGGCGGAGCCGCTCGGGCGCGAGGTAGAGCAGGTCGAGCTCACCCGCGAGGAACTGGGACTCCATCGAGCGGCGTTCGTCGAGGTCCTGCGTGGAGTTGACGAAGCCGGCCCGCACACCCAGCGCCCGCAGGGCGTCCACCTGGTCCTGCATGAGGGCGATGAGCGGCGAGATCACGATGCCGGTGCCGGGCCTGACCAGGGACGGGATCTGGTAGCAGAGGGACTTGCCACCCCCGGTCGGCATGAGCACGACCGCGTCGCCGCCGGCCACCACATGGTCGATGACGGCACCCTGCTCGCCGCGGAACGCCTCGTACCCGAACACCCGGTGAAGCGTCTGCTGCGCTTCGCTCTCGGCCACACTCATGGTCACGCCCGTCCCGCTCATCTGCTCTGTCCCCCGTGGTCCGCCCTGTCCGGCATCCCGTCCCCCACCACGATAGGCGGCGCCTACGACAACGCCGGACGGGCTCGTGATCGAGCCCGTCCGGCGCGCGGGACGGTGAGTGCCTCCGCGGCTACCGCACGAACACCCCGGCCTGGCTCGCCAGGTCCAGGAAGTACTGCGGGGCCAGGCCCAGCACCAGCGTGACGGCCACGCCGACCGCGATCGTCGTCATCGTCAGCGGGGACGGGACGGCGACCGTGGGGCCGTCCGCCTTGGGCTCGCTGAAGAACATCAGGACGATGACCCGGATGTAGAAGAACGCGGCGATGGCCGAGGAGATCACACCGACCACGACCAGGCCACTGGCGCCGCCCTCGGCCGCCGCCTTGAACACGGCGAACTTGCCGGAGAAGCCGGAGGTGAGGGGGATACCGGCGAAGGCCAGCAGGAACACCGCGAAGACCGCGGCAACCAGCGGGGAGCGCCGGCCGAGCCCGGCCCACTTCGACAGGTGCGTCGCCTCGCCGCCCGCGTCGCGCACCAGGGTGACGACGGCGAAGGCGCCGACCGTCACGAAGGAGTACGCGACCAGGTAGAAGAGGACCGAGGAGACGCCGTCCGGGGTGGTGGCGATGACACCCGCGAGGATGAAGCCCGCGTGCGCGATGGAGGAGTAGGCGAGCAGCCGCTTGATGTCGGTCTGGGTGATCGCGACGATCGCCCCGCCCAGCATGGTGACGATGGCCACCGCCCACAGGACCGGGCGCCAGTCCCAGGCGAGGCCCGGCAGCACCACGTACAGCAGGCGCAGCAGCGCACCGAACGCGGCGACCTTCGTGGCCGCCGCCATGAACCCGGTGACCGGGGTCGGGGCGCCCTGGTACACGTCCGGGGTCCACATGTGGAACGGGACGGCACCGACCTTGAAGAGCAGACCGGTCACGATCATCGCGCCGCCGATGAGCAGCAGCGCGTCGTTGCCCATGGTGTCGGCGAGCGCCGGGTCGATGGCCTGGACCGAGCCGTCCACCACGTTGGCGATGGTGGCGTACGAGACGGAGCCCGCGTACCCGTAGAGCAGGGCGATCCCGAAGAGCAGGAACGCCGAGGAGAAGGCGCCCAGCAGGAAGTACTTCACCGCGGCCTCCTGCGACATCAGCCGCTTGCGGCGGGCGACGGCGCACAGGAGGTAGAGCGGGAGGGAGAAGACCTCCAGCGCGATGAAGAGCGTCAGCAGATCGTTCGCGGCCGGGAAGACCAGCATCCCCGCGATGGCGAAGAGCGCCAGCGGGAAGACCTCGGTCGTGGAGAATCCGGCCCTGACCGCCGCCTTCTCGCTGTCGCTGCCCGGCACTGAGCCGGCCTGCGCGGCGAAGGAGTCGACCCGGTTGCCGTGCGCCTCCGGGTCCAGGCGCCGTTCCGCGAAGGTGAACACGGAGACCATGGAGACCAGGAGAATGGTGCCCTGCAGGAACAGCGCGGGGCCGTCCACGGCGATGGCGCCCATCGCGGCGATGTGGGCCTTCGTCGTGCCGTACCCGCCGGCCGCCAGGCCGATGACGGCGGCGAAGGCGGCGGCGAGTGCGACGACGGTCAGGAACACCTGCGTGTGGTACCGGCCCCTGCGCGGGACGAAGGCCTCCGCCAGGATGCCGAGGACGGCGGCGCCGACGACGATCAGGACGGGCGCCAGTTGGGCGTACTCGATGGTCGGCGCCGTGAACTTCTCGTCCGGAGCGGCCGATGTCACCCCGCCCACCGTTGTCCACAGGCTGTGGACAGCTGTTGCGCTCACTTGGCGGCCTCCACCTCGGGCTGGGGGTCCTGCTTCTGTACGTCCTGCATGGTGTGCTGGACCGCGGGGTTGACGACCTCGGTCAGCGGCTTCGGGAAGACCCCGAGGAAGATCAGCACCGCGATCAGCGGAAGCGCGACCACCAGCTCCCTGGCCCTGAGGTCGGGCATCCCCCGGACCTCGGCCCTGACCGGGCCCGTCATCGTCCGCTGGTAGAGGACGAGGACGTACAGAGCCGCCAGCACGATGCCGGAGGTGGCGACGATGCCCGCCGCCGGATACACGCTGAACGTGCCGACCAGGACCAGGAACTCACTGACGAACGGCGCGAGCCCGGGCAGCGAGAGCGTGGCCAGACCGCCGATCAGGAAGGTCCCGGCCAGGACCGGCGCCACCTTCTGCACCCCGCCGTAGTCGGCGATGAGCCGGGAGCCGCGCCGCGTGATCAGGAATCCGGCGACCAGCATCAGCGCGGCCGTCGAGATCCCGTGGTTGACCATGTAGAGCGTGGCGCCGGACTGGCCCTGGCTCGTCATCGCGAAGATGCCGAGGATGATGAAGCCGAAGTGCGAGATCGAGGCGTAAGCGATCAGCCTCTTGATGTCCCGCTGGCCGACCGCGAGCAGCGCCCCGTACACGATGGAGATCAGCGCGAGGACGATGATCACCGGGGTCGCCCACTTGCTGGCCTCCGGGAACAGCTGGAGGCAGAAACGGAGCATCGCGAAGGTGCCGACCTTGTCGACGATCGCGGTGATCAGCACCGCCACCGGCGCCGTCGCCTCACCCATCGCGTTGGGCAGCCAGGTGTGCAGCGGCCACAGCGGGGCCTTCACCGCGAAGGCGAAGAAGAACCCGAGGAACAGCCACCGCTCGGTGCTGGTCGCCATCTCCAGCGAACCGTTGGCCCGGGCCTCGGCGATCTCGGAGAGCGAGAAGCTCCCCGCGACCACGTACAGGCCGATGACGGCGGCCAGCATGATGAGGCCGCCGGCCAGGTTGTAGAGGAGGAACTTCACCGCGGCGTAGGAGCGCTGCGCCGCGGCGTTCTCGTCACTGCCGGAGTGCGCCCGGTCCCCGAAGCCGCCGATGAGGAAGTACATCGGGATGAGCATGGCTTCGAACAGGATGTAGAAGAGGAAGACGTCGGTGGCCTCGAAGGAGAGGATCACCATCGCTTCGACCATCAGGATCAGCGCGAAGAAGCCCTGGGTGGGCCGCCAGCGGGAGGACTTCGTCTCCAGCGGGTCGGCGTCGTGCCAGCCGGCCAGGATGACGAACGGGATCAGCAGCGCGGTGAGCGCGAGGAGCGCCACCCCGATGCCGTCCACGCCCAGCTCGTACCGCACACCGAAGTCCGCGATCCAGGCATGCGATTCGGTCAGCTGGTAGCGGTCGCCGCCGGGCTCGAAACGGGCGAACACGATGCCCGCCAGGACGAGGGTGCCCAGCGAGAACAGCAGGGCCAGCCATTTGGCGGCGGTGCGCCGCGCGGCCGGGACGGCGGCGGTGACGATCGCTCCGATCGCCGGAAGCGCCGCCGTCGCTGTCAGGAGGGGAAAGGACATGTGATCAGACCGCCCTCATCAGCAGGGTCGCGGCGATGACGACCGCCGTACCGCCGAACATCGAGACCGCGTAGGTGCGGGCGTAGCCGTTCTGCAGCTTGCGCAGCCGGCCCGAGAGCCCGCCGACCGAAGCGGCCGTGCCGTTGACGACGCCGTCGACCAGACTGTGGTCGACGTAGACCAGCGAGCGGGTGAGGTGCTCCCCGCCCCGGACCAGGACCACGTGGTTGAAGTCGTCCTGGAGGAGATCGCGGCGGGCGGCCCGGGTGAGCAGCGAACCCCGCGGGGCGACGACCGGGACCGGCCTGCGCCCGTACATCGCCCAGGCGATGGCGACACCGATGACGAGCACCACCATGGTGGCGCCGGTGACGGTGGCCGCGCTGACGGGCGGGTGGCCGTGCTCGTACTGCGTGACGGGCTCCAGCCAGAGCAGGAAGCGGTCGCCGATCGAGAAGAACCCGCCCGCGAACACCGACCCGACGGCCAGTACGACCATCGGGACGGTCATCGACTTCGGGGACTCGTGCGGGTGCGGCTCGTGGCCTTCGGCGTCGGGCTGCCAGCGCTTCTCGCCGAAGAAGGTCATCAGCATCACGCGCGTCATGTAGAACGCGGTGATGCCCGCGCCCAGCAGGGCGACCGAGCCGAGGATCCATCCCTCGGTGCCGCCCTTCGCGAAGGCGGCCTCGATGATCTTGTCCTTGGAGAAGAAGCCGGAGAGGCCCGGGAAGCCGATGATCGCGAGGTAGCCGAGACCGAAGGTGACGAAGGTGACCGGCATGTACTTCCGCAGGCCGCCGTACTTCCGCATGTCGACCTCGTCGTTCATGCCGTGCATGACCGAACCGGCGCCGAGGAAGAGCCCTGCCTTGAAGAAGCCGTGCGTCACCAGGTGCATGATCGCGAAGACGTAGCCGATGGGGCCGAGGCCCGCGGCGAGGATCATGTAGCCGATCTGCGACATCGTCGACCCGGCGAGGGCCTTCTTGATGTCGTCCTTGGCGCAACCGACGATCGCACCGAAGAGCAGCGTGACCGCACCGACGACGACCACGGCCAGCTGGGCGTCGGGAGCGGCGTTGAAGATCGCGCCGGACCTGACGATCAGGTAGACGCCCGCGGTGACCATGGTGGCGGCGTGGATGAGGGCCGAGACCGGGGTCGGGCCCTCCATCGCGTCACCGAGCCACGACTGCAGCGGCACCTGGGCCGACTTACCGCAGGCCGCGAGGAGGAGCATCAGGCCGATCGCCGTCAGCGTGCCCTCACCGGTCTCGCCGGTCGCCGAGAGCACCGGACCGAAGGCGAACGTGCCGAAGGTGGTGAACATCAGCATGATCGCGATCGACAGGCCCATGTCGCCGACGCGGTTGACCAGGAACGCCTTCTTGGCGGCGGTCGCCGCACTGGGCTTGTGCTGCCAGAAGCCGATGAGCAGGTACGACGCCAGACCGACGCCCTCCCACCCGACGTACAGCAGCAGGTAGTTGTCGGCGACGACCAGCAGGAGCATCGCCGCGAGGAAGAGGTTCAGATAGCCGAAGAAGCGGCGACGGCGCTCGTCGTGCTCCATGTAGCCGATCGAGTAGATGTGGATCAGGGTGCCCACACCGGTGATCAGCAGGACGAACGTCATCGACAGCTGGTCGAGCTGGAAGGCGATGTCCGCCTGGAAGCCCTCGACCGGAATCCAGCTGTACAGGTACTGCCGCATCGTCCGTGCCTCGGTCTCGTACCCCAGCATGGCGCTGAACAGCACGACTCCGACGGCGAACGAGGACGCGGCGAGCAGGGTGCCGATCCAGTGGCCGGCCCGGTCGAGCCGACGGCCGCCGCAGAGCAGCACCGCCGCTCCGAGCAGGGGCGCCGCGACCAGCAGCGCAATCAGGTTCTCCACGTTTCCGACCCCTTACAGCTTCATCAGGCTGGCGTCGTCGACCGAGGCCGAGTGGCGGGAGCGGAACAGCGACACGATGATCGCGAGCCCGACCACGACCTCCGCGGCGGCCACGACCATCGTGAAGAAGGCGATGATCTGGCCGTCGAGGTTGCCGTGCATCCGGGAGAACGTGACGAGCGCCAGGTTGCAGGCGTTGAGCATCAGCTCCACGCACATGAACACCACGATCGCGTTCCGCCTGATCAGCACCCCGGAGGCGCCGATCGTGAACAAAAGGGCCGCGAGGTAGAGATAGTTGACCGGGTTCACTTGGCGACCTCCTCTTCGTCGTTGTCACGGCCCAGCCGCGCCCCCGAGCGCTGTTCCAGCGCCTTGAGGTCGGCCAGTGCCTCGTTCGACACGTCACGCATCTGGCCGCGCTTGCGCAGCGTCTGCATGACCGTGAGCTCGGACGGGGTGCCGTCCGGGAGCAGACCCGCGATGTCGACCGCGTTGTGCCGGGCGTAGACACCCGGCGCGGGCAGCGGCGGCAGGTGGTTACTGCGCACCCGGTCCTCGGACATCTCCCGCTGGGTCTTGGCCCGTTCGGTGCGCTCGCGGTGCGTGAGCACCATCGCGCCGACGGTTGCCGTGATCAGCAGGGCGCCGGTGATCTCGAAGGCGAAGACGTACTTGGTGAAGATGAGGTTCGCGAGCCCCTCGACGTTCCCGCCGTGCGCGGCGTTGGCGGCGCCGAGCCCGTTGAAGTTGTTCAGCGAGGCGTTGCCGATGCCGGCGCAGAGCAGGATGCCGAAGCCGAGCCCGCAGCCGACGGCCAGCCAGCGCTGGCCCTTGAGCGTCTCCTTCAGCGAGTCCGCCGCCGTGACACCGACGAGCATGACCACGAAGAGGAACAGCATCATGATCGCGCCGGTGTAGACGACGATCTGGACGACGCCGAGGAAGTACGCCCCGTTGGCGAGGTAGAAGACCGCAAGGATGATCATGGTCCCGGCGAGCGACAGCGCGCTGTGCACGGCCTTCTTCATCAGGACGGTGGAGAGTGCGCCGATCACGGCGACCGTGCCGAGGATCCAGAACTGGACGGCCTCGCCGGTCGAGGTGGCGGCCGCAGCGGCGAGGCCGGTCATGCGTCCACCTCCCGGTCATCGGCGGCCTTCTCGTCCTCGCCCTTGGAGACCGCCTGCTGGCGCTCCGTGCCGGGCGCGGCCCCGGTCACCAGGCCCCGGTAGTAGTCCTGTTCGTCCATGCCGGGGAAGATCGCGTGCGGGCTGTCGACCATGCCTTCCTCAAGCCCGGCCAGCAGCTCGTCCTTGGTGTAGATCAGGCTGGCGCGGGTGGTGTTGGCGAGCTCGAACTCGTTCGTCATCGTCAGCGCCCTGGTGGGGCACGCCTCGATGCACAGCCCGCAGAGGATGCAGCGCGCGTAGTTGATCTGGTAGACGCGGCCGTAGCGCTCACCCGGGGAGTAGCGCTCCTCGTCGGTGTTGTCCGCGCCCTCGACGTAGATCGCGTCGGCCGGACAGGCCCAGGCGCACAGCTCGCAGCCGATGCACTTCTCCAGGCCGTCCGGATGACGGTTCAGCTGGTGCCGGCCGTGGAAGCGCGGCGCCGTCACCTTCTGCGTCTCCGGATACTGCTCCGTCAGCCGCTTCTTGAACATGGCCTTGAAGGTCACGCCGAAGCCGGCCACAGGATTCTGGAACTTCTCCCCTGAGGGTTCTGATGACTCAGACACCGTCAGCCTCCTTTCCGTCACTCGGGCTCTCGTCACTGTGAGTATCCGGTCCGCCACTGACAACGAGCTCGCGCTCACGTCGCGGTCTGCGCCGCGGCACCGGCGGCAGCGTCTGTCCGGGCAGGGGCGGTACCGGGAATCCGCCCGCCATCGGGTCGAACTCCGGCTCCGGTCCGGCCGCCGCGTCCGCCTCCTTGCCCTTGCGGTCGCGGAAGATGTCGACGACGAAGGAGATCAGCAGGATCGCGATCACGGCTCCGGCGACGTACAGGACGATCTTCGAGAAGTCGTATCCCTCGTTGCGCAGCGCGCGGACGGTGGCGACCATCATCAGCCAGACCACCGAGACCGGGATCAGGACCTTCCAGCCGAGCTTCATCAGCTGGTCGTAGCGCACACGCGGCAGCGTGCCGCGCAGCCAGATGAAGAAGAACAGCAGCAGCTGGACCTTGATGACGAACCAGAGCATCGGCCACCAGCCGTGGTTCGCGCCCTCCCAGAAGGTGCTGACCGGGTACGGAGCCCGCCAGCCGCCCAGGAACAGGGTCACGGAGACCGCCGAGACGGTGACCATGTTGACGTACTCGGCGAGCATGAACATCGCGAACTTGATAGACGAGTACTCGGTGTTGAAGCCGCCGACGAGGTCGCCCTCGGACTCCGGCATGTCGAACGGGGCCCGGTTCGTCTCACCGACCATCGTGACGATGTAGATGATGAAGGAGACCGGCAGCAGGATGATGAACCAGCGGTCCTCCTGCGCCTCCACGATCTTCGAGGTCGACATCGACCCGGAGTAGAGGAACACTGAGGCGAACGCGGCGCCCATCGCGATCTCGTAGCTGATCATCTGGGCGCAGGAGCGCAGGCCGCCCAGCAGCGGGTACGTCGATCCGGAGGACCAGCCCGCCAGCACGATGCCGTAGATACCGACCGAGGCGACCGCGAGGACGTACAGCATCGCGATCGGCAGGTCGGTCAACTGCATCGCCGTCCGCTGCCCGAAGATCGACACCTCGTTGCCCGCGGGACCGAACGGGATCACCGCGATCGCCATGAACGCCGGGATGGCGGCGATGATCGGCGCCAGGACGTAGACGACCTTGTCCGCCCGCTTGACGATGAGGTCTTCCTTCAGCATCAGCTTGATGCCGTCGGCGAGGGACTGGAGCATCCCCCAGGGGCCGTGCCGGTTGGGTCCGATGCGCAGCTGCATCCAGGCGACGACCTTGCGCTCCCACACGATGGAGAAGAGCACGGTCACCATCAGGAACGCGAAGCAGAAGACCGCCTTGATGACGACGAGCCACCACGGGTCGGTGCCGAACATCGAGAGATCCTCGGCGGCGAGCACCGACGTCCGCGGTGCCGCGGCGAGTTGAGCGAGGCCAGTCACGCTCGCACCTCCGGTGAGTCTGCGGGGGCTCCGGCGGCGGGGCCGATCCGGACGAGCCCGCCGGGCTGGACACCCGTGTCGGCGGGGACGCCCTTCCCGGCGGAGTTCAGCGGCACCCAGACCACCCGGTCCGGCATGACGGTGACGGCGAGCGGGAAGGTCACGGTGCCGGCGGGGCCGGTGACGGCCAGCAGGTCGCCGTCCTTCACCCCGGTCTCCGCGGCGGTGACCGCGGACAGCCGGGCGACGGCCGCGTGCCGCGTACCGGCCAGCGCCTCGTCACCCTCCTGGAGCCGGCCCAGGTCGAGCAGCATCCGGTGGCCCGCGAGGACCGCCTCGCCGTCCCCGGGCCTGGGCAGCGGCCGGCCCACGTCACGCGGATCGTCCGCGTGTCCGCCCTGCCGCCCGCCGAGCCGGTCCAGCTCGCGCCGCGCCGCCCTCAGGTCCGGCAGCGCCAGGTGTACGTCGAGTGCGTCGGCCAGCATGTGCAGCACCCGGGTGTCGCTCGGGGCGAGCGACCGCGTCATCTGGTCGGGCTTCAGCGCCGCCTCGAACATGCGGGCCCTGCCCTCCCAGTTGAGGAAGGTGCCGGGCTTCTCGGCGACCGCCGCGACGGGGAAGACCACATCGGCCCGCCGGGTGACCTCGCTGGGCCGGAGCTCCAGCGAGACCAGGAACCCGACCTGGTCGAGGGCCTCCAGCGCGCGGGCCGGGTCCGGCAGGTCCACGGTCTCCACACCGGCGACGAGCAGCGCCCCCAGTTCGCCGGTGGCCGCGGCCTCGACGATCTGGCCGGTGTCGCGGCCGTAGCGGGAGGGGAGTTCGGTGACGCCCCAGACGGACGCCACCTCCTCCCTGGCCCGCGGGTCCGTCGCCGGGCGTCCGCCGGGCAGCAGCGAAGGCAGTGCGCCCGCCTCCACCGCGCCCCGCTCGCCGGCCCGCCGCGGAATCCACACGAGCGTGGCGCCGGTGGCGGCGGCCGTCCGGACGACGGCGCTCAGCGCTCCGGGCACTCCGGCCAGCCGCTCGCCGACCACGATCACCGAGCCGGAGCCGCGCAGCGCCTGGGCCGCTACGGCTCCGTCGCCGTCGAGGCCGACACCGCCCGCGAGCGCGTCGAGCCACTCGGTCTCGGTTCCGGGGGCGGCGGGAAGCAGCGTGCCGCCCGCCTTCGTGAGACCGCGCGTGGCGTGCGTGGCGAGGGCGAAGGTCCGCTGGCCGTGCTTCCGGGCGGCCTTGCGCAGCCGCAGGAAGACGCCGGGCGCCTCCTCCTCGGACTCGAAGCCGACGAGGAGAACGGCCGGGGCCTTCTCCAGTGAGGTGTACGTGACCCCACTGCCGTCCAGGTCACGGCCGCGCCCGGCCACGCGGGCGGCCAGGAAGTCGGCCTCCTCGCTGCTGTGGACGCGGGCCCGGAAGTCGATGTCGTTGGTGTCCAGGGCGATCCGCGCGAACTTGCTGTACGCGTACACGTCCTCGACGGTCAGCCGGCCGCCGGTCAGGACGCCGGTACGGCCTCGGGCGGCGGCCAGCCCGCGGGCCGCCGTCTCCAGGGCCTCGGGCCAGCTCGCCGGTTCCAGGACGCCGTCCGCGTTGCGCACGAGCGGCGTGGTGAGCCGGTCGCGCTGCTGGGCGTACCTGAACCCGAAGCGGCCCTTGTCGCAGAGCCACTCCTCGTTGACCTCGGGATCGTTGGACGCCTGGCGCCGCATGACCTTGCCGCGCCGGTGGTCGGTGCGGGTGGCGCAGCCTCCCGCGCAGTGCTCGCACACCGAGGGCGACGACACCAGGTCGAAGGGCCTGGCGCGGAATCGGTACGCCGCCGAGGTCAGCGCGCCGACCGGGCAGATCTGGATCGTGTTGCCGGAGAAGTACGACTCGAAGGGGTCGCCCTGTCCCGTACCGACCTGCTGGAGCGCGCCTCGCTCGATCAGCTCGATCATCGGGTCGCCGGCCACCTGGTTGGAGAACCGGGTGCAGCGCGCGCAGAGCACGCACCGCTCGCGGTCCAGCAGCACCTGGGGGGAGATCGGGACGGGCTTCTCGAACGTCCTCTTCCTGCCTTCGAACCGGGAGTCGGTGTCGCCGTGCGACATCGCCTGGTTCTGCAGGGGACACTCGCCGCCCTTGTCGCAGACGGGGCAGTCCAGCGGGTGGTTGATGAGCAGCAGCTCCATCACACCCTTCTGGGCCTTGTCCGCGACGGGCGAGGTGAGCTGCGACTTCACGACCATGCCGTCGGTGCACGTGATGGTGCAGGACGCCATCGGCTTGCGCTGGCCCTCGACCTCGACGATGCACTGGCGGCAGGCGCCGGCGGGGTCCAGGAGCGGGTGGTCGCAGAAGCGCGGGATCTCGATGCCGAGGAGTTCGGCGGCCCGGATGACCAGGGTGCCCTTGGGCACGCTGATGTCGATGCCGTCGATGGTCAGCGTGACAAGGTCCTCGGGCGGAACCGCCGCCTCGCCGCCCCCGGAGGGCGCACTCGTGGTGACTGTCATGCGTTCACCCCCCGGTGAGCGTTCTTGTCGTCGGCCCAGAGGGTCGACTTGGCGGGATCGAAGGGGCAGCCCTTGCCCGTGATGTGCTGCTCGTACTCCTCGCGGAAGTACTTCAGCGAGGAGAAGATCGGCGAGGCGGCGCCGTCGCCGAGGGCGCAGAAGGACTTGCCGTTGATGTTGTCGGCGATGTCGTTGAGCTTGTCGAGGTCCGACATCCGGCCCTTGCCCGCCTCGATGTCACGGAGCAGCTGGACGAGCCAGTAGGTGCCTTCGCGGCAGGGCGTGCACTTGCCGCAGGACTCGTGGGCGTAGAACTCGGTCCAGCGGGTGACGGCCCTGACCACACAGGTGGTCTCGTCGAAGCACTGGAGCGCCTTGGTGCCGAGCATGGAACCGGCGGCGCCGACGCCCTCGTAGTCGAGCGGGACGTCGAGGTGTTCCTCGGTGAACATCGGGGTGGACGAGCCGCCGGGGGTCCAGAACTTCAGACGGTGGCCGGCCCGCATACCGCCGCTCATGTCCAGGAGCTGGCGCAGGGTGATGCCGAGCGGGGCCTCGTACTGGCCGGGGCCCGTGACGTGCCCGCTGAGCGAGTACAGCGTGAAGCCCGGGGACTTCTCGCTGCCCATCGACTTGAACCAGTCCTTGCCCCGGTTCAGGATCGCGGGAACCGAGGCGATCGACTCGACGTTGTTCACCACGGTGGGGCAGGCGTACAGACCGGCGACCGCCGGGAAGGGCGGACGCAGCCGGGGCTGGCCGCGCCGTCCTTCGAGCGAGTCGAGCAGTGCGGTTTCCTCACCGCAGATGTACGCGCCGGCGCCCGCATGCACGGTGAGTTCCAGGTCGAGCCCGGATCCCAGGATGTTCTTGCCGAGGTATCCGGCCTCGTACGCCTCACGGACCGCCTCGTGCAGCCGCCGCAGTACGGGGACGACCTCGCCGCGCAGATAGATGAAGGCATGCGAGGAGCGGATCGCGTAGCAGGCGATCACCATGCCCTCGATGAGGCTGTGCGGGTTGGCGAAGAGGAGCGGGATGTCCTTGCAGGTCCCGGGCTCCGACTCGTCGGCGTTGACGACGAGGTAGTGCGGCTTGCCGTCGCCCTGCGGGATGAACTGCCACTTCATCCCGGTGGGGAAGCCGGCGCCGCCGCGTCCGCGCAGACCGGAGTCCTTGACGTACGCGATGAGGTCGTCGGGCGACATGGCGAGGGCCTTGCGCAGGCCCTCGTACCCGTCGTGACGCCGGTAGGTCTCCAGGGTCCAGGACTCCGGCTCGTCCCAGAACGCGGACAGGACCGGTGCCAGCAGCTTCTCGGGGCTGGTCCCGCTCTTGTCGATTTCGGCGGCCAACGTCATCACTCCCCCTCCTCGGCAACGGGACCGGACGGGTGTTCCGGGTCGGAGGCCGAAGTTTCCTGTGGTGCGTCGTGGGAGCTGAGGTGCTCGGCGCCCTTGTGCGGTTCGTCCCGGGGGATCTCGCCGCGCGGGCCGACGACACGCGCGTGCCCGGCCTCGCCCTTGGCGAGCTTCAGTCCGATCAGGGAGGCGGGGCCCGCACCGCCGGTGGCCTCGACGGCGCCGGGGCGCTCGTCGGGGAAGCCGGCCAGGATGCGGGCCGTCTCCTTGTAGGTGCACAGCGGAGCGCCACGGGTGGGCTCGACGGTCCGGCCCGCGATGATGTCGTCGACGAGCCGCGTGGCACTCTCGGGGGTCTGGTTGTCGAAGAACTCCCAGTTCACCATCACGACGGGAGCGAAGTCGCAGGCCGCGTTGCACTCGATGTGTTCGAGCGTGACCTTGCCGTCCTCGGTCGTCTCGTCGTTGCCGACGCCCAGGTGGTCCTTGAGCCGGTCGAAGATGGCGTCGCCGCCCATGACCGCGCACAGGGTGTTGGTGCAGACGCCGACCTGGTAGTCGCCGCTCGGCCGGCGCCGGTACATGGTGTAGAAGGTCGCGACCGCGTTGACCTCGGCGGTGGTGAGGTCGAGCAGCTCGGCGCAGAAGGCCATGCCCGTACGGGAGACGAACCCCTCCTCGGACTGCACGAGGTGGAGCAGCGGCAGCAGCGCGGAGCGGCTGCCGGGGTAGCGGGCGATCACCTCCTTCGCGTCCGCTTCGAGCCGGGCGCGCACCTCGGCCGGGTAGCCGGGGGCGGGGAGCTGCGGCATCCCCAGACTGACCTCTTGGTTGATTCCGGTCACCGGTCGACGCCTCCCATCACGGGGTCGATGGACGCGACGGCGACGATGACGTCGGCGACCTGGCCGCCCTCGCACATCGCCGCCATGGCCTGGAGGTTGGTGAAGGACGGGTCACGGAAGTGGACCCGGTAGGGCCGGGTGCCGCCGTCCGATACGACGTGCACGCCGAGTTCGCCCTTGGGCGACTCGATCGCGGTGTACGTCTGTCCGGCCGGGACCCGGAAGCCCTCGGTCACCAGCTTGAAGTGGTGGATCAGGGCCTCCATGGAGGTGCCCATGATCTTCTTGATGTGGTCGAGCGAGTTGCCGAGGCCGTCCGGGCCGAGCGCGAGCTGTGCGGGCCAGGCGATCTTCTTGTCGGCGACCATGACCGGTCCCGGGGCCAGCCGGTCCAGGCACTGCTCGATGATCCGCAGCGACTGGCGCATCTCTTCCAGCCGGATGAGGAAGCGGCCGTAGGAGTCGCAGGTGTCCGCGGTGGGCACGTCGAACTCGTAGTTCTCGTAGCCGCAGTACGGGTCGCTCTTGCGCAGGTCGTGCGGGAGCCCGGCGGAGCGCAGGACGGGGCCGGTGGCTCCGAGCGCAACGCAGCCGGTCAGGTCGAGATAGCCGACGTCCTGCATACGGGCCTTGAAGATGGGGTTGCCGGTGGCGAGCTTGTCGTACTCCGGCAGGTTCTTCTTCATGGTCTTGATGAACTCGCGCAGCTGGTCGACCGCGCCCGGGGGCAGGTCCTGGGCGAGTCCGCCGGGCCGGATGAACGCGTGGTTCATCCGGAGGCCGGTGATCAGCTCGAAGAGATCGAGAACGAGTTCACGATCGCGGAAGCCGTAGATCATGATCGTGGTGGCGCCCAGCTCCATACCGCCGGTGGCGATGCACACCAGGTGGGAGGAGATCCGGTTGAGCTCCATCAGCAGGACGCGCAGGACGGTGGCCCGGTCGGGGATCTGGTCCTCGATGCCGAGCAGCTTCTCGACGCCGAGGCAGTACGCGGCCTCGTTGAAGAACGGCGTCAGGTAGTCCATGCGCGTGACGAAGGTGGTGCCCTGCGTCCAGTTCCGGAATTCGAGGTTCTTCTCGATGCCGGTGTGGAGGTAGCCGATGCCGCAGCGGGCCTCGGTGACGGTCTCGCCGTCGATCTCCAGGATCAGCCTCAGCACGCCGTGCGTGGACGGGTGCTGGGGGCCCATGTTGACGATGATGCGCTCGTCGTCGGCCTTGAGCGCCGACTCGACGACCTCGTCCCAGTCGCCGCCGGTGACTGTGTATACGGTCCCCTCGGTCGTGGCGCGGGGGGTTGCGTGAGGAGTGGTCATCAGGAGTACGACCTCCGCTGGTCCGGAGCCGGGATCTGGGCGCCCTTGTACTCGACGGGGATGCCGCCGAGGGGGTAGTCCTTGCGCTGGGGGAAGCCCTGCCAGTCGTCCGGCATCATGATCCGCGTCAGGGCCGGATGCCCGTCGAAGACGAGACCGAAGAAGTCGTACGTCTCGCGCTCGTGCCAGTCGTTGGTCGGGTAGACCTCGACGAGGGACGGGACGTGCGGATCGCTGTCCGGGGCCGACACCTCCAGGCGGATCAGCCGGCCGTGGGTGAGCGAGCGCAGGTGGTAGACGGCGTGCAGTTCGCGGCCCACGTCCCCGAGGAAGTGGACGCCGCTGACTCCCGTACAGAGCTCGAAGCGCAGGGCCGGGTCGTCGCGCAGGGTCCTGGCGACCTGGACGAGGTGTTCCCGCGCGATGTGGAAGGTGAGCTCGCCCCGGTCGACGACGGTCTTCTCGATGGCGACGGCGGGAAGCAGGTCCTGTTCCTCCAGGGCCCCTTCGAGCTCGTCGGCCACCTCGTCGAACCAGCCGCCGTACGGGCGGGCCGTGGGCCCCGGCAGGGTCACGGTGCGGACGAGGCCGCCGTAGCCGGTGGTGTCGCCGCCGTTGTTGGCGCCGAACATCCCCTTGCGTACGCCGATGACCTCGCCGGAGTCGTCGCGCGGGGCGGGCACCTGACCGCTGTTGGTGTTCAGCTCGTCACTCATCGCAGCAGCCCCTTCATCTCGATGAGGGGGAGTGCCTTGAGGGCCGCCTCCTCCGCCTCGCGGGCGGCCTCCTCCGCGTTGACCCCGAGCTTGGTGCCCTGGATCTTCTGGTGGAGCTTGAGGATGGCGTCGATCAGCATCTCGGGACGCGGTGGGCATCCCGGCAAATAGATATCAACCGGCACAATATGATCAACGCCCTGCACAATGGCGTAGTTGTTGAACATTCCGCCCGATGATGCGCAAACCCCCATGGAGATGACCCACTTGGGGTTCGGCATCTGGTCGTAGACCTGCCGCAGGACAGGCGCCATCTTCTGGCTGACCCGTCCCGCGACGATCATCAGATCCGCCTGCCGCGGCGAACCGCGGAAGACCTCCATGCCGAAACGGGCCAGGTCGTATCGCCCGGCCCCGGTCGTCATCATCTCGATGGCGCAGCAGGCAAGGCCGAAAGTGGCGGGGAAGACGGAGGACTTCCGTACCCAGCCGGCGGCCTCTTCCACCGTCGTCAGCACGAAGCCGCTTGGCAGTTTCTCTTCGAGTCCCATGGTGCCCCTCAGCCCCTCAGTCCCATTCCAGGCCGCCGCGGCGCCACACATACGCGTAGGCGACGAAGACGGTGAGCACGAAGAGCAGCATCTCGACGAGCCCGAAGATCCCCAGGGCGTCGAAGGTGACCGCCCAGGGATAGAGGAAGACGATCTCGATGTCGAAGACGATGAACAGCATCGCCGTCAGGTAGTACTTGATAGGGAAGCGGCCGCCTCCGGCCGGAGTGGGGGTGGGTTCGATACCGCACTCGTACGCTTCGAGCTTTGCCCGGTTGTAGCGCTTGGGGCCGATAAGCGTGGCCATGACCACGGAAAAGATCGCAAACCCTGCCCCGAGGGCGCCGAGCACGAGGATGGGCGCGTAGGCATTCACGCTCCTCGCTCCTTCCAGTCGTCCTTGACCGTTGGACCGCATCGGGCGACCGGATCGCCACCTCACCAAGATCGTGCACATGTGAGGCAGTTCACAAGCCCGACTGCACCGCATCCTATGCCTGCCGTCCTGTGATCTGCGACACGGGGTACTACTACGTCTTTGTGATCTCCGCCACCCGGCGAAGGATCATGAAGCGGGATGAGCGGTGATCTTCATACGCGAAGCAGTCGACTGATCACGAGACGTGACATCTGATGCGGTTACCGCTGGTCAAAGGCATCCCGCGCTATCAAGCGAGGGGGTGCTCCAGCAAATTGGAAATGGACGACACGGGGTGATAAAGGATTCGGGCCCGCCCGCCCTCACCCGGAAGAGGGTCCGGCCGGGAGTGATGTGGACATGTGCATCCATTCACGAACTACCGGACGCGTGAGCGACGCACATCCGGATGCCTCGCGCGGCGTCGCGCGACCCGTCCGCCCACCCCCGGCCGCCCCCCGACCCACCCCCGCGACGGCACCCGTCTGACCACTCGTCAGGTCCCGGATCCCGGCCCGGCCCGCCCGCCCCTCGCCGGCCCGCGCGGTTGCCCCTCCCGGCCGACCCATGCTGTGACCTGCGTCACAGCACGTAGGCTCCAATTAAAGCGGGCTTGGCCATTGGTGTGAACGGATGGTAAGCGACGGGCAATTCGGGCGTATTGCAGAAAGCCGGTGATCACAGCCCGGATGAGCCATGCCCGGTTTGCCCGTTACGGCGTCAATAAAGGCCCCCAGGAAGCGGATTCACAGGTTCCGGACGTAACTGTGTCGCAACACACCTTTCTTGAAGGGACACCGGATGCCCTGATAGCGCTAGTTCTCATGTCCCACACCGCTCACATACCCAGCCACCGGAAACCCCGCCAGAGTGCTTCGAAGACGGCACTGCGAGCCGGAGTTGCCGGTGGCGTCCTCAGCACCATCGCGGTCGCCGGTGCCGCCGGTCCGGCTCAGGCCGAGCCTGTGACCCAGACCATCGAGATGCCCACGATCACCGCCGGGCTCTCCCCCGCCGTCGCGGCGTCCGCCGAGGCCACGCAGCAGGTCGCCCTCGACCTGGAGACGCAGGCCAACGAGGACGCGGCAGCGGAGACCGCCGCCAAGAAGGCCAAGAAGGCCAAGGCGGAGGCCGTACGCAAGGCCGAGGCCGAGAAGAAGGCGGAAGCCGCCGCCAAGGCGAGGGCCGAGGCCGCCGAAGAGGCAGCCGAGCGCGCCTCCCGCACGGCCGAGAGGACGACGCTCAGCGCCTCCTCGGGCTCCTCCGCCTCCTCCTCCGCGCCCTCCTCGTACTCCTCGTCGAGCGCCACGGGCTCCGCGGCGTCCATCGTGGCCTTCGCCAAGGCGCAGGTCGGCGACGCGTACGTGCCCGGTGGCACCGGCCCCAACTCGTGGGACTGCTCCGGGCTCGTCCAGGCCGCGTACGCCTCGGTGGGCATCGACCTGCCGCGCGTCTCGCAGAGCCAGTCGACCTTCGGCACCCAGGTCTCGCTCGACAGCCTCCAGCCCGGCGACATCCTGTACTGGGGCAGCGCGGGCAGCGCGTACCACGTCGCGATCTACGTGGGCGGCGGTCAGTTCGTCGGCGCGCAGAACTCCAGCACGGGCACCGTGCAGCGCTCCCTGGACTACGACATGCCGACCGGCGCGGTCCGCGTTCTCTGATTCACAAGCGCTCCCGCACGTCCGGGGCATGACGAAGGGCCGCCACTCCCGCCCGGGAGCGGCGGCCCTTCGTCGTGCCGGACGAACCGGCTGCCGTTTTCGGCCGCGGGAGGATCAGGCCACTGTCGGAAACCGGGCAGCGCGCGGTTGGCATGAGCAGGCAAACTGGGCGCATGGCCGACAGTGCTCTCTGGATCGCCTCGCTCACCGCGGGCACCGCAGTCCTCGCGAGCTGGGTGACCAGCCGCGGCACGGCCCAGGCCGCCAGGACCCAGGCGGACGCCGCCGCGAGCACACAGCGGTCCGTGCGCATACGGGAGACCCGCAGGACCGCGTACGTGAATCTCATCGAGCAGGCCCACCGGATGGCCGACCTGTACTGGCGGGTGTCGGACATCCACGAGTCCGGGACCCCGGGCAGCCGGGCTCAGGAGCTTCGGGAGGTCCGGCTGCGCCTGCGCGAGGAGTACAGCAAGCTGCGCCACGTCGTCTGGGTCGTGGCGCTCGAAGGTCCCGACCACGTCGCGGAGGCGGCGGAGCGGCTGCGGCTCGCGACGCAGCCGCCGTTCAGAGCGCTTGAGGCGTCGATAGCGGGTGACGCGGACGCCGTCCGCGCGTTCGACGCCGGCTACGACCCCTTCTGGAAGTCGGTCCTGACGTTCGTCGCCACCGCGAAGACCGCGGTCCACGACATGTGACAGCCACCGCTCCGCAGGCCCGCTGGTCGTGTCCCCGGGCGGCAGCCCACGGACACGGCCCGCGGGCACGCCGCCGTCAGGAGTTCGGGGCCACCTTCGCCAGGCCGTTGATGATGCGGTCCATCGCGTCGCCGCCCGTGGGGTCGGTCAGGTTGGCGAGCATCTTCAGGGTGAACTTCATCAGGACCGGGTGGGTCAGGCCGCGTTGCGTCGCGATCTTCATGACCCTCGGGTTGCCGATGAGCTTCACGAAGGCGCGGCCCATCGTGTAGTAACCGCCGTAGGTCTCCTTGAGGACCTTCGGGTAGTTGTTCAGGGCCAGTTCGCGCTGCGCCGGGGTCGCGCGGGCGTGGGCCTGGACGATGACGTCCGCCGCGATCTGCCCGGACTCCATGGCGTACGCGATGCCTTCGCCGTTGAACGGGTTGACCATGCCGCCCGCGTCACCGACGAGCAGCAGGCCCTTGGTGTAGTGCGGCTGGCGGTTGAACGCCATCGGGAGCGCGGCGCCCCGGATCGGCATCGTCATGTTCTCCGGGGTGTAGCCCCAGTCCTCCGGCATCGACGCGCACCACGCCTTGAGGACCTCGCGCCAGTCCAGCTCCTTGAAGGCGGAGGAGGAGTTGAGGATGCCGAGGCCGACGTTGGACGTGCCGTCGCCCATGCCGAAGATCCAGCCGTAACCGGGCAGCAGCCGTTCCTCGGCGCCACGGCGGTCCCACAGCTCCAGCCAGGACTCCAGGTAGTCGTCGTCGTGGCGGGGCGAGGTGAAGTACGTACGGACCGCGACGCCCATCGGGCGGTCCTCACGCCGGTGGAGGCCCATCGCGAGGGACAGCCGGGTGGAGTTGCCGTCGGCGGCGACGACGAGCGGGGCGTGGAAGGTGACCTCGGTCTTCTCCTCGCCGAGCTTCGCGTTCACGCCCGTGATGCGGCCGGTGCGCTCGTCGAGGACCGGGGCGCCGACGTTGCAGCGCTCGTACAGCCGCGCGCCCGCCTTCTGCGCCTGCCGGGCCAGCTGCTCGTCGAAGTCGTCACGCTTGCGGACCAGTCCGTAGTCCGGGTACGAGGCGAGCTCCGGCCAGTCCAGCTGGAGACGGACGCCACCGCCGATGATGCGCAGGCCCTTGTTGCGGAGCCAGCCGGCCTCTTCGGAGATGTCGATGCCCATGGAGACGAGCTGCTTGGTGGCGCGGGGGGTGAGGCCGTCACCGCAGACCTTCTCGCGCGGGAAGGCCGTCTTCTCCAGGAGGAGTACGTCCAGCCCGGCCTTGGCCAGGTAGTACGCGGTCGTGGAGCCGGCTGGGCCCGCCCCGACGACGATCACATCCGCGCTGTGTTCGGAGAGGGGCTCGGTCACGGTCGGATCTCCCGAGGACTCGGAATCGCGTGCCGAACGGCACAGGTCCCGTGCAGTCTATGGGGGCATGACCGTCAACTTCCCGAAGGGCTCCCCGATGCCGATCGCGCCTGGTCCGACCCCCGCCGTACGCCTGCGTGTCCCGACCGACGAGGACGCCCTCGCCTGGCACCGGGTGTTCGCCGGCCCCGAGGTGATGGAGTTCCTCGGCGGCCGGCCGGCGGAACTCTCCGTGTACGAGGAGCTGACCGCACGCCAGCGCCGCCACGACGCGGAGCTCGGCCACTGTCTGTGGACCGTGCTGGACGAACGGGACGAGGTGCTCGGCTTCACCGGCGCGCAGCCGTGGCCGCACACCGCCTACGGGCCGGTGGGCGAGACGGAGATCGGCTGGCGGCTGGGGCGGGCGGCCTGGGGGCGCGGTTACGCGACGGCCGCCGCCCGCACGGCGCTGGAGAGGGTGCGGGCGGCCGGGGTGTCGGACGTCGTCGCGATGATCGACTCGCGCAACACGCGCTCGCTCGCGGTCGCCCGGCGACTCGGTATGCGGCAGGCCGAGACCTTCACGACCCCGGTTCCGGGGCAGAAGGCGTACTACTGCTTCCGGCTGGAGCTGTGAGGATCCGGCGCCACACACCTGACGGACCGTGGGTCAGCGGCGTACGCCGCGGTGCAGCGCCACCACTCCACCGGTGAGGTTGCGCCAGGCGACGTCGGACCAGCCGGCCTTCTGGAGGAGGCCGGAGAGGCCCGCCTGGTCGGGCCAGGCGCGGATCGACTCGGCGAGGTAGACGTACGCGTCGGGGTTGGAGGACACCGCGCGGGCGACCGGCGGCAGGGCGCGCATCAGGTACTCGGTGTAGACCGTGCGGAAAGGCGCCCATGTCGGCTGGGAGAACTCGCAGATCACCACGCGTCCGCCGGGCTTCGTCACCCGGTACAGCTCGCGGAGCGCCTGCTCGGTCGCCTGGACGTTGCGCAGCCCGAAGGAGATCGTCACCGCGTCGAAGCTCTCGTCACGGAACGGCAGCTTCGTCGCGTCGCCCGCGGTGAAGGGCAGCCAGGAGTGGCGCTTCTTGCCCTCGCGGAGCATGCCGATCGAGAAGTCGCACGGCACGACGTAGGCGCCGGTCGCGGCGAACGGCAGCGAGGACGTCGCCGTGCCCGCGGCGAGGTCGAGGATCTTCTCGGCAGGCCGGGCGTGCACCGCCTTCGCGACCTCCTTGCGCCACAGCCGGGCCTGGCCGAGCGAGAGCACGTCGTTGGTGAGGTCGTACTTGGCCGCCACGTCGTCGAACATCGAGGCGACTTCGTGCGGCTGCTTGTCCAGGGAGGCTCGGGTCACCCGTCCATTCAAGCAGCCCGGCACCTCCCGTACCGCAGCGGCGTATGAGGGCTTCAACCTTTTGGGTCCGTCCGCACTCGGTACAGGGGTGAGACCACCGGACAGAGGAAAGGGGGAGCGGATGTCCGTCGATGTCGGCTTCGAGGATTTCGCCCGGGCGAACCAGCGCCGTCTGTACCGGACGGCGTATCTGCTCTGCGGTGACGTGGAGGGGGCCCGCGATCTGACCCAGACGACGCTGGCGAAGCTCTTCCAGCACTGGCCGCGGGTGAGCGCCGCCGACCACCCCGAGGCGTACGCGCGGACCGTGCTCACCCGTACGTACCTCGCGGAGCGCAGGCGCCGCCTGCGGGACTTCCTGGCCCACACCCCGGTGAGCACGCCACCCGTCGCCGCCGCTCCCGAACTGACGGTGACGCTGCTGGCCGCGCTCGCCGGGCTCCCGCCCCGGGCGCGGGCGATGGTCGTCCTGCGGTACTGGGAGGACCTGAGCGTCGAGTCGGTGGCCGGGCTGCTGCGGTGCAGCGAGTCCACGGTCAAGAGCCAGTGCTCGCGGTCGCTCGCGCGGCTGCGGGAGCAGTTGGGCACGTCCCACGCCTACACCACCGAGAGCTGAGGAGTACGTGATGAAGGACGACGTCGCGATGGTCAAGGACGCGATGGACCGCACGGCCAGGGAGCTCGGCCCGCTGCCCGACCTGGTGCCTGGCGCCGTCTCGCAGGGACGGCGGCGCCGGGCGCGGCGGCGGCTGGCGGCCGCCGCCGGGGCCTTCGGAGTGGCGACGGTGGCGGCCCTGGGGGCGGTGGCGCTGCCGGGCGGGGACGGCGGGGCGCGGAGCGCGGGTGCCGGATCGGGCGGAACGGTCACGTCGCCGCCGGCGGTCGCGGCCACGCCGGAGCCGTACCGCACGCCCGTGCATGTGGCGCCGACGTCGGGCGAGACGCCGGAGGGAAGCCTCGAAGGGCTGTCGCCCACGGAGCGGACACGGTTCGAGGACTTCCAGCAGCGGGCCGCCGTCGCGCTGGACAGGGCCCTGCCGGAAGCCGTCGGCACGATCCTGCCGCTCGACTCCACGATCCTCGGCTACCGGGGCGAGCAGGGCGGCAAGGTGTTCCACGTCCACTTCTCGGTGCGCCCGGACGACGGGGAGCCCGCCGGGGAGTGCTTCGACGAACCGGGGAAGAAGCTGACGTGCGTGAGGGCGGAGCTGCCCGGTGGCATCGAGGCGAAGGTCCTGGTCAGCGGCTCCGGTTCACCGGAGACGACGGCCACCTCGATCACGTTCACCTACGGGGGCAGCGACGTGCGGCTGGAGGTCGCACCGGACGAAGCGGCCGGGGCGTCCGCCCCGGTGACCGCGGAGCAGTTGGCCGACGGCGTGCGGGAGAGCGGGCTGCTGGACGTGGTGAGGTACGCCGACGAGCACCCGCTGCTGGAGAAGCAGGTCAGCGTCCGGGGTGGCTGAGCGGAGCGGGCCACGGCCGGGGCCACGCGGCCCCGTGACGCCCGGCCGTACGCGGAGAGCAGCCGGCTGCCTGAACGGACCGTCGGTGCCGCAGCGCTGCGCCTCACCGCCGCCGGTGCACCAGCCGCCCTGCCAGCACGGTCGCCACGCACGCGCCGTCGTCGTCGATCACGGCCAGATCGGCCCGGCCGTCCACCGCCAGCACCGGCCGGTGACCGGCGGCCACCCGTACGAGGCCACTGCGGTCGACCGCGGCTCGTACGGCCGGATCCGTCAGGTCGTCCACGACCGCGGTGACGCCCTCCGCCAGCAGTGCGTGAATGCCCCGCCGTACGGACTCCCCCCGGTGGTCGGGCCGTTCGGGCAGATACGCGTCCGGGTGGAAGGTGTCCTCCAGCAGTGCCCGCACCCCGTCCCGCACGCGCCCGGGGACGATTTCGCCGGGCCAGCGCCGCACCCGGGCCCCCGGATGGGCGGCGGACAGGTCCTCGAACGCGCCGACGGCCGCGACCAGCCGCCCCTCGACGAGGACGGCGGGGCCGGTCGCGGCCGTGTGGAGCGTCAGCACCGTGGACCTAGTTGGCGCTGAGGAGCTTGAGCTCCGGGTGGGCCGTGCCGCCCGCGATGGCGGTGGACGAGATGTGGGAGACGACGCGCTCGTCGACCGGGTCGTTCGCCGGGTCGTCGTGCACGACGAGGTGCTCGTACGTCGTGGCGCGCTGCGCGGGGACCCGGTCCGCCTTGCGGATCAGGTCGATGATCTCCATGCGGTTGGAGCGGTGCCTGGCACCGGCGGAGGAGACGACGTTCTCCTCCAGCATGATCGAGCCGAGGTCGTCCGCCCCGTAGTGCAGGGAGAGCTGGCCGACCTCCTTGCCGGTGGTCAGCCAGGAGCCCTGGATGTGGGCGACGTTGTCGAGGAAGAGCCGGGCGATGGCGATCATCCGCAGGTACTCGAAGAGCGTGGCCTGCGTGCGGCCCTTCAGCTTGTTGTTCTCCGGCTGGTACGTGTACGGGATGAAGGCGCGGAAGCCGCCCGTACGGTCCTGCACGTCACGGATCATGCTCAGGTGCTCGATGCGCTCGGCGTTGGTCTCGCCGGTGCCCATCAGCATGGTGGAGGTCGACTCGACCCCGAGGCCGTGTGCGATCTCCATGATCTCCAGCCACCGCTCGCCGGACTCCTTGAGCGGGGCGATGGCGGTGCGCGGCCGTGCGGGCAGCAGTTCGGCGCCCGCGCCCGCGAAGGAGTCGAGGCCGGCGGCGTGGATCCGCTTGATGGCCTCCTCCGCCGAGACGTCGGAGATGCGGGCCATGTGCTCGATCTCGGAGGCACCGAGGGAGTGGATGACCAGCTGCGGGTACGCCTTCTTGATCGCGGAGAAGTGCGTCTCGTAGTACTCCACACCGAAGTCCGGGTGGTGACCGCCCTGGAACATGATCTGGGTGCCGCCCAGCTCGACGGTCTCCGCGCAGCGGCGCAGGATGTCGTCGAGGTCGCGGGTCCAGCCCTTGTCCGTGTCCTTCGGCGCCGCGTAGAACGCGCAGAACTTGCACGCGGTGACACACACGTTGGTGTAGTTGATGTTGCGCTCGATGATGTACGTGGCGATGTGCTCCGTACCCGCGTAACGGCGGCGGCGTACGGCGTCGGCCGCAGCTCCCAGCGCGTGCAGCGGTGCCGACCGGTAGAGGTCGAGCGCCTCCTCCGGGGAGATCCGCCCACCCTCGGCGGCGCGGTCGAGGACGGTCTGAAGGTCGGCCTTCTCGGTCACCGGGCTGTCACCTTTCGGTGGTTTTACAACGAATCCACGGACCGATCCAGCCTACGCCAGCCCTTGTCGGGCTCAGTCGCCGGACCGGGTGAGCGTGCCGTGCGGCTTTCCGGCGCCCTCCTCGTACGACTGGTAGGCGAGGGTGCCCTCCGGCGTCAGGGTGAAGGTGAGGTCGGCGGCGTCGCCCGTGCACAGGCCCGTACTGCTCGCCTTGTCCGGGTCGAGGCGCTCGCGGATCTTCACCACCCGCTCGGTGGCGGAGGAGAGTTCGCCGATGCTGTGGCAGGTGACGGTGGTGCCCAGCACCGTGAGCGACACGTTCATCCGGGCGACGTCCGATCCCTTGCGGCCCGGGGTGAACACGGCGGTCAGTGTGCCGTGCGGGGCGCCGCTCCGTTCGGTCACCGGGCCCTTCCAGGTGCCGGCGAACGCCTTCGGGAGCGAGCCCGCCTGACCGCCCGTCGCCCCCGGCGTCGGCCTCCCCGACGCGGTGGCCGACGGCGGGGTCGCCGCGCCCTCGTTCTTCCGCGCGTCGTCGCTGTCGGGGAAGAGTCCGGACAGCACCCCGCTGCCCACGGTCACGGCGGCGAGCGCGCCCGCCACGGCCAGCGCGACCGTGCAGCTCACACGTCGGCCACGACGGACACCGGGCGGCGAGTCGGCGTTCACGGTGACGGAGAACCGGGAGTCGGGGGTGCGCGGCCCTGGCACAGCGCCGCCCTGATCACCTTGCGCGCCCTGGCCACCGGCGACGGCCGGACCGACGGAACCGCCCGTCGAAGGCGGCCCGGTGGGCCGGGGCGGAGCCGAGGCGATGGGCGGCCCGAACACACCCAGCACCGGATTGCCCAGCGACGCGTTGCTGAACGGCACGGGACCCGACTGCCCCGGCTCGTCCTGCGGCGGCTCCAGATCCAGCAGGGCCACGGCCGCCCGGCTGACCTCGCGCACGAGGGAGTTCGGCAGCCACCCCGAGGCCACCATCGCGGCGGCGCCGCCCGGCGCGAGCCGCCGGGCCAGGTCCGCCGGGTCGGGCCGGGCCGCGGGGTCCTTGGCCAGGCACCCGGCCACCACCTCCCGCAGCTCCCCCTCCAGATCACCCAGTTCCGGTTCCTCGTGCACCACCTTGTAGAGCAGTACGGCGGAGGAGTCACCGGGGAAGGGGGCGCTGCCCGTCGCCGCGTACGCGAGGACCGCGCCGAGCGAGAACACGTCGGCCGCGCCCGAGATGTCCAGCCCGCGGATCTGCTCCGGCGCCATGTAGCCGGGCGAGCCCACCGAGACGCCGGTGGAGGTGAGCGAGACGGTGGCGCCGAGTGCGCGGGCGATACCGAAGTCGATCAGCCGGGGGCCGTCGAGGGCGAGCAGCACGTTGGACGGCTTCACGTCCCGGTGGATGAGGTCCTCGGCATGGACGGCGGCCAGCGCCTCAGCGAGACCGGCGCCCAGGGTCCGTACCGCGTACTCGGGCAGGGGCCCGTACGTGGTCACGGCCTGCGAGAGCGGAGGGCCGGCGACGTATCCCGTGGCCACCCACGGCACGGGGGCGTCCGGGTCGGCGTCCAGGACGGGGGCCGTCCACTGGGCACCGACCCGCCGGGCGGACTCGACCTCACGCCGGAAGCGGGCACGGAACTGCTCGTCGAGTGCGAAGTGCGGATGGACGACCTTGACGGCGACGGTACGTCCGCCCACGCTGCGCCCCAGGTACACCCGGCCCATCCCGCCCGCACCGAGCCTGCCGAGGAGCCGGTAGGCGCCGATGGTGTGCGGTTCGCCGGCTTCCAGCGGCTGCATATGGACTCCCCCTGTGGACCGTCCCGACCTGCGACCCGAAGCCTAGGCGCATGGGTCACCCGGTCACAGGGAAACGTTCTACCGATTTCACCCCTATAGGGAACGAACGGCGGTTTTCGCCACCTCGAAAGGCGTGAATGTGTCGTTGATCCTGTCCTTACCGGGGCGGGAGCGGGACCGCCGCCGGATGCCGTCCCCTATTCGGCCTCCCGGTCCACCTGGCGGACGCGTATCCCTTTCGCTCCATTCACCGGAACGGAATGCTCCGGCCCGCCCCGGGCGGTAAGGCGATAAACATCCGGGGAGGTCCGGGATTCCCGCATTCGGGCCCGGCCCTTTCCCGTACCGCCGCGCCCCGCAGGGGCCGCACCATCAGCCGCCGAGCAGCTCGACCTTCACGTCGGCGGGGAAGCCCGTCGTCGCTCCGGTGCGCCTGGCGAACTCCCGCACACCCTTCAGCTGGTCCGGGCCGAAGCGGAAGTCGAGCGTCGTGAAGTACCGCTCCAGGAGCTCGGCGTCGAAGGACTCCCAGCGGGCCGCCTGCTCCGCGACCTTGGTGACCTCCTCCAGGGAGACGTCCCGCGAGGCGAGGAACGCCTCGTGGACCTTGGTCACGTACTCGGGATGCGCGGCCAGGTAGTCCTTGCGGGCCGCCCAGACGGCGAAGACGAACGGCAGCCCGGTCCACTCCTTCCACATCTCCCCGAGGTCGTGGACCTGGAGGCCGAGGCGGGGGGCGTCGTGCAGGTTGGCGCGGAGCGCCGCGTCACCGATGAGGACGGCGGCGTCCGCCTCCTGCATCATCAGGCCGAGGTCGGGCGGGCAGGTGTAGTAGTCGGGCTCGACCCCGTACCGCTCGGAGAGCAGCAGCTGCGCCAGGCGTACGGAGGTGCGCGAGGTCGAACCGAGCGCCACCCGGGCCCGGTCGAGCTGCTCCAGCGGCACCTGGGAGACGATCACGCACGACATGACGGGGCCGTCACAGCCGACCGCGATGTCGGGGAAGGCGACCAGGTCGTCGGCGTTGCGCAGGAACTCGACCAGCGTGACGGGGCCGATGTCGAGGTCGCCCCTGATCAGCTGCTCGCTGAGTCTCTCCGGGGTGTCCTTCGAGAGCTCCAGGTCGAGCAGGGTCCCTGTCCGTGCGAGTCCCCAGTAGAGCGGGAGGCAGTTGAGGAACTGGATGTGGCCGACGCGCGGCCGGCTGCGACGGTCGTCGCCTTCGACGGGAGAGACGGTTGAATTGTCCACATCGTGAGGCTAGACCTGTGCGCCCGGACCGGCACCGGCGGGGCGTCCGGGGCGCGTCCCGGGCCGGTCACAAGGCCTTCCCGGACTCCCTCTCCGCCGGCCCGTCCGGTCCTCTAATCAAACGTGCGGGTGAAGTGATCATTGCCCCTACCGCTCCCCGCATAGTGCGTGCTAGGCTCGCCGCAAGTTGCAGTTTGGTTTCCCTTGCAGTACAGAGCCTGCGGAGCATGTAACCCGCAGGCTTTTGTAGTTTTCAGACTTGTTTGCAGGTTCTGGAGCAGGGCAACCCTTTGGCCCAAGGAGGGCTTATGGCTACCGGAACCGTCAAGTGGTTCAACGCTGAAAAGGGCTTCGGCTTCATCGCCCAGGACGGCGGCGGCCCGGATGTCTTCGTTCATTACTCCGCGATCAACGCGTCCGGGTTCCGCTCCCTCGAGGAGAACCAGGTCGTGAACTTCGACGTCACTCAGGGACCCAAGGGTCCGCAGGCTGAGAACGTCACCCCGGCCTAGTTGCCCGGGTCGGTCGATCGCGGCCGGCATAGCAGTACCCAAGGAGCCCCGCTCCTCCGCCTCGGCGGGGAACGGGGCTCCTGCCTTTTTCTCGTCACATGACCACCGGGCCTGGCTGTCGCGCTTGACCTTCACACCGTGTGAGGCCGTGCACTGGGAGACATCATGTTCACCATCGGAGACTTCGCCAGGTACGGACGGGTGTCGGCCCGGATGCTGCGCCACTACGACGCCATCGGGCTCCTGCGCCCCGACCGCACCGACCCAGCCACCGGGTACCGCTTCTACGGTGCCGCCCAGCTCGCCCGGCTCAACCGGGTCATCGCCCTGAAGGATCTCGGCTTCACGCTCCAGCAGGTGCGGGCCGTGCTCGACGAGCAGGTCGGCCCGGAGGAACTGCGCGGGATGCTGCGGCTGCGGCACGCGGAGCTGGAGACGGCGGTGGCCGAGGCGACGGCCCGGCTGGCACAGGTCGAGGCGAGGCTCCGGTCGATCGAGAGCGAGGGACACATGTCCGCAGACGATGTCGTAATCAAGCAGGTCCCGGCGGCACGGGTGGCGGAGCTGACCGGAACCGCGGCGAGCTACCGGCCGCAGGCCGTCACCCCGGTGATCGGCCCGCTGTACGACCGGCTGTTCCCGCTGCTGGCGGCGGCCGGGATCAGCCCCACGGGGCCGGGTGTCGCACGGTACGAGGACGACCCGGCGGGTGAGGGCGCGATCACCGTGCACGCGGGGGTGACGGTCTCCGCTCCGGTGGGACCGGTCGGCGACACCGGCGTCACGGTCGTCGAACTGCCCGCCTTCGAGGCGGCGACGATCGTGCACCGCGGCGCGATGGACGGGGTCCTCTCCGCAGAGCAGACACTGGCGCGCTGGCTGGACACCAACGGATACCGCTCGCTGGGCTACACCCGGGAGGTCAACCTGGAGTGCCCGGCGGACCGGGACGCGTGGGTGACGGAGCTCCAGGAACCGGTGACGCGGGCCTGACGGGGTGAGGGCGAGGGCTGACGCGCTGGGCGGGGCCTGACGCGGTGGGCGGGGGGCGGGGTCCCGTACGGACTCACTCCCCCCGCCCGCCTACGCCCCCGCCCACAGCCCTTCGTCGGTCAGCCCCAGCAGATCGATCGCGTTGCGTCGCACGATCCGGTCCACGACGTCCGCGTCCAGGTGCCCCATCTGCGACTCCCCCACTTCGCGCGAGCGGGGCCAGGTCGAGTCGGAGTGCGGGTAGTCCGTCTCGTACAGGACGTTGCCGACTCCGATCGCGTCGAGGTTCTTCAGCCCGAAGGGGTCGTCGAAGAAGCAGCCGAAGACATGGTCGGTGAACAGCTCGGACGGCGGCCTGTGCACCTTGTCGGCTACCCCGCCCCAGGCCCGGTTCTCCTCCCACACCACGTCGGCGCGTTCCAGAATGTACGGGATCCATCCGATCTGGCCCTCCGCGTACATGATCCGGAGGTTGGGGAAGCGCTCGAACTTGCCGCTCATCAGCCAGTCGACCATCGAGAAGCAGCAGTTGGCGAAGGTGATGGTGGACCCCACGGCGGGCGGGGCGTCGGCCGAGGTGGACGGCATCCTCGACGAGGAGCCGATGTGCATGGCGATCACCGTCCCCGTCTCGTCACAGGCCCGCAGGAACGGGTCCCACTCGTCCGTGTGGACGGACGGCAGCCCGAGGTGCGGGGGTATCTCGGAGAACGCCACCGCGCGCACGCCCCGCGCGGCGTTGCGCCGCACCTCCGCCGCCGCGAGCTGGGCGTCCCAGAGCGGCACGAGGGTGAGCGGGATGAGGCGGCCGTGCGCTTCGGGGCCGCACCACTCCTCGACCATCCAGTCGTTGTAGGCGCGCACGCCCAGCAGCCCCAGTTCGCGGTCCTTCGCCTCCGTGAAGGTCTGGCCGCAGAAGCGTGGGAACGTGGGGAAGCAGAGCGCGGACTGCACGTGGTTGACGTCCATGTCGGCCAGCCGCTCCGGCACGGAGAACGAGCCGGGACGCATCTGTTCGTACGTGATGACTTCGAGCTTGATCTCGTCCCGGTCGTAGCCGACGGCGGTGTCCAGCCGGGTGAGCGGGCGGCGCAGGTCCTCGTACACCCACCAGTCGCCGATCGGTCCGTCGTCGCCCTTCTCCCCCATGACGGGCGCGAACTTGCCGCCCAGGAAGGTCATTTCCTTGAGGGGCGCCCGCACGACGCGCGGTCCGGAGTCGGCGTACCTGGACGGGAGCCGGTCCCGCCAGACATGAGCGGGCTCCACCGTGTGGTCGTCCACCGAGATGATCTTCGGGAAGGTCTCCATGTGCTCCACGGTAGCGCTGATCTGACGAACCGTCAGCTATCTGGCGGCCATCCGTACGGCCCTCCGGTTCCGAATCGTTGTCGAGGGGTTGTGCAGAGCGTCACCCACTGCTGACGACTCGGCCCAGAACAAGGCAGACTGTTGACCGCGATACCAGTGGTAAGGAGCAATCCGGATGCACGCCGCACATCAACTCAGGGGCGGGCATACCGAACAGGCGCGATCGGGCAGGACCGGCGGGCAAGCAGGACAGGGGGCATCAATGGACCGTGACCACGGGCCACGCGTGCGCGTTCCGGAGCAGCGCGTGCCGCAGGGCGGGGAATCCGGCTCCTCGCTGCGCTTCGCCGTTCTCGGACCCGTGCGCGCCTGGCGCGGCGGGGAGGCGCTGCCTTCCGGTTCGCCCCAGCAGCGCGCCCTCCTGACGGCCCTGCTCCTGCGCGACGGCCGGACGGCCACCGCGGCGGAACTCATCGACGCGTTCTGGGGCGAGGACCCGCCCTCCCAGGCATTGGCCACCATCCGGACGTACGCCTCCAGGCTCCGCAAGATCCTGGGCCAGGACACCCTGGTCAGCGAGTCCGGCGGGTACGCGATCCGGATCGGCCGGGACGCGCTGGACGTCACGCTCGCCCAGGACCTGGCCGCCGAGGCGGAGAAGGCGCGGGCGGCCGGGGACCGGCAGCAGGCCCGTGCGCTGATCAACAAGCTCCTCGGCCTGTGGGACGGCGAGGCGCTCGCCTCCGTACCCGGCCCGTACGCGGAGAACCAGCGCACCCGGCTGGAGGAGTGGCGCCTCCAGCTCACCGAGACGCGGCTCGACCTGGACCTGGAGGTCGGCTGCCACGCGGAGGCCGTCTCCGAACTGACCGCGCTCACGGCCGCGCATCCGCTGCGCGAGCGCCTGCGTGAACTGCTGATGGTCGCCCTGTACCGCAGCGGCCGGCAGGCCGAGGCGCTCGCGGTGTACGCGGACACGCGCCGCCTCCTCGCGGAGGAGCTGGGCGTCGACCCGCGCCCCGAGCTGGCCCAGCTCCAGCAGCGCATCCTCACGGCGGACGAGGAACTGGCCCGCCCCGCCGACGAATCCGCCCCGGCGCCTGCCGCGGTCCGCCCCGCCCAGCTCCCGGCGACGGTGCCCGACTTCACGGGCCGCGCCTCCTTCGTACGGGAACTGGGCGACCGGCTCGCCACCGCCGAGGCGTCCGTCATGGCCGTGTCCGCGCTGGCCGGGATCGGGGGCGTCGGCAAGACGACCCTCGCCGTGCACGTCGCCCACGAGGCCCGACCGCACTTCCCGGACGGTCAGCTGTACGTGGACCTCCAGGGCGCCGGCGCCCGGGCCGCCGAGCCGGAGACGGTCCTCGGCGCGTTCCTGCGGGCGCTGGGCACCCCGGACTCCTCGATCCCCGACTCCCTCGACGAACGGGCCGCGCTCTACCGGTCCACCCTGGACGGCCGCCGCATCCTGGTCCTCCTGGACAACGCCCACGACGCGGCCCAGATCCGCCCGCTGCTCCCGGGCACGGCGGGCTGCGCCGCCCTGGTCACGAGCCGTGTCCGCATGGTCGACCTGGCGGGCGCGCACCTGGTGGACCTGGACGTCATGTCCCCTGAGGAAGCGCTCCAGCTCTTCACCCGCATAGTCGGCGACGAACGCGTCACCTCGGAGCGCGAGGCGGCCCTCGACGTGGTCGCCGCCTGCGGATTCCTCCCCCTGGCCATCCGCATCGCCGCCTCCCGCCTGGCCGCCCGCCGCACCTGGACGGTCTCGGTCCTCGCCGCCAAGCTCGCCGACGAGCGCCGCCGCCTGGACGAACTCCAGGCGGGCGACCTCGCGGTGAAGGCGACCTTCGAGCTCGGCTACGGACAGCTGGAACCGGCCCAGGCCCGCGCGTTCCGCCTGCTGGGCCTGGCGGACGGCCCGGACATCTCCCTGGCAGCCGCGGCGGCCCTGCTGAACCTGGAGGCCCACGCGGCGGAGGACCTGCTGGAGTCCCTGGTCGACACGAGCCTGCTGGAGTCGGCGGCCCCGGGCCGCTACCGTTACCACGACCTGGTCCGTCTCTACGCGCGTTCATGCGCGGAACGCGACGAACAGCCGCCGGTGGAGCGGGAGCTGGCGCTGTCACGGCTGCTGGACTTCTACCTGGCGACGGCGGCGGGGGTGTACGCGCAGGAGCGGCCGGGGGACCGGCTGGTGGACCACCTGGAGTCGACGGAGCACGAGGGTCTGTCGTTCACGGACCGGCACTCGGCGCTGGACTGGCTGTACACGGAGGCGACGAACCTGCTCGCGTGCGTCTGTCAGGCGTCACGACCCGCCACCCTGCGCCGGGCCGTCGATCTCCTGTACGCCGCCCTCGACCTGGGCGAGTCGGGCGCCAACTCCAAGCAGTACGAAGCGGCGGCGCTCACGGTCCGGGAGGCGTCGAGGAATTGCGGTGATCCTCGCGCGGAGGGCCGAGCCGTCATGTCGCTCGCCAACGTGCACCAGTTGGCCGGCCGGTTCGACCACGCCGATCGCGAGGCCCAGGAGGCCCTGCGGCTGGCCGGCATGGTCGACGACCCCCTGCCCGCCTGCTGGGCCTCCAACGCCCGGGGAATCATCGCCCTCTACCAGAACCGTCACGCGGACGGAGAGGACTTCCTGACTCAGGCCATCGAGGCGTTCCGGAGCGACGGGAACCGGCCGGGCGAGGCGAGCGCGCTGTGCAACCTGTCGCGCATCCACCTCGCTACCGGGCGCACGAAGAGTGCGATCACCCTCGCCCGCTCCGGCATCGAGATCTACGACTCGCTCGGCCACGCGCTGCGCGGCGCGAACGGCCGGTACGCCCTGGGCCTCGCCCTGACGCAGAGCATGAACCTCTCCGCCGCGACGGACCAGCTGAACGAGGCGCTGGATGTCTTCCGCGACAGCCGCCAGCGGCTGTGGGAGGGCATGACCCTGTTCCGCCTGGCCGAGGTCGAGATCGCCTCCGGCCGCTCCGCGCAGGCCGCCCAGTACTCCGAGTCGGCGCTCACGGTCCTCCGTGGCATCGGGGGTGACTGGCGGCGCGGCAACGTTCTGACCGTGCTCGGCCGGGCGTTGGACGGAATAGGGCAGACCGGGCGCGCCCAGGTGTGCTGGCGGGAGGCGCTCAGCATCTACGAGGAACTCGGATCCCCCGAGGCGCACGACGTCAGGGCACTTCTGACCCCGGCATCGGCCGCCTGACGAACGGCGCGTTCATCGTTCGTTTATCCTGGCCCGCCATTCTCATGCCTGTCGATCCGTCGCGTCGGGGGGCAGACGGGGGACATGCGGCCACACCACTGAGGTGAACGGCCCCAGGAGGCCCGTCCGGCAGTCCACGGGGGAACAGCCGGACGGGCTTCTCACCAAGCCATCGCGTACCGCACCAGAGACGGAGTTGACCACCATGGCCGACGCAGCGAAGCAGGACCCGATTCTCAAGCCGGCAGACCAGCACGCCACGGGTGAGCCGGAGACTCCGATCACCACGCAGGACCAGCACGCGACCGGCGACGAACTGACCACGCTGGACCAGCACGCCACGTCGGAGCCGTTCAAGCCGGTCCGGTAGAGACCACACCCGCACGGGGGGGCGGCCGCGGTGGCGCGGAGGGGGAGCCATCGCGGCCGTTGCATGTCCGCGTGCGGATGGGTCAGGAGCTCGCCCGCAGCTCCCCCTTCAGCACCTTGCCGCTCGCGTTCCTCGGGAGCTCGGTCACGAACTCCACCGTTCTCGGAACCTTGTAGTTCGCCATTTCGCGCCTCGACCAGGCGATCAGGTCGTCCGCCGTGAGCGTCGCGTCCGGGCGGCGGACCGCGAAGGCCTTGCCGACCTCACCCAGCCTCGGGTCGGGGACCCCGATCACCGCCACGTCCGCCACGTCCGGGTGCAGGCCCAGGAGTTGCTCGATCTCCGCCGGGTAGGCGTTGAAGCCGCCGACGATGAACATGTCCTTGATGCGGTCCGTGATGCGGAGGTTGCCGGCCTCGTCCAGAACGCCGACGTCGCCCGTGCGGAGCCAGCCGTCCGGGGTGATCGTGGTGGCCGTCGTGTCCGGGTCCTCGAAGTAGCCCGACATGACGTTGAAGCCCCGGACCAGGACCTCGCCTGCGGTGCCCGGGGCGGCCAGGACGCGGACCTCCGTGCCGGGGATCGCGCGGCCGGATGTGGAGGCGATGACGTCCACCGGGTCTCCGGTGCGGCACATCGTGACGATGCCGCCGGCCTCGGAGAGGCCGTACGCGGTGAGGACCGTCGCTATGCCGAGCTCGTCGCGCAGGCGTTCCACCAGTCGGAGGGGGACCACGGCCGCGCCCGTGACGACCAGGCGGAGTGCCGAGAGGTCGTGGGCGGTGCGGGAGGGGTGGTCCAGCAGGGACTGGTGGAGGGTGGGCGGGCCCGGCAGCACCGAGATGCGCTCCGCGGCGATGTTCGCCAGGACCGTGTCCACGCTGAAGACCGGCTGCGGGACCATCGTCGCCCCGCGCATGAGGCAGGCGATGATCCCCGCCTTGTAGCCGAAGGTGTGGAAGAACGGGTTCACGATGAGGTAGCGGTCACCCTCGCGGAGACCCGCCAGCTCGCTCCAGATCGCGTAGCACCGCAAGGTCTGGGCGTGGGTGATGACCGCGCCCTTGGGGCGGCCCGTCGTGCCCGAGGTGTAGATGATGTCGGAGGGGGCGGTGGGCGTGATCGCGGCCGTACGCTCCCGTACCGCGTCCGGCGCCACCCCCTCCCCCGCCGCCAGGAAGTCCTTCCAGGCCAGGTAGTCGTCGGGGGCGCTGTCCGCCAGGACCACCACCCGTTCCAGGTCAGGGAGTCCGATCTCGGCCCGGCGCAGGGACGCCACGTACGACGTACCCAGGAACGTGCCGGTGACGAACAGCAGCTTCGCCCGGCTCCGTCGCAGGATGTGCGCCGCCTCCGTCCCCTTGAAGCGGGTGTTGAGCGGGACGAGGACCGCGCCCGCCGTGACCGCCCCGAGCGCGGAGACGATCCAGTCCAGGGTGTTCGGCGCCCAGGTCGCGACCCGGTCACCCGGCTCGACGCCGGAGGCCATGCACGCGGCGGCGGCCCGTTCGACGCGTTCGCCGAGCTCGGCGTACGAGACGCGGGTGCGGCCCTCGACGACCGCCTCCCGGTCCCCGTACCGCTCGGCTGCCGCCCGCACCAGCCCCGGGACGGTGGACCATTCCTCGTCGCCGCGCATCGTCTGTCCTCCCGGCCGAGCACAATAGCTGACTATCCGTCAGATTAGCTGTAGCCTCTGGCGCTGTCAGCAGTCATGACGGTCCCGGAGGTGGCGGTGGCGACGCTCAAAGACGTGACAGCGATAGTCGGCATAGGGCAGACGGCCTTCGCGAAACAGCTCCCCGAGTCCGAGAAGACGCTGGCCTGCCGGGCCGTCGTCGCCGCTCTCGACGACGCGGGGATCGCGGCCGCGGAGGTCGACGCCTTCGCCTCGTACACGATGGAGGAGACCGACGAGGTCGAGGTCGCCAAGGCCATCGGCGCGGGCGATGTCACCTTCTTCAGCAAGGTGGGCTACGGGGGCGGGGGATCCTGCGCCACGATCGCGCACCTCGCGGCAGCCGTCGCCACCGGTCAGGCGAGCGTGGGGGTGGCCTGGCGGTCACGGAAGCGCGGCTCGGGGCCCCGGCCCTGGAAGAACACCGCCGTCCAGCTGCCGACCCCCGCCCAGTGGACCCGGCCGTACGGGCTGCTGCGGCCGTCCGACGAGATCGGGATGCTGGCCCGGCGCTACATGCACGAGTACGGGGCGACCCGCGACCATCTCTTCAACGTGGCCCTCGCCTGCCGCAACCGCGCCAACCAGAACCCGGACGCGGTCATGTACGAACGCCCGCTGACCCGCGACATGTATATGACCTCCCGCTGGATCAGCGATCCGCTCTGCCTCTTCGACAACTGCCTGGAGACGGACGGGGCACTCGCCTGCGTCATCGTCTCCGCCGAGCGCGCCCGCGACTGCCGGCAGAAGCCCGTCTACATCCACTCCGTCGCCCAGGGGCTCCCCGCCCAGCACCACGGGATGGTCAACTACTGGAACGACGACCCGCTCACGGGCCCCGCCTGGACGGCGGCCCGGCAGCTGTGGAAGCAGGCCGACTTCGGGCCGGGCGATGTCGACGTCGCGCAGATCTACGACGCGTTCACCCCGCTCATCCCGCTCTCCCTGGAGGGCTACGGCTTCTGCGGGCGCGGCGAGGGCGCCGCGTTCACGGAGGGCGGCGCACTGGAGAGCGGCGGGCGGCTGCCCATCAACACGGGCGGCGGCGGTCTCAGCGAGGCGTACGTCCACGGATTCAACCTCATCAACGAGGGCGTGAAGCAGCTGCGCGGCGTCTCCACCGCGCAGGTCCCCGACGCCGCGACCTGCCTGGTCACCGCCGGGGAAGGCGTCCCCACCTCCGCCGTCCTGCTGAGGAGCTGACATGTCGGACCGTCTGCTGTCACCCGTCGTCGACGAGGACGGCGCGCCCTTCTGGGAGTACGCCGCCCGGGGCGAACTCAGGATCCAGGCGTGCGCCGCCCCAGGCTGCGGCGAACTCCGCTTCCCGCCCCGTCCCTGCTGCCCGCGCTGCCAGTCCTTCGACAGCGAGTGGCTCCCGGTGAGCGGGCGCGGCCGGATCTGGTCGTACGTGGTCCCGCATCCGCCCCTGCTGCCCGCGTACGCGGAACAGGCCCCGTACAACGCGGTGGTCGTCGAGCTGGCCGATGCGCCGGGGATCCGGCTGGTCGGGAACGTGGTGAGCGGGCCGCACGCCGCGCTGGACTCGGTCGATCCGGGAAGGCTGCGGATCGGGGCCGGGGTGCGGGCGGTCTTCTGCCCGCCCGGCCCCGATCCCTCCGCCGCGCCGGGCGTGACCATGGTGCGCTGGCAGCTGGAGCGGTGAGCGGTGGCGCTGCGCACGGAGACGGATCACGGAACCGGGGTCGCGCTCGTCACCCTCGACCGGCCGGAGAAGCTCAACGCGATCGACCTGGCGACGGCGGCCGGACTCACCTCGCTCTGGCGGGCGTTCCGGTACGACGAGGACGTGCGGGCCGTCGTGCTCACGGGGGCGGGCGGGCGCGCCTTCTGCACGGGGATCGACCGCGGGGTGGAGGTGCCGCAGCCGCCTTCCCCGTACGCGATCGACGACCCCCTGATCGCGGTCGGGCCCAAGGCGAACGACCTGTGGAAGCCCGTGATCGCGGCGGTGGAGGGGATGGCCTGCGGCGGGGCTTTCTATCTGCTGGGCGAGGCGGAGTTCGTCATCGCCTCCGAGGAGGCGACGTTCTTCGATCCGCACACGACGTACGGCATGGTGAGCGCGTACGAGGCGATCTCGATGGCGCAGCGGATGCCGTTCGGCGAGGTCGCCCGGATGTCACTGATGGGCACCGCCGAACGGGTCACCGCCCGGCGTGCGTACGAGACCGGGCTGGTCAGCGAGGTCACCCCGGCCGGCGGCGCGGTGGAAGCGGCGCTGCGGGCGGCGGCTGTCATCGCCTCGTACCCGACGGCCGCGGTCCAGGGCACGGTGCGGGCGGTGTGGTCCGCGAAGGAGGCGGCGCGGACCCAGGCGCTGGCCCACGCCCCGCAGCTGATCGCGCTCGGCAACCTGGCGCCGGGGCGGCAGACGGAGCTGTTCGAAGGGCGGAACGGGGGCGGGCGCGGGACGTACCGGTTGCGGTGAGGAAGGGGCAGAAGAGGCGAGCGGGCCCGGTCAGTAGCGCGGTTCCGCCGTGACGCGGCACTTCTTCACCTTGGACACCTTGCGGGGGCTGTCCATACGGATGCTGAGGCTCTTGACCTCGCCGTACGCCAGCTCCGCGGTGGTCTCGCCGGTGTCGACGGTGTTGCCGAGCGCGTCCAGGAAGGTCACCTCGACGTCGTACGTCTTCGCCGCGCCGGACGCCGTGGCGCGGAGCTGGATGACGGACGAGGTGACGGCCTTGCGCTTGCCCTTGCGGGCCTGTGCGCAGCGGATGACCCGCACCTCGGGGGCGTCGGTGGCCGTGGAACCGGGGGTCGGCGTGTAGTCGGTTCCGCCGGAGGAGCTGCTCGAGGAGTCGTCGTAGGAGCTTTCGTCGTAGTCGTAGTCGTTGTTGCTCTTCTTGGAGCTGGAGCAGCCACCGCCGCCGGAGCCGCTGCTCTTGCCGCTACGGCTCTTGCCGCCGCTGCCCTTGCCTCCGCTGCTGGAGGTGGAGAACCCGGTGAGCGCGAGCACCACCACGACCAGTACCGCCGCGAACCTCATACGTCGGCGCATCATCGATGCAGCCCCCCTTGTGTTGTCGACACGTCCTGCGGCCGTCGAGCGGACCGCGCGACACCGTAACGCACAGCATCCCGCCGACGACCGCGGCGTTCAGTCATGGCCCTGTCACGGTCTTGTCATCGTCTGCCCGGTCGCGGGCGGGTACGGCCCGGCGTAGCGTCGGCCTTCCGGGGGTGCGTACGCCGGCCGGCGCGCGTATCGCGCAAGTCGTCGGCTCCTCGGGAGGCCGCTGATGATCCGCAACGTCCTCGGTTCCGTCGTCGCCCTCGCAGGCGCGGCGGCTGCCGTCGTGAGCCCGTTCCTCGACTGGTACGAAGGCCGGCTCGGGCGCGACTACCGGATCCAGGACCTCTTCGGGGGCATCACCGACGCGAGCTCCGCGGTGCTGGTCTCGATCCTGTTGCCGTTCCTCTTCGCCGCGGCGGTGGCCCTGGCAGGGGTGCTGCTGCGGTCGCGCGCCGTGGTGGCGTTCGCGGGTGTCGTGGTGCTGGGGTTCACCGTGCTGTGGATGGTCCGCCAGGGACAGGCGGCCGGCAGCCTGTCGGTGGGCGGCGGCTCCGGGCTCCAGGAGGGCGTGGCGCTCGCGGGCATCGGCGGGGTGCTGCTGCTGCTGGGTGCGGTGCTGATGTCCGGGCGGCCCCGGCGGCTGCCGGGTCGCCACGCGGAACCGTTCGTCGCGCCGGGGTCGGACCATCCGGACACCTGGCCGCCCACGCAGGAGCCGGGGCCTTCGGCGCAGACGTCGCCCTGGCCTGAGCGGGAGGTGGACCCGTACGTGGGGCCGGACTCCCGTGAGAACGAGGAGACGCGCACGTACCCCACGCAGGACGGCCGCGATCGCCGCCGTCCCCCGGGCGCGTGACGTGGCCCGGCTTCGTCCTCGAACGCCGGACGGGCCGGTCGCGGGTTGTGGCGTCCGGGCTCCGGGGTTCGGGCGCGGGACCGGGGATGTCCGGTCCCGCCGTCACGTCCGGGGGCGGTTGCCCGTGCCCGTGCCCTTCAGCGCGTCCAGCGCGTACACGCAGCGGTCCTTGCTGCACGCGTACACCACGCCGGCCTGAGCCACCGGCGACCCCGTGATCTCGCCACCCGTCGCGAGCTTCCAGCGCAGCTGGCCGCCCGCCGCGTCCAGGGTGTACAGCACGTGGTCCGCCGAGCCGAAGTGCACGCGGCCGTCCGCGACCACCGGTGCGCCCACCACGTCGCCGCCCGCGGCGAACCGCCACTTCGGCGTACCCGTCACCGCGTCCAGCGTGTACAGCGCGCTGCCGCTGCCGACGTGGACGTTGCCCGCCGCCACCAGCACCGGTTCGATCGACTGGCGGGCCTCCGTGGCGATCCGCCAGCGGTCCTTGCCCGTCGCGGCGTCGAGCGCGTACACCGTGCCGAGGTAGTCCGCGAGGTACACCCCGCCCCCGGTCACCGCGGGCCCGGGGGCGAACGCGGGCGGGGACAGGAAGACGGCGGGCGACTCGAAGTGCCAGCGCACATGGCCGGAGACCGAGTCCACCGCCAGCACCCGGGTGCCCGCGGACACGTACACACAGCCGTCGGTGGCCGGAGCCACCCGTACCGGCACACCGCCGCAGGACGCCGCGTCACCGATCGGGTACGACCACCGCTCACCGCCGGTACGGGCGTCGACGGCCCGCAGCCGGGCGTCCTGCCACAGGTACACCGTGCCGTCATGGACCGCGGGCCCGGCCTCCGGCGTCTCGAAGTCCGTCTGGGCACCCGAGGTCTCCCACAGCTTCTCGCCGCTGGACGCCTCCCAGGCCTGGACGCCGCCACCGCGCGTCGCGGTCACGACCGTGCCGCGGTCGGCCTTGAGGGAGTAGACCCAGGCGTCCGTCTGCAGGCGCCACCGCTCGGCACCCGTCGCCGCGTCGAGCGCGTACAGGGACGGACCGTCGGAGCCGTGTATCCGGCCGCCGTCGACCGCCATCGCCCAGGCCACGTCCCGCGTCTTGAACTGGCGCCTGCCGTTGCCCACGTCCAGCGCGTGCACCTCGAACGACGTCACGTACAGGAGGTCCCCGGCGACGACCGGCGTACCCCACACGTCGTTCGACATGCGAAAGCGCCACGGCCGCCAGCGGTCGGGCGCAGCGGGGGCCGCGTCCGGCGGGAGCGCGGGGGCCGGTACCGGGGCGGTCGGCGCGGTGACGCCGTTCAGCCCGGCGGGCGGGCGCACCCAGCCGGTCGCCGGATCGGCGTGCGCGGCCGCCGCGCCGCGGATCTCGCCGGGCTTCGGCCCGGGGCCGATCGGCACCTTCGCACCGGCCAGCTGCACGGGCCCGCCGTCGGGTGAGGGGGAGCGGAGATCGCCGCCGCTGCGCCAGGCCGAGTCCCAGTCCGCGCCGGGCGGACGCTGCGGCGGATTCGGCGGCTGAGGGGGCTGATGGGGCGCGGCCACCGGCGCCGCGTGCGCCGGAGCACGCGCGGCGACCGGGGCCGGCGCGATCGTGCGGCCACCCCCGCGCCGCTGCTCGATCATGGCGGTGGCGCGGTGCGGCAGCCAGGCCGACGCCGTACCGCTGTCGTCGCTGCCCGAGGCGAAGAGGTGCGGGGCGAGCTGGGCCTGCAGATCGGCCGGACTGGGCCGCCGGGTGGCGTCCATCTGCATACAGGACTCGATCAGCGGCCGCAGATCGTCGGGCAGGCCCTGCGTGTCGGGGCCCTCCCTGAGCAGCATGAACACCGTCTCGACGGGGTTGGCACCGTGGAAGGGCGCATGTCCGGTCGCCGCGAACACCAGTGTCGAGCCGAGCGAGAACACGTCACTGGCCCCGGTCACGCTCCGCGAGTCCCGCGCCTGCTCGGGAGACATGTACGCGGGCGTGCCGACGGCCACGTTCGTCATGGTCAGCCGGGTGTTGGAGACACCGGACGCGATCCCGAAGTCGATCACGCGCGGACCGTCCTCGACGACCAGCACGTTGGAGGGCTTCAGGTCGCGGTGGACGAGGCCCGCCCCGTGGATGGACTGGAGGGCCTCGGCGATCCCGGCCGCCAGCCACCGCACGGCCTGGGTCGGCATCGGCCCGCACTCATTCACTATCTCTTCGAGCGAGGGGGCGGGTACGTAGGCCGTGGCCAGCCACGGCACCGCCGCTCGCGGGTCGGCGTCCACCACGGCCGCCGTGTAGAAGCCGCTGACCGCGCGGGCGGCCTCCACCTCGCGCGTGAACCGGACCCGGAACAGCTGGTCCTCGGCGAGCTCCGTACGCACCGTCTTGATCGCCACCCGCCGGCCCGAAGCCGAGCGCGCGAGATAGACCAGCCCCATGCCGCCGGCACCGAGTCGTCCCAGCACCTCGAACGGGCCGATCCGTCTCGGGTCGTGCTGCGTCAGCTGCTCCATCACTTACCTGCCACCTCCCCGTACGGACCTCAGGAACAGAAGCCCGCGAAATCCCGCCATGTGCAGCGTCTCACCACTGGGCACCACCTGGCGGTGCGCACCCCGATTCTTCCTGTCGGAGGCCCCGGTTGCGAACCCGGGGGCGGATCGGGGTGTCTTATGTCACTTCATCCGGTACCGGACAGGGGGATGTGGGGGGCGCGGGCCTGCCGGAGCCGCTCAGGGAAGGAGTTCGGTGGGCTGCAGCACGGCGAAGGCGGCGCCCTGGTCGTCCTGGACGACGGCCATCCGCCCGTACGGGATGTCGAACGGCGGCGCGGTGACCCGGCCGCCCAGGGTGACGACCGTTTCGGCGGCCCGGTCGCAGTCGGCGACCGCGAAGTAGCTGAGGAAGTAGCTGGGCATCTCGGCGGGGAACGCGTCGGTGATGACACTGCGTCCGCCGATCGCCGTGTCGGGGCCCGGTTCGCTGCCCGCGGGCGACCACATCCGGTAGTCGATGCCCGGCTCGTAGGTGCCGGACGCGTCCTTCGAGGAGTCGTCCAGGTCCGTCCCCGCGAAGCCGAAGACGCGCTCGTAGAAGGCGTCCACGGCTTCCGGCCGCCGGGTGTAGACCTCGGTCCAGCAGAAGGCTCCCGGCTCGTTCTGCTTCTCGAAGCCGGCCCGGTCCCCGGCCTGCCACAGCCCGAAGACCGCGCCGCCCGGGTCGGCCGCCTGGGCCAGCACCCCGGCCCGGCCGGCCCGCACGGGGTCGGTGATCACCTGGCCGCCCGCTTCCCTGACGAGGGCCACCGTGGCGGCGATGTCGTCGGTGGAGAAGTAGACGCCCCAGGTGGTCGGCATCCGGCCGTCCTGCTTGGCCGCGAGCCCGGCGACGAGCCTGCCGTCACTGAAGGCGTCGGCGAAGGGCAGGCCGTCGCCCGCACGGAAGGTCCAGCCGAAGAGCCCGCCGTAGAAGCGCTTGCCCGCTTCCAGGTCGGAGAGCTGCACATCCACCCAGCACGGCACGGAGTGCGCGAATGCGGCCATGGGCCCGGGTCCTTCCGTAGCAGTGACGGCCGAACAGTGAGAGCCGGACAGTGATGCCCGTCACAGTCAACGTAACGGCGGGTGCGTCGCGGCGCGCCCCGGCGCACCCATATAGAACGTTCGCCCGAATCGTGAAGGTCCTGCACCCGGCATGGACGAAGTTGTCCACCGAAGTTGTCCACAGGCTGTTGATAACACTTACGCGGAGCCGCGCGCCGCCATGCGGCGGGGCGCCGATCCCTCGCGCCGCAACTGGCCGAAAACACACCATGCACCCACCACGCACCCGGCCTGTCCTGCGGCGTTCCCCATTTGCAGTCGGCCGAATCGCGCTCCGATCACCCCTCGGTAAGCTGACGGCATGACAGGACAAGTACGCACCGTCGACGGCCGCGTGGCCGGTCGACGCGGTCAGGCGACGCGGCAGAAGCTGCTCGACTGCCTCAGCGAGATGCTCAGCTCCTCGCCGTACCGGGACGTCAAAGTCATCGACGTCGCCCGGAAGGCGGGGACTTCACCCGCGACCTTCTACCAGTACTTCCCCGACGTCGAGGGCGCCGTCCTCGAAATCGCCGAGGAAATGGCCAAGGAGGGTGCCGGGCTGACCCAACTGGTCGCCGGCCGCTCCTGGGTCGGCAAGGCCGGCTGGCAGACATCCGAGGAACTGGTCGAGGGATTCCTCGACTTCTGGCGCCGTAACGACGCCATCCTCCGGGTGGTCGACCTCGGCGCGGCCGAAGGCGACAAGCGGTTCTACAAGATCCGCATGAAGATCCTGAACTCGGTCACCAACTCCCTTACGGAATCGGTGAAGGAGCTCCAGGCCAAGGGCAAGGTCGACAAGGACGTCAGCCCCGCGGCGATGGCCGGCTCCCTCGTCGCGATGCTGGCCGCGGTGGCCTCGCACCAGAAGGGCTTCACCACCTGGGGCGTGAAGCAGGCGGAACTCCGCCCGAACCTGGCCCTGTTGGTGCACCTGGGCATCACCGGCAAGAAGCCGACGAGGTAGGCGGGCGCCGGACCTCCACACACACCGGGAGCTCACCCGCAACCCGGGCACCCACGTCGTCCTGTCTCACCGGCGGCGGACCACAGCAGCAGCAGTGCCTGTGGTCCGCCGCCGGCGCCTGCGGCCACACGGCCGTCCACGCCGAGACCGGGCCCAGGCCACCCGCGGCCGGGTCCCGACAGCAGGACGCTTGCCCCGGCGCCCGGTCCCGGCGCTCCCCGGCGCTCGACGCCTGCCCTCAGTCCCGGCGATCCAGCCGGAACAGCCGGATCTCCCGCTCGATCCTCGCCTGGTACGTCGCGTACGGCGGCCAGAAACGCAGCGCCTCCTCCCACACCTCGGCGCGCTCCCCACCCTGGAGCAGTCGCGCGCGCACCCGCACGTCCTGGCCCTTCCAGCTGACGACGGCATCCGGACAGCCGAGCAGATTGGCGGTCCAGGCAGGGTGCCCCGCCCGGCCGAAGTTGCTGCCTACCAGGATCCAGCTCTCCGGCAGCCCCTTCCGCGGCCCGCCCTGCGGACCGTCCGACCGTCCGTCGTGCGATTCCTCCCGCGGCCCGCCCTGCGGCCGCCACCGCGGCATACAGGCCAGCGGGACCGTCCTGAGCTGCCCGCTCCTCGCCCCCCGCACGGTGAGTACCAGGCCCGGCAGCATCTGCGCGCTGAGCATCACCCTGCCCCGGGTGAGCCGGTGCACGGTGCGGTCCATGACGGGGATGACGTGCGGGGCGATCCTCGCGAAGGCGCGGGTCGAGGAGACCTTCTGGATCAGCCGGACACCGGGCGCCATCAGACGGCCACCGCTGCCCCGGCGCCGCCGGTCAGGAACAGCCCCGCCTGACGCGCCGCGCGGTCGCGGAGCCGGTGGACGGGGCCGAAGAGCAGTTCGTCGGCGGTGGCCCGCTTGAAGTAGAGGTGCGCCTCGTGCTCCCACGTGAACCCGATGCCCCCGTGCAGCTGGATCGCCTCGGCCGAGGTGACGCGCAGGGCCTCCAGCGCCTGCGCGAGCGCCAGGCCGGCGGCCGCCGGGTCCCAGGCCGCGTAGTAGGCGGCCGAGCGGGCCGCCTGCACCCGTACGTACGCGTCAGCCAGGCGGTGCTTCACCGCCTGGAACGAGCCGATCGCCCGTCCGAACTGTTCGCGGGCCTTCACGTACTCGACCGTGCGGTCCAGCGCGCTCGCCGCCGCTCCGGCCGCCTCCGCCGCGAGCACCGCGGCGGCCGTGCGCCCGGCTTGCGCCAGCGCCGCCGCCGTCCCGGCCGCGTCGTCCACGCCCAGGAGTTCGGCCTCGGTGTCGCGCAGTTCGATGCGCCCGAGCGGCCGCGTCTCGTCCATGGACGTCTGCCTGGCGCGGACGAGTCCGGTCGCCGCCTCCGTACGCACGAGGAAGAGGAGCGTACGGCTGCGCGGGAAGCCGCCCGTGTGCGCGGCGACCACGAGCAGGCCCGCGCTGTGGCCGTCGAGGACCTGCGACGCCTCGCCGTACAGCCGCCAGCCCCCCTCACCACCGGCGGGCCGCGCCTGTACGCCACCGGCCCGGCCACCACCCGCCCAGTCGCCGCCCGGACCCGCCCCGCGGCCCTCCCCTTCACTCGCTCCTCCGCCAACTCCTCCGCCATCCCCTCCGCCCGCTTCGCCGCCGGTGAGCCCCAGAGCCGTGGAGAGACCGGCGCCGGGTACGGCGAGCGTGGCGGTGAGTTCGCCCGCCGCGAGGGCCGGCAGCAGGGCGGTGCACTGGGCCTCGGTGCCCAGTGCGGTGATCAGCGGTGCGGCCAGCGCGGCCGTGGCGAGCAGCGGTGAGGGCAGCAGGGCCCTGCCGGTCTCCTCGCAGGCGAGGGCGAGCTCGGTCGTCCCGCAGCCGACCCCGCCGTACGCCTCGGGGATCGCGAGCCCCGGCAGACCCAGGTCACGGGCGAGTCTGCGCCACAGGACCCCGTCGTACCCCTCGGCGGTCCGTACGGCGGCCCTGACCTCGTCGGGGCCGCTGTGCTTGGCCAGCAGTTCGCGCAGTGTGCGGCGGATCTCGTCCTGTTCCGCGGTGAAGGCGGCGTCCATCATCGGGCTCCTTCCCCTGGGCCGGGGACCTGCGCCCCGACCTGACGGGCCGTCATGCTAGGGGTCGGGGTCCGAAAATCCCAGGGCCCGGCCCCGCACGATGCCCGCACAACCCCCTTACCGTCAGGCCAATCTGATGTACCGTCAGATTTATGGCCTCCTCCCTCTCCGCCGCCCCGCGCCGGGTCGCCGCCGTCGGTATCGCGCTCGCGGACTGCGGACGCGTCGACGAGGCCACCCCTTACGCCCTGCACGCCCAGGCCGCTCGCCGGGCACTGGCCGACTCGGGCCTCGACCGGTCCGTCATCGACGGTTTCGCCTCGGCGGGCCTCGGGATGCTCGCGCCGGTCGAGGTGGCCGAGTACCTCGGCCTCACTCCCACGTGGGTGGACTCCACGGCGGTCGGCGGCGCGACCTGGGAGGTCATGGCGGCCCACGCGGCGGACGCCATCGCCGCCGGACACGCCGACGCCGTCCTGCTGGTCTACGGATCGACGGCCCGGGCCGACATCAGGGCGGGGCGCCGGACCTCCAACCTGTCGTTCGGCGCCCGCGGCCCCCTCCAGTTCGAGGTGCCTTACGGGCACTCGCTGATCGCCAAGTACGCGATGGCCGCACGCCGCCACATGCACGAGTACGGGACGACGCCGGAACAGCTGGCCGAGGTGGCGGTCCAGGCACGGGCGAACGCGGCGGCCAACCCGGACGCGATGTTCCGTGACCCGATCACGGTGGACGATGTCCTGTCCGGGCCGATGATCGCGGACCCGTTCACCAGACTGCACTGCTGCATCCGCAGCGACGGCGGATGCGCGGTCCTGCTGGCCGCCGAGGAGTACGTACCGGACACGGCGAAGGAACCGGTGTGGATTCTCGGCACCGGTGAGTACGCCTCCCATTCCACGATGTCCGAGTGGGCGGACTTCACGGTCTCCCCCGCGGCGGTCTCCGGCCGGCTGGCCTTCGAGCGGGCCGGGGTGCGCCCCGCCGACATAGACCTCGCCGAGATCTACGACGCGTTCACCTATATGACGCTGGTGACGCTGGAGGACCTGGGCTTCTGCGCGAAGGGCGAGGGCGGGGCGTTCATGGAGAAGGGCCGGACCGGTTTGACGGGGGAGCTCCCGGTGAACACGGACGGCGGCGGCCTCTCGGCCTGTCATCCGGGGATGCGGGGGCTGTTCCTGCTGGTGGAGGCGGTGCGGCAACTGCGCGGCGAGGCGGGCGAACGCCAGGTGCACCGCCGGGGCGGCGGACTGCCGGAACTGGCGGTGGCCTCGGGAACGGGCGGCTGGTTCTGCTCATCCGGGACGGTGGTCCTGGGGCGGGGGTGAGGGACCCGCGCGCCCTGGGCGGGGGTTGGAGCCCCGCGCGCCCCCGGGGTGGAGGTGCGGCCCCGCGCGCCCCTGGGGTGGAGGTACGGCCCCGTGCGTCCCCCCGGGGTGTGGAATGGCCCCATGCCCGATTCGCACAGCGCCTTCCTCGACCTGCTGCACGCCCAGCGCGTGTGGGACACCGACCTCCCCTCCTTCGACCCGGCCGCCGCACCGGATGATCCCCTCACCCTCTTCCACACGTGGTTCGCCGAGGCCGTCGCGGCCGGGCAGCAGGAACCGCACACCATGTCCCTCGCCACCGTCGACGAGGAGGGCAGGCCCGACGTCCGGACGCTGATGCTGCACGACGCGGACGAGCGCGGCTGGCACTTCGCCTCGCACGCCACCAGCGCGAAGGGCCACCAGCTCGCCGCCCGGCCGTATGCCGCGCTCGGCTTCTACTGGCCCGCGCAGGGCAGGCAGGTACGCGTACGGGGACCGGTCACCGCGGCCGGCCCCGCGGAGAGCCTCGCCGATCTGCACGCCCGCTCGACGGGTGCGCTGGCCTCGGCGCTGGTGGGACGGCAGAGCGAGGTCCTCCGCACGCGGGACGAGCTGGTCCGGGCGTCCGAGTCCGCCTGGGAACGCGCCTCCCTCACACCCGACGCGGAGGTGCGGAGCTGGACGCGGTACGTCGTCGAGCCGCGGGAGGCCGAGTTCTTCCAGGGCGACGCGCGGCGTCAGCACGTACGGCTGCGCTACCGCGCCGACGGGGGCGGGAACGGGCGCGGGGACGGCGGTTCATGGGTACGGGAGCTGCTCTGGCCCTGAGCCCGGGGCTCCCGGTCCGGGTGACGGGCCGGCTGCGGCCGTCCGTCCGGGGCCGGCTGCCGTGAAGACCGGGACCGACTCCCCGCCCTCCTCGTGGCGGAAGGTGACCACGAGCGGCATACCGATCGTCAGGACCGACGCGTCGCAGTCCACGATCTCCGTCATCATCCGCGGGCCCTCGGCGAGGTCGACCACGGCCGCCGTGTACGGGACCCGGGTGCCGAACGGTGGCAGGTCGTTGCGGTGCACGACGGACCAGGTGTAGAGCGTCGCGTGGCCGCTCGCGCGTTCCCAGGTGACGTCCTCGCTCCAACAGCGGGGACAGAACTCGCGCGGGTAGTGGTGCGCCCGGGCGCAGGCCCCGCAGCGGCGCAGCAGCAGGTGGCCCCGCGCCGCCGCGTCCCAGTACGGGCGGGTGAACGCGTCCGGTTCCGGCACGTCGAAGCGCGGTGCGGCCATCAGAGGAACAGTCCGATCGCCTCGTCGAGCGACCAGGTCTGCCAGGACATCGCGAACAGCGCGACGAGCGAGATCAGCGCCATCATCGCGTTCTGCCCCTGCTCGGCCCAGTCGTGGATCATCAGCACCAGATAGAGGAGGTTGAGGAGCAGCCCCGCGACCAGCGCGACCGGGGTGAGGAAGCCGGTGACCAGCCCCAGGCCCAGGGCGAGTTCGGCGTAGACGACGACGTACGCCATGAGCCGGGGGCGGGGTGCGACCACGCGCCGGAAGCCGGTGCGGACCACGGTCCAGCGGTGCTTCCCGGCGACGTCGGCGGCCCAGGCGATGCCCGTACCCCGCTCGAACCAGCCCTTCCTGTCCTTGTGGCGCCAGCTCTCCAGCCACCACAGGCCGAGCCCTATACGCAGGACGGCGAGCCACTCGGCGCCACCGAGCACGATCGTCCGCATCGGCGTTCCTTCCGGTCACGGCGCACGAATCTGACGGTACGTCAGTTCACCTGATCCGGGCCGCCCCGCGCAAGAGGTCGCCCCGTGATCAATTCGCAACCGATTCCGGCCTTGACCGAGACCCACCAAGTGAGCGCGCGGTTACGCTCCATAATCATGTCCGAAAGTGCACTTAACGACCGTCGGCCCGTCTACGTCGTCGGCGGCGGTCCGGGCGGTCTCGCCGTCGCGGCCGCCCTGCGCGAGCAGGGCGTACGGGCCGTCGTACTGGAGAAGTCCGAGAGCGTCGGCGCCTCCTGGCGCCGCCACTACGACCGCCTGCGCCTGCACACCACCCGGCGCTGGTCCGCGCTGCCGGGCCTGGCGATGCCCCGCCGGTTCGGGCGCTGGGTGTCCCGTGCGGACATGGTGCGCTACCTGGAGAAGTACGCCGAGCACCACGGACTCGAAGTGGTCACCGGCGTCGAGGTGTCCCGTATCGACCGGTCCGCCGAAGGCACCGGCTGGCAGCTGACCGCGAGCGGCGGCCGGGTCCTGGACGGGCGCGCCGTCGTCGTCGCCACCGGCTACAACCACACACCGCGCGTCCCGGACTGGTCCGGACGCGACACGTTCACCGGCGAGTTGCTGCACGCGTCGGAGTACCGCAACCCCACGCGCTACGCCGGCCAGGACGTCCTCGTCGTCGGGATCGGCAACACCGGGGCGGAGATCGCCGTGGACCTGGTGGAGGGCGGCGCTTCCCGGGTACGGATCGCGGTACGCACCGTTCCGCACATCGTGAGGCGCTCCACGGCCGGCTGGCCCGCGCAGGCGACCGGCATCCTCGTGCGTCGGCTGCCCGTACGGCTCGTGGACCGGGCGGGCGGGGTCATGGCGAAGCTCGCCGTCCCCGACCTCTCCGCCCAGGGCCTTCCCCGCCCCGCCACGGGCCTGTACTCCCGCGTCAGGGACGGCGCGATCCCGGTCCAGGACGTGGGCCTGATCGACGCGGTGAAGGCCGGCCGGGTGGAGCCGGTGGCGGCCGTGGAGTCCCTCGACGGGGACGCGGTGGTCCTCGCGGACGGCACCCGCCTCACCCCGGACGCCGTGATCGTCGCGACCGGCTACCTGCGGTCCCTGGAGAGCCTGGTCGGCCACCTCGGCGTCCTGGACGAGCGGGGCAGGCCGGTGGCGGCCGGGGGCCGTGCGCCCGAGAAGGCGCCGGGCCTCTACTTCACCGGGTTCACCAACCCGATCAGCGGGATGCTCCGCGAACTGGCTCTCGACGCCCGGAAGATAGCCAGGAGTGTGGCCGGCGGCTGACGGGAGGGGTGTGCGGTGCGGGCTTCGCCTTACGCCCACGTCCCCTCGGCCGCGACCCGTCGCGCCCACACCGCCAGGTCCCCCGGTTCGCGGCCGAGCACCTGCTGGACCCCGTCGCCCAGGGCCGTCGTGTGACCCGCCCGGTGCACGGCGAACATCCCGCCCAGGAGGTCCACCACGGCCTTCGGCCATCCCTGGCCGAGCAGTTCGGCGCGGTACGCCTGCGGGGTCAGCTCCTCGTAGCGGATCGGGCGTCCCGCCGCCCGGGCGATCGTCTCCGTGGACCCCGCGAACGTCAGGGCACGGGGTCCCGTGAGCTCGTACGTCCGGCCCGCGTGCCCGTCGCCGGTGAGCACGGCCGCTGCGACCTCGGCCACGTCCTGGGCGTCGACGAACGGCTCGGGCACCGCACCGATCGGCAGGGCCAGACGGCCCGCCCTCAGCGGCGCCAGCCACAGGTCCTCGTCGAAGTTCTGGAAGAAGTTGCTCGGCCGGATGATCGTCCACTCGGCGCCGGAGCCCCGTACCGCCGTCTCGCCCGCGACCATGCCCTGCCCGAAGGCGTCCCCGGCCACTCCGGTGCCGGCGGCCGCCTCCGTGCCGTGCCCCGACAGCGCCACGAAACGGCGCACCCCCGCGCGCACCGCGTCCGCGACGAACTCCCCGACCGCAACCGGGTCCTCCGGCGCCACCAGGTAGACGGCCGACGCCCCCTTCAGCGCGGGCTCCCAGGTCTCCCGGACCGTCCAGTCGAAGGTCACCTCGCCGGAGCGCGAGGCCGCCCGTACCCGTGCCGTACCGGTGTCGCGCAGCCTCCGGACGACCCGGCGGCCGGTCTTCCCCGTGCCGCCGAGTACGAGTACGTCGGGGGTGGCCGGTCGTGTGCCGCGCGCGGTCCTGCTCGTGGTCGTCGTCATGGACCGAGTCCATCGTGCGGCGGGACCCGGAACCATGGCCGTCCGTCCGCGGTGCATAGGAGATCGTCCGCGGCGTCCGGACGTCTGCCTATCGTTGGGCCATGGATGTGTTCGATGAACTGCTCGGCGGAGTCCGGGGCAGGGGCGCGGTGTTCGGCCGTTCGGTGCTGTGGCCGCCGTGGTCGCTCCGGTTCACGGACGGCGCGTACCTGACCCTGTGCGTGCCGCTGCGGGGCGCCGGGTGGATCGTCCCGGAGGGCGGGACGCCGCTGCGGGTGGGGCTCGGTGAGGCCGCGATCGTACGGGGGCCCGCGCCGTTCGTCTTCACCGACGAACCGGATCGGGGCCCGGGGGGCGGCACGGGGGCGCCGGCGGCGGTACGGGACGTGCGCTGGCTGACCGCTTCGGGCGGTGAGCAGGCTCCCGCCGACGAGATCACCGGACCGACCGTGCTGCTGGCGGCCGCCTACGACGTACAGGCCGAGGCTCCGCAACGGCTGCTGCGCGTCCTGCCGCCTGCGCTCGTCGTACCGGACGGCGACGACTGCGCGCCGATGCGGGACTACCTGGAGGCACAGATCACCGGGGCTCGGCCGGGCCGGCAGATCGTGCTCGACCGGCTGCTCGACTGGCTGCTGGTGTGCACGCTCCGGGACTGGTTCGACCGGCCGGAGGCCGAACCGCCCAAGTGGTACCGGGCGCTCGGCGACGAGGTGGCGGGGCCCGCGCTGCGTGCGATGCACGAGGACCCGGCGCACCCGTGGACGACGGCGGAACTGGCGAGCAGGGCCGGTGTGTCGCGCACGACCCTGGCCAAGCGGTTCACGGAGCTGGTCGGGGAGGGCCCGGTGGCGTATCTGACGGGATGGCGGATGACGCTCGCCGCCGACCTGCTGGCGCGCCCGGAGCTCACGGTGGCTTCCGTGGCGCGGCGCGTGGGGTACGCGGACGCGTTCGGCTTCAGCGCCGCGTTCAAGCGGCTGCGGGGCGAGAGCCCCAGCGTGTACCGGCGGGCCACGCCCGGAGCCCGCCGGGAGCACGAGGCCCCGGCGGGCTGAGCGGCGGGCGAGCCGGTGGCGCGGTGATCGGCGGGGCGCGGTGATCAGAGGGTGCGGTGATCAGCAGGGTGCGGTGATCAGAGAGGCGCGCCCTCAGCCTGCCGGGCCTTCCCGCCTCGCACAGCCTGCCGGGCCTTCCCGCCTCGCACAGCCTGCCGGGCCCCTCCCGCCCCGCACAGCCGTCCCTGCCCGTCCCGTCAGCTCCGCCAGGCGCCCTCCGCCGCCGCGTCCCGTACGAAGTCGGAGAAGTCGCGGGGCTCGCGGCCCAGCGCGCGCCGGACCCCGTCGGCCACCGCGGCCTCCCGGCCCGTGCGGACCGGCTCCAGCGCGGCGGTCCAGAGCGCCGCCTCGTCCTCGGGCATTCCCTGGGCGACCAGGCCCGAGCGGAACGCGTCCTCGCCCGTCGGGACGTAGACGGCCCGGTGCCCGGTCACCTTCGCGATCTCGGCGAGCGCCTCGTCGACGGTGAGCGCCCTGGGACCGGACAGCTCGTACACCTGGCCCGCGTGGCCGTCCCCGGTCAGCGCGGCGACGGCCACGGCCGCGATGTCCCGCGCGTCGACGAACGCGGCGGCGCCGTCCGCCGTGGGCAGCGTGAGCTCACCCGCGTTCACTTCGTCGAGGAAGACGCCCTCGCTGAAGTTCTGGGCGAACCATCCGGGACGCAGGATCGTCCACGCCGCACCCGAGGCCCGGACCGCGGCCTCCGCCTCCGCGTGCGGTCCGCCGCCGTCGTAGGCCGCCCCGAAATAGCCGGGGACGTCCACGCCCCGGGCGGAGAGCAGCACCAGCCGCCGCACCCCGCTCGCCACGGCCTCCGCCACCAGGGCGGGCACCGGGGACGGCGAGGTGTCCAGCGGGACGATGTAGGCGGCGCCCGCCCCGGCGAGGGCCGGCCGCCAGGTGGCCCGGTCCGCCCAGTCGAACGGGGTCTCACCCGAGCGCGAGGCCGCCCTCGTCTCCACTCCCCGTGCGCGGAGCTGTTCCACCACGCGGCGCCCGGTCTTGCCGGTGCCGCCGATCACCACTACGGATTCGTTGGTCATGGTCCGAGCGTGCACCGGGGCACCGGTGCACGCCCATGTCCGACCGTCCGCGATGGATGTCCGGACGTCCGCCGCCTCCGCGCGGGGCCCCGCGGCAGCCTGTACGTGCACACCCATTCCTGACGGGCCGTCAGTTCAGTAACCTGACAAGGCGTCAGCTATGGAAGTCGGGGGCCCGGCAACTCCGCGGCTCCCGGTCGGACCCATCGAGCAGAAGTGGGCGGAACGATGCTTGGATCGACTCACGGCACCCTCACCACACACTTCCGCGCCAGGGTGGACGCCTGCGGCGAGGAACCGCACGCCGCCGTCCACAGCATGGCGACAGCCACGGCGGAGGGCGGTCTCGACGTCAGCGGACGGCCCCTGCACGCGCCCGTACCCGATCTGGACCGGTTCTTCCGGCCCGAGTCCGTCGCCGTCGTCGGCGCGTCCGACACCGAGGGACGCCCGAACACCGGGATCACCCGCCAGCTCCTCGCCTGGGCCGAGCGGGTCGGGGCGCGGCTGCACCCGGTGCATCCCACACGGGAGTCCGTCTTCGGGCGGCCCTGCTCCCCTTCCGTCGCGGCCCTGCCGGAACAGGTCGATCTGGCCGTGCTGCTCGTGGCCGACCCGCTGCCATTGATCGAGGAACTGGCCGCCTCCAAGGTGAAGTTCGCCGTCGCCTTCGCCTCCGGCTTCGCGGAGACCGGCGCGGCGGGCACGGCCGCGCAGGCGCGGCTGTCGGCGGCCGTCGAGCGGTCGGGGCTGCGGCTGCTGGGGCCGAACACCAACCTCAACGCCTTCGAGTCGTTCCGCGAGGACCTGGAAGGCCCCGCCATCGCGCTGATCACCCAGTCCGGGCACCAGGGCCGCCCCGTCCACACCCTCCAGGAGCTGGGCGTCCGGCTCTCCCACTGGGCGCCCACCGGCAACGAGGCCGACCTGGAGACCGCCGACTTCATCTCGTACTTCTCCGGGCTCCCCGAGGTCGGCGCCATCGCCTGTTACGTCGAGGGGCTCAAGGACGGCCGCTCCTTCCTGCTCGCCGCCGACCGGGCGGCGCGGGCCGGCGTACCGGTGGTGGCGGTCAAGGTGGGGCGTACGGAGACGGGCGCCAGGACGGCCGCCTCGCACACCGGCAAGCTCACGGGCACCGACGAGGTGGTGGACGCGGCGATGCGGCAGTTCGGGGTGATCCGGGTGGACGGACTCGACGAACTCCAGGACACCGCCGCCCTGCTGGCCCGGGCGCGACCGCCGCGCGCCGACGGTGTCGTCGTGTACTCGATCTCCGGCGGCACGGGCGCGCACTTCTCGGACCTGGCGACCGGCGCCGGGCTCTCGCTGCCCACCCTGTCCGAGGGGAAGCAGCGCGAACTGCACGAGTGGATACCGGACTACCTGGATGTCGCGAACCCGGTCGACAACGGCGGGCACCCCGTCGGCGACTGGCGCGGCCGGAAGATCATCGACGCGATCCTCGCCGATCCGGCCGTCGGCGTACTGATCTGTCCGATCACCGGACCGTTCCCGCCTATGAGCGACCGGCTCGCCCAGGACCTGGTGGACGCGGCGGAGGCCACGGACAAGCTGATCTGCGTGGTGTGGGGCTCGCCCGTCGGTACGGAGGAGGCCTACCGCACCACCCTCCTCGGCTCGTCCCGCGTCGCCACCTTCCGCACCTTCCGCAACTGCATCGGGGCCGTGAAGGCGTACCTGGACCACCACCGCTTCACCGCGTCCTACCGCTCCCCCTTCGACGACGCGCCGCGCACGCCCTCGCCCTCGTTCCGCAAGGCACGGGCCCTGCTGCGCCCCGGTCACCAGCTGAGCGAGCACGCGGCGAAGCAGCTCCTCCGGGCGTACGGCATCCGCGTACCGCGCGAGCAGCTGGTGACCAGTGCGGCGGCGTCGGTCCGGGCGGCGGCGCTCGTCGGCTACCCGGTCGTCATGAAGGCGTCCGGCACCCGGCTCGCGCACAAGACCGAACTCGGCCTGGTCAAGGTCGGGCTCACCTCCGCGAGCCAGGTCCGCGACGCCTATCGCGAGCTCACCGACATCGCCCGCTTCGAGTCCGTCGACCTCGACGGGATCCTGGTCTGCCAGATGGTCGAGCGGGGCGTCGAGATGATGGTCGGCGTGACCCAGGACGCGCTGTTCGGGCCGACGGTCACCGTGGGGCTCGGCGGGGTGCTCGTGGAGGTCCTGCACGACACGGCCGTCCGGGTGCCGCCCTTCGGCGAGCACCAGGCGCGGACGATGCTCGACGAGCTCCGCGGCCGGGCCCTCCTCGACGGCGTGCGCGGCGGGCCGCCGCTCGATGTCGACGCGCTCGTCGAAGTGGTCCTGCGGGTCCAGCGGATGGCCCTGGAGCTGGGCGACGACCTCGTGGAGCTCGACATCAACCCGCTCGTGGTCCTCGGGCGCGGCCAGGGCGCGGTGGCCCTGGACGCACTCGCCCTCTGCCGCTGAGCCCGTACCCGCCCCGTGAAGGAGCCCGCCCATGCCGTCCTCCCCCGACGGATCCCGTACGTCCCGTCCCCTGGAGGAATCCCTGGACGATCCCCTGGACACGTCGGTACTGCACCGCACCGACGACGGGGTCTCGTGGATCACCCTCAACCGCCCGGACGCGATGAACGCCGTCACCTGGGAGCAGCGCGAACGCGTCATCACCCTGCTCGCCGACGCCTCCGCCGACCCGGCGGTGCGGGCCGTCGTCCTGACCGCGGCCGGCCGCGGCTTCTGCGCGGGCGCCGACCTGCGCTCGGGGCCCGCGACCGGCGGGGAGCGGGTCACAGGCGATGTCGCACGGACGATCCGGCTCGGCGCTCAGCGGCTTATCGCGGCGGTCCTGGACTGCGAGAAACCCGTGATCGCCGCCGTGAACGGCACGGCGGCCGGCCTGGGCGCGCATCTGGCGTTCGCCTGCGATCTGGTGCTCGCCGCCGAGTCGGCGACGTTCATCGAGGTCTTCGTACGCCGGGGCCTCGTCCCGGACGGTGGGGGCGCCTATCTGCTGCCCCGGCTGATCGGCGCCCACCGCGCCAAGGAGCTCCTCTTCTTCGGCGACGCGCTCCCCGCCCGGGACGCGGAGCGGCTCGGCCTGGTCAACCGGGTCCTCCCGGACGCCGAACTGGCCCCGACGGCCCGCGACTGGGCCCAGCGCCTGGCCGAGGGGCCGACCCGTGCGCTGGCTCTCACCAAGCACCTGGTGAACACCTCCCAGGACGCCGGCCGGGCGACGGCGTTCGCCGCGGAGGCGATGGCGCAGGAACTCAACATGACCACGCACGACGCGCAGGAGGGCGTACGGGCCTTCGTGGAACGCCGCCCGCCGAAGTACCTGGGCCGCTGAACCGACCCCGGACCTCGGGACCGCTCGGCCATCCCCGGATCAGGGCCGCTTGACCAGGATCCGGATGTCACCGGCGTCCGGGTCGCCGACGACCTGGTACAGCTCCGGCTGTTCCGTGGTGCCGCCGAGCGTCCAGACGCCCAGCTCGCAGCCGGCCTCGAACGCGACCGTGCCCCGCACGTCCCCGGCGCTCGGCGTGTAGGTCCAGGTGCCCTCCGCGTCACAGCGCTGCTCGGGGGCATCCCATTCCTCGTACGGCACGGCGGTCAGCACCGCGCGCCCGTCCACGCCGAGCCGCATCCCGGCCGAGCGCCCGCGATTGCGCGCGGCGGGCACCTTCACAACTGACGGTCCGTCAGTTTCAATGGGGAGGTGATGGGACACGCAGGCATGGCCGCAACCGCCGTCCGCTACCTCCGCTCCGTCGGCGCCGCCACGGTCGCGGGAGCGGCGCCCGACGGACCGGTGCCCGTCGAAACGCTGCCCCGGCCCGACCTCAGAGCCGTCCGGGCGGACGAGCGCCCGCCCGTCGAGGCCGCCGAGTTCCGGCGGGTGCTCGGGCACTTCGCGAGCGGGGTCACCGTCGTCACCGCGCACGGCGGCGACGACCCGGACGGCCCCGCGGGCTTCGCCTGCCAGTCGTTCGCGTCGCTCTCCCTCGACCCGCCGCTGGTCACGTTCATGGTGGCCCGTACGTCGACGACCTGGCCGCGTATCGCCCGCGCCGGGGCCTTCTGCGTCAACATCCTCGGCGCGGACCAGGGCGCCCTGTGCCGGGGGTTCGCCGTGAGCGGCGCCGACAAGTTCGCCGGGGTCGCGTACCGCCCGGCGCCCGCCACCGGATCACCGCTCCTGGACTCCGTTCCCGCCTGGGTCGACTGCCGCATCCAGGCCGTCCACACCGGCGGTGACCACCTCATCGTCGTGGGACGGGTAGAAGCGCTCGGCACGGCCGAGGGGACCGCCGGTCCGCTGCTGTTCCACCAGGGCAGGTTCGGCGGCTTCACGAGCTGACCGCCACCTCGGGCTTCCCCCGCCGCCGGATCACCAGCGACATCAGGGCCGCCATCGCGCACAGCGCCCCCGCCGCGTACCAGACCACGTCGTACGAGCCGAAGGCGTCACGGGCCGCACCGCCGAGGAAGGCCACCGCCGCCGCTCCGACCTGGTGCGATGCCAGGACCCAGCCGAAGACGATCGGGCTGTCCTCCCCGTAGTGCTCGCGGCACAGAGCCAGCGTCGGCGGGACGGTGGCGACCCAGTCCAGCCCGTAGAAGACGATGAAGAAGACCATCGACGGTTTCACCGACGGCCCCATCAGCAGCGGCAGGAACATCAGCGAGATGCCGCGCAGCGCGTAGTAGACCGCGAGCAGACGGCGGGCGTCGAAGCGGTCGGTGAGCCAGCCGGAGAACACCGTGCCGACGATGTCGAAGACCCCGATGACGGCCAGCAGCGAGGCCGCGGCGGTGATCTCCATGCCGTGATCGTGCGCCGACGGCACGAAGTGCGTACGGATCAGTCCGTTCGTCGACGCCCCACAGATCGCGAACGTGCCGGCGAGCAGCCAGAACGGCCCGGTGCGCGCGGCGTCGAACAGCACCCGCACCGTCCGGGCCGCCGCCCCACGGGCGGGCGCGGGCTTCTCGACGAACGTTCCGCCGTACGGGGCCACGCCCACGTCGGCCGGGTGGTCGCGCATCAGGAGCGCGACGAACGGGACGACGACCAGCGCCGCGAGGGCGACGGTGACCGAGGCGGGCCGCCAGCCGTGTTCGTCGACGATCCAGGCGCACAGCGGCAGGAAGACGAGCTGCCCGGAGGCGCCGGCCGCGGTCAGGATCCCGGTGATCAGGCCGCGTCTGGCCACGAACCAGCGGTTGGTGACCGTCGCGCCGAACGACATCGCCAGGGCGCCCGTGCCGAGGCCGACCAGCAGCCCCCAATAGATCATCAGCTGCCAGGACTCCGTCATCCAGACGGACGCCAGCGCCCCGGCGGCCACGGCGCTCAGCGCCACCACGACCACCCGGCGGATGCCGAACCGGTCCATCAGCGCGGCGGCGAACGGTGCGGTGAGCCCGTACAGCGCCATGTCGACGGAGACCGCCAGACCGATCTCGCCGCGCGACCACCCGAACTCCGTGTGGAGCGGGTCGATCAGGAGGCCGGGGAGGGAGTTGAAGGCCGCACCGCCGATGATCGTCACGAACGCGACGGCGGCGACGATCCAGGCGCGGTGGATACGCGGACGGGATGCGCGGCCGGGCTTCACCGGGCCGGCCACCGGGGCCGAGGGGTCGATTGTCTGCGTCACGTCACTCAGCATCGGGCCGGGCTCGTGGACGCACGAGTGGCCCGGCAGACACGGTTCGCAGGGATCGGGCCACCACCGGAACGGATGCCGGGCTGCTGGTCAGCGGCAGCGCCCGGCGCTCCGCTCCCACCACCTCGCGCTCACGAACTCACCCGCCCACCCACCGCGTCCCGCGAACGGCTTTGCCCACCGCGCCCCCGGCGGCCGGCCGCCCAGGCGTGTACGCACCCGGCGGCAGCGGCGCCCACCCCGTACCAGAACAGGTCGGGGGCGTTGAACGTCGAGCCGAGCACCAAGCGCGCGAGCGCACTCCTCCCCGACAACTCCGCCGGAAAGCTCGTCAGTTGCGCGAACTCCACGCCCCAGCTGAAGGCCAGCGCCGTAGCGGCCGCCACCAGCGGCGCCACCCTGGGTGCGATCAGCACCACGAGCGCGTGGATCAGGACCGTGTACAGCGCGTCCCCCGCGTACTTCGCCACGTCCCCGCCGGCCGCCGCCCGCACCCCGAGCCCGGCGGCGACGGTCAGCGCACCCGCACCGGCCGCCACCATCCTCGAACGCTCCACCCCGCCCGCCGTTCCCCTGCCCGTCACCCGATCCGCTCCAGCCGCCTGATCGGCCGCGCGCCCAGCAGCACCGCGGCCACCAGCAGGTTGATCACCGCGCCCGCCAGCAGCACCTCCGACACCCCCACCCTCTCGGCGACGGGCCCGGCCAGCGCGCGGCCCGCCGCGACCATCAGGAGCGATCCCGCCACGTCGTAGGCGTGCAACCGGTTCAATGCCTCGGGCGGCACATGGGTCTGCACCGTCGTCGACCACATCACCAGCCAGAACGCGGACACCGCGCCCCCCACGAGCTGCCCGGCCCCGAGCAGGAGCACCGGCATGTCGAAGCCGAGTGTCAGCAGGGTCAGCGCGACCCCGGGCAGGGCGAGCGCACCCGCCGCGAGCGGGCGGCGCGGGCGCAGGCGCAGGGCGAGCAGCCCGCCGATCACACTGCCCGCGCCGTTGACCGCCATCATCACGCCGTACGTCGCCGAGCCGTGCCCCTCGGTGACGAGGACGGCGGTCAGCGGGAGCATCGGGCCGAGGACCGCGAATCCGTACACCGTCCAGACCGCGATCACCCCCCACAGCCAGGAGCGCGCCATGAACTCACGCCAGCCGTCCACGAGTTCGGCGACGAACGTGCCACGGGCCGCCCCGTCGGACGGGGCAGGGGCGAGGCGCAGCAGGAAGAGGCACGCGCCCGATACGGCGAAGGTCGCCGCGTTCGCCGCGTAGACCGCGCCGGCGCTGGCCAGCCCGACGAGCACACCGGCGAACGCTGGCCCCGCCATGGTCATCAGGGCTTCCGCGACCCTCAGCACGGCGTTGGCGCGCTGTACGTCGGTGGCGACGCGGGGCACGGTCGAGGCGACGCCCGGCTGGAAGAGCGCGGCACCGACCCCGGCCACGGAACTCAGCGCGTACACCGCCCAGAGCGGCGGGTTGCCCGTCGCGAAGGTCACGGCGAGCACGACCGCCCCGACCAGCCGCAGGGCGTCCGCGATGATCATCATCCGGCGCGGGGTGAAGCGGTCGGCGAGCACGCCGCCGAAGAGGACGAAGAACGCCAGCGGGCCCATCCAGGCGGCCAGCGCGAACCCGACCGAGGACGCGGGGCGGCCCGCACCCAGCAGACCGGCGGTGAGGGCGACGGGGATCATGCCGTCACCGAAGAGAGCGACGACGCGCGCCACGAAGAAGAGGCGGAAGTTACGGTTCCAGAGCTCCCCGGCCCCGCCGGCACCCTTCGTCCCGGTGGGTGGCGTATGCGGCGGTCCGGCCTCACGCATCGCGTCGGGAATGCGGGCGCTGTCTACTTGCTTCTCCATCACACCGGTGACATGTATCAGCTTTTGGTCTATACCAACTAGAGAATAAAGGAGTCACCCGTGCCGCATCGGATCGTCGTCCTTGCCCTCGACGGGCTGCTCCCGTTCGAACTGGGCATCCCTCAGAGGATATTCGGCCGCAGCATGTCCGGGGGACCGGACGGCGGAACCCGGAAACTCTACGAGGTCGTGACCTGTTCCGTACGCCCACCGGGCGTCGTCCGCACGGACGCGGACTTCACGATCACCGTCGAGCACGGACCGGAGGCCCTCGCCACCGCCGACACCGTGATCGTCCCGACGTCGTACGAGCTGGGCCCCGTCTTCACCGAGGGCAGACTCACCGAGGAGCTGGCCGCCGCCCTCGCGTACATCAGGCCCGGCACCCGCATGGTCTCCATCTGCACCGGCGGATACGTCCTCGCCGCCGCGGGATACCTCGACGGGCGGCCCGCCACCACGCACTGGTCGTCCGCCGACCACTTCCAGAAGCTGTTCCCCCGGGTCAAGGTCGATCCGGACGTCCTGTTCATCGATGACGGGGACGTCCTCACCTCCGCCGGGGTCGCCGCCGGGATCGACCTCTGCCTGCACATCGTGCGCCGCGACCACGGCACCGCTGTCGCCACCGAGATCGCACGCCGCACGGTCGTACCTCCGCACCGGGACGGCGGCCAGGCGCAGTACATCCACCGGCCGGTCCCCGAGCCGCAGTTCGCGACCACGACCGCGGCCCGCGCCTGGGCACTCGAACGGCTGGAGCGGCCGATCCTGCTGCGGGACATGGCGCGGCAGGAGTCCATGAGCGTGCGGACGTTCACCCGCCGCTTCCGCGAGGAGGTCGGCGTCAGCCCCGGCCAGTGGCTGGCCCTGCAACGGGTGGAAAGGGCCCGGCACCTCCTGGAGTCGACGGACCTGTCCATCGACCAGGTGGCCCAGGACGCCGGATTCGGCACCGCCACCTCGCTGCGCCAGCACCTGCAGGCGACGCTGGGGGTGCCGCCGACGGCGTACCGGAGGACGTTCCGCTCGACGGCCGGGACCGTGCGGCAGTCCTAGAAGACCCGTGCGGCAGCCCTAGTGACCCGTGCGGCAGTCCTGGAGACCCGTGCTGCCGTCCTGGAAGACCAGGACCCCGCGCGCCACCCGCCCGTGGTGGGCGTCGTCCGCGGCCTTGGCGAAGTCCTCCACCGGGTACGTCTTCGTCACCAGCTCGTCGAGCAGCAGACGGCCGTCGCGGTACAGGTCCGCATAGAGGGCGATGTCCCGCTGCGGGCGCGAGGAACCGTACCGGCAGCCCAGGATCGACTTGTCGAGGTACATGGACGAGACGAGGAAGGAGGCCTCCGCGGTCGCCGCCGGGACCCCGAGGAGGACCGCCTGCCCGTGCCGGTCCAGCAGGTCGATCGCCTGACGGATCAGTTCCGTACGGCCCACGCACTCGAAGGCGTGGTCGGCGCCGGTCGGCAGGATGTCGCGCACGCCGTCCGTAGAGGTCAGGAAGTGCGTCGCGCCGAACTGCCGGGCCACCGCCTCCTTCGCCGGATTGGCGTCGACGGCGACGACGGTCAGCGCGCCCGCGATCCGGGCCCCCTGGATGACGTTGAGGCCGATGCCGCCGGTGCCGATCACGAGGACCGTCTCGCCGCAGTCGACCTTCGCCCGGTTGAGGACGGCTCCGACTCCCGTCAGCACCCCGCAGCCGATCAGCGCGGCGGAGGTCAGCGGCAGGCTGTCCGGGATCTTCACGGCCTGCACGGCGCGGACCAGCGTGCGTTCGGCGAACGCGGAGTTGGAGGCGAACTGGAACAGCTTCCTGCCCCCGCGCGAGAACGGCCGGCCCGGCATCCCGATCGCCTTCCGGCACATCGTGGGCCTTCCCCGGTCGCACTGCGCGCACGCCCCGCAGCTGGCCAGGGTCGACAGCGCCACATGGTCACCGGGCACCACATGGGTGACACCCGCACCGACCGCCTCGACGACGCCCGCACCCTCGTGCCCCAGGACCACCGGCACGGGGAACGGGATCGTGCCGTCGATCACCGACAGGTCGCTGTGGCACAGTCCGGCGGCGGCGACGGCCACCAGCACCTCGCCGGGCGCCGGGTCGCGTATCTCCAGATCGTCGACGACCTCGGTCCGTGTGCCGTCGAAAACGACGCCCTTCATCCGGTCTCCCTCGGTAGGCCGAGCACCCGCTCGGCGATGATGTTCCGCTGGATCTCGTCCGAGCCGCCGTAGATGGTGTCGGACCTGCTGAACAGGAAGAGGCGCTGTGCGTCGTCGAGTTCGTACGGGGACTCCGGCGTCCAGGCTCGCGGCCCGACGGCGCCGGCCGCCCCCCTGACCTCCACGGCGAGTTCACCGAGCCGCTGGTGCCAGCCGCCCCAGAGCAGCTTGGCCACACTGGGTGCGCCGGGGCCGCCCGTACCGCCGAGGGTGCGCAGGGCGTTCCAGCGCATGGTCTTCAGCTCGGCCCACTGCGTGACGAGGCGGGCGCGCAGGACGGGATCGGTGACGGTGCCGCCGTCGACGGCGGCCCGCAGGACCCGGTCGAGTTCGGCGGCGAAACCGATCTGCTGGACGAGGGTGGAGACTCCGCGCTCCAGGGCGAGGAGGCCCATGGCGACCGTCCAGCCGCCGCCCTCGCCGCCCACGGCCTCCACGGCCACCGCCCCGTCGAAGAAGACCTCGTTGAACTCACTGGTCCCCGACATCTGGCGGATCGGCCGCACCTCGACACGGCCGGGCTGGTCCATGTCCACCAGGAGGAACGACAGCCCGTGGTGGCGCGCGGACCCGGGCTCCGTGCGCGCGAGCACGAAGCACCAGTCGGCGTCCACGGCGAGCGAGGTCCAGATCTTCTGGCCGGTGACCGCGTACCCGCCGCGCCGGGTGTCCCGCACCGCGGACGTGCGGACGGCCGCCAGGTCGGAACCCGCGCCCGGTTCGCTGTACCCCTGGCACCAGAGCGCCTCGCCGCGTGCGACCGGAGGCAGGTAGCGGTTCCGCTGCTCCTCGGTGCCGTACGCGATCAGTGTGGGGGCGAGCAGGTTCTCTCCGATGTGGCCGACGCGGGCGGGGGCGGCGGCCAGGGCGTACTCCTCGGCCCATACGACCTGCTGGGTCAGGCTCGCGTGCCGGTTGCCGTAGCCGGGCCCTGCGGTGTCCTCCCACCCGAGCCCGATCCAGCCGTCCTCGCCCAGCTCGCGCTCCCAGTCCCGGCCGGTGGCCGCTGTCCTGGCCCCCAGCCAGGCGCGGGCCTGTGCCCGGAAGGCCTCGTCCTCGGGCCCGAAGCGGAAGTCCACGGTGCGGCTCCTGTCCGTCGTCGTCAGCGTCCGAACTCCGGGGGCTCCGCCCCCGCATCCCAGCACCCCCGCCCCTCAGCCGCCGCGGGGGCCCGGGCGGGTCATCCGTTCGGGCGGGTTCCCGCTGCCGCGGCCGCCGCCATCTCCCCGAGGCGCTCCAGCATCGGCATCGGATCGGTCCCCACCGTCCCCGGCAGGAAGTCCGCGATGCGTTCCGGCGTCCACGCACCCTCCGCGTACCCCGCCCGCAGTTCCCGCGGCTGCGCCCACACCGCGATCTTCGGGCCCGCCACCGTGTACACCTGCCCCGTGATCCCCTCCGCGCGCGCCCGCTCGCTCAGCAGGTAGACCACCAGGGCCGCCACGTCCTCCGGCTCGCCGATCTCCTTGAGTTCCATGGGGACGTTCGCGGACATCCGGGTCCGCGCGACCGGCGCGACCGCGTTCGCCGTGACCCCGTACTTGTGCAGGCCGAGCGCCGCGCTCCGCACCAGCGAGATGATCCCGCCCTTGGCCGCGCTGTAGTTGGCCTGCGCCACGCTCCCTTGGTGGTTGCCGCTCGTGAAGCCGATCAGCGTGCCGCCGCCCTCCTGCTTCCGCATCACGGCCGACGCCGCGCGGAACACCGTGAACGTGCCCTTGAGGTGGGTGGCGACCACCGGGTCCCACTCCTCCTCGGACATGTTGAACAGCATCCGTTCGCGCAGGATCCCGGCCACGCACACGACCCCGTCGATGCGTCCGTACCGTGCGAGGGCGGTGTCCACGATCCGCTGCCCGCCCGCCATCGTGGAGATGTCGTCGGCGACCGCCACCGCTTCCCCGCCGGCCGCCTCGATCTCCTCGACCACGGACGCGGCGATCTCGCTCGTCGGTTCGCCGCCCTCGACGGAGACCCCGTAGTCGTTGACGACGACCCTCGCCCCGTCGGCCGCCGCCGCAAGGGCGACCGCCCGGCCTATGCCACGGCCCGCCCCCGTGACGGCGACCACCTTGCCTGCCAAGAAGTTCCCCATGCCCGGCCCCTTCCCGCGGTTTCTGACGGACCGTTAGATTTTACGGGTAGTCGGACGCCCCGGCACAAGACCCAGGAGGCCGCCATGTCCTTGCCCCCCGAGTTCCACGCCCTCGCGAAGCGGGTCAACAACTGGGGCCGCTGGGGCGCCGACGACGAGATCGGCACCCTCAACCTGATCACCGGCGCGGTCGTACGGGAGGCCGCGGCCACCGTCCGCACGGGCCGCCGGATCCCGCTCGCGCTCCCGCTGCAACAGGACGGGGTGCAGAGCGGACTGATCCCGGGGCGGGTCAACCCGCTTCATACGATGGTCCAGATCAACCAGGAGATCTTCGGGCCCGGGACCGTCGCCACCAGCGACGACGCCGTGACCATGGGCCTCCAGGCGGCCACCCACTGGGACGCGCTCACCCACGCCTCGCACGGCGGGAAGATCTACAACGGGCGTCCCGCCGCCACCGTGACCGCGCACGGCGGAGCGCGGTTCAGCTCGATCGCCTCGGCGCCGCCGGTCGTCTCCCGCGGGGTCCTGCTGGACGTGGCCCGCGCCCATGGCCTCGACCGGCTGCCCGGCGACCACGCCGTGACACCCGAGGACCTCGACGCGGCGGAGGAGTTCGCGGGCGTCCGGGTCAGGGCCGGTGACGTCGTGCTCGTACGGACGGGGCAGATCCAGGTGTATCTGGCAGGCGACAAGCACGCGTACGCCTATCCGTCACCCGGCCTCTCGGTGCGCACGCCCGGGTGGTTCCACGCACGGGACGTCGCCGCGGTGGCCAACGACACGCTGACCTTCGAGATCTTCCCGCCGGAGATCGAGGACCTGTGGCTGCCCGTGCACGCCCTGGACCTCGTCGAGATGGGGATGCTCCAGGGTCAGAACTGGAACCTCGAAGCGTTGTCCACAGCGTGTGCGCAGGACGAGCGCTACGCGTTCCTGCTCTGCGCGATGCCCGAGCCGTTCACCGGCGCCACCGGCACTCCCGTCGCCCCGGTCGCCGTCCTCTGAGCGCCGAACGGCGCCGCCTGGATCACGACGGGACCTGCCGTGACCACCGTCGCCGGGGCCGGCAGCGGAACGCCGCTGTCGACCTCGCACCAGATCTGCTTCCCGGCGCCCTCCGGCTGCCAGCCCCAGCGGTCCGCGAGGCCGTCCACCAGTTCAAGGCCGCGCCCGTTGGTGTCGTCGCCCTCCGCGTGCCGGGGCCGGGGCGGACAGCCGCTGGCGTCGGCTACCTCGACACGGACGGTCCCGACCTCTCCGGCCGAGCCGAACAGCATCCGCAGCACGGCAGGACAGCCGGTGTGGACGACCGCGTTGGTGACGAGCTCCGAGATCAGCAGAATGAGCGTCTCCGCGAGCGGCTCGTCATCTCCTATTCCGGACCCGACCAGCCTCGACCGCGCCCATCTGCGGGCCCGCCCCACCTCCGCGGGATCCGGCCCGACCTCCAGCTGAACCTGAAGCACCTGCACCGCTCACACCATCCGAACCGGCGGACACATCGCCTCGCGCCTCCTCAGGGTCACGGAACGTGATTCCCTTGCGAGACAGCATGGTTGACGTACAGTCACCGCAACAAGCGCTTCGGGCATATTCCAGCGCGAAGGAGTACGCGTGCTGCATACTGTGCGACGCGCATTGCGGGGAGTCGAACAGGAGCACACCGGCACCGCGGGAATCGCTTCCCGGCCAGGCCCGGCGCAGCTCCTCGTACCGCGAGCAGGGCACCGCACCCGATCCGGAGTCGCCGCACAGGCAACACCCGGATCGTCCGGTTCCAGAAGCACTCGCATCCAACGGAGCGTACCCGAGCGCGGCCCCGACTCCGGCCGGTGACGAATCACGCATAGGACACAACCCGGTATCGACGCAGACCGGCTGCACTGTGTGACAGCACACCCCAGAGCCCTGCCGCGATCCGACCGGAGGGCGTCAGTCGGGCCCCGCCCTCTCCCCGGCCCCCAGGTCGCGCGCCAGCAGCTCCTCCGCTTCCGCCGCGGTGAGCCACCTTCCGGAACGCAGCCACGCCCGCTTCAGATGCAGATGGACGTCTGCCTCCCAGGTGAAGCCCATACCGCCGTGCACCTGGAGACAGTCCCGGGCGTTACGCACGGCGGCCTCGTCGGCCAGCAGTTTGGCGCCCGCCGTCTCGACCGGGTCACCCGTCACGGCCGCCGCGTACACGGCGGCGCGGGCCAGTTCCGTACGTACCAGCATCTGGGCGCAAAGATGTTTGACCGCCTGGAAGGAACCGATCGCCACTCCGAACTGTTGACGTCCACGGGCGTGTTGCACCGCCGTTTCCGTGCTCATGGCGGCACTGCCGAGCTGCTCGGCGGCGGTGAGCAGGGCGCCCTCGTACCGCAGGGTGCGCGGGGACAGCTGAGGCAGTGCCTCCGTGCAGGTGACGGGCCGGGCCGGCCGGTGCAGCGCCGTGAGCGGGTCGACGGACCGCACGGCGACGGCCGCCGCCCTCGTGGAATCCCCCGCCGCCAGGGACACCGCGTCCCCCAGCACCAGCACCGCGTCGGCGCCGGCGAGGTCCGCGACCGGACCGCTCCGGTCCACGACGGTGACCACGGCCCGCCCCTCCGCGGCCCCCTTCACCACTCCCGCGGCCAGATGCGTGGCGACGAGGGGCCCCGGCAGCAGCACCCGGCCCGCCTCTTCGAACAGCAGGACGGATTCCGGCAGCCCGAGCCCCACCCCGCCCTCGGTCTCGGGCAGGCGCAGCGCGAAGAAGCCGGCCGCACCGAGCTCCGCCCACAACCCCCGGTCGACACCTCCGCCGCCCTCCGCCGCCGCCCGCATCCGCTCCCTGCCGAACCGCCCGGCCAGCAGCTCCCGCATCCCCGACCGCAGGGCCCGCTGGTCCTCCGAAAGCGAGAAGTCCACAGTCGCTCAGCGCCCCTTCGGCAGGCCGAGTATCCGCTCGGCGACGATGTTCCGCTGGATCTGCGAGGTGCCCGCGGCGATCGTGTACGAGAGCGAGGACAGCCGGTCCAGCACCCACTCCCGGTCGAGGTCCCACGCCTGCGCACCCAGCACCTCGGCCGCCGCCTCGTACAGCTCCTGACGCGCCTGCGAGTAGCGCAGCTTGAACACGGAGCCCCCGGCGCCCGGCACACCGCCGCTGCGCTCCGCCTCACTGACGTTCCACTGGGTGAGCCGCCACAGGGCCCGGAACTCGGCGTTCAGCCTGCCGAGCCTCCGGCGCAGCACGGCGTCGTCCCACCGCCCCGTCGCACGCGCCTCGTCCGCCAGTTCCGCCAGCGTGCGCCGGCAGGCGACGACCTCGCCGACGAAGGCGGTCCCGCGCTCGAAGGACAGCGTCACCATCGTCACGCGCCAGCCGTCGTTCTCCGCACCCACCCGGTTGCCGACCGGGATCCGCACCTCGTCGAGGAACACCTCGGCGAACTCCGTCGATCCGGCGAGCGTCCGCAGCGGCCGTACCGTCACGCCCGGGGCGTCCATGGGCATCGCGAGCCAGCTGATCCCCCGGTGCTTCGGCGCCCCGGGGTCCGTACGCACGAGCAGCTCGCACCAGTCGGCGACCTCCGCGTGCGAGGTCCAGATCTTCTGGCCGCTGACCACGTAGTGATCGCCGTCGCGCACCGCCCTGGTCCGCAGCGCCGCCAGGTCCGAACCGGCATCCGGCTCGGAGAAGCCCTGGCACCAGATCTCCTCGCCCCGCAGCACCGGCGGCAGCCAGCGGGCCCGCTGCTCCGCCGTCCCCTCCGCCGCCACGGTCGGCCCGGCGTGCAGCAGCCCGACGAAGTTCGCCCCGACGTACGGGGCCCCTGCCCTCTCCGTCTCCTCCAGGAAGATCAGCTGCCGGGTCGGGGTCGCGCCCTGCCCGCCCGCGTCGACGGGCCAGTGCAGCCCCGCGTACCCGGCGTCGTACAGCATCCGCTGCCAGGCCGCGTCGTACGCCCGCCGCCCGGGCCAGTCGTCGGGCGAGGGCTTGGCGGGCAGCCCGGGGAGCACCCCGTCGAGCCACTCGCGGAGCCGCGCCCGGAACGCGTCCTCCTCCTCGCTGTACGACAGATCGGTCACCGGTCGAGGTCCAGACCCAGCATCCGGATGGCGTTTCCGCGCATCAGTTTGTAGACGGTCTCGTCGTCCAGTCCCTTGACGTGGTCGAGCGCGACCTCCTTGGTGTGCGGGAACGTCGAGTCGACGTGGGGGTAGTCCGTCTCGAAGGTGGCGTTGTCCCGCCCCACGACGTCCAGGGAGGCCACCCCGTGCTTGTCGCGGAAGAAGCAGCAGAACATCTGCCGGTAGTAGTACGTGGAGGGCGGCTCGGGGATCAGGTCGCGCACCCCGCCCCACGCCCGGTGCTCCTCCCACACGTCGTCGGCGCGTTCGAGCGCGTACGGGATCCATCCCATCTGGCCCTCGCTGTACGCAAGCTTCAGCGTCGGGAACTTCACCAGCACCCCGCTGAACAGGAAGTCCATCATCGAGGCCATGGCGTTGTTGAAGGAGAGAGCGGCCTGCACGGCGGGAGGGGCGTCCGGGGAGGCGGCGGGCATCTGCGAGCTGGACCCGATGTGCATGTTCACGACCGTCCCGGTCTCCTGGCAGACCGCGAAGAACGGGTCCCAGTAGCCGGTGTGGATCGACGGCAGTCCCAGATGGGTGGGGATCTCCGAGAAGGTCACCGCCCGCACCCCGCGCGCCGCGTTCCGTCTGATCTCCGCCACCGCGAGACCGATGTCCCAGAGCGGGATGATGCAGAGCGGGATCAGCCGCCCGCCGCTGTCACCGCACCACTCCTCCACCATCCAGTCGTTGTAGGCGCGGACGCAGGCGAGCGCGACCTCCTTGTCGTGCGCCTCGGCGAAGGTCTGGCCGCAAAAGCGCGGGAACGTCGGGAAGCAGAGACTCGCCTCGACGTGGTTGAGGTCCATGTCCCTGAGCCGCTCGACCGGGTCCCAGCACCCCCGCCGCATCTCGGCCCTGGTGATGCCCTCCAGCGTCATGTCGTCGCGGTCGAAGCCGACCGCCGCGATGTTGCGCTTGTACGGGAACTTCAGGTCCTCGTAGATCCACCAGTCGGTGGGGGGCCCGTCCGGGTCCATCGTGATGACGTACCTGCCCGCCGTGTACGCCAGCTCGCCGATACCCGCGGTGAGCGGCTGCGGCCCGCGTTCGCGGTATCTCGCGGGCAGCCAGGTCGAGAAGAGGTGCGGCGGCTCGATCACGTGGTCGTCGACGCTGACGATCCGAGGCAGTTCCGTCATGGTGTCCCCTCCGGCGCACTCTGCACGTATCTGATGGTCCGTCAGATTCGGTTACGGCTCTCAGGCTAGCTCCGCACCCCTGGACCGACAAGGCGCGGAGTCCTACGCTCTCCGCACTATCTGACTACTCGTCAGCTACGAGGGGACCGACGTGACCGACACCGCACACGCCCTGGGCGCCTCCCGCACCTTCTGGGAACTGATCGAACGCCGGGCAGCCCTGACCCCGGAGCGCCCCGTGCTCCTCCAGGACGACCGCACCCTGACCTTCGGCGAGCTCAGGGAGCGCTGCGAGCGCGTCGCGGCCGGCCTGTACGGACTCGGCGTACGCCCCGGCAGCGTGGTCGCCTGGCAGCTGCCCACCCGCGTGGAGACCGTGCTGCTCTCCTTCGCGCTCACCCGCATCGGAGCCGTTCAGACGCCGGTGATCCCCTTCTACCGGGACCGCGAGGTGAGCTTCGCGCTCCGCGAGTCGAAGGCCGGGTTCTTCGCCGTACCCGGCACCTGGCGCGGGTTCGACCACACGGCGATGGCGCACCGGCTGTCGGCCGGGCTCCCCCGCCCGCCCCGCGTCCTCGAGGCGTACGACACACTCCCCGACGGCGATCCGGCCGTGCTGCCCCCACCACCGGCCGACGGCACGGCACCCCGCTGGATCTACTGGACCTCGGGCACGACCTCCGACCCCAAGGGCGTCCTGCACACCGACCGCAGCCTCATCGCGGGCGGCTCCTGCCTGGCCCACGCACTGCACCTCACGCCGCGGGACGTCGGCTCGATCGCGTTCCCGTTCGCCCACATCGGCGGCCCCGACTACGCCGTGATGCTGCTGCTCTACGGCTTCCCCGCCGTGCTCTTCGAGCAGTTCGCCCTGCCGGGTGCGCTCACGGAGTACCGGCGTCACGGGGTGACGGTGGCAGGCGGCTCGACCGCGTTCTACTCGATGTTCCTGACCGAGCAGCGCAAGGACCCCACGCGCCCTCTGATCCCCAGCCTGCGCCTGCTCGCGGGCGGCGGGGCGCCCAAACCGCCCGAGCTCCATCACGCGGTCGTACGGGAGATGGGCGTCCGGCTGACCCACGGCTACGGCATGACCGAGGTCCCCATGATCACCATGGGCTCACCGGACGACACGGCGGAGAACCTCGCCACCACGGAGGGCCGGCCGCCGGCCGGGATGGAGATACGGATCACGGACGGGGAGGGGAAAGCACTCCCCCACGGCACGGACGGCGAGGTGCGCCTGCGCGGCGAGGCCGTCTGCCAGGGCTATCTGGACCGGGGGACGCCGGCCTTCGACTCCGAGGGCTTCCTGGTCACGGGCGACATCGGACACCTGCGGGAGACCGGACACCTCGCGCTCACCGGCCGGATCAAGGACATCATCATCCGCAAGGGCGAGAACGTCTCCGCCAAGGAGATAGAAGACCTCCTGCACAGACACCCGGCCGTCGCCGACGCGGCGGTGATCGGCCTTCCGGACCCGGAGCGCGGCGAACGGGTCTGCGCGGTGATCGAGCAGCCCGCCGGAACCGCGCCGCCGACCCTGGCGGAGATCACCGGCTTCCTGCGCGCCGAGGGCCTCTCCCCGCACAAGCTGCCGGAACAGCTGGAGGTGCTGGAGGCACTGCCCCGTAACGAGGCCCTGCGCAAAGTGCTCAAGTACAAACTGCGCGAGAGGTTCGCCTGAGCCGGGGGTCCCCGCGGGGCCCCCGGCCGGGGCGGCCGGAGCCGCCTACGCGTCCGGCAGGATCACCGTGAAGTACGCCGCGAACGCGCCGACCGCCTCGGTCTCGGCCACCCGCCCGTCCCGGTCGGTGTCCAGCTGCCGCGCGGCGGCGGCCGCTGCCCCGGCGTCGGCACCCAGCACCCTCAGGGCCCGCTCGACGGCCTCCAGCGAGGCGGCCCCGTCGTTCTCGTTGTCGGCGACGGCGATCGCCGCGCGCAGGAAGGGCCTGGCGATCTCCGCGAAGCGCTCGGGGTTGTCACGGAGCCGCTTCACCGCCCCGCCGATGAACTCCTCGCGGGTGACCCGCTGGTCCCCGTCCACATCGGCGATGCCCGCCATGCCCTGCCAGAAGGCCTCGGCGCCCGTGTAGAGCGCCTGGCCCTTGTCACATCGGGCGGTCGTACCGAACTCCTTGAGCAGCCGTGCTGCCGCGGCGTTGAAATCGGCGCGATCGATATAGCCGTTGCCGTCCTGGTCGAAGGCGGCGAACCGGTGCGCGATCTTGCGCTCGTACTCTGCGCTGTCCATGCGGGGAGCGTACGACGCCCACGTCCGCGACGTGTCACTATCGCGGGCTACCGGTGTTACAACATGGCGTTTCATCGAGGTGTCACGCGGAGAGCGGATGGGCTTCCTCCATCGTCGCCGACTCCGCGTCCGGGTAGGTCTCGAAGAGCCGGCGCACTCCCAGGGCCCCGAGCACCTTGTTGACGTGGGAGCCGTCCTCCGCGCCGCGGGCCGGGAGGACCAGGCGCAGCCGGCCTCCGCAGGACTTCATCAGGCGGCGGGAGGCGATCAGCACGCCGACGCCGCTGGAGTCGCAGAAGAACACCCCTGTGAGATCGAGCACCACTTCATGCCGGCCCTCGGCCACCGCCTCGTGGACGGACTGGCGTACGACGGGTGAGCTCACGAGATCGAGTTCGCCGCGTATGCGCAGTACGGTCCATGGACCCTGTTCGGATTCGTCCACCTTCAGCGTCACGCGACTGGACCTCTCGTTCAGGGGAGTCCGGCGATTCGGAAGTTTGCGTTCCTTATCGCGGCTGCCCATCTCTATCACCGCGAAACGCCGAGCGGGGACAGTTTCCCCAAGGGCATGCCCTTAGCATCCGGCGCCCTCGCGGGTGCGTACTTGGGCTTACTTGGTGCAAAGCCCCTTCGCGGACGGTGCGCGCGACTACATTCGACGTGACGAGGGGTACAGGGCTGGGGGATTCATGGCAAAGGACGCACCACCCCGCTGGGACCGCAGGATGCAGCAGCGGCTGGCACGTGGCGAGGCGGCGGCGCTCGGAGAGCTGTACGACCGTTTCGCGTCACTCGTCCACAGTCAGGCCCACCGGATGCTGGACGACGAGGACGCCGCCGACCTGGTGACCCGCGAGGTCTTCGGCTACGTCTGGGAGAACCCGGACGCGTACGACCCGAAGCAGGGCTCGATGAGGTCCTGGGTGGCGAGGCTCACCCACCGCCAGTCCGTGCAGCGCCTGCGGAACGCGGAGCCCTCCCCGTACGGGGCCGCCGAGGACGACGAGGACGCCCCGGGTCCGCAGGACCTGGAGGAGCGCGTCCGCAGGGCCACGGCGGCGGCCCGCGCCGACTACATCGTGGCCTCGATGCCCGCTCCCCTGCGCGCCGCCCTGGAGCTCGCGTACATCCAGCGCCGGGACTACCGCCAGACCGCCGCCGACCTCGGAGTGACCGAGGACGAGGCCAGGCGGCGGCTGCGGCTCGGTCTCCAGCTGCTCTCCACCGCGAACGCCCGCCCGCTGGAGGGGTCGTCCCCGCCCGGATACGGGCGGTCCCTGTGAGCGGCGGTCACGGCGGCGGCAGCCGCGGGGGCGAGGAGCGCGACGAGGAGGTGCGGGGCGCCCGGCGCGTACCGGGCCCCCGGGCCGCCGTCGACGACTTCGACCTCCCGTCAGCCGTGCCCCCGCTCCCCCGGGCGCCCGCCGAACCCTCCCTCCCCGGCCCCCACGCCGAGGAGCCCGAGGGTCCCACCGAACGCCAGAGCCCCGCCGAGACCGAAGATCCCACCGAGCCCGAAGAGTCCGCACCAGCTCCGACCCCACCTGAACCGGAACCGGAATTCCCCGTGGCACCACCGTCCGCGCCCGCCCTCACCCACCGGGTCCTCAAGGCCCTGCTGGGCGCATGGGCCCTGGCCGCCTGCTCCGCCGAGGAGACCGCGGCCGTGGAGGAGCACCTCACCGGGTGCGCGCCCTGCGCGGACGAGGCCCTGCGCCTGCGCGACGCGGTGGGCCTCCTGCACACCGACCGCAGTCTGGACCTCGACCCGCTGCTCCGCTCCCGGGTCATCGAGGGCTGTCTGGGCCGCCGCCCTGCCAAGATCCCGGTACCGCCGTGGGCCACCCCGTACGACGCGGAGACCGCCCGGCTCGACGCCCTGCTCAGCGACATCGGCGATGCGGAGTGGCACGCCCCGGTCCGGCTGAGATGGTTCGAGGGCGAGCGCGCCGTCAACCGGAAGACGACGGTGGCCGGAGTGATAGGGCATCTGATGACCGTCGACGGCCTGGTCTCCACGGCGCTCGGCCTCGAAGATCCGCTGGGCGACGGCGAGCGGCCCCAGTCACCCGTCGAGCGGACCGAAACATACTGGGCAGCCGCTTATCGACCGCTGACCAGGACCGTCCGTGAGCCCTGGCGCGAGCAGAGCCACTCCCTCATCAGGTCGGCGTCCTTCGCCGGCCGCGGCGTCGCCGAACTCTCCGTCTCGTACGGGGACTTCGCCCTCCCGCTCCAGGACTCCCTGCTCGACCGGGCCTTCGAGTGCTGGGTGCACGGCGGGGACATCGCGGCGGCGGTGGACTATCCGTACGAGGCGCCCTCCCCGACGCATCTGCACCGGATGATCGACCTGGCCGCGCGGATGCTCCCGGCCGCGCTCGCCGGGCGCCGCCGTGCCGGCCTCGCGGGTCCGGCGCGCGAACTCGTCACGGCCGGCACCCCGGGCCGCTCGCTCCACCTGGAGGTCGAGGGCCTCGGCGGCGGCGACTGGTACATCGCACTGGACTCACCGGCCGCGGTCGGTTCCCCCGACCGCACGGTGGCGCAGGTCGCGCTCGACGGCGTGGAGTTCTGCCAGCTCGTCGCCGGCCACATCTCGCCGGTGGAAGCGGCGGCGGGCCAGGAGGGCGACCGCGAGGCCATCCGCGACGTGCTCTTCGCGGCGGCGGCCATGAGCCGTCTGTAGCGCCCGGGTACCGCTCGCGGGACCGGGACCTACGGGAAGACGACGGTGCGGCGGCCGTTCAGCAGGATGCGGCGCTCCGCATGCCACTTCACCGCGCGCGCCAGCGCCTGGCACTCCACGTCACGGCCGACGGCGACCAGCTGGTCCGGCGTGACGCCGTGACCGACGCGCTCGACCTCCTGCTCGATGATCGGCCCCTCGTCGAGGTCCGCCGTCACGTAGTGCGCGGTCGCGCCGATCAGCTTCACGCCCCGGGCATGGGCCTGGTGGTACGGCTTCGCGCCCTTGAAGCTCGGCAGGAACGAGTGGTGGATGTTGATGATCCGGCCGCTCAGCTGCTTGCAGAGGTCGTCCGAGAGGACCTGCATGTAGCGGGCGAGCACCACCAGTTCGACGCCCTCCTCCCGGACCAGCTCCAGCAGCTGCGCCTCCGCGTCCGCCTTGGTCTCCCTGGTCACCGGGATGTGCCGGAAGGGGACGCCGTAGGAGGCGACGAGCTCCGCGAAGTCCGTGTGGTTGGAGACGACGGCCGCGATCTCGACGGGCAGCGCGCCACTGCTCGACCGGAACAGCAGGTCGTTGAGGCAGTGCCCGAACTTGCTGACCATCAGGACGATCCGCATGCGCTCGAAGGAGCGGTGGATCTGCCAGTCCATCCGGAAAGAGTCGCCGATCGCCGCGAAGCTGGCCCGCAGTTTCTCCGCCGTCACTCCGGCGTCCGCCGTGAAGTGGACGCGCATGAAGAACAGACCGGTGTCGTGGTCCCCGAACTGCTGGCTGTCCTCGATGTTGCAGCCGGTCATGAAGAGATAACTCGACACGGCGTGCACGATGCCCTTTTTGTCCGGGCAGGAGAGCGTGAGGATGTACTGCTCGGACTCGGCGTCCGAGGCAGCGGCGGGGACGTTATCGGCAGGCTGCGGCGCGGTCATGCCCGTAGGGTGCCACACCCGCTCCGTCTCAGGCCGATCTGGTCATGATGCGGAGCACGTCCAGCGAGTGGGGCGGAGTGTCCGGGTCCTCGCCGTCGTTCGTGGCGAGCATCACATGGGCGTCGCGGGCGGCCCGTACGGCCTCCGGCCAGCCGTGGTGCTCCAGGTAGGCGGACACCGGGGCGTCGGCGCCGACCTGGTGCATGATCCGCAGCACCCGGAGCGCGGCGACGTCCACGAGGGCGGCCTCGCCGGAGTCACGGAAGATCGTGCCGACGTATTTCTCGGCCGACCAGTTGTCCAGCCAGGTGTCCTCGACCAGGCGGTACACGGCGTCGGTGACGTCGCCGTACCCCTCCCGGCCGGCCAGCCAGCAGTCATGGTGGAAGACGGGGTCGGAAAGCATGTGCAGCGCCGAGCGCACATTGCTGCGCCAGCGCCACCAGGGCATGTCGTTGAGCGGCATGCCGCCCATGGTGGAGGAGCGACGGCCGCGACGGGAAGTGTTCTCCGAACCTTGCTGCACGGTGGTCGATCGTACGTTCCCTTCAGTCGTGTGCGTACGGCCCCCCGTAATTCACCTGGACGTCACCGAGCGTTGCGCGGAGCACACTGCGGCGTTACCCCGGGCCCGGAAATGTTCATGCCCATGACCGGACGGCGACGCCTCACCCCACTCCGCCCCTTCCGACTCCTCACCGCCACGGCCGTCGCCGGGGCGGTGCTCACCTCCGGCTGCGGCGTACTCCCAGGCTCCTCGGGGGGCTCCCGGGAGCCCGTGACGGTGATGACCTGGACCCCCGACCGCGCACCCGACGGCTCGCCGCACGCGATGGCCGGCGTCTCGGCCATGGCGACGGCGTACGCCCGCTGGGTCAACGAGAAGGGCGGCATCGACGGTCACGAACTGCGCGTGATCACCTGCGACGAGGGCGACACCCTGCTCGGCGCGGGCCGGTGTGCCCGCGAGGCCGTGAAGCAGGACGCCGTGGCGGTGGTCGGTTCCTACAGCCGGCACGGACAGGCGTTCATGGCTCCGCTGGAAGCCGCCGGCATCCCGTACGTCGGCGGTTACGGCGCCTCCACCGAGGAGTTCACGAGCTACAACTCCTACCCCGTCAACGGCGGCCAGTCGGCGCTCCTGGCGGGCAACGGCAAGCAGCTGGCGGCCGGTTGCGAGCAGGTCTCCCTGGTACGCCCGGACTCGATCAGCGGCGACGGTATGCCGACGCTCCTCAACACCAGTCTCGTGGAGTCCCGTCGGCCCAAGTCCGTCGACATCCTGGCGCCGGAGGAGGCCACCTCGTACGACGCCCAGGCCGCCCGGGCACTGGAGGCCGGTGACGGCTGTGTGACCGCGGTGCTCGGCGACCGTACGGAGACGTTCTTCGACTCCTTCCGCCGGCTCGAACCGGAGGGCAGCCGCGTACGCGTCTCGTCGGTCCTCGGCAGTGTCGGCCAGCCGCTCATCGACCGGACGGGCGGGCGGAACAGCCCCTTCGAGGGTGCGTACGTCACCGGCTGGTACCCGGACTCGAACGACTCCCGCTGGGCGGAGATGCGCCGGGTGATCCGCCAGTTCGCGTTCGCCGACAACCGGGTGGACCCGGAGGACACCGGGGTGCAGACCACCTGGATCGCGTACACCGTGCTGCGGGCGGTCATCGAGGAGATCGACGCGTCGCGGATCACGCCCGGGAAGGTGTCCGCCAGCCTCAACCGGGGCACCGAGGTGGACACCGGCGGGCTCACGCCGGTGCTGCGCTGGCGCTTCAAGGACATGCTCGGCACCTCGGCGTACCCGCGCATCATCAACGGGCGGGTGACGTTCCAGGTGGTCCGCGAGGGCCGTCTCGTCGCCGAGCGGAAGGGCTTCGTGGACGTCTCGGAGACCCTGTCGGACGCCTGGGGCGTCAGCTGACGCCGGCGTGACGCGGACGGCCCGGCCCGGAGATCCGGGCCGGGCCGTCCGACGTCACGCCATGACGGGTCAGAGGTCCTGCGGGGTGCGCTTGGGCAGCGCGTACTTCGCGGCGATGGAGTTCCACAGGGTGGACGCCTGCCGCTTGGCCGTGGTGGCCTCGCCGCTGCGCACGGTGGCCTGCGCCGTCTCGTTGGTCGACCTGGCGTGGCCGCCCTTGCAGATCTTCTTGTTGTTCTTGGCCTGCACGGCCCACGCGGCGTAATGGTCGTCGGCCGACGCGGACGCCTGCCACGCCTTCGTCAGGGAGGACGACAGCGCGGCGTGCTGCGGCAGCTTGTCGATGGTGAGCTCGCCGAGCCGCGTCACCAGGTCGCGGCGCTGCTGGGCCGCCCCCTTCAGATCGTTCGCGGCCTGGTCCAGGGCCTGGCACGACTTGATCTTCTCGACCGCGCTGATCACGGCCGACCGGCTGTTGTTGCTGTCGGCGAGCAGCTTGTCGAGAGCCTTGGCCTGCGGCTCGGCGGGGTCCGCCGCAGGCTCCGTGCTGGGCTGGGCGGCGGCCGAACTCTGCGAGGCCACCGGCTTCTTGTCGTCCGGCTCCTCGTCGCCGCCGCTCATCAGGGCGCCCGCACCGAGTCCGATGACGGCACACCCGATGACGACGGCGGCGATCAGCGGGACGTGCGCGGACCGCTTGCGCCGCGGTTCCTGGTCGTACTCCGGCTCCGGCATCCCCTGGGCGCCCTGGAGGCCCCCGAGCCCGGACTGGTAGCCCTGAGGGCCGTGCGGCTGCTGGGGCGGCTGCTGGTACTGGCCCGGCTGCTGCGGCCGGCCCTGCTGCTGCGAGGAGTCGAAGTGCGGCATCTGCTGCGTCGCGCCCGAAGGCGCCTCGCTGCGGAAGAGGTTGTCGAACTCGGCCGGCGGCGGGCGCTCACCGGGCGTCCCGGGCCTGATCCCGTACGGGGCTCCGCCGGGCACCGGGGGTATGAGCTGCGTCGCGTCGGCCTCGCCCGGAGCGGCCTGCCCCAGGTACGTCGTCGACTCGGCGGGACGCTCGGGCGGCAGCCCGCCGGGACCGGAACCGCCGGGCACGGGCGCGATGAACTGCGTGGCGTCGGCGTCCCCGCCCGCCCCCGGAGCGAGCCCCGGCACGGCCTCCGGCGGCAGCGGCTGCGCGTACGGCAGGGGCTGCGACGGGTTCTGTCCGTGGGGCTGGGGCTGGTACCCGCCGCCCTGCGGCTGCTGCCCGCCCTGGTACGGCTCCTGGTGCTGGTGCCGGCCCTGGTCCTGCTGCGGCGCGTACGGGCCCTGCTGGTACTGGCCCGGCTGCTGGTACTGGCCCGGCTGCGCCGGATACTCCCCCGGCTGCGGCTGCGCCGGGGCGTTCCCGTACGGACCTGGCAGGCCGCCCGCGTACGGCTGTGCGGGCGGCAGCTGCCCGGGCGCCGGGGCCTCCGGAAGCTGCGGCTGACCGCCCTGGGGCCCCCAGGGCGATCCCCACGGCTGTCCTCCCGCGGGGACGGCCTGATCGGCCGGCCCTGCCGCGGGCGGGGCCGCGTTCCACGGGGCACCGCCCTCCGCGGGCAGCACGACACCTTCGTGCGCGGGCCGTACAGCAGGGTTCTGCTGTTCGTCACCCTGTCCGCTCTGCGTCACCGGGACTCCTACGTGTCAACCTACGGAATCGTCGGCTCACGCTATCGGGTGGCTGCCGCACTCCGCCAAGCGCGTGATGCCGCTCACCACCCCTTCACACGGGAGCGTGCACCCCGCCGCCCCTGATCACCCCGGCGGACGGCCCTTCCGCACCGCCTCTCAGGCCGCCTGGAGCTCCAGCCGGGCGCCGAACTCACGGACCGCGGGCTCGCTCCCGTAGGGCACGAGCCGCTGCTGGAAGTCATCGAGGTACTCCGCGCCCCGGCTGGAACGCACCGTCGCCAGCAGCTCCATCGCACGGGTCCCCGTGTGGCACGCCTGCTCCACCTCCCTCATCTGCACCTGCGCGGTCGCCAGCAGCACCAGTCCGATGCCCCTGCGCCTGGCCTTGGTCTCCGGCAGCGCGGCCAGCGCCTCCGTCGCCCGGCGGGCCGCCGCCTCGCCCTGCACGAGATCGCGGTGGCAGTGCGCCAGTTCGTCCGCGAGGTAGCCCGCGTCGAAGTGGGCGATCCACGGCGGGTCGTCACCGCTGTCGCCGTCCGCGTGCTCCAGCGCCGTCAGCGCGCGGCCCGCCACCACCTGGCACGTACGGGCGTCGCCCAGCAGGGCGTGCCCACGCGCCTCGGCGGCGAAGAACATCGCCTCGGTCCGCGGGGTCACCCGGCCCCGCGCACCCTCCTGAGCGGCCCGCGCCAGCTGGGCGATCTCCCTCGGGTTGCCGAGCTGGGCGGCGAGATGGCTCATCGAGGCGGCCAGCACGTAACCGCCGTAGGCCCGGTCGCCCGCCGCCTGGGCCAGCCGCAGCGCCTGGATGTAGTACCGCTGGGCGAGCCCGGGCTGCCCGGTGTCCACCGCCATGTACCCGGCAAGCTCCGTGAGCCGTGCCACGGCACCGAACAGCTCCCGGCCGACCGCCTCGCGGTACGCCCCCGAAAGCAGCCCGGACACCACGCTGTTGAGGTAGTGCACCAGGACCGGCCGCACGTGTCCGCTGCCGAACCGGTGGTCGAGGTCGACGAGAGCGGCCGTCATCGCCCGCACCGCCGCCACATCGGGCATACCGACGCGGGCGCCCGCGGTCCGGGCGACCTGTGGGTCCGCTCCCGTGATCAGCCAGTCGCGGCTGGGTTCGACGAGTGCCGACGCCGCCACCGCCGTTCCGGAGAGCAGATCGCGCCGCCCCACGTCGCTGCGCCACAGCTCGCTGACCTGCTCGATGGCGCCGAGCACGGTCGGGGCGAACTGGAGGCCGACGCCGGAGGCGAGGTTCTTGCCGTTGGCCATGCCGATCTCGTCGACCGTGACCGTACGGCCCAGCTTGCGGCCGAGCGCCTCGGCGATGATTCCCGGTGCCCTGCCGCGTGGTTGCTGTCCGCGCAGCCACCGGGCGACGGACGTCTTGTCGTAGCGGAGGTCGAGTCCGCGCTCCGCCCCGACCATGTTCACGCGGCGGGCGAGGCCCGCGTTCGAGCAGGCGGCTTCCTGAATGAGTGTCTGGAGCCTTTCGTTCGGCTGGCGGGCGACGAGAGGTCTGGCTGCCATGTTTCCCCCTGGGACCGCAGTGATAGGTGGAGGTGATCACTGCCCGGCACATATACAAGAAATGCGCATATTCATCGGCATTCGGTAGGAGCTGTCGCTGTTTGTCGGCACGGGTCATCGCACAGTCCTGTATGTGGCTACCCGCACATCGATGCGCCGCCGCACGCGCGCCCCCGTCCATGCCTCGATGCGCCCCATATGCAGGATCGATGCACCGTGACCGGGTTCGCCGCGCCCGTAACCCCAGGTGGCGGCGGGAGTTGTGCTGTTCGTGGAAGAGCCCATCGGAGTCACGGAAACCGCACAGGTCCCCAAACAGCGAGGTGAACAGCTGCTCGACGCCGCGGTGCGTTATGCGGAGGAGCGGCACTGGGACGTGTTCCCGGGCACCTGGCTGGAAGCAGTCGAGGGGGTGGAGCGCTGCTCGTGCGGGGACACCGACTGCGTCGCCGCCGGAGCCCATCCCACCCGGCCGGACTGGGCGGGCCAGGCGACAGGCAGCGCGGCGGCGGCCCGCCGGATGTGGTCCAAACAGCCGACGTCCTCGATCCTCATGCCGACCGGGCGCACCTTCGACGCGATCGACGTCCCGGAGTCCGCCGGTTTCCTGGCCCTCGCCAGGATGGAGCGGATGGCGCTGACGCTCGGCCCCGTCACCTGCACCCCCGACCGCCGGATGCTGTTCTTCGTGCTCCCCGGAGCCGCCGCCAAGGCCCCCGAACTCGTACGGAACCTCGGGTGGAACGTCGACACCATCGACCTGGTGGGCCGCGGCGACGGTCATTACGTGGCCGGTCCGCCGACCCGGCTCGGCGGGCGCGGAGCGGTGCAGTGGGCCCGGCGCCCCACCCCCGCCAACCGGTGGCTGCCGGACGCGGAGGAGCTGATCAGCCCGCTCGCCTACGCCTGTGCGCGGGAGGCTGCGGACGCCAAGGCGCGCCTTTCGTAGGGTGGTCCCCACAATCGGGGATATCGAAAGGCCGTGCCATGCCTGACCGGGCAGAAGCAGTTGAGACATCGGGAACGTTCGAGGCGGACGGGACTGTTGCGGCGGGCGGTGCGCGGACGGCGCCGCCCGCCGTCCGTGTCCAGGGCCTGTGGAAGCGGTTCGGGGATCAGATCGCTGTCGCGGGAATCGATCTGGAGCTGCCCGCGGGCAAGTTCATCGGACTCGTGGGACCCAACGGCGCGGGGAAGACCACCACGCTCTCGATGGTGACGGGACTGCTGCGGCCCGACATGGGGAAGATCGAGGTCGGCGGCCACGACGTGTGGCTGGACCCGGTCGAGGTGAAGTCCCGCATCGGGGTGCTCCCGGAGGGGCTGCGCCTCTTCGAGCGGCTCTCCGGACGCGAACTCCTCGCCTACATGGGCCGGTTGCGCGGGCTCCCGGGCGCCGAGGTGGACAAGCGGGCCACCCAGCTGCTCGACGTACTGGATCTGGCGGGCGCGCAGCACAAGCTGGTCGTGGACTACTCGACCGGTATGCGGAAGAAGATCGGGCTCGCCGCCGCGCTGCTGCACAACCCTGAAGTGCTCTTCCTCGACGAGCCGTTCGAGGGTGTCGACCCGGTGTCCGCACAGACGATCCGCGGGGTGCTGGAGCGGTACACCCGGTCCGGCGCGACCGTCGTCTTCTCCAGCCATGTGATGGAACTGGTCGAGTCGCTGTGCGACTGGGTGGCCGTCATGGCCGCCGGCCGAATCCGCGCCCAGGGCACGCTCGCGGAGGTACGGGGCGACGCCCCCTCCCTCCAGAGCGCCTTCCTGGAGCTGGTCGGCGCCGCGGGCGGCCGTGACGCCGGTGACTCCCTGGACTGGCTGGGTGGCACCCGATGACCGTGCTCGACGCCCCCGTGGGGACCGCCGCCCCGGCCGGCCGGGCGGAGGGGCTCGTCCCCGTCTTCGTCCGGCTCAAACTGACGCTGCTGCGCAACGGGCTGCGCCAGTCGTCCGGCCGGAAGGCCGCGTACGTCGCGTCCATGGTCTTCTCGCTGCTGCTGGCCCTCGGCCAGGTGATCGGCCTGATCGCCTTGCGCGGCAACGCCCACGCGACGGCCCTCGTGGTGCTGCTGACCGGGGTGATGGCGCTCGGCTGGGCCGTGATGCCGCTGTTCTTCCCGAGCGGCGACGAGACACTCGACCCGAGCCGTCTGGTCATGCTTCCGCTGCGCCCCCGCCCGCTCATCGGCGCCCTGCTGGTGGCCTCGATGGTCGGCATCGGCCCGCTGTTCACCCTCTGCCTGGCCCTCGGCTCGGTCGCTGCGGTGGCGCACGGGGCGGCGGCCGCGGTGACCGGGGTGGTGGCGGTCCCCCTGACGCTGCTGGTCTGTGTCGCGCTCGCGCGGTCCGTCGCCACGGCCAACGTCCGGCTGCTGACCTCCCGCAAGGGGCGTGACCTGGCGGTCCTCAGCGGGCTGGTGATCGCGGTGGGCTTCCAGTTCGTCAACTTCGGTATGCAGCGGCTCGGTCAGGCCGGCGGGCTCGCCTCCCTGGAACCGGCCGCGGACGTGGTGGGCTGGCTGCCGCCCGCCTCGGCGATCGGCGCGGTGAGCTCCGCGTCGGAAGGGGCGTACGGACGGGCCGCGCTGCAACTGCTGCTCTCCGCGGTGGCGCTGGCCGTCCTCGTGTGGCTGTGGCAGCGGAGCCTGACGAAGCTGATGACGGCACCCGACGGATCCACGCTCGCGGCGGCCGCACCGGCCCGCACCAAGTCCGGCACGGGCCGCTCCGGACTCTTCGGACTGCTCCCCGAAGGCCGCACGGGCACGGTGATGGAGCGCAGTCTGCGCTACATCGTGCGGGACCCGAAGACGAAGGCGACCTGGGTGGCGGCGCTGGCCGTCGGCCTGCTCGTCCCGCTGCTCAACGCACTGCAGGGCACCGGCTCGGTCTACCTGGCGTGCTTCGCGGCCGGAATGCTCGGCATCCAGATGTACAACCAGTTCGGCCAGGACACCTCGGCCTTCTGGATGGTCTCCCTGACGATCTCGTCGACCCGTGACGCCTACGTCGAACTCCGGGCACGCGCGCTGGCGTTGCTGCTGATCACGCTGCCGTACACGGTGCTGGTGACCGTGGTGACGGCTGCGGTGCTCAAGGACTGGCGAAAACTGCCGGAGGTGATGGGCCTGTCCTTCGCCATCCTGGGAGCGATGCTGGCGACCGGCGCGCTGGCGTCCGCGCTGTACCCGTACTCGATCCCGCAGGACGGCGCGTTCAAGAACGTGGCGCCGGGGCAGGCAGGGCTCGCCTGGATCTCGATCCTCGGCGGCATGGTGTCGGCCCTGCTGCTCTGCGCGCCGGTGATCACCCTCACCATCGTGCTGCGTACGAGCGACATGCCGGGCCGGCTGTGGCCGGTGCTGCCGGTGGGGGCCGTGTACGGGGTGCTCATCGCCTGGGCGGGGCTCCGGCTGGCCGCGCCCCGTACGGCACGCCGGCTTCCGGAGATCCTGGCCGCGGTCAGCAAGGGCTGACCACGGCCGGGGGACGGTCGGGGCCTCGTCGGTGGGGAGGACCGGGGGTACGGATGCGGTGGGGTCAGGCTTGATGCATGGGGGTCGGGCGGGAGTCGCGGCAGGGCGTACGCCGGAACCGGCGCGGTCACACCGCCCGGCCCGGCGCGTGTGCCGCCCGGTCCGGTGTCGTCATGGCGAGACCGGTTCGCGGTTGTCCCGGGTGTCCTCGGCGAGCTGCTCCAGGAAGGGCTCCACGGCGGCCCGCCAGCCCTCCGGCCGGTCGTAGTGGACGAGATGGCCGGCGTCCGCGACCTCCGCGTACTGCCCGCGCGGCAGGACGCGGACCATCTCCTGGGCCTCGGCCCTCCCCAGCTCGCCGTCGATGCCGCGCAGGACCAGGGCAGGGCAGCGGACCTGGGCCAGCTCGTCCCAGTGCGCCTCGTAGACCCAGGTCGCGCGGGACTCCAGCATCTGCCGGCGGGAGAAGACGGGGCGCCAGCCGTCGGCCCGCTCCGCCATCACCTCGGCGAAGAACTCGCCACGGGCGGGATTGGGCCGCTCCACCCAGGGGTCGTCCTCGCCGAACCACTTGCGCACGTCGGCGAGGGTCGCGAAGGGGACGGGCCAGGCGTTGAACCAGTCCTCCCATTCCCGCTGGGAGGCGGCGCCGAGGGCGGAGGCCCGCATGTCGCAGATGACCAGGGCCCGGACGAGATCGGGGCGCTTCGCGGCGAGTTGCCAGGCAGTGAGGGCGCCCATCGAATGTCCGATGAGGGTGACGGGGGCGAGACCGAGCTGTTCGATGGCGGCCTCGGCATCCGCGACGTAGGCATCGCGTGAGAACGGGCCTTCGGCCGGCTTGTCGCTGCGGCCGTGTCCGCGCTGATCGAGCCCGAAGGCCCGGTGGCGCTCGGCGAGCCAGCGGGCCGTGGAGGCCCAGTGGGCGGCCCGCCCCATCAGCCCGTGCAGCATTAAGATCCCCGGCGCACGCGCCGCCTCCGCGTGTTCCTTGGGCGGATCGGCGAACTCCCACGCCGCGAGACGCACCCCGTCGTAGCCCGTCACATCGATGCGCCGCACCATAGCCCTGGCACCCCCTTCTCGTTCTCGGTCACCCGTGGTCGCGTCACGCCAGGCTATCGAACTCTTATTCGAAAACCGCGTTCTGGCTCACAACACCCCTCGTTCGAGTGACCACGCCCAAGGATTGGCACCGTCCGCCCTGGGGAGATCTTCTGCGGGGGGCGGGCCGCTCGGGGACAACGGTCCGTCGAGGCCGATCTTGAGAGCTCGGGGCTCCGGATCGGCGAAGGGGAGGACGGGCTCCGGTGCTCATGGGCGCCGGGGCCCGCCCCCGTTGTGGAGCGGGGTGTTCCGACGCCGCGGACGGCGGCCCGGTCGGGCAGGAGGGCGGCCGGGGCCGTCACGACCGGGGGCCGGGCGCTCTCCAGCGGCGTTCGTGCCCGTCCTGCTCGTGTCCCTGCGAGAACGCGGGCGTCCATGAGTGCGGCGGACACCTCGCGGCGCACGTGCCAGTACGACGGGCGCATTCCCTGCTCCCTCCCCGACCGCGCGGCCCGGACCGAATCGATCCCGCCGACACCCTCAGGTCATATGCCTGGCCACAGCCTGGCACGCGATCCGTCCGGGCGCTGCAATTCCGGACGGAAAACAGAAAGCGGGCGTTACGGTCCGGTCACCGAACCTCCGGCAAACCGTCGCCGTACCGCCACGCCACCGCTCCGGGACACGCTCCGCGCCCCTTTCCCACCTGGCCCGCGCCCCGGTGAGACATGTACTCAGCGCTTGGACAACACCTGCTCAGCGCCTGTCCGGCGCCAGGTCAGCGCTTCGCTACGAAGACGTGCGAAGCGACCTCGTCGTCCAGCTCGGCCGCCTCGCCACTGGAGCCGACCAGCACGCCGCCGGGCGACGCCGTCACGCTGACCACCGAGCCGGGCTGCACACCCGCGCGCCTCAGCGTGTACATCAGCTGGGCGTCGGTCTGGATCGGCTCACCGATCCGGCGCACCACGACGGTCTTGCCGTCGGTGCCCGGGTCCAGCTCGGCCAGGCTCACCATGCTGGCGTCCAGGAACGGATCGGCCTCGGCCTTCTCGCCCAGCTCCTCAAGACCCGGGATCGGATTCCCGTACGGAGACTCCGTGGGGTGCCGCAGCAACTCCAGCACCCGGCGCTCCACCGCCTCGCTCATGACGTGCTCCCAGCGGCAGGCCTCCGCGTGGACCTGCTCCCACTCCAGGCCGATGACGTCGACGAGCAGGCACTCGGCGAGCCGGTGCTTGCGCATGACGCGGGTCGCGAGGCGGCGGCCCTCCTCGGTCAGTTCCAGATGGCGGTCACCCGCGACCTGGACCAGCCCGTCGCGTTCCATCCGCGCCACCGTCTGGCTGACCGTCGGACCGCTCTGGTCCAGCCGTTCAGCGATCCGGGCGCGCATAGGGACGACGCCTTCCTCTTCGAGCTCGAGGATGGTGCGGAGATACATCTCCGTGGTATCGATCAGTCCGGACATACGTGCCCCTCGATGCTGTGACATGAAGTCGTCGTGCGATGGCCCTGCACCAATTCTGACGCATACAGCCGACAACCGTGCCGCGCCGGCCGAAGAGCGTGCGCCACAGGGCCCTTCGCGGTATTGACAGGTAACTGGTCCAGACCGCAACGTGATCGGCGGCACGGACATTCCCTCCCGCTGAAAGGCCCTCCTCGATGAGCGACAGCACGTTGGCCGGTCAGTTCTTCGACGCAGCGATCGGCCTGCTGGAGCGCGTACGCGACGAGGAGTCCGGGAGCATCGCCGCCGCCGGCGCCGCGATCGCCGATACGGTCGCCTCGGGCGGCCGGCTCTTCGCGTTCGGCGCCGGGCACTCGTCGCTCGCCGCGCAGGACGTCGTCTACCGGGCGGGTGGCCTGGCCCTGATGAACCTGCTCGCCGTGCCCGGCACGCTGGGCGTCGACGTCATGCCGGCGACGCTGGGTTCGGCCCTGGAGCGGGTGGACGGGCTGGCGGGAGCGGTACTGGACTCAAGCCCCGCACGCTCGGGCGACCTCCTCGTGGTCATCTCGCTCTCCGGGCGCAATTCGCTGCCGGTGGAGATGGCGCAGAACGCGCGCGCTCTCGGCCTGACGGTGATCGGGGTCACGTCCGTGGCCTACGCGGAGGGGACGAAGTCCCGGCACACGTCGGGCGGCTTCCTGCGCGACCACTGCGACATCGTGCTCGACAGCAAGATCCCGATCGGCGACGCGGAACTGACGGCGCCGGGCGTCGAGGCGCCGTTCGCGCCCGCGTCGACCGTGGTCACCAGTGCGGTGATGCAGGCCATGATGGCGGCTGCGGCGGAGGCGCTGGTGGCGCGGGGCATCGAGCCGCCGATGCTGCGGTCGGGAAACGTCGACGGCGGGCACGAGTGGAACGGGCGCGTGATGACGGAGTACGCGGACCGGATCTTCTACCGCCACTGACAGGCCGGCCCGAGGGCGCGCGGGCCCGGAGCGTACGGGCCGGGTCCAGAGGCGCACGGGCTCAGATCAGACGGGCCAGGTCCACGGCCGCGGCCACTCTCGCGGCCACCGTCTCCGCGTACGCCGCGTCCGGGCGTTCGAAGGCGGTGCGGTGGGCCGTACGCAGGAAAGTGACCACCCCGAGCGTCCGGCCCCGGCTGCGCAGCACCACGCACAGGGCGTGCACGGAGTCCCTGGGCCACTGACGTTCCAGCGCCCAGGTCTCGGCGCCGCCACCGGCGCTGGCCCGGACCGAGCCCTCGCGGTCCAGTGACTGGAGGGCCGGGTGCCCCGTCGCGTAGCGCACCGGGACCCCACCGCCGGAGACCGGCAGGCAGGGTCCGGGGCCCTCCGCGGGTGTCGAGAGCGTGCGTACGGGAAGCGGGGCGTCGTCGGACGGCAGCAGGTCCACCACCACGTGGTCGGCGAACCCGGCCAGGGCGTAGTCCAGCGTGGACGTCGCCGCCTCCATCGGGTCCTCGCACTCGGCCGCCGAACCCGCGGCCCTGTGCAGCTGGTTCGTCCTGAACCGCAGCCGGTCCGCCTCCTGTTCGGCCAGTTTCGCCGCCGTCACGTCCTGGAACAGCCAGCCGACCCCGAGCGGGACCGGTTCCTCCGCGAGCGGTGAGGCCAGCCGCAGGAATCCGTTGCGCCAGCAGCGCCGCCGGTCCCCCTCCGGGGTCCGCAGCGTCACCCAGAGCTCGGCGGGCGCGGGCGGCGGACCCTCGGCCAGGACGTGGTGCAGCGACCCCTCCAGGTCCTCCACACCCTGCACGATCAGCTCGCCGAGCGGGCGGCCCAGCAGCGCCGCGCGGTCCCCGCCGAGCGCCCGGGCCGCGAGGGAGTTGACGACGGTGGGGCGCAGATCGACGTCGACGAGGACGACACCCCACGCCGCGTCGTCGAGCAGCGCCTCGCTGAGCGCGATCGCCCGCTCAAGGTCGATCTGCGCGTGCACCTCGCTGAACGCGCAGTACACCCCGGCGGGCCTTTCCTCGGCGCCGCGCACCCCGGCCGACTGGGTCCGTACGAGCACGCGCCCGCCGTCCTTGCGCAGCAGCGCGAACTCGTTGACCTGACGGCCGGGGGCGTCCATGGCGGCCATGAGCCGGGCCTGTACGTCGGCCGCGTCCGCGCTGCGCACCGCCCAGCCGGCGAATCCGTGGCGTCCGACGGCCTCCTGGGCGCTCCAGCCGAGGATGCGTTCGGCCTCGCGGTTCCAGTGGGTGATCGTGCCGTCCGCGTCGAAGGCGCAGAGCGCGGCGTCCATCCCGTCGAGCAGAGCCGCGAGCAGCTCCGAGCCGGGCATCGCCTCGGCTGCCGAAGTCCCCGGGGACTCGTTCACCGGGTCCTCGTCGGGCCCGAGGGCGTCGGTGGTCCCACTGGTCCTGGAAGCACTCACTCCGTACCCCCTGCAGTACGTGTTCGCGTCGGCTGCACGTCACACCATTCAACTCGAACGTGACTCAGGACACATCCCCTTCCCTGATATTCGCCCCGGACACCGGCGTCCCGAAACGGGCCGGGGGAGGACCGCCCGCCGGTCGCTCGGTCGAATAAATGGGTTGAGGCGCTGCCCGGATGTTCCTAGGCTGCAAGCACACAGAAGGGAGGTGCGCCGAAAGTGATTTCTTTTCGGACTCGTGAGGTGACTGCGGGCTGACGCCCGTTCGTCGCGCTCTTTTGCAGTGCAGGCCGGTCACCGGCCCAATCCCAAGCAGTCACCGACCCGCAGGCTCGCCGGTAAGTCCGGCCGGCTCCTCCGCAAGGAGGGACCAGAGCCTGCGGGTTTCTGCGTGTCCGGGGCGGGAAAGCCGGTGCCTACGGGCAGAGACGTTCGACGTTCCAGGCCGCCGGGTCCTCCGTGGAGCGCACGTAGCGCAGGCGGTCGTGGAGACGGTTCGCGTGGCCCTGCCAGAACTCGATCGAGTCCGGCACGACGCGGAAGCCGCCCCAGTGCGGGGGCGCCGGGACCTTCTCGCCCTCCGGGTAGCGGGCGGCCAGTTCCTCGTAGCGCTCGACGAGCTCCGCGCGTGAACCGATCACCGTGGACTGGTCACTCGCCCAGGCGCCGAGCTGGGAGCCGTGCGGGCGGGTGCGGAAGTAGGCGACCGTCTCTTCCCGGCTCACGCGTGCCGCGCTGCCGGTGACGATGACCTGGCGGGCCATCGGGTGCCAGGGGAAGAGCAGCGAGACGTACGGGTTGGCGGCCAGTTCGCCGCCCTTGCGGGAGCCGTAGTTCGTGTAGAAGACGAAACCCCGGTCGTCGTACTGCTTGAGCAGCACCGTGCGCGAGGACGGGCGGCCCTCGGGTGTGGCCGTGGAGACCACCATCGCGTTCGGCTCGTGGAGCACACCGCCCGCTGCGACCTGGCTGAACCAGTGGGCGAACTGGTCCATCGGATCGGCGGCGAGGTCCTTCTCGGTGAAGTCCTCGGAACGGTAGTGCTCGCGCATCACGGCCGGATCGGTGGTGCAATCGAAACGAGGGGTGCGAGCGGAGGAGGGTGAGGAGTCTGGGGTGGGCACGGGGCCATCCTGCCGCAGGGACCGAGTGTGCCCGGCGGGGAGGGGCCGTAACCGTCCGTCGGCGAAATGGGGTCCTGTGCCGGATGTCACGCTTCCCCGCATCGTGGGAACCCGCCAATATCTTGGGGCAAGGCCCTGTGGCCTTCGTACAGCGACGTACCGCCGACGCACAGCCGGCGTTCCGGAACCAGTCGCCGCAGCAGCCGCCGAACCAGCCGCCGAACTGAGGGAGCCGCCCCATGTCCGCCTTCGTACCCGGACTCGAGGGAGTCGTCGCGTTCGAAACGGAGATCGCCGAACCCGACAAGGAGGGCGGCTCGCTCCGCTACCGCGGTGTCGACATCGAGGACCTCGTCGGTCAGGTCTCCTTCGGCAACGTGTGGGGCCTGCTGGTGGACGGGGCGTTCAACCCCGGTCTGCCGCCCGCCGAGCCGTTCCCGATCCCCGTGCACTCCGGCGACATCCGGGTGGACGTGCAGTCCGCCCTGGCGATGCTCGCCCCCGTGTGGGGTCTCAAACCGCTGCTGGACATCGATGAGCGGACCGCGCGCGACGATCTCGCGCGGGCCGCCGTGATGGCCCTGTCGTACGTCGCCCAGTCGGCGCGCGGGCAGGGGCACGCGATGGTGCCGCAGAGCGAGATCGACAAGGCGGAGTCCGTCGTCGAGCGCTTCATGATCCGCTGGCGCGGTGAGCCGGACCCCAAGCACGTCAAGGCCGTCGACGCCTACTGGACCTCCGCCGCCGAGCACGGCATGAACGCCTCCACCTTCACCGCCCGCGTCATCGCCTCCACCGGCGCGGACGTGGCGGCCGCGCTGTCCGGCGCGGTGGGCGCGATGTCGGGCCCGCTGCACGGCGGCGCCCCGTCCCGGGTCCTCGGCATGATCGAGGAGATCGAGCGGACCGGTGACGCGTCGGCGTACGTGAAGCAGGCCCTGGACAAGGGCGAGCGGCTGATGGGCTTCGGGCACCGCGTGTACCGCGCGGAGGACCCGCGTGCCCGCGTCCTGCGGCGTACGGCGAGGGAGCTGGCCGCCCCGCGCTTCGAGGTCGCCGAGGCCCTGGAGAAGGCCGCGCTGGAGGAGCTGCACGCACGGCGCCCCGACCGGGTGCTGGCGACCAACGTGGAGTTCTGGGCGGCGATCGTCCTGGACTTCGCGGAGGTTCCGGCGCACATGTTCACGTCGATGTTCACCTGTGCCCGTACGGCGGGCTGGTCGGCGCACATCCTGGAGCAGAAGCGCACGGGCCGGCTGGTCCGGCCGTCCGCCACGTACATCGGTCCTGGCTCGCGCGATCCGCGTGAGATCGGCGGGTACGACCAGATCGCGAACATGGGGAACTGACACTCCTGGCAGAAGAGGGCCGGAAACGGCGGTGCGGCGGCGGTCCGCCGCCCACCGCGCACCACGGCTGCCTCGTTCGAGGAGGGTGACGCGTACAGCGACAGCCCGGTCCTCTGGACCAGCTGACCACCTTTTCCCGTGTCCGGGCGCCGGGCATCCCGTCCTTGACGGAAATGCCCGGCCAGCGGCCGGCCCGCGCTCTACAGCTTTCCGGCCAGGAGCACGGTGCGGTGGCCGCCCAGCCTGCGGCCGACCTCACGGACGAAGTCGGATGTGAGCTCCGCCCAGCCCCAGAACGTGAACCCGAGCTGCCCGCACGCGTAGTAGTCGTCCTCCCAGCTCCACCGGTCGATCCCGGACGGCCGGGCGCAGGACGGGCAGTGCACGATCCCGTCGCCACCTTCCTCGGCCCACTCCTGGAACCGCCCCTCGAAGGGGTCCCAGGCGGACTCGATGGGCTCCCACACCTCGTCGACCAGCCGGATCTCCGTCCGGCAGAGCGGGCAGGTGGCCGCGCCCGCGTCTCCCTGGCCGCTGTCGAAGACCGTACGGCCGGTCTGGACGTGGAGCCCGTTGGACCACAGGTCGACCGGGTCCGGGTCATCGACGGCCTTGGTGAAGTGCGGGCCGGGCGCGTGGCCGTATCCGTCACCGCCCAGGACGCAGTCGGTGCGCTCGGCGGCCACGATGCCTTCCGCGATCAGCCAGTCCAGGACCCGGGCCCCGAGCTCCTGTGCGTCCTGCTCGGTGGCGTCGAGGTCGACGATCGTCTGGAAGTAGTCCCCCACGTCTCCCCCGGTTCCTCAGCGGCCCACGTGTGCGGTGAAGGCGGCCCAGGCGGCGGGCGGGAGCGCGAGGGCCGGACCCTCGGGGTTCTTGGAGTCGCGGACGTGTACGGCGGCGGGGTGGGCGGCGACCTCGACGCACTGGCCGCCTTCGCTGCCGCTGTAGCTGGACTTCCGCCACTCGTAGGCGACTTCGAGGCACTGCCCGTCCTCGTCGCTGCTGTAGCTGGACTTGAACCACGCGCGTGCAGTGCTCATTGCTCTCCCAGCAGACGGCCCAACAGGCCCAGGGTGTCTTCGGGGCTGAGGGCCTGAGCTCGCAGCATCGCATATTTCTGGGACAGGACGCTGATCTCATCGGGGTCGGCGACGAGCAGACTGCCGCGCTGCGTCTCGGAGTAGGCGACGTGCTGATAGTCGGGCGTTTCCAGCAGCGTGAAGGGGCCGTCCAGCCCCGCGTGCGTGCGGTGGCTGAGCGGCAGAATCTGGAGGCTGACGCCCGGAAGCGACGCACACGCGCACAGGTGGCGCAGCTGCTCCGCGTGCCCCTCGTCGTCGAGGAGTTGGAGCATCACCACCGGCTCCCAGATGACGAAACTGATCGTCGGCGGCGCGGGGCGGTGCAGGATCTCCTGGCGTTCCAGCCGGGACGCGGTCTGCACCGCGATCTTCTCCTCGCTGAACACGGGGACCCGGTTACGGAACACCGCCCGTGCGTAGGCCGCGGTCTGGAGCAGGCCGGGCAGGACCTGATTGTCGTACCAGGACAGGGCCAGGGCCGTCCGCTCCAGATCCATGTACTGCTCGGCCCAGGCCGGGACGAGGTCGACCTCCGGCATGTTCTCCACCGCTGTGGACAACGCGCCCTTCGTGTCGAGGAGTTCGTCCAGCCTGCGCGCCAGATCGGGGAGGAGCGCACGGCGACCCTGCTCGATCGATGCGACCGTCTCCACCTGGATCCCCACCGCATCGGCCAGTTGGGCCTGGGTGAGGCCGGCCGCGACGCGGGACACGCCGACGAGCTTGCCTACGAGCTTCATGGCCGACGCGTTCCTGCGCTGCCGATTCCTGGGGTGCATACGATGCCCGCTCCCCACCCGGACCCGTACTTCATACCTCGGCGACCCGTACAAGAAATTTGTACGGGCGGATGGACGGTGAGCGCGCACGCACGCCACCAGGCCTCACCGCAACGAGCGTGTCAGCCAGACCACTTCGCCCTTGTCCTCCATGGAAACGCGGTCCCGCTCGAACCCGAGCCTCTCAAGGACACGGAACGACGGTGCGTTCCCCGCGTCGACGGTCGCGCCGAGCCGCTCCCGCCCGGTCGCCGCAGCGGCGTCGAGCACCGCACGGGCCGCCTCGGTGGCGTAACCGTGGCCGTGCACCCGCTGGAACAGCTCGTACGCGATCTCGGGCTCCTCCAGGGTGGAGCGGCCGATGATCAGCCCGCAGTACCCGATGAAGTCGCCCTCGTCGCGGCGCTGGATGGGCAGCAGGGCGATCCCTGTCGTCTCCGTCGCGGTGAGCAGCTTCGCGATGAGTGCCCGGGTGTACTCGAGCGTGGACGTCCCCTCGCCGCGTTCGGAGCGAAGACTACGGAGCTCAGCGGCGTCCGAATCGGCCCACGGCCGCAGGATCAGCCGCTCGGTCTCCAGGTGGAACGACATCGTCTCGTACGTGGTCATGTCCCGCCCCCGCTCTCCACCGGACTTCGCGGAACTTCACGGAACCTCACGACCCATGCGCCCCGTACGCGTCAGGGGCGGTCCAGGCCCCACGTCTGCAGGACGATCGGCCGTCCCTTCTCCTCGCCGTCGATCAGTGGCACGTCGAGCAGGCGGAAGCCCGTCTTCTCCGCCACCGCGACGCTGGACGCGTTCTCGGCCTCCAGCTCCAGGATCACCTGCTCCACGCCCAGTTCCTCGAAGGCGTACGCGGCCATCACCCGCACCGCCCGCGCGGCCAGGCCCTGGCCTCGGTGTGCCGGGCCGACCGCGTAACCGATCTCGTTGCCCTCGGGGGCGCGCCGCAGCATCACCTCGCCGAGTGCGGCGCCGCCGTCGGTGGAGATGGCCAGCAGAATCGTCGTGCCCTCCCGCCGCAGCTGCCGGGCCTTGTCCAGCCGAGCGCGGGCAGCCTCTTCGCCGAAGGGCGAGACGATCGGTGTCCAGTACGCGACGTCGAGGTGGTCGAAGAGGTCCGGCATCGCGGCCAGGTCCGCCTCCGTCCAGTCGCGCAGGACGAGACCTTCCCCCGTGAGCTCGATCCGGGCGGGAAACGGCGGCGGCGTGCTGCTCATGGTGCGGGACCTCCCTGGCCTGTTCGGGTCGGGAAAGGGTATCGGTGAGACTCTGGTCGCCGACGCGCACCGTCGACCGCATCCCGGGGGACCAGGTGACCTTTGACGAGAACGAGCCTCAGGCAGTCCGCGACCAGCGCTTCGCGGCGGAGCGGGCCCAGCGCAGGGCTCGTCGCAGCTCGGCGCCCGTGGACTTGGGTCCTGCTCACCTCCGTGCCGGCATCGTCGCCGTCGCCCTGGTCCTCCTCTGCTGGTTCGGCATGTTCACGGCGCTACAGAGCGGCGTTCGGCTGGGCCGACGGGTTCTGACCCCGGCCCGGCCCCCTCACCCCAGCGCCCCGTCCAGCAGCGCCGCCCACTGGGTGACGACCCTGCGGCGGCGTGCCGCGTCGTCGGTCAGCACGTTGGCGAGGCCGAGGCCGCGGGCCATGTCCAGGAGGCCCTGGACCGTCTCGCGTACCCCCGGCCTCTCCTCGTCCGCGCCGAGGAGTTCCACCGCGATGCGGTGGGTCTCGCGGCCGACGCGGGCTTCGAGCTCGGTGACGCGGGGACGGAGCTGTTCCTCGTTGGACGCGGCGACCCAGAGCTGGAGCGCGGCCCGGAAGAGCGGGCCCGTATAGAGGTCGACGAGCGCGGCGACGACCTCCTTGCGGCCCTGGACCGGCAGTGCGCGCAGGGCGGCGGAGCGTTCCTCTGCGACGTACTCGACGGCCGCGGTGAACAGGTCCTCGCGGGTCGGGAAGTGGTGCTGGGCAGCGCCGCGCGAGACGCCGGCACGTTCGGCGACGACGGAGACCGTGGAGCCCGCCCAGCCGTGGTCGGCGAGGCAGGCGACCGCGGCTTCGAGGAGGCGCAGGCGCGTGGCACGGCTGCGGTCCTGCTTCGGTGCCTTCGGGGGTGTCACCTGATGCCTTCGAGGATGCCCCGGCCTGGAGACTGGAGAGGAATCGGGCTCCTGCCGAGCAGGACAGGGAAAGAACAATCGCCCTCAAGGCGATTCGTCGTCTTCCGGGACGTCGCCGCGCCCGACCTCAAAGACGTGCGGGATCTCGGGGTTGAGGAGTCTGCTGGTGTTCCTACCTTGAGCGACCAGCCATGTGCGAAGGTCGGCAGGCAATTTGAGCGTGATGTGCAATTCATGATCCATGCCCCGAATTGCAGTATTAGCATAGCGTCATGACGACACTTCAGGTCTCGGAGGTCGCCGGGCACGCCCGGTTTACCTACCGGCTGCGCGTGTCGTCGACCGCCCGCGCCGCTCTGGACGCTGAGTGGGACCGCTGCCGGTGGATCTGGAACGAGTGCGTGGCGAAGTCGAAGGCCGTGCACGCGCTCAACCGGGCGACGGGCGAGAAAGTGACGTGTGGTCCGGCGCATCTCGACAAGATGCTGACCGAGGCCCGCGCCCGCATCCCGTGGCTGGCCGAGGGCTCCTCGGTACCGCAGCAGCAGCTCGTCCGGGACTTCGCCAAGTCCCGGACGAAAGCGCTGAAGGACATCAATGACCGGCTGCCCATGCATCGCCGGGCCGGAATGCCGAAGTACAAGAAGAAGCGTGTGGCGCTGCCCACACCGAACTACACCCGGCGCGGGTTCCGTCTCAAGGACGGCGGTCTGCACCTCGCGGGCGGCATCTTCTTGACCGTGGTGTGGTCGCGAGAGCTGCCCGCCGCGGCGTCCAGCGTGCGCGTGTACCAGGACACTCTGGGCCACTGGCACGCCTCGTTCGTCGTCCCCGCCGAAGCGGAACCCCTGCCGGAGACCGGTGCGGTGCTCGGGATCGACTGGGGCGTGAAGGAGACCGCCACCACGACCAGCGGCACCCACGACCTTCCCCACGCCCAGCACGGGCGAAACGCTCAGGCGAAGCTGACCCGTTACCAACGGATGATGGCCCGCCGCCGTCCTGCCACAGGACAGGCAGCCTCCAAGGGCTACCGTCAGGCGAGGAAGCAGACGGCGAAGCTCCACAAGAAGGTGGCCCGGCAGCGACAGGACACCGCCCGTAAATGGGCCAAGTCCGTGGTCCGCGACCACGACGCCATCGCCGTCGAGGACTTCCGCCCGAAGTTCCTCGCAAAGTCGACCATGGCGCGCAAGGCGGCCGACGCTGCGATCGGCGCAACGAAGCAGGCCCTGCTGGAGATGGGCCGCAAGCACGGGCGGGACGTCCGCCTCGTGAACCCCGCGCACACCACCATGGACTGCGCATCGTGCGGAGCGAGAACCAAGCACGCACTTCCTCTTTCGGAACGTACGTACACCTGCACCACCTGCGGAGCCGTATCCCCCAGGGACAAGAACTCTGCACGCGTGATGCTCGTCCGGGCTGGTCTCAACCCGGCTGGTGTCGAGGGCGCAAGACCTCCTGGACCGCCGGTCCGAGAGGCAGCCTGAGCCAGAAATCCCCTTCCTTGAGGGAGGGGAGGATGTCAAAACACCCATGCGGGGTCCCGTCGTTCGAGGAAGGCCGTCATCCCCTCCCGTGCCTCGTCCGAGGTGAAGAGGGCTGCCGAGCGGGCGATGAGGTCTTCGGCGTGCTGGTCGAAACTCCTCAGCACAGTAGCCGTGACCAGCTCCTTGGACGCCCGCAGCCCTTGGGGCGAGGCGCGGCGCAGTCCGTCCAGTACCGGTTCGAGTGCCTTGTCCACGTCCTCGGCGGCCAGGGTGACGAGGCCGGTGCGGGCGGCCTCCGTGGCGTCGAAGCGTTCGCCGGTGAGGAAGTAGCGGGCGGCTGACGCCGGGTCCATGCGAGCCAGCAGCGGCACCGAGATCACGGCGGGGGCGAGGCCGAGCCGCGACTCGGTGAGGGCGAACGAGGCGCCCGGCCCGGCCACCGAGATGTCGCAGGCGCTCAGCAGGCCGAGACCGCCCGCCCTGACGTGTCCGGTGACCCGGGCGACGACCGGCTTGGGCAGGGCGGCGATCCGCCGCATCAGCGCGACGAAGGCCGCCGGGTCGGGCGGGCCCGTCAGGTCCGCCCCCGCGCAGAACGTGGTGCCGGTGTGGGTGAGGACGACCGCCCGTACGGTGTCGTCGGCGGCGCACGCGTCCAGGGCTTCGACGAGCTCGCCGACGAGCCGCGCGGAGAGCGCGTTGCGGTTCGCCGGCGAGTCGAGGGTGAGCGTGGTGACGCCCCGGTCGTGCGTCGGATCGGCGAGGGTCATGCGGAGCTCTCCTTCTGGGGTTCCGGGGCCTGGCCGGGTGCGGCGGTCCGCTCGCGGTCGCGCAGTTCGCGCCGCAGGATCTTCCCGGAGGCCGCGCGCGGTACGGCGTCGATGAACTCGGCCTGCCGCACCTTCTTGTACGGGGCGACGCGCTCGGCGACGTACGCCATGATGTCCTGCGCGGTCAGCTCCTCGCCGCCCGGCCTGCGCACCAGGAAGGCCTTCGGGACCTCGTTGCCGTCGGCGTCGTACACCCCGATGACGGCGGCGTCGGCGATCCGTTCGTGGCTCAGGAGGAGCGCCTCCAGTTCGGCGGGGGCGACCTGGTACCCCTTGTACTTGATCAGTTCCTTCACCCGGTCGACGACGAACAGCCAGCCGTCCTCGTCGACCCGTCCCACGTCCCCGGTGTGCACCCAGCCGTCGCTGTCGATCATGTCGGCGGTGGCCTCGGGGCGGCCGAGGTAGCCCTTCATGACCTGCGGGCCCCGGATGAGGACCTCGCCGTCGGTGCCGGTCGCGGCGTCCTTGCCGGGGTCGTCCAGGGCGACGATGCGCATCTCGGTGTTGGGGAGCAGTTTCCCGACCGCTCCGGGCGGCGGGTTCTCGGCGGACAGCGGGACGACGTGGGTGCCGGGCGAGAGCTCGGTCATGCCGTACGCCTGGCGGACGGGCGGCACCCCCAGACGGGCGGAGCAGGCGGTGGCGAGGCCGGCGTCCAGGGGTGCGGCGGCGCTGACGATGTACTCCAGCGAGGAGAGGTCGTACTCCCCGACGGAGGGGTGCTTGGCCAGGGCAAGAACGATCGGCGGGGCGACGTAGAGACCGCTGATGCGGTGCTTCTCGATGGCCCCGAGGAACTGTGCGAGGTCGAAGCGGGGCAGCACCACGACGGTGGCGCCGCAGCGGAGCGGGGCGTTCATGAGGGCGGTGAGCCCGTAGATGTGGAAGAAGGGCAGAACCGCCAGGATGGAGTCGCCCGGGCCCATGGGGATGAACGGGCGCAGCTGTTCCAGGTTGGTGGCGATGGAGCGGTGCGTGAGCATGACGCCCTTGGGGGCGCCGGTCGTGCCGGAGGAGTACGGGAGGGCGGCGACGTCCTCGGCGGGGTCGATGTCCACCTGGGGTTCGGGGGCGGTGGAGCCCAGCATGTCGAGGACGGAGGTGTGTCCCTCGGCCTGGTCGCAGACGAAGATCTCCCGGACGGATCCGGCGAGCGCCGCCGCCTTCCGCGCGGTGTCCAGGAGCGGGGACACCGTGACGATCCACCGCGCCCCGCAGTCGGCGAGCTGCTTGGCGAACTCCTCGGCGGTGGCGAGCGGGTGGACGGTGGTGACGGCGGCCCCGGCCCGGGTCGCCCCGTAGAACACGGCAGGGTAGGCGATGGTGTTGGGGCTGTGCAGGGCGAGGACGTCACCCTTGCGCAGCCCCGCTCCGGCGAGGGCCGCCGCGATGCGCCGGTGGAACGTGTCGAGCTGGGCGTACGTGACCGTGAGGCCGTTCGTCCCGTCGACCAGGGCGACGGTGTCGCCGAATGCGGCGGCCTGTCCGAGTACGGCTTCGTGGATGGGCACTTCGAGCGCCGGAACGTCCTCGTACTCGCTGCTGAACACCATGGCAGTCCCCTTCGACCGATGTTTCGACGGGTGTTTCTACGGGTGCTTCTACGGGTGCTTCGATGAATGCCGGGTGCCAGAATCGCGTCTTCGGTGCCGCTTGGGGAGCCCCCGGACGCCACTGTCGCCGTCAGTACGACTTGGGCAGCCCCAGCGACTGGTGCGAGACGAAGTTGAGGATCATCTCCCGGCTGACGGGTGCGATCCGGGCGACGCGGGCCGCCGTGACGAGCGAGGCGAGGCCGTACTCACGGGTCAGACCGTTGCCGCCGAGGGTGTGCACGGCCTGGTCGACGGCCTTCACACAGGCTTCGGCGGCGGCGTACTTCGCCATGTTCGCGGCCTCGCCCGCACCCATGTCGTCGCCCTCGTCGTAGAGCCGCGCGGCCTTCTGCATCATCAGCCGGGCCAGCTCCAGCTCGATGTGCGACTGGGCCAGCGGATGGGCGATGGCCTGGTGGGCGCCGATGGGGTCCTTCCACACCTGACGGGTGCGGGCGTAGTCCACGGCGCGGGCGATCGCGTACGAGCCCATGCCCAGCGCGAAGGCCGCCGTCATGATGCGTTCGGGGTTGAGTCCGGCGAAGAGCTGGAGCAGCCCCGCGTCCTCGTCTCCGACGAGCGCGTCGGCCGGCAGCCGCACGTCGTCGAGGACCAGCTCGAACTGCTTCTCGGGCGCCTGGAGTTCCATGTCGATCTCCGAGCGCCGGAAGCCGGGGGCGTCTCGCGGCACGATGAAGAGGCAGGGCTTGAGCTTCCCCGAGCGGGCGTCCTCGGTGCGGCCGACGATGAGCGTCGCCTCGGCTATGTCGACGCCGGAGACGAAGACCTTGCGCCCGGTGAGCACCCAGTCGGCGTCGGGTCCCGAGCCGTCCCTGCGTGCGGTCGTGGTGATGCGGTGGGAGTTGGACCCGGCATCGGGTTCGGTGATGCCGAAGGCCATGGTGATGCTGCCGTCGGCGAGGCCGGGCAGCCAGCGCCGCTTCTGGGCGTCCGTGCCGAAGCGGGCGATGACGGTGCCGCAGATCGCCGGGGAGACGATCATCATGAGCAGCGGGGAGCCGGCCGCGCCCAGCTCTTCGAGCACGATGGAGAGTTCGGCCATACCGCCGCCCCCGCCGCCGTACTCCTCGGGGAGGTTGACCCCGAGGTAGCCGAGCTTGGCGGCCTCGCTCCACAGTTCGCGGGGGTGCTCCCCGGCTCGGACGAGGCTGGTCATGTAGTCGCGGCCGTAGCGCTTGCCGAGGGCGGCCACTGCGGCGCGCAGGGCCTGGTGCTCTTCGGTTTCGAGGGCGGTGCTCATGCGTTCTCCTCCGGTGCTGCGGGTTCGGTGACGACGGCGAGCAGGGCGCCGACCTCGACCTGGCGGCCGGGGGCGGCGTGAAGTGCGGTGAGGACGCCGGAGGCGGGAGCGAGGATGCGGTGCTCCATCTTCATGGCCTCCAGCCAGATCAGCGGCTGTCCGGCCTCGACGGCCGAGCCGGGGGCGAGACCGTCCGCGAGGCGGACGACGGTGCCGGGCATGGGGGCGAGCAGTGAGCCGGGTTCCGTGCGTTCGGTGGGATCGGTGAAGCGGGGCAGGGCGGTGAGGGTGTGCGAGCCGGTGTCGGTGTCGACGTACACCCGGTCCTGGTGGGTGGTGACGGTGAAGTGCCGGGTGACGCCGCCGGTTTCGAGGGTGACGCGGCCGGGGCGCGCGGAGACGACCCTGACGCCGGTGGCCTCTCCGGCGGGGACGGGCCCGGTGCGGGTGGTGCGGTAGGCGGCTTCCGTCTCGGTGCCGTCGGGCTCGCTGCGGTAGCGCTTGGTCTGCGGCTGCGAGGGGAGGTTGCGCCAGGCCCCGAAGCGGGCGGGCCCGGGGCTCGCGGGCCGGCCGGGGCCCGCTTCGGTGGAGCTGTTGGCCGAGGCGTCCGCGAGGGCGGCGGCGAGGGCGGCGAGCTCCAGGCTCGCGGAGCGCTGGGTGAGCGCGTCCAGGTGGCGGTCGTAGAAGCCGGTGTCCAGGCGGGCGGCGGCGAAGTCCGGGTGGCGCAGGGAGCGTACGAGGAGGTCGCGGTTGGTGGCGGGCCCGTGGACGCGGGCGCGTTCCAGGGCGCGGGCGAGGTGGCGTACGGCTTCGGTGCGGGTGGGCGCGTGGGCGATGACCTTGGCGAGCATCGGGTCGTAGTGCACGCCGATCGTGTCGCCGCCGGTGTATCCGGTGTCGAGGCGCAGCCCGGCTTCCTCGGGCACGTCGAGCGTGAGCAGTGCTCCGGTCTGCGGCTGCCAGTCACGGGCCGGGTCCTCGGCGTAGAGCCGCGCCTCGACCGCGTGGCCGCGCGGCTGCGGGGGCCCGTCGGCCGGCAGCGGTCCGCCCTCGGCGATCCGCAGCTGCAGGGCGACGAGGTCGAGACCGAACACGGCTTCCGTCACCGGGTGTTCGACCTGGAGCCGGGTGTTCATCTCTAGGAAGTACGGGCGGCCTTCGGCCGACACGAGGAACTCGACGGTGCCCGCCCCGATGTACCCGACGGCCCGCGCGGCGACGACGGCGGCCTCGTGCAACCGTTCCCTGAGCGCGTCGTCGAGGCCGGGCGCGGGTGCCTCCTCGATCACCTTCTGGTGCCGGCGCTGGAGCGAGCAGTCCCTGGTGCCGAGCGCCCACACGGCCCCGTGCCCGTCCGCCATGACCTGGACCTCGACGTGCCGGCCGCGTTCGACGTACGGCTCGGCGAAGACCTCGCCGTCCCCGAACGCGGCGGTCGCCTCGGCCGACGCGGCCGTCAGCCCGGCTGCCAGCGAGTCGAGTTCCCGCACGATCCGCATCCCGCGCCCGCCGCCGCCGGATGCGGCCTTGAGCAGCAGCGGCAGATCGGCGGCGGTGACGCTCGCCGTGTCCACGGGCGCCAGCAGCGGCACGTCGGCCGCCGCCATGAGCTCCTTGGCGCGGGTCTTGGACGCCATCAGCTCGATGGCCTTGACCGGCGGCCCCACCCAGACGAGCCCGGCGTCCTGCACGGCGGCGGCGAAACCGGCGTTCTCGGAGAGGAAGCCGTACCCGGGGTGCACGGCGTCCGCGCCCGCCGCGAGCGCGGCGGCGACGACGAGATCACCGCGCAGGTACGTGTCGGAAGGGGCCGCCCCCGGAAGGCGTACGGCGGTGTCCGCCTCGCGGACGTGGAGGGCGTCGGCATCCGCGTCCGAGTACACGGCGACGGTGGAGATACCCAGCTCACGACAGGTGCGGAAGATCCGGCAGGCGATCTCGCCCCGGTTCGCGACAAGGAGGGTGGTGATCACGTTCGTCCTCACATCCGGAAGATGCCGAAGCCGCCGCGGGCGCCCTCGACCGGTGCGGTGTGGATCGCGGACAGGCACATCCCGAGGACGGTCCTGGTGTCGCGCGGGTCGATGACCCCGTCGTCGTACAGCCGCCCGGACAGGAACACCGGCAGGGACTCGGACTCGATCTGCTGCTCCACCATGGCGCGCAGCCCGGCGTCGGCCTCGTCGTCGTACGGCAGTCCCCTGGCTGCGGAGGAGGCGCGGGCGACGATCGACAGGACGCCGGCGAGCTGCTGGGGTCCCATGACGGCCGACTTGCTGCTCGGCCAGGCGAACAGGAAGCGCGGGTCGTAGGCCCGCCCGCACATGCCGTAGTGTCCGGCGCCGTACGAGGAACCCATGAGCACCGACAGGTGCGGGACCCTGGAGTTCGACACCGCGTTGATCATCATCGCGCCGTGCTTGATGATGCCGCCCTGCTCGTACTCCTTGCCGACCATGTAGCCGGTGGTGTTGTGGAGGAAGAGCAGCGGGATGTCTCGCTGGTTGGCGAGCTGGATGAACTGGGCGGCCTTCTGCGACTCCTCGCTGAACAGCACGCCCTGCGCGTTGGCGAGGATGCCGACGGGGTAGCCGTGCAGGCGCGCCCAGCCGGTGACCAGGCTGCTTCCGTACAGCGGCTTGAACGCGTCGAAGTCGGAGCCGTCGACCAGCCGCGCGATCACCTCGCGCGGGTCGAAGGGGACCTTCAGGTCTCCCGGCACGATGCCGATCAGCTCGTCCTCGTCGTACGCGGGCGGCTCGGCGGGTCCCGGGTCGGCATGCGCCTTGCGCCAGTTGAGCCGGGCGACGATACGCCGGGCCTGGCGGATCGCGTCCTGCTCGTCGACGGCGTAGTGGTCGGCGAGGCCGGACGTGCGGGCGTGCATCTCCGCGCCGCCGAGCGATTCGTCGTCGCTCTCCTCGCCGGTCGCCATCTTCACCAGCGGCGGACCGCCGAGGAAGACCTTCGACCTCTCCTTGATCATCACGGCGTGGTCGGACATGCCGGGGACGTAGGCTCCACCGGCGGTCGAGTTGCCGAAGACGACGGCGACGGTCGGGATGCCCGCGGCGGAGAGCCGGGTGATGTCCCGGAAGAGCGCCCCGCCGGGTATGAAGATCTCCTTCTGCGAGGGGAGGTCCGCGCCGCCGGACTCGACGAGGCTGACGCAGGGCAGCCGGTTGGCGAAGGCGATCTCGTTGGCCCGCAGGGCCTTCTTCAGCGTCCAGGGGTTGGAGGCCCCGCCGCGTACGGTCGGATCGTTGGCGGTGATCAGGCACTCGACGCCCTCCACCACGCCGATCCCCGTGACGAGGGAGGCACCCACTGCGTAGTCGCTGCCCCACGCGGCGAGCGGCGACAGCTCCAGGAACGGGGTGTCCGGGTCGACCAGCAGCTCGATCCGTTCCCGGGCGAGGAGCTTGCCGCGTTTCCTGTGCCGGGCCACGTACTTCTCACCGCCGCCCGCGAGGGCCTTGGCGTGCTCCGTATCGAGCTCGGCGAGCTTTTCGAGCATGGCCTCGCGGTTGGCGGCGTATTCGGGGCCTGTGGTGTCGAGTGCGGTGGGCAGGACGGTCATGCGTTCACCTCCGTGGTGTCCGGCGGGGACTACGCGTCCAGGCGCGTTGCGGGTTCGGAAGGGGTGACGGGTCCGGGCGGATCACGAGGCCGGCCGCGTCACGGGGCCCAGCGGCGTCACGGGTCCAGCAGCGACACGGGCACGGGCAGGCACCGGGAGCGCAGCCACTCCCCCAGCGCCTTGGCCTGCGGGTCGAAGCGGGCCTGTGCGGCGACGCCTTCGCCGAGCAGTCCGTGGACGACGAAGTTCAGTGCGCGCAGCCGTGGCAGCACATGGCGTACGACGGTGAGCGGACCGGTCTCCGGCAGCAGCTCCTTGAAGCGTTCGACGGTCAGCTCATGGGCCAGCCAGCGCCAGGCCTCGTCGTCGCGCACCCACACCCCCACGTTGGCGTCGCCGCCCTTGTCGCCGCTGCGTGCCCCGGCGATCCGCCCGAGCGGGACGCGGCGTGCCGGCTGGTCGGGGAGCGCGGGAGGCAACGGGGGCTCCGCGAGCGCGGCGAGCACGCGCGTCTCCACGGGTCCGGCCACCCGCACCCGCTCCCCGTCGGGCAGGACGGCGACGTGGTCCACCTCCGCGGCGGGTACGGAGGCGGCCTCGAAGACCCCGTAGGGCGCGCCCTTTCCGGGCGGGGCGGTGACGTGGAAACCGGGGTAACTGCCGAGGGCCAGTTCGACGGCGGCGCCCGACACGGCCCGGCCGACGGCCTCGGCGTCCTGGTCGCGGACGACGAGCCGGAGCAGGGCACTGGCCGTCTCCTCGCTTCCGGCGTCGGCGTGGTCGGTGCGGGCCAGTTCCCACCGCACCTCGGCGGGCCGGCGGCCGGACCTGGCGAAGGCGTCGTCGAACTGGTCCCGTACGAGCTTCGCCTTGTCCTCGATGTCGAGTCCGGTGAGGACGAAGACGACCTCGTTGCGCCACCCGCCGAGGCGGACGAGTCCGGCCTTGAGGGTCGGCGGCGGGGCCTCGCCCCGCACCCCGGAGATCCTCACCCGGTCCGGTCCGTCCTGCGTCAGCCGTACGGTGTCGAGCCTGGCGGTGGTGTCCGGCCCCGCGTACCGGGCACCGCCGGTCTCGTACAGCAGCTGCGCGGTCACCGTGCCGACGTCGACGACACCGCCCGTACCGTCGTGCTTGGTGATGACACAGGAGCCGTCGGCGTGGATCTCGGCGAGCGGGAAGCCGGGCCTGCGGACGTCGTGGTCGCCGAAGAAGGCGTAGTTCCCGCCGGTGGCCTGGGTCCCGCACTCCAGTACGTGCCCGGCGACGACGGCCCCGGCGAGCGCGTCGTGGTCCTCCGGGCCCCAGCCGAAGTGGGCGGCGGCGGGCCCGGTGACGAGGGCGGCGTCGGTGACCCGCCCGGTGACGACGATGTCGGCCCCGGCCCGCAGGCAGGCGGCGATCCCGGCGCCGCCGAGGTAGGCGTTGGCGGCGAGGAACCCCTCCGGTACGGGGAGGCTGTCGCCCTCGACGTGGGCGACCCGCACGGGCACGCCCACCTTGTCGGCCAACTCCCGCACCGCGTCGGCCAGTCCCGCCGGGTTGAGCCCCCCGGCATTGGCGACGATCCTGACGCCCCGCTCGTGCGCGAGACCGAGCCCTTCCTCCAGTTGCCGCAGGAAGGTGGTGGCGTACCCGCGTCCCGGGTCCTTGAAGCAGCTGCGGGCCAGGATCAGCATGGTGAGCTCGGCGAGATAGTCGCCGGTCAGGACGTCGAGGTGCCCGCCGGTGAGCATGTCGCGTACGGCGTCGAAGCGGTCACCGTAGAAGCCGGAGGCGTTCCCGATCCTGAGCGGCCGGGTCCGCGGCTCCCCGCCCGCCCCCGCCCGCGGCCCCATCAGCGGTCCTTCCGTGCCGGGCGCCCGGGACCCGCCGGCCCTGCGAAGGCCTGCGCGATGTCCAGCCACCGTTCCGCGTCCGCCCCGACGGCCCGGACGGCGAGGTCGTCGCGGTGCGCTCGCTGGGTGACCAGGAGGCAGAAGTCGTACAGCGGCCCGGTGACGCGCTGCGGCGCACCCTCCGGGCCGTACGCGATCAATTCACCGTCCGGGCCTGTGAGTTCCACCCGGAACTCCTCCTCGGGCGCCTTCATCCCGCGTACGAGGTAGGCGTAGTCGCGGGCCCGCACCCCGATCCGCGCCACATGCCGCAGCCGGCCGCTCGGCGCCCTGGTGACGCCGAGGGCGTCGGCGACGTCCTGGCCGTGCGCCCAGGTCTCCATGAGCCGGGCGCTCGCCATGGAGGCCACCTTCATCGGCGGTCCGTACCAGGGGAACCTGCTCCCGGGCGTCGCCGCCCGCATCGCCTCCTGGAGCCGCCGGCGCCCGTCCCGCCACCGCGCGTGCAGCGCGTCCGGCTCCAGCGCTCCCACCAGCTCCTCGGCGGCCCTGTCGACGAACGAGTGCGGATCGGTCATCGCCGTCTCCACCTCGCCGGCGAAGGCGTCCGGGTCGGTGACGGAGAGCAGCGCGACCTCGTCGGTCCAGGCGAGGTGCGCGATCTGATGAGCAACCGTCCACCGTTCGGCGGGTGTGGGAAGCGCCCACCCCTCGGCGCTCAACCCGGTGACCAGCGCGTCGAGTTCCTCGCCCTCCTCGCCCAGATCGTCGAGTACGGACACGGCTGCGGCATCGGACACGGTGCACTCCCTCGGGCGTGGCGGTGTGCCCAGGAGCATGTCAGCGAGCTCATAAACAAGCAAGCGTGCTTGCATTATTCTTTCGCGGTGCCCCCCGGGAGCACCCGCCGTGCGGAACAATCCTGGAATGACAGACCAACCGCACACCGTGGACGTGCACTTCGACGGCGACAAGCTGATTCTCGAAGAGCACCGGGACGAGGCCGGCCCCTTCTACACGTTTCCCCGCACGGGCGCGACGCCCGCCCCCGGATCGCGCGCCGCCCTCTCCTGGGCCGAGGCCCTGCACGCCCGTATCCACCCGCTCGGCACGGCGGAACGGGTCCTGCGCACCTGGTCCCGGGGCCGGCCGCCCCGGGGTACGGCGCCCCACCACGACCCGACGGCCGTCCCGCCCCGCCGTGTCCGCGCGGGCTGCGTCGTCATCCGGGACGACCACATGCTGCTGATCCGGTTCGAGGAGCGCGGCACGCACTTCGAGATCCCGGGCGGCGGGGTCGAGGAGGGCGAGACCGTGGAGGCGGCGGCGGTGCGCGAGCTCATGGAGGAGACCGCCCTGCGCGGCACCCCGGTGCGCGAAGTGGCGCGGACCTGGCGGGAGCGCGGCAGGGGTCACTACTTCCTGATGGCCACCGAAGGTGAGGTCGGCCCGGCCGAAACCCTGGACAACCACGGCGGCCGCCCCGAATGGGTCCCCGTGAGGGACCTCCCCAGGACTCCGCTGTGGCCCCGGCGGCTCTCCTGGCGGATCACCCACTGGCACAACGAGGGCTGGCCGGAACCGGCCGCGGAACTGGCTGACTCGATCCACGAGCTGGATCGCCCGTGCCGGTGGTGACTCAGCTTCCGGGCCGAGGGGTGCATCGCCCCGGGGTGCCTACGTTCCGGGGTGCCTACGTTCCGGGGGCGCGGTAGCCGACCTGCCCGGCTCTCCGCAGGGCATCCAGCGTTTCGTCGACGCTCAGGAGAACGGTCGTCTCCAACGAACTGAGCGCGCCGCCCCCGCCGATCGCGAGCGCGACCGCGGCCATGGACACGTTGTCCGGGGCTTCCCAGAGGCTGTAGCCGTCGTGCCTGCCGAAGGCGTACCAGAAGCCGTGGAGCTTCCCGCCGACGGACTCGATGTACGACTGAGCGGCCTTCGCGCGGTCCTCGGGGTGGCTGATCAGCCTCGCCCAGGTTTCCGGCGTGTAGCTGAATCTCGATAGATAGAGCGGCATTCCGTCTCTCCTTTCGGTGCATCAAGAAGGATGCGCACCGGGCGGGAGACTGAGGGCCGGGCCCGCGACCGGGCGACCCCCGGCTCGTGCGGTACGGCCCTCGCCGTGGGGCTAGTCCCGTTCGCCCTCGGCCTGGGACGGCTCCGTGCGTGGAACCTCCTTGTGCGTCTCGGGGCGGCCTCGTTCGGTGGGTTCGTCGCGCTCACCCTCGGCCTGCGAGGGGGTGTGGGAGTACAGGCCCTCGGGCTCGGTGGATTCCATGGTCGGCCTCCTTCGCCCCCTCCCATCGTGCGCCTCCGGGGCCGCCCCGTCGCGGCGACCGGAGGGCGCCGGCTCAGATCTCGGCCTTGCCCCGCCCGGCGCCCACCTGGCTGCGCACCGCGCCCATGCTCGCGCCGATGACCAGGGCGATGGCCAGCGCGTCCGTGGTCGACAGGGCCTGGTCGAGGATCAGGAAGCCGGCCGTTGCCGCGATGGCCGGTTCCAGGCTCATCAGGATCGCGAACGTGGAGGCGGGGAGCCGGCGCAGGGCGATCAGTTCCAGCGTGTACGGGAGGACCGAGCTGAGCAGGGCCACGGCGGCGCCCAGAGCGACCGTGGACGGGACGAGGAGTTTCGAGCCGGCGTCCACGATGCCCAGGGGCAGGGAGAGCAGCGCGGCCACGACCATCGCCAGGGCCAGGCCGTCCGCCTGCGGGAAGCGGCGGCCGGTGCGGGCGCTGAAGATGATGTAGACCGCCCACAGGGCGCCCGCCCCGAGGGCGTACGCCGCGCCGACCAGGTCCAGGCCGCCGAAGCCCCCGCCGCCGAGCAGGAAGACACCGGCGACCGCGAGAGCCGCCCAGACGAGGTTGACCAGGCGGCGGGAGACGATCACCGACAGGGCGAGTGGGCCCAGCACCTCCAGGGTGACGGCCACGCCCAGCGGAATCCGCTCGATCGACTGGTAGAAGAGGATGTTCATGCCGCCCATCGCGGTACCGAACGCGACGACGGTCCCCCAGTCGGCCCGCGAGTGGCCGCGCAGTTTGGGGCGGCACACGAGCAGAAGGACGACGGCGGCGGCGACGAGCCGCAGGGTGACGACACCCAGGGCGCCGGCCCTCGGCATCAGCAGGGCCGCGACCGCCGCGCCGAACTGCACCGAGAGGCCGCCCGCGACCACGAGAGCGACGGGGCCGAGTGCCATGCCCCTGCCGCCCGGGCGCCCACGCCGTCCGCTGCCGTGCCCCGGCAGCGCGGCGACCGCCTCGGGTACGGCGACTGCTGCGGCCGGTTCTGCGGCACTGCGCGGGACATCCACGTGGGTCCGGCCTTCCGGGAGAGGGATTCACGTCAGTGCACTTCAATGCACTGACGAATACAAGATACTGCACTCAGCGCGTACGCCTCATCCCTTCACCGTAGAGAGGCGGGCGGTTCGCGTGAAATGCCTTTTGCGCTCCGGTTATGCTCCGCACGCATGAACCCGGGACCCGCCGTCGGCCGCACCATCGAACTCCGGCACCTTCGCGCCTTCCTCGCCGTCGCGGACGAGGGCAACGTCACCCGCGCGGCCGCCCGCCTCCACCTGACCCAGCCCGCCGTCTCGCGCACCCTCGCCGCCCTGGAGAAACACCTGGGCGTCCGGCTCGTCGACCGCTCCACCCACCACCTCGCCCTCACCCCCGAGGGCACCGCCTTCCGCGACAAGGCCGCCGCCGCTGTCGCCGCGTTCGACGAGGCGCTCGACCCGGACCGGCTGCGCCACTGGCCACTGCGGATCGGCCACGCCTGGTCCGCCTTCGGCCCGTACACCACCCCGCTGCTCAGGGCCTGGCAGGAGAACCACCCCGAGACCCCGCTCGAACTGCTGCGGATCGACGACCGCACGGCGGGCCTCACGCGTGGCGAGGTCGACGCGGCACTCCTACGAGGGCCGGTCGCCACTCCCGGGCTGGTCACCGAGGTGCTGTTCACCGAGGACCGGGTCGCGGCCGTGACCGCGGACGGCCCGCTCGCCGCCCGCACCTCACTGAGGCTCGCCGACCTGACGGACGGCCCCGTCGTCCTGAACACCGTCTCCGGCATCACCACCCTCGACCTCTGGCCCCCGCACGACAGACCCGCCGCCACGCTGACCGTCGCCAACACCGACGACTGGCTCACCGCCATCGCGGCGGGCCGCGGTTCCGGTGTCTCCGCCGCGTCCACCGCCGCCATGCACCCCCACACCGGAGTCGCCTACCGGCCGCTCGACGACGCCCCCGCCGTACCGGTCCTCCTCGCCAGGCGGGACGCCCCCGGGCACCCCGCACTCCCGGAACTCGCCGCCCTCGCTCGGGAGATCGTCGGCGGAACTCGGATCTGACCAAGGGGAGTTCGGCCCACAGCCGGGCTTCCGGCCACCGCCGCCTTGGCTAACCTGCACGGGTGACCACCGACCTGACCTTCCTGCCGCGTGTCGCCCATCGCGGCCAGGAGGTGACCGCGCCCCGCCTCCGCGGCCTTCTCGCGCTGCTCGCGGGCGACCTGCGCACGGGCTGCAGCAGCGAGCGGCTCGTGGCGGGGCTGTGGCCCGACGAGCTGCCGGAACGGCCGGCCAAGGCCGTGCAGGTCCTCGTGTCCAGGGCGCGGGCGCTGCTGGGCGCCGACGTCATCGCCAGTACGCCCACCGGTTACCGGCTCGCTCTCGCCGAGGACCAGGTCGACACGTCCGCCCTGCTCCTGCACGCCGCCGCGAGCACGGCCCGGGCCAGGGCCGGTGACCACGCGGGATCGCTGGCCGCCGCCGAGGCCGGGCTCGCGCTGTGGGAGGGCGCCCCCGACGGGGCGGGTGACACCGACGACCCCGTGAGCGCGTTGCGTGCCGAACGCGCCCCCGTCCGAGGCACCCTCGTACGCGCGCAGGCACTCGCGCTCGCCAGGCTGGGGCGGCACGCGGAGGCGGCCGGACCGCTGGCCGCGGCCGCGTCGGAGCATCCGCGCGACGAGGAGGTACTCGCCGAACTGCTGCGCGGCCAGGCGGCGACGGCGGGCCCGTCCGCCGCGCTGACGCGGTACGAGGCCTACCGCCGCGAACTCCGCGACGAGCTCGGCACCGAACCGGGCCCCGGGCTCAGGGCCGTGCAGCAGGAGCTGCTGCGCGGCGAGGCCCCGGTCGTCCGGCACGGCGTACCGCACGAGCCGAATCCGCTCCTCGGCCGGGACGAGGACGTCGCGGCGGTACGGGGGCTGCTGCGCACCTCACGCGCCGTCACCGTCGTGGGCCCGGGCGGCCTGGGCAAGACCCGGCTCTCGCACGCCGTCAGCCGCGGGGCCGAACAGCGCGTGGTGTACTTCGTGCCGCTCGCCGGTGTCACCGCGGACGCGGACGTGGCCGCCGAGGTGGCCTCCGCGCTCGGCGCGGGCGAGGGACGGCCCGGCACCCCGGGCGGCCACGGGCAGGCCGACTGGGTGTCAGGCATCACCGGCGTCCTCGGCCCCGGGCCCGCGCTGCTCGTGCTGGACAACTGCGAGCAGGTCGTCCGGGGCGCCGCCGACCTCGTCCAGGCCCTTGTCTCGTCCTCGAAGGGCCTGCGGGTTCTCGCCACCAGCCGGGCCCCCCTCGGTCTCACGTCGGAGGCGGTGTACGCGCTGCCGGAGCTCAGCACCGTCACCTCGGCCGAGCTGTTCACCCAGCGGGCCAGGGCCGCCAGACCCGGGGTGCAGCTGCCGCGTGACGCGGTGGCCGAGCTGTGCCGTCACCTCGACGGGCTGCCGCTCGCCGTGGAACTCGCCGCGGCACGGGTACGGGTCCTGTCGGTGCCGGAGATCGCCCGGCGCCTCGGCGACCGGTTCGCGCTGCTGCGCGGCGGTGCCCGCGACGTGCCGGAGCGCCACCGCACGCTGCACGCGGTCGTGGACTGGAGCTGGAACCTGCTCGCCGAGGACGCCAGGGCGGCACTGCGCACGCTCTCCGTCTTCCCCGGCGGCTTCCTGGGCGGGGCGGCCGAACAGGTCCTCGGCGAGGACGCGCTGTTCCTGCTGGAGCAGCTGGCCGACCAGTCGCTGATCACCGTCGCCGAGACGCCGGCCGGTGTGCGGTTCCGGATGCTGGAGACCGTACGGGAGTTCAGTGCGGCCCGGCGTGCCGAGGCGGGTGAGGACGAGAAGGCCGTGGACCGGTTCCTCCTCTGGGCGCGGGAGTTCGGGGTCGCGAACCACGACGTGCTCTTCGGCTCGGAGCCGAAGGCGGCCCGTGAGCGGATCAAGGCCGAGCAGGACAACCTCGTCCTGGCCCTCCGGCACGCCCTGGACCGTACGGACGGCCCCACGATCGCCGCGCTCACCGCCGTACTCGCCACGCTGTGGTCGTCCGACTCCCACTTCCCCCGCCTTGCCGCACTCGCCGCGGAGACCGGTCCGCCGCTGTCGCACTACCACCCGGCGCCCGAGTACGTCGAAGCCACCCGGGCCGCCGCGGTGGTGTGCACCGCGGGGCTGTTCATGGGCCACGGCCCGGCCGCCGTGCGCCAGCTCGTCACCCTCCGGCGGCTGCCCACGGCGCCGCCGGACACGCTGCTGCGCGCCGCCGCCGTCGTGCTGAGCGCGGTCCCCGAGATGCTGCCCCCGGACCACGACGTACTGCGGAGGCTCTGCGACAGCGACCGGCCGCTGGTCGCCGGCGTCGCCGAGTCCATCGCCACGTACGTCTGGGAGTACGAGCACGACATCGACCGCGCCCTCGCGTCGGCTCGTCGGACGCTCACCGGACTGGCCCCGGTCGACAACCCGTCCATGCAGCTCATGGGCCACTCCCGGCTGAGCGAGCTGTGCCTGCGGACAGGGCGGGGCGAGGAGGCGTACGAGCACCTCAAGGCGACGCTCGACGTGATGCCCAGGATCGGCGACGGCCGCGACTACATCTTCATCCGCTGGCTCCTCGTCCTCGCCTGCCTCCAGCGCGGCGACCCGGACGAGGCCGAGTTCTGGCTGCGGCAGGCGGAGAGCGACAACGCGCCCCAGCAGGATGTCTTCTACCGGCCCGACCGCGGCGGGCGCGCCGAGATAGCGCTGGCCCGCGGACTGACGGAGGTCGGGCTCGGACTGTGGCGCGGCGCCGTGGAGCGGACGTACGAGACCGGCTCGGTGCACAGCGACACCCCCTGGCTCGACCCGTGGGCCCTGCAGGTCCAGTCGGCCGCGGTGACGGCGCACGCGCACGCCTGCCGGCTCGAACCGGTCGCGGAGGTCGTCGACCGGCTGCGGAAGGGACTGCGGACGCTGCTCGCCGGTCCGTCCGGTTCGCCCATGGAACTGCCCGTGCTCGGGACGGTGCTCCACGCCCTCGCCATGGCGGGGCTCGCCACCGACGACGGCGATGCCGCTTCTGCCGTACGGATGCTGGCGCTGGCCGAACGGCTGCGGGTGCTGCGCGACTTCCAGCCGACGATGTCGGCGGACCGCGCCCGGCAGGCGGCCGAGAACGCCGACAGGGCGGCGTACGCCGACGCGGTGTCGGAGTATGCCGCCCTGGCACGCGACGAGCTGCGGGACGCAGCCCGCGCGCTCACTTCGGGTCGCGGTTGAACTGGGCCATCGACCAGCGGTAGCCGAGCGCGATCAGTGCGACGCACCAGGCGACCGCGATCCACCAGTCGTTGCCGATCGGGGTGCCGAGCAGCAGGCCGCGCAGGGTCTCGATCGCGGGGGTGAAGGGCTGGTACTCGGCGATCGGCCGGAACCAGCCCGGCATGGTGTCGGCGGGGATGAAGGCGCTGGAGATGAGCGGGAGCAGGATCAGGGGCATGGCCATGTTGCTGGCTGCCTCGGCGTTGGGGCTGGCCATGCCCATGCCGACCGCGATCCAGGTGAGTGCCGTGGCGAACAGCGCGAGCAGTCCGAACGCGGCGAGCCATTCCAGGGCGGTGGCGTCCGTGGACCGGAAGCCGATGGCGACGGCGACGGCGCCGACGAGGACCAGGCTGGCGAGGACCTGCAGCACGCTGCCGACGACGTGCCCGACGATCACCGAGCCCCGGTAGACGGCCATCGTGCGGAAGCGGGCGATGAGGCCCTCGGACATGTCGGTGGAGACGGATACCGCCGCACCGATCACGGTGGAGCCGATGGTCATCATGAGGATGCCGGGAACGATGTAGGCGATGTAGTCGGAGCGGTCGGCGCCGCCGATGCCCGCGCTCATCACGTCGCCGAAGATGTAGACGAAGAGCAGCAGCATCATGATCGGCGTGAGCAGGAGGTTCAGCGTCATGGACGGGTAGCGCCGGGCGTGCAGCAGGTTGCGGCGCAGCATCGTGGAGGAGTCGCGGACGGCGAGGGAGAGGGTACTCATCGGGCGTTCTCCTTGGTCTGGTCGGCCTGGTCGGCCTGGCTGGGCACGGTGGAGCTGGTCAGGGCGAAGAACACGTCGTCGAGGTCGGGGGTGTGCACGGTCAGTTCGTCGGCCTCGATGCCGGCGGCGTCGAGCCAGTCGAGGATGGCGCGCAGTTCGCGCTGGCTGCCGCCGCTCGGGATCTGGAGCGTCAGTGCCTCGTCGTTCCGGGTGGTCTCGCGCAGGGCGACGGCGGCGTTCTGGTAGGAGTCCGGGTCGGCGAACCGCAGTCGGACGTGTCCGCCGGGGATGAGCCGCTTGAGTTCCTCGGCGCTGCCCTGGGCGGCGATCCTGCCGTCGTGCAGTACGGCGATGCGGTCGGCGAGTTCGTCGGCCTCCTCCAGGTACTGGGTGGTGAGGAAGACGGTGACGCCGCCGGAGACCAGCCCCCGGATGATCTGCCACATGTTGTGCCGTGAGCGGGGGTCCAGGCCGGTGGTCGGTTCGTCGAGGAAGATGATCCGGGGGGCGCCGACCAGGGTCATGGCCAGGTCCAGGCGGCGCTTCATGCCGCCGGAGTAGCTGGAGACCGGCTTCTTCGCGGCGTCGACCAGGTCGAAGCGTTCGAGGAGGTCCGCGGCGACCCGTCGGCCCTCGTCCCTGGGCAGGTGGTGCAGGTCGGCCATGAGGAGCATGTTCTCCTCGCCGGTGATCAGCCCGTCCACGGCGGAGAACTGTCCGGTGACACCGATCGCGGCACGCACGGCCTGCGCGTCGGTCGTCAGGTCGTGGCCGCCGACGTGCAGTTCGCCGGCGTCGGCGCTGATGAGGGTCGAGAGGATCTTGACGGCCGTGGTCTTGCCGGCACCGTTCGGGCCGAGGAGGGCGAAGACGCTACCCGCCGGAACGTGGAGGTCGACGCCGTCGAGGACCGTCTTCTCCCCGTAGGCCTTTCGCAGCCCCTTGGCCGCGATGGCGAGTGAGTGCGCTGTCGTTGTGTTCATGCCGCAGAGCTTGCGGCAGGGCGCATTCAGCGCGGTTTCACGACGGTTTCAGCGCCCTGGAACCGGCTGCGGATGCCCGCGGGGCCGCCGCCCCGCGGGCATCCGCGCTCAGCTGTCCAGGCCCTCCGCCAGCACCTCCGCCAGGTGCCTCGCACGCCTGCCCGCCAGGTGGTCCAGCTGCGTACGGCACGAGAAGCCGTCGGCCAGGAGTTCCGCACCGGGCGCCGCCGCCCGTACGGACGGCAGGAGCCGCTCCTCCGCACACGCCACCGACACGTCCCAGTGGCCGCGCTCGAAGCCGAAGTTGCCGGCGAGCCCGCAACAGCCGCCGCTCAGTTCCCCGGCCAGACCGGCCCGTTCACGCAACCGGCGTTCGGCCGCGTCACCGAGGACGGCGTGCTGGTGGCAGTGCGTCTGGCCGACCACCGGACGGTCGAGGCGCGGCGGGCTCCAGTCGGGCGCGTACTCCTCCAGGTACTGCGCGAAGGTGCGCACCGATGCGGCCAGTCCGGCGGCGCGCGGGTCGTCGGGAAGCAGCTCCGGCAGGTCCGTACGGAGCGTGGCGGCGCAGCTCGGTTCGAGCACGACGACCGGACCGCCGGGGAACGCGCCCGTCCGGTCCAGCGTGCGGCGCATGACCTTGCGGGCCCGGTCGAGCTGGCCCGTCGACACGTAGGTGAGCCCGCAGCACACCCCGCGGTCCGGGGGCAGCACGGTCTTGCCCGCCGCCTCCAGGACGCGCACCGCCGCCCGGCCCACCTCCGGCGAGAGGTACTCGGTGAACGTGTCGGGCCACAGCACCACCACCTCGTCGTTCGACAGGATCACCGTGCCCTTCGGCCGGCGCCTTCGCACCCACCGCCCGAACCGTTCCCGCGCCGGCACCGGCAGGGCCCGTTCCGGGGCGATACCCGCCAGCCGCTTCACCAGCGCGACGAGGGGGCCGATCCGGGCCAGCGCGCCGATGACGCCCGCGAAGGGGGCAGCCGCCCGGAGCCACGTGGGCAGCCGGCCCAGCGCGTAGTGCGCCGCGGGACGCAGCCGGCCCTTGTAGTGGTGGTGCAGGAACTCCGCCTTGTACGTGGCCATGTCGACGCCGACCGGGCAGTCGCTGCGGCAGCCCTTGCAGGACAGGCACAGGTCGAGCGCGTCCCTGACCTCCTTGGACCGCCAGCCGGCCGTGACGACCTCCCCGGCCAGCATCTCGTGGAGCAGCCTGGCCCGGCCCCGGGTCGAGTGGGCCTCCTCGCCGGTCGCCCGGAACGAGGGACACATGACGTCCGCGCCCGCCGCCTCCGTCGTACGGCACTTGGCGACGCCCACGCAGCGGCGCACCGCGGCCGAGAAGTCGCCACCGTCGTGCGGGTAGCCGAAGGCCACGTCGACCGGCCGGCGCGGCAGCACGTCGAAGCGGAGGTTCTCGTCCAGCCGTGCCGGGCGGACGAGGATGCCCGGGTTCATCCCGCCGTCCGGGTCCCAGAGGTCCTTGAACCGGCCGAAGAGGCCGACGAGTTCGTCCCCGTACATCCGTGGAAGCAGCTCCGCACGGGCCTGTCCGTCCCCGTGCTCCCCGCTGAGCGATCCGCCGTGCCCGACGACGAGGGAGGCCAGTTCCTCGGAGAAGCGGCGGAAGGCGGCCACGCCCCGTGGGCTGAGCAGGTCGAAGTCGATACGCACGTGGATGCAGCCGTCGCCGAAGTGCCCGTACGGCGTGCCGCGCAGTCCGTGCGCGGTGAGCAGGGCGCGGAAGTCGCGCAGGTACGCGCCGAGGCGGGCGGGCGGTACGGCGCAGTCCTCCCAGCCGGGCCATGCCTCGCTGCCGTCGGGCATCCGGGTGGCGGTGCCCGCGGCGTCCTCGCGGATGCGCCACAGGGCGCGCCGGGCCGCGGCGTCCGTGACGACCGCGCCGTCGACGGCGCCGTCCGCGCCACCGGCCCGCACGATCCGCTCGGCGTGCGCGCGTGCCTCGGCTGTGGTGGCGCCGCCCGTCTCGACGAAGAGCCACGCCCCGCCGCGCGGCAGCCCCGCCGGTTCGCGTACGAGGTCGGCGGCCATGCCTTCGACGGTGAGCGGGTGGTACGGGAGGAGGCCCGGGGCGGCCTCCGCCGCGGCGGACTCGTCGGCGTACCCGAGGACGGCGAGCGCGCGGGCCTTCGGTGCGTCGACGAGCCGCACGGTCGCCTCCGTGAGCACGGCGAGGGTGCCCTCGCTGCCGCAGAAGGCGCGGACGAGGCCTGTTCCCCGTCCCCGGTCGTGTTCGGGGAGCAGGGCGTCCAGGGCGTAGCCGGAGATGCGGCGGGGGAGGTCGGGGAACCGCGTACGGAGGGTGGCGAGGTTGGCGTCGACCAGCCCCGAGAGCCCCTGGAGTGTGCCGGCCCCCGCCGGTCCGAGCCGCAGACGCTCGCCGCCGTAACGGATGACGGACAGGTCGAGGACGTTGTCGGCGGTGGTGCCCCAGGCGACGGAGTGCGAGCCGCAGGAGTTGTTGCCGATCATCCCGCCGAGGGTGCAGCGGCTGTGGGTGGACGGGTCGGGCCCGAAGGTCAGTCCGTGCGGGGCGGCGGCGTCGCGCAGGTCGTCGAGGATCACGCCGGGCTGGACGACGGCGGTGCGGGCGTGGGGGTCCAGGTCCACGATCTCCCGCATGTGGCGGGTGAAGTCGAGCACGACGCCGGTGCCGGTGGCCTGACCCGCGATGGAGGTGCCGCCGCCGCGCGGGACGACCGGTGTGTCGTGCTCGCGGCAGACGGCGAGTGCGGCGGCGACGTCGTCGGCGTCGCGTGGGGCGACGGTGCCGAGGGGGACGCGGCGGTAGTTCGAGGCGTCCATGGTGGTGAGCGCGCGGGCGGACGTACCGAAGTCCACCTCTCCGCGGACGGCGGCGGCGAGGGCGCGGGCGAGGTGGGGTCGGGCCATGGGTTCAGCATGTCGTGCCTTCGGGTTTCCGGAGCCCCGGTCCTCGGGCCGGGGGCCTTCGTCCGCAAGCGCCGGACGGGCTGTCCGGCGGAGCCCCGGCCCGTCGGTTGCCCCGTTCGGGGTGGTCCGGCCGGAGTGTGCGGCGTGGGCCGTGCCGCCGGGGGTACGCCCGACCCGGCCCCGCCGGCGGTCAGCCGGACCACGCGGGCCGCACCCGGTCGGGCGACCCGGACACCCGGGCCCGGCAGGGCTACTTCGCGCAGACCGGCTTGTCGGCTTCCACACGCTGGATGTCCTTCGGCGCCTTGGACGGCGCCGTCAGCGGGGTGCCCGCCGCCGTGAAGTCCGGGCCCAGGGTCAGCCGCATCGGTTCCGTCTCGCCCGCGTCCGTCGTCGTCGGCTTCAGGGCCGCGGCCGACAGCCCCATGATGTCGGCGAGTTGGCGGGCCTGGTCCGCCTGGTCGGGGCCGTAGACGAGCTGCGTCTTCGCGACCTTCTCCGGCGCGTTCGCCCTGTTGCTGGACTTCAGGACGCCCTCCGAGTTCTGCAGCCAGTCGATGGCCTCCTGCGCGGATCCGGCCGGAGCGCCGCCGTTGTAGACGTCGACCCGTACGTCCGCCGATGCCGCGCGGGGCCCCTTGAGCTTCGCCTCGGCCTGGGCCTTCTTCTGCTTCTTGACCTCGGTGAGGGAGATGTCGTCGCGGATCATCGAGAAGAGCTGCGGAGCCTTCGTCTTGTCCAGGACGACGGTGGCCTTGACCGTCTCCGCCGGATTGTCGATCACCGGCACCGTCGTGAACGTGATGTTCTTCATCTCGACGGAGCTCAACTCCATGCCGAGCTTGCGCAGTTGGTTGATGTCGTTGATCCGCTCGTCGACCGTGAGCGCCTTGGTCGCGGCCTCGGCGAGCTTCCACATCTTGGTGGGGCTCGTGAGCGTGTCGTTGGACTTCAGCTTCCGCATCAGCGAGCCGAGGAACTGCTGCTGGATCTCGATGCGGCTCAGGTCGCCGCCGAAGCCCACGGAGTGGCGCGTGCGCAGGAAGGCCAGCGCCTCCTCGCCCTGGAGGGTGTGGTCGCCCTTGGGGAGTTTGAGGTGCGAGTCGGGGTCGTCGATGTCCTTGGCCAGGCAGACGTCGACACCGTCGACCGCGGAGGTCAGCGTCTTGACCGCGTTGAAGTCCGCCACCATGAAGTGGTCGGCCTTGACGCCCGTCAGCTCGGTGATGGTGCGCATGGTGCAGCTGGGTGTGCGGTCGTACTGCCCGAGGCTCTCGTTGAACCGCTTGCCCGGCGTTCCGGGGATGTCCTTCGTCGAGCCGTCGCTCTGGGTGGTGGGACAGTCCGGGATGTCGGTGATCAGGTCGCGGGGGATGCTGAGCGCGGTGGCGTTGGTGCGGTCCTTGGAGACGTGCAGCAGGATCGTCGTGTCGGCGTGGCCGGCGCTGCCCGCGTCGCCGTAACCCTCGTTGCCCGCGCCGGTGCGCTTGTCCGTGCCGATCACCAGGACGTTGATCGCCCGGTCCTTGCTGAAGCCGCCGGTGCCCGCGCCGTCGTCCGGAATGGCGGTGATGTTGCCGTTGAAGTGCTGGTAGACGAGGTAGCCGCCGGTGCCGACGGCCACCAGCAGGAACGCCGTGACACCGCCGGTCCAGACGAGCGCCTTCTTCTTGCCGGCCTTCTTCGGCTTGGGCCTGCGGCGCCCGGTCTGCTGTTCCGGCTGCCGGGAGGAGCGTCCGCGGGACTGCCGGGACGGCTGTGGGTCGGGGCGTCCCCGCTGGCCGGGGACCGTGGCGCTCCGAGCGCCGCCGGACCGGCGGCGCTCGGAGCGGCCGGGTACGGAAGGGGCTGCCGGTTGCTCTTCGGACGGAGTCAGTCGCAGTTCGTAATCGCCGGTGTCCGGGTTGAGCACCCACTGGTCAGCGGGGTCGACAGCCTCGCCCCGACCACGGCCTTGCGCGTCCACGGTTCCCTGCTTCCTCGATCGGGTCGCTCAGCCTATCCGCCCGGTCCTCCCACCGGCCCGGGGCCGGTGGGAGATCCTCACATCTCGCCGCCCGTCAACCCGGCGCACACGCTCCGAACGCCCCGGCGCGTAGGCGGCCCTACAGAAAAGCCAAACAGAAATGACCACAAGGAATCCCCAAACAAGTCGTCAATTCTCCTATAGTTGCCGAGACTTGATCAGGAATTGTCAGCTCCAGTTATGACGTTCCGCCCTTCATCAAGCGAATTGCCCCGCCCCGTACCGTCCGCCCCCAAGGACTCCGATTGCGCCCCATTTTCCGGCCGACCGCACTCGCCCTGCTGGTCTCCGCAGCCGTAACCGGTTCCCTGTGTCTGTGGGCGGTCGCCGCCGCCCCCGAATCGGTGCGGGCCCCACTCGCCTGGGGTGCGGGCTCCGCCGCCGTGCTGCTGTGCGCCGCGGTGACCGTCGCCGTCCACTGCCTGCTCACCGCACGTGGTGTGCGCGCGATGCGGGCCGCCGACGCCCAGCGGTTCACCTCCGAGACCTCACGGCTCGTCTCCTCGTCCGCCGCCGACGCGCAGCGCTTCACCGCCGAGACCGCCCGGATCAGGGCCGCCGCCGCCACCGAGACCGCCCGGGTCACCGCCGAGGCTGCCGCCGGGACGGCCCGGGTCACCGCCGAGGCCGCCGAGGAGCGCGCCCGCCTCGGCGACGAGGTGAAGCGGCTGACCGCACGCGCCACCCGCAGCGAGACCGAGCGTTCCGCGGCCGTCGCCGCCTGCGCCAACGCCGCGGGACGGATGCAGGCGCTGGCCACGAGCATGCTGGCCGACCTCCGGGAGATGGAGCACCGGCACACCGCCGAGGACGTGCTCGGTGACCTCCTGTACCTGGACCACCGCACCGCCCAGGCGGGCCGGCTGGCCGACTCCATCGCCGTGCTGACCGGAGCGCGCTCCGGCCGCCGTTGGGCGAAGCCGATCGTCATGGAGTCGATCCTGCGCGGAGCGATGGGCCGCATCGGCAGCTACCAGCGTGTACGGCTGCACTCGACCAGCGACGTCGCGATCGCCGGGCACGCCGCCGAGGGCATCATGCACGCGCTCGCCGAACTCCTCGACAACGCGGCGAACTTCTCGCCGCCCACCGCCGAAGTACACGTGTACGTCGAGGAGGTGCCGGCGGGCATCGTCATCACCGTCGAGGACAGCGGCCTCGTGATGAGCGATGTACAGCTGCGCCGCGCCGAGCGCGCCGTGTCGTCCGAGCACCAGGACCTCACCGGCCTCTCCGGCACCCGGCTCGGTCTCGCCGTCGTCGGCCGGCTGGCCCGCAAGCACGGGCTCACCGTCTCCTTCAGGCCGTCCGCACGCGGTGGCACGGGCGCGCTGATGATGCTGCCGCAGGAGCTCATCTCGCGTACGGCGGTCCCCGCGGCCCCGGAGTTCCCCGCACCCGCACCCCTGCCCGCGGTCCCGGAACCGGCGCCCGAACCCGCCCGGACACCGGACGCGGACACGGGCGCCACGCAGGAGGAGCCGCAGGAACCGCAGTCCTCCGGATCGGAGACGACCGGCTCGCTCCCGCAGTTCGGTGAGAGCGGCCTTCCCAAGCGCCGCCGCGGCCGCACCCTCGCCGCCGCCGAATCCCGTACCGGCAACGCCTCTTCGGGCGACGCCGACACCCCCAGGCCCCGTACCACCGACCCGAAGGTCCAGGCAGCCCGCTTCAGCACCTTCAGCAAGGCGGTCCGGGCCAACTCCCCGCACCTGGAAGGCAACACCCGATGACCGCGACCACCGACGAGAAGCTCAACTGGCTGCTGGAGGGGCTGCTCGACCGCACGCCCGGCGCCCGGCACGCCCTCGTCCTGTCCAGGGACGGCCTCAAGCTGTGCCGTACCCCGGAGCTCTCCGTCGACCAGGCCGACCAGCTGGCCGCGATCTCCGCCGGCATCCAGAGCCTGTCGCACGGCGCGTCCATCGAGTTCGGTGACGGCACCGGCGGCGTGCGGACCGCGATGGCCGAGTTCTACGGCGGCGTGCTGTTCATCGTCGAGGCCGGCGCGGGTGCGCACCTCGCGGTCGTCGCATCGGAGGACTCCGACGTCGGCCTCGTCGGCCACAACATGAGCGAGCTCGTCGAGCAGCTCGGCGAACACCTCGTCGCCCCGCCGCGCACCCCCGCCGAGGCGGCTGCGCACGCGGCGGCCGCGGAAACCGCGGACGTATGACGGCGGCGCCCCGTCGCCGCCCGGGCCGCGACGACGATCCGGACCGGCTGTACACCCTCACCGGTGGCCGCAGCCGGTCCGACTCGGCCGCCTTCGACCTGGTGACACTCGTCGTCTCCGAGTGCGAGCCGTCCCCCGGGATGCAGTCGGAGCACGTCGCGATCCTGCGGATGTGCGAGCGGCCCCATGCGCTCGTCGAGATCGCCGCGAGCCTGAACCTGCCCGTCAGCATCGTGCGCATCATGCTGTGCGATCTGCTCGACACCGGCCGGATCAGCGCCCGCCACCCCCGTACTGCCCGTGTCGCGGACCGGCTCCCCGACCCCGACATCCTGGAACAGGTGCTCGTTGGACTCCGCAACCTCTGACCGTGACGCCCTGCAGGCGACGGCCGACAACGGACTGAAGATCGTCGTCGTCGGCGGCTTCGGGGTCGGCAAGACCACCATGGTCCGTTCCGTGAGCGAGATCCGTCCGCTCAACACGGAAGAGACCATGACCCGCGCGGGCGAGGCCGTCGACCACCTCGACGGCGTGCAGTCGAAGACGTCCACCACGGTCGCCTTCGACTTCGGCCGCATCACGCTCGACGCCCGCTCGGTCCTCTATCTCTTCGGCGCCCCCGGACAGGAGCGCTTCTGGTTCCTGTGGGACCGGCTGTTCTCCGGCACCCTCGGCGCCGTCGTCCTCGTGGACACCCGGCGGCTGTCCGACTCCTGGTACGCGATCGACCGGCTGGAGCACCACGGGACGCCGTTCATCGTCGCGTGCAACGACTTCGGCGGTCCGCTCCACAGCGAGCAGCAGATACGGGAGGCACTCGACCTCTCCCCCGACGTCCCGCTCGTCGAGTGCGACGCCCGGGACCGTTCGTCCAGCAAGTACGTGCTGATCACCCTGGTCGAGCACCTTCAGCAGCTGGCTGCCGCCCGCACCACCGAGGCGGCCCTGGCGGCGGCCCCTGCCGCCCTGACTCCGGAGCCCACCCCGTGACCCAGTGCCCCGTGTCCCACGGCTCCGCCTCCCTGCCCGTGCCGCTGTCCGGCCCGCGGTTCCAGACCGACCCCGTCCAGCTGTACCGGGACATGCGCCGCGACCACGGAGCCGTGGCCCCGGTCGTCCTGGACGGGGACGTACCCGCCTGGCTGATCCTCGGCTACCGCGAGCTGCACCAGGTCACCAGCGACCCGGTGCTGTTCAGCCGGGACTCCGAGCTGTGGAACCAGTGGGACCGCATCCCGGACGACTGGCCGCTGCTCCCCATGATCGGCCGCAAGCAGCCGTCGATCCTCTACACCGTCGGCGAACGGCACAGCCGGCGTGCTGCGATGATCAGCGAGGCACTGGAGGGGGTGGACCCCTTCGCCCTCAAGCGGTACGCCGAGGAGTTCGCCGACGCCCTCATCGACCGGTTCTGCTCCACGGGCCGTACGGAGATCATCGCCGAGTACGCGACGCTCCTCCCCGCCCGTGTCCTGGCGAAGATCTACGGCTTCTCCAACGAGACCGGAGAAGCGCTCGTCGGCTCGATCAACGACATGATCGACGGCCGCGAGCGGGCGCTCGCCGGGCAGATCCATCTCGCCACGTCCATGGTCGAACTGCTGGCGGCCAAGCACGCCGAGCCCGGCGACGACGTGGTGACGCGGATGATCGCCAACACGGACGGCTTCTCGGACGAGGAGATCGCCCAGGACCTGATGGTCATGATGGCCGCCGGCCACCAGCCGACCGCCGACTGGATGGGCAACTCGCTGCGGCTGATGCTCACCGACGACCGGTTCGCCGCCTCGCTCTCGGGCGGCCGGCACAGCATCGGCGAGGCGATGAACGAAGTGCTCTGGGAGGACACCCCCACCCAGAACGTCGCGGGCCGCTGGGCCGCCCGCGAGACCCGCCTCGGCGGGCGCCACATCCAGGCCGGCGACCTGCTGCTCCTGGGCATCGCCGCGGCCAACGGCGACCCGCAGGTACGCACGGACGGCTCGGCGCTCACCGGCGGAAACAACGCGTTCCTCTCGTTCGGTCACGGTGAGCACCGCTGCCCGTTCCCCGCGCAGGAGACCGCCGAGGTCATCGCCCGTACCGGCATCGAGGTCCTGCTCGACCGGCTGCCGGACATCGACCTCGCGGTGCCGGAGGCGCAGCTCACGCGGCGCCCGTCCCCGTGGCTGCGCGGTCTCACGGACCTGCCGGTCCGCTTCACTCCCACGCCCGCCCTCGGAGGCCAGCAATGACCCGGATCGTCCTCGACCCCTTCGTCACCGACCTCGACGCGGAGAGCGCCGCACTGCGGGCGGCCGGGCCGCTGGCCGAGGTCGAACTGCCGGGCGGGGTGCACTGCTACGCCGTCACGCATCACGCGGCGGCACGCGCGCTCCTCACCGACAGCCGTGTCGTGAAGGACATCAACGTGTGGGGCGCCTGGCAGCGCGGCGAGATACCCATGGACTGGCCGCTGATCGGGCTCGCCAACCCTGGCCGCTCCATGCTGACGGTGGACGGGGCCGACCACCGCAGGCTGCGGACGCTGGTGGCGCAGGCGCTGACGGTGAAGCGGGTGGAGCGGCTGCGTGCGGGCATCGAGGCGCTGACGAACGCGAGCCTGGACCGCCTCGCGGCGCTCCCCAAGGGCGAGAGCGTCGACCTGAAGGCGGAGTTCGCCTACCCGCTGCCGATGAACGTCATCAGCGAGCTGATGGGCGTGGACGCCGCCGACCACCCCCGGCTCAAGGAACTGTTCGAGATGTTCTTCTCGACGCAGACACCGCCGGAGAAGGTCCCGCAGATGATGGCGGACCTCGGTGCACTCTTCACGAAGATCGTGGACGGGAAGCGCGCGAACCCGGGCGACGACCTGACGAGCGCCCTGATCGCGGCCTCGGAGAACGGTGACCAGCTCTCCGACGAGGAGATCGTCAACACGCTCCAGCTGATCGTCGCGGCCGGCCACGAGACGACGATCAGCCTGATCGTCAATGTCGTCCAGGCGCTCCAGACCCATCCCGAGCAGCGCGAGCGGGTGCTGAACGGCGAGGTCGCGTGGGAGAACGTGATCGAGGAGACGCTCCGCTGGAACACGCCGACCTCGCACGTCCTGATCCGCTTCGCGACCGAGGACGTCAAGGTCGGCGACAGGATCCTCCCGAAGGGTGAGGCGCTGATCATCTCGTTCGGCGCACTGGGCCGGGACGAGGAGCAGTACGGGCCGACGGCGGGCGAGTTCGACGTCACCCGCTCCCCCAACCGCCACATCGCCTTCGGTCACGGCCCGCACGTGTGCCCGGGTGCGGCCCTCTCCCGCCTGGAGGCGGGGGTGGCGCTTCCGGCGCTCTACGAGCGCTTCCCGGAGCTGGATCTCGCCGTGCCGGCCTCCGAACTCCGCAACAAGCCGATCGTCACCCAGAACGACCTGTTCGAACTCCCGGTCGACCTGGGCTGACCCGGCCGCCGTCCACGAGCTGGAGCGCGCGTCTCATCCGACGGACAGGGCCTGCCACCCTGCACCGGACCGACTACGCTCCGGCTCGTGGCCGACATCCAGATCCCCGCTGACATCAAGCCCGCCGACGGACGCTTCGGCGCCGGTCCTTCCAAGGTGCGGACGGAGGCGCTCGACGCGCTGGCCGCCACCGGCACCTCCCTCCTCGGTACGTCCCACCGCCAGGCTCCGGTGAAGAACCTGGTCGGCGAGGTACGTGACGGTGTACGCAGCCTCTTCTCCCTCCCCGAGGGTTACGAGGTCGTCCTCGGCAACGGCGGCTCCACCGCCTTCTGGGACGTCGCGACGCACGGTCTGATCGAATCGAAGTCCCAGCACCTGAACTTCGGCGAGTTCTCGTCCAAGTTCGCGAAGGCCGCCAAGCTCGCCCCGTGGCTGGCCGACCCGACCGTCATCGCCTCCGACCCGGGCACCCACCCGGACCCGCGGGCCGAGGCGGGCGTGGACGTCTACGCGTTCACCCACAACGAGACCTCGACGGGTGTCGCGGCGCCCGTCAAGCGGGTCGCGGGCGCCGACGAGGGCTCCCTGGTCCTGGTGGACGCCACCTCGGGCGCGGGCGGCCTCCCGGTCGACATCACCGAGACGGACGTCTACTACTTCGCCCCGCAGAAGTCCTTCGCCTCCGACGGTGGCCTCTGGATCGCGGCGTTCTCCCCGGCGGCCCTGGACCGCGCGGCGCGCATCCACGCGTCGGGGCGCCACATCCCGGAGTTCTTCTCGCTCCCGACGGCGATCGACAACTCGCTGAAGAACCAGACGTACAACACCCCGGCCCTGGCGACGCTGTTCCTCCTGAACGAGCAGCTGAAGTGGATGAACACCCAGGGCGGCCTGGACTTCACCACCGGCCGCACCGCGCAGTCGGCGCAGAACCTGTACGGCTGGGCGGAGGAGTCGAAGCACGCGACCCCGTTCGTCACCGACCCGGCGAAGCGCTCGCAGGTCATCGGCACGATCGACTTCTCGGACGACATCGACGCCTCGGCGATCGCGAAGGTGCTGCGCGCCAACGGAATCGTCGACACGGAGCCGTACCGCAAGCTGGGCCGCAACCAGCTGCGCGTGGCGATGTTCCCGGCGATCGACCCGTCGGACGTCCAGGCCCTGACGGCCTGCATCGACTACGTGATCGAGAAGCTGTAGCGCTGACGCACCTCGGAGGAACGGCCCCGCACACACCCCGTGTGCGGGGCCGTTCCCGTTTCACTCGACCGGGTGGCCCATCGCGTACAGGACACGCGTCCGGGCATCGTCCTACGATGATGCTCTCGACACCAGCCATTCCAGGAGGCCCGCAATGTCTGCAGCAGCAGTCGAGCACCCCTGTGACGGTGAGCCGGAATCCCTGCTCGACAGCGCCGGCCGGCTCTCGGAGCAGCTTCCCCCGGGTTACCGCGTCGAGATCATCGGAGGCGTCATCACCGTGGCCCCACCCCCGGACGGCCCGCACGCCGACGCACTGACCAGCCTCATGGTCCCCTTCCTCGCCGCAGGACTCCACGGCGAGGAGTCGAGGGTCCTCCAGGGAATCGGCCTGTGGCTGCCTGGCGGGCCCGAGGACTACGCCATCCCCGACCTCGCCGTCGTCGACGCGGATTTCGACGATCACCGGGCCGAGAACTCCACCTACGACCCCGCCGTCTTCCGCCTGGTCCTGGAGGTCACCTCCAGCAACTATCAGAACGACCTGCGCCACAAGGTCGCCGCCTACGCGTACGCCAAGATCCCGGTGTACGTGATCCTCGACCGCCGCCATGGCCGCGTCCACGTACTGACAGAGGCCGTCGGCGGCGCCTACGACCGGCACGAGGTGTACGCGCCGGGGCAGTCGGCCGTTCTCCCCGCGTCCATCGGCGCCGAAGTAACCCTCGACGTAGCCGAGTTGGTCAAGGCCGGCCGGTCCCGCCCGTGAACGCTGTCAGTGCCCGCTGCTAGTTTCCCCGGCATGACGAAGCCCGTGCCGTACACCGCAGGCGGCGAGAAGGAATCGCTGCACGCCAGCCTCGACAACCACCGCGATGTGATGCTGTGGAAGCTGGAAGGGCTGGACGACGAACAACTGCGCCGCCCCATGACACCCACCGGGACGAACCTGCTGGGACTGGTCAAGCACCTCGCCACCGTCGAATACGGCTGGTTCTGCTCGGCGTTCGGCCGCGAGACCGAGAAGCTGTGGTTCGACCCGTACACGGACGACATGACGGTCTCCCCTGACGAGACGACCGAGCAGATACTCGCCTTCTACGGCCGCGCCCGCGCCGCCGCGGACCGGGCCATCGAGGAGACGGACCTGGACGAGGCGGGCACCTCGTGGGACGGGAAGACCGTGTCGATGCGCTGGGTCCTCATCCACATGCTGGAAGACCTTGTACGCCATGTCGGGCACATGGACATCGTCCGCGAACTGGTCGACGGGGCGACCGGCACCCACCGCACCGACTGAGCGTCACCCCGCCGCCCTCGCCAGCACCTCCCGGAGCTCGGTGATGCCCGCCGCCCACAGTCCGTCCGCCCCGGCATCGGCCCACAGCTCGGGGAGTTCGGACTCCGCGCCCACCACCCGGTCCAGAGCACTCACCGCCAGGGCGCGAAGCTCGGGAGCGAGCGGGGGCAGCGGTTCGTCCGGCCCGTACGGCGTGGTCACCGGCTTCCCACCGGGGCACTGCGCGGCGATCAGCGCGGCGGCGGCCACCGCCACCGCCGCCTCGTCGCCGTCGAGGTACTCCCCGGGCCCCGTGCCCGTCACCGCCGTCAGCGCGTCCCTGAGCAGCGCCTCACGCTTGCCCGGCGGGGCGTCGTCCAGGGTGCCGCCGAAGTCGGCGGCCGTGTCGTTGTCGAAGTGACCGATGTCCCAGGTGCCCATGACGGCCTCCCCCTCAGTTGGTGCCACCATCCTCGCGCGCACCACTGACAATCGGCTTCCGCGCCAGCAGGAACGCCTGCGGGGTCCTCTCCGGGAACTCGCCCTCGGTATCGGTCTCGCGCACCATGCGGGCCGTCATGGTCAGCCCGGCCTCGATCAGCTGCCCTGCCATCCACTCCGGCCGGCGGCGGCGGAAGTCGAGGTCGATGTCGCTCCCCCACGCGTCCGTCAGGTGCAGCACCTCGTCCCCCGTCTGGAACCCCAGCAGGAGGTGACCGCCGGGAGCCAGCACCCGGAAGAACTCGCCGAACGCCTGAGGCAGCCGCTCGTCCGGCACGTGGATCGTGGAGTACCAGGCCAGCAGCCCGCCGAGGCCGCCGTCCGGCAGGTCGAGGCCGAGCATCGACCCTTCCTCGAACCGCACTCCGGGAAGGTTCCGCCGGGCCACCGCCAGCATCCCCGGCGACAGGTCGATGCCGAACGCGTCCAGGCCGAGCCCCCGCAGATGGCCCGTCACCCGCCCCGTACCGCAGCCGACATCGGCCACGGGCCCGCCCCCGCCCTCCCGGACGAGTTCGGCGAACCCGGCGAGCACCGCCCGGTCCAGCGGCTTGGCGGCCAGCTCTTCACGGAAGCGCTCGTCGTATCCGACGGCCATGGTGTCGTACGAGGTCCGGGTGGCGTTCAGGAAGTCGGCTTCGGTCATGGTGGCGCACCTTAGAGGCAGTGCGCGTCCACGCGCCACCGCACCTCGCCGTCCTCCCGCTCCTCGGTCGGGGAGAGCCCGGCCGCCGAGGCCACGGCGGCGGAGGCGGCGTGGTGCGGGTGGATGTGTGCGACGACCGTACGGACGACTCCGCCGCCCAGCAGATGCACGACCAGGCCCCCCGCCGCCTCCTTCGCGTACCCCCGGCCCTGCATACCGGTTCCCACGACCCAGGCCACCTCCGCCCGGGAGCCGCGCACGGTCGCCTGCACATAGCCCGCCAGGCGGTCCTCCTCGCGCACCCGGAGCACCCAGTTCCACCAGAGTTCCGCCGGGTCGGGTGATCCCGCGCTCTGGCGTTCGTAGCGGGCGCGCAGGGTGTCCGCGTCCTCCGGCGCTCCCCCGGTGTACGTGTGCAGGGCGGGGTCCAGGAGGACTACGGCCATTTCCTGCGCGTATCCGGCTTCCAGGGGCAGTGCGTCGAGGCGCGCGGTGGAGAAGGGCCGGGGCCCGTTGATCGGCATGGGGCCGGAGCTTAGGGGGTGCGCGGCGGACGCGCCCTGCCGCTCCGTGCGGCGACAGGCGTTTCGTGCGGCAATGGAGGTATGGACACCGTTCCGGAGCTCCGCCCCTTCGTCAGGCAGTACACCGTCCTGCTCAGCAGCCGCCGGCCGGACGGATCCCCCGCCCACACCCCCGTGAGCATCGCCGTCGAGGGCGATCACGCCTACATCCGTACCTTCTCGTCGGCGTGGAAGGTCGACCGGATGCGCAACCACCCCGTCGTCGACATCGCCCCCTGCACCGTGCGGGGCGCGCCCACGGGGCCGCCGGTCCGCGCCTGGGCGCGGCTGCTGCCGCAGGACTCCGAGGAGAACACCCACGCGGCACGGACACTGTCGCGCAAGTATCCGGCGCTGCACGGCGTGGCCGTTCCCCTGATCCACAAGATCAAGCGCGACCGGACGCTCCACTACGAGCTGCGCCCCGTCACGGACGAGGTCTGACGCGCCCGGTTCACCCGGCCCTGCGGCGCCGCCTCAGGACCAGCGCGCCGACGGCCGCCGCCCCGACGATCACCGCGCCGAGCGCGGCGCTGCCCTTCTGGCCGTCGCCCTCGTCGCCGTTCGCGCCCGTGTCCGCCGCGGCCCCGTCCCCCGGCTTCCCTGACGGCGCCGCCGAACCCCCTCCGCCCCCGTCCCCGACGTCCACCCGCACCACACCGCTGCCCGCCCCCTCCGAGCCGAACATCAGCGCCGAACCGTCCGCCGTGTACGTCACCGACTCGGCCTGGCCCTGGAACGGCGCGTCCACCCGGTTGTCGTCGCCGAGCCTGCCGTCCTCGAAGGCGTACCCGCGCGCGCTGAAGTAGGAGCGCAGCACCAGGCGCGTACCGTCGGGCGAGAACGCCCCGTCCGTCACCCACGGCACCTCGCCCACCCGCCGGAACACGTTGTTCCCGCCCGTGGAGAGCCGCGCGGGCCCCTCGTACAGCCCGCCGCCGTCCTCGTTCTTCGAGGCGATGTAGACCCGTCCGGTCTTCGGGTGCACCATCATCGCCTCGGCGTTGCGCGCCCCGTCCGCGTACGTCACGTCGAACTGGGTCGCCCGCACCGTGGCGTCGCCCAGCCGCTTCGGCTCGGGGAAGCGGTAGATCCAGACGTGGTCCCACGACCCGTCGAGGTTGTCGCCGATGTCCCCGACGTACAGGTTCCCGTCCGGCCCGATCGACACCGCCTCCACGTCGCGGGGCTCCCCCACCCCTCGCATGGTGATCGTCGCGACGGTCTTCCCGGTGCGGGAGTCGACGGCGTACAGGTAGGGGCCGTCCTCGCTGTCGTTGTGCGTCCAGTAGACGCCCGGGTGGAGCCGGCTCGCGGCGAGGCCGCTGGACTCGGTGATCCTGGGGTCCTCAATCGTGAAGCTCTGGTCGGCTCCGTCGTCGGCCACGGCCGGGGCCGCCCCCGTCAGCACGAGCAGGAGGGCGGCCGCGGAAGCAGTCAGATACGCACGCATGGCACAAGTGTCCATCGTCACGTCGCAGGCCGGAGCGTTGATCGGCAATGATTGCGCCATGCGTTTTCTCTTCGTCGGCGACTCCATGACCATCGGGAGCTCCGGCGACCTCACCTGGCGCTACCGGATGTGGCAGCACCTGGAAGCGACTCTGCCCGGCGGGTACGAGATCGTCGGCCCGCGCACGGAGCTGTACGACACCGGGGCGAACGCCCCCGTCTCGTACGCGTACGGCGACCACGCCTTCCCCGCCGCCGCGCGGCGGCACCTGGCAGGCTGGGGCGAGGGCTGGCTCCACATGGCCCCGGCGATCGCGAGCACGGTCACCGCGACGGGCGCCGACGTCCTGCTTGTCTCGCTCGGCCTGATAGACCTCGGCTTCTACACGAACAGCGAGCAGACCGCCGCGAACGCGAGGGCCTTCATAGCAGCGGCCCGCACCGCGAACCCGCACGTCAGGGCCGTGCTCCTGCCCGTGATACCGAACGTCCGCGCCGAGTCCGACGCCCCCTTCGCCGCCGAGTGCGACCGCTTCAACGTGCTCCTGGCCAAGGCTGTCGCCGACCTCGACGAACCGACGTCCCCCGTCCTGCTGGCCTCGCACCCGTCGGACTACGACATCCACGAGGACACGTACGACGGCACCCACCCCGGCCCCACCGGCGAACACAAACTGGCCGCCGCCTTCGCGGACGCGATGCACCAGGCGTGGGGCGTCGGCGGACCGTACGTGGCCGCGGGCCCGAGAGTCTCCGCCACGTCGTGCACGGCGGCGCCGTCATCCGTCGCCCAGGACTCGATCATGACCGCGGCGGTCTCACAGCCGGCCGGGTAACCCGGCGTACGCCGGGCACCGTGATCCCGCCTGCTCCGCTGCCCGGCCCGTCCCCTATCCGGCCGTCAGCAACGTGAGCGCCAGGTACGTCAGTTCACCCGATACGTCTTCCGGCCGTGCCCGGCGGGGGCGGCGGCTGTGGTGGGCCATGAGTTCCAGGATCGTGTTGACCATGACGATCACGTCGGCCCTGTGGTCGGTGTTCACCGCCTCGCCCCGGCCCACCGCCCGATCCGTCGCGGCGGCGTAGAACTCGACCCAGGTCTCCCGCCAGCGCCTGCAGTGCTCGTCCACGGCCGGGCTGACTCCCAGAACCTCGACGAACGCCACGCGCGCCTCGCGCGGATCCCGCGTCACGGCCGCCACGTACGCGTCGAAGAGCCGCCGCACCCGGGCCTGAGGAGTGCACTCGTCGATGTCCTCGGCGAGCTGGACGTTCTCCGCCGCGCGCATCCCGTTCGTCGACACCCGGTTGTGCAGCGCGATCAGCAGACCTTCGGGGGAGTCGTACTCCTGCCGGAACACCTCCTCCGGCACCCCCGCCTCGTCGCACAGGGCATCCACGGTCGTATCGGCGTACCCGTACACCCCGAACAACTCCAGCCCCGCTTCGAGCAGTTGTTCGCGCACCTGCGTCCGAAACCGGTCCCCCGATGCTCCGGTCCGCTGCTCCACCTTGGTGTCCGTCACCGGTCCTCCTCAGGATCATGGGCACAGCAGGCGGCTGCACCACCCCGTCTTGGGAGCCCCACATTGTCCTCGCCCCACGGGCGGGGCGTCGGCTACGCCACACCATCGGCCGCCCGCACCTGCGACCGTCAGAGCTCGGACTCGCGGGCACGCAGCGCGGCCAGTTCAGCGAAACGCTCCCGCCAGGGGAGAGGTTCGGGCAGGGTCGCCGCCTCCTCCTTCCAGGCCGCCCAGACCTCCCGCAACTCCTCCCGCCCGCACGGCCCGCAGTGTGTCGCACCGCCCACGGACCGGAACACGTGCTCCTCGCCCGGCCCGGCACACATCACGAACTGCGGCGCGGGCTCCGGGGACCGCGGCTCAGACGGCACGGCCTCGCCGGGCAGCTTGTGTACGAGCCGATGGCGCAGGAATCCGACCGCCGACCGCACACCGCCCTCGGGCAGCCCGCTGGTCAGCGCCCTGCGCAGGTCATCCGCGCCGACACCCCGCCGCAACCACTCGGCGGCGGTCTCCGCAAGCCCTCTGGCCTCCCGCACCCCGAGGTGCAGCCCGCGCCGCTCATGCCGCAGGGACAGCAACACGCGCTCGGCCTCGGCGACTTCGGGAGCCGTCTCCGCTTCGGGAGGGAGGTGGGGTGTGTTCTTCTCAAGTTCTTCGTCCACCGGTAGTGAGCCACCGGCCGTCCGGTCCCTCGGACGGCCGACCGTCGGAGACTGCTTACTCGGCGGGACCTCGCCGTCGGCCGCGCCCCCCACCCGCAGTCGCGCCGCCTGGTCGTCGGTCAGCGGCACATTGGAGAAGAGCTGCACGGTGACCCAGCGCCCGCCTCCGGCGGTCTCCCGCCGCTCATGCACGAACCCGTGCATGACCAGCTCGGCCTTGGCCCGCTGATACGCCCGCCCGGTGATCCCGAGCTTGCGCGCGTGCTCACCGAGCGGCCGGTCGATGTTCTCGCCGGGGAGCCCCTGCACGTACAGGAGGAGGATCTTCGCGTCACTGCACAGACGCGGATGCCGCACGACATCGTGCGAAGCCTTCGTGAAGCGCCGAGAGGGCGCGATAGCATGCCAAAGCATCCTGGTGGACTCGTGCTTCCACTGGTGGGTGAAGGTCCCCGGAGAGGTGTTGGTAGCACCGCCGGGGACCGCCCTATGCGCGGACGCGCACAGAGCGTAATGACGCGATCACGGTACCGCAGATCCCGCCGCCTTCGATATCAAACCCCTCCAGGGACAGCTCGTGGGCCGGAGATTCGGGGGGTGCTCGCAGTGCGGAGTCTTCGTGGCGCGTACCGGCCCATCCGCTCCTCAATGGCTCTGGGCCAGGACCCCCAGGGTCAGTTCGTGCAGCAACGACGGGTCGACGTACGGCACCTCGGCCGACGGCCGGGAGCGCCAGTCCAGTGGCCAGGTCGCCCCGTCCAGCGCGGGCACCCCGACGAACGCAGCCCCCCGCCCGTCCCTCGTGAGCGCCCGCGTCCCCGGGGGCCAGTGGTAGGCGGCCACGGTCTGCGGCGGCAGCAGGAAGAACATGCTGCGCTCACCGATGCCCGAGCGGACGATCGGCCCGGCCTGGAAGTCGGTGAACTGCATGATCTCGTACGCGATCTGCTCCCCGAGCAGACCGATCGCCCGTACCGCGTCGGAGTGGATTCCCGCGTGCCGGATGGCGTGCCCGGAGGCGGGCACCCAGCTCGGCACCGGAGTAAGTGAACTTCGCTGTTCCATGCGTAAAGCGTTGCGGCAAACACTTAACGTGACCAGGGCCACATGAAGTCTGTGAACAGCGGTGTACGTAAGAGGTGGGCTGTGCACTCCAGTGATCAACGGGACGGCAACGCCGAGATGTTCGGCCAGTTGCTCCGCCACTTCCGCGAAAGGGCAGGGCTGTCACAGGAGGCACTGGGCGCCCGGATCGGCTACTCCAAGTCCCAGGTGGCCATGGTGGAACGGGGTGATCGACCACCGAAGGGGGCGTTCACCCAACAGGCGGACGAGGCAGTGGGTGCACAGGGTGCACTGATCGCCGTCACGTTGAAGCTGAGCACCAATCCGCTGCCCCACTGGTTCACGGGCTTCGCGGAGGAGGAGGCCGGGGCGGTTGCCCGCCACGCGTACGAAACCCATGTGATGCCCGGCTTGCTTCAGACGGAGGCCTACGCACGAGCCGTCCTGTCGGGCCGCTACCCGACGTACGACGACGAGGAGGTCGAGGCCAAGGTCGCGGCGCGTATCGACCGGCAGAGCCTTCTCTCGCGCAGACCGCTGCCCGACATCAGCTTCGTTCTGGAGATGGTCGCGCTCACCCGACCGGTCGGCGGGCGACGGGTCCTCAAGGAGCAGCTGCACCACCTGCTGCATGTGGCCCTGCAGCGGCACGTGAAGATCCAGTTGATGTCACCGGAGCGGGAGAGTCACCCCGGACTCGACGGACCCTTCGTTCTGCTGGAGAACGCCGAACGACGGCAGTTGGCCTACATCGAAGGCCAGGGCGGTAGCTTCTTCGTCACTCAACAGCCGGACCTAGGGATTCTGTTCGGCAAGTATGGCGCTCTCAGAGCCCACGCATACACTCCGGAGGAGTCATTGGAAATGATCGAGAAGATGGCAGAGGAACTATGAGCCCCGACCTCCACTGGTTCAAAAGCAGCTACAGCGGAAACGAGGGCGGGGACTGCGTGGAGGTCGCCACCTGCCCCCACGCCGTCCACGTCCGCGACTCCAAGGATCTCGCCGTCCCCGCTCTCGCCCTTTCCCCCGCCGCCTGGGTGTCCTTCGTCGGATTCGCGGCCGACGCCTCCGTCTGAGTCACCCGGACAGCCTCGCGGCGGAGTGACGTGTTCACGGCCAAGTCGTTAGCCGACCATGAACAAGACAACCGCCGCTGTCGCGGCCGTTCTCCTCGGCATCGGCCTGGCCGGTACGTCCCACGCCGCCGCCCCCTCCCTCGCGTCGACGCCCGGCCCCGCATCCGCCCCCGTCCCCTCCGGCTCGTTCGCCGTCGAGGAGTTCGGCCTGGCGCTCTCCGTCACCGGGTCCGGGAGGACTTGGGCACGCACCGTCGTGCTCACCTGCCCCGCCACCGGTACCGACCGTCACTCCGACCCTGCGGCAGCCTGCGCCGAGCTCGTCGAGGCGGGCGGGGAACTCGACGCGCTGCCCGGCGATGCCCACGGGTGCACGAGGGAGTTCGACCCGGTCACCGCCTGGGCGGACGGCACCTTCCGGGGCCGCCCCGTGCACTGGAGCAGGACGTACCCCAACGCCTGCGCGCTGGACTCCGCGACCGGGGCCGTCTTCCGCTTCTGACGGCGGACAGCGGTAACGGACGGCGGACAGCGCAACGGGCCTGCCCCTCAGCGCCCCGCCAGCCGCTCCCCGCACTCGGCGCAGAACTTCGGCGCCGTTCCCTCCGCCACCCGGCCGCACCCCGGGCAGACCCGGTCCAGCAGGCAGGGAGCCTCCCCGCCCTCGGCCGTGACCGGAGCCGGAGCCGCGATCGACAGGCCCGGCCGGCGCCGGTGCACCGTCAGGTACGACAACCCCTCCGGCCCCGCCGCCAGGGCGCGGCGGGACGTACGCGGCAGCCACGTCACCGCACTCGGGGTGAGGTCGAGGGCGGTATCCGGTCCCGTCGTCAGACGGCCGGAACCCGCGAGGACGACCAGGAGGACGTCCAGGGTGTTCTCCTGGTGCTCGCCCACCTCCGCACCGGCCGGAAGGTGCACCAGATTGGCGTCCAACTCACGACCCTGTTCGGACAGTTGCCACAGGGAGCCCCGGTCGTCCGGGGTGAGGGAGGCGAGTACGTCGTCGAGTACGGCCAGTACGTGCGGGGTCGCGTTCACGGCGTCCAGGCTACGCCGGGGGCACCGGAAAGAGCTTGCCGTGCCCGGCACCCTCCCGGATGATCGCTTGCCGTGACTACCACCGAACATCCTCGCCCTGTCGCTCTGATCACCGGCGTGGGACGCACCGTCGGCATCGGGGCCGGGATCGCCCGCCGGCTGGCCGCCTCGGGCTGGGACATCGCCTTCACCTACTGGACTCCGTACGACAAGCGCATGACGTGGGGCGTCGAGGAAGGTGCCCCCGAGGCCATATCCACCGCACTCGGTGCCTCCGGGGCACGCTCCACCTCCATCGAGGCGGATCTCTCGGACCCCGACGCGCCGTCCAGGATCTTCGACGAGGCGGAACGCCGCCTCGGCCCCGTCACGGCCCTGGTCCTCTGTCACGCCGAATCCGTCGACTCGGGCTTGCTGGACACCACCGTCGAGAGCTTCGACCGGCACTTCGCGGTCAACGCCCGCGCCACCTGGCTGCTGATCCGCGAGTACGGGCTCCGTTTCCGGGCCGCCGCCGGGACCGGCAGGATCGTGGCCCTCACCAGTGACCACACCGTCGGCAATCTTCCCTACGGGGCGAGCAAGGGCGCACTGGACCGGATCACCCAGGCCGCTTCCCACGAGCTCGCCCATCTGGGGGTCACCGCGAACGTCATCAACCCCGGGCCGGTGGACACCGGCTGGATGTCCGAGGAGATCGAGGAGGCCTGCCGCGCCGCCACACCGCTGGGCCGTCTGGGCACCCCTCAGGACACCGCCCACCTGGTGGAGTTCCTGTGCTCCCCGCAAGGCCAGTGGGTCAACGGCCAGCTGCTGAAGAGCAACGGGGGATCCGCTTCCTAAGGGCTTTCCCGTCCGGGAGGGCGGTCGTTGCGGAATCGCAAGTCGTCGTACCGCACGCCGGTTTGGGCGAACGTCTACTGTGGCGTGATCCACGGAGAGCGCGAACAGGGGGGCCGTATGTCCGAGGAAGACATGGCCGACGGCGGTGAGCACGACGGTTCCGCCAGCGGTCCCGACGGTTGGCCCGACGCCCGACGCCACGAGGCGGACGCGCACGCTGCCCAGGCACCGCCCGGGACGGTGCGGCACACGGGGCCTCCCGTACCGGGCATGGTGATCAACGGCCGCTACGAGCTGCTGACACCGATCGGGCACGGCGGGATGGGCGAGGTCTGGAAGGCCCAGGACACGAAGCTCCGCCGTTTCGTCGCCCTCAAGGGACTCCTCGACCGGAACGCCATGACGGGCGCGTCGCAGGCGGAGGCGATGGAGCGGGCGCGCCGTGAGGCGCAGGCCATCGCGAAGATCGAGCACCAGAACGTGGTGACGGTCCACGACCAGGTGGAGACCGACCGCCAGGTGTGGATCGTGATGAAGCTCCTCGACGCCAGGAGCCTGGCCGACCTGCTGCGGAGCGAGGAGACGCTCACCGTGCCGAGGGCGGCCCGCATCGCCCTCCAGATCCTCCGGGGCCTGCGTGCCGTCCACGCGGCGGATGTCGTCCACCGGGACGTGAAGCCGCACAACGTGGTCGTCGGCGAGGACGGGCAGGCGATCCTGGTCGACTTCGGCATCGCCACGTTCGACGGCGCGCTGACGGTCACCCAGGTGGGGGCGGTGATCGGGACCCCCGAGTACCTGGCGCCCGAGCTCTTCGACTCCTCGGCGCCCGCGCCCCGTACGGCCACGCCCGCGTCGGACCTGTGGGCGCTGGGCGTCACGCTGTACGAGATGGTCGAGGGCCGCAGACCCTTCCGCGGGGCGAACCAGTGGGAGGTACAGGTGGCTGTCGACGCGTCGCCGGTGCCGCCCTTCCGGTACGCGGGGCCGCTTGCTCCCGTCATCGAGGGGCTGCTGTCCCGGGACCCGCGCCGGCGCCTGAGCGCGGCCCGCGCCGAGGCGATGCTCCAGCGCGTCCTCGACCCGGGGCCGACGACGGGATCCGGCACGCCCCCTCCATCACCGGAGCCGGCACCCTCGCCCGCACCCGCTCCCCTGCCCGCTTCCCGCCTCCGGACGACGCCCGTCAAGGCGGCGGCCGTGGCGCTGGGCGCCGTCGTCCTGGCCGGCGCGGGCTGGATCGCACTGCCCGACGGCGACGATGACGGCAGGAGCGGAAAGGCCGGCGAGAGCGGCGAGAGCGCCGACCCGGGCCGAGCCGGGCCGAAGACGCGGTGGAAGGACAGCCACCCGGAGCTCCAGATCGGCGTCAAGGGCGATCAGCCGGGCCTGAGCAAGCACGACAAGAAGACGGACACGTACACGGGTTACGACGTCGACCTGGCCTACGAGATCGCCGAACGCATGGGATACGAGCGCGGTGAGGTCCAGTTCAGCACCATCGCCAGCGACTACCGGGACGACGCTCTGGAGGTCGAGGTCGTGGACCTCGTCATCGCCTCGTACAGCATCACCGACGAGCGGAAGACCGCGCCGCCCACCGGCTACAGCGTCGACTTCGCGGGGCCGTACTACAAGGCGAGCCGTGGATTCCTGGTGCGGGAGAAGTCGAGCAGGTACGAGATCAACGACACCAGCGATCTCAAATCGCTCCAGGTCGAGGTGTGCACCGCCCGGGAGTCCACCTACGAGTCGTGGCTGCCGACAGCCGGGTTCAAGCTGGTGCCGTCCCCGCCCAACACCTACCAGGACTGCCTGGACAAGCTCCTCGACAAGACGTCGGACATCTACGCGGTGGCCTCGGACGACGTGATCCTCGCCGGCTACGTGAAGGCGAACCCGGGCAAGGTGCGCCAGTTGGAGAACGTCGGTGGTGCGGAGGGATACGGCGTGGGGATGCGCCCCAATTCGCCGCTCCTGAAAGGTGAGGTGTGTGCCGCGCTGAGGGACGTCATGGGCGGCAAGGTCTGGGCGAACCTCTACAAGAAGAACCTCTCCCCGCTCACGGGCCGCGAGAACCCGCCCGGCCTGCCCGAGCTCACCGAGTGCAAGGGCCACTGATCCATGGAGCGCGACCGTCACGCGAAGTACCCGCCCATCGAGCCGTACGACCAGGGAATGCTCGACGTCGGCGACGGCAACCTCGTCCACTGGGAGGTCTGCGGCAACCCGGCCGGGAAGCCCGCGCTCGTCGTCCACGGCGGCCCGGGGTCGGGCACCGGCGCCGGGTCACGGCGGTACTTCGACCCGGAGCGGTACCGGGTCGTCCTCTTCGACCAGCGCAACTGCGGCCGCTCCACCCCGCACGCGAGCGACCCGGCCGCCGACATGCGGCACAACACCACGGCCCACCTGGTCGCCGACATGGAGCGCCTGCGCACCCGGCTCGGGATCGACAGGTGGCTGCTGTACGGGGGTTCCTGGGGCTCCACACTGATCCTGGCGTACGCCGAGAAGTACCCGGAGCGTGTCTCGGAGATCGTCATCCCGGCCGTGACGACGACCCGGCGCAGCGAGATCGACTGGCTGTACCGGGGTGCGGGTGCCATCTTCCCGGAGGCCTGGGACGCGTTCCGGGCGGGTGTGCCGGAGGCGGACGGCCCCGGCGGTCTCGTCGCGGCGTACGCGCGCAGGATGGAGAGCGCCGACCCGGAGGTACGGGCGGCGGCGACGGCCGACTGGTGTGCCTGGGAGGACGCCGTGCTCTCCCAGGAGACGTACACGGGCCCTTCCCCGTACAGCGGCCGTCCGGACCGCGCGCAGCGGGCGTTCGTCCGGATCTGCTCGCACTACTTCGCGCACGGCGCCTGGCTGGAGGAGGGGCAGCTGATCCGCGACGCGGGGCGGCTGGCCGGCATTCCCGGTGTGCTGATCCACGGCCGTTTCGATCTGGGCGGGCCCCTCGTCACGGCGTGGGAACTCTCCAAGGCCTGGCCGGACGCCGAGCTGACCGTCATCGACGGCGCGGGCCACCTGGGCGGTCCCGCGACCACCCGGGCGGTGCTGTCGGCCCTCGACCGGTTCGCCGCGGGGTAGAGCCGGACACCGCCCCTTGCTTCGAGCGCGCTCGAAGGCGTTGGCTTGGGCGTCATGAAGTACACGCAGCTCGGACGCACGGGACTCAAGGTCAGCCGGCTCGTCCTCGGGACGATGAACTTCGGACCGCAGACCAACGAGTCCGACAGTCACGCGATCATGGACTCCGCCCTGGAGGCAGGGGTCAACTTCTTCGACACCGCGAACGTCTACGGGTGGGGGGTGAGCAAGGGGCGCACCGAGGAGATCCTCGGCACCTGGTTCGCCGAGGGCGGTGACCGCCGCGACAAGGTCGTCCTCGCCACCAAGGTCTACGGCAACATGGCCGCCGACGGGGACGCCTGGCCGAACCACGACAAGCTCTCCGCACTCAACATCCGCCGGTCCGTCGAGGCGAGCCTCAAGCGGCTCCAGACGGACCACATCGACCTCTACCAGTTCCACCACATCGACCGGCAGACCCCGGTCGAGGAGATCTGGCAGGCCGTCGACGTACTCATCCAGCAGGGCAAGATCCTTTACGCGGGCTCGTCCAACTTCCCCGGATGGGGCATCGCCCAGGCGAACGAGACGGCCAAGCGGCTCGGCTCGTACGGACTGGTCAGCGAGCAGTGCATCTACAACCTGATGCAGCGCGGCGCCGAGATGGAGGTCATCCCGGCCTCCCAGGAGTACGGCCTCGGTGTCATCCCGTGGTCGCCGCTGCACGGCGGGCTGCTCGGCGGTGCGCTCCGCAAGGAGCGCGAGGGCGGCGGCGCCCGGTCCACCACCGGCCGGTCCGGTGAGGCGCTGGCCGATCCCAAGGTGCGGGCGCAGATCCAGGCGTACGAGGACCTGCTCGACAAGCACGGTCTGGAGCCCGGCGAGGTGGGTCTCGCCTGGCTGCTGACCCGGCCGGGCGTCACCGGGCCGATCAGCGGCCCGCGCACGCAGGAGCAGCTCGACTCCGCTCTGCGCGCGATCGAGCTGGAACTCTCGGACGAGGTGCTGGCCTCACTGGAAGAGATCTTCCCGGGCCCGGGGCCGTCCCCGGAGAATTTCGCCTGGTAGTCGGATCAGCCGTGCGGCCGTCGTCGTCATCCTCCGACGGCGGCCGCCACGGCGACGACGAGGAACATGAGCACGAGCACGGCGGCCATGATGCGGTTTCTGGTCTTCGGGTCCACCCGTCGAGCGTAACCGCACCGCTCAGCGTCCCAGTGGCCAGGCCCTGACGACCTCGTAGCGCGGCTGCTCCCCCGGCACCCCGTCCACGGGCAGCCGGCTCCGCACGAGGCTCAGCTCGTCCGCCTCCCAGTGCATCCCCTCGAAGCCGCCGAGCGCGGCGGTGTACGGGGTCAGGTCGATCGTGGCCCGGCTGCGGGCGAGCGTGAGGTGCGCGGTGTAGCGGCGGTGCTCCTCCATGGCCACCCCGGACCTGCGGGCGGCGGCGTCGGCGCGTTCGGCGAGCAGGCGCAGGCTGTCGAGCCCGCCCGCGGCCCCGGCCCAGAGCGCCCGCCCGTCGAAGCGTCCCGCACCGTGCACGCGCAGCGGGAAGGGGTCGGTGCGGTGGGCTGCGCGCTCCATCCGCCGGTACAGCTCGGGCAGCAGCTCCTCGTCCACCTCGCCGAGAAACGCGAGTGTGTAGTGCCAGCTCTCCCGGGCGGTCCAGCGGAGGGTGACGGCCCCGGGAAGCGCCCGGACGGGGACGAGGGCCCGGTCCAGCTCCTCGACGGCCTCGGCGGGCGGCAGGACGGCGGCGAACAGTCTCATGCGCGGAGTCTGGCAGCCGTGGGGGCCACACCCCGCGCATACGCGAAACCGCCCTCCTCCCGCGTTGTCCGTGCGGGAGGAGGGCGGTCCGGCGTGGTCACGCCGCCGTGGCCAGCTGCTCGCGCGGGACGAACCGTACGTGCGGGTGTCCCGGGCGCAGGTCGACCTTCAGGCGCAGGCCGCCGACGCGGGCCAGGGCGAAGCCCACGCCCAGTGCGGCGAGCAGCGAGAACACGCCGCCGGCCGCCATGCCGGTGCGGACGCCGTAGAGGTCGCTGATCCAGCCGACGATCGGGGCGCCCACCGGCGTACCCCCGGCGAACACCATCATGTAGAGGCTCATCACCCGGCCGCGCATCTCCGGGTCGGCGGCCATCTGGACGCTCGTGTTCGCGGTGATGTTCGTCGTCAGGCCGAGCATCCCGATCGGGACGAGCAGCAGCGAGAACATCCACACGGACGGCGACAGGGACGCGGTGATCAGCAGGAGACCGAACGCGCTGCCCGCCGCGACCAGCATCCGCAGCCGCGTGGAGCGGCGGCGGGCGGCGAGGAGGGCGCCGGCGAGGGAGCCCAGTGCCATGAGGATGTTGAAGAACGAGTACATCCCGGCGCCGCCGTGGAAGATCTCGTCCGCGAAGGCCGTCAGCCAGATCGGGAAGTTGAAGCCGAACGTGCCGACGAAGCCGACCAGGACGATCGGCCAGATCAGCTCGGGGCGGCCCGAGACGTAGCGCAGGCCCTCCCGCAGCTGGCCCTTGGCGCGGGGCACCGTCACCGAGGCGTGCATCTCGCTCGCCCGCATCATCAGCAGGCAGACGAGCGGGGCGAGGAACGAGAGACCGTTGAACATGAAGGCCCAGCCGCTGCCGACCGTCGTGATCAGGACACCCGCGACGGCGGGGCCGATCAGCCGGGCGGACTGGAAGTTCGCGGAGTTCAGACTGACCGCGTTGCGCAGCTGTGCGGGGCCGACCATTTCGGAGACGAACGACTGGCGGGCCGGGTTGTCTACCACGGTGACCATGCCGAGCAGGAAGGCGATCAGGTACACGTGCCAGACCTCGACCGCGCCGGAGAGCGTGAGGACGGCCAGCGCGATGCCGCACAGGCCGAGCATGGCCTGGCTGACGAGCAGGATCTGCTTCTTCGGAAGGCGGTCGGCGATGACACCGCCGTACAGGCCGAAGAGGAGCATGGGGAGGAACTGCAGCGCCGTCGTGATGCCGACGGCGGTGGCGGAACCGGTGAGGCTCAGGACGAGCCAGTCCTGCGTGATGCGGGACATCCAGGTACCGGTGTTGGAGATCACGGCGCCCGTGGCGAACAGGCGGTAGTTACGGATCTTCAGCGACGAGAAGGTCCCGCCGGTCTTGCTCTCGTGGGTGGAAGTCGGTGCGGGGGCGGAGTCTGCTCCGGATCCCGTACTCAAAAGGGTTCGCCTCCTCGGGCGTATACGGCGTTCTGGCTGACGGGGACGTGACGGCGGGCGCCCCGGCGGTGGTCCGGTGGCGCCCGGGGGTCACATGTGTGCGAGCTTCTCCAGTACGGGCGCTGCGGCCCGCAGCGTCGCCCACTCGTCCTCGTCCAGGCCCTCGACGAGGTGGGTGAGCCAGACGTTCCGCTTGGCGCGGCTCTCTTCGAGCATGGCTTCCGCCTGCTCGGTCTGGCTGACCCGCTTCTGCCGACGGTCGTCGGGGTGCGGCTCCAGCCGGACCAGTCCCTTGGCTTCCAGCAGCGCGACGATGCGGGTCATCGACGGGGGCTGTACGTGCTCCTTGCGGGCCAGCTCACCCGGGGTGGCGGAACCGCAGCGGGCGAGGGTGCCGAGCACCGACATCTCGGTGGGGCTCAGCGACTCGTCGACTCGCTGGTGCTTGAGACGTCGGCTCAGCAGCATCACGGCGGAGCGGAGGGAGCTCACGGCGGCCGCACTTTCGCCGTCGTGGATCAGGTCAGGCATGTTCGTTAGCTTAACTCATTACCTACTCTAAAGACCACTCGGTTACACCCAGGTCACGGATGGAATGCCCATGGGCCCGCCTTTTGGCCGTACGCAAACAAGAACTGATCACTCGAACGAGTGAGCCGACTTCAAAAAGCGGCGTGCGGGGCCCCTCGGGAACGTAACCCTGCTTCCCATGGGATCGACAGTGCTCAGCCTGCGGATAGACGGTGAGCTGCTCGACCGGCTCCGGCAGCACGCCGCCAGACGGGGAATGAGCGTCCAGGACTACGTGCTCCAGACGCTCGTCCGCGACGACTTCGACGAACGCTTCAAGGTGGCCGTCGACGAGACGGAGAAGTTCTACGGGGCGGGCCCCCGCAACGCCGGCCCGGCCGACCGGGTCACGTAGCGGGGATCCGCCCCGTAGGGGTGGAGCAGGGTCGTGCCGGTTACGTCAGGCCGAGAGCCGGCATCGCGTAGTAGAAGACGAAGACGGCCGACACCACGTACATGGCGACCGGGACCTCGCGGCCCCGTCCGGCCGCCAGCCGCAGCACGCAGAACGCGATGAAGCCGATGCCGATGCCGTTGGTGATCGAGTAGGTGAACGGCATCATCACCATGGCGAGGAACGCGGGGACCGCGAGCGTGTAGTCGCTCCAGTCGATGTCCCGCACCGAGCCCGCCAGGATCAGGAAGCCGACCGCCAGCAGCGCGGGGGTGGCCGCCTGGGACGGGACCATCGTCGCCAGCGGCGTCAGGAACAGCGCCACCGAGAACAGCAGACCGGTCACGACGCTGGCCAGCCCGGTGCGGGCCCCTTCACCCACGCCCGCCGTGGACTCCACGAAGCAGGTGGAAGCGGAGGAGGAGCTCGCGCCGCCCGCGGCGACCGCGATGCCGTCGACGAAGAGCACCTTGTTGATGCCGGGGAAGTTGCCGTCCTTGTCCATCAGCTTCGCCTCGTCGCCGACACCGAGGATGGTGCCCATCGCGTCGAAGAAGCAGGACAGCAGCACGGTGAAGACGAAGAGGACACCGGTGAGGTAGCCGACCTTCTCGAAGCCGCCGAACAGGCTGACCTCGCCGATCAGCCCGAAGTCGGGTGAGGCGACAGGGTTGCCCGGCCACTCGGGGACGGTGAGCCCCCACGCCTGGCCCGGCAGGTCCGCGACCGCGTCGATGACCAGCGCGACGACCGTCATGGCGACGATGGAGATCAGGATCGCGCCGGGCACCTTGCGCACGATGAGCGCGAGGGTCAGCAGCGAACCGAGCACGAACACCAGGACCGGCCAGCCGTTGAGGTGGCCGTCGCTGCCCAGCTGGAGCGGCACGGTGGTGTGGGCGATGTCCGGGATGCGGGAGACGAAGCCCGAGTCGACCAGACCGATCAGCATGATGAAGAGGCCGATACCGATCGCGATGCCCTTGCGAAGCGACTTCGGAACCGCGTTCATCACGCGTTCCCGCAGGCCGGTCGCGACCAGCAGCATCACGACGATGCCCGCGAGGACGACCATGCCCATCGCGTCCGGCCAGCTCATCCGGGGGGCGAGCTGGAGGGCGACGACGGTGTTGACGCCGAGACCGGCGGCGAGCGCGATCGGCACGTTGCCGATGACGCCCATCAGGAGCGTGGAGAAGGCGGCCGTCAGCACGGTGGCGGTGACCAGCTGACCGTTGTCGAGCTGGTTCCCGTACATGTCCTTCGCGCTGCCGAGGATGATCGGGTTCAGCACGATGATGTACGCCATCGCGAAGAACGTGGCGAAACCGCCACGGACCTCACGGGCGACCGACGACCCCCGCTCGGAGATCTTGAAGAACCGGTCCAGGCCGCCCTGGGGCTGCGGAGTCGGCGGCTGGCCGGAATCGACCTGAGCGATGGCCGAGGGGGACATGTATGACCTCAGTCGCACGTAGAGGGGGGAAGGAAAGTGATCGCTTTTGGACATTCAGACGAACAAATCGAGACAGCCCTAAGCAGATTCAGTATGAATATATAAGTCGAAGATCGCTATCTCCGCGCGTAGACCCATGGGCCGACTGGGCCGACAGGCCGTCCGCGCGTGCCCCATACACTGAGGTCATGGAGAAGTGGACACCGAAGCACGAGGCACCCGCGCCCCTGGAGGGCCCCGTCGTCGCCACCGTCACAGGCGGCACGATCCTCTGGTTCGTCCTCTTCCTCGTCCAGCTGCCCTTCTACGGCTGGTTCGACGACCACGGACACACCTGGTGGGTGTGGACCCCACTGGCCGGCGCCGGCCTCGGGCTGATCGGCATCTGGTACGTCCGGGGCCGTGAGGCGGCACTCGCGCGCGCCGCCGAGGGCGAAGCCGAAAGCGACCCCTCCGGGGGGTGAACCCGGCGTTCCGCCCTTACGGTCGGAACCATGACGCAGCGGATCGACGCCGGCTCCGAACTCGACCCCGTACACCCGATGCGACCACCCGCCTCGGCCAGGCGCGCGCCCGGCCTGACGACGGCCGAGGTCGCCGAGCGCGTCGCGCGGGGTGAGGTCAACGACGTACCGGTGCGCTCCTCCCGCTCCGTCACCGAGATCGTCCGCGCCAACGTCCTCACCCGCTTCAACCTGATCATCGGCGTGCTCTGGGTGATCATGCTGTTCGTCGCGCCGATCCAGGACAGCCTCTTCGGCTTCGTGATCATCGCCAACACCGGGATCGGGATCGTCCAGGAGTGGCGCGCCAAGAAGACCCTCGACGGGCTCGCGGTCATCGGTGAGGCGAAACCCACCGTGCGGCGCGACGGGATCGCCGCCGAGCTCCCCACCTCCTCGATCGTCCTGGGTGACGTCATCGAGCTGGGTCCCGGCGACAAGGTCGTCGTCGACGGTACCGTCGCCGAGGCGGACAGCCTGGAGGTCGACGAGTCACTGCTGACCGGCGAGGCCGACCCCGTACTCAAGCAGCCCGGCGACGTGGTGATGTCCGGCAGCTTCGTCGTGGCGGGCGGCGGCGCCTTCACCGCCACCAAGGTCGGCCGCGAGGCGTACGCCGCCCAGCTCGCCGAGGAGGCGTCCCGCTTCACGCTCGTCCGCTCCGAGCTGCGCAGCGGCATCTCCACGATCCTGAAGTACGTCACCTGGATGATGGTGCCGACCTCGATCGGCCTGATCATCAGCCAGCTCGTCGTCAAGGACAACAACTTCAAGGACTCGGTGGCCCGCACCGTCGGCGGCATCGTCCCGATGATCCCCGAGGGCCTGGTCCTGCTCACCTCCGTCGCCTTCGCGATCGGGGTGGTGCGTCTGGGACGTAGGCAGTGCCTCGTCCAGGAGCTCCCCGCGATCGAGGGCCTGGCCCGCGTGGACGTGGTGTGCCTGGACAAGACGGGCACGCTCACCGAGGGCGGCATGGACGTCACGGAGACCCGGCCGCTCAACGGGTCCGACGAGGCGTACGTCCAGCGGGTGCTGGGTGAGCTCGGCGCGTCCGATCCCCGGCCCAACGCCAGCCTCCAGGCGATCATCGACGCCTACCCGGAAGGCGGCGGCTGGCAGTGCACCGGGACGCTGCCGTTCTCCTCGGCCCGCAAGTACAGCGGCGCCACGTTCGCCGAGGGCGGCGGGCGGACCTCCACCTGGCTGCTCGGCGCCCCCGACGTGCTCCTCGACGGCCAGGATCCGGTGCTCTCCGAGATCCAGCACCTCGACGAGCAGGGGCTGCGGGTCCTCCTCCTCGCCCGGGCGAACGGCGACCTCGGAGCCCCCGACGTGGCCGAGGGGGCGGAACCGAGCGCACTCGTGGTGCTGGAGCAACGGCTGCGGCCCGACGCCCACGACACCCTCGCCTACTTCGCCGATCAGAACGTCGCCGTGAAGGTCATCTCCGGCGACAACGCCGTCTCGGTCGGCGCGGTCGCCCGGAAGCTGGGCCTGGCGGGCGCCGAGCACACCCTGGACGCCCGGCGGCTGCCCACCGACCCCGACGGCATGGCGACGGCCATGGAGCAGAACGCGGTCTTCGGGCGGGTCACCCCGCAGCAGAAGCGGGACATGGTCGCCGCCCTCCAGTCGCGCGGCCACACGGTCGCGATGACGGGCGACGGCGTCAACGACGTCCTCGCGCTGAAGGACGCGGACATCGGCGTCTCGATGGGCTCGGGGTCGGAGGCGACCCGGGCCGTCGCGCAGATCGTGCTGCTGAACAACAGCTTCGCGACGCTGCCGTCCGTCGTCGCCGAGGGCCGCCGGGTCATCGGCAACATCACCCGCGTCGCGACGCTGTTCCTGACGAAGACCGTCTACTCGGTGCTGCTGGCGGTCCTGGTCGTCTGCTTCCAGGTGGAGTACCCGTTCCTGCCGAGGCACCTGACGCTGTTGTCCACGCTCACGATCGGGGTGCCCGCGTTCTTCCTGGCCCTGGCCCCGAACAAGGAGCGGGCCCAGCCGAACTTCGTACGCCGGGTGATGCGGTACGCGATCCCCTCCGGCGTCGTCGCGGCGGCGGCCACCTTCACCACGTACCTGGTGGCGCGGCACTTCTACTCCGGACCGGGCTCCCTGAGTGCCGAGACGAGCGCGGCGACGCTCACGCTGTTCCTCGTCTCGATGTGGGTCCTGGCGATCATCGCCCGCCCGTACACCGTGTGGCGGCTCTGTCTGGTCGCCGCGATGGGGCTGGCGTTCGTGATCGTGCTGCTCGTGCCGTGGCTCCAGGACTTCTTCGCCCTGAAGCTGGTGGGTGCGCCCATGCCCTGGATGGCGGTGGGGATCGCGGCGGTGGCGGCGGCTGCCCTGGAGTTCGCCTGGCGACTGGTCAGCCGCCGCTTTCCCGCTTAGTGCTGGTACAGCTGGTTACCCGGTCGGCTAGCGCACGTCGAGGTAGTCACCGGCGGCCGAGACGGCCGGGGTGGTGGACGTGCCCGCGAACGAGTAGCGCCAGTAGCCGTCCGACGCCGCCGTGACCGAGGTCTTCAGCGAGCCGGTGGAGCTGGACGTGACGGTCTTGACCGTCGTGTAGGTGGAGGTGCCCGCCTTGCGGAACTGCAGCTTCACGGGCTGGTTGGTGTAGCCCATGTACGTGTTGGTGTTCCAGTTGGCGCGCGTCAGGCTGCCGGTGACCGTGAGGGTCTTGCCCTTCAGCACGGGCTCCGGGCCGGCGTTCGCGGTCAGCTTCGAGAAGCGCTGCAGGTAGGTCTTGGAGATGTACTCGCTGTCGCCGATCTGCCCGTCGTTGGAGAGCGCGGCGGCGCCCACCTTCCACGTGCCCGCGTCCGAGTTGATCAGTACGGCCGGGTCGAAGGTGACCGTCATCTTGCAGGTGGTGGTGGTCGCGCTGACCGCCGTGCAGGAGGAGCTCTCCTCGTTCTGGTTGACGCCGAAGCTGTTCTCGTCGTCGATGCTCGCGCCGGTCCAGACGAAACCGAATATGTCGGACACACCTGAGGGGTGGGACGCCGTGATGGCCAGGCTGTACGTCTGCGGCGACTTCGTGCCCACGACGACGGGCTTGCCGCCGTTCACGACAGCCTTGGTGAAGACCGGGAGCTCTTCCGCGGCGGCGGCGGCCGAACCGGCGAAGCGCTCGGTACCGCTCGTCTTCTGGGCGGAGAAGGTGTGGTCGTTGGACCACGTGCGGCTGTCGTCGGCCTGCGCGGCCGGGACGACGAGGGCGGACAGGGCCAGGGCGCCGGAGACAGCGGCAACGGTGGCACGAATACGCATGTGTTCCCCAGTGGAGAAAGGGCCCCCGCGGTATGTGATGCACCCTGCGGGGTCCGTGTGGTCTATGAGTCTGCTGACTCGATAGACCAGACGGACCACCGCACCGAAAGGTTGTACGAATGATGTATGTGGCGTGAAGATCACACGTCTCAGTCGAACCAGCGGTCCCGCGCCAACTCCTCCGTACGGGACGGGTCCTCCAGCAGCGCCGCGACCTCGAAACGGCGAGGCCACTGGCCCGCCGCCCAGGCCAGCCCGGCCGCGACCCCCTCCAGCGTGGCGGCGTGCACCACCCCGTCCGGGGTACGGCGCCAGTCCAGCTCGACGCCGCCCGCACGCAGCTCCTCGTGCTCGATGTACGAGTCCGGGGTCCCGGCGCCGAGGAGAATCCGCACCGCGTCCGGTACCCGGTGCTCCTCGCCCTCGCTCGTCACCTCGGCGTCGACCGTCTCGCCGAGGCGCCGCACCTGGAGCAGGTCGGCGAGCTCGGCGGCGCGCGCGGGGGCCACGGGCAGCAGGGGCAGTCCGGCGGTGAGCGCCAGTACGTCCGGCGCGTCGGCGATGACCGCGTCCGCCGCGTCGACCACCCGCACCTCGTCGTCGACGACGGCCCGCAGCTCCTCCGGCAGCGTCACCTGGTCGGGGTCGAGTTCGGCGAGGGCGGTGTACAGCGAGTGCAGTTGTACGGGTCCGACGGGACGGTCCTCGTCCGCGAGGCGGCCCAGCAGCTCGGCCGCGCCGCCCGGTTCGTCGAGGAGGGCCGCCACGGAGGTCCGTACGCCGAGCGCGCGCAGGACCTGCGCGTCGTCGAAGCCGGTGGCGTCGACGGAGTCGTACAGCCCGGCCAGCCGGGGATCGCCGCCCGCCGCCCGCAGGCCGGCGGGGCGCCGGCCGTCGAGGACGGGGTGGTCCCGGAGCCACCAGGCGGTGTACGGGCGCACCGACTGGGTGGTGCCGTCCGGGAGCAGCACCCGCACCGGCTGGGTCAGCGCGTCGCGCAGCGGGGGCAGGGCGAGCATCGCGAGGGCCTGCGGCCAGGCGTCGTCGTCGACGAGGTCCAGGTCGCGCACGGCGACGAGCTCGGTGGCGACCGGCGGCACCGGGGTGTCGGGCAGCTGGTCGAGCACGTCCTCGCACCACACGTCGACGGCGTCGAGGAGTCCGGCGTCGTCCGGCTCGGCGAAGTCGCTGTCGCGGGGCTCCAGCTCGTCCGGGTCGAGGACCACGTCCGTGGTCCGTACGAGCGCGAACGTCGCCAGCACCCCACAGGCGGTGAGCGGCTGCTCACCCCACTGGTCGGCCAGTTCCTGCTCGCACAGGGCGAGTTCACCCTCCCGCATGATCTGGGCGAACGGGCTGCCGGGCAGGACGAGTTCACCGGCGGGAGCGGGTTCGCCGTCCTCGTCGGGCAGGGCGAGCGCACCCAGCCAGGGCTCGTCCCCCGGCGCGAGCTCCGCGTCGCGTACGAGGGTGAGGACGGTCTCCGCGAGTTCGTCGCCGTCCAGCGCGTCCTCGTCCCACACCTCGCCCGCGTCCAGCGAACCGGCGACGGCGGCCCGCACCTGCGGGGTCGTCAGGACGGCGCGGGGCGTCGCGGGCAGGGCACCGAGCTTCTCCAGGAGCGGGTGGGCGGCGTCCGGGTGGGCCACCTTCAGGCCGAGGCGCGCCAGCCGGGCCAGGACGGGACCGGTGAGCGCGTCGGGCAGCGGCAGGAGGACCTGACGCGGGCCGATCGTCGTGCGGGGCTTCCCCCCGTCCGGTGCCTCGGGATCCCCGGCCAGCGGCACGGGCAGTCCGGAGAGCCGGTCGGGGTCGATGCCGGCCAGGCTGTCGTAGAGCCGCCGCCACCACTCCGGTTCCCGTTCGAGGCCGGCGAGGCGGTCGATGGCCTCGGTCAGCGGGACCCGGGCGACACCGAGGCTGCGCAGTTCGGTGCGGCGCTCAAGTCCTGCGGGCAGCAGACAGGGCAGCACCTCGGCGAGGACCTGCACGGTCTCCGCGCCGACACCCTCCACGACCTCGGCCTCTACGGGCCGCAGTGCGGTGGTGGTCCGGCCGGGGCCACCGTCGCCGGGCCCCTCCCAGCTGTCCCACTGGTCCGGCTCGACGGAGGGGTCGTGGGGCGCGGCGGGCGCCAGGAAGGCGATGCGGGGCAGCCGTTCCAGGATCGCGCCGCGCAGCGCGCCGTCCAGTTCGCCCTTGCCGAGCGGTCCGGGGACGAGCGAGATCGTGGCGGTGGACACGGGCTGCCACTGGGCGAGCAGTTCGGCGTACGCGTCGGCCGCCCGCTGCACCAGGAAGTCGGTGAGGGGGCCGGGGGCGGGGTGGCGACGGGCCGTGTCGAGCGGCAGCGAGGCGATGAGCAGGGCGGGCACACCGAGGGGTTCGTCGGTGGGCGTCGGGGCGTGGACGACGGCGGTGGTACGCGGGGACTGCGGCGCCCCTTCCGCGTCCACGGGGACGGCCCAGGTGACCGACCAGTACGGACGCAGCCGTTCCTCGACGGGCCGGTCGGCGAGCAGGGCGGGCTCGACGGGGCCGTGGTTCGCGACGGTGCGCCAGCGGTTGAGGCCGCGCACGGAGTCGTCGACGTGGGTGTAGGCACCGTGCAGGGATCGCCGCAACGTCCGTACGCCCTCAGGCGTTTCGATGACGATCTCCTCCAGCCCGGGCAACGTGAGGAGGAGGGCGTCGTCGACGGCGGCGAGCAGCCGGCCGACGAGGTCCTCGGCACCGCCGTCGCGCAGCGGGAGGACGACGACGGTGTCGTACCCCTCGGGCGCGGTGCCCTCGGCGGGCAGCGGGAGCCGGAGCAGCGGTACGTGGCCGTCGCGGCGGCGCAGCTCGTCGCCGAGTCCGGGGCTGCCGACGGCGGCCTGCCGGGCGAGTTCACGCGCCTCGGCGAGGGACCAGCGGACGCCGCCGTGCCGGCCGATGACGGCGGGCTCGTCGCTGACGGCGAGGACGGCGGCGAATCCGACGCCGAACCGGCCGACGGCGGACTCGTGCCCTTCGCGCTTCGCGGAGGCGCGCAGGGTGCTCAGCGACTCGACCCCGGTGGCGTCGAGCGGGGCGCCGGTGTTGGCTGCGGCGAGGACGGCGGGGGTGTCGGCGGCGTCGTGGGCCGCCGGGTGCAGGGTCAGGCGGAGCCGGCCGGGTACGCCCGCGCGGGCGGCGGCGTCGGCGGCGTTCTGGGCCAGCTCGACGACGAGGCGGTCGCGGTAGCCGCCGAGCGCGAGGTCCTCCTCGGCGTTGGCGTCCTCACGGAACCGGGCGGGGCCGGCGCCCCAGGCATCGAGCACCCCGCGCCGCAGCCGTGCCGTTCCGAACGGATCGGCGCCCTCGGTCGCATTCATGCCCACGCTCTGACTCCGCTCTTGATCCTGCGGGTACCCGGTGTACCCATGACGCCAGTGTGCGCCCGAAGGTACCGCGAGCCCGCCGTGGACGACGCGGAGCACGTGCGGGGTGACCGGATGTCCTACCCGCTCGACCGGCCTGACCAGCCCCTGCCCCGGGCCGCGTGCGCGCCACCGACCTGCGCCGGATCATTCCCGCCTACCCGGCCCTGGTGACGCGACGCCCGCCCCGGGTCCTCAATCGCAGGACGGGCTGGGATGGCGCACATGACCGGGAAAGGCCCGACGACGCAATCAGCCGGTCCGACGCTTGAGGACGGACCGGTGCGCCGGTAGGACCGGCACCGGAAAAAAGGCCATCGGCCGGTGCACCGACCGGACGGCCGCACATCAAGCCCGTCCGGCGCTTGAGTACGGACCGGTGCGCCTGTCGGACGGCACCGGAAAAAGGCCCCCGCGTCTCAAGCCCGTCCGCGCTCGAGGACGAAGCAGGGCCCGGAGGGGCCGGGCGCCGTGTCCGGCCCCGGCCCGCCGGGGCTACGAGTGGCCCAGGTCCTCCGGCGCCACGTCCGCGTCCACCGGGACCGAGCCGCTGTCGCGAGCCGGCCGCAACGGATACTCGTCCACCTGCAACGTGTCCAGCGCGTGCGGCGCCGGCTTCGGCGGCTTCGGCATGACCGCCGCCTCCGAGTGCCCACCGCACCCGTACGACAGCGAGACCACACGCCCGTCCGCCGGAGCGAACTCGTTCGCGCACACCCCGAACGCCTGCTTCAGCGAGCCCGCCAGCGGGACCAGGAACGCACACGTGTCACATGCCGCGGGCGCCGCCTGGGCCATCGGGGTCTTCGCGCCGAACGCCTCGTCCCAGCGGTCCGCCGCCACGTGCAGCCCGTACCGGGACAGCACCCGCGCACGCCGCATACCCAGTTCGTCCGCGACCGCACCGATCGAGCCGCGGCTCGTGCCACGCGGCAGCGTCGTCAGTTCCGCGTCCTCCGTGTCGACGAGGTCCGCGAGCTCCTCGGAGAGCTCGGTCTCCTCCGACTCCACGGAGTTCGGCGGCGGCTCGTCCTCGCCCGTGTAGCCGGGTTCCAGGCGGAGATCCTCCGCCTCGGTGGGCAGCAGGTCGCCCGGACCCATGTCACCGGGCCGCAGCCGCTCGCTCCACGGCACCCACTCGGGCGCGAGGAGGGCGTCGGAACCGGGCAGCAGCACCGTCTCGTCGAGGGTGACGTTCTTGGCACGGGAGGCCCTGGCGACCGTCACCGCCCAGCGCCAGCCCCGGTACCCGGGCTCCTTGCACTCGAAGAAATGCGTGACGACCCGGTCCCCCTCGGAGACCAGGGACACATGTTCACCGACCACGCCGGGCGCGGCAGCCTCTTCGGCCGCCGCACGGGCGAGGTCTACCGCCTCGGCGCACAGGCGGTCGGGCGCGGGGGTACGGGCAGTACGGCTTCGCGTCGTCGCAGCACTCACAGGTCTCGCTTCTCTCCATACGCCGTCTCGAGCGCGCCAGCTGCTACACGATTGCCGATTTCGGCCATGACAGCTGTGGGCGGAGCGGACCTGGGGGCCGCGTCGACGTCCACACCCGTTGTGCCTGCCTCGGGCGCGCCTTCTGTCACCCATTCTGCGGGATCGCCGAGAGGCGCGCGGCCAAGAACAACCGCCGGTGGCGCGTTACGCACGCTACCCTCTCCGCCGCTCTCCGCCCACCTGCGTGTCCCAAACAAGGCCGTATCCGGTGCCCTGTCCGGTGTCGGCGCCCCCGGCGTGTCCCGGCCGGGAGGTCCTCCGGGCCGATTTCCGGCCTCGCGAATTGCCTCGCGATCCATGTCTCCGTCCGCGTCCGGACCACCCCCGCACCACCCTCGCACCGCCCGTACACCGGCGTGCGCGTACGCCTCCGCGCCCCCGCCGGTCCCGGTGTCCACTGAGCCGACGGAGCGGAGTCCACGGCCCTGTCGCGCCGATCATGGTTCACCGCGGCAGCGGTTGGGGCACTATGACGGGGTGGCTGCCGCCAGGTCGCACGACGGTCCCGGCCCGCTTCGCACGGCGGGCCGGTCGATGGGTCGCGCCCTGCACCGCCCGTTCACAGGCACCGCGAAGGGCATCCGCAAGGCGACCCACGCCCATGGCGCCGGTGAGTCTGGCCTCGGCAAACTGATCGAACTGCACGCGGTGAACGGCGCGGGCGACGTCATGATCACGGTCGCCCTCGCCTCGACGGTGTTCTTCTCCGTACCGACCGACGAGGCCCGCGGCCGTGTCGCGCTCTACCTCGCCATCACGATGCTGCCGTTCACGCTCCTCGCCCCGGTGATCGGTCCGCTGCTCGACCGGCTGCCCCACGGCCGCCGTGCGGCGATGGCCGGCGCGATGCTCGCCAGGGCGCTCCTCGCCATCACGATGTCGGGGGCGGTCGCCACCGGCGGTCTGGAGCTGTATCCGGCGGCGCTGGGCGTCCTGGTCTCCTCGAAGGCGTACGGAGTGGTCCGCAGCGCCGTCGTGCCACGGCTGCTGCCACCCCGCTTCTCCCTGGTGAAGGCGAATTCCAGGGTCACCCTCGCCGGGCTGCTGGCCACCGGTGTCGCGGCGCCCATCGGGGCGGGGCTCCAGACCATCGGCTCCGCGTGGCCGCTCTACGGGGCCTGCGCGATCTTCCTGGCCGGGACGTTCCTGGCCTTCACGCTGCCGCACAAGGTCGACTCCGCGAAGGGCGAGCGCAGGGCCCGCCTGATCGTCCCGCACGACGAGGAGGCCCTTCGCCGGCCGCCCGCCCGGAAGGGCGACAGGACCAACGGCAGCAGGGTCGACGGCGAGAAGCGGGCCAAGGACAAGCCACCGGGCCTCCGGTCCGTCGGCCCGTCGGTGCTCCACGGCCTCCAGGCCAACGCCTCCCACCGGGCCCTCTCCGGCTTCCTCATCTTCTTCCTGGCGTTCCTGCTGCGCGATCACCCGCTGGCCGGTCAGAGCGCCGCCGTGTCGCTCGGCATCGTCGGTGTCGCGGCGGGCGTCGGCAACGCCTGCGGTACGGCGGTGGGCTCCTGGCTCAGGGCCCGCGGCCCCGAGTTGATCATCGCGACGGTGCTGGGCCTCGCGCTCGGCGTCGCCGTGCTGGCCGCGATCTTCTTCTCCACCGTCATGGTCGCCGCGCTCGGAGCGGTCGCGGGGTTCACCCAGGCACTGTCGAAGCTGTCGCTGGACGCCATGATCCAGCGGGACGTGCCCGAGGAGGTCCGCACGTCGGCGTTCGCGCGCTCCGAGACCCTGCTCCAGATGGCGTGGGTGGTCGGCGGCGGTATCGGCATCGCCCTCCCCCTCAACGGAGTACTGGGGATGGCGGTCGCCGCGGGCATTCTCGCCCTGGGCGCCGCAACCGCCGTACGGGGGCTGCTGAGCGCCGCGCGGCGCGGCACGCCGCACCCCCGCGTGGCGTGAGCCCGGGCGACCGATAGCCTTCGGCCCATGACCGTTGCGTTCTTCTCAGGTAAGGGCCGTCGAATCGGCGTCGCTCTTGGTGCCGTGTCCGCGGGCCTCCTTGTCCTGTCCGCCTGCGACAAGCCGACGCCGCTCGCGACCGTGACGGTCGGCGACAAGTCGGTGGGCGTCGAGGCGTCCTGCTACAACGACGGCGATCCCATCAAGGAATCGCTGATTCAGGGCTGCCTGAACAAGAAGGCAGAGCACTCCATCGACGTGGCGATGGACGACAAGGTCCGCTTCGGCGTCGACCCGGAGATCGCCGAGAACGGCTGGACGCTCTTCATCAACGGCCAGCAGGCCGAGCAGGAGCCCTACAAGAAGACCTACCGGTCCATCCCGGGCAGTGCCTTCTTCGCCAGCCAGACCGGCGAGACCACGGACAAGACGCAGATCAGCATCGTGGAGACCCAGGGCAAGAGGCTCACGGGCATCTGGCAGTTCCAGCTCAAGAAGACCGACTGACCTTGCAGGACTCCCCCGTGCGTGTGCTCGTCGTGACCGCTGTCCCCGTCGAACGGGACGCGGTCACGCGTGCGTTCGGGGACGGGCAGCCGCAGGCGCACTTCGTCCGGGGTGCGGAGATCCACCGGGCCGGCGGCTTCGACGTCCTGGCGGGCGGCGCGGGTCCGGCGGCCGCCGCGGCTTCGGCCGCGTTCGCCCTGGCCGCCGCCCCCGTCCCGTACGAGCTGGTCGTGTCCGCCGGAATCGGCGGCGGTTTCGCGCCCGCCGCCCCGGTGGGCTCCCTCGTCGTGGCGAGCGGCATCGTCGCCGCCGACCTGGGTGCGGAGACGCCCGACGGGTTCGTCCCGGTGACCGGTCTCGGTTTCGGCCGCGACCGGTATCTGCCGCCCCGTTCGCTGGTACGGGCCGTGGCCTCCGCCACCGGGGCCGTGTCCGGCACGGTGCTGACCGTCTCCACCGTGACCGGCAGCGCGGCACGCGCCTCGGCGCTGCTCGCCGCACACCCGGGTGCCGTCGCCGAGGCGATGGAGGGGTTCGGTGTCGCCGAGGCCGCCGAGCGGTTCGGCGTGCCGGTGCTGGAGCTGCGGGCCGTCTCCAACGCCGTCGGCCCGCGTGACCGGGCCGCCTGGCGCATCGGCGAGGCTCTTTCCGCCCTCACCGAGGCGTTCGGGAAGATCGCCCCCGTACTGGAAGGTTGGACTCTGCATGACCGACACCTCGACTGACGCCACGGGCGCCGTGGCCGCCGACGCGAAGCTGCGGATCGCCTTCTCCCCGTGCCCGAACGACACGTTCGTCTTCGACGCCTGGGCGCACGGCAGGGTCCCCGGGGCACCCGCCCTCGATGTCACGTTCGCCGACATCGACATCACCAACGGCATGGCCGAGCGGGGCGAGTTCGACGTACTCAAGGTCTCGTACGCCGTCCTGCCGTGGGTCCTGGACGAGTACGCGCTGCTGCCGTGCGGCGGTGCGCTCGGCCGCGGCTGCGGGCCGCTGGTCCTGACGAAGGAGCCGGGCACCGATCTGACGGGCCGAACGGTCGCCGTGCCGAGCGAGCGCTCCACGGCGTACCTGCTGTTCCGGCTCTGGGCCGCCGAGGCGGTGCCGGGCGGGGTCGGCGAGATCGTCGTCATGCCGTTCGACGAGATCATGCCCGCGGTGCGGGACGGCCGGGTGGACGCGGGACTCGTGATCCACGAGGCACGGTTCACGTACCGGAACTACGGGCTCCACAGCCTCGCCGACATGGGCGAGCACTGGGAGGCGACGACGGGGCTCCCGATCCCGCTCGGCGCGATCATCGCCAAGCGGTCGCTGGGCAGGGAAACGCTCGAGAACCTGGCCGAGTCGGTCCGTACGTCGGTCCGGATGGCATGGGACGACCCGGAGCGCTCCCGGCCGTACGTGCTGGAACACGCCCAGGAGATGGACCCGGCCGTGGCCGACCAGCACATCGGGCTGTACGTCAACGAGTTCACCGCGGACCTCGGTGAGGACGGCTACGCGGCGATCCGCGGACTGCTGACGCGCGCCGCGGCCGAGGGCTTGGTACCGCCGCTCGGCCGGGACGCGCTGACGTCTCTCTGAGGGACTTCTCGGGCTTCTCGCCCGAGGCTTCCCGCCTACACGTCGAGCTGGTCGGCCACCGCGCGGAGAAGACCCGCGATCTGGGCGCCCGCGGCCTTGTCGGGGTAGCGGCCCCGCTCCAGCATCGGCGTGATGTTCTCCAGCAGGGTCGTCAGGTCCTGGACGATCGACGCCAGCTCGTCCGGCTTGCGGCGCTGCGCCGCCGCGACGGACGGGGTGGGGTCGAGGATCGCTACGGAAAGGGCCTGGTCGCCGCGCTGACCTGCGACGACACCGAACTCGACCCGTTGGCCGGGCTTGAGGGCGTCGACGCCGGCAGGGAGTACCGACGAGTGGACGAAGACGTCACCACCGTCGTCACGCGAAAGAAAGCCGAAGCCCTTTTCCGAATTGAACCATTTGACCTTACCCGTGGGCACGTCTGTCCTCGTCCTCGTACTCGTCGGTGCGCGGGAGAGCCGTGAAACGGCTCCGGATAGCAGTACAGCGGGTCTCCATGACCCGCCATGCCCAAGGCTAATGGCCCAGGGGCCGGTGACAAGACGTCGCCCGATGGTTCCTCCGGGCTGGGAACTACCCTGGCTGGGTGAGTACTACTCCTTCCGGCGCCGGCGACCGGCTCGTCCAGGTCGGCGCGATCGTTTTCTTCATCGGCGCGGTGGCCACTCTGGTCACTGTCGCCCCACTGTTCCTGGGAACCGATCCGTTCCCGACCATCGCCTACGCGGTGTCCATGCTGATGGGCGTGGGCTTCCTGATCGCCGGGGCGGGAGTCGTCCGGAGCGTGTGGCTGAGCAGGTCAGACCTGTCCGGCACCTGAGGAGGCGACCCACGCGGACAGCCAGGCCGGGAAGCCGGTGAGGTCGGGCATCACGACGTCCGCGCCCGCCGCGCGCAGCTCGTCCGCGTCGCACGGTCCGGTCGTCACGCCGAAGGACAGGCAGTCCGCCGCCCGGGCTCCCCGTACGTCTCCGGTGTGGTCGCCGACGTAGATCCGCGCCCCGTGCGCGAGCAGCGCCTCCGCCTTGGCCTCCGCCCAGAGCCGGCCGACGACCGTGTCCGGTTCGATGCCGAGGTGGGCGAGGTGCAGTTTCGCGCTGGGCTCGTGCTTGGCGGTGACGACGATCGCCCGGCCGCCCAGCGCCCGTACCGCGGCGACGGCCTCCCGGGCGCCGGTCATGGCCAGGGTCGGTGTGATCGCGTGCGCCGGGTAGATCTCGCGGTAGCGGTCGGCCGTGGCGGCCACCTCGGCCGCCGGGAACCAGTTGGCCAGTTCCTGCTCGACCGGGGGGCCGAGCCTGCTGACGACGAGATCGCAGTCGATGGGGACCCCCGTCTCCGCCGACAGGGCCAGGTAGGCGGCCCTGATGCCCGGCCGGGAGTCGATGAGCGTCATGTCGAGGTCGAAGCCGACCGTGGGAGGGGGCTTCGGCAGGGCGGTCGGCGGGGTCTGAGGTATCGGAGCCATGGGGGCCATTGTGCCGACCCGCGCCGGGGCCCTCCCACCCGTTCGTCCGGGGCACGCGACGCCCGGGCACAGGCGGCCTGGCTCCCCGCGCCCCTCAGCCCGTGAGCCGCCGGGAGCGCCAGATCAGGTACAGGGCCGAGGCGACCGCCGCCGTGCGGAGCACCACCGGCCAGGTGGCGGCGAGGGCCTCGCCCATGCCGCTCTCCCGGATCGGGTCGCCCCACCGGCCGTCCAGGCGGCCCCAGAGCCAGACGAGGGCTCCCGCGACCACCACGCCGGGCAGGCCCATCGCCACCCACTTCGCCTCGGCCCTCGACAGCTTGCGGGAGCTGTAGGCGAGCAGCCAGCCGCCCGCCAGGGCCAGCCAGGACCCCATGAAGGCTCCCGCGAGCAGCAGGGCGGCGGCCAGCAGCAGGAAGGGGTTCGAGAGGCGGGGGCGGGAGGGAGCGGACGGTTCCGCGGTCTCCTCGGGAGCTTTCGCCGTGGTCTTCCTACGAAGGCGCAGAGGGAATTTCCCGACTGCCCGGGACTCCGGCTCCTCGGCCTCCTCCTCTTCCTCCTCCTCGGCCGCCTCCTCGGGGCGTACGGGAGGAGACGGCGGCCTCAGCATCTCGGGGATCTCCACGCCGCCGACGAAGCCCGGCACGCTCACCCCCTCGCCGAGCGGGCCGGGTTCGACGCGCCACCACTCCGGAGTGCCGGTGCCGGGCGCCGACGGTGCCTGGTCCAGGCCCGCCATGTGAGGGGCCTGTGCGGACGGCCAGCCGGGGACCGGGCCCGTGTCGTCGGCCTCGGCGGGGGCAGGGGCCGGGGCCGACGCGCCCTTGCGGGAAGTGTCTTTGCGGAGCATCCCGCGCCGCGGCCGGGGCACGGCTCGGGTGCTCTTCGGGGCCGGCTCCGCCGCCGTACGCGGTGAGGGCATCAGCACCGTCCCGTCGGCCGACTTCGCTGCCGCGGCGACCAGTTCGTCCGGTGTGCCCAGCCTGCCGATGATGCGGCGCACCACCGCCGGAGAGTCCGCACCTGCCGTGCCGCGCTGCCGCTCGATCTCGCCCCGCAGCGTCGACACGAGTCTCATCCGGGCGCCCGAGGACAGCTGTTGCTGCTGGGCCAGGTCCCCGACCCGGCTCAGATAGTCGTAGACGAGCTGGTCGCTCTCGATACCCACTCGGCTGTTCCCCTCTACCCGCCCTGCCCCGACCGTAGCGTTTCACCGGCTACCGTGGGACGGATGGGGACGACCACACCACCGCGCACGCTCGCCGAAGCCCTGCGCGCCAGGGGCGACGAATCGCTGGCACGGCTTCTGCGTGCCCGCCCCGACCTGCTCAGCCCCGTACCGAACGACATCACCCAACTCGCCACCCGGGCAGGCACCCGGGCCTCCGTGGTCCGTGCGCTGGAGCATCTGGACCGCTTCGTGCTGCAGACCGCGGAGGCGCTGGCCGTGGCTCCGGACCCGGCTCCGTACGACACGCTGCTCTCGCTGCTGACCGGTGACGGCCAGGACGACGGCGAACACCGCGACGACGCGGGTGCGGCGATCGCCGCCGCGCTGCCCGGCGCGCTGCGGAACCTGCGCGAACAGGCCCTGGTCTGGGGCGAGGACGAGCGGCTGCACCTGGTGCGTACCGCACGCGAACTGCTCGCCCCGTCCCCGCAGCACCCCTCCCCCACCGGGCTCGGCCCGACCGTCGCCGAGGCCACGGCGGGCATGTCACCCGGGCGGCTCCAGGACATCCTGACGGCCGCCGGGCTGCCCGCCACGCACGACCCGGTCTCCGCGGTGACGTCGCTCGCCGGGCTGTTCACCGACCGGACGAGGATGGCGGCCCTGCTGGACACCGCGCCGGTCGAGGCCCTGTCCGTCCTGGACCGGCTGGTGTGGGGCCCGCCGTACGGGGAGGTCACGCCGAACCCGACCCCGCCCGTGAAGTGGCTGCGCGACCGCGGGCTGCTGCTGCCCGTATCGACCCGCACCGTCGTGCTGCCCCGCGAGGCGGCGCTGCACCTGCGGGCAGGTCGCGCCCATCGCGTTCCTGAACCGGTGGCGCCGGCCGTCGAGGCCGCGGCCGAACGCGATCCCCAGGCTGTGGACAGGGCCGCCGCCGGGCAGGCGTTCATGGCGCTGTCCACCATCGAGGAGCTGCTGAAGCTCTGGAACGGCGGCGGCCCCACCGTCCTGCGGGCGGGCGGCCTGAGCGTGCGCGAGCTCAAGAGGGCCGCGAGCGCGATGGACGTCTCCGAGCAGACCGCCGCCTTCTGGATCGAACTCGCCTACGCGGCGGGGCTGCTGGCCTCCGACGGTGAGACCGAGGAGCGGTACGCGGCGACGCCCGCCTACGACGACTGGCTCGAACTCCCCGCACAGGACCGCTGGGTGCGCCTCGCCACCACCTGGCTCACCGCCACCCGCACCCCGGGCCTGGTCGGCGGCCAGGACGCCAAGGGGCGGGCGCTCTCCGCGCTCGGCCCCGAACTGGACCGCTCCGCCGCGCCGGAGGTACGCCGCCGGGTGCTGGAGCTCCTCGCCGCCCTGCCGCCCGGCACCGCGCCCGACCCGGCGGGTCTGCTCGCCCGGCTGCGCTGGGAACGCCCGTTGCGTGCCGGAGCCCGTGGCGGGGCGACGCCCCCGCCCGGCTCCTCGGCGGGCACCCCGTCCAGGGCCGCCGGTACGGGGTACGGCACGTCGTCCGCGACGGGCGCCACCGCCCCCGGCGACACGTCCGACCTGCGCTCACGGCTCGCCCTGTGGACGCTCAACGAGGGCGAACTCCTCGGTGTCACCGGCCGGGGCGCGCTCTCCTCCCAGGCCCGCGCCCTGCTGGCGGACGGCCCGGCCGAGGCGGCCGCGCGACTCGCCCCGCTCGTCCCCGAACCGCTCGGCCACGTGCTGCTCCAGGCCGACCTGACGGCCGTCGCCCCGGGCCCCCTGGAACGCCCCCTCGCCGAGATGCTGTCGGTGCTCGCGGACATCGAGTCGAAGGGCGGCGCGACCGTCTACCGGTTCACCCCCGGGTCCGTGCGCCGCGCCCTGGACGCCGGACAGGCCGCCACCGATCTGCACGCCTTCCTCGCCGCGCACAGCCGTACGCCGGTGCCGCAGCCGCTCAGTTACCTCATCGACGACGTGGCGCGCCGCCACGGACATCTGCGGATCGGTGGCGCCTCCGCGTACGTACGCTGCGACGACGACGCCGTGCTCAACGAGATCCTCGCCGACAAGCGCTCGGCGACGCTGCGGCTGCGCCGCCTCGCGCCGACCGTCCTGGCCGCGCAGACCGATCCGGCGTCCCTCCTGGAGGGTCTGCGGGAGATGGGGTTCGCCCCGGCCGCCGAGTCCGCGGAGGGCGACGTCCTGATCACCCGGGCGGGCGCCCGCCGTACCCCGGCCCGCTCGGCCCCCGCTCCCGTCCCCGAGGGCCCGCCCGTCCCGGACGACACCCTGCTGGGCGCCGCGGTCAGGGCGATCCGGGCCGGGGACACGGCGGCGACCGTCGTCCGCAAGGACGGCACCGAGGCCCCGTCGGCCGGCTCCCTGCCCCGTACGACCTCGGCCGAGACCCTGGCGACGGTGCAGGCCGCCGCGATGACGGGCTCCGCGGTCTGGATCGGCTACGTGAACGCGGAAGGTGCGGCGAGCCAGCGGGTGATCGCCCCGGTCCGGGTCGAGGGCGGCTTCGTCACGGCCTTCGACCACACGGCCGACGAGATCCGTACGTACCCTCTGCACCGCATCACGGGCGTCGCGGAACTGGCGGACGACTCGGGGTCGTGAGCCGCACCGGAGGTGACGTTCCCGGTCTCCGGGGCGCTGGAAGAGACATGTTCCGTCCCTCCCCGCGTTCCTGGCTGCTCCTGGCCGTGCCCGTCCTCGCGCTCCTCGTCCTGGTGGCGTGGCAGACGTACCGCCAGGCGGCGCCCGAGCACCGCGCGCACTCCCGGCTCGATCTCCCGCCAGGGCCGCTGACGGACATCCCGCTCGCCGGCCGTGGCGGTCCGACGGCCCTGCTCTCCCGGTGCGGGGTGGACGACTGGCCACGCCCCCCTGCGCGCGGCGACGGCGAGCGGGGCGACAATCCGCAGCTGGTGTTCGGCGGCTGGGGCTCGACCGGTCCCGGCGCCGGCAAGCCGGGCAAGCCGCGCTTCACCGTCCATCTGGCGCTGCGCGCGAAGCGTCTGCCGCTGCTGCTGCCCACGCCCCCCGGCACCGGCAGGGTCACCCTCGACATCTTCGGGCCGCACGGCGAGGGCCGCCGCGCCTCGGCGCGGGGCCTGTCGGCCACCGTCGTCGACGCGGAGGACGGGAAGCCGTCCCCGCTCCCGGAAGCGGGTTTCCTCCGCGTCGACCCCGGCACGACCGTGTACCTCGACGTGGCCCTGCCGGCCGGCGCCGTGTGCCCGGGCTACACCGCGAGCGATGTCGGCGGGTGCGCGCCCGAGCACACCAACGACTCCGCCGACTGCCCCGTTCTGACCCTCACCTTCACCGACCCGTCGATCCGGGCCCACCGCGCGCTGACCACGGGGAAGCCTCCGGCCGGGCTGAGCGACCGGCTCGTCGTGGTGTCGGAGGAACCGGACGTCTCCGAGGTCTGACCGGGCGGCCGGGAGCCCGTGTGACGGAGGCGTTCACACGTCACACCTTCGAGCCACGCACCGATCGCCCCTCATGCTGCACACTGGACGTTTGGCCCTTCCCGGCCGTCCCAGCAGCAGAGCAGAAAGGGCCGAAGCGCGTGACCGGACCCCTCATCGTCCAGAGCGACAAGACGCTGCTCCTCGAAGTCGACCACGAGCTGGCGGATGCCTGCCGCCGCGTGATCGCCCCCTTCGCGGAGCTGGAGCGTGCGCCCGAGCACATCCACACCTACCGGGTGACCCCCCTCGGCCTGTGGAACGCCCGCGCCGCCGGGCACGACGCCGAGCAGGTCGTCGACGCCCTGGTGGAGTACTCCCGCTACCCCGTGCCGCACGCGCTCCTGGTCGACATCGCCGAGACGATGGCGCGGTACGGCCGCCTCACCCTGTCCAAGCACCCGGTGCACGGTCTCGTCCTGACGACCACCGACCGTCCGGTGCTGGAGGAGATCCTCCGGTCGAAGAAGGTCGCGCCCCTCGTCGGCGAGCGCATCGACCCGGACACCGTCGCCGTGCACCCCTCCGAGCGCGGTCAGATCAAGCAGACGCTGCTGCGGCTCGGCTGGCCCGCCGAGGACCTCGCGGGGTACGTCGACGGGGAGGCCCACCCCATCGAGCTGGCCGAGGACGGCTGGTCGCTGCGCCCGTACCAGAAGCAGGCCGTCGAGGGCTTCTGGCACGGCGGTTCCGGTGTCGTCGTCCTGCCTTGCGGGGCGGGAAAGACGCTGGTCGGAGCCGGTGCGATGGCCGAGGCGAAGGCAACGACGCTGATCCTGGTCACCAACACCGTCTCCGCCCGCCAGTGGAAGAGCGAGCTGGTGAAGCGCACCTCGCTGACCGAGGAGGAGATCGGCGAGTACAGCGGTACGCGCAAGGAGATCCGCCCGGTCACCATCGCCACCTACCAGGTGCTGACGACCCGCCGTAAGGGCATCTACCCGCACCTGGAGCTGTTCGACTCCCGCGACTGGGGTCTGGTGATCTACGACGAGGTGCACCTGCTGCCCGCCCCCGTCTTCAAGTTCACCGCCGACCTCCAGGCGCGGCGGCGGCTCGGTCTCACGGCCACCCTCGTCCGTGAGGACGGGCGCGAGTCGGACGTCTTCTCGCTCATCGGACCGAAGAGGTTCGACGCGCCGTGGAAGGAGATCGAGGCGCAGGGCTACATCGCGCCCGCCGACTGTGTCGAGGTCCGGGTCAACCTGACGGACTCGGAGCGCCTCGCGTACGCGACGGCGGAGGCCGAGGAGAAGTACCGGTTCTGCGCCACGACGGCGACGAAGCGGAAGGTCACCGAGGCCCTGGTCGCCAAGCACAAGGGCGAGCAGACACTGGTGATCGGCCAGTACATCGACCAGCTCGACGAGCTGGGTGAGCATCTGAACGCCCCGGTGATCAAGGGTGAGACGAGCAACGCCCAGCGCGAGATCCTCTTCGACGCCTTCCGGCAGGGCGAGATCAGTGTCCTCGTCGTGTCGAAGGTCGCCAACTTCTCGATCGACCTGCCGGAGGCCACCGTCGCCATCCAGGTGTCGGGGACGTTCGGCTCGCGCCAGGAGGAGGCACAGCGGCTCGGCCGGGTGCTGCGGCCGAAGGCGGACGGGCACGAGGCCCGCTTCTACTCGGTGGTGGCGCGCGACACGATCGACCAGGACTTCGCGGCGCACCGCCAGCGGTTCCTGGCCGAGCAGGGGTACGCGTACCGGATCGTGGACGCTGACGAGCTGCTGACCGAGAGCTGAGCGGCGGCGCGGGGTGCCCGCCGCCGCTCCGGGGGGCTCAACGGCGGCGGCGGACGCCCGCCTCTTCCGCGTACTCGCCGAGGACGGCCACGCGGAACGCGGTGCGCAGGAAGACCGAGGCGGCGCGGAGCGCGTCGCCGACGCGGTGGCTGTAGTGATGACCGGTGGCCGCGCTCGCGCCGTGCGCGGGGCCGGTTCTGCGGGGGTTCAGCTGCACGGTGCTCATGTCTTCCATGGTGCTCCGCCCGGCTCCGTGGGGCGTCGGTCCGCGGGCTGAAGCATGTGGGGACGGTCGTCACCCTCGGGTCGGACGGCATCCCCTACGGGGTGGAGCCGCCCCGATTCGTTCGACCGGGCGGGCCGGCGTGGATACAATCGCCGGTCTGCCCGCCTCCCGCACCGTGGTACCGGCCTCCGCCGGCAGCCGGGGGAGCGCCGCCGGCCGGACGGAAACCGGCCGACACCTACGCATTCATCCCTGAGCGGATCACGTCGTCTCCTGTCGTACCGGAGTACGCGGTCCGCCGTCCTGCGTTGAAAAGTCGGAGGCAACACCGTGCCCGCGCACGAAACGGACAGCGACACCACCACCACCGAGCCTCTGGACCTCCCGGATTCCGCGGATCCCCTGGACCCGCTGGCGCACGAACGCGCCCATCTCGCCGCGTCCCGCGCCGCGCTCCGCGCGATGCGTGAGGACGTGCAGGCCCTCGACATCCGCGACGTCACCGCGAACTGGGTCAACTCCGTCGTCCTCCAGGCCCAGATGGACGACCGCATCAAGGCACTCGCCGACCTCTCCCACACCCCGCTGTTCTTCGGGCGCCTGGACTACCTGCACCGGGTCGGTGCGGATCAGGCGGAGGGCGCCGAGGGCGAGCAGTTCTACATCGGGCGCCGCCACGTCCATGACGGCGACGGCGACCCGATGGTCATCGACTGGCGCGCGCCGGTCTCCCAGCCGTTCTACCGGGCGTCCAGGAAGGACCCGCAGGACGTCGGCCGGCGGCGGCGCTTCGGTTACACGGGCGGCGAGCTGACCGCGTACGAGGACGAGCACCTCAGCGACCCGGCCGAGGCGGCGCAGACCAGCAAGCTCCTCCAGGCGGAGATCGAGCGGCCCCGCGTCGGCCCGATGCGCGACATCGTGGCCACGATCCAGCCCGAGCAGGACGAGATCGTCCGGAGCGGGCTCGGCGGGACGGTGTGCGTGCAGGGAGGCCCCGGTACCGGCAAGACCGCCGTGGGACTGCACCGTGTCGCGTATCTGCTGTACGCGCACCGCGACCGGCTGGCCCGCACCGGGACCCTGGTGATCGGTCCGAACCGGTCCTTCCTCCACTACATCGAGCAGGTGCTGCCGGCGCTGGGCGAGCTTGAGGTGAAGCAGGCCACGGTCGACGACCTGGTGACGGCGCACGTCGAGGTCCGTGGCTCGGACGAGGCGGCCACCGCCGTGGTCAAGGGCGACGCCCGCATGGCGGAGGTCCTGCGGCGCGCGATCCGTTCGCACGTGACGCTGCCGACGGAGCCGGTCATGGTGGTGCGCGGCTCGCGCCGCTGGCGGGTGCCCGTGTACGAACTGGAGGAGATCGTGAAGGAGTTGCTGGCCCGCGACATCCGGTACGGCGCCGCCCACGAGGCACTCCCCCAGCGCATCGCCCACTGCGTCCTGACCCGGATGGAGGAGGCGGGCGAGGCCCCCGACGACCGGGTGCAGAACGCGGTGGCCCGCACCCCCGCGGTGAAGGCGGCCGTGAAGGCGTCCTGGCCCGCCGTCGACCCGGCGAAGCTGGTGCTGCGGCTCCTGTCCGACCCGGAGTTCCTGGCCGCGCACGCGGACGGCGTCCTCAGCGGGGACGAGCAGAAGGCGATTCTCCTGGCCAAGCCTCCGCGCAGCGTGAAGTCGGCGAAGTGGTCGCCCGCGGACGCGGTGCTGATCGACGAGGCAGGTGACCTGGTCGCCCGTACGCACTCGCTCGGCCACGTCGTCATCGACGAGGCGCAGGACCTGTCGCCGATGCAGTACCGCGCGGTGGGCCGCCGCTGCTCGACCGGTTCGGCGACGGTGCTCGGCGACCTCGCGCAGGGCACGACGCCGTGGTCGACGGAGAGCTGGGAGCAGGCGCTCTTCCACCTGGGCAAGCCGGACGCGCTGGTCGAGGAACTGACGGCGGGCTTCCGTGTGCCGCGTGAGGTGATCGCGTACGCCTCACGGCTGCTGCCCGCGATCTCGCCGGGTCTGGCCCCGGTGGAGTCCGTGCGTGAGTCGCCGGGTTCCATGGCCGTACGGGAGGTGGCTGATCCGGCCGGTCTGGACGCGGCGGTCCTCGCGGCCTGTGAGGAGTCGCTGACCCACGAGGGCTCGATCGGCCTGATCGCCGCCGACGCCCGCATCCCGGCTCTCGCCGCGGCGCTGGAGGCGGCGGGTCACGCCTACCTCTCCCCCGGCGAGGAGACGACGGCGGAATCGCGCCTGACTCTGGTCCCCGCCTCTCTGGCGAAGGGTCTGGAGTACGACTACGTGGTACTGGACGACCCGGCGGCCGTGGTCGACGGCGAACCCGACGAACGCACCGGTCTGCGCCGCCTGTACGTGGCACTGACCCGCGCGGTCTCCGGGCTCGTGGTGCTGCACGCGGCGCCCTTGCCGGAAGCACTGGGGCAGGCGTAGGGGAGCCCCGCCGGGGCAGCGAAATTCGATCGGCCATGAAGGGCGGAAGGTACTCCGGGTGGCTTCCGTAGCCATGGGCGTCCGTCACGGGTTCCTTCCGCCCGGCCCTCACCCGTCCAGGGCCGCTCTCCATTCCCGTACAGCCGCCTCGTCCACCGGTGCCGACCAGCCGCCGGGGCGCGCCGCGCCGCCGATGTGGACGGCGTCGATGCCGCCGGCGAGGAGCCGGGGGAGGTGGTCCAGGCGGAGGCCGCCGCCGACCAGGATCCGGGCCTCGTAGCCGGGTGTGCCCGAACGGGAGGCTTCGGCCAGGAGGGTCGGGATGCCGTCGTCGACGCCGGTCGCCGCACCCGCCGTGAGGTAGGTGTCCAGGCCCGGCAGATCGGCGAGGGCCTTGCGCAGGGCGTCACGGTCGGCGGCGCGGTCGATCGCCCGGTGGAACGTCCACCGGCAGCCGTTCAGCTCGGCGAGGAGCCGTTCGACGGCCACCAGGTCGGGGTGGCCCTCCTCGTCGAGGAAGCCGAGGACGAACTCCTCCGCGCCCTCGGCCCGCATCTCACGGGCCTTCTCCACCAGTACGTCGATGTCACCGGCGGCGAATCCGTCCGCGACCCTGAGCATGACGCGCAGGGGAATGTCCACGGCGGACCGGATCGCCGCGAAGGTCTCGCGGGTCGGCGTGAGGCCGTCCGCGGCCATGTCGGCGACCAGTTCGAGTCGGTCCGCACCACCCGCCTGGGCAGCGACCGCGTCCTGCGCGTCAAGAGCGATCACCTCCAGGACTGCACGGTTGCTCATGGGTCCCCATTCCTCCAGATAACGGCCACAGGTCTAGTCCAGTGACCCAGCCTACGGGGCGCGCACCGGAAGGTGCGGCTCCCCATGTAAACGTGCGGCGAAGGAGATGCGTGAGACCGCACCGCTGCCGCGCGGATCATCCCTTGCGTTTCATAGGGGTGGGGGGTATACATAGGAGTGACAGATACCCCAGGGGGGTATACAGAAGCGAGCCGGGACAGGAACCGGAAGCCAGGGAGGGACCCCGTGTCCGCGCACACCACCACACCCGACGCCGGTGCCGTCGGCACAGCCGCCGAGGTCGAGCTCGCCATCGGCGGCATGACCTGCGCCTCGTGCGCGGCCCGCATAGAGAAGAAGCTGAACCGGATGGACGGGGTCGAGGCCACCGTCAACTACGCCACCGAGAAGGCCAAGGTCAGCTACCGGGGCGAGGACATCTCCGTACGGGACCTGATCGCCACCGTCGAAGCGACCGGATACACCGCCCAGGAGCCCGCTCCCCAGGTGACGGCCCGCGCCGGGGAGGAAACCGCGGAGGACGACGAGGCCGACGAGCTGCGGCCCCTGCGGCAGCGGCTGCTCACCGCCGTCGCGCTCGCCGTGCCCGTCATCGCGATGGCGATGGTCCCGGCGCTCCAGTTCGACTACTGGCAGTGGCTCTCCCTCACCCTCGCCGCCCCGGTCGTCACCTACGCGGCCTGGCCCTTCCACCGGGCCGCCTGGACCAACGCCAGGCACGGCGCGGCGACCATGGACACGCTGATCTCGGTCGGCACCTCGGCCGCGTTCCTCTGGTCGGTGTGGGCACTCTTCCTCGGCACCGCCGGCATGGCCGGCATGACCCACCCCTTCGAGCTGACCATCGGCCGCAGCGACGGCGCGGGGAACATCTACCTCGAAGCCGCAGCCGGAGTCACCGCGTTCATCCTTGCCGGGCGCTACTTCGAGGCCCGCTCCAAGCGCAAGGCGGGCGCCGCGCTGAAGGCGCTCCTGGAGCTCGGCGCCAAGGAGGTCACCGTCCTGCGGGCCGGCGGCGAAGTGACCGTCGCGACCTCGGCCCTCCAGGTCGGGGACCACTTCCTGGTCCGCCCCGGCGAGAAGATCGCCACCGACGGCACCGTCGTCGAGGGCTCGTCGGCCGTCGACGCCTCGATGCTCACCGGCGAATCCGTCCCCGTCGAGGTCGGTACGGGCGACTCCGTCACCGGCGCCACCCTCAACGCGGGCGGCCGGCTGGTCGTCGAGGCCACCCGCGTCGGCGCCGACACCCAGCTCGCCAGGATGGCCAGGCTCGTCGAGGACGCCCAGAACGGCAAGGCCGCCGCCCAGCGCCTCGCCGACCGCATCTCCGCCGTCTTCGTCCCCGTCGTGATCGCGCTCGCCCTCGGCACACTCGGCTTCTGGCTCGGCAACGGCGCAGGCCTGACGGCCGCGTTCACCGCCGCGGTCGCCGTACTGATCATCGCCTGCCCCTGCGCCCTCGGCCTCGCCACACCCACCGCCCTCATGGTCGGCACCGGACGCGGCGCCCAGCTCGGCATCCTCATCAAGGGCCCCGAAGTCCTGGAGACCACCCGCCGCGTCGACACGATCGTCCTCGACAAGACCGGCACCGTCACCACCGGCCGCATGACCCTGCTGGACATCCACACCACCGAAGGCACCACCGAAACGGACGTCCTGCGAATCGCGGGCGCCCTGGAACACTCCTCCGAACACCCCATCGCCCAAGCCGTCGCGGCGGGCGCCACCGTCGAGGTGGGCACCCTCCCCACCCCCGAGGACTTCGCCAACATCGCGGGCCTCGGCGTCCAGGGCATCGTCGAGGGCCACGCCGTCCTCGTCGGCCGCGAGCAGCTGCTCGCCGAGTGGGAGATCCACCTGCCGGTGGAACTGGCCCGCAGCAAGGCCGCGGCGGAGGCCGCCGGCCGGACGGCCGTCGCGGTGGCCTGGGACGGAGAGGCGCGGGCGGTCCTCGAAGTCGCCGACGCCGTCAAGGACACGAGCGCCGAGGCGATCCGCCGGCTGCGGGACCTGGGGCTGACCCCGATCCTGCTCACCGGGGACAACAAGGCCGTCGCGGAAGCGGTCGCGGCGGAGGTCGGGATCGACGAGGTGTACGCGGAGGTCATGCCGGAGGACAAGGTCGACGTCGTCAAGCGCCTCCAGGCGCAGGGCCGTTCGGTGGCCATGGTCGGTGACGGCGTCAACGACGCCGCCGCTCTCGCCCAGGCCGATCTGGGCCTGGCGATGGGCACGGGCACGGACGCCGCGATCGAGGCCGGTGACCTGACCCTCGTACGCGGAGACCTGCGGGCCGCGGCGGACGCCATCCGGCTCTCGCGCCGGACGCTCGGCACGATCCGCACGAACCTGTTCTGGGCCTTCGCCTACAACGTCGGCGCCCTGCCGCTCGCCGCGGCGGGCCTGCTCAACCCGATGATCGCGGGTGCCGCGATGGCCTTCTCCTCGGTCTTCGTCGTCGGCAACTCGCTGCGGCTGCGGGGGTTCAAGGCGACGGCGTGACAGGCCGCGCACGTGCGGTGGACCGCTCGGGGCTCCGCCCCGTACCACCGCAGCCGGACGCCGGCGGGGCAGACACCAGCCCCACCGGCGTCCGGCGTACGCGCGGTGCGGGGCGTCGGCCGGCCGCGGTCCGGAGGCCGGCTCAGGCCGGGGTGCCCCCTCCAGCCAACCCCACGCGGGCGCAGGACGCCGACTGGCATCATGGAGAGGGTCATGTACGTGGCAGCCTGCCCTGGCAGGCGAGTTGGGGGAAAAGTGGACGCTTTAACGGTCGCAGGCGAGATCGCGCCCTACGTGACGGCAGCCGTCGGTGCCTACGGCACCGCCGTACTGACCCTCGCCACCGACGCGAGCGCGGACGCCACGGTCGGCCTCGGCCGCCGCATCCTCCAGCGCATCCGCGGCAACCAGGAGGACCCCGCCGACCTCGACCGGCTGGAGCAGGCCGTCGCCGAGGCGGCGCAAGCACCCGAGGACGAGGACTTCCAGGCCATGCTCCGGGTCCAGATCAAGAAGGCGCTGCTCGCCGACGCCGAACTCACGGCGGACATCGCACGCATGGTCTCCGAGTCCTCGGTGTCCTTCACCGCCTCCGGCGAAGGCGCGGTGGCCGTCCAGCACAACTCCGGGGTCATCAGCACCGGAAGCAACGCACAGATCCAGCGGTGAGCGCCATGACTCCCGTACAGCCGCCCGAGCATCCCGCCCCCGCCGGTTCCGCGCGCTGGGAGGCGTCGGGCGACCGTGCCGTCGCCGTGGACGCCAACGCGGGGATCATCAGTACGGGACCGGGGGCCACCATCTATACGGCCCCCGCCGTCCAACTCCCCCCGGCACAGAGCGTCGCGGAGCCCCGCGGGCAGCGTAACCACAACCTTCCGCGCCCGCCCAGTGCCCTGTTCGTGGGCCGGGACGCCGACGTCGTCAGGCTCGGTACGGCGCTGGCGGAGGAGAACGAGCCGGTCACTCGGATCCTGGTCGGGCTCGGCGGAGTCGGCAAGACGAGCCTCACCCTGCAGTACGCCCACCGGTACCGGGAGCGGTACACGACGGTCTGGTGGATCACCGCCGACAACCCGGACGCCATCACGGCCGGGCTCGCCTCGCTCACCAGCCGGCTACTGCCCGACCTCGCCACCCCGGCCACCACCAACGCCCTTGCCGAGTGGGCGATTTCGTGGTTCCAGACGCATCCGGGCTGGCTCGTGGTGTTCGACAACGCGGACGACCCGAGCCACCTCGCGCCGGTCATCAGCCAGCTCGACACCGGCCGCCACCTGATCACCAGCCGCCGCACGGCCGGCTGGCACCACCTCGCCTCGCCGCTGCGCCTCGACGTCCTCAGCCCGGCCGACGCAGCCGAACTGCTGATGCGCACAGCCGGTCGCACCGCGACAGGTAACGCGGCCGACGCGGCGACCGTGGCCGAGCTGGCCGCGGAACTCGGCCACCTGCCGCTCGCCCTGGAGCAGGCCGGTGCCTACGTGCACAACCACGCCATCGACTTCGCCGCCTATCTGGAACGGGTGCGGCGCTACCCGGCGCGGATGTTCGCGACCGCCTACGCGGGCAGCACCGACCGTCGCACCATCGCCCGTGTCTGGCGCGTGACGCTCAGCACCATCGCCGACCGGGACCCGCTCGCCGTGGAGATCCTGCGGACGCTGGCCTGGTTCGCGCCGGACCACATGCCGCTGGACCTCATCACGTCGATCGACGACGACCTGCTGGCGGTGGACGACGCACTGGCGCTGCTCGCCGGCTACAGCATGATCACGCTGGCGCCACCCCATCTGCGCGTCCATCGCCTGGTCCAGGCGGTGGCCCGCACGGCGGACCCCGCCGACCCACTGCGTACCGAGGAGGCGATCCTGATGGCGCGAGACCGGGCCGCGAGGTTCCTGCTGGACAGCCTGCCGCGCGAGGGGACCGAGGGGGAGTCGGGCGCTGCTTCGATCGCCGTCCCCCAGTGGCCCGGCTGGCGGAACCTCCGTCCGCACATCGAAGCCTTCATGGAACTGATGCCGCAGGACCAGGACACCGCCGAGGTCGCCGTCGTGCTGCACGAGACGTCCCGCTTCCTGCTGGACCAGGGCCACGTCCCCCAGGCCGCCCGCTACAGCGAACGGGCCCTCGCCGCCCGCGAGCGCGTACTCGGCGACGACAGCCCCGAGACGCTCTCCACCCGCAACCAGCTGGGGAACATCTACCGCGCCGCCGGAGACCTCGGCCGGGCGATCCCGCTGTACGAGCGGACCGTCGCCGCCCGCGAACGCGTCCTCGGCGCCGACCACCCGGACACCCTCTCCACCCGGAACTACCTGGCCAACGCCTACCGCGACTCGGGCCGCGTCGACCGGTCGATCCCGCTGTACGAGCGCACCCTCGCCGACCGCGAGCGGGTCCTCGGCCGGGATCACCCGGAGACGCTGATCTCCCGCAACAACCTGGCGAGCGGCTACCGCGACGCGGGCGACCTCCGGCGCTCGATCCCCCTCTTCGAGACGACGCGCACGGAGGCAGAGCGCGCACTGGGCCAGGACCACCCCCGTACGCTCCTCTTCCGCAACAACCTCGCCACCGCCTACGAGGCAGCGGGCGACCTGGCCCGCGCCCTCCCCCTGTACGAGCGCACGCTCGCCGACCGGGAGAGCCTCCTCGGCGACACCCACCCCGACACGCTCACCACGCGCAACAACCTGGCCGGCGCGCTGCAGGACACCGGCAGTCTGCCGCGCGCCCTTGAGCTGTACGAGCGCACGCTCGCCGACTCCGAGCGAGTGCTCGGCCACGAGCACCCCCGTACTCTCCTGGTCCGCAGCAATCTGGCCGACGCGCTGGCGCAGGCGGGCGACCGGGGCGCGGCCCGGGCCCTCTGGGAGGCGGTCGTCACCGACTCCGAACGCCTGCTGGGCACCGACCACCCCGACACCCTCCTGGTCCGCGGCAACCTGGCCGGTGTCCTGGAGGAGACCGGTGACCCCGGGCGAGCCGCCGCGCTCTGGGAATCGGTCGTCGCGGACTCGGAACGGGTCCTCGGCACCGACCACCCGGACACGCTCCTCGCGCGCTGCAACCTCGCCCGCGCAGAAGGCTCGGTCGGACTCTCGCAACGGGCGCTCGCCGACTGCGTACGCGTGCTCGGCGACGACCACCCCCGCACCCTCACCGCGCGCCGCGAACTGGCGCTCGCCCTCGACGCGGCGGGCGACCTGCCGCAGGCGCTCGCGATGTGCGAGCGCGCGGCCGAGGACTCCGCGCGGGCGCTGGGCGCGGACCACCCGCGAACCCGCTCCGCACGGGCCACGCTGGCGCGCCTGCGCCGCACGTTGATCGTGCGGGTGCCCCCGCTCGACGGATCGGCGTCCCGGCGGGTCATCCTGAACAACGCCACCCCGGACAGGCCCTAGGGTCGCCCCATGACCGACGACAGCGCCCAGAGCCACCTCCGCACCCGCTGGCACGCGGCCCTCGTCGCCGTCCGGGGCGGCGCCGAGGATCCCGATCCGCTGCCGTACGCCGACAACCTCCTGGCGCGCTGGGCCGAACCCCAGCGGCGCTACCACACCACCGCCCATCTGGCCGCGGTCCTGGACCGCGTCGACACGCTCGCGAGCCACGCGGCGGATCCGGACGCGGTGCGGCTCGCCGTCTGGTTCCACGACGCGGTGTACCGCCCCGACCGCTCGGAGAACGAGGAGCGCAGCGCCGTACTCGCCGAGCGCGCCCTGCCCGAGGCCGGGGTTCCGGACGCCATCACCGCCGAGGTGGCCCGCCTGGTCCGCCTCACGGTCACCCACGATCCGCAGGACGGCGACACCGACGGCGAGGTGCTGTGCGACGCGGACCTGGCGATCCTGGCGTCCGGCCCGAAGGAGTACGCGGAGTACGCGGCGCAGGTGCGCGAGGAGTACGCCTTCGTCCCCGACGAGGCGTTCCGGGAGGGCCGGGCAGCGGTGCTGCGGCAGCTCCTGGGGCTGCCCAGGCTGTTCCGTACGCCGCACGGGGTCGCGGAGTGGGAGCCGAGGGCGCGACAGAACCTGACGACGGAGCTGGAGCTGCTCACGGGAATGTGAGCGTCGGAATGTGTGTTGCCGAGTGTCATGCCCGATTCCGTCTCCAGCCCTTCCCGTCGTGCCCGTATGCCCCTGGCCGTATACATCCTGGGTCTCTCGGTCTTCGCCCTCGGTACCAGCGAGTTCATGCTGTCCGGGCTGCTGCCACCGATCGCCAAGGACATGAACGTGTCCATCCCGCAGGCCGGGCTCCTCATATCGGCCTTCGCGATCGGCATGGTGATCGGCGCCCCGCTCCTGGCCGTGGCCACGCTGAGACTCCCGCGGCGGACCACCCTCATCGCGCTGATCTCGGTCTTCGGCCTCGGGCAGATCGCGGGTGCGCTGGCTCCGACGTACGAGGTGCTCTTCGTCTCGCGGGTGGTCAGCGCCTTCGCCTGTGCGGGGTTCTGGGCCGTGGGCGCCGCCGTCGCCATCGCGATGGTGCCGATGAACGCGCGGGCGCGGGCCATGGCCGTGATGATCGGCGGGCTGTCGATCGCCAATGTGCTGGGTGTGCCCCTGGGCGCGTTCCTCGGTGAGCACCTGGGCTGGCGTTCGGCGTTCTGGGCGGTGGGCGCGGCGTCCGCCGTGGCGCTGGTCGGGGTGGCGACGCTCATCCCCCGCATCCCGCTCCCGGACCGGAAGCCGCAGCTGAAGCGGGAGATGTCGATCTACCGGGACCGGCAGGTCTGGCTCTCCGTGGTGATCACGGCGCTCGCCGCCGGTGGTGTCTTCTGCGCGTTCAGCTACCTCGCACCGCTGCTGACGGATGTGGCGGGGCTGGGTTCCGGCTGGGTGCCGTGGGTGCTGGGGCTTTTCGGAGTCGGTGCGCTGATCGGTACGACGATCGGCGGCCGGGTCGCGGACGCGCACCTCTTCGGGGTGCTGCTCAGCGGGATCACGGCGTCCACGGTGTTCCTGGTGGCGCTGGCCCTGTTCGCCTCCAGTCAGGTGGCCGTGGTCGTGCTGGCGTTCCTGCTCGGTCTGTCGGCGTTCTTCACGGCGCCCGCGCTCAACGCCCGGATGTTCAACGTGGCGGGCGCGGCCCCGACCCTGGCCGGAGCGACGACGACGGCCGCGTTCAACCTGGGCAACACGAGTGGCCCGTGGCTCGGCGGCACGGTGATCGACGCGGACTTCGGCTTCGCGGCGACGGCCTGGGCGGGCGCCGCGATGACGGTGCTGGCCCTGGTGGCGGTGTTCTTCTCGCTCCGGCTGCACCAGGGGCAGGGCACCCGGTCCCGCCTGGTCGCCTCGGCGAAGTCGACAGCGGATGCGACGGGGCCGAGGCCCGCCACGGCCGACAGGACCTGACGCCCCGCACCACCCCGAACCACCCCCGCCGCCGGACTCGCACCCCTCAGGCGGGGCCGTCACCCCCCGGCGCGGGCCGCCCCTTCGGCCGCCGCAGACCGGCCGCCGTGATGCGCCGCACCAGCTCCTTCGAGCCGATCTCCCGCGCCCCGGCGCGGACCGCGTCGGGGTACCGCGCGGCCGGTACGTCGTAGTGGTCGCGCTCGAAGGCGCGCGGCGGGCAGCCGATCGCGGCCGCGAAGGCATGGAGTTCGTCGAACGACTCGTCACTGACGAGATGCGACCAGAACTGTCCGTGTCCCGGCCAGTCCGGCGGGTCGATGTAGACCGTCAACGTCTCAGCACCCCGCCCAGCCCGCCCACCGGGGCCACCTGCACGGTCGCCTTGGTGCAGACCCAGTGCGGGTCGGCGCCGAGCTCGGGCTCGACGTCGAGCGCGTGCGGCCCGTCCTCGACACAGACGGGGCACAGGGGCCAGCGGCCGTACGAGTCCAGCAGTGCGTCCTGGACGTCCTGGGCGATCAGGCCGACGACGAAGTCCGCGCCCTCGGGCCACTGCTCGACCCACCAGCGCCGGTTCGTCACGGCGTCCTCGACCAGCGAGACGATCTCGGCCTCGGCGACGTCGCCCGCGACAAGATCGGCCATGACGAGCGCCCGGGCCGTGTGCAGCGCCTGTTCCAAGGGGTTCATCTCCATGCAGCCATTGTCCTCCACCCCCGGCGCGCAGCGGGCCGCAAGGGGTGACGCTCTCCACCCGAGGTACCGCCCCGAGGGGGTTGACGGCGCGCAGGCTTGAAAATATCTTTCAAAGGTGACCAATGAAGTGAAGGAAAGTTTCACCGCTGCTTCCCCGCCCGCTCCCGCCGCGCTCGCGGCCAAGGTCCGGACCCTCGCACCGTCCATGACCCGCTCCATGCAGCGGGTCGCCGAAGCCGTCGCGGGGGACCCTGCGGGGTGCGCCGCCCTCACCGTCACCGGTCTCGCCGAGCTCACCGGCACCAGCGAGGCCACCGTGGTCCGCACCGCCCGCCTCCTCGGCTATCCCGGCTACCGCGATCTGCGCCTCGCGCTCGCCGGACTCGCCGCCCACCAGCTGTCCGGCCGGGCGCCCGCCGTCACCGCCGACATCACGGTCGACGACCCGATCGCGGACGTGGTCGCCAAGCTCGCCTACGACGAGCAGCAGACCCTCGCCGACACCGCGTCCGGGCTCGACACCGTGCAGCTCGGCGCCGCCGTGGCCGCCGCGTCGACCGCCCGCCGCATCGACATCTACGGCGCCGGCGCCTCCTCTCTCGTCGGCCAGGACCTGGCGCAGAAGCTGCTCCGCATCGGCCTCATCGCGCACGCCCACGCAGACCCGCACCTCGCCGTCACCAACGCCGTGCAGCTCCGCTCCGGTGACGTGGCCATCGCGATCACGCACTCCGGCTCCACCGGCGACGTCATCGAGCCGCTCCGGGTCGCGTTCGACCACGGCGCCACGACCGTCGCGATCACCGGCCGCCCCGACGGCCCGGTCTCGCAGTACGCCGACCACGTGCTGACCACGTCCACGGCCCGCGAGAGCGAGCTGCGGCCCGCCGCCATGTCGAGCCGTACGAGCCAGCTCCTCGTCGTGGACTGCCTGTTCATAGGCATCGCGCAGCGCACGTACGAGACGGCCGCGCCCGCACTCGCCGCGTCGTACGAGGCACTCGCCCACCGCCACAACCCCCGCACCCGCTGAACCACTCGAACCGCTCGAACCGCCGAACGTACGAGATCGAGAAAGCAGAGCCGCTCTCCATGACCTCATCCACTGACACCGGCACCGAGTCCGGCGCCGGATCCACCACCCCCGCCGGATACGGGGAACTGCGCGCCGAACTCGCCACGCTCACCACCGAGGCCTTCCGCCCGGAGCTCGCCGACATCGACCGGCTGCCGACGCGGGAGATCGCGGAGATCATGAACGGCGAGGACGGCACCGTCCCCGCCGCCGTCGCCGACAAGCTGCCGCAGATCTCCGCGGCGATCGACGCCACCGCCGAGCGCATGGCGCGCGGCGGCCGGCTGATCTACGCGGGCGCCGGCACCGCCGGCCGCCTCGGTGTCCTCGACGCCAGCGAGTGCCCGCCCACCTTCAACACCGACCCGTCCGAGGTCGTCGGCCTCATCGCGGGCGGCCCGAGCGCCATGGTCAAGGCCGTCGAGGGTGCCGAGGACAGCAAGGAGCTGGCCGCCGCCGACCTCGACTCCCTCTCCCTCACGGAGAACGACACCGTCGTCGGTATCTCCGCGTCCGGCCGCACTCCCTACGCGATCGGCGCCGTCGAGCACGCCCGCGCCCAGGGCGCGCTGACCATCGGCCTGTCCTGCAACGCGGACTCGGCGCTGGCCGCCGCCGCCGAGCACGGCCTCGAAGTAGTCGTGGGCCCGGAGCTCCTCACCGGCTCCACCCGCCTCAAGGCCGGAACGGCGCAGAAGCTCGTCCTCAACATGCTCTCGACGATCACGATGATCCGTCTCGGTAAGACGTACGGGAATCTGATGGTCGACGTCCGCGCCTCCAACGAGAAGCTGCGGGCCCGTTCGCGCCGCATCGTCTCGCTGGCCACCGGCGCCTCCGACCAGGAGATCGAGGCGGCGCTCGCCGCCACCGACGGCGAGGTGAAGAACGCGATCCTGACCATCCTCGGCCAGGTCGACGGCCCCACCGCCGCCTCGCTCCTCACGGAGTCGGACGGGCACCTCCGCGCCGCCCTCGCGGCCGTTCACAGCACCACCTGACCCACCCGCACCACTCCCGTACCCCCGCACAGCAAGGCACCACGCCCCATGGCTACTGAAGACAAGAACCGCGCCACCGCCGCCGCGATCCTTCCGCTCGTCGGTGGCGCAGCGAACGTCGACTCCATCGCCCACTGCATGACCCGGCTCCGCCTCGGTCTGCACGACCGTTCACTGGTCGACGACGAGGCCCTCAAGGCGATCCCCGCCGTCATGGGCGTGGTCGAGGACGACACGTACCAGATCGTCCTCGGTCCGGGCACGGTCGCCCGGGTCACCCCGGAGTTCGAGCGCCTGGTCGAGGAGGAGCGGGCAGCCGCCCCCGTCGTCCACACCGCCGACGAACTGGCCGCCCAGGGCGCGGCGATCAAGGCGCAGCAGAAGGCGAAGAACGCCACGCCGTTCAAGCTGTTCCTGCGCAAGATCGCCAACATCTTCGTCCCGCTGATCCCGGCCCTCATCGGCTGCGGCATCATCGCCGGACTCAACGGCCTGCTGGTCAACCTGGAGTGGCTGCCCGCCGTCACCCCCGCCCTCGCCGCGATGGCCTCCGGTTTCATGGCGCTGATCGCGGTCTTCGTGGGCTACAACACGGCGAAGGAGTTCGGCGGTACGCCGATCCTGGGCGGTGCGGTCGCCGCGATCATCGTCTTCCCGGGCGTGGCCAACATCGAGGCGTTCGGCCAGCAGCTCTCCCCCGGCCAGGGCGGTGTGCTCGGCGCGCTCGGTGCCGCGGTCCTCGCGGTGTACGTGGAGAAGTGGTGCCGCCGCTGGGTCCCCGAGGCCCTGGACGTGCTGGTGACCCCGACGCTCACCGTGCTGGTCTCCGGCCTGGTGACGATCTTCGGCCTGATGTACGTGGCCGGGGAGATCTCCTCCGCGATCGGTACGTTCGCCGACTGGCTGCTCTCCAACGGCGGTGCGGGCGCGGGCTTCGTGCTGGGCGGTCTCTTCCTCCCGCTGGTGATGCTGGGCCTGCACCAGGCGCTCATCCCCATCCACACCACGCTCATCGAGCAGCAGGGCTACACCGTCCTGCTCCCCATCCTCGCGATGGCCGGTGCGGGCCAGGTCGGTGCGGCCGTGGCCGTCTACCTCCGGCTCCCCCGCAACGAGTCGATCCGCCGCACCATCAAGTCGGCCCTCCCGGCGGGCCTTCTGGGTGTCGGTGAGCCCCTGATCTACGGCGTCTCGCTCCCGCTGGGCCGCCCGTTCATCACGGCCTGCGTCGGTGGTGCGTTCGGCGGCGGCTTCGTAGGACTGTTCAACCAGCTCGGTGACACGGTCGGCTCCACGGCCATCGGCCCGTCCGGCTGGGCGCTGTTCCCCCTCCTGGACGGCAACCACGGCCTGGGTTCGACGATCGCGGTCTACGCGGGCGGCCTGGTGGCCGGTTACGTCGCCGGCTTCGTCGCCACGTACTTCTTCGGCTTCAGCAAGGACCTCCTGGCGGAGTTCAACGTCTCCCAGGAACCGGCCCTTTCGAAGATCGCCGCCACCGGCCCGGCCGGCACGGCTCCGGCTCCCGCACCGGCCCCGACTCCGGAAGGAATTGCGGTCCAATAGCGTGCGAGTGGTGTAGGGAATTAGTTCGGGGGCACCAGAAGCCCTGGAGGTTGATATCAATGGTTCCCCTGCTTCTCGTACTTCTGCTCGCCCTGCTCCTCTTCGGTGCAGGTTTCGCACTCAAGGCACTCTGGTGGATTGCGGTCATTGTGCTGGTGGTGTGGCTGGTCGGTTTCTTCGTCCGCCCGGCCGCCAGCGGCGGCCGTCGTGGCCGCTGGTACCGCTGGTAGACGCCGTCCACAAGCATCAGCGCGGGTGGGCCCGGACATCGATGTCCGGGCCCACCCGCGCTTTGTGTGCCGGGCGAAAAGAATACGAAGGACGAAGGTGTGAGGCCCAGACATGCGGGCAGTCGATAGTTCGAGCGGCTTTCACCGGCATTTCGGTGAGGGTCCACACGCCGAATACGTCTTCTGGAAAGGAGCCAGCAAATGAGCGACAACCTGTGGGGTTACCAGCCTTCGAGCGGTCACACCGAGGGCGCCGATCTGACCGGATATTCGGTCGAGGCAACTGACGGAAGTATCGGCAAGATCGACAAGCACTCCGACGAGGTCGGCTCGGCCTACCTGGTCGTCGACACCGGAGTGTGGATCTTCGGGAAGGACGTCCTGCTGCCTGCGGGCACGGTCCGGGCCATCGACACGGAGGACCGCAAGGTCTTCGTCGACCTGACGAAGGACCAGATCAAGGACTCCCCGGAGTTCGACAAGCACAAGCACGCGGATGACCCGGGCTATCACGAGCAGGTCGCCGGCTACTACGGCAGCTATCGCCTCATGTGACCCGGCAGCGCCCCCAGAGGCGGCGGGCCCGACCCTGAGGAAGGGTCGGCCCCGCCGTCCGCCTGTGCGCTCCGGCCCGCCGATTGGCCGGGCCGGAGCGCACTTTCGGCGCCCCGGCGCCGCCGCGCCCTCCGCCTCACCCTCCCCCCGGCCAGGGGAACCCGAGCTCCGCCGCCCGTTCGGGGCTGCCCCCGCACACGCGCGCGTACGTCTTCGGGTCCTCCTCGCCCAGCCGTCGCAGCACGGCGGCGGCCTGCGCCCCGGGCGGACCGCCGTCGTCCGGCAGGACCCAGCGGAACTGGAGCGCGTCCTTGAGCGTGTCCGCGGCGGCGAGCCCCGGCGCGTACCAGAAGGTCACCACCGTGCTGTCCGGTTCCTCGGCATCGCTGCTGATCCAGCCCCGGCGGGCGTCCCACCGCCGCAGGATCTCCGGCCGTTGCGTCAGCCCCTCACGGATCAGCCGCGCGATGGTGCGCGCGGGCCAGGACCATGACCGGTCGGCGTCCGCGCGCGCCACCTCGGCGTCGTACGCGGCAGCGTCGAAGCGGTACGCGGGCACCTCGGGCACGTTCCGCGAACGCGGCGCGTACGACGGCCGCTCCCACCCGTCCCACACCACCTCGTCACCGTCGCGACGGATGGTGACGCGGAGCGCGCCGCAGCACCCTTCGGCGCAGTACGCCTCCGCGAGCCGCACCTCACGCGGCTCGGGCCCCGCCCGCAACGCGCCGTTCTCCAGCAGGGATTCAGGACTGTCGGCGCCGCCCCGCGAGAAGATCGCCGGGACCAGCGGACGCCCGTCGACGAGGATGCGGGTCTCGACGGGCTCACGGTCCAGCGGGTCGCCCGCCACCACCTCGATGCGCAGCCGCCCCGCGACGCCCGGAAGCTCGAAGGGCCTGCGCCCCGTACGCCGTATCCACCCCGCACGCAGGCGTTCCTCGGCCTCACCTCCGGCCGCGTCCACGACCGCGGCCCAATGGCGCTCGGCCAGCAGCCGCCCCAGGGATGCCAGCAGGAAGTCCCTCCGCCCGGGCGGCCAGTCCAGCAGCGCGCCGACCCCGCTGCTCAGGCCGAGCGCGAGCGCCAGCAGGGTGGAATGGTGCGCGAGCGTCGGCGGCAGCAGACCGGCCCGCATGACGACCCGCCCGTACACGCCGACGGCGTCCTCGTACGCGAGCAGTTCGGTCGGCGCGTCGTTCCCGCACCCCATCCGCACGAGCAGCCTGGCGGCCCGGGCGACGAGCGCCGGGTCGTCCGGGTGGCGGTCCAGGAGATCTGCCAGCCGCGCGGCCTCCGCGATCCGGCGGGCCGAGGCGTTGCCGAGATGGCGGGAACCTGCGGGGAATGCGACGAGCTGTGTGAGAACGGCCTCCTGATCCTGCGACCACAAGGCCTCTACGAGCGGGCGCAGTTCCTGCCGCCTCGTCCGGACGACGAGACTCGCCAGGGCTTCGGCCCGGCGGTCGAGCCTGCCCAGTGCCTGGATCGCGGGCCCGGACAGGTCCCGGATCGTCGCGAGGGCGCAGAGGCAGGGGATGTCCTCGGGTTCCCCGAGGCGGACGAGCAGGTAGAGGCCGACGGTGACGGCGGGCACTGTCGTACCGGTCCGGGTCAGCTCCCGCGCCAGCGCGCGGACCGCCTGCCGCTCTCCGTCCGGCAGCGGCAGCGCGTCGACGGCAAGCCTGATCATGTTCGTGTACCGGTGCGGATCACGGAGCCGCGCGAGTCGGCGGTGCACGGTGGCGGCGTCGCCGGGCAGAGGGGTGAGCGCATCCCGGACGGCAGCGGTCAGTTCCTTCCGCGACAGCCCGCCCGTGTCCGGTCGGGAAGCCTGCGGCAGCACGAACCCGCGTCGTACCGGGACCCCACGGGGGGCCTCGCGCAAGAGCGACAAGGCGCGGTCGTGAAGAGCCGGAGGAGCGGGCTGACGGGTGAGCGGGAGGTCGAGCGCGTCGCGCTCTTCCTGGGCGCTCAACGGGCGGGGTGGGACTCGATTCCATAGGTCATGCGCGCAGCCTGACAGCCCGACCGGCTTCCGTCGAGCGAGAAAACCGGCGGCCCGACGCACCGGCGCCTGGGAGCATGAGCGTTCCCGCACGCACCGAAGCGTTCTCGCACACACCGAAGGGAATTGCCGTGCCCCGTGCCATCACCCTGATCCGTTCCAGCTCGCTGTCCGGCGTCGCCGAGTACGCGTACGCGGCCACCGCGCCGGCCGAAGCACGTCTGATCTTCCTCGCCGGCGCCTGCCCGCTGAACGAGGACGGCTCCACAGCGGCGGTCGGGGACTACGCGGGACAGGCGGCCAGGGCAGTGGAGAACATGCGGACCGCTCTGGCCGACGCCGGTGCCTCGATCGAGGACGTCATCAGCACCCGCGTGCTCGTCGCGTCGACCTCCCAGGCAGACCTGGTGACCGCCTGGAAGGTGGTCCGCTCCGCATTCGGGGACCACGACGTCCCCAGCACCCTGCTCGGAGTCACCGTGCTCGGCTACGACGACCAGCTCGTGGAGATCGAAGCCGTCGCCGCGGTGATCGACTGAGGGGGTCGCGCTCCGCGTCCCCCTCCGGTCCCTCATCTCGGCAGCTGTCCCTCCCGGTTGATCTCGGTCACCCGGGCCCGCAGCACCACTCCCGGCGGCGCCGGCCGCACGAGATCCGGTGGACAGTCCCACTCGGCTCCCCCACCCGGAGGACGCAGCTGTACGTACGGCCCGACGCGCCCCATCACCCGCCCCACCCGCCCGTCCCGGGCATCCACGGCGAACGACCCCGGCTCCGGCGTACACGGCTCAAGAGACACCTCACCGGTCATGGCCGGCCGCCTTCGCCTCCAGGACCTCACTCAGCCGCCGCGCCGTATCGAGGTTGCAACAGCCGAGGTCGATCAGCGGCGACGGCTCGTTCCCCGCACACGACACGGGGTCGATCCGCAGCGACGGCAGCTTCACACCCACCCCCGCGAGACCCTCCCGCAACCTCTCCACAGCGTCCTCCGCCACCCGCACCCTGCCCGCCGCCGCCCGGCGCCGCTCCGTCGCTGTCATGCCGTTCACCTTCCACGCTGAGTAATGGGAATGCCTACCCAGAGTGTCCAACGCGCGGCTAGCCTGGAAGAGGCGCTGTTCCAACAACCGCACGTGTGTCACAGGGAGTTGCCATGCCAGGTCCCCGCAAGCTCGACCCCTCCTCGTCACCGCGCGCGCTCCTCGGCGCGGAGCTCCGCCACCGCCGGGAACAGGCGGGCCTCTCGCAGGACGAGCTCGGCGCCCCCCTCTTCGTCAGCGGCTCGTTCATCGGACAGCTGGAGATAGGGGTCCGGCGGATGCAGCTGGACCAGGCGGAGAAGTTCGATGAAGTGCTGGGCGCGGACGGCTTCTTCGTACGGAACTGCGCGGCGCTGAAGACGTCGAAGTATCCGGAGCACTTCGCGGAAGCGGCTGAGGCGGAAGCCCGCGCGGAGGCCATCAAGGAGTACGCGCCGCAGCTCGTCCCGGGCCTGTTGCAGACGGAGACGTACGCGCGAGCGGTTTTCCGGGAGTACCAGCCGACAGCTACGGAAGACACCATCGACGAGTTGGTGGCAGCGAGGCTTGAGCGTGCCCAGCTCCTGGCCGATCCAACCAAGCCTGTGTTGTGGGTGGTGCTGGACGAGGCGGTGTTACGTCGAAGGGTGGGCGGACCTGCGGGAATGGCCGTGGCCCTGCGTCACATCGCTGCACTCGTCCGACAGCACCGGATCATCGTGCAGGTGCTGCCGTTCGACGAGGGCGCCCATATGGCACTTGAAGGATCGCTCAAGCTCATGGCCTTCCCTGACGCACCGCCGCTCGCATACCTCCAGGGTCTGGGCACAGGCCAGTTGCAGGACGATCCGGCCTCGGTACGCCGGTACGAACTCACCTACGATCTGGTGGTGGCCAGCGCGGCCTCACCGGCAGCGTCTCTGGCCTTGATCGAATCGGTGGCGGAGGATTACGACCATGAAGCTCAACAGCTCTGACTACGACCTGTCGACGGCGATCTGGCACAAGTCCTCGTACAGCGGCGGCGACGGCGGCGACGGCGGCGACTGCCTCGAAGTCGCGACCTGGCGGAAGTCCTCGTACAGCGGCGGCAGTGGCGGCGACTGCCTCGAAGTCCTCGACGGCGTACCCGAGGTCGTCCCCGTCCGGGACTCCAAGGTGACCGACGGACCCGCGATCATGTTCCGGACCGCTGCCTGGACCGCGTTCGTGGGCGGCCTCAAGCGCGACTGACCGTCCGGGGAGCGCGGACACGCAAGCGCGGAGAAACCAGGCCGGATCGCCGGTTTCTCCGCGCGGGCCGACGGGACGATCTACCGGTAGACGTCAACGACGACCCGGTCCGGCTGGGTCAGCTTGAAGACCTTGTAGCCGGTCGAGGAACCGAGGGAGATGCCGAACTGGGCCCGGGCCGCATGGAAGTTCGTCAACTGGACGCCCTTGATGGCGGGAAGGGCGAATGCCTGGTTCAGAACCGCACCGGAACCCAGGTGGACCGGGTCCATCGTGAGGTAGAGGTACGAGGTGCCCTTGACGTCCAGGTAATGGGTCTGACCGTCCATCGGGACGAACTCGCCCGTGGTGTTCGTGTACGTGTTGCTGACCAGGGTGCCGGCGGTGAGGTCGAAGACGAGACGGTCGAAGTCGGGGTGCGTCGCGGCACGGATTCCCGTCACGCAGGGGTCGTCATAGCACGTGACGGCTGCGGTGGTGGCGCCCGCCTCCGCCGAGTTCACTGCGGTGGCCGCAGGCGCCATGAGTACGGAGAAGAGAGCAGTGGCGGCAAGAGGCGTAATGATTCGAGCCCACCGTCGCGATGCACGCACGATATTCAAACCCTTCACATAGGGACATTTCGCTGGAGTGAAGCGATAAAAGCGATCGAACGCTACATCGGCCACTAAAAGCAGGGCCCGTTGCGGCTTGAAATGATTCGCAGATTGACCAGATGGTGACCGGCGAAGGGAACGCGAACGTCCTCATCCGCTTTTCTTCGCGTCACGGAGTGTGTGAGCCACCGCTCCGGGTGTGGCTCCGGGCCACAGGCACGGACGACTGGTGCGAGGTGGACTGGTGCTGGGACTGCTGCGAGGCGGAGCCGTGGTGCGCCACCTGCAGGCCCGCCGCCGCGGCGACGCTGAAGCCCGCCTCCTGGACCGGGGAGGCGCTCCGGGGTGAAACGTCCCAGGCCGGGTTGGGCGGAGTCGTCGGGATGATCCCGTCTCCGCCCTGATTGACCCCGGCGGCATTCATCAAGTGTGCGGAATCGCCGATGTGCGCACGCTGCTCGGCGGCCGGACGGGGCACGATCTCCCTCTTGTAGTACACGAACGGGTATCTGGAATCCCGGGCCGCGTGGTTGGTGAACGCCTCCACCGGGCCCGCGTATCCGTACTCGGTGAGCGGCCCTCGGTTGCTCTTACTCATGAATCGCGTACTGCCGTCACCCTTGTTGTAGACCGCGTCCGCCCTTATCCGGGCATCGGGGAATTCCCGCCCCATATTCTCCGCGAACTCCTGGAAACGGCACTTGCAGCCGTTGCAGGGGCCGATGTTGCTGACGAACTCGACCGAGATCGTCGTGACACCGTCCCGCTGCGGGGAGTTCGGCGGATAGTGCTCCTCAAGGTACTGATGCACCGCGTCCAGAGCGCCGACCTCCGCGTCCTTGGCCGATACCCTCATCTCCTCCCTGAGTGCCGGTACGTCCACGTCGCCGTAGGACCCTCCGCTGTACCCGCCTCCGACGCTGCCCGAACTGAAGACGGCCCCGTCGGCGACCGTGACGTGCTGATCGTTCACCAGGAGGATCGGTTTGACGTGGACGCCCTTCCGCGGCTCGAACACATCGTTCATGGCATGCATCCGCAGTTCGCTGAGGCTGGGGCGCTCGGCGGTCGGGGCCTCGGCGGTCGGGGCCTCGACGTCCGGAGTGGGAGCGGACTGCATGTTCTGCCCGGCGTCAAGGGCGTAGCCCGCCACCCAGTCCACTTCCCCCTGGGCATCGGTCCTGTAGCGCGGGTACGCAGGGTCGCTCTCGTGATACCAGGTGATGAAGCCACCGTCCGGCACGCCGGTCATGCGGTGGGCGTCGTCCCAGTGGTAGAACTGCCCCCCGGCCTCCTGCCAGCCGACCACCGTCCCGCCGCGGGAGTGGTAGTTCCGCTGTGACGGCTCGTCCCAGTGGGTTTCGACCTCATACGGAGTGCTCAACTCGATGCTCCCTCGACACGGTGGTTGTCAGCAGTTCCCACAACGCGGCTCAGAGGGGCGGGGTTCACCGGTCCCGGCGCCCGGGGTGACCGCATTCGTGTGCGCAACGTGCGGCGCCGAGCTGACCGGGCCGCTCACGCTTCTGCCCGCAGTGCCCGAACCTCCCTTCCACGCGTGGTGGGAAGCCGGGACGATGGGCCCTTCACCGGCCACGGTGCCGTCGGGCTGCTACGCCATCGAGACGGAACCGTACGGCGCGCCCTTCGTCGTCGCCGACGAACCGGGCCCGGTGATGCCGCGCCACGGACAACGCTCCGACGCGCGCCGACGGCCCCTGGTCTCCCAGGGGCCGCGGGGCAACATCGTGATCAACCCGGACGACGCCCGCGGCCTGGAGACGCGGCACGCGTCCGCGGCCTGTTGCGGGGCGACTCCGAACGGCGGGCTGAACCAGCTTTGCACCGCGTGCGGGACGCTCGTCGCGACGCTCTGCTCCGACTGCTGCCTGCCGTACGAACTGCATCTCCCGCCCGACCACGTCCGCGGGCTGCCCCACTCCTGACGGGGGCCGCCCTGCGGTCGGGTCCCGCGTCAGCGGCTCGTGAGGATGACGAGCCGCTGCGTCGCCCGGGTCATCGCGACGTAGCGGTCGACCGCTCCCTCGATGCCCGTGCCGAACGACTCCGGGTCGACGAGGACCACGAGGTCGAACTCCAGGCCCTTCGACAACGACGGCGTCAGCGAACGGACGCGGGACGTCGGCCGGAAGGTGGGATCACCGATGACGCAGGCGATCCCGTCGGCGTGGGTGTCGAGCCAGGTGTCGATGACCTCGTGCAGATCCTCGGTGGAGCCGTGGACGACGGGGAGGTCGCCGCTGCGGATGGAGGTCGGCACGTTGGCGTCCGGGAGCGCGGCACGGATGACCGGCTCCGCCTCCGCCATGATCTCCGCCGGTGTCCGGTAGTTGATGCTGAGGGAGGCCAGGCTGATCCGGTCGAGCCCGACCCGCCGCAGCCGCTCCTCCCACGACTCCGTGAACCCGTGCCTGGCCTGGGCGCGGTCGCCGACGATGGTGAAGCTGCGGGACGGGCAGCGGAGCAGCAGCATCTGCCATTCCGCGTCGGTCAGTTCCTGGGCCTCGTCCACCACGATGTGGGCGAACGGGCCGGCGAGCACGTCCCGTTCGATGTCGAGCGATGCCGCTCCGTCGAACACGGTCTCCTTCAGGTCCTGGCCGCGCAGCATCGTCAGCGCGCCCTCGCCGTCCTGATCGGTTTCGATCAGACCGTCGATGACCTTGGTCATCTGTTCGCGCTCGGCGGCGACGGAGGCCTTGTTCCTTCGCGTGCGCCGCGAGGCCTCCGGGTCGCCGAGCCGCTGCCGTGCCGCGTCCAGGATCGGCAGGTCGGACACCGTCCATGCCTGGGCGTCCTCCCGCTGGAGCCGCATCACGTCCGCACGGTCGAGCCAGGGGGCGCACTTGCGCAGATAGGCGGGCACCGTCCACAGGTCCCCGACCAGGTCGGTCGCTTCGAGCAGGGGCCACGCGCTGTCGAAGACCGCGAGCAGCTCCCTGTTCTTGTGGAGTGACTTGCGGAGCGGCTCGGCCGTGTCCTCGTCGTCGTGCTTGTCGACCAGGATCGTGAGCAGTTCCTCCCAGATCTGGTCGCGGGCCTCGTTGTGCGGGATGCCCGGTGCGGCGTCGAACGCGACGGCCCAGTCGTCTGCGCTCAGCCGGATGTCGGACCAGTGGGTCGTGACCGTCATGCCCGCGGCGGGCGGCTCCTCGTAGAACCTGGCGGCTTCCTCGACCGCCTTCACCATGTCCGCGGACGACTTCAGACGGGCCACGTCCGGGTCGGTCTCGGCCGCCGCCTTCGCTCCCTCGGGGAGGAGGTCGCGCAGGGTGCAGGTCTGTACGCCCTCCTCGCCCAGGCTCGGGAGGACGTCGGCGACGTATCCCAGGTACGGCTGGTGGGGGCCGACGAAGAGCACGCCGCCCCGGCGGTGACCGAGGCGCGGGTCGGAGTAGAGGAGGTACGCGGAGCGGTGCAGGGCGACGACGGTCTTGCCCGTGCCCGGCCCGCCGTCGACGACGAGGGCGCCGCGCGAGCTCGCGCGGATGATGGCGTCCTGGTCGGCCTGGATGGTGCCGAGCACGTCACGCATCCGGGCGGACCTGTTGGTGCCCAGGCTGGCGATGAAGGCGGACTGGTCGTCGAGCGCGGCGCGCCCCACCATGCCGTCCGGGGTGAAGACCTCGTCCCAGTAGTCGCTGATGCGGCCGCGCGTCCACCGGTACCTGCGGCGGCTCGCCAGGCCCATCGGGTTCGCGTGGGTGGCGCCGAAGAACGGCTCGGCGGCCGGGGAGCGCCAGTCGAGCAGCAGCCGGCGGCCCGTACTGTCCGTGAGGCCGAGGCGTCCGACGTACACGGGCTCGGAGTCGTCTCCGCCGACCATGTGCCCGAGGCAGAGGTCGAGCCCGAAACGCCGCAGCGCGCGCAGGCGCGCGGTGAGCCGGTGGACCTCCAGGTCCCGGTCCATCGCCTGCTGGCCCACTCCCCCGGGCGCCCTGCGGGTGGCGGTGAGAAGGTCCGACAGTTCGGCGATCGACTGCTCCAGGCACTCCGCGACGGCCGCGAAGTGCTGTTCGTCACCGGCGATCAGTGCCGGGTCGGCCTTGTCGGCGAGACGGTCGGGAAGGTCGAACGCACTGGTGGTCACAGGGTTCATGTCAGACGCTCCGGTCCTGGTCCGCACCCGCGAGATCCGGCGTCGCGCGCCCCACCACCGGCCCCATTGGCTCGACGGCGGTGCCCAACCCGTAAACCGACAACAAACAACGCACTTAGTGAATCTCCCATTTCCGCAGGTTCCGGCCTCAGCGAGCGATTGTGCGCCATCACCCGGGCCTTGTCGCAAGCCCCCCTGTGCGCTATAAGTTGAAAGTGGCGAGAGGTGGGTAATCCCTCTGCCCTTCCGGCCTACTCCGCACCCAGGGCCTCCCGCACCGCCTTCGCGGTGACTCGTGCGTCGTATCCCTCGGCAACACCTTCGACCATGATGATGTCGCCTTTGATGTGCCGTGCGCGCAGCGGGGCGATCTCCTGGTACGCGGGCGAGTCCCACCAGGCCCTGGCCTCGGCGATTCCGGGGAAGCCGATCATGACCACGCTGCCGGGCCAGCTGCCCTCCTTCACCTCGTGCGGGGTGACGTGCACGAGGAAGCGCCCTCCGTACGGCTCGAAGGTGCCGGGGATGCGCTCCATGTACTCCGCGATGTCCTCGTGCGGGGCGGCGTCCTGCAGGTGGGCGATGGCGTAGGCGGGCATGGTGTCCTCCACAGTGGGCCGGTCGGTCGGGCTCCGTACGCCGAGCTTGGCATCACGGCCAACCCGGGTCGATTACCTCTCGGGTAATGGCCGGCCCGCCCGGTGCGGGCTTCATCCCCGGCCGTCCCTGGCAGCGGGCCGGTCACGACCGGCGGCGCGGCACTCGGGCGGCAGACGGAGGGGAACGTCACACCGAGCTCCGCCTCCGCCACCTCCGCCCGGTCAGGGGCGGCAGCGGAACCTGCGTCGGAGAAGGCGTCATGCGTGCGAGCGCAGGGGCCCCGAACGGGGCCAGTGAGGTGGCGTGGGGTGTACGCACGGCTACGGTGCGGAACGTTGCCGGGTACGGGAGGGCGTCGCCCTCCCCGCATCCGCCTCCCACCCCCCGGCCCCAGGAAGTGCCCGTGTACGGAACCACGTTCTCCACCGCCCTCGCCTCCCTGACCCTCGCCCTGCTGGCGCCCACGGCCTGCACCCCGGCCTCCGCGTCCCCCGCCCAGGAGGACCCGCGCTTCGAGCTCCGGAGCGACCTGAGTCACGACTGCCTCGGCACCGACGGCTCGACGCTCACGCTGCGTGGCTGCGACGGTTCCGCCGGCCAGGTGTGGATGGCGAACGACGACGGCCAGTTCGAGAACGTCGGTACGGGCGTCTGTCTGCACAGCGACGAAGCGGGGGCCGTCTCCGTCGGGGAGTGCCTGGACCTGCCGCTCCTCACCTGGAAGCCGCACACGCACGACCGGGTCATCAACTCCGGTACGGGCTTCTGCCTCGCCGCGCAGGACCAGGGCGTCTCCTCCTCGGCGTGCGGCTCCGGCCCGTCCCAGACCTGGACGCTCATCCATCGGGCGCCCTGAGGCAGGGGCGTCAGCCCAGATGCGTGTCCCCCAGTGACATCAGCAACCGCCGCAGCGCTCCGTCGAGCGCGCGGCGCTCCTCGGCGGTCAGGCCCGCCAGCATCCGCTCCTCGTTGGCCACGTGATCGACCACGGCCCGGTCGACGAGGGCCAGGCCCTCCTCGGTCAGGCGGACGCGGATGGCCCTGCGGTCGGCGGGGTCCGGGCGGCGCTCGATCAGCCCCTTGCGTTCCAGCTTGTCGAGCCGGTTGGTGATCGCGCCCGAGGTCACCATCGCGGACTTCAGGAGACCTCCCGCGGTGAGCTCGTGCGGGGCTCCGACCCGGCGCAGCGTGGCGAGTACGTCGAACTCCGCGAACTCCAGACCGTGTGCGGCGAAGACCGGCTTCATGCCCCTGCTCAACAGGTGATCGGCCCGCTTGATGCGGCCCACGAGGGCCATCGCGTCCAGTCCCGCCAGGCCCATGTCCGGGCGCTCGCGGCGCCACTGCGCACGCAGTTCGTCGATGGCGTCGGTGTCCGCCTCCGGCTGCCGCCCCGCCTCACGCTCGCTCATTCCCGCGCTCCTCCCTCAACCGAGTCTCACCCGAGTCTCACCCGGGCCACATCTCTCAACGTTCAGATACTTGACGTTCACAGACCCTGGGGTTCATATTTATCTCAACGTTGAGAATAACAGCGTTGAGGAGAAACGAGGGGGAGCGTCATGTCCGCCACCACAGCCACCACGTCCAGAGCCCTCAAGCCCACCACCACCGAGCCGGCGCCCCCCACACCCTCCCACCGCACCTCCACCAGGGCCGCCATCGGTATCGCCGCGCTCGCCGCCCTCGGGCCCGCCACCTGGGGCACCACCTACGTCACGACCACCGAACTCCTCCCCGCCGACCGGCCGTTGCTCGCCGCCGCCCTGCGCGCACTGCCCGCCGGACTCATCCTGCTCGCCCTCACCCGGCGACTGCCGCGCGGCGACTGGTGGTGGAAGGCGACCGTGCTCGGGATGCTCAACTTCGGCGCGTTCTTCCCGCTGCTGTTCTTCGGCGCCTACCGCCTGCCCGGCGGTGTCGCCTCCACGGTCAGCGCGGTCACGCCCCTGCTGGTGGCCGGCCTCGGTGCCGGAGTGCTCAAGATCCGGCCCACGCGCCGCACACTGGCCGCCGGTTTCGTCGGGGTCGCGGGCGTCGGACTGCTCGTGCTGCGCGGAGACGCCGAGGCCGATGCCGCCGGGATCGCGGCGATGCTGGCGGCCACCGTACTGATGGCCCTCGCCGTCGTCCTGAGCAAGCGGTGGGGCCGCCCCGCAGGCGTCTCGCTGCTCGCCTTCACCGGCTGGCAACTGACCGTCGGCGGGCTGGTACTGGCACCCGTCGCCCTCACCGCCGAGGGCCTGCCCGGCCACTTCACCGGCGCGAACATCGCCGGTTACGTCTACCTCGGCGTCATCGGCACCGCGGTCGCGTACGCCCTCTGGTTCCACGGCATCGAGCGCCTCCCGGCCTCCTCCGTCTCCTTCCTCGGTCTGACGAACCCGGTCGTCGCGACGCTCGCCGGACTGCTCTTCCTGGGACAGACCCTCACCGCCTGGCAGATCGGCGGCCTGACCCTGGTGATCGGCAGCGTCGCGCTCGGCCAGAACCTCCGCCCGGCGTCACGGCGCCGTGCGCGGACCGACGGTCAGGGTGGGGCCGGGGACGCAGCCGTACTCGGCCGCCGTTCGAAGCGGTGAACGGCCGGCCTCCGCGAACTCAGACGATCGACTTGATGGTCCTGTCCGCGTACCGCAGCGTCTCGTCGATGGCCTTGTCCATCTCGCGCAGATCATCGGGCTCCGCCGTGAGGAGGGCGGGAACGTTGATCATGCTGACGGCCAGGAAGCAGCCCGCCACGGTGAGGAACTCCTTGTACCGCTCCCGCCCCTCGTGCCCGAGCGAATCCCAGCGCCGGGGCTCCGGCGGCAGACCCGCCCACCACTTCTCCAGGGCGTGGGTGCCGTGGACCTCGACGTACTCCATGAGGGCCGTGGCGCGCGGCAGCACCTCGACCATGGTGTCGAAGCCCTTCTGCGACTGGTCCAGAGCCGCCTCCGCGGCCTCGACCTCGGTCCGCAGACGCGCCTCCTCCTTCTTGTTCCGGCGCTGCTTCACGACGTAGAAGCCGGCGGCCGCCAGGGCTGCCACCGGGGCGGCGACCATGCCGGTGAGCAGGAGAATTCCCCCCGCCATGCCCGCACCGCCCGCGGCCAGCGCGCCTCCTCCCAGGAGCGCCAGAGCCGCATTGGTCGCGGCGACCCCGGACAGCGCCGAAATGGCCGCTCCGGTGGAGGCGGTCCCGAACAACGCGGCGGCGGTGAAAGCGCCGTAGGCCGCTGCGCCGCCGACCGCCGCCCCGGCCGCGCCCCCGGCGGCGGCACCACGGATCGCGTGGGCGATCCCGGCGGACATGGCCTCGATACGCATCGCCGTGGGGGTCTCGCCCGGGCTCCCGGTCTCCCCCTCACTCGGCCTCTCCGGCTCGGGCGCCCCGCTGACGCTCCTGGCCAGTTCCACGAACCTCATGAAGAACTCGTCGCGGACGACGTCATGGACACGGTTGAAGGCTTCCCCGTGCTCCTGGGTGATCTTCGACCGCTGGGCCGCCTTCTCGTTGATCTCGGCATGGCGCCTCTTCGTCTCCGCGACCTGGTCGCGCAGCTTCACAGGCCGCTGGCCCCGCTGCCGAGCGAGAGACCTGGTCCGGTCCTCCGCCTCCTGCTCAAGTTGCCCGGGTGTCAGCCGGAGCGCCAGGGCGAGGGCGGCCAGACGGTGTTGCCCGGGGCTTACGAGCCCGCGCTCGATCCGGGAGATCGAAACCGCACCGCCCTTCCCGTAATCGGCCTGCTCGGCCAGCTCTTCCTGGGTCATGGCAGGTCTCCGGGCCTGGCGGTGCTCACGGATCACGAGGCCCATCGCCTCCGCGCTGAACTCATTCATCGGTTCCGGCCCCCTTGGTCAGCGGGCTGTGGCGCCGCCAGGAGGACTTGGCCTCACGCGCCAGCGCGGCACCCGAGCGGAGAGCCTGGGCACTGTCTTCCGCGAACCGCTTGGCCGCCTTGACGACGGCCGGGTCACGACGGACCTGATCAGCGGTGTGGATCCGGGCCGCGGCGAGGGCCAGGTGGTCGAGGTTGAGGCGAGGCATGGCAGTGGGCCTTTCATCGCTGATGTGCCTGCGTCTGTGCAACATAGCGTCACTTAGTGTTCGACGTAGGCACTATGACGAAGCCGAGAGAACCTCCCGGAGCTCAGGGGCCGAGTTCCGAGCGCTCTTAACAAGGATTGGGTGGATGGGTCCGTCTTCCCACCCACCCACCCTGCGTTGGGGGTTGACTTCTCGTGACCGACTTGCCACGCATGGTCATCGCGCTCTAGCGTGCGTCGGAGACAACAAAACGACCCCCGCCGGTGCTGGAACACCTGACAGGGGTCTGACCACAAGAACGAACTCGGAGACGATCTCATGGCTGACGCCCAGCTTAGTGCTGCCCATTTCGCCCCGCACGTATCAGTGCCCGCAGCGCCTCACCCGATGGCCAACCCGGGTTACGGCAAGCGCACCGCGCCGCACGAACGCCCCCGCTCCGAGCGCGACTTCGCACACCTGCATCCCCGTGACGCGTCCATCGCCTCGTACGTCGACCGCCTCCCCGACGGCTCCGACATCTCCGTGAAGGCCCTCGCCAGGGCACTCCCGTACGGGCAGTGCGCCGTACGGACCACGCTCAACCGGCTCCAGGAAGCGGGGCATCTGCGTCGCGGCAGCGAGTGCGTCGCAACCGATCAGGTCCTGCTCTGGGTGACGCGCACGTTCTTCTCCCGTACCGCACGGGACGACACCTGGTGGGCGGCGTTCGCACACGGCGACGTACCGAAGGAACAGCAACGGCCCACCCGGTCCCGGTCGTTCATTCTGCTGGCCTCGCTCGGCAGGGCCGCCCCCACCCTCACCCTCTCCTCGGCCGACTGCGCGAGCCTGGAACCACAGGTCAGCGAGTGGTTCGAGCGGGGCGCCACGGAAGCCGAAGTCCTCCAGGCCCTGACCGCCGGACTGCCCACCCCGGTCCACCACGCCGCATCACTCGTCCGCAGGCGGCTGCGGGACAAGATGCCTCCCGAGCGGGTCCTTCCGGCCCACCGGACCGTCATGCGTGCCCTGGAATGCAGCGAATGCCGCGCCCCGGGCACCCCGGAAGCACTCCTCGGCGGCCGCTGCGCCCCCTGCCGGGGCACCGAGCCCGACGGCCATGCCGGCCCACCCGGCGCCGTACAGGCAGGACAGGTCCGCGACCGCATGAGCCAGGTGCGGGCGGCACTGGTCCCACGCCCCGAGCGGCCGTCCGTCAGGCGCTGAACCGGACACCCCGCCCACACCCGCCGGCTGACCGCTCGTGGGACCCGGAGCCCCTCAGGCACGCCGACGACGCCGGACGACCGTGTAGCCGACCGCACCTGCCGACGCGCCGACCACGAGGGCCAGGCCGACACCGGCTTCACGGGCGGTCGGACCCGACGCGCCACCGAGACCGCCCTCGGAGCCACGCGACGGAATCGCGGTGGGGCTCGCCGACCCGGCGGTAGGGGTGGGGCTCACCGGCTGAGCCGTGGCGGTAGGGCTCGGAGGCTGCGGGGTGGGGGTGGGGCTCACGGGCCGGGGCAAAGACGTGCTGCTCGTCACGCCTCGACTGGGAAGCCACTCGCAGGCGATGCCGTCGTCGGGGCCGGCATCCTCGTCGAGGTCGTTCGGATCGCTCGGGTCCCTGTTGAACTCGGCCTGCGCGTCTTCCTGGAAGGCGAAGTCCTGGCAGTCCTGCGCGAACGCGACGCCGGAGAGAGGAACGACGGAAGAGACAGCCAGGGCTATGCCCGCCACGGCGGTACGACAGTTCATGTGGAGCCTCCTTGGACGGATGGCCTTCGAACCGACCCTAGGATCGGCGGCGCCGAACGGCTCGGCACGCTAGACCGAATGGGCCGCCGCCAAAGCCCTGACCAGGTGCGACGGCTCCCCGCCCGCCCGTCTCCCCATGAGGAACGCGCCCCGGGTCCCGGCGTGCGTACGGTCCGCCGGGCCTCCGGCCTCCACGCTCCGCGACGGCACGGGGGAGCGGAGGGCGCCCGCTCACACGACTTGGTCACGAACGCCGACGTGTCATCGGGCAGCGGGCAAGGACGCCCGGCCAAAACCTGCCCCCGCTTCTGTCGTTGGCCGTGTCGACGAATGCTCCCGTTCAGAGGACGCCCATGCGCCGCCGCTTCACCAGGTCCCGTGCCGGAATCCTCTGCGCGGTGCTCGTCATGGCCACCTTCGTCGGGTTCCAGCTGACGTCGCTGACCGGGCGGGATTCCCCCGACTCGAAGAACTACCTCTCCTACGCCCTCCGGCTCGGCGGCGAGAGCCGGACCTCGGCGACCGCTCAGGCGATCGACTACACGTGCGCCGACGAGGCCGACAGCCCCTCGGTACGCAGATGCGTGCGCAAGCTGACGGCCTCGACCGAGTTCTGGAAGCGGCACGGCAACACCTCGGGCATGACGGGCCCGTTCTTCAACTCCCGTTTCATGGCGATCTACGAGGCACGGCCCGGATACCCGCTGCTGCTCGTGCCGTTCATCGCCGTGTTCGGGCTGGTCCTGGGCGTCTGGCTGGCCGGAGTGGCCGTCGCCCTCGCCGGCAGCCTCTTCGTCCTGGCCACGCTGCGCGCCGCCGGTGCCAACCGGGTGGCCGCCCTGTGCGGGCAGATCCTCTATCTGACGCTGCCCACCGGCGCCATCGCGATGCTGCCCATGGCCGACGGGCTGACGCTGGCCTGCACGGCGGCGGTGGCACTCGGCTGCACCTTGACCCTCAACGGTGAGCACCGGACGGCGGGGACCGTCCTCGTCACCGGCGGCCTCTTCGTCGCCTTCCTTGCGCGCTACTCCCAGGCACTCCTGCTGGCCGTCGCCCTCGCCACGGCCTTCGGCGGGCTCGCCCTGTACCGGAAGCACCGCGACCGCTCGCCGCAGCCCGCCCTGGGGCTGTTCGTCCTCTGCGGCAGCCTCGCGGTCGCCATACAACTGACCACGTACGTGCTGGGCTGGCCCTCCGGGTACGACAGCGCCCAGGACCTCCTGACCCACCACTACCAGCGCCCCGACGTGCCCGCGCCCTGGCCCAGGTTCCTCGCGGAGGAACGGATCTTCTGGTCGGCCTGGGCGGACCACCAGCTCAAGGAACCGTTACTCCTGATCACCCTGGCCCTCGCCGCCGCCGCCACGCTCCGGCGCCCCACGTACCTCGGCCTGATCGCCGCCGCCACGGCCGCGGGCGGTGTACTCAACCAGGCAGGACACCCCAACCTCGACATGCTGGCCGGTCAACGCCTCATCGTCCTGGTCTGGTTCCTGCCGGTCCTGACGATCCCTCTGCTCCTCACCGCACGCGCCGAGGCGCCCTGACGGGAGGGCAGCACGCGGACGACCCCGGCCTCCGGGACGAATCCCAGGGGCCGGGGTCGGCAACGTTCACTTACGACTACGACTGCACCACTGATCCGGGAGGGATCAGAAGTCCATGTCGCCGCCCGGCATACCGCCCGGGGCAGCAGCGCCGGCCTTCTCGGGCTTGTCGGCGATGACAGCCTCGGTGGTGAGGAAGAGCGCGGCGATGGACGCGGCGTTCTGCAGAGCGGAGCGCGTGACCTTCGCCGGGTCGATGATGCCCTCGGCGATCATGTCGACGTACTCACCCGTCGCGGCGTTGAGGCCGTGACCGATCGGCAGGTTGCGCACCTTCTCGACGACGACTCCACCCTCAAGACCACCGTTGACGGCGATCTGCTTGAGCGGGGCCTCCAGCGCGAGCTTCACGGCGTTGGCGCCCGTGGCCTCGTCACCGGTCAGGTCGAGCTTCTCGAAGACGGCCGTGGCCTGGAGCAGAGCCACGCCACCACCGGCGACGATGCCCTCCTCGACAGCGGCCTTGGCGTTGCGCACCGCGTCCTCGATGCGGTGCTTGCGCTCCTTGAGCTCGACCTCGGTCGCGGCGCCGGCCTTGATGACGGCCACGCCGCCGGCCAGCTTCGCGAGGCGCTCCTGGAGCTTCTCGCGGTCGTAGTCCGAGTCGGAGTTCTCGATCTCGGCACGGATCTGCTTGACGCGACCCTGAACCTGGTCGCTCTCGCCCGCACCGTCGACGATCGTGGTCTCGTCCTTGGTGATGACGACCTTGCGGGCGCTGCCGAGCAGGTCCAGGCCGGCGTTCTCCAGCTTGAGACCGACCTCCTCGGAGATGACGGTGCCACCGGTGAGGATGGCGATGTCGCCGAGCATGGCCTTGCGGCGGTCACCGAAGCCCGGAGCCTTGACGGCGACGGACTTGAAGGTGCCACGGATCTTGTTGACGACCAGGGTCGACAGGGCCTCGCCCTCGACGTCCTCCGCGATGATCAGCAGCGGCTTACCCGACTGCATGACCTTCTCGAGCAGCGGAAGGAGGTCCTTCACGTTGCTGATCTTGGAGTTGACGATGAGGATGTACGGGTCGTCGAACGACGTCTCCATACGCTCCATGTCGGTCGCGAAGTACGCCGAGATGTAGCCCTTGTCGAAGCGCATACCCTCGGTGAGTTCCAGCTCCAGACCGAAGGTCTGGGACTCCTCGACGGTGATGACGCCTTCCTTGCCGACCTTGTCCATAGCCTCGGCGATCTTGGCGCCGATCTCGGTGTCAGCAGCGGAGATGGAGGCGGTCGAAGCGATCTGCTCCTTGGTCTCCACGTCCTTCGCCTGCTCCAGAAGAGCGGCGGAGACGGCCTCGACGGCCTTCTCGATGCCACGCTTCAGAGCCATCGGGTTGGCACCCGCGGCGACGTTGCGCAGACCCTCGCGGACGAGAGCCTGGGCGAGAACGGTGGCGGTGGTCGTACCGTCGCCGGCGACGTCGTCCGTCTTCTTGGCGACCTCCTTGACCAGCTCCGCACCGATCTTCTCGTACGGGTCCTCGAGCTCGATCTCCTTGGCGATGGAAACACCATCGTTGGTGATCGTGGGCGCGCCCCACTTCTTCTCGAGGACGACGTTACGGCCCTTGGGGCCGAGGGTGACCTTGACGGCGTCGGCGAGCTGGTTCATCCCGCGCTCGAGACCGCGCCGTGCCTCCTCGTCGAACGCGATGATCTTGGCCATGTGAAGTGGTCCTCCCGGACAGGGGTGGATTCTCCGGACCGAGAGGCGCCCGCGACGGACGGCCAGCGGCTGTGCGGTTCCTTGCCCCGCACAACCTGCGGGCCTCACCGGCCCGGTCCAAGTTTCTGTCACTCTCACCTGGAGAGTGCTAACGCCAATGATTAGCACTCGACCCCTGCGAGTGCAAGCGTCCCCCTCGGGATGTGGACAAAGAAGGGGGCCGCATGGGGACACACGAAGGGCGTCCGAACCCCTGGACGGAGCCGGAGCCCATGGACGTACGAGGGGTCCCCGTGCGCCCCGGGACGCACGGAGGGCCCGCACCCCTGGGGGTACGGGCCCTACGCGCGTGAGTAGTGTCGTTGGCCGACTGCGCCGAACTCAGCCGACGGCGAGCTTGACCATGTCCGCCTGCGGCCCCTTCTGGCCCTGCGAGATCTCGAATTCAACTCGCTGACCCTCTTCGAGGGTGCGGTACCCGTCCATCTGGATCGCGCTGTAGTGGACGAAAACATCCGCACCACCGTCGACCGCGATGAAGCCGTACCCCTTCTCCGCGTTGAACCACTTGACGGTGCCCTGAGCCATGCCTAACTCCCCTATTACTGGCCCTTGCACAGGACCGCACTTCGCGGGCCCGGGTCAGAACTCACCCTCCGACAGGAGAGGGTGTGTGCGCCGGAACGCGTCGACCGCGGCCGAATGTATCTGCCCAACTGCCCTCTGCAACAGGTCAATCGGACGAGAATTCTGGGCATGGCCGATCGCCCCTTTATGGGGAATTTATGAGATTCCTGGGCAAGTCGGGCCCGACAAAGGCCACTTATGCCATAAGGGGTGCACGTACTTTGGCTGCTTCTCATCGTGACCGGGCGCATTCTCATATGCGGGCGGCACAGGCAGCGGAGGGGACTTCCCAACTCTACCGCGTCTAACCATGCAGAATTGCCCCCTCCGCTTCTCTCGCGGAGGGGGCAACAGGGATAACTCCGGGAAGCCGGCGCAAGGGCGCGCCGGCCCGCGCTCAGCCTCCGGCGACGGCCGGGATGATCGAGACGCCGGCACCGTCCGGGGTGGCCGCGTCCAGGCCGCCCTCGAAGCGCACGTCGTCGTCGTTGACGTACACGTTCACGAAGCGTCGCAGCTTGCCCTGGTCGTCCAGGACGCGGGCGGCGATGCCCGGGTGGTTCTTCTCCAGGGAGTCGATCACCTCGGAGAGGACCGTGCCCTCGGCCTGGACCTCGGCCTGGCCGCCCGTGTAGGTGCGGAGGATGGTGGGGATGCGGACCTTGACGCTCATGGTGGGTGCCTTCCTTCGGTCTCGGGTGATCAGCTGGTGGCGAGGCCGGCGGCGCGGAACGCGTCCAGGCTCGGCCGGATCGTCGCGGTCGCCTGCGAGGTCTCGGCCACCGCGTCGAGCGTCTTGAGGCCGTCACCCGTGTTCAGGACGACGGTGGTCAGCGTCGGGTCGAGCAGACCCGCCTCGATCAGCTTCTTCGTCACGCCGACCGTGACTCCGCCCGCGGTCTCCGCGAAGATGCCCTCCGTCTGCGCGAGCAGCTTGATCGCGTCGACGATCTGCTCGTCGTTCACGTCCTCCACGGCCCCACCCGTGCGGCGGGCGATGTCCAGGACGTACGGGCCGTCGGCCGGGTTCCCGATCGCCAGGGACTTGGCGATCGTGTTCGGCTTCTGCGGGCGCACCACGTCGTGACCGGCCTTGAAGGCCACCGACACCGGGGAGCAGCCCTCGGCCTGGGCGCCGAAGATCTTGTACGGCTTGTCCTCGACCAGCCCGAGCTTGATGAGCTCCTGGAGGCCCTTGTCGATCTTCGTGAGCTGCGAGCCCGAGGCGATCGGGATCACGAGCTGGTCGGGCAGCTGCCAGCCGAGCTGCTCGCAGATCTCGTACGCGAGGGTCTTGGAGCCCTCGCCGTAGTACGGACGCAGATTGACGTTGACGAAGCCCCAGCCCTCGCCGAGCGGGTCGCCGATGAGCTCGGAGCAGAAGCGGTTGACGTCGTCGTAGTTGCCCTCGATGCCGACCAGTTCACCGCCGTACACCGCGGCCATGACGACCTTGCCCTGCTCCAGGTCGTGCGGGATGAACACGCAGGAGCGGAGGCCGGCGCGGGCGGCGGCGGCACCCACGGCGCCGGCGAGGTTGCCGGTGGAGGAGCAGGAGAGCGTGGTGAAGCCGAAGGCGCGGGCGGCCTCGACGGCGATCGCGACGACCCGGTCCTTGAAGGAGTGGGTCGGGTTCCCGGAGTCGTCCTTGACGAACAGACCGCCGGTGACGCCCAGTTCACGGGCGAGGTTGTCGGCCTTGACCAGCTTGGTGAAACCGGGATTGAGGTTGGGCTTGTCCGCGACATCGGCGGGGACCGGCAGCAGCGGCGCGTAGCGCCAGATGTTGTCGGGTCCGGCCTCGATGCGCTTCTTCAGCTCGTCGGGGGAGCCGCTCGGCAGGTCGTACGCCACTTCGAGCGGCCCGAAACAGGACGCGCAGGCGAAAAGGGGACCGAGCTCGAAGCGCTCGCCGCACTCGCGGCAGGAAAGCGCCGCGGCGGGACCGAGATCCACAGTGGAGGGGGTGTTCTTCGTTTCAGTCTGCACAGCCATGCTGGCGGAGGCCCTTTCTCCTCATCTTCCTCATGGCGAATTTCGCCACAAGACGGATTTGGCACCTTCCCCATCGTGACCTCGCGGTCGATGGGGGGGTTGCCGGGACTTCAACGGGCCGTTCCCTCAGTCCCTCTGGATGAGCGCTATGGCACTGGATCACCGATCCAGGCGTTTGTCGCGGGCGGACCCCCGAGATGCGAGGGTCGTCCGCGTTGTTCAAGACTGTAACCGAAGCCTCGGACGGTTGAGTGAGTCGTCCGAACCGCGAGATGGATCACACGCAGGGAGATTCGACCGTGATCGAAGAGGTGGAACGTTGGCTGACCAGGCGTTCCTGGTCGGCCGCCGATCGTCCGCTGGATCGTCTCGCGGCCGCCAGGACCCGGGACCCACGCCGCTGCAGCATCAGCGTCGTCCTGCCGGCCCTCAACGAAGAGGCGACGGTCGGCGACATCGTGACGATCATCCGGCGTGAGCTCATGGAGCGCGTGCCGCTGGTCGACGAGCTGGTGGTCATCGACTCCGGATCGACCGACTCGACCGCGCGGGTCGCCGCGGAGGCGGGTGCCCGGGTGGTGCACCGGGACGCGATCCTCCCGCGAATACCCGCCCTGCACGGCAAGGGCGAGGTCCTGTGGCGGTCACTGCTGGTCACGAGCGGTGAGATCGTCTGCTTCGTCGACGCCGACCTGAAGGACTTCTCCCCGGACTTCGTGTCCGGGACCGTCGGGCCGCTGCTCACCGATCCCTCGGTGCAGTTCGTGAAGGCGATGTACGACCGGCCGCTGGGCAACACCGCCGGTCAGGGCGGCCGTGTCACTGAACTGGTCGCAAGGCCGCTGCTGAACCTGCACTGGCCGCAGCTGGCCGGCTTCGTCCAGCCGCTCGGCGGCGAGTACGCCGTACGGCGCTCCCTGCTGGAGCAGCTGCCCTTCCCCGTCGGTTACGGGGTGGAGCTGGGTCTGCTCATCGACTCGCTGCACATGGTGGGTCTGGACGCGCTGGCGCAGGTCGACGTCGGCGTGCGCAAACACCGCAACCAGGACAGCCAGGCCCTCGGAAGGATGGCGGCGACCATCTACCGCACCGCGCAGCTCCGGCTCTCCCGGGGTCACCTCGTGCGGCCGGAGCTCACCCAGTTCGAGCGGGGTGAGAACGGCTTCGTGCCGTGCACCCACGCGGTCGATACGGAGGAGCGGCCCCCGATGCGTGAGATCGAGGAGTATCTGGCTCGCCGCGCGGCGTAACAGGATTAGTCATAAAAGTTCCCTACATTCACTTTTATGGCTTCTCCTCGACCGAGGGCCGCCCTGCGCCGGCTGCCCGCACACGCCGCTGTCCTGCCCGTCCTGCTCGCCGGGGCCGTGCTCGGCCCCCTCGCGGGCGGCCCGGCCACGGCCGCCGTACACGCCCCGCAGGTGCCGCGCCCCGCGCACGCCACCCTGGCCGAGACCGGTGGCACCGGTGAGCGGCTGTGGCTGCTCGGTGGCCTCGGGCTCGCTCTGACCGGGGCCGGGGCGGTCGCCCGCGCGGCCTCGCGCGGGCGGGGCCGGGAGCGCGATCACGGCTGACGGACCGAACCCGGGCCCGTCCGGCCGGGTGCCGTACTCACGTTTGGAGGCTTCCGGAACGGGCTAGGTTCCGGTACATGGTCTCCGAGCACGCTGCCCAGGTTCTCGTCGCGTCCAACCGCGGCCCCGTGTCGTACACACAGGGCGAGGACGGCTCGCTCACATCGAAACGGGGCGGAGGCGGCCTGGTCTCCGGGCTCAGCGCCGTCGACGACAAGCTGTGGGTGTGCGCGGCCCTGAGCGACGGCGACCGCGAGGCGGTCCGGCGGGGCATCGCCGAAGAGGGCGTCCGGATGCTCGACATCGACGCGGATCTCCACGCCGACGCGTACAACGGCATCGCGAACTCGGTGCTCTGGTTCGTCCACCACATGCTGTACCAGACGCCGCTGGAGCCCGCGTTCGACGCGGAGTTCCGGCGCCGGTGGGCCGCGTACGAGGCCTACAACCGGGCCTTCGCCGAGGCGCTCGCCGAGGAGGCGGGCGAGGGAGCGGCGGTCCTGGTGCAGGACTACCACCTGGCGCTGGTGCCCGGGATGCTGCGGGAGCTCCGCGCCGATCTGCGGATCGGCCACTTCTCGCACACCCCGTGGGCGCCCGTCGACTACTTCCGCCTGCTGCCCGACGACATCGGCGAGCAACTGCTTCGGGGCATTCTCGGCGCGGACCGGGCGGCGTTCCTCACCCGCCGCTGGGCCGACGCGTTCATCGGCTGCTGCACGGAGATCATCGGCGGCACCGGGCACACCCGGATCGGGGTGCACGGGCTGGGGGCGGACGCGGACTTCCTGCGCCGGCGCTCGCGCGAGGCGGACGTGGACGAGCGGATGGCGGCCCTGCGGGAACAGGTGGGTCCGGACCGCCGGACGATCGTGCGGGTGGACCGCACGGAGCTCTCGAAGAACATCGTGCGCGGGCTGCTCGCCTACCGGGCCCTGCTTGAGGAGCACCCGGAGTGGCGCGAGCGGGTCGCCCACATCGCGTTCGCCTACCCCTCGCGGCAGGACCTCGCGGTCTACCGGGAGTACACGGCGGCGGTGCAGACGCTGGCCGACGAGATCAACGCGCAGTACGGGACGCCTGGCTGGACCCCGGTGATCCTGCACGTGAAGGACGACTTCGCACGCTCCCTGGCGGCGTACCGGCTGGCCGACGTGGCCCTGGTCAACCCGATCCGCGACGGGATGAACCTGGTCGCCAAGGAGGTCCCCGTGGTCTCCGACGACGGCTGCGCACTGGTGCTGTCGCGCGAGGCCGGGGCGTACGAGGAGCTGGGTGACGCCTCGATCGTGGTGAACCCGTACGACGTGTCGGCCACGGCGGAGGCGCTGCACCAGGCGCTGTCGATGCCGCACGGCGAGCGGGCGGACCGCACGAAGGCACTGGCCGCGGCGGCTACGGCGCTGCCGCCGCAGCAGTGGTTCCTGGACCAGCTAGAGGCGCTGCGCCAGGGCTGACAGGAACGCGACGACGTCGGCGGGTCCCGGCACCGACAGGTCGGCCCGTTCGGCGAGTTCGGGCACTTCCGCGCGGCCGCTGCAGATCAGCAGGCCGGGGATGCCGTCGGGGCCCTCGGTGCGGAGCTTCTCCACCGCCGCGTACGCGGCGAGGTCGCCGAGGTCGTCGCCTGCGTACAGCACGGACTCGGCGTCCGTCTCGCGTACGTACTCGGCGAGCGCGACGCCCTTGTCCATGCCGGGCGGGCGCAACTCCAGTACGAGGCGGCCCGGTTCGACGATCAGCCCGTGCTCGGCCGCGAGCCGGCCGAGGGGGCCGCGCAGGGACTCGAAGACGGCCTGCGGGTCGTCGGCCCGGCGGGTGTGTACGGCGACGGCCTGTCCCTTCTCCTCCACCCAGCTGCCATGCCAGGCACCCAACTCGTGCAGCACACCGGGCAGTTCGGCCCGGACGGCGGCGACACCGGGGTGCGGGGCAGGGGCGTGCACGGTGCCGGACACCGCGTCCCAGCGCTCGGCGCCGTAATGGCCGAGCACGACGAGGTGATCCAGTCCGGGCACACCGGCGAATCCGCCGTACCGCACGGCGACACCGGCCGGACGACCGGTGATCACGGCGACGGACGCCACACGCGGCGCGAGCGCGGCGAGCGCGGGGACGGCGCCGGGGTGGGCGCGCGCCTGTTCCGGGTCGGGGACGATGTCGGCGAGCGTGCCGTCGAAGTCGAGGGCGACCACGGCCCGGTCGGGCCGGGCGAGGATGGCCGCGAGGCCCTCGCGGCCGGCCGGGGTGGTCGGGGTCGGCAGGTGATCGGGGTGACTGCCCATGGGTCCGACCCTATAGGGACGCGCCTTCTCCCGGGGCCCGGCCGCGAACCCCCGTGTCCTGAAACGCGGACGGCCGGGCGGGGCGCAGCCGGTCCGCCCGGCGGTGGACGGCCCGGTTCGGGCGGTGGCCCGGGAGGGTCAGCGGCGATCCCGGCGGGCGGCTCGGACCGCTCGCAGGCGGTTCACCGTCACCGGGTCCGCCTCCAGGGCCCGCACGTCGTCGATCAGCGCGTTGAGGAGCTGGTAGTAGCGGACCGGCGACATCCCGAGCTCCTCGCGGATCGCCCGCTCCTTCGCCCCCGGCCCCGGCCACGAGCGCCGCTCCAGGGCGAGCAGGGCTCGGTCCCGGTCGGAGAGTGGGGGGTCTTCGGTCATATGAACAACCTAATCGGCCGCACGGACAACCGCGTCAACCGCTGCTCCATCCGCTCCGCCCGCCCGGCCGGCCCCGCCTACTCCGCCTGCTCCGCCCGCGACGCCTTCTTCGCTATCTGGCCGAGCACGAGCTCCGGGCTGCCGTCCGGCTCCACCGCCGTACCGATGCTCGCCTTGATCGCCTCGCTGGCCTGTGCCCAGGACGTCTTGGCGAACGGGTAGAACTGCGAGTTCGGCAGCGCGGCCAGGAACTCGCGCAGCGGCTTGTGCCGCTCGTCCGCCTCCATCGCCGCGGAGGCGCTGTCCGTGACGGGCAGCATGTCGTACTCGTCCGCGAACGCGAGAACGTTCTCGTCGTTGTACGCGAAGTCGAAGAACTTGCCGATCTCCTCGCGGTGCTCGTTCTGCTTGAAGCCCATCATCCAGTCGGCCACGCCCATCGAGCCCCTGGTCGGCCCGTCGACGCCGGGCAGCGGCACCATGCCGACCTCGACGCCCTCCTTCTCGGCGTCCTCCATCAGCGTCGGGTGCCCGTTGAGCATCCCCACCTGGCCGCGGGTGAACGCCTCGAACGCCTTGGCCCGGTCCAGCTCGCCCGGGGCGACGGGTCCGGTGAGCCCCTTGCCGACGAGGTTGTCCCGCAGCCAGGTGAGCGTGGCGATGTTCTGCGGGGAGTCGATGTCGTACGAGCCGACGTCGTCCGTGTAGCCACCGCCGCCGCTGAGCAGCCACATCAGGGTCTCGGCCTGGGACTCCTCCGGCCCCAGGGGCAGGGCGAAGGGGTAGCGGACGCCGCGCTCCTTGAGCCGGGCGGCGCCGCTCTGGATGTCGGCCCAGGTCTTGGGTGCTTCGAGGCCGGCGGCGCTGAAGAGCTTCTTGTTGTAGAAGAGCAGCCGGGTGCTCGCGATGAACGGCAGTCCGTACTGCTCGCCGTTGACCTTGCCCGCGTCGCTCAGCGAGGGCAGGAAGTTGGCCTGTGTGCGGATCGCGAGCATCTCGTCGACCGTGTAGAGCTTGTCCTTCTTCGCGTAGTCGGCGTACGCGCCGATCTGGGCGATGTCCGGGGCCTTGTTCTGCTCCACCATCTCGGAGACCTCGCGGTCGACGTCCTTCCACGCGTACACGTGGACGTCGACCTTGATGCCGGGGTGAGCGGCCTCGAACTTCCGGGCGAGGTCGGTCCAGTAGGTCTCGGACGTGTTCGCCGCGCTGGTGCCGTAGTCGGCCGCCACGAACTTCAGGGTGACGTCACCGGAGTCACCACCCTCGGCGCCACAGCCCGACAACGTTGCCGTCAAACCAAGCGCGGCCACCGCCGCGGTCACACCCAAAAAGCGCCGCTGCACGGCCTCGCCCATCCTCGTCGAATACTTCGCTTACATGGCCCCCACCGAAAGGGGATTTTCCCCCACGATCATCAAGAGGTCTACACCACAGCAGTCTCGCTTCGGCAACGTATGGTCGGCGCCGGTTTTGTATGGAGCCTCAACAAACCTCGATAGTGGACTAGACCTTTTCATCCGGACGGGCGAAACTGTCTCCCGTGAGACATGTCATCGCGCTCGATGTGGGCGGCACAGGAATGAAGGCTGCACTGGTCGGGGCCGACGGCACCCTCCTCCACGCGGCACGGCGGGCCACCGCCAGGGAACGCGGTCCCGAAGCCGTCGTGGAGACGATCCTCGCCTTCGCCGCCGAACTGCGCGCCTACGGCGAGGAGCACTTCGGCACCAGCGCGGTCGCTGCGGGCGTCGCCGTTCCCGGCATCGTCGACGCCAGGAACGGCATCGCCGTGTACGCCGCCAACCTCGGCTGGCGCGACGTACCCATGCGCGCGCTGCTCGGCGAGCGCCTGGGCGGCGTACCCGTCGCGCTCGGCCACGACGTCAGGACCGGCGGCCTCGCCGAGGGCCGGATCGGCGCGGGCAAGGACGCCGACCGCTTCCTCTTCGTACCGCTGGGCACCGGGATCGCCGGCGCCATCGGCATCGCGGGTTCCATCGAGGAGGGCGCCCACGGTTACGCGGGCGAGATCGGCCATATCGTCGTGCGGCCCGACGGCCCCGACTGCGGCTGCGGCCAGCGAGGCTGCCTGGAGACCCTGGCCTCCGCCTCCGCGGTGACCCGCGCCTGGGCCGCGGCCTGCGGGGACCCCTCCGCGGACGCCGCGGACTGCGCGAAGGCCGTCGAATCCGGAGACCCGGCCGCCGTACGCGTATGGCAGGAAGCGGTCGACGCGCTCGCCGCCGGACTCGTCACCGCCCTCACGCTCCTCGACCCCCGCACGCTCATCATCGGTGGCGGTCTGGCCGAGGCGGGGGAAACCTTGTTCACACCACTGCGTGCGGCTGTCCAGGAACGCGTCACGTTCCAGAAGCTGCCCGACATCGTTCCGGCGGCCCTCGGGGACACCGCCGGATGCCTGGGCGCAGGGCTGCTCGCCTGGGATCTTCTCTCCACGGAGGTATCCGCCTGATGGCCGGACGCGCAGACAGCACAGTTCTCGCAGGTGCCCGGGTGGTGCTGCCGACCGGGACGGTCGAGAACGGCCGGGTGATCGTCGAGGGCGGCAGGATCGCGGGCAGTGCGACGGAGGACGCCCGGACCCTCGATCTGACCGGCTACTGGGTCGTGCCCGGCTTCGTCGACATGCACAACCACGGCGGCGGCGGCGCGTCCTTCACCTCCGGCACCGTGGACGAGGTCCTGACCGGGGTCCGTACCCACCGCGAGCACGGCACCACCACTCTGGTGGCCTCCACCGTCACCGGCGAGATGGACTTCCTCGCCCAGCGGGCCGGCGTCCTCTCCGAGCTGGTCCAGCAGGGCGACCTCGCGGGCATCCACTTCGAGGGCCCGTTCATCTCCCCGTGCCGCAAGGGCGCCCACAGCGAGGGCCTGCTGCGCGACCCGGACCCGGCCGAGGTCCGCAAGCTGATGGACGCGGCGCACGGCACGGCGAAGATGTTCACCCTCGCCACCGAGCTGCCCGGCGGCATCGAGTCCGTACGGCTGCTCGCCGAGCACGGGGTGATCGCGGCGATCGGGCACACCGACGCGACGTACGAGCAGACCGTCGAGGCGATCGACGCGGGCGCCACCGTCGCCACGCACCTCTTCAACGCCATGCCGGGACTCGGCCACCGCGCCCCGGGCCCGATCGCGGCCCTCCTGGAGGACGAGCGGGTCACCGTCGAGCTGATCAACGACGGCACGCACCTGCACCCCGCCGCCCTGGAGCTGGCCTACCACCACGCGGGCGCCGCCCGCGTCGCGCTGATCACCGACGCGATGGACGCGGCCGGGTTCGGCGACGGCCGCTACCAGCTCGGCCCGCTCGCGGTCGAGGTGAAGGACGGCGTCGCCCGTCTGGTCGAGGGCGATTCGATCGCCGGCTCCACGCTCACGCTGGACACCGCGTTCCGCCGGTCGGTGACCGTCGACCGGATTCCCGTCGGTGACGTCGTGCAGTCCATCTCCGCCAACCCCGCGCGACTGCTGGGGGTGTACGACAGGGTCGGCTCCCTGGAGCCGGGCAAGGACGCGGACCTCGTGGTCCTCGACGAGGACTTCGTCCTCAAGGGCGTCATGCGCAAGGGCGAGTGGATCATCGAGCCCCGCCTCGCCTGACAGCGTGTCGGGCGACGGCCCCAGGACGTAACGAAGAGACGGCGGTTGACCCGGAGACCTGGGCCGGCCGCCGTCTCTTTGGCATGATCGTCGCGGCGGGAGCCCGCCACGGAGCAAGCGCGTACTACGGCGCGCCACAACGGACCGGAGACCGGCGCAGGTGATTCTGACCGTCACGCTCAACACCGCGCTCGATCTTACGTACACCGTCCCGGCCCTCGTTCCGCACACCAGCCACCGGGTCACCGAAGTCGCCGAGCGCCCCGGCGGCAAGGGCCTCAACGTCGCCCGGGTGCTCGCCACGCTGGGCCACGACACCGTGGTCACCGGCTTCGCCGGCGGCCCGACCGGAGCCGTCCTGCGCGACCTGCTCGCCGCGCTCCCGCCGCGCGACGCACTCGTCTCCGTGGCAGGGAACACCCGCCGCACCATCGCCGTCGCCGACGCCGCCACCGGTGACACCACACAGCTGAACGAACCGGGCCCGCACATATCCGCCGCGGAGTGGGCCGGCTTCCTGCGGACGTACGAGAACCTCCTCGCCGGAGCGGACGCGGTCGCCCTCTGCGGCAGCCTTCCGCCAGGCATCCACGTCGGCGCCTACGCGGAGCTGGTCCGCGCCGCCCGTACCGCCCGGGTCCCCGTACTCCTGGACACCAGCGGGGAACCCCTGCGCCGGGGCATCGCCGCCCGCCCCGACATCGTCAAGCCCAACGTCGACGAACTGGCTCAGCTCACCGGGGCCCGCGAGCCCGTGCGCGCCGCCCACGACGCCCGCCGTCGCGGCGCGCACAGTGTGGTCGCGTCCCTGGGCCCGGACGGGATGCTCGCCGCCACCCCGGACGGCGTCTGGCGCGCCGCACCCCCCGCGGCCGTGCGGGGCAATCCGACGGGCGCGGGCGACTCCGCGGTGGCCGGCCTGATCTCCGGCGTCGCCGAGGGCCTGAGCTGGCCGGACCGGCTGACCCGGGCCGTGGCCCTGTCGACGGCGACGGTACTGGCGCCGGCCGCCGGTGAGTTCGACAGCGCCGCGTACGAGGATCTGCTGACGCGCGTCGGCGTGGAGCGGCACGCGGCCTGACACCGCGGAGCACACGGCGAACGTCCCTCGAAACACCTCGTCCCGGCTCGCGCGGGGCGAAGACCGGGACGGAGACGGTGGCCCCTGCGGGCCGGACGGGCTAGCTGGTCTGGCCCGCCGTCAGCGAGAGCTGGTCGAGATTGGCGTCGCACTGGTCGCCCGTCTCGCACGAGAGCTTCAGCGTGTTCGTGCCCTTGGTGAGGTTGACGTAGGCGTACGTGTTCGTCCACCCCTTCTCCAGATCACCCTCCGCGGCGCGCGCGAAGTTCTTCATGTTGATGGAGCGGGGAGCCTCGCCGTTGACCGTGAGGGTCGTCTTGGCGTCCTTGCCGGGCACGCCGTACGTCACGTGCAGCGTGTACTCCCCGGCCTCCGGCACCTCGACCGTCCAGGTCGCCGAACGGCCGACCTCGTTGAGGCTGATGTATTGGCCGTTCGCACTCTTGGCGCCCTTGACCGTGTTCTCCAGAGCCGCCGTGCCACCGAGAGACAGCGCGGCCGCGTCCTGCTCCGGGAGCTCGGCGGGCTCCTCCTGCTTCTTCTCGGTCTCCCGGGGCTTCGGGGACTCCTCGACCTCGGTGCCGGGACCGGCCGACGTACCGGCCTGGTCCTTCGTCTTGCCCGGGTCGTCATCGTTCGACATGAGCGCGGCGCCGATGCCGACGACCACGACCGCGACCACGGCGACCGCCGCGATCAGCAGCGCCTTGGTGTTGGGGCCGCCCCTGCCGGAGCCGCCGCCCCGGCCGCCCTGCTGCAGGCCGCCCTGGGGCGAGCCGGCGTAGCTGTCGGGAGCCGCGTACTGCGGGTGCGGCTGGCCGTACGGTGCCTGCGGCTGACGGTAGGGCTGCTGCGGAACCTGCTGCCCGTACTGGCGCTCGCCGACGGTCCGCACCTGGTTGTACGAGGTTCTGGGCACGCCGGGCTGCGCGGCCGGGCCGGGGTAGCCGTAGCCTCCCTGGCCGGGCGCCTGGGCACCCGCCGCCTGTCCGTCCTCGTACAGGTAGCCGAACGGATCGTCGTCCTCGGGCTTGCTCGAACCGTTGTTTCCGGCCGTCATCCCTGGGTCACTCCTCACCATGTCGCCAGCCGTCGCCGACCGGCCGAGCCTACCCCGAACGGAGCACGCCTCTCATTGCCGCTTCCACTCATGGACGGCATCGGAAACCGGGGCGGGGTAAGGGGATGGCCGTGCCGTAAACCTCAGCCGGCTCTGCGGTGAACCTTCGACCGGGAGCGCTTTTCGACGTACATCCGCTGGTCGGCGGAGCGCAGGACCTCTTCGGCCGTCATGCCGCACTCGGCCCAGCCGATGCCGAAACTCGCACCTACCCTGACCGCCCTGCCATCCACCCGGATGGGCGGAATGATGGCATTCCGCAAGCGTACGGCCAGGTCGGCCGCGTCCGCGGCCCCGAGGCCGTCCGCGAGGACGACGAATTCGTCACCTCCGAGCCGCGCGACCGTGTCTCCGTCCCGCACACAGGTGGTGAGCCGCCTGGCCACCTCGATGAGGACGGCGTCCCCGGTGTGATGTCCGAAACGGTCGTTGATGGACTTGAAGCCGTCGAGGTCGCAGAACAGCACCGCGAGGCCCTTCGACCCGTCGTCGTGCTCGGTGTCCGGAGCCGCCGTGTGCACATGGTGGTCGTACGGGCCGCCGCCCGGCACCGGGTCGGCGTCGTAGCCGTCGGCCTGGTAGCCGTGCGCCCGGGATGCCTCCGCATCGCCGTACGCCGCGTCGAGCGCCTCGATCGCGGTGGAGGCGACGGAGTGGGGCCTCTCACACAGACGCGCGCCGAGCCTGGTCTTCAGCTCGGCGCTGTTGGGCAGGCCGGTGAGCGCGTCGTGCGAGGCGCGGTGGGCGAGGTGCAGCTCATGACGCTTGCGCTCCTCTATGTCCTCGACGTGGGTGAGGAGGAAGCGCGGGCCGTCGGCGGTGTCCGCGACGACGGAGTTGCGCAGCGAGACCCAGAGGTACGTGCCGTCCCTGCGCCCGAGCCGCAGCTCGGCCCGGCCGCCCTCGGCCGACGTACGGAGCAGGGTGCCGATGTCCTCGGGGTGGACGAGGTCGGCGAAGGAGTAGCGGCGAAGGACGGAGGCGGGGCGGCCCAGGAGACGGCACAGGGCGTCGTTGGTGCGCAGGAGCCTGCCGTGCTGGTCGCCGCCCATCTCGGCGATGGCCATACCGCTGGGCGCGTACTCGAAGGCCTGGCGGAAGGACTCCTCGCTGGCCCGCAGCGCCTGCTGTTCGCGTTCGAGCCGGACGAGGGCCCGCTGCATATTTGCTCGGAGGCGAGCGTTACTGATCGCAATCGCCGCCTGGGAGGCGTACATCTGGAGCGCTTCGCGCCCCCATGCGCCGGGCCTGCGCATGTTGCGCGGCCGGTCGACGGATATCACGCCGAGCAGGTCGAGCCCGCCGCCCGAGGCGTACATCGGGGCGTAGAGGCGGTCCAGGGGGTGCCACTCGTCCTCGAAGCGAGGCTCGGGACCGTCGGTGTGCCACTGGGGCACGTCGTCCTCCAGGAGGACCCAGCCCTCGGTGTGGGGTATGAAACGGAGTTCGTCCCATGCCTCGCCCATGGACAGGCGGCGCTCCCAGGACTCGCGGGAACCGACCCGTCCGGTGATGAGCGCCTCGGCCGCGGAGTTGCCCGCGAAGGCGGCGACGACGAGGTCCCCGTCGGGCCGCACGAGGTTGACGCAGCCCAGTTCGTAACCGAGGCCGGAGACGATTCCGTCGGCCACGGTCTGCAGGGTGTCCGCCAGACTCCGTGCCGTGTTGAGATCAGCGACGGCCTGGTGCAGCTGCCGCATGGTCGCAAGGCGGACGTAGGGTTCCGACTCGGCCTCCATTGCTCGCACTCCCCGAGACCTCGACAGCAACTCCAGGTTTCATATCGACGTACTTGTTGCAGTGTCACGGTCACTGAATCACAGTGAGCTGTGCACTCGGTACTCAGGGTCAACAAATATTGCGCTCTGTGAGCCAAGTCACAACAGGTGGTGAAGGGGAGCTGAAGCGCTTCCTGGTGCCTTCGTCGTTTTCTTGAACGCAAATCCGTACGTTGCAGCCGGTTGCGGGCCGTGGCGTTCCTTCCTCCCCGGAGAGTCCGGTCCGTCATCTGCTTCCCGGGTCCTAGGACCTGGCTGGTCCCCTGGCCCGATGCGGCCCGGAGCGGCACGCGACTAGCGTGCCGGGTGTGTTGCAGACGAAGCCCTCCACCCCGCGCCCCGAAGCCATCCCCCATGCTGAGGGGGTGAGCAACGACGAGTTCCGCGCCGCCCTCGCCCGCCTGGCCGCGGGAGTCGTGCTGGTCACCGCCCAGGAGCCACCGCTCGACGAGCACGGCCGCGGCGAGGACGTCGGCATGACGGCGACCGCCTTCATGTCGGTGTCCCTGGACCCGCCCCTGGTCCTGGTCAGCCTGCGCAACGACTCCCGGATGGACGACCTGCTGGCCGAGCAGCCCCTGTGGGCGGTCTCGGTCCTCGCGGAGAGCCAGCGCCAGGTCGCGAGCCGGTTCGCCATGAAGGGCCGGATCAGCGACCGGCTGCTGTTCGCGGACCTCCCCTACATACGGGGCGAGGTGACGCACGCCCCGCTGATCGGCGGAGCGCTCGCGACGCTGGAGTGCCGGACGGAGCAGCGGGTCCTGGCGGGTGACCACACGCTGGTGATCGGGCGGGTGCTGACGGCGGACCTGCCGACCACGGACGGAGAGCCGCTGACGTACTTCAAGGGGCGCTACCGGCAGCTGGGCTGAGAAGGGGCCGGCGGTGGGGCGGTCACCCGCCCGGTCACGTCACAGGCCGCAGGCGTCACCGGCCACAGGTCACCGGCGTAACCCGTCGCAGGCGTCACCCCCCGGGGCCGTCATCCGCCGGGTCTGACACCGGTCGGGCCTGTCACCGGTCGCGGCCGTCACCAGTCGCGGCCGGAGCGTCCGCGCTTCGTGTCGCCGCGCTGCTTCTTCTCCCGCAGCCGGCGCTCGTTGATCCCGCGTGGAATCCGGCGCTTCACGCGCGCCTTGGGCGGCGGCGCCGTGGCCTCCGCGAGGAGTGCGGCGAGCCGGACGGCCGCCGTTTCCCGGTTGCGCCACTGCGACCGGTGCTCGGACGCCCGTACGACCACCACACCGTTGACCAGCTTGGCCGCCAGCCGCTCCAGCGCGCGCGCCTTCCAGACCTGGGGGAGCGACTCGGTCGCCGCGAGGTCGAAGCGGAGTTCCGCCTGCGAGTCGCTGGTGTTGACGTGCTGCCCGCCGGGCCCGGAGGACCGCGAGAAACGCCACATGAGCTCGGCCTCCGGCAGGGAGACCGCACCGCGGATGACATAGGGCCCGGACATGACACCCATGTTCCCTGTCCCACAGCCTGTTCGTCACCTTCTTTTGCCGTACCCGCTGTCCGGATTGGGCCAGAAGTTCGGCAAAGAAAGTAAAGGGAACAGGAACCTCGTGGTCTGTTGCCTGCGTTATGACGGGTGACGGTAGCTTTCGTGATGGCACGAATGCCCGTACACGACGAGGAAAGGGACTTCCCATGGCAGTAAGCCTGTCCAAGGGCGGCAACGTCTCGCTCACCAAGGAGGCACCGGGCCTTACCGCCGTCACGGTCGGCCTCGGCTGGGACGTCCGCACCACCACCGGTACCGACTTCGACCTCGACGCCTCGGCGATCGCGGTCAACACCGCCGGCAAGGTCTTCTCCGACGGCCACTTCGTCTTCTTCAACAACAAGGCGACGCCGGACCAGACCATCGTCCACACCGGTGACAACGTCACCGGCCAGGGCGAGGGCGACGACGAGCAGATCAACGTCAACCTGGCGGGTCTGCCGGCCGACATCGACAAGATCGTCTTCCCGGTCTCGATCTACGACGCCGAGAACCGCAGCCAGAACTTCGGCCAGGTCCGTAACGCGTTCATCCGCATCATCAACCAGGCCGGTGGCACGGAGCTCGCGCGCTACGACCTGAGCGAGGACGCCGCCACCGAGACCGCCATGGTCTTCGGCGAGCTCTACCGCAACGGTGCCGAGTGGAAGTTCCGCGCTGTCGGCCAGGGTTACGCATCGGGTCTGCGCGGCATCGCGCAGGACTTCGGCGTCAACCTCTGATCTCCGCGCCCGGGCGCCCCCGGCGGTAGACCGCCGCCGGGTACCGCCCCAGTGCTCCGGGAGCCCCCGGCCGCGTCCTGTCGGCCGGGGGCTCCCGCGCGTCGGCCCTTAAGGGCTGTCCCGTAACTCCTGGTGGATCAGCGCGCGGCGTCAGATGCGGTGCATCGCAAGGCGGAGGGACGTCCGCATACTGGATGTATTCGGGCGTTCCGACAACGCGGCGAGGTGCCGTAGCTGTCGTCGTGCGCCCGCCAGGGGTTACGGGACAGCCCTAGGGTGCCCACATGATCATCGAACCGCTGGTGCCGGCCGACCACGACATCCCCGGCCCGCTGCTCACCGAACTCACCGCGCTGTACGCGTCGAACCGGGCGTTCCAGCAGCTCAGCGGGGACTTCCCGGACCCGGACGACATCCGGCCCGCCCAGGTCGCCGTGGCGCTCGCCGAGGAACTGGCCCACCCGGACGCCGAAGTGCTCCTCGCCCGCTCGCGAGGCCGTCTGGTGGGCATCGCGATCACCCTCGCGCACCACCCCGACCCGGCCGACCCGGATCCGTGGATCGGACTGCTGATGGTCGACGCCGGTCAGCACCGGTCCGGACACGGGAAGGAACTGGCGGAACGCGTCGAGGACCGCTTCCGGGCGGCGGGGCGGGACGGGGTGCGGCTCGCGGTCCTGGAGAACAACCCGAAGGCGCTCGCGTTCTGGACGGCCCTCGGCTACGAGGTCATCGCCCACCGCCCCGACCTGCGGAAGAACCGCCCGTGCGCGGTCCTGCGCAAGCCTCTCGGGGCGCGATGAGCACCACGGCGTGAAGGTGGAGGGTCAGCGCGTGACCGGGGCGTCCGGGTCGTCCGGGCGCCCGTCGCCGTACAGCCAGACCTTCCACAAACCGCTCAGGTCCCGCCCCGTCCGCTCCTCGGCGTAGGCGGTGAAGTCGTCCGTCGACGCGTTCGCGTGCCGGTGCGCCCGCGCCCAGCCCTTGAGCAGGGCGAAGAACTCCTTGTCGTCGTCCACCGCCTGCCGGAGCTTTTCGAGCACCATGGCCCCGCGGCCGTACACCGGAGGACCGGAGAGATCCGCGGCGCTCGGCGGATCCGCGGGCGGAAAGTCCCAGTTGACGTCGGCCTGGAAGGCCGCGTCGAAGCTCACCCGGGTCGGGGTGTCCTCCATGTCCTCGGCCCAGAGCCACTCCGCGTACGTGGCGAAGCCCTCGTTGAGCCACATGTCCTGCCAGGTCTCGGGCGTGACCGAATCCCCGAACCACTGGTGGGCCAGCTCGTGGACGAGGAGCCCGGTGGCGGGAGGGCCGGGGAAGACCGGTCTGTTCTGGGTCTCCAGCGCGTACCCGGCGTCCCCCACGCGTTCGATGATCGCGCCGGTGGAGGAGAAGGGGTACGGCCCGAACCTGCCGGCCGCCCACTTCATCACCTCGGGGATACGGGCCAGGGCCGAGGCACTCCCCCGCGCCACCTCCGGGTCCACGGCGGTGAACACCTGAACGCCCTCGGGGGTCTTCGAGCTCTTCGTCGTGTAGCGGCCGATGGCGACCGTCGCCAGGTAGCTCGCCATCGGCTCGGCGGTGCGCCAGCGGAAGACGGTGCGGTCGCCGGCCGTCCGGCGGGACACCGGTTCGCCGTTGGAGACGGCCGTCAGGCCCTTCGGGACGGTGACGGCGATGTCGTACGCCGCCTTGTCGCTCGGGTGGTGGTTGCCCGGGAACCATGCCATGGACCCGGTCGGCTGGCCGAGGGCGAGTGACCCGTCCGCGGTCTTCAGCCAGCCCTCCTTCGACCGGTCCCGGTCGATGACGGTCTCGGGGGCGCCGGAGTACCGCACAACCGTGCGGAACGTCCGGCCCGTGCGCAGCCGGTCCTCGACGGCGGCGTCAGGGCGCAGGGTCACTTCACTGCCCGCGCGGTTCACGGCTGCCGGGCGGCCCTCGACGCTCGCGCTCCTGACGTCCAGGCCGGTCAGGTCGAGGTTGAAGGAGCTGAGGTCCTGGGTGGCGCGGGCGGTGATCGTCGCGGTGCCGCGCAGATCGTCCCGGCCGGGGCGGACGTCCACGTCCAGGTCGAGGCCGTAGTGCGTGACGTCGTAACCGCCGTTGCCGAGCCTCGGGAAGTAGGGGTCGCGCAGCCCGGCCGCACCGGGCTTGCCCTCCACCCCGGCGGTGACGGCGGTGACGGCGGTACACGCGGTGGCGAGGGTGATCAGCACGACCAGCATGGCCGCCGCGGGCGCCGTGCGCCGTATCGGAGTTCGCTGATCCACACCCATGATCCTATGTGCGGAATGTCGGGTCGCGCGCGTCCGCGCGGTCCCCGCACGGGCTCCGCGGCCAGTGGTCAGAGCACGGCGATGCCGAGGGGGCGCTCGCCGCCACGGATCCTGACCGGCTCACGGTCGCCCGTGAGGTCGACGACGGTGATTCCGTTCCAGTAGCCGTCACGCGTGAACCCCCCGGTGACGTACGCCGTCCGGCCGTCCTCGGACACCGCCACGTCCTCGTGCGGCCCGTCCAGGGGGACGACGCGCTCCTTGCCGTCCGGCGCGCGGACGGTGAGGGATGCGGCCCGGTCGTCGGAGGCGATCGGGCCGGTGCCGACGACGAGAAGGGTGCCGTCAGGGGTGAGGGCCGCGCCGTGCTGATGGGTGCCGGCGGTCATGCCCTCGATCGCGACCTTCCCGGTGCGCGGGTCGAGAACGGCGAGCCGCTCGCCCTCGAAGGGCAGGAGCAGCTTGCCGTCGCCGGGGCGTACGACGGCGTAGTGCGGCTTGAGCCAGGAGGCGAGGCCGCCATCGGTGCCGTACGGGGCGACCTCCATGCGCCGGCTCTTCAGGGTGTCCGCGCGGACCGCCGTGACGTCGAAGGAGTCGTGGCCGGTGGCGTACACCTCGCGGCCGTCGGCCGAGACGTCCACGTCGAAGGGGCGGCGGCCGACGGGGACGGTGCCGGTGACCTCGCGGGTCGCGGTGTCGATGACCTCCAGGGTTCCGTTGCCGCCGGGGACGTTGACGCCGACGTAGACGTGTTCGCCGTCGGGGGCCATCGCGATGCCCATGCCGCCGCCCCGGTACTCACCGGTCGTGACCGGTCCGGTATCCGTCTCGTACGGGATGAGGGCGAGCCGGGTCCGGGTGGCCGTGTCGACGACCGCGACGCCTTCCGCGGTCGCCACCCAGGCACGTCCGTCCTTGCCGACTGCGAGGCCGTACGGGGCGGTGCCGGCCTCGACGGACTCCTCGGCGAACCCGTCGGTCCCGGGCGTCAGGAACGTGACCGTGTCACTGCCGAAGTCGGTGACGAGGAGGGGGCCGTCCGGCGGCTCTCCTGGGGCCACGGTGGCGGACGCCGTCGGCCCGGAGGCACCGGGCGCCTCCGTCGAGCTCGCGGCGGTCCTCTTCGGCGTACCGGCGGTTCCCGTCGCCGGGTCCGCCGCCCCGTCCGTCGTGCCCGCCGCGCACCCGGCGAGCGCCGCCGCCAGCACGAGGGAGGCCACGGCACGGCGGGCGCTCATCGGGCGCTCCCGACGTCCCGGAGCAGCGGGGAGCGGGGTACGCGACTCCTCCGCGCGACCGCCGACGCGCGCGCCGCCCCCGATCGCGGCGCGCACACCGTCGCTGTCGCCGGTGCGGGCTGCTCCGGCAGTTCGTGATCGAGGGCTTTCACGCGTCTTCTCCCTGGGTGTCGCGGTCCTGTGCGGGCAGCCCTCAGCCGGTGAGGGAGGCGACGCCCGCCCGGGCGAACTTCTCGTCGAGGTCGCCGCTCGGGGCGCCGGCCACACCGATGCCCGCGACCGGGGCGCCCTTGACCTGGACCGGGGCACCGCCGCCGAGGAACAGGGTGCCGGGGATGTCCTTGAGCGTGGGGGCCTGCTCCAGGCGCTTGACCAGTTCGGAGGTCGGCGCGTTCCAGGAGACGGCGGTGAACGCCTTCTTCTCGGCCGCCTCGTACGACTGCGGGCCCGCGCCGTCGCCGCGCAGCGTCACGAGGGTGTTGCCGTTGCGGTCGACCACCGCGACGGACACCCGCTGGTTCTCCTTCTTCGCGGCGTCCAGCGTCGCCTGCGCGGCCTTCGTGGCAGCGGCCACGGTGAGGTGCGTGGTCTGCTGGAGGTTCTTGTCGGTGGCGTCGGCCGCGATGGCCGCGGCGGGGGCCGCGGCCGGGGCGGAGGCGCTCGCGGACATCGCACCGAAGGTGCCGGCGCCCAGGGCTGCGACGGCGACGCCGCCGGTCAGGACTCGGGTGCGCATCGACATCTTCTTCATGGTGGTCTCCTCGGGTTACGTCGTTCGGCGGTTTCGCTCTGCTATCGATCCTCCGGCCGGAACCGGCCCCGTGCCGTCGGCGTACCGGCTCGACGAAGTGCCCGGGACGGTTGACGGCCCCATCGGCCGATCGGTTGATGCGGGAGTCGCCCCAAGGGGTCACCATGGAGGTGTCTGCGCAGGTCAGCGCCGGAAACAGCGGTCAGTCACAGGGCGATACGCGGCAGGGACGGGGTAACGCAGTGCAGCACCGGAGCGAACCCGACCTGAGTGCGGACCCCGACGCGCGGTGGCTGGCGCTCCTCATGCATGCGGCGTTCTTCCTGCTGCTGAGCGCGTCGCTGGCCCGTTTCCTGCTCCGCCATCCCGGCGAGGCCCGCACCCCGTGGATCATCGCGCTGTCGGTCGGTCTCGCCGTGCTGTATCTCCTGGGCCCGGTGCTCGGCTCCCGCCCGACCCCGCGCCGGCTGGTCTGGCTGAGCGTCCTGGTCGTCGTCTGGATGATCCTGGTCATCCTGGCGCCGAGCTACGCGTGGTGCGCGGTGCCGCTGTTCTACACCGGGCTGCGGATCCTGCCGCCCCGCGCGGCGTACGCCCTCGTCGTCCTGCTGACCGTGTTCGTGGTCGTCGCGCAGCTGAGCCTGGCCAAGGGCTTCGATCCGAACCTCGTGTTGGCCCCGCCCGCCGTCGCGGCCGTCGCCACCGCCGTCTTCGTCCACATGCGGCGCCAGGCGGCACGCCAGCGTGAACTGGCCTTCCAGCAGCGTGAGCTGATCGACGCCCTGTTGCGTACGCGGCGCGAACTCGCCGCCACCGAGCGGCGCGAGGGCACCCTCGCCGAACGCCAGCGGCTGTCCATGGAGATCCACGACACCCTGGCCCAGGGCCTGTCGAGCCAGCAGATGCTGCTCCAGGCCGCGGACCGCACCTGGGACGCCGACCCGTCGGCCGCCCGCCGCCATGTCCTCACGGCGACGGGCATCGCGGAGCGCAACCTCGCCGAGGCGCGGCGCTTCGTCCACGATCTGGCCCCCGCCGACCTGGCGGAGGGCGGCGGCCTGGAGGAGGCCCTGCGCGCGCTCGCCGCCCGCGAGACGGTCCAGGGACGGATCACCGTCCGCTGCCATGTGGAGGGCACCCCGCACACGGCGCTGCCGGACCGGGTCCAGTCCGCGCTGCTGCGGATCGCGCAGGGCGCGCTGTCGAACGTCCGGGAACACGCGGAGGCGTCCGCGGCGGCCGTGACGCTGACCCACCTCGACGATCGGGTCGTCCTCGACATCGCCGACAACGGCCGCGGCTTCACGCCATCCGCTGCGGAGGTCCGCCCCTCCGGCGGCCTGCGCGGGCACGGGCTGCCGGCCGTACGGGCCCGCCTCCAGCAGCTCGGAGGGAGTCTGACGATCGAGTCAGCACCGGGCGAGGGCACGGTGCTGACGGCGACGGTCCCGCTGTACCCGGCCCCGGCGCCACCGCCCGCGCCCGCGACCCCACCCCTGTCACCGCCCCCGTCACCGCCCACGTCACCGGAGGAACCCGCATGACCTCGAACGCCCCGGGATCGGTACGCATCCTGCTCTGCGACGACCACGCCGTCGTACGGGCGGGGCTGCTCGCCCTGCTCGGCAGCGAACCGGACATCGAGGTCGTCGGCGAGGCGGGCAGCGGTGAGGAGGCCGTCGCGCTGGCCGCAAGGCTCACCCCGGACGTCGTGCTCATGGACCTGCAACTGGGCGAGGGCATCGACGGCGTCGAGGCCACCCGCCGTATCGCGGCCACCGGCGGCGTCCACGTCCTCGTCCTCACCACGTACGACACGGACGCCGACATCACGCGGGCGATCGAGGCGGGCGCCACCGGCTATCTGCTCAAGGCCGAGCGCCCGGAGGAGCTGTTCGCGGCGATCCGCTCGGCGGCCCAGGGCCGTACGACGCTTTCCCCGCCGGTCGCCAGCCGGGTCATGGCCCGGATGCGGAAGCCGCTGCCGACCCTCACCGAGCGGGAGCTCGACATCCTTGGCCAGCTGTCGCGGGGCCTCGGCAACCGTGACATCGCCCGCGCGCTGTTCATCAGTGAGGCGACGGTCAAGACCCACCTGGGCCGCATCTACGACAAGCTCGGCGTCGACACCCGCGCGGGCGCGGTGTCCGTGGCCAAGGAGCAACGCCTCCTGCCCTAAAGGGCTGTCCCGTGATCCTGGTGGATCAGCGCGCGGCGTCGGATGCGGTGCATCGCAAGGCGGAGGGACGTCCGCGTACTGGATGTATCCGGGCGTTCCGACGACGTGGCGAGGTGCCGTAGCTGTCGTCGTGCGCCCGCCAGGGGTTACGGGACAGCCCTTAAAGCCGGTGCCGCGCCTCGTGGCCGGGGCCACCGCGCCGGGCATGACACCATCGACAGGTGCTCGACATCGGCTACTCCCTCTCCCGACGCTTCCCCGATCCTCCGCAGACCGACTACCGCCGCGCGGACGTCCGCGCGCTGCGGCACGACCTGTTCTCCGGGGACGTCTATCTCGCGGACACCAAGGCGGACCGCGAGCTGTCCACAGCCTGGGGATGGGTTCCGGTGCTCGACTTCGCGTGGGCGCTGTGCGACATCGTCGAGCAGATCGACCAGGACCCGCGCGGCAACCGCTCGCACCGGCAGCAGTACGCCGAGCTGGACTTCACCGAGTCCTCGGACCGGATGATGTTCGAGCGCCGCTTCGGCTGGGTGGACGTCGAGGCCGACTGGATGCCGGGCGACGAGCCCCCGCTGACCTTCAGCCACTCGCTCCTGCGCCGTGAGGCCCGCGACTTCCTGCACGACCTGATCGCCGACCTGGCCGACATGCACGAGGGCCTCGCCGACAACCCGATCGTCTGGGACCTCCAGTCCCGCTTCCCCCGCCTGCGCTGACCGACGCGCCCCGGGGCGCCCGCCCCCGCCGGTCACCCCGTCACGCCTCGACCCGCACCCCGATCTGGGCCGCGAACGCCGGGGCCAGCTCCATCAGCTGCGCCGGGCTGATCACCGCCCCCGCCAACTGCTCCACGCCCCGCGCGATATCCAGCTCGGCGACCGTCCGCAGGTCCACCGACTCCATCCGTACGGCGCTGAAGTCGGCCCGCTTCAGCACGCAGTCCCGGAACTCCACCCGCACCAGGTGAGCGCCGCCGAAGTCCGGCTCGGAGAGCACACAGCCCTCGAAGACCACGTCCTTGAGCCGCGCCTTCCGCAGATTCAGGTAGTCGATCTTCCCGCCGCGCACCAGCACCCGCTCCAGCACCGCGCCGTGCAACTGCACCCCGCCCAGCCGGGCGTCCACGATCTCCACGTCGCGCAGCGAAGCGCCCGCGAGGTCGGTGCCCACGCCCCGTACGCCCGTCAGCACCGAGTCGATGAACCGGGATCTGGTCAGCTCCGTACGGTCCAGGGCGCAGCCGTCCAGCGCGCAGTCCATGAAGCGGGCGCCCGGACCCGACTGGTCGGCCAGGTCCACCGCCTCGAAGCGCACGCTGTCGTAGTCCCCGTCCGGCTCAAGCTCCTCCCCGCCGTGCGCGACGAGCGGCGGCAGCCGGACCTCCGCCCGCCGCGCCGCCGCGATGCCGTCCTTCCCGCCCCTGCCGCCGCCCCTGCTGCCCCTGCTGCCCCTGCTGGTGGTTCCTGCCATGCCCCCATCGTGACGTACCCCACTGACAACGCCCCGGCGCGGATGTCACAAACCGGGCCCGAGAACCGTCACATGCGCAGCACGCCCCAGTCGCCCCACGGTCAAGGAGCTCCGGCCATGCAGCGCATCCACGTCGTAGGCGGAGGTTTCGCCGGTCTCACCGCGGCCGTCACCGCCGCGGAGTCCGGTGCCCTCGTCACCCTCCACGAGGCCCACCACACCCTCGGCGGGCGGGCCAGGACGGCCGAGGGCCCCTACCTCACCAACGAGGGACCGCACGCCCTGTACCGCCGAGGCCCGCACTGGACCTGGCTCGGGCAGCGCGGCCTCCTGGGCGCCATCGCCTCGGTACCGCTCCTCGAAGGCGCCCGCTTCCGCTTCCGCCGCGACGGCGTCAGCCGCAGGACGCCGCCCCTGGCGATGCTGAGGCTGAGCCGCCGCAGTCCGCGTGAGGCCCCGGTCGACCGCGATTTCCTGGGCTGGGCGACGGAACAGGCCGGCGAGGAGGGTGCCCGCGCCGCCGCGCACTACATGGCGGTGGCGCTCTTCCACCACGACCCCGGTGCGCTCTCCGCGGCGTTCGTCCAGGAGCGGCTGCGCCGGGCGACCGCGCTGCCGCCCGAGGCGCGCTACCCGGTCGGGGGCTGGGCGCAGGTCATCGACCGGATGGCCGGTCACGCCTGGAACCTGGGCGTACGGATCGAGACCACCGAGCGCGTGGACGCCACCGCGCTCGCCGCCCTCGCGCAGAGCGGCCCCGTGATCGTCGCGACCTCCCTCGACGCCGCCCGCACCCTGCTCGACGACCCCACGCTCGCCTGGGAGAGCGGCCGTACCGCGCTGATCGACCTGGCGGTGCGGGCCCGCCGGGGCGACGCGTTCGTGGTGTCCGACCTCGACGCGCCCGGCTGGATCGAACGCTTCACCGCGCAGGACCCGACTCTCGCACCGGCGGGCGAGGAGCTGATCCAGGGCCAGATCCCCCTCGCGCCCGGCACCCCGAAGGCGGAGGGCACCGCCCGCGCCGAGAGCCTCCTCGACCTGGGCTTCCCCGGCTGGCGCGAGCGCACAACGTGGCGGCGCGAGGCGCTGGCGACCGGCCGGACCGGCGCCGTAGACCTGCCCGGCACGACCTGGCGGGACCGGCCGGCCATCGACCGGGGCGACGGGATCTTCCTGGCGGGCGACCAGGTCGCCGCCCCCGGGCTGCTCAGCGAGGTGTCGTTCAACAGCGGGATGGAGGCCGCGGTGCTCGCCCTGAAGAGGGTGGAACGGCGCTCGGGGCGGGGACTTGACCTCAAGTGGACTTGAGGCCGGAGGGTGGGTGCGACGACCGGGAAGCAGTCGGATCCGACGCGTCGACACCACCACCGACACAGAACCGGGGAGACCTCATGCACGCCATCCGCCTCCACGCCTTCGGCCCCGCCGAGAACCTCACGTACGAGCGGACGCGGGACCCCGTACCCGCCCACGGCCAGGTCCGGATCGCGGTCGCCGCGGCGGGCGTGCACCTCCTCGACACCGCCCTGCGCGAGGGCATGACCGGCCCGTACCCGGCCCCCGTGGAGCTGCCCACGATCCCGGGGCGCGAAGTCGCCGGAACCGTCGAATCGCTCGGCGGGGGAACCGATCCCAGCTGGCTCGGCAAGCGCGTCGTCGCCCACATCGGCATGGCGCCGGGCGGGTACGCCGAACTGACCGTCGTCGACGCCGACAAGCTGCACGAGATCCCGGCCGGCCTCGGCGAGGCGGAGGCGGTCGCCATGATCGGGACCGGGCGCACCGCGATGGGCATCGTCCAGTTCACCGAGCTCGGCCCCGGCTCCGTGGCGATCGTCCCGGCCGCCGCCGGCGGCATCGGCACCCTGCTCGTGCAGTACGCCAAGAACGCCGGGGCCACCGTCATCGGCCTCGCCGGCGGCCCCGCCAAGGTCGCGGCGGTCCGGGCGAACGGCGCGGACCTCGCGGTCGACTACACCCTCCCCGACTGGCCCCGCCAGGTCCGCGGCTACCTCGACGCGCTGGGCCGCGGTGCCACGGTCGTCTACGACTCGGTGGGCGGGGCAACCGCCCGCGCCGCCGTGGACCTCCTCGCCGAGGGAGGTCAGCACATCGTCTTCGGCTGGTCGGGCGAAGGGATCCTCGCGGGCCAGGCCCTCACCTTCACCCCGGAGGAGCTCGCCTCACGCGGCATCACCTCGGAGAGCGTGCTCGGCCCCGTCATGCTGGAGAAGGCGGGCGGCCTGCGCGCCCTGGAGGAGCGCGCCCTCACCGAAGCGGCTGCCGGCCGGCTTCGCCCCGCGGTCCAGCGCCACCCGCTCGCGGATGCCGCCGCCGCCCACCGCGCTCTGGAGAACCGCGGCACGACGGGCAAGGTCGTCCTGGTCCCGTAGCACCGGGGGGCCCGCGCGACGGGCCGGCAGCCCGGATGACGGGCAGCCCCCGACCGGACGGCCCGACCGGACGGCCCGGCCGGACGCAGCCCGTACGACCGCGTACGTCACCTACCGCCGAGCTCCGCCAGCGCACCGTCCGTCAGCCGGTAGACCGTCCACTCGTCCTGCGGCCGGGCACCCAGGGACTCGTAGAAGGCGATGGACGGTGCGTTCCAGTCGAGGACCGACCACTCCAGGCGCTCGTAACCCCGCTCCGCGCAGATCCGCGCCAGCTCCGTGAGCAGCGCCTTCCCGTGACCGCCGCCGCGCCGCTCGGGGCGCACGTACAGGTCCTCCAGGTAGATGCCGTGCACCCCGCGCCAGGTGGAGAAATTGAGGAACCACAGCGCGAACCCGACGACCTCACCGTCCTCGTCGGACACGGCGATGTGCGCGTACGCGGCGGGCCGCTCACCGAACAGCGCCTCGTGCAACTGCTCCTCGGAGGCGTTGGCCTCGTGCAGGGCCTTCTCGTAATCGGCCAGCTCACGGACCATGGCGTGGATGGCGGGGACATCGGCGGGGGTAGCGGTACGAATCATGGGGGCAGCGTAAACACTCGCCCCTGGAACACTCGCACGGATTACCGCCCCACCAGCCGTACCGGCGCACACACGCCGTACCGACCGGCCTCGCCCGCTACCCCCTCGTACGCGCACCGCCCCGGCGCGATGCGCGACGGGCCTCCGCGCAGTAACGTCCCCGCACAGAAGCTCGGCTGAACACCGGACAAGCAGGGGAAACATGAGCACCGTCAGTACCGTCAACGGCGGCATATCGTTCTGGTACGCGCAGGAGGGCACCCCCGCCCCCCGCGAACCGCTGCCCGGCGACATGAGCGCCGACGTCTGCATCGTCGGCGGCGGATACACCGGACTCTGGACGGCGTACTACCTCAAGAAGGCCGTCCCCTTCCTCAACATCACCGTCCTGGAAGCCAAGTTCTGCGGCTACGGCGCCTCCGGGCGCAACGGCGGCTGGCTGTACAACGGCATCGCCGGCCGCGACCGCTACGCGAAGCTCCACGGCCACGACGCGGCCGTCCGCCTCCAGCAGGCGATGAACGACACCGTCGACGAAGTCGTCCGGGTCGCCGCCGAGGAGGACATCGACGCGGACATCCACCGGGGCGGCGTCCTCGAGGTCGCGTACACACCCGCCCAGCTCGCCCGCCTCAAGGCGTTCCACGCCGTCGAGATCGCCTTCGGCGAGAAGGACCGCGTCCTGCGCGGCGCCCGCGAGACCGCCGAACGCATCAGGATCACCGGAGCCGTCGGCTCCACCTGGTCCCCGCACGGCGCGCGCCTGCACCCCGTCAAGCTGGTCAAGGGGCTCGCCGACGCCGTCGAGGCCCTCGGCGTCACGATCCACGAGTCGACCCCGGTCACCGAGATCAAGCCGAAGCACGCCATCACCCCGTACGGCACGGTCCGCGCCCCCTACATCCTGCGCTGCACCGAGGGATTCACCGCCAACCTCAAGGGCCAGAAGCGCACCTGGCTCCCCATGAACTCCTCCATGATCGCCACCGAACCGCTCCCCCGGTCCGTGTGGGACACCATCGGCTGGGAAGGCCGCGAAACCCTCGGCGACATGGCGCACGCCTACATGTACGCCCAGCGCACCGCCGACGACCGCATCGCGCTGGGCGGCCGGGGCTTCCCGTACCGCTTCGGCTCCGCCACCGACAACGACGGGCGCACCCAGCCCGCCACGATCGAGGCCCTGCGCGACCTGCTCGTCCGCTTCTTCCCCACCACGGCGGGTGTCCGCATCGACCACGCCTGGTCCGGCGTGCTCGCCGTCCCCCGCGACTGGTGCGCCACGGTCACCCTGGACCGCTCCACCGGCCTCGGCTGGGCGGGCGGTTACGTCGGCTCCGGCGTGGCCACCACCAACCTCGCGGCCCGCACCCTGCGCGACCTGATCCAGCAGGACTCCGGCCAGGCGGGCCCCACCGAGCTGACGGCCCTGCCCTGGGTCAACCACAAGGTCCGCCGCTGGGAGCCGGAGCCCTTCCGCTGGCTCGGCGTGCACGGCATGTACGCGGCCTACCGCACGGCCGACCGCCGCGAGACGACGTCCCCCCGCCCCGGCACGGACCCCCTGGCCAGGGCGGCGGACCGGATCGCGGGCAGGCACTGAGGTCAGCGGCGCCGCGCTTCGCCGCCCCGGAGCGCGCGCCGGTAACGGCCGCGGTACACCCGCTGCGCCACCAGCAGCAGCGGGAACAGCCCCCTCCACACGCCCCCGGGCGCCCGGCTCGTCAGTGACCGCAGGGTCAGGGTCACCCGGCCGTCCGGGCTCCGGCTCACGACGAAGGCCTCCTCGCCGGAGACCGGGTGGCCCGGCAGGGTGCCGTACGCGAATCCGCACCGGTCGGGTGTGTCGACGACGGCGACGACCCGGACCGGCTCGTGCACGGCGAGCGGGCCCCAGGCCGCCGTGATGCGGTACTCGGCGCCTTCGGACACCCGCTCACCGGCAGCTCCCACCGGCGTGACACCGAAGCCGCTCCGCCGCTTGATCCCCCACCGCAGCACGGCCTCGGACGCCGCCCGCCAGTCGTCGTCCCCGTGGCCGATGACGACGGACCCCTCGTAACGCCGGTAGCCCGCCACCCCGCCCACCCAACGTTCCGCACCCGGACACGTCGCACCGGCCGGAGCGTAGGTGAGGGCGCCCACGGGGCTGTCCGAGGACATGAGAACTCCTGTCAGAGGGCGGTGGATCACGGCGGAAGCACGGGCGGGAGACGCTCAGAGACCGTCCAGCACGTTGTTGACCAGGTCGACGACCCGGTACTTCACCTGGTGCCACCGGCTGCAGTACCGCTTCGGCCGCCACCAGCGGCCCTGCTTGATCGGCCGTTTGCACCACTTGCACGGCTTCAGCCGCAGCTTGACGTCCGTTCCCCCCATGCCGCGACCTTAGCGGCCCTCCGTAAAGCCCAGCAGAACCGGGCGCGCGCCGGGGCCGGCGACCTGTGGGAGGAGACGGACGTGGGACACCCGACCACGGGTCGCAGCGTGCCCGGCGCCGCCGACGCTTCCGCGACAACCAGAAGTCCCGGCTCGGAGCGCATCCGAGCCGGGGCCTTGTTGGACCAGCGGCGGAGCCCGACGGGACGGGGTGTCAGACCACGGCGAGCCGGTCCACCAGCAGTTCCACCCTCTGCGCGGCGTCCTCCGGCAGCAGCCGTCCCGCCCGGGTCAGGGTCGCCAGGCCGTGCAGGGACGCCCAGAACACCTCGGTGAACAGCCCCGGATGGACGCCGTCCCCGGCGACCTCGCCGAGAGTCTCCAGCAGGGCGGCGAAGGCGTCCTTCAGCGGCTCCGGGGTGTCCTCGTCCGCGAAGGCCAGGCCGCCGTCGAGCTGGAACAGGGCGTCGTAGACCGCCGGGTTGCGGGCGGCGAAGTCGAGGTAGGCGCGGGCCAGGGCGGTGACCCGCTCGCGCGGGCCGTCCTCGGCGAGGGTCGCGGCACGCACGGCCGCGGCGATCTCCGCGGCGCCTTCGAGGGCGACGGCGCCGATGATCTCGCGCTTGCCGCGGAAGTGGCTGTAGAGGACGGGCTGGCTGTACTCGATGCGCTCGGCGAGCCGACGGGTGGTGACCGCGTCCCAGCCCTGCTGCTCGGCGATTTCGCGGGCCGTCGCCACGATGAGGCGCTCGCGCTCCGCCCGTTCGCGCTGCTTGCGTTCCTGTACCGACATGATCCGACCCTAGCACCGCTAGACAATCGAGCGGCAGCAGTACTAGCGTTGCATCAACACCTAGCGGCGCTAGATCCCAGGAGGGGTCATCATGCTCAACGCACTCGAGGTCATCACCACCGTGGTCGTCGGCGTGATGGTGGGGGTGGAGTTCTCCGTCGCCTTCGTCATCAACCCGATCCTCAACGCACTCCCCGAGGACAGCGGCCAACTCGGCCGCGCGCACGGAGGCAGGATGCTCGGCGCCCTCATGCCGGTCTGGTACATCGGCTCGCTCGTCCTCGTCACGGTCTGGGCCACCACCGGATGGCACCACCACGGCACCGGCCTCGTCGTCACCGCCGGCGCGCTGCTGATCCTCAGCGTGATCATGTCGCTCCTGCTGCTCGTCCCGATCAACAACCGGAGCAAGACGTGGACCCCCGACAACCGGCCCGAGGACTGGAAGGAGCAGATGAACCGCTGGGACCGCTTCCACTACGTCCGCGTCGCCGTCATCATCGCCGCCTTCGCCCTGCTCGTCACCGCCCTCGCCTGAGCCCGCGGGCCGGCACCACGCCGGCCGCACCACCCCCACTCCCCAGGCGGCATCCGACAACCGGAATCCCGACATCCGGGATGCGGCTGCCACTCAGATCCCACGCCGATGTTGGTCGCAGCCGAGGGCCGGCTGCGCAGCAGGGGCCGGCCCCCGGCGTTCGAGGCTTCCGGCGGGCAGGTGCCGGTGATCGCGGCCGACGGCGCGCCGGGCGGGTCAGGGGCAGATGATGTAGCGGCCTCGGAGGCCGCCCTTGGCGGTGGCCCGGTGGGCGTCGGCGGCCTGGTCCAGGGGGACGACCGCGTGGACGCGGGCCGGCAGTCCGCCAGCGGCGGCGCGGGCGAGGAGGTCGACCAGTCGGGTGCGGTCGGAGGCGGTGACCACGGAGGTGACCGAGATTCCGCGCTCGGTGGGGGGTTCGAGGCCGGGCCGCAGGCCGACGTAGGCGCCGCCGTCGCGGACCAGCCCGAGGGCCTGGTCATTGAGTTGTGCGGGGTCGACGACCGCGTCCCATCCCGGCGCGGCGTGCGAGGTGAAGTCGGCCCCGAGTCCGCGGACGAACTCCTCGTCGCCGGCGCGGGCGAGCCCGGTCACCTGCCAGCCGCGTTCCCGGGCGAGGACGGTGACGTTCGCCCCGACCGCCCCCGCGGCGCCGGTCACCAGCAGCCGGCCGGCCCCCGCCGGCGCGTCGCCGAGCAGGTCGACGACCTGCGCAGCGGCCAGCCCGTTGAGGGGGACCGTGGTCGCGGCCAGCAGGTCCAGCCCGTCGGGGACCAGGGCGACGTCGGCCGCCGCGACCATGATCTGCTCGGCGTATGTGCCGTAGTCGCGGTCGAATCCGGCCACCAGACCGGCCACCCGGGTGCCGACGGCCAGCTCGGCGCCCGGCCCGGCCGCGTCGACGACGCCGGCGAACTCCCAGCCCAGGCCGGTGTGTTCGGGCTGCTGCACCATCCCGATCGCGTGGAAGAAGCCCGCTGCGACGCCGAGGTCGGCGGGGTTGACCGTCGCCGCGGCGATGGCGACGCGGATCTGGCCGGGGCCGGGCTCGGCGACGGGCACCTCGATGATCTCGATCGAGTCGGGCCCGCTCGGGACGCGGACGACGGCGGTGCGGAAAGTGGCAGCACTCATGGCTTTTGTTCCCTTGCGGTGGGTGATCGCTCGCTTCCGAACTCCATGCTGCTTTCGTTAACCTCCTGACGACAGAAGGCACTTGAAGGTGCGTATGCCACCGCCGGGTACCGAAGGAGCGATCGATGCCGACGCAGACGGCGGCCCAGCAGCGGGCCGAGGAGAAGACGAGCTACAACGCGTTCATGGCGGGCTGCCCCAGCCGTCAGCTGCTCGAACGGATCTCCGACAAGTGGGTCGCGCTGATCCTCGCGGCGCTCGGCAGCGACGGCCCGCACCGCCCCGGGGTCGACCACGAGGACGGCCCCCGGCCGATGCGCTACTCCGAACTGTCCCGCCGGCTCGCGGGCGCCAGCCAGAAGATGCTCACCCAGACCCTTCGCTCCCTCGAAGGCGACGGCCTGGCCACCCGGACCGTCACGCCCACCGTGCCCGTCACCGTCACATACGAGCTCACCGAACTCGGCCTGTCGCTGAACGGCGTCATGGCCGGCCTCAAGGACTGGGCCGAAACACACATGACCGACGTACTGGCCCACCGCGCGGAACACCACCGCGCCGCAGCCGAACTCTGAGCTTGCTGCCTGAACGGCTCTCCGCTCACGCAAGCCACCCACGGCGCCCCGGCCGGCGACGCGTCATGCCCCCGAGCAAGCGAAAAGGCCAGGTCACGGGCTATGTGACCTGGCCTTCGCGGAGCCCCCTATCGGATTCGAACCGATGACCTACGCATTACAAGTGCGTTGCTCTGGCCAGCTGAGCTAAGGAGGCATTCCGGAGCAGTGTAACCAACGACGCGGCCTGGACCGGACGGGATATTCGAGTGTTCTGGACTACTGACAGATTCGAAATGGCCAGGTAGCGTCGCGGAAGGTTCACTCCGGTGGACCACACCACTCCCATACTCGGATCGTCCGGCACGTTCCTGCCGGTTGAGGAGAAGTATCGCCATGGCTTCAGTCACGTTCGACAAGGCGTCCCGCGTCTACCCCGGCTCCACCAAGCCCGCGGTGGACCAGCTCGAGATCGACATCGAGGACGGCGAGTTCCTCGTCCTCGTCGGCCCCTCCGGCTGTGGCAAGTCGACCTCCCTGCGCATGCTCGCGGGTCTCGAGGACGTCAACGGCGGCGCGATCCGCATCGGTGACCGCGACGTCACGCACCTGCCGCCCAAGGACCGGGACATCGCCATGGTGTTCCAGAACTACGCGCTCTACCCGCACATGTCCGTCGCGGACAACATGGGCTTCGCGCTCAAGATCGCCGGCGTGAACAAGACCGAGATCCGGGCGAAGGTCGAAGAGGCCGCCAAGATGCTCGACCTCACCGAGTACCTGGACCGCAAGCCGAAGGCGCTCTCCGGTGGTCAGCGCCAGCGTGTGGCGATGGGCCGCGCGATCGTGCGTGAGCCGCAGGTCTTCCTCATGGACGAGCCGCTGTCGAACCTCGACGCCAAGCTCCGTGTCTCCACCCGTACGCAGATCGCCTCCCTGCAGCGCCGCCTGGGCATCACCACGGTGTACGTCACCCACGACCAGGTCGAGGCCCTCACCATGGGTGACCGCGTCGCGGTCCTCAAGGACGGTCTCCTCCAGCAGGTCGACTCGCCGCGCAACATGTACGACCGCCCCGCGAACCTCTTCGTCGCCGGCTTCATCGGCTCCCCCGCGATGAACCTCATCGAGGTCCCGATCACCGACGGTGGCGTGAAGTTCGGCAACAGCGTCGTCCCGGTCTCGCGCGCGGCCCTCAGCGCCGCAGCCGACCGCGGTGACACGACCGTCACGGTCGGCATCCGTCCGGAGCACTTCGACATCGTCGAGCACGGTGGCGCGGCCGCGAGTGCCCTCACCAAGGACTCGTCCGACGCCCCGGCCGGCCTCGCCGTCTCGGTCAACGTCGTCGAGGAGCTCGGCGCCGACGGCTTCGTCTACGGTTCCTCCCGCGTCGGCAGCGAGGTCAAGGACCTGGTCGTCCGCGTCGGCGGCCGCGCCGTTCCGGAGAAGGGCACCGAGCTGCACGTCGTGCCGCGCCCGGACGAGCTGCACGTCTTCGCGACCTCGACCGGTGAGCGCCTCACCGACTGACGTCGCCCCTGACACAGCGAACCGCACGGCCCCCGCACCCCGTATCGCCCGGGCGCGGGGGCCGTTTGCGTGGTGCGTGATGTTTGGGGTTTCGATCTCGACCGAGGCCAAATACCCCGGCACATCGGGCATTTCGCCCACATTCGTCAACCCGTGATTCGAAAAGACTCCTCGAACCATCCCTCGCGAGGGTGACGAAATGTCGCCAAATCATCACTGACCGCTACGCTCGCCTGCGTGACCCACACCGCGCGCCGCATCGGCCGAACTCTCGCTCTCGTCCTGCCTGTCGTCATGGTCCTCTCCGGGACCCTCGCGGTGACCCGCGTGCCGTGGGCGGCGGCCAACCCCGAGTCCCAGCTGCTGACCGCGGCATCGGAGACCCTGTCCAAGCAGCCCGCCAAGGCCCGTACGCCGCAGGACGTTCTGCGCGACAAGCTGCTCGTCGAGCTCCAGGAGAAGGACCCGGCCGTCGCGCTGACGGGCCTCCAGCGCGCCGTCGAGGCCCGCCCCACCCTCGCCCGGCACTGCATGTCCATCGCCAAGGCGCTGGGCAAGGCCGCCGTCGAGCAGTACGGCCCGACGCGCGCCCACCGCTTCTCCCGCCCGGTCTGCGACACCTCGTTCGCCTCGGGTGTCGCCCAGTTCAGCTGACCGCCGACGCGCGGGCGCGGCATATCGTGCCTCGCATGCATACGTATCCGACACAGGCCGTCATCCTGGCGGGTGGCCAGGGCACGCGGCTTCGCCCGTACACCGATGACCGCCCCAAGCCGATGGTCGAGATCCCCGGAACGGGGACCCCGATCATCGGCCATCAGCTGTCCTGGCTGGCCGCCGAGGGCGTCACCGACGCCGTGGTCTCGTGCGGCCATCTCGCCGAGGTGCTCCAGGAGTGGCTGGCCTCGGCCGTCCTCCCGCTCAACGTGACGACGGTCGTCGAGACCGAGCCACTGGGGCGCGGCGGCGGCCTCAAGTACGCCGCCGCACGGCTGCCGGACCCGGATCAGCCCTGGTACGCCTCCAACGGCGACATCTGGACGCGCTTCTCGCTGCGCGAGATGGCCGCCTTCCACGCCGAACGCGATGCCACCGCCACCCTGGCCCTCGCCCGCCCCCGGATTCCGTGGGGCGCCGTGGAGACGGACGCGTTCGGGCACATCACCGACTTCATCGAGTCGCCGCCCTCCCCGTATCTGATCAACGCGGGTGTGTACGTCTTCTCCCCGACGTTCACCACGCTGCTGCCCGAGCGGGGCGACCACGAGCGGACGACGTTCCCCGGACTGGCCCGCGAGCGCCGCCTCGCCGGGTACCCGCTGCCGCACGGGGCCTACTGGCGGGCGATCGACACCGCGAAGGACCTCACCGAGGCGGCCAGGGAACTCGGGGCCCACACGAGCGGATAACGGCTCCCACGGGTACGTAGCGGCAGACACAGGAGGGGCGTTCACCGGATGTCCGGTGAACGCCCCTCCTGTCCGTGCGCTGTGGTGCCGCTGTACGTCCCGTCCTCAGCCGAGCAGGCCGCCGATCGGGTTGCGGCCACCGCCGCCGCTGGTGCCGCCGCCGGTGGTGCCGCCGTCCGTACCGCCCGTGGAGCCACCCGTGCCGCCGGTGCCGGCGGCGCCGGACGACGTCGGCCCGGCGCTGGTCGTCGGGGGCGCCTCCTGCGGAGTGGTCTGCTGCGGGGGCGCCTCCTGCTGGACGGCTCCCTGCGTCTGGCTGGGCTGTCCCGCTCCGGCAGCCGACCCGGACTCGCGGACGGTGCCCGCGCCCGGCGTCGTCTGCGCGGCCGAAGGCGTCGCGGCAGCGCTGGAGCTGGACGGCGCGGGCCGCCGCTCCTCCGGCGTACGGGACGCCTGGCGCTTGCCGGTGGACTCCTGCGGAAGCGGGGAGCCGGGAAGCTGGTTCGTCGGGTAGTCGTGCGGGCCCGGCACGGTCACGACCTCGCTGGAGCGGACCGCGCCGCCCAGCAGGGAGCCGACCAGCAGGGTCAGACCGACGACGACGGTGGCGACGACCGTGCCGCGACGCAGCACACGGCCGCGCAGGTCCCAGATCGTGGACCGCGGGCCGAGCTTGCGCCAGGCCTCTCCCGCGAGACGTCCGTCGACCGAGTAGACCGGTGCGCCCGCGATGATCAGTGGGCTCCAGGCGGCGAGGTAGATGATGTCGGGCGCGTCGTAGACGGCGACGGTGCGCCAGCTGACCGTGACCAGGAGGGCCGCGGAGAGCAGGGCCCCGACCGAGGCGGCGACACGCTGCCAGAGGCCGAAAACAGTCAGCACTCCCACGACCACCTGAAGGAAGGCGACGGTGAGTCCGGCGCCGACGGGGTGCGAGAGCGCGAAGTCGCGGAGCGGTTCCGCGAGGGCCCACGGGTGCAGCGAGGTCAGCCACTTGACCATCGAGCCCCGGTCACCACCGTCGAAGTAGACGGGGTCGCAGAGCTTGCCCATGCCCGCGTAGATGGTGATGAAGCCGAGGAAGACGCGCATCGGGAGCAGGACGACCCCGAGGTTCATCCGGCGGCCCGGGTAATAGGCGTGCCGGACGGCGTCGTTGCCCTGGCGCCGCTCCTGCGCGGAGCCGTCGGCCTCCTCCTCGTCGTACCGGTCGCGCGGACCGGTGTCGACCGTGTCGTACGCGCCGACCGCCTGCCGCATCGGGGGCAGCAGAGGTCCACCGCGTCCCCGGTCGGGCTGCGGGGCGATCAGTACGGGGTTGGGCTGCGTCTCTTCGAGGCGCGGGATGACCTGCGTGGCGCCCGCCGCGTGCCCGCCGGTGAGCTCTGCGCCGAGCCCTCCCTCGAGCCGGCCCGCGGTGGAGTTCCGTACCGCCTGGAGGAGTCCGCCGGCACCGGGATCACCCGGCTCGGACCTTCCGCTCCAGACGACGGGCGCCCTCCTGCGACGGCCGGCGGCACCGCTCATGGCAGGAATCCGGGCCGTGTCGGCGGTGCCGCCGACCAGCCGCGCACGCTGTCCCGGGGCGAGCTGCACCCGGAAGCTGGCGTGATTGACGATGACCTGCGCGGGGTCGCAGTCCACCTTGGTCATGCTCAGGGCGGGTTGGTCGTCGAACCGAGGCGTTCTGGTGTCCACACTCATCTAACCGAGTGATGTGTGTTTAGGACACTGCCTTGACGCACCCGAAGTGTCCGAGACCCGTCAAGATCCGGCCATTCTCCGTTCCCTGGGAACCTTTGTTCAGGTACCGGGCGTCAACTAGCCCTGGTGTGCCGACTATTCACCTACGGGGACAGGGATACATGGCCGGACAGTTGCTGACCTTCAAGGACCTCACCAGATACCCGGTGATGGCGCAGGCTCTGGACAACCAGTGGCTGCCCGGAGACCTGGCCGCGGCCCGGCAGCGGGCCGGCGCCCCGCCCGGCCGTTCACCCGACGACGTGGCGGCCTCCTCTGCCGAACTGCGGCGGGCCCTGGTGAACAGCGGCACCCTGGTGGTCAACCGGGCGTACTTCCTCAACAACGAGGCCGTGTACGCCAACTACCTGCCCGACGCCGAACCCTCCGAGCGGCAGGCCTTCGTACGGCTGCTGAACGACCAGGCGCTCGTCCCCTTCCTGTACACGGAACGCGACCCGGCGGCACGGTTCGCCTGGACGTACGACGAGCAGGTCCACCGCGCCTGGGGACGACTGCTCGCCGACGACGCGGAACCGACGCTGGTCCGCTTCGACTGGGACGACGAGGCCAACCGCGAGGCGACCGCGGAGGTCAGCCAGTTCTTCTCCCGCCAGCTGCCCACGCTCCCGCGGCTCCACGAGGCCCCGCTGAGCAAGCAGTTGAACATCTCCGTCAAGCTGGCCCGGGCCATGAAGGAGGGCATCCTCACCGACATCGCCGTATGGGCGGTCCGGCAGGACCTGTACACCCCCATCACGCGGGAGACCGTGTACCGGGAGTTCCTGACCCGGCCCGGCACCGAGGTGCGGCACGGGCTGCTGCGGGAGGGCAAGCACATCGTGCCCGCCAAGCAGCTGATCGACCTCCTGTACAACCTGGGTGTCCCGAAGGCGAGCAGGATCACCGCGCTGACTCCCCCGGGCTCGCCGCCCAGGTCGACGCTCCAGGAACTGCGGGACGACGTCCGTCCGCAGGAGACCGATCCGGAGTCGATCGGCCTCCTCCTGCGGGACGTCTTCGCCGACGCCCTGCACCGCGCGGTCGACGGGCCCAACTCCTACGGCTCGCTGTCCCTCGCGGACGTGGCACGGCTGCGCACCACGGAGGAGTGGCACTCCTACGTGGACTCACTGGACTCCTTCGTCCTCGGCAGCTTCCGCGACGGCCGGATGCCCTCCCCGCAGGAGTTCCGCTCGGGCACCGCCGACGTGGCCAGGCTGCACCGCGGCATGTTGCGGGCGGCGCGCAAGGTGAGCGGGGGCGGGCTGGGCTTCCAGCGTGAGATGAAGGTGGCGCTGGTCCTGGAGTCCACGGGCATCGCGCTTCAGGTGACCGCGGGCGAGGAGGTGTCGCTGCTGGCCGGATCGCTCCAGCTGGCGACGGCCTTCGCGGGGGCGCTCAGTATGAGGCTGGAGTTCTTCGACCGGAGCGGCAGCGGAGCCCGCAGCGGGCTCGGGCATTCCCTGACATTGCCCTCGCTCCAACTGGGCAGTGTCAAGAGGGACTGGGCGAAGATCCTCAAGGCGTACGGAGGCCGGATCGAGGAGACGGGCACACAGCCGCCCAGGCACCAGGCCGATCAGCAGTCGCCGTTCGCGTGAGCGACGGCGGGTCCAAGGGGAGCACGACAGACCTATGAGCACCGAGCACTACGAGCAGCTGCGCGCGGAGCGCCCCGACCTGTTCCGCAACGAGCCCGGAGGCATCGAGATCCTCACCGATCCCGACGCGGTCTCGGCGGCGGGCGGCGTGCTCTACCAGGACCCGTACGTCCTGCTCGTCCGTGATCCCGTGCGCTTCCCGGACGGGACGGAGGGGACGTACATCCGCTCCCTGAGCCCCACCGCGGAGCAGGGGTGCGTGGTGCTCCCCCTGCTGGACGGCGACGTGGTGCTCATCGAGCACTTCCGCCATGCGACGCGCTCATGGCACTGGGAGGTGCCGCGCGGCTTCGGCACGGCAGGCCTGTCCGACGAGGAGAACGCGGCGAAGGAACTCCGGGAGGAGATCGGTGCCGTGCCCGACGAGGTGATTCCGCTCGGCGAGGTGCATCCGGACACCGGTACGACGGGTGATCACGTGTCGCTGTTCGCCGCCCGGATCAGCGGGACGGGCCCGCTGGACGGGGCGGAGGGCATCCGCCGGTGCCTCACCGTGCCGTTCGCGGAGGCGGAGGCCATGGTGGGCGACGGCCGGATCACCGACGCGTTCACCATCGCGGTACTGATGCGGGCACGGCTGGCAGGGGTGGCGGGCGGGGCGCGCTGAAGCCGCCCCGCCCGGCCGGACCCGGAAGGGGTCACGCCCGGCGGCGCGCCACCTCGTACAGCACGATGCCGGCCGCGACGCCGGCGTTCAGGGACTCGGCGCCGCCCGGCATCGAGATCCGCACGCGGTAGTCACAGGTCTCGCCGACGAGCCGGCCGAGGCCCTTGCCCTCGCTGCCGATCACGATGACGACCGGACCCGCCAGGGCCTCCAGGTCCTCGACCGTGTGCTCGCCGTCGGCCGCCAGGCCCACGACCGTGATCCCGGCCTTCTGGTAGCCCTCCAGGGCCCGCGTCAGGTTGGTGACACGGGAGACCGGGGTGCGGGCCGCCGTACCGGCGGACGACTTCCAGGCACCGGCGGTCATTCCGGCCGCGCGGCGCTCGGGCACGACCACGCCGTGGCCGCCGAACGCGGACACGGAGCGGACGATGGCACCGAGGTTGCGCGGGTCGGTGACGCCGTCGAGGGCGACGATCAGCGGGTCCTCGCCGTTGTCGTACGCGGCGGCGGTGAGGTCCTCCGGGTGCGCGTACTCGTACGGCGGGACCTGGAGGACGAGGCCCTGGTGGTTCAGGCCGTTCGTCATCCGGTCGAGCTCGGGGCGCGGGGCCTCCATCAGGTTGATGTTGCCGCGCGCGCCGGCGAGCTGGAGCGCCTCGCGCACCCGCTCGTCGTTGTCGATGTACTGCTGGACGTAGAGCGTGGTCGCCGGGACACCGTCGCGCAGCGCCTCGAACACCGGGTTACGGCCCACGACCATCTCGGACGCGCCCTTGGCCCCGCCGCGGCGGGGAGCCGGACGACGGACGGCGGCGTGCTTGGCCTTGGCGGTGGCGATGCGGTTCTTCTTGTGCTTCTTACGGGCTTCGGCGGGCGGCGTCGGTCCCTTGCCTTCGAGACCACGGCGTCGCTGACCACCGCTGCCGACCTGCATGCCCTTCTTGTTGGACGTGCGGCGGTTCCTGCGCTGGCTGTTCCCGGCCATGACCTACCTGTTTCGTTGCTTCAGAAATATGTCTTCAAGTGAAAGTGTGCCGCCCGGAACCCCGGGCGGCACATTTGCGCCGGTCAGACCGGTGCGGAGGAGCCTGCTAGCGCGGCCCGAGGGTCCATCGGGGACCGTTGGGGCTGTCCTCGATGACGAGACCGGACTGGTTGAGCTGGTCGCGGATCGCGTCGGCGGCGGCCCAGTCCTTGCGGTCGCGTGCCGACTGACGCTGATCGAGAACGAGACGTACGAGGGTGTCGACGACGCCGTGCAGATCCTCGCCGCGGTCGCTCTCGCCCGCCCAGTGCGGGTCGAGCGGGTCGAGGCCGAGGACTCCGAGCATGGCACGTACCTCAGCGAGGCGGGCCACGGCGGCTTCCTTGTCGTCGGCTGCGAGGGCGGAGTTGCCCTGGCGGACCGTGGTGTGGAGGATCGCCAGCGCCTGCGGGACGCCCAGGTCGTCGTCCATCGCCTCGGCGAACGCGGGCGGCACCTCGGTGGCGGGCTCGACGGTCTCCCCCGCCTTCTCGGTGACGCGCTGCACGAAGCCCTCGATCCGCGCGAACGCGGACTCCGCGTCGCGCAGTGCCTCCTCGCTGTACTCGATCATCGACCGGTAGTGCGGGGTGCCGAGGTAGTACCGCAGCACGATGGGGCGCCAGGCGCCGACCATCTCGCTGACCAGCACGGAGTTGCCGAGCGACTTCGACATCTTCTCGCCGGCCATGGTGACCCAGCCGTTGTGCACCCAGTAGTTCGCGAACGTGTCGCCGTACGCCTTGGCCTGGGCGATCTCGTTCTCGTGGTGCGGGAAGATCAGGTCGAGGCCGCCGCCGTGGATGTCGAAGGCCGCGCCCAGGTACTTGTGCGCCATGGCGGAGCACTCCAGGTGCCAGCCGGGACGGCCGCGGCCCCACGGCGTCTCCCAGCTGGGCTCACCGGGCTTGGTGGCCTTCCACATGGCGAAGTCGCGCTGGTCCCGCTTACCGGTCTCGCCCTCGCCCGACGGCTGGCGCAGATCGTCCAGCTCCTGGTTGGAGAGCTCCAGATAGCCGGGGTACGAACGCACGTCGAAGTAGACGTTGCCGTCGGACTCGTAGGCGTGACCGCGCTCGATGAGACCGCGCATCATCTCGACCATCTCGGTGATGTGGCCGGTCGCGCGCGGTTCGTACGTGGGCGGGAGGCAGCCGAGCGCGTCGTAACCGTTGTTGAACGCGCGCTCGTTCTCGTACCCGATCGACCACCAGGGGCGGCCCTGTTCGGCCGACTTGTTGATGATCTTGTCGTCGATGTCGGTGACGTTGCGGATGAACGTGACGTCGTAGCCGCGGTATTCGAACCAGCGGCGCATGATGTCGAAATTCAGGCCCGATCGGATGTGCCCGATGTGGGGAGCGGCCTGCACGGTCGCGCCACAGAGGTAGATCGAGACACAGCCCGCTGTGAGCGGAACGAAATCACGGATCTTCCGGGCGCTGGTGTCATGCAGGCGAATAGTCACTCCTCAAGGGTAGTGGGCCCACGGCAGTGCGCGTGCCCCTGGCGGGCGTTCCGTTATGCCCGGTCCTCGGGCGCCGGTTCCGTCCAGCCGGGCCGGACGGGCCGCGGTGCTGCGCCCCGGCCAGGTCCGGACCGCCCGAACCGGCCCAGGACCGGAGCGGGCCGCCCCGGTCCGGACGACCCGGGACCGCGCTCCGTCAGGCCGGTACGCGGTACACCAGCGCTGTCGCGATGCCCGCAAGACCCTCGCCGCGGCCGGTGAAGCCGAGGCCGTCGGAGGTGGCGGCGGAGAGGGAGACCGGGGCGCCGACCGCCGCGGCCAGGACCTTCTGGGCCTCCTCGCGGCGCTTGCCGATCTTCGGCCGGACGCCGACGACCTGCACGGCCACGTTGCCGATCTCGTACCCCGAGGACCGCACGATCCGCGCCGCCTCGGTGAGCAGCGTGACGCCCGAGGCTCCCGACCACTCGGGGCGCCCCGTACCGAAGTGACGGCCGAGGTCGCCGAGGCCCGCAGCCGAGAACAGCGCGTTGCAGGCCGCGTGGGCGACCACGTCCGCGTCGGAGTGGCCGGCCAGGCCCGGGCCCTCGCCCTCCCACAGCAGCCCCGCGCACCAGAGGTCGCGGCCCTCCTCGAACGCGTGGATGTCGGTCCCGATCCCGACCAGGGGAATCACGGGAGCGGGGGAATCAGAACGCATCGTTCGCCCTCCGGCGCGCGAGAACCGCTTCGGCCAGCAGCAGGTCGAGCGGCCGGGTCACCTTGAACGCCTCTTCGTGCCCCGGTACGACGACGACCTGCACCCCGAGCTGCTCCACCATGCCCGCGTCGTCGGTGGCACCTTCGCCGTCGACGGCCACGGCCGCGTGGGCGCGGACCAGCGTCTCGCGGTCGAAGCCCTGCGGCGTCTGCACCGCGCGCAGCCTGGCGCGTACGGGAGTGGCGAGCACCGGTTCCGGCTCACCCGGGGCCCCCGGCTCGACCTCCTTGACGGTGTCGGCGAGCGGCAGGGCGGGGACGACGGCGGGTGCCCCGTCGCGTACGGCCTCGACCACCGCGTCCACGGTGTCGACCGGGACGAGCGGGCGCGCCGCGTCGTGGACGAGGACGACGGCGATGTCGGCGGGCAGTGCGTCGACGCCGATCCTGACCGATTCCTGGCGGGTCTCACCGCCGGGCACGACGAGGTAGTCGGTGCGCTCGGGCAGGGAGTGCTCGTCGAGGAGGTTCTTCACCTCGGGCGCGCCGTCCGGCGGGGCGACCACGACGACCAGGCTCACGGCGCGGGACGCCGCCATGGCCCGGACTGCGTGGATCAGCATCGGGGTCCCGCCGAGGGCGCGGAGCGCCTTGGGCGCGCCCGGTCCGAGACGCACGCCCCGGCCGGCTGCGGGAATCACCGCGGCGGTGCGGGGAGGGCGCGATTCGTCGGGCGTCGGTGACATCGGTGACATCGGTAGCACTCCGAAGCTTCGGCAGGTTTGTTTCCACGGCCGACATGGGTATGGCCCCAGCGAGCCGGGCGGGACGCTTGACTTGACCGGGCCCCTTCCGTGACACCTGGTCGAACAAGCCTCACCGGCCGCTCAATGCGCGCGCATGGCTGAATTGAGCTGGTGAAGAACGGCTGATTAAAGGCACCACATTTGGAGCCGAACATGCCGCAGCGCCCGGCGACACAGCGTAAATACGGCTGGTCAGCGGGCACCGCGGCACATTATTCATACGACCGGTGCGATCCGGTTCAGGACGCGAGGACCTCGTCGAGCAGAGCCTCGGCCTTGTCCTCGTTCGTGTTCTCCGCGAGTGCGAGCTCACTCACCAGAATCTGGCGGGCCTTGGCGAGCATGCGCTTTTCACCTGCGGAGAGACCGCGCTCGCGCTCACGACGCCACAGGTCACGCACGACTTCCGCGACCTTGATGACATCGCCGGAGGCGAGCTTCTCGAGATTTGCCTTGTAACGCCGGGACCAGTTCGTCGGCTCTTCGGCGTACGGTGCGCGCAGCACCTCGAAGACCCGGTCCAGTCCCTCTTGCCCGACCACGTCGCGCACTCCGACGAACTCCGCGTTGTCCGCCGGTACACGAACCGTCAAGTCACCCTGGGCGACCTTGAGCACCAAGTAGGTCTTGTCCACGCCTTTGATCTGGCGAGTCTCAATAGCCTCGATCAGCGCGGCCCCGTGATGGGGATAGACCACGGTGTCGCCAACCTTGAACGTCATGTGACAGGTACCCCTTCCGTGGCTATCCAGAGTAACACGAGAACAGCATCTCCTGAATGGCGTTTTCGCAGGTCAGGGCATATCTCGGGGCTTGACAACAGCAACAGGAACGTGCTGCGGAAGGCTTCCGGAACGCGGTATTCGCAGGTCGGAGCGGCTGTGCGGCCGAGGTGAAACACAGCCGTCACACCTGTCGGAACCTGTTCCGAAGGTGGCGAACGTCCCGTTTTGCCGGATTCCAGATGATGAACTTTCCCTAGTCCGTTCGGACATCGATCACCCGTACGGACGTAAGTGGTCGATGGTCAATGAAATTGATCATCGACCCCACGCGTTCGGCGCGCGTGAGGATTATGTGCGCGGAATGCGTCGCGCCCCGGAAATTGATCACCGGGGTTATGCGAACGGGGGATGAATCGGCGCGGGCACGGCCCGCAGGTCGTGCCCGCTCGCCGTAGGAGGCGGGTCGGGTGCGGGACGGGGAGCCCGGCTCGGTAACCTGAGCGCGCTGACACACACTTAGGGCGGCTTTACGCCGCTCGCCCTCCGATCGTTCAAGGAGTTGCCGCCGCCGTGAGCCGCAGCCTTCGACACGGCGCCCTCGCCGCCACTGCCATCGTGTTCTCGATCGCCTCGATGTCCGCGTGCAGCGCGGGCAACGACGCACAGACGCTCCAGGTCAGGCCGGACAACGCAGCCACTGCCGTGGACAACATCAAGATCCAGAACGCGAACGTCATCACCCAGCCCGAGCACGGCGCCGAGGGTCCGGCCGTCGTCTCCGCCCTGGTGTTCAACAACGGCACCAAGAGCGAGACTCTTGAGGCCATCACGCTGTCGGGCAGCAACACCCCGGTGAAGCTGCACGCCGCCAAGGGCAGCGGCCCGGTCGTCGTACCGGCCGGCGGCTCGGTCCTGCTCGGCGGGAAGGGCAACGCCGCCGCCGTGATCGAGAGCGGCCACGAGGCCACTCGCAACGGGGACGTCCAGACGGTCGTCTTCAAGTTCAGCGAGACCGGTGACGTCGAGCTGGGTGCCTCCGTCGTCCCGGCGACCAGCTTCTTCAAGGGCTTCGGCCCGAGCTCGCTACCCGCGCAGGCCAAGCCCACGCCCACCCAGCCGGCTTCGCCCGCCGCGTCCGGTACGCCGGGCGCCGCGTCCGGTACGCCCACGGAGCCGGTGCCCGGTGCGACGACCCCGGCCGCCGACGCGTCCGCCTCGGAGACCACGGCGACGGGTCACTGACCCTTCGTACGTACATGTGAAAAGGGGCGCCCCCCGGCAGGGAGGCGCCCCTTTCACGTACGGCTTCGTTCAGCTGTCGGTCAGCGGCCGGGCGCGTATCCGTGCCCCGGTCAGCGGGCCGGGCTCGGTATTAGCGCCCCGGTCAGCGGGCCGGGGTCGGTATCCGTGCCCCGGTCAGCGGGCCGGGGGTGTCCGTGCCGGTTTACGGCTCGAACTTGTAGCCCAGGCCACGGACCGTGACCAGGTAGCGCGGCGCCCCGGGGTCCGGCTCGATCTTGGCGCGGAGCCGCTTGACGTGGACGTCGAGGGTCTTGGTGTCGCCGACGTAGTCCGCGCCCCAGACCCGGTCGATCAGCTGCATACGGGTCAGTACGCGGCCCGCGTTGCGCAGCAGCATCTCCAGCAGGTCGAACTCCTTCAGCGGCAGGTCGACCTTGCCGCCGGAGACGGTGACCACGTGCCGGTCCACGTCCATCCGCACCGGGCCCGCCTCCAGGGCGGCCGGTGTGACCTCCTCCGGCTCACCGCGGCGGCGCAGGACCGCACGGATGCGGGCGACCAGCTCGCGCGAGGAGAAGGGCTTGGTCACGTAGTCGTCGGCTCCTATTTCCAGCCCGACGACCTTGTCGATCTCGCTGTCCTTGGCGGTCACCATGATCACCGGAACGTTGGACCGGACGCGCAGCTGGCGGCAGACCTCGGTACCGGGCAGGCCCGGCAGCATCAGGTCCAACAGGACGAGGTCGGCGCCGTTGCGCTCGAACTCGTCGAGTCCGTCGGGGCCGGTCGCCGCGATGGCGACCTCGAAGCCTTCCTTGCGGAGCATGTAGGACAGGGCGTCGCTGAAGGATTCCTCATCCTCGACGACAAGCACTCGGGTCACGGAAGAGCCTCCGGGGCAGGGAATGGTTCAAAGGAGTCGGTCTCGAACGGTGCCTCGTCGTCGCCGTTGACGATAAGCGGTCCGCCGGTGGTGCGCTCCCGTACGACGCCCGATTCGGGCAGTCGCAGGGTGAAGGTGGAGCCCTGACCCTCGGAGCTCCAGACCGTGACCTCCCCGCCGTGCGAGGCGGCCACGTGCTTGACGATGGCGAGGCCGAGACCGGTGCCACCGGTGGCCCGCGACCGGGCCGGATCGACGCGGTAGAACCGCTCGAAGACCCGCTCGCGGTCCTTCTCGGAGATGCCGATGCCCTGGTCGGTCACGGCGATCTCGATCAGATCCCCGCCTGGTGCCACGATGCGGCGGGCGGCGATCCCGACGCGCGTGCGGGCGGGGCTGTAGTTGACGGCGTTCTCGACGAGATTGCCGAGAGCCGCGGCGAGCTGCCCGCGGTTTCCCCATATGAAGAGGTCCGCGGTTCCGCCCGAGGCCATGGTGATCTGCTTCGAGCCGGCCTGTTGCCGGCAGCGGTCGATGGCCTCGTCGACCAGTTCGTCCACGCGGACGGGCTCCGCGTCCTCCAGCGGGTCGTCGTTCTGCACCCGCGAGAGGTCGATGAGTTCCTGTACGAGGTTGGTGAGCCGGGTCGCCTCGATCTGCATCCGTCCGGCGAACCGCTCCACCGCCTCCGGATCGTCCGAAGCGTCCATGACGGCCTCGGAGAGCAGGGAGAGCGCGCCGGTGGGAGTCTTGAGTTCATGGCTGACGTTGGCGACGAAGTCACGTCGTACCGCCTCTATGCGGCGGGCTTCGGTGAGGTCCTCGACCAGCAGCAGCACCAGGCGGGAGCCCAGCGGTGCGACCCGGGCGGAGACGGCGAGCGCCTCGCCACGGCCCGTACCGCGCCGGGGCAGGTCCAGCTCGACCTGGCGTATCTCGCCGTCCCTGCGGGTGTCCCTGGCCATGTGGAGCATGGCGTCGACGGAGAGCCGGCCGCCGCGGACCAGACCCAGCGCGTACGCGGCGGAACTGGCCTTGACGACGCTGTCGCTCTCGTCGAGGACCACGGCGGACGAGCTGAGTACGGAGAGGACGGTGTCCACTCCGGGGGGCAGTGCTGCGTTGCTGTCGGGCCGCAGGGACGTGCGCGTGGGTCTGTTCTGTTCGCGCTCGCTCCAGCGGAACGCCAGCATGGCGATCACACCGGTCAACAACCCGGCGATCGCGGCAGCTGCGGCGACCGCCGCGTTCACGTCCATGCTTCAAGGTTATGCGGGGTGGACAACTCCCTCCCAGCCATCCGGGTGCCATCTCGAACACTCGTCGCCCAGAGTTCACCGAGGAGCAAGTACCGGTTCACTTCCGCGGTCGGATCCCGACGCGTTCCCCCCGCACCGTGGGAGCGTGGGGGTCGGTCCAAGAGACCCCGGCCTCAGTAAGGAAACTGGAGAGGGACTTCCATGCGCGACGCTTACCACGAGGAACTCGACTCGATCGGCGAGGGCCTGGTCGAGATGGCCCGGCTCGTCGGATCCGCGATCGGGCGGGCCACCACGTCCATGCTCGACGCCGACCTGAAGCTCGCGGAGAGCGTCATCGCCGCGGACCAGAAGGTCGACGACCTGCAGCACGACCTGGAGGCACGCGCCATCGCGCTCCTCGCCCGCCAGCAGCCCGTGGCGACCGATCTGCGGATCGTCGTCACCTCGCTGCGGATGAGCGCCGACCTGGAGCGCTCGGGCGACCTCGCCCAGCACGTCGCCAAGCTGGCACGGCTGCGTTTCCCGCAGTCGGCGGTGCCGCACGACCTGCACGCGACCATCCTGGAGATGGGCCAGCTGGCACAGCGCCTGATGGCGAAGGCCGCCGAGGTCATCATCACGAAGGACGTCGACCTGGCGCTCCAGCTGGAGCAGGACGACGACGAGATGGACCTGCTGCACCGCACGCTGTTCCAGCACCTGATGGACGACCGCTGGAAGCACGGCATCGAGACGGCCGTCGACGTGACGCTGCTCGGGCGCTATTACGAGCGCTTCGCCGACCACGCGGTGTCGGTGGCCAAGCGGGTCGTCTACCTCGTCACCGGCGAGCACGCCGACGACCTCCAGGCTTCGACTCCGGGTCCGGTGGAGAGCGCGTAGCTCCCGCGCTCCCCCCGTGCACCCTGCCGGGTGCGCGGGTCGCACACGTGTTCTGCATGTGTGCGCCGTTGATGCGCCCGCAGGAATGGGCATCCAATGGGTTGGGGGCGGCACACCATGTCCGTACGCCCTCGTGAGCGCGTACGCCCTGAGGAGGAAGCATGGCCGATTCCCCCGTCAACGAACCCCAGCCGGAGGCACCGACCGAAGTGGTGCACCTGTCTGTGCTCGCCGCTTGCGGCTGCGGGTCGGGCTGCGGGTGCGGCTGCCAGTCCGGCGGCCCGTGCCAGTGCGGTGGCTGCTCCGGCTGACGGCCAGACGCGTGCGCCCCGCGACGGATTCCGTCGCGGGGCGGTGCGTGGTGGTCGTGATCAGTGTTGGTGCCCTGTGGCGCGGGCGTGGTGGTCAGTGTTGGTGCCCTGTGGCGCGGGCGTGGTGGTGCGGTGCAACGATGCCGCCGCGGCTCAGGCGGTGGGCTGCCCGGCCTTCGTGTCGTGCACCGGCAACGCCGCGACGGCCACCGTGGGGGTGCCACTCTCCACGATCGTCGCCTCCCCCGCCGCGTACTCGCGCGGCAGGTTCCGAGTCAGCAGCCAGTAGCCCGCTGCCGCGACCGTGCCCAGTGCGGCGCACGCTCCCCAGAGCCACTCGGCGCCGTACCGGTCGATCATGAAGCCGGACATCAGCGGTGCGACCAGGGCCGCCGCCGACCAGGACATCGTGTACATCCCCTGGTAGCGCCCGCGGCCGTGGGCCGGTGAGAGCTGGACGACCAGGCCCGTCTGCGTCGGCGCGTTGACGATCTCGGCGAGGGTCCACACGCAGACAGTCAGCGCGTACGCGGCGATCGATCCGGCGAACGCGGTCAGCCCGAACCCGTACCCCGCGAGCAGCGCCGAGATGACGAGCAGCTTGCGCGGGTCGCGGTGCTGGATGAAGCGCGTGACCGGGATCTGGAGCGCCACGATCAGCACACCGTTGACGAAGATCACGGACCCGAAGTCGGAGGGGGAGAACCCCGCCTCGCCCATGGCGAGGGGCAGCCCGATCGATCCCTGCTGGAAGATGAGGGCGATCACGAACGACAGCCCGACGACGCTCATGAACCGGCCGTCGCGCAGCACGGTGGAGAGCCGGACCTCGTCCTGGACCGCGCCGGCGCCGGGTGCGACAGGCGTCTTCTCCGGCCGGGACTCCGGGACCTTGATGTAGACGAGGACGGCGCAGACCAGCGTCATCAGGGCCTCACCGATGAACCCGGCGAGGTAGCTGTACTCGGCGATGAACCCGGCACCGATCGACGAGACCGCGAAGCCGAGGTTGACGGCCCAGTAGTTCAGGGAGAACGCCCGCACCCGGTCCTTCGCGGGGACGATGTCGGCCATCATCGCCTGCACGGCCGGCCGTGAGGCGTTGCTCGCCATACCGACGACGAACGCGACTCCCGCGATGGCCACCGGGTGGACCATGAAGCCGAGGAGCGCCACGGACAGCGCCGTCGACACCTGCGCGATCAGCATGGTGGGCCGTCGCCCCAGCCGGTCCGTCATCACCCCGGCGCCGAGCGAGGAGATGACGCCCCCCAGCCCGTGGAGGGCAACGACAAGACCGACGTACGACGCGGAGTACCCACCCTCCAGCGTCAGATAGAGCGTCATGAAGGTGGCGACGAAGGCCCCGAGGCGGTTGATGAGGGTGCTCGTCCACAGCCACCAGAACTCTCTGGGGAACCCGGAGACCGTCTCGTGGGCGGCCCTTCTGAGACCGTCGAAAGACATGCGGAAATTCCCCCCGGGGCATACGGAACCAGTGTGGACCGTAAGTGGCCCGCTCGTGATCCGCATATTACGAAGCCAGGATTTACGTCCGCCAGTCGATTGACGCCTCCCGTCAATCGACGCCCCGCACCCCCTCCGGCGGCCGCTGTCCGACCCGTGGCCGGTAGCGCGCGGGCCACACGGGTTCGATTACGCTCGGACCCATGGCCGACGCACCGTACAAGCTGATCCTCCTCCGCCACGGCGAGAGCGAATGGAACGCGAAGAACCTGTTCACCGGTTGGGTGGACGTAGACCTCACCGACAAGGGCGAGAAGGAGGCGGTCCGCGGCGGTGAGCTGCTCAAGGACGCCGGCCTGCTCCCCGACGTCGTGCACACCTCCCTCCAGAAGCGCGCGATCCGCACCGCCCAGCTCGGGCTGGAAGCCGCGGACCGCCACTGGATCCCCGTACACCGCTCCTGGCGCCTGAACGAGCGCCACTACGGCGCACTCCAGGGCAAGGACAAGGCGCAGACCCTCGCCGAGTTCGGCGAGGAGCAGTTCATGCTCTGGCGCCGCTCGTACGACACCCCGCCGCCGGCCCTCGAGGACGGCACCGAGTTCTCGCAGTCCGAGGACGCGCGCTACGCGACGATCCCGAGCGAGCTGCGCCCCCGCACGGAGTGCCTCAAGGACGTCGTCGAGCGCATGCTGCCGTACTGGTACGACGGCATCGTCCCCGACCTCCTCGACGGCAAGACGGTCCTGGTCGCCGCCCACGGCAACAGCCTCCGCGGCCTGGTGAAGCACCTGGACGGCATCTCCGACGAGAAGATCTCGGGCCTGAACATCCCGACCGGCATCCCGCTCGTCTACGAACTGGACGCCGACTTCCACCCGCTGAAGCCGGGCGGCACGTACCTGGACCCGGACGCGGCGCAGGCGGCGATCGAGGCAGTGAAGAACCAGGGCAAGAAGAAGTAAGCAACCAGCTGTAAGCCCCCCACCTGCAATGTCTTCGCCCGGTGGGGGGCTTTTCGGTGCGCTGGGCCGTCTGTGGGCCGTCAGGCACTGTTTCAGTTCCTGGACCCACAGTGGTCCGTCCCAAGAATCAGCACGCAAGGGGTGGCGGATACCAATGGCTTCTACCGACGACGCGGAGCTCGGGAAGCAGCACGCCGAGATGCGTCGGTACGTCACAACCGTTGTCGAGGCTCTCCGAAGCGTCGGGGCTCCCCCGAGTGAGCGGTGGGACGAGGCACGAGCCAGTGCCTTGTACTGGGTTGAAGGCGAATCTGCCCTCGACGGCGGACCGTGGAGGCACGGGGCAGTCGTGTTCTGGCGAATGACTGACGGCTGGCACTGCGCACCTCTGAACGCACGCGGCGACGCCGAGCGGGATGCCGCCCGACCCTTGCCGCTCAATCCTGCAGTCGCACCCATCGTCCTTGCCGAGTTCGTGGTCCGACTATTGCGGTCAGGCATGACCGACCAGGCGGGTCACGATGCAAAGGAGGGAGAGTGCGGCCCAGGGACCTCAGACGGATTCAGCAGCTGACTGCGCTTCGCCGAAGACGGCGGCCACAGCCTTACGGGTGCGCTCTTGGCTCGACGGCATCAGATGTGCGTACACCCGCAGCGTCAGCCCTGGGTCCGAGTGGCCCAGGTACTCGGCGAGCGCCTTGACGTTCTCCCCGGCGTCCAGCAGGACCGACGCGTAGAAGTGCCGCATCGCGTGCATGCCGTTCTCGCGTGACTCAACGTGCGGAGCGCCTGCCGCCGGGACAGGGATGACTCCGCCCGAGGCCAGAGCCGGTTTCCACGCCTCCTCGTTCAGCGAAGTTCGCCAGACGTGACCACCGCGCGGTGCCGTGAAGATCAGCCGCTTGGTCACCAGCGGTCCGCCTGCGACCTTCCACGGCAACGTGATCTCGACCGGTGGGAACTGCTTCATGTGTGCCCGCAGTGCGTCAGCGACAGGGCCGGGGAGCGGTACGTCCCGCAGCTTGCCGCCCTTGGGCGGAGCGAAGACAGGCTTGCTGCGGCTCAGCTTGAGCTGCTGGACGACGTGCAACGTGTCCGAGCGAAAGTCGATCGCGTCCACCGCGACACCCAGGATCTCGCCTTGCCGGAGGCCGCAGCCGCCGCCCAGGTCGACCATCGCTTGGTACCGGTCGGGCATACCCGCGCGCACAGCGAATAGCCGCTCCGTCGTCCAGGGCGTGACGCGCTTCGTGTCCACGGTCGGCGGCCGTACCGAGCGAGCAGCGCAAGGGTTCCGAGGAAGGTGCCCGTCATCCACGGCCGCACTCAGAGCCGCCCGCACATTGGAGTAGATCGTCCGGGCATACGAGCCGCGGACACCGTTCGCCTGGAGCTGCTGCACCCAGTCGCGGATGTGCGCCGGCTGGAACGATCCCAGCGGACGCGTGCCGAGGTACGGGAACGCGTGCAGCCGGAGCTGCGACTCCATCGAGGCTTGCGTGTTGGGGTCGGCCCCTTGTGTGGACACCCACCCCTCCGCGTACTGCTGGAATGTGGTCCGGGCGGCGCGAGGGTCGATGTACTGCCCCCGCGCCATGTCCGCTTCGGTGTGAGCCAGCCACTGATCAGCGAGCCGCTTCTGTCGATCCGGAAAGCTCTTGGACTTCTCCGTACCGTCCGGACCGACGTAGCGCGCCCTGTAGCGAGCTCCGGAACCGTAGCGCTCCGACTTCACCTTGCGCGGCTTGCCGTCAGAGCCGGTCACGGTCACGAACCAGCGGTCCTGGACGTGTCCGGCCATCAGGCAGCCACCTCGCCCCGGCGGGAGTCGACCCAGGCCCGTACGTCGTCGGGGTCGAAGCGGAGGTGTCTGCCGACACGGAAGCCGCGGGGACCGGTCCGCTTCCGGCGCCACTGGTAGACCGTCTCGACACTGGGCAGCTCGAACATCTCGACCAGGTCGTCAGGCGTCAGGTAGCGGCTCGGCAGAGGATGCGCCATGGTCACCACTCCCCCTCGTCGACCAGCTCTGCCATGGCTTCACGGACGGTCTCGCGATTGAGCTGGAGACCACGGGCGATGGTCGCGGCGAGGACGGATTCGCCGGGCGAGTGGCCGTGGCCGGCGTACTGTCAGTCGGCCAGAACGAGCACGGTGTCCGGGACGCGGTCCTCCAGGCCGAGGGACTGTCGTTCCTGCGCGGCCCGGAAATCGGCGCGGGCCTGGCGAAGCTCGCCGAGGGTGGTCGAGTACCGGCGGGATTTCGAGGAGAAGTGCCCCCGGAACCCGAGCATGTGCGCCCAGGCCCACAGCCGACGTTCGGGGTAGAGCGGATCGAGGAGGTGGCAGGCTGCGATGAGGCGGCGGGCATGGTCGGGAACGCTGTGGCGATCGAGTTCGGAGAGCTCACCGATGCGGCGGTCCAGGGTGCCGGTGTTCTCCGCCGCCTTGGTGGCGTACTTCGCAACGTAGGACGCCACAGCCTGTTCGGTGACATCGGAGCCGTCGCCGAAGGCGGTGACCGGGCGGACGTCGAGTTGTGTGCCCCAGCGGAAGGTACGAGCAGGCTGGTCGTCGGCGGCGGGAGCGGACACCGAGGTGTAGTTGTGGCGAGCGGCTGCGTGGATTGCGTCGGTGAGCAGGTCGACGGTGGCCCAGGACGGAGGAGGAGTGCCGGGCCCGTCGGGTCCGTCGATCCGCATCACGGCGTGGAAGTGGATCGCCCCGCGCTTCTGGAACTCCGCGACCTTGCCGTACGAGAGCCGGGCTGATTCCTTCAGTTCGGTCTGCGTGAGTCCGGCGCGCGCCGCTATCTCCCGTCGGAGGCGAGTGGTGAACCGCATCCAGAGGTCGCCCGCGTGGTTGTTGAACAGGACCGATCCGACGTAGTCGTACGTCTCGGGATCCAGCGCGGTGCCGAGTTCGGGTGCGTCGGCGGAGTGCCGGCCACCGCAGCGGCAGGTGCCATGGTCGGGACGGTTGTGCACGGGGCCGAAGGACGGAGCGGTGAGGGTGACGAAGACGCGGGGGTGGTCCCGCACGGTGGCGGGGACGTCGCGGCGGTCGTCTCCGGCCAGGCCCGCGCGGATCAGATGGAAGGTGTCACCGGCGTACGTCCAGGCGCAAGAGGGGCAGCGGGAAGCGCGGCGGTTGCCGCAGGCGAGGCGGAGACGTCCGCCGGGTTCGGTCTCGGTCGAGTAGTGGTGAAGGGTCTCGCCGGTGATCTTGTCCTTGGTGAGCGTCCATCCGGTCAGGTGGATCGGGTTGGAGCAGCCACCGGTACGGCGGATCTGATCCTCCCAGCGGCGGAACTCGGGGGCAGAGGCCACCCTCAACAGGTCGCCGAGGGTGAGCCGGTCGAGCAGCGACTCAGGCACGTGCACTCCCCCGACGGCGGGCGGTGCGGTCGGTCATGATGGTGCTTCCTTCCGGATCTGTGGTTCGGGCAGGAGCACGGCTTCCGGGCGGCGGATGCTTGGCGGTATCGAGGCCGCCCGGAAGCCGGTCAGCGGTGGTTCTGCGACGCCATGAGCGACCTGATGACCAGGGCGCTGATGGCGAGCGACGCGGCGGTGACGGCGACCGCAAGGAGCATGGAAACCAGGACCGCGCCGACAACCAGCACCACGGCCGTGCCGCCACCGATGACGGCGACGACGGCACCGGGCGTGAGCTGAACCGTGGGACGTACGGGAGCCGTAGGGGCCGGGGTCTGGTGGGGCACGGCGGGGACGTCGCTCCGGGCGGTTCCAGTGACGATTCCGGTCGGCAACGGATTGGTGGGGATCTTCGGGCGGAGCATGGCGGTTCTCCCTTCGGTGGGGGTTACTTGACGGCGGTGTCGATCACGGGGGTCAGGAGGCTGTCGGCGAGGAGATAGCCGCCGAGCAGCAGCACGAGCACGAGCCACCAGGGCGGGCGGATGAGCTTCACGCCGAGCCAGCCGACGACGATCAGGGCGAGCCAGAGCGGTACGTCCATGGCGGGTCTCCTTCAGCGGACCTTGCAGCGGTGGGTGCGGGCGGCGAGCTGGGCGGCGGACCGGCTGCTGAAGTCGGACGACCAGCCGCAGCGATCGGCGGTGCACACGGCGGCGTGCTGGGTTCGGCCGTGCCGGTCGCGGTGGGTACCGATCTGCACCGGTCCGATCCGCATCACGGAGTGGAAGTGGTCGCGGGCGGGCATGGCGGGTCTCCTCTCGGGTCAGGCGAGCTGGGCGGCTATGGCGGCTGCGAGTTGGGGCGGGACTCCGAGGCGGGCGCGGAGGGTGTCGGTGTCGATCGGTGAGCCGGTACGGGTTCGGTGGTCGTCGGCGACCTTCCGGGCGTGGTCGACGAGCGCGGCCGGCACGGGCGGAGATGTGTCGGCAGGAGGCAGGACCGGAGACTCCTCAGCGGCAGGAATCGGCGCTGGTGCCAGCTCCGGGTCCTGTTCCTCGGTGACGAGCTCCGGCGCCGAGGGATCAGCCGCAGGCGCCGCCGGAACGGGCATCCGGTCCTCAACCGGGGACCCGGTGTGGGCGAGGAGTGTCCCGCCGAGGAAGGCAAGCGCGGGCCAGCCGGCGATGCCGAAGCGCAACCAGGCCGGAGGGTGCGCGAGATCGAGGAATCCGGCGGTGGCGACGTTGGCACCGAGCGAGGCGACGAGCGCGATCAGGAACCAGCACCAGGCGAGCCGGGACGGACCGTCCTTTCGCAGCCGACGCCAGGCAGCGACCAGGAGCAGATCAACGCTGATCGGGTAGGCCCATGCCTTCCAGCCGTCCTGGCCCGCGGCGGCGGCGAGGTCGTGGAGGTGGGCGAAGGAGAGCGCGCCAGCGATCACGGCTTGGATCAGTACGGCGTCCACGCGCACGGAGGGACGGGCCATCGGACTTCTCCTTTTCGGCATGGACGGGTAGGGACTTGGCGCGGGAATGGTCACGCCGACCGGTGAGCGGGAGGTCAGGAGGTGGTGGGCACGGCTTTGGTGAGCGGCGCGGTGGCCGAGGCCAGGGGTGCGACGGCGGGCCGGAAGGCCGCGAGGGCGGGCACATCCGGAGTGCGGTCGGCGTGCCGGTTGCAGATGTTCACGGCTTGGCGCAGTGAGGTGTGTGGTGCCCGGATGCGGGTCCATCCGCCGGTCGAGTCACCCGAGACCGCGATGCCGGGGACGTCGGTGGGAATCTGGATCGCGGCAAGGACGGCGTCCGGAGCAATGTCTCCAAAGGCCATGTTGGCGCTGGACTCGTCATTGACGCGGTGGGCGGTCCGCCCCGTGAGTTGGGCACGGAGCATCGTGATGCCCTTGCCAAGTTCGGAGCCGAAGCGCTGGCCACAGATCTCCAGGTAGATCCCCGCGGCACGGCCGAGCTGGGCGAGGCGGACCAGAGCCGTGACGATCCGGTCGCGGCGCTTCTCTTCGTCCTTGGTGGCGAACAGTGCCAGCTCGGCAACCTCGTCGACCAGGACCACGACCGGAGTCGGGCGTATGTCGGCCGGCAGGTCCCAGATGTCAGCGGCTATGTCGGCGTCAGGAACGTCGACTGTGATGCGCTGAGCGGAGCGGATGAGCTGGTAGACGTCCTCCATGTGCTGCACGAGGGCTTCGAGGAGGTCGAGCGCGGTGTCCGGGTTGTCGGCGAGGGCGGAGAAGCGCCGAGCCAGGGGGAAGAGCTCGACGCCTTGCTTGCAGTCGATCCCGACGAGCGCGACATCGTGCGCCGCGAGGCCGGCGACCAGGTTGCGCTGATAGACGGACTTGCCCGACTCGGTCGCGCCGAGCGTCAGCCCGTGAGGCACAGTCCGGTAGTCGCGGTAGTGGACGGACCCGTCCTCGCGCAGCGCGACAGGGATACGCATCGGCGCGGGATCCGTTTCTGCAGGCATCTGCACCCGCTGGAGGACGTCGTATCCCGTCATCCGTAACTCCACTACTCCCGAACGGAGTTCGCGGGAGGTGACTCCGTACATCCCGAAGGAGTGCCGGAGGCGGTCGGTGGCCGAAGCTACGTCGAAGGCATCCTGACCAGGGCGGAGCTTGAGCCGCAGGACCAGCCCGGTACGAGTGGGCCGGAGCCGAAGGATGCGTGGTGCCCTCGACTCGGGAACAGGGCGATTCGCCATCCGGGCGAGGGAGAGACGCCAACGGGAGGGTGGAACGGTGAGCCCGCAGGCGTCCATGACCGACGCGTATCGGACCGCGACCCGCAGCGCGGCGAGGGTGACCCCGAAGGCCATCCAGTACCAGGCGGGGCGCCGCCACCGCAGGATCACGGAGAAACCCCGCTGTGGCTGGGGCGGTCGGCTCCACGGCTTTAGCCACCTCCCCGGTTCGGGTCCCGCGTCGAGCAAGACCAGGGGGCCACTCGTTCAAATTCCGGGCAGGATCACAGCCTGCCCGAGTTGCCGGCCAGCGTACGGCCCCCTGATCATGCTCGACCCCAAACCGGGCAGGACACCGGCCAAACCCGCTCCGCCGACCTTATGAATCAGCGCAGAACGGCATTGCAGCACAGCAAACTAACTATCATGACCTGGGGTTGGGGGGCGGTCAGCCCCTGCAACGAGCGTTGGGCAGTAGTCCACAACCGCTGGGGGTTTTGTTGGTTGCAACTCATCAGTACTCAGGGGATGAGTGGGAACAGCACTGCCTCCTACTTGCCCGTCGGCACTATGGAGCCGATCAGGTACAAGAGGTCCCAGCGCGCCACGGTGGTGACCTAGGTATCGAGGCTTTCACCTTCAGCGGCCGAGCCTTCCAGTGCTACGCGCCGGTTGAACCTCTGTCGACCAGTGAACGTTACGACAAGCATAGGGACAAGCTTTCCACCGACCTCAGAAAACTGGAAACAAAGCAGAAGGATCTTGTTGCCTTGCTGGGCGGCGTGATTATCCAGCACTACATCTTTCTCGTACCCATTTTCGATTCGGCCCAACTCGTTAAGCACGCGTCTTCCAAGACAATCGAGATGCGCGAAAAGAAACTTCCCCACCTCGCCCCTGACTTCAAAATCACCGTGGCCACCGATGCCATGTACGCAAAGGAACGTAACGAAGTACTTGAGCGAGCTATCTCGTTGGTAAATTTGGTACCTACACCACCCGCCGATGTCGGCACTTGGATTACTGGCAACCATGAGCTTACAGAAAAGGCACTAGAGAAACTGTCCCGCCTCAAACTCTCATCAGCATCTAGGGCTTCCTATCTGGAGCAGCTAGTGAATCAGTTCCTCGATTCCGAGAACGCCCTCGATCGACTGAGAGAAAAGTACCCAGACCAATGGGAAGCAGCCATCGATACGCGCACCCGAAAGGAGCGCAAGCTGGTGCTTGAGTACCCTCCGGGGAGCACGAGCACTCCTGCCGACGTGAACGGAATCGTAAATTCCCTCAAAATGGACCTCATCAGGCAGGTCCCCACCCTGGATGAGCCTCTCGCAGACGCAATGTCTTGGGGGGCCGTTGCGGATTGGCTTATGCGCTGCCCTCTGGACTTTGAGACTATTGAGAGCGGATCATGAGCCAAACACTCCAAGGATTCTTTGCAGGCATCTCTAATTCAGTCGTCTTCACTCGCCGACCTGATCCAATTCCTGGCGACTTGCGCATTTCTTGGCGCCTCGCTTCCCTGGCACTAACCCTGCGACGCTGCAGGGCGAACACGGCAAACATCGAGCAGATCCACGTGCTCACGTGGGGGCTCAGGTCTACCCATGGGAGAAAGGTGATCAGCGAATGGTTCGTCAATGGCCGAAAGCCACATGACTTAGTCATTCGCCACGACCCTTCTACATCACGCACAATCAATTTGGCTATTGCAGCAGGACTAGCGAAGCGCAACCCCAACACTACGGTCTCACTTACTCCCACAGGCGAGCGCTGGGCAAACAAACTCTGGTCGCAAAAAACGGTCCTGATTCCGGAGAAGAACTTCCTGTCGACCCTCCCAACCCGAATCACGCAGAAGTCCGTTAGCGATCTTCTCGACTGGAGCTAGCCTTATGCTGAAACTCAGGAAACTGAAGCTCCTGGTGCAGACAGCCGGACCGGTGTGCGGGACTGAACTAGAATTTTCCCCCGGTCTCAATATTCTGCGCGCAGACAATTCAAGCGGAAAATCCACTTGTCTGCAATCCATCATCTATGCCTTGGGGCTCGAAGGCATGTTGAGCCCGAGCCGAGACGTACCGCTCCCTCACGCCATGACCGACTCTCTTGAGGTCGAAGGATCCGAATACCAGGTTCTTTCCTCGGAAGTCGCGCTAGAAATCCAAAACTCCCGCGATGAAATCATCACCGTGCGCCGCGCAGTACGCAGTGAAAGGTTCGACAGGACACTAATTAGGGTTACGCGAGGACCCGCACTAACAAATCCGTACGAGGAATACTCGACCCGCGACTTCTTTGTTCGGCGACAGGGGGCCGCTCAAAGGGAGGCCGGATTCCATCACGAACTAGCAAATTTCCTTGGGTGGGACCTCCCCCGCGTAACTCGCATGGACGGAAGCGAAGGACCGCTGTACCTAGAATGCCTGTTCCCGTACTTCTTTGTGGAACAAAAGCATGGATGGTCTGGCGTCCAAGCAAGGATTCCCACATATTTGGGAATCCAGGACGTATCTAAGCGTTCTGCAGAATTCATTCTTAATCTCGACGCCATGGAAACTATTCTTGAGCGCCAGAGGTTGGAATCTGCCGTGACTCTAATCGAATCCGACTGGAGGACTACAGAGGCCGGGATCGAGGACCTAGCTAGGCGCGGCGGCGTGCTGGTCCGCGGGGTGCCGAAGAAGCCAACGCGGGACTGGCGCCTGGACGACCGGGTGGCATCAGAAGTCGCCGCCGGCACAGGATGGATCCCTCTCTCAGTCGAAATTGATCGACTTGCAGAGAAGCTAGAAGCTGCTGCACAGCGCCGCGTAGCTTCAACAGGTGAGGCAGCACCAGAGATCGAGCGTGCCCTGCTGGAGAATCAAGAGCAGAGTGTCCAGCTCGCTCTGGTGCTATCCAACGCCCTGGAGGAACTTGAACAATCGAAGCGGAGATCCAATTCAATCGAGCTTCGGATTGAGGCGATGGAGGAGGATCTAAGGAAGCACAAGGATGCCGCCCTCTTGCGCCATCTAGGCTCCTCCGAGCACGTAGAAGAGCTGTACGAAAACTGCCCGACCTGCGGCCAGTCATTGCCTGATGGATTCGAGATTACAGACTTCCCTCTCTCGATCGAGGATAATATTTCGCATCTCGAAAAGGAGCTAGCAACCTTCCGCTCCATGGCTGAGGACGCCCGTCGGGTAGTCGCGCGAGAGCAAGTCCGCGCCGGGAGAATTCGGGAAGAACTCGTAGCGTTGCGTTCCACGATCAGGTCACAGAAGGATGCACTGGTGAGCCCCAGCGATTTGCCAGATGCAGCTACATTGGCGGAGCGTATCCAGCTTGAGGGCCGGCTCTCGTCCCTCCGTGGTCTACGAGACACAATCGATTCATCCCTCGAAGAACTCGCTTCGCTCTCGCAGACGTGGCGACGCAATAAGGACGTGCTTTCCCGGATCAGAAACCGCGACCTGAACGCAGCCGATGCAGCCAAGATTGAACAACTGCGCGGATCGCTTGTTTCACAACTCCGCAGTTATGGATTCAGGTCCATGGAACCTCATACCGTAGATATCTCAGAAAAGACTTACAGGCCAGTCCATGAAGGATTTGATCTTGGATTCGACCTATCTGCAAGCGACATGATCCGCGTTATCTGGGCATACCTTTTCTCCTTTATGGAAGTTTCAAGAGAGGCTGCTGGGAATCACCTGCAACTGCTCGTATTCGATGAGCCTCGCCAACAGGAAGCGGCTAGGCCGAGCTTTGAACAGTTGTTGCGGCGTGCCGCAATGAACGGCGCACAGGGGAGTCAAGTACTATTCGCAACTAGCGAGGAGGAGCGTGGCCTTGCCGAGATGCTCCAAGGATTGCCGCATTCCATGATGTCAGTACCGCGGGGTGAAAAGCTGATCCGCCCGTTGTCCCTACCGTTGCGTGGCTGATTCCCTCTCGTAGCCATCAGCGGTAGATGAAGCGCCCAGTGACCAGATGGCGGTCGTGCCAGGAGCGTGCCACTTTCCACGGTCAACTGGGGGCAGAGTCAAGGCTCGTGTAGTCGCCGTGGAAGGAGGCTGCCGGCCTTGGCGGGGGCAAATTGCTTCGAGAGGCAGTGATTCCCAAGATCAGGTCTTGGCGTCCTCAGTACGGCCGCGGGATCTCGTGCGCGTCCAGCGCGGCGGAGTAGCGCGTAAGCAGCGCGTCGAGGTCGGCCAGGAGAAGGCCGGCGGTTTCGCAGGCCTCAGCCACGTCACCTTGTTCGCAGGCCTCCAGCAGTTCGGCGACGTTGCTGCGAAGGATGGAGAGAGAGTCACCCTGGATCAGCACACCCGGGAACCGTCGACCCGGCAGGCGCACCACAGCGTTGTTCCCGCCGTCCGTGAACAGCTCAGCCTCAACACGTTCCATGAGGGCCATCCAACCTGACATCACCATCTGACATCAACGACAGCAGACAGGGATGGTGTTGGGCGGTCGTGAGTGGCCGGACCTTACACGGCCAAATGCGCTGTCAGGCACGCCCGATCGAACTTACAAGGCACGTGTCGGTGGCCAGCAGCCTGAGGCCGCCTGGTGAAGCTGTGTCGGTTGTGTCAGTCGTCCCCTGTACGGTCCGCGTCATGGCTGAGAGACCGACAACGAGCTGGCGTGAGGAGATAGCTGAGGAAGAGCGCGAGCTTGCTGCCGGCACGCTGGACCCTGAGTGTGTCTGCATGGCTGCGCTCTTCCCCGAAGCGCTCCTGGTGGCGACAGAGGAGGTGCTGGATGCGTTCGAGCAGGCCCTGCTCGGTATCTCAGAGGTTGTGGACGCATACGTCTTTGCTGCGGTCGAGCGCGTTGTCTTGGCACTAAACGCTGTGAACGAGGCACACGGTGGCTCGGCGTTCGAGACCGATGAGCGAGAGGCGCTGTGCGCCTACATCGACGAGGCGTTGACCGAGCATGGGGTGGATGTCGTAGCTCTGACGGCTCGCCACGGTCTAGGGCAGTACCAACTGACCGACCGGTGGCGTGATTGGTGACAGTCGGAGACGCGTGCCACTGTCGTGCCAGAACGACCGGCGGCTGACGGTCAGTCGGAGGCAATGGCGGGGCCAACTCGCCCACCACGCCTCACGTGCTCGCAGGTGCGACGAGCTGGGCTGATAGGCCATAGATCATCGCCAGGCTTACAAAGCAGTGGTCTCGGCACCCATTCTGCGGCGTAAGGGGCGTCGAGCGAACCGGCATGATTTGGAGCATGGTCTCCGAACGCAGTCGCGCGCCGTCCGCCAGCACCCACGTCACAACCACGACCGATGGTGTCGCGCAGATCTTCACCTGGGACGAGGACGCGCGCATCGAGGTGCGGAATCTTGGTGGCGAAGTCGTCATCGAGGCAAACGCCGCAGGGCTCAGAACACTGGCCAGCCATCTACTCACGCTCGCCCGGGACGGTGTTCCGGATGGGAGCCACCTGCATCTGGAGGACAGCAACGGCCTAGAGGGCGGGTCCGTCGGCTTGGTCCTGGAACGAAGCGACGACGAGTGACATGCGCGGGGGCAGGCATCTTCGGGAACTAAGCGCAACGCCAGTCATCGCCCCTACCGAATACGTGTCGCAGCGCGCCTACCTAGCCTCGACGACGGCATTCCCGCAGGTCACGGGAGTACGGGATCACCTGCACCAAAGCGCCTTCTCAGCGCTTGGCCTCAGGTTCGAACGCAGACGGTCTATTTCAGGCAGTTGGGTAACTCTCACCTGCTTGACGCGACCGCAGAGGTGGCGCAGGCGTCGCCTGGGCCACCTCTGCGGATCGCTGGAGGAGGGCTATTCGACGGTCACTGGGAGCTCGCCACCATCCTCAGGTTCCAATGCTTCGGTTGGCGGCAGGCGGCTACCGCGGCTGATCGCTACTCGAAGCGTGTCCCGCAGGGCACCGCTCATGTCTGCGGCCAGTTGCCGCAGCTTGTTCGGTTCCGTCTCCCCTTCGGCGAGCACCTCGGCCGCGTGGTCCAGGAGCTCGGCCGCTAGGCCCAGCTGTACCGCTTCGGTCGTGTCAGCCAGTCGGGACAGGTGGCCCCCGTTGTCGTCGGTGCTCAAGTAACAGGGTTTCCCCTCAGGGCCTGTCCACGGGAGAAGCCGCAACTCATAGTGGATCGTCATCGATCCTCCCCTCTCTCTCCGGTCATCGGGTGGGTGGTGAAGAGGGCGTCCGCGCGGTCGCCGGGGAGCACCAGGAGCGCCGCCTCGACAACGCGTCCCGTGTGGTCGGCTCCTACGCGGGTGATCGCGAGCACTGCCAGAGTCGGGCTGATCCGGAGGACCGCCGCCTCTTCGGGTGTGGGAGGGCGGGCGCTGACCCGTTCCTGGATCTCAGCCAGTGGTGGTCGGAGTGCCGCCACCTTCGCTTCAAAGCTCACACAGCAGAGCGGGCCGTCGGGCAGCTCGGTCGGAGCGAGGCCGCCGGGGATGTAGACGCGAGCCAAGCTGTGAGGCGATTCCCCTTCGTGGTTGAGACAGACCAACTCGGTCAGTGGGCTGTTCGCCGGCACCTTCAGCAGGCTGACGAGTTGCCCGTGCGCCAGAAGGCTGGTGGCGTGGACACTTATGCGTAGTGCCGATTCGTTCGAGGATTTCGTCTGGAGTGGCCAGCCACCGCCGACGTACGTGACCCTTTGGCGCGGGTAGCGGACGAAGTTGCCCTTGCCGTGGATCTTCTCGACGAGCCCTTCGCTCTGTAGGGCCGCGAGGGCGTTCCGCAGTGTCGGCGTGCTGACCCTGTAGTGGGACGCGAGCTGCGCTTCGGAGGGGAGACGGTCGTCAGTCTTGATGCGTCCGGTCAAGATCTGGGCCCGAAGGTCGTCGGCGATGACGTGACGGCGCGAAGGCATTGATTTCATCACCTGCGCCTCATTACCCGGAGGGCTACGAACTGGGCCCTGGCATGCATGGTGAGTGACTCACCCGAAGCGAAGCGCAGGCGCTTTGCCCCACCTGCGAGTTGGATGAGGTCGACCACGCGGCACGGGCAACCACCGACCTGGATGACATCGCCGCACCGCACGCTCGCAGAGGTGATCTCGACAGGGCCGGCCACTGCATCGCCTGGTGCCCAACTCTTCACCGCGGCACCTCCGCCCGGCTGGCGCTGTCGACTTCCACGGGATGGCAGGTGCAGCTGCACGACTCGTAGATCACGGGGATGCCGACCAGTGACGCCGACTGGGTCGACTGCACGCACTCGTGGTGCGTACCGATCAGGCATGAGCTCGACCGGTAGAGAGCGGCGTGCGTACGCGTGACACGAGGTTGCTGACGAGAAGGCATCAGGCGGCCTCTGCTCTTCCGAGCCGCTTGCGCCCGAACTGGTCGTGAGGCGCTAATACCGGCAGAACGGGTGTCGAGGGACGACGACTCCGGCTCGTCGGGGCGATCGGTTCACCGGTACCCGAGACGGGATGCCGGATGCGGTTGAACACGTAGATCAGCTCCTATCGATGATGGTCAGGTCCCCGGACGTCATCCGTCACGGGGCCTCTGTTCGTACGGCGGCCCATAACGTGCGGCCGTTCAAGCTGTTGGCGAGGAGCCCGAATCGGTCGGCCTCCCCTACCGCTTCCAATGCCTCCCGCCACGACTCAGCCGAGAGCGACTCCGGAACCTCCGCTTCGATCGCGACGGAGTGGATGTGCCGCTCCACGCGAGGAGCGAGCCCGACGGCGGACAGCCGCGCTGCGATGTCTTCGGCCCTTGCTTCCGAAGCGGGCACGGGCAGCCTCCGTTGCCAGCGATGACTTTGAGTGAAGCTAGTTAACTAGATTAGAGCTAGTGGACTAGATTTTCTATATGCCTGAGCAGCCGCCTTATCTCCGCGTCGCCGATGAGCTCCGGCGACGCATCGCGGAGCATGAGTGGGTGCCGGAGGACCGGCTCCCTTCACGCACGCAAATCGCCCAGGAGTGTGGCGTCGGCGAGAACGTGGTGCGCCGGGCTCAGGAGCTACTGATCTCCCAGGGAGTCCTAGAGGGCCGCGCCGGATCCGGTACGTACGTCGCCGCGCCTCGTCGGCGAGTCCGCGTTGTCCGCTCTTCGGCCCGCGAGCAGCCTGACGGCTCTCCGTTCCGCGCGGACATGAAGGCCGCGGGCAAGCAGGGGGATTGGGAGAGCCGCACCGAGGCGAAGGTGCCGGCACCGGCTGACATCGCGTCGCGCCTTGGGATGGCCGAAGGTGATCTCTGCGTCCGCACCGTCTACGAGTTCCTCGCCGACGGCAGGCCCGTGCAGCTGTCGACGAGTTGGGAGCCGTACGACCTCACCGCCGGAACCCTCGTCGTTCTTCCGGAGGGTGGTCCACATGCCGGGCAAGGCGTGGTCAACCGCATGGCCGAGATCGGCATCACGGTCAGCCACGCCGTCGAGCAGCCAGAGCCGCGGTTGGCGACCGCCGAGGAAGCGTCGCTCCTGGGCATCCAAAAATCTGCCCTCGTCACCCACATCAAGCGGACCTACTACAGCGACCAGGGGCAGCCAGTGGAGACGGCCGACATCGTCGTCCCCGCCGCTCTCTGCGAGGTCGTCTACGAGATCCCTATCAGTCGGTAGCGGGAGCGAGGCCCGAACCGACACAGAGCAACGCTGTGCTAGAGGCCGTCCTGCTCGATCAGCACGCCGTCAGGTCCCATCGTGTAGAACTTCGGCGGCCCCATCGCCTCCAGTGCTCTCCGCCTCTCCGCTTCCTTCTCTGCGAGGTCGGGGCCGTTCGGGTCTCGTACGACGAAGCCATGGAGTTCGATGTTCTCCGCGTCGACGTCGTCGGGCTCCGGCATGCCCTCCTGGATGAATCCGCAGAGCGCACGCAGCGCGTCTTCACCGAGCTCCAGAGGGTGGAAGGGCAGTGTGTACGGCTCCTCTTCCTCCCCCGGCCACGGAATGATGTCCGCCGGACGGTCCCCGGCCCAGTAGGGAAGTTCGAAGGGGAGCGGTTCCCCGATGTTCTCGATGATCCCGTCATCCGGTGACAGGCTCAGAGATCGGATGAGGCAGCCGTCCTCCCACACAGCGAACGCCAGCCAGTCGACCACGCTGTGCATGGCGTGCAGGACCAACCGGCGGCCTGCACTCGCCGCGACAAAATGCGCGGGGAGCTGGGACGGAGAATCGATCATCACGCGTCGATCGCAGACGATCTCCACGCCGGGCCAACTCGCCGCATAGGTAGTCCCGTCCGGGGGATACACGCCGTCGTACAGGCCAGAACCCCTACTCTCCTGAATCTCACACCCCGGGTTGAGGCGGCGCATCATCACGGACGTCCGCTCCAAGTCTGCCGCTCCTACGTGTCGCAGGCGGCCGGGCACATCGCCGTCGGCGTACACCAGCAGACCGGTTTTGGCTCCCAAAGCCCCTCCTCAAACGCAATGCGCGAACGTGGCTGCACCGTATCCCCCCGCTATGACACAGGAGCAGCGTCATCAGCGCGGCTGGTTGGGCCGTCTCTGGGCCGTCCGAGGTTGCTCAACAGCACCCGATGACAACCAATGGCGACTACTCACCCGCAGCCGATCAGCGTCTCCACCTGCGAAAACCCTGGTCGGCGAGATATCCCGCAAGACCCAGGGCAAGAAGAAGTAAGCAGAGCTGAAGAAGCCCCCCACCTGCGGGTTCTCCGCGTGGTGGGGGGCTTCTTGCTGCGCTGGGACGTCATCCGGTCGATCGCTTCGTCTCAGGACTTGAGGAAGCCCGGCTCCGGCTGTTCCCTCACCTGTGCCAGTGCTCCCGCAGCACTCAGGGCGGTGACCGCCGCCTCAGCGTCTTCCTGAGGTACGCCGACGAGGATCAGAGAGGGAACCCGCGTAGCCAGGACTTTGCTCCGCCAGAGACTCAGCCCGGTCAGCCGGCGCACGACCTGCGCGACGTCCAGCACGCGGATGCCGGGATCGGTGAGCACGACGTCATGGGGCACGTCGTCGCACACCAGCAAGAAATACGTGTCTGCCATAGAACTCCCCCTCCTCCCTGATCGAGAGCGTATGAGACAGCAGTTCGTAGGGAGCTGAAGAAGCCCCCTGCCCGCGGTTCCGGCCGCGGGGCAAGGGGCTTGTCGTTCTGCTGGGGGCCGGAGGTTTCGCACCCCGTTACGCGGTGGCCGCCGGGGGGCGATGCATCCCCTTCGCCTTGGCGATCACCGCGGTGGCTACAGCGGTCGCGAAGAAGCTGCCCATCATCACCATTCCCACGCCGATCACGAACAGGCCGCTGGCGTCGTCCGACCAGTCGTAGTACGCGGCAGCGGTGAGGCCGATCGTGGTGCCGACCACCGCGCCCACCATGTAGCGCCGGGTGGTCGCCCAGTACACCGCCACCATCAGGGTCAGCAGCAGTCCGATCACCTGCCAGGCACCGTACGGGCCTGTCGTCGAGCCGTCGGGGTGCACGTCGCGGTGCTGGTCCCAGCCGAGCCAGCCCGCCCATACCGCCGAGGCCGCCAGGGCCAGACCGAGAACGGCCGCGAGCTCGGGGATCAGATTCGTTCGTCGCTGTCGCATGACTCCAGAGTCCCGGCTCAGCCAGGAATCGAACAGGGCGAAGGTACTCAGTCGCGCCTGGTATCCGGTGACTATGCGGCAGCGACTCCATCGGCCGCCTGGGCCGGGACACGCCGGTCCGGGGCCGGTCCGGGGCCGGGCCGGGGCCGGGCCGGGCCGGCGGCGGGGGCGAATGTGCCGCCGCCTGCCACGGACCTTCGTGGAGCGGTCGGAGCGCTGTACGCAACGCTCCGTCCACGTTCCCACGTCACAGCGGGCTGCTGCCTGTTCCCACCCTCTGCTTCGCGCCGTCCGCACCGGAGGTGCGAGGAGCTTCGCTGCCCGAAGCCGAGGTCCCCCGCAGCAGTGCCAGGGACAGCGCCGCCGCCCCCGCCATCATCACCGCGGCGCCCACCGCCGCGTAGCTCATCCCGTGGGTGAAGGCGTCGCGGGCGGCGCCGAGGACCGCGTCCGCCGAGGCCTCCGGAAGGTGGGCGGCCACCGCCGAGGCGCCGCCCAGGGTCTCGCGTACCGCATCACCGTCCGCCAGGCCGGACGGCAGAGTCGCCGTCATGTCCCGGCTGTACACCGCCGCGCCGACCGAACCGAGGACTGCCATACCGAGGGCGCCGCCCAGTTCCTGGCCCGATTCGAGGACCGCCGCGGCCGAGCCCGCGCGCTCCGGCGGGGCTGCGCCCAGGGCGAGTTCGTTGGCCAGGGTCATGGCCGCGACCAGGCCGCCCGCGTAGACGGCGCCGCCGGTGAGGGTGAACCAGAGCGCCGAGTCGGGACGGATCTGGGTCAGCCAGAGGAAACCGCAGGCGGAGACGACGAACCCGCCGCCCATGACGTAAGCCCGGTCGAAGCGCTGCGCGAGCAGCGCCCCGGCCGGGGCCATCACCATGACGCCCACGGCGGGCACCAGGCTCCACAGGGCGGCTTCGAGCGGGCCCATGCCGAGGACGGACTGGAGGTACTGCGTGAAGAACACGGCCATGCCCACGGTGGCGAACATCGCCAGCAGGTTCGCGCCGACCGCGCCGCCGAACGCACGCTGTCGCAACAGGCCGAGATCGACCAGCGGGTGCGCCAGGCTCTTCTGGCGGCGGACGAAGGCGTAACCCAGTACGAGCCCACCGCCGATCCCGAGGGCGGGCAGGGGCGCGTAGCCGTGCCGGGCGAGTTCCTTGACGCCGTGGATCACCGGCAGGAGGGCGGCCAGCGAGAGCGCCGCGCTCAGCAGGTCGAACGGCTCGCGGTCCAGGGCCTTCGACCTGAACTCCGGTACGAGGAACGGGACCAGGACCACCAGGAGCAGCATCGCGGGCACGTTGATCAGGAACACCGAGCCCCACCAGAAGTGCTCCAGCAACAGCCCGCTGACCACCGGTCCCAGGGAGACGCCCGTCGTCATCACGGCCGTCCAGACGGTCACGGCCCTGGCGCGCCGGCGCGCGTCGTGGAAGAGGTTGCGGATGAGGGCGAGCGTCGACGGCATCAGGGCGGCGCCACCCAGGCCGAGCAGAGCGCGTACGGCGATGAGCGCCTCGGCGGATCCGGCGTACGCGGCCGGCGCCGAGGCGGCGCCGAACACCAGGGCCCCGGTGAGGAGTACGGCACGGCGGCCTAGCCGGTCGCCCAGTGCGCCCATGGTGATGAGGAGCCCGGCGAGCACGAAGCCGTACATGTCGAGGATCCACAGCTGCTGGGTGGCGCTCGGTGTCAGGTCCTCACTCACGTACGGGATCGCGAAGTAGAGGACCGAGACATCCATCGACACGAGGAGCAGGGGCAGCATCAGGACGCCGAGGGCGATCCATTCCTTGCGGCCCGCGTGGGGGCCGGTATTCGTCTCCGTCAGGGCTTTCGTCTCCATGAGGGCTACGGAAGCGGGACCGCGCGTACACCGCAATCAGATGCCTAGTGCACCTGCGCACCGCCCCTTTCCCAGGTGGGCGGACGGCGTTCCGGCGCACTAGTACAGTGCCGCCATGGTCAGCGATCCGCCCTACCTCCGTATCGCCGGTGACATCCGCCGCCGCATCACCTCCGGGGAGCTCGGACCCGGCGATCCGGTTCCTTCGACCCGGCGCATCACGCAGGAGTGGGGGGTCGCCATGGCCACCGCGTCGAAGGCGTTGGCCGCCCTGGCGCAGGAGGGTCTGGTGCGGGCGGTGCCCGGGGTCGGGACCGTGGTGGCGGATGGCCGGCGGGAGCGCGGGGCGGCACCGGGGCAGGGGCTGAACGCCGAACGCGTCATCCGCACGGCGATCGAACTGGCCGACGCGGAGGGGCTCGGCGCCCTGTCGATGCGCCGGATCGCGACGGAGTTCGGCACCTCCACCATGACGCTGTACCGGCACGTGCCGAGCAAGGGTGAACTCGTACGACTGATGGCGGAAGCGGTGTTCAGGGAGGCGCCCACGGATCCGTCGGCCGCTTCGTGGCGTGCCCGGATCACCGTGGAGGCACGGTGGTTGTGGGCGAGGTACGAGCGTCACCCGTGGCTGGCACGGGCGATGGCCGCACTCACCCGGCCGATGGCCTCGCCCCACGCCATGCGCTACACGGAACGGGTCCTGGCCTCCCTCAGCGGTCTGGGCCTCACCCCGGCCCAGATGCTCCACACGCACCTGACCCTGCTCGGGTTCGCCCAGGGGATCGCGGTGGCGATGGAGCTGGAGTCGCTGGCGCGGCAGGACACCGGGATGACGCCGGACGAGTGGATGGCGTCCAACGAGCCCCGGATGGAGGCGATTCAGACATCCGGGGCCTATCCGACGCTGTCGACACTCTTCGGACCTGACGAGTTCGACCTGGAACTGGGCACGCTCTTCGAGTTCGGCCTCGAACGCATCCTGGACGGCGTACAGGTGCTCACCGAGCAGGCCACGACCCTATGATCGTGCGCATCGTGGACTGTCCCTGACACGCGCGTGGACGCACGCGAACGGGCGTGGATCGCAAGGAGATCGGGGAGACGATCATGGGTGAGCCTCTGAAGACCTTCGTCGGCGGCACCGAAGTCGACGTGCCCAACAGCATCCCTGCCATCCGCACCGCCCTGCCCGAGGACAGACGCACGGAGTTCGACCATGCGATCAACGAGGCCGGGGTGGACGAGATCCATGCGGTCATGCGGCACTGGATGCTGGAGGCCGTGCCCGATCCGGAGGCCGAGGGCATCCTGGTCCGGCTCGCGCAGGACGAGGCCGAGAGGCGGCAGATGTCTTGAGCCGTCACCGCAGGGACCGCGGCCGGCCGGGTGCCGGAGCGTTCCGTATCTCCTACGCGCCGCCGGCGGACGACACCCTGGCCAAGATGCGGGACGGCGATCCGTTCCGCGACGCGATGGCGCGCACGCTGGGCCGTGATCCGTACGGACACGGCTCGTGCGCCGTCAAGAGCGAACGGGACCGCCGCGAGGCGACGGTCCTCGGCGCCATCGTCCTCTATTACGTCTCCGGGTCGGTCCTGACCGTCACCGTGGTGAGGCTCGTACCGCTGCCCTGACGCGCGTGTCCTGCCGGGCACGCGCGCTGCCCTGGGGTCCGCGCCCGGTAAGCGTGCGCGCCCCGCTCACACACACGCGCGCCCCGCCGTTCGGCAGGGGGCGCGGTTCGGACGGGCGGGGATCAGGCGAGCTTCGCCGCCTGGGCCGCGATCACGTCCGCCGGCAGTTCGAACGTGACCTCCTTGCCGCTCATCGAGGCGAGGTTGAACGACGTGAGCGTGGCGACGGTGCCGCCCTGGCGAACTGCCCTGACGCGCGTGTCCTGCCGGGCACGCGCATGCTGCCCTGCGGGTCCGCGCCCGGTAGGCGGGCGCGCCCCGCTCACACATACACGCGCGCCCCGCTCACACACACGCGCGCCCCGCCGTTCGGCAGGGCGCGCGGTTCGGACGGGCGGGGATCAGGCGAGCTTCGCCGCCTGGGCCGCGATGACGTCCGCCGGGAGCTCGAACGTGACCTCCTTGCCGCTCATCGAGGCGAGGTTGAACGAGGTGAGCGTGGCGACGGTGCCGCCCTGGCGCAGCACCACGAGCTTCATCGGGACCTTCTGGCCGCCCTGGGTGACGTCCAGCGTCCAGGCGAGGGCCTCCTCGCCGCCCGAGGTCTTCTCCTCGGTGATCTTGGTGACCTGCTGCTTGTCCCCGGCCATGGTGATCGAGAAGCCACCGGCGCAGTCGGTCGCGGCCTTGCGCAGGTCGGCGACGTTGCCCTCGGCGGTCGCACCGTCGAAGGAGGAGAGCGAGACCAGCGTGGACGTCAGGTCGAAGGCGGCCGTCAGCGCGTCCTCCATGTCCTCGGTGGAAGCGGCTTCCTCGGTCTTGGGCTCGCTGACCACCTTGCGCTTCGTGGCCGCCGTCGGCTTGCCCTCCTCGGCGCCGTACAGTGCCCGGGCCAGCGGAGCGCACTCCTCCTTGTCGACGACGACGTCGGCCGCGGCGACGGTGTCCTCGGGGCCGCCCTTCGAGATCTTGTGGGCCTTGACGTCGCCCTGCTTCAGGGATGCCTTCTCCAGCTCGGCGGCGGTCAGCGCCGTGGCCGCGGGCTTCTCGGCGGCACCTTCCTTGGCACCGCCCTTCGCGTCGTCACCCTTGGTGCTGGAGTCCGAGCCGCCGCAGGCCGTGGCCAGCAGGGCCAGGGTGGCCACGGAAGCGGCGAGGGCGGTACGGCGTACGGCGGTGGCGCGCATGGTTCATCTCTCCGTCTCATGGAACAACGACCCTTGCCCGCAGGGCACTTAGATGCTGTGCGGGATGGATCGTCGCAGTGCGTCACACTCTAGATTCGGACGCGCGTCCGATGAGGGCGTTGACCAGTCAGGGGGCGCATTGTGATTTCCCTGTGATCACTCTGTGCGTACGACCGGGATCTGCCGGAGTACAACCATCGGGCGGGCGGAGGGTCGCCCGGGGCGCCGAGGACCGAGCTGAGGCGGGAAGCCGGGGGCAGGGAGGGACGCAAAGCCGGTCCGTCCGCGCGGGGCCGGAGCCGTCAGTCGGACGGACGCTGCGTCAGGTGGGCGAACGCGTCCAGGTTCCGCGTGGACTCGCCGCGCGAGACCCGCCACGCGTACTCCTTGCGGATCGCGCTCGCGAAGCCCAGTTCGAGCAGGGTGTTGAACGACCCGTCAGCGGCTTCGAGCACCGTGCCGAGCAGGCGGTCCAGCTCGTCCGGAGTGACGACAGCCAGCGGGAGCTTGCCGGCCAGGTAGATGTCACCGAGGCGGTCGACCGCGTAACTCACCCCGAAGAGGCGGAGGTTGCGCTCCAGCAGCCAGCGGTGCACCCCGGCGTCGTTCTCGTCCGGGTGGCGGATGACGAAGGCGTTGAGGGAGAGGGAGTGCCTGCCGACGCGCAGGGAACACGTCGTGAAGAGCTTGCGGGTACCGGGCAGCTTCACGACGTACGTGCCGGGCTCCGGGCTCTCCCATTCGAGCTCCGCGTCGCTCAGCGTCGACTCGATGACCTGCGCCACTGCTGCTTCGTCGGGTACGTCAGCCATGGTGCGAGCGTACGTGACGGCGGTGTTCGTTCATCGCTGCCGTGTACACGTCGGAGGTTCCCGACGCGGCCGTGTCCCAGCCGAACGACTGGGCGTGCGCGGCGGCTGCCGCACCCATCCGGCCGACGAGCTCCGGCGTGTCCACGAACCGGCCCAGCGCCGACGCGTACGCCTCCGGATCGTGCCCGGGGATCAGGAAGCCGCTGACCTCGTCCCGCACGGCCACCGGCAGGCCGCCCACGGCCGCGGCGACGACCGGGGTGCCGGCCGCCTGGGCCTCTATGGCGACGAGGCCGAAGGACTCGCTGTACGAGGGCATGACCAGCACGGACGCGGCCCGGAACCAGTCGGCGAGCTGGTCCTGGCCGACCGGCGGGTGGAACCGTACGACATCGGCGATGCCCAGCCGCGCGGCCAGTTTCTGCAGGCCCTCCGGCTTGGCGAGACCGCTTCCGCTCGGCCCGCCGACGACGGGGACGATCATGCGGTGGCGCAGCGAGGGCTCCCGGTCCAGGAGCACCGCCGCGGCGCGCAGCAGGATGTCGGGGGCCTTCAGCGGCTGGATACGGCCGGCGAAGAGCGGAATGAAGGCGTCCTGGGGCAGTCCGAGCCGGGCACGGGCCGCGGCGCGGCCGTCCGCCGGGCGGAAACGGTCCAGATTGACGCCGGGATGGACGACTGCGACGTTGCCCGGGTCGGCCTCGTAGAAGCGGACGAGCTCGTCCGCCTCCTCGGCCGTGTTCGCGATGAGCCGGTCCGAGGCGCGCACGATCTGGGTCTCGCCGATGACGCGGGCGGCCGGCTCGGGGGTGTCGCCATCGGCGAGCGCCGCGTTCTTGACCTTCGCCATGGTGTGCATGGCGTGGACGAGCGGAACGCCCCAGCGCTGCGCGGCCAGCCAGCCGACCTGGCCGGAGAGCCAGTAGTGGGAGTGGACGAGGTCGTAGTAGCCGGGGCGCTGACCGGCCCAGGCCTGCATCACGCCGTGCGTGAAGGCGCAGAGCTGCGCGGGCAGCTCCTCCTTGGCCAGGCCCTCGTAAGGGCCCGCGTCGACGTGCCGCACCAGGACGCCGGGCGACAGCTCCACCGCCGGGGGCAGCGCGCCGGTCGTGGCCCGGGTGAAGATCTCCACCTCGATGTTGATCGCGGCGAGACGCTTGGCCAGCTCGACGATGTAGACGTTCATACCGCCCGCGTCGCCCGTGCCGGGCTGGTGCAGCGGCGAGGTGTGCACGGACAGCATCGCGATGCGCCGCGGCCTGCGGTGCGTGCCCGGGAAACCGCCGGGGAACCGGATGCGCGGCGCCACGCGACTGCCGCCGAGCCGAGAGACGTACTGGCTCACGTCGTCCGGTCCTCCTCGCTCAGGCATCACTTTTGAAGGGCGCACTGGTCCCTACGCACAGCCAGAACAGCGACATGCGGCAGTTCATTCCGCTTTACCGAACCATGACCGAGCCGTGCTCCCGCGGGACGGCCCAGGGAAGCCCTGGGGCCCGGCCGACCGTCTTCCCCGTTTACCGCGTCGCATACGCTCGCTGTCATGCGCCAGCGCCCCATCGGCACCGCGACCCGCGGGACCACCAACCCGAACAGGCTGCGCCGTATGGACCGCTGGATCGCCGCGACCCACGGCCCCGCCCTGCGCCGCTCGGACTACCCCGTCGCCGTCGATCTCGGCTACGGGTCGGCCCCCTGGACCGCCGTGGAGCTGCTGGAACGTCTGCGCACCGCCGAACCGCGTACGGCGGTGGTCGGCATCGAGATCGACCCCGGGCGGGTGACGGCGGCGAAGCCGTACGAACGGGAGGGGCTCGCGTTCGTCCACGGCGGCTTCGAGGTACCGGTCCCGGCCGGCGTCGTGCCCGGCGGCGCCACCGTCGCGAGCGGAGCCCTGCGTCCCTCGCTGATCCGGGCGGCGAACGTGCTGCGGCAGTACGACGAGCGTGAGGTCGAGGCGGTGTGGCGGCGGCTCTGCGCGCGGCTGGCGCCGGAGGGACTGCTCGTCGAGGGCACCTGTGACGAGATCGGGCGACGGCACGTGTGGGTGGCGCTGGGCCCGGAGGGACCGCGCACGGTCACGTTCGCGACCCGGCTGGGTTCGCTCGAGCGCCCGTCCGACCTCGCGGAACGCCTCCCCAAGGCGCTGATCCACCGCAACGTGCCGGGTGAGCAGGTCCATGCCTTCCTGCGTGACGCCGACAGGGCCTGGGCGGCGGCCTCCCCGTACGCCTCGCTGGGCGCCCGGCAGCGCTGGATCGCGATGGCCCGGGCTCTTTCCGGCGATTGGCCACTGACGGACGGGGAACGTCGGTGGCGGCAGGGTGAGCTCACGGTGCGATGGGATGCGCTGCGGCCCAACGGCCCGTGAAACAGAGACCCCGAGCGCGTCGCGGAGGGGGGTCGGGTCCGCGTACGTTCGACGCGTCGCGGAGGGGGCCGGGGACCGTGTCCCGGTGGAGCGCCCCCCACGCCGACACGCCGTGAGGGTGCTCCCGGGAACACTCACGGCTCACCGTTCGTCGACACGACGGGGTGTCAGTCACCCGCCCCTCGGGGCGGGCTGTGTGATGCGTCAGGTGGTGTCAGCCTCTGTTGCTTTACGTGACGACATGGCACGATCGCGAGGTTGCTCAAAAGTTACTGACGGTAAGTCAGGTGACCGTATTCATACGGTCTGACTTGTGTCGCTTTGTGCCCGGAGGGGGAGTCCGTGAACCGACGCCACTGTGCCGCTGCCGCGATCACGCTGGTCTGCGCGCTGGCCGTACTGGCCGCGCCGGTCCAGGCGATGGCCGCGCCGGTGCCCGAGCCGGCCCCCACTGCCCCAGCGGCGGCGAGGCCGAGCCTCGAAGAGGTGCGGCAGCAGATCGACACCCTCTACCGCAAGGCGGGCGCGGCCACCGACGCGTACAACCTTGCCGAGGAGCAGACGGCCAAGCAGTCCGGCGAGATCATCAAGCTCGCCAAGGCGATCGTCGACGGCCAGGCCAAGATCGCCGAACTCAAGAACAGAGCGGGCGCCCAGGCCCGCGAGCAGTACCGCAACGGCGGCCTGCCGCCCGGTGCGCAGCTCGTCCTCAGCTCCGATCCACAGCTCTTCCTCGACGGGGTGAACCAGGTCAGGCTGGGGCAGCAGGCGTCCAAGAGCGTCCTGGCCGAACTGACCCGGACGCAGGAGGACTTGGAGACGTACACCAAGGACGCGAGCATCAACTGGGAGAAGCTCGAGGCCAACCGCCTCCACCAGGCGAAGGCCAAGAAGAAGATCAACGCCCAGATAGCGGCGGCGCGGAAGCTCGAATCCCAGCTGGCCAAGGAGGAGCGGGTACGGCTCCTCAAGCTGGAGGAGCAGGCGGAGTACCAGGCACAGAGCGCCTGGCTCGGTTCCGGCGCCCTCGGCGAGATCAACCGCGAGGCGAGCGCCGGTGGCAAGCAGGCGGTGGCCTACGCGACGGCGCAGATCGGCAAGCCGTACGTATGGGGAGCCGAGGGCCCCGACTCGTACGACTGCTCGGGCCTGACGTCGGAGGCGTGGGCGGCGGCCAAGCGCCCGATCCCGCGCACGTCCCAGGAACAGTGGCGCCTGCTCCCGCGCATCGCCATCAAGGACATGCGCCCCGGCGACCTGATCATCTACCACGCGGATGCCAGCCACGTCGGGATGTACGTCGGTGACGGCGCGATCGTCCACGCACCGCGCCCCGGCCGGAACGTCACGCTGACGGGCGCGGGTTCGATGGCGATCCTGGGAGTGGTCCGACCGGACAAGTAGGCATACGGCGCCGTCGGGTGTGGGCGGTCCGCCCGTGCGCGCCCCGCCCCGTGAGCCACGCCACCCCGCGCGACGGCCTCGACGTGAGCCAAACCACGTGGGGGCACCCGGGACGGGTGATGTTTGTCATGGCCCATATCCCTGCGCGGGTGCGCTGATCTCGCCGGTTCCGTGACAGGAAGCGGCTTATGACTGCGCATATGACGGAGGCCGCGTGCCGTTCGCCATTCCGTTCCCGTGCCAGGGACCGCTATCGTCCCCGTCTGGCGGGTCGTCGATCGTCGTTCCGCCGCGCCCTCGGGGGGAGGGAAGGAAACCCGAACCGATGCCCGTACCCGAACCGCAGCACCGCGCCGTGCCCGCTGTGGACGCCACCTATGGCGCCGACCTCACCCTCCTGGTGATCGAGGCCGACCCCACGGGCACCTTCGGCGTCCCCGAGCTGCCGTCCGCCGCCGGGACCCGGGTCCGCGTCCGCACGGCCCGCAACCTCACCGAGGCAGGCCGGCTGCTCACCGACGACGTCGACTGCATCCTGCTGGACCTCGCCCTTCCCACCGGCTCCGAGACCCGGTCCGAGGCCCGTACCGACACGCGCGCCGACGGGGACCCCGCCGGCGCGGAGCCGGACGGCCTCGCCACGCTCAAGCACGTCCTGCGCATCGCGCCGCGCCACGCCGTCCTCGCGCTCACGGCGGAGGACGACGCCGAGCTGGCCGCCGAGGCGGTGCGGGTCGGGGCCCAGGACTACCTGTTCCGCGGCGAGCTCGACGGCAGGCTGCTGAGCCGCGCCATCCGGTACGCGGTGGAGCGCAAGCGCGCGGACATCGCCCAGCACCAGCTCACCGAGTCCCGGCTGCGCGCCCAGGAGAACGCCCGGCTGGAGCGCGGGCTGCTGCCCACGCCCCTCCTCCAGGGCTCGGACCTGAGCTTCGCCTCCCGTTACCGGCCCGGCCGCAGCCGCGCGCTGCTCGGCGGCGACTTCTACGACACGGTCCGTACGCCCGACGGCACGGTCCACGCGATGATCGGGGACGTCTGCGGCCACGGCCCGGACGAGGCGGCGCTCGGCGTCGAACTGCGGATCGCCTGGCGGGCGTTGACCCTCGCCGGTCTGTGCGGGGACGAGCTCCTCTCCACGCTCCAGCAGGTGCTGGAACACGAGCGGGAGAGCGAGGAGATCTTCGCGACGCTCTGCACCGTCGACATCTCGCCCGACGGCCGCCGCGCCGGACTCTGCCTGGCGGGCCACCCCGCACCGCTGATCGCCCGACAGGGGCGCGCGGCGCATCTGCTTCCTTACGAGGACGGAGGCCCGGCCCTCGGACTGCTGCCGCGCGCCCGCTGGCCGCGTCGGCAGGTCGAACTGGGCGGCTCCTGGAGCCTGATGATGTACACCGACGGTCTCATCGAGGGACGCGTCGGCCCGACCGGCACCCAGCGACTCGGCCAGGACGGCATGGTCGCGATGATCAACCGTCAGTTGGAACAAGGGCTCACCGGTGAGGCGCTGCTGGAGGCCGCGGTCACGCAGGTGCAGTCACTGAACGGCGGGGAACTCACCGACGACGTCGCGGTCCTGCTGCTGGACCGGGACGAGGAGCTCATACGCCGACGGGGGCGGAGTCTCCCCCGCCCCCGCTCCGGCTCGGCCACACCCGCGAACGCCCAGCGCACGCCGCTGTAGGGCTCGGGGCCGTCACTCCGAGGGGTCGGCGCCCGCTGTCGCAGCGGCTCGGCGCCGTCGCTCCGAGGCTCGGCTCACCGTCCCAGCGGACCGGCGCCGACGTCGCAGCGGCTCAGCGACCGCCGTTGTAAGGACCGTACGGCCCGTCGCTGCTGGAACCACCGCCGCGGCGTCCGCCGCCACCGCCCGAGATCTGCCGCACGGCGGGCCGCACGTCGACGATGTAGACGATCGTCGCGATGAGCCCGATGATCGGCAGGAACGACATGATCGGGAAGAGCCAGATCACGACGAACGCGATCGCGAGGATGACCAGCCAGAACGGCTTGGTCTGCTTGTCGGCCGCGCGGTAGGCGTCTTCACGCCGGATCACCGCGTCCACCAGAGCGAAACCGCTCAAAAGAATCAGAGCCAAGCTCAAGAGGGACATCAGTCCCGCGAAACCCTGCATCAACACAGTGCCCACCGCCTGTCGGACCGGCCATAACGTGGCCACGCTACCGGGAGAACGGACCGGACACCCCTGAGGTGCCCGGGCCGCGATCCAGGTCTTCGGTTCTCGGCCCGCGCCGGCGAGCGTTCACCGGCGCGTCGCTCTCCGTCCTGTCACTACTTGGCGGGCGGGGTCGTCTTCTTCGCCACCGGCTTGCGCGCGGGCGCCTTCTTGGCGGGCGCGGCCTTGGCGTCCGCCTGCTTCGGCACGGGCTTCGCCTCGGGGGCGGCCTTCGGCTTCGCCTTGGGCTCGGCCTCGACGACGGTGGCGATCTCGACGATCTCGTCGGCGGCCTCACCGCGCCAGGTCCTGACGGTCTGCTCGCCGCGCTCGGCGACCTTCTCGTACGTCTCGCGGGCCCTGACCGCGTACTCGGCGGCCACTCCCACGCTGCGCAGGGCCAGGTCCTGAGCGGTCTCGCCGAGCTTCTTCAGATCGGTGTCGAACGCCCCGATGACCTCGGTGACCTTCGCCTGGACGGTGGCCTGCGCCTCCTTGGCCTGCGCGGTCACCTTCTCCTGCACGGCCTTGGGGTCGCTGTTGCGTACTGCCTCGATGCGCTCGGGCGCGTCGGCCCGCAGCTGCTCGATCAGCGCAGGGACCTTGCGCGCCTGCTGGACGGCCAGGTCGGCCGTGCCTGCGGCGAAGTAGAGGGGGGTGGGGTCGGTGAGGGTCTTACGCAGGTCATCGGTGATGGCCATGACTGTGGTCCTCCCGGATCATCAGAAGTCAGCTTGAGGGTGTGTGTGCATCACTGCCGCCGGCCGTGCGGGGGCCGCGGGCATCCGCTTCGGTGCCGAAGTCCACTGTGTCGTGACCGGCACCCCGATCCCCGTCACCGACGTGCCCGGCGACACCTGTGTCGCGGACGTCGGCCCCTGGACCGCTCTCGCCTTCGAACCCGTTCTCCTTGCGGAAGGAGTCGTAGATCTGGAGCAGCACGTTCTTCTGCCGCTCGTTGATCGACGGATCGGCCAGGATGACCGCCCGTGTCTCCAGCTCGTCCCGCTCCCGCTCGTCGAGGATTCCGGCCCGCACGTACAGCGTCTCGGCGGAGATCCGCAGGGCCTTGGCGACCTGCTGCAGCACCTCCGCGCTCGGCTTGCGCAGTCCGCGCTCGATCTGGCTGAGATACGGATTGGACACCCCGGCGGCTTCGGCGAGCTGCCGCAGCGAGAGCTGCGCCGTGCGCCGCTGCTCGCGGAGGTACTCACCGAGGCTGCCGACGTTGAGTGATGCCATGACTCGATACTGCAACACCCTTGCTAACTTTTGCAAGCGCCTGCTTGCAAAAGTGTTTCCGACGTCGGCCGACCGGGCTGTGCCTGGGCACGCGGGCTGTCCGGTCTCACGCGACCCGCTCCGATCTCACCCGGGCTGATCCGGCCCGGACCTACGCCTCACCGAACCTGCCCGGGGGCATTCCTGCGGTCCGGTACAGCACGCACCGGCGAAGCGGCCCCTCGGGCACGCTCGGATCCTCGAAGTCGTCGGCCGGGTCCCGCGTCATGCCGATCCGCCGCATCACCGCTCGGGAGCGCAGGTTGTTGACGGTCGTCGACGCAAGGACCTCCCGCAGCCCGAGGGCCCCGAAGCCGAAGGCCAGGCACGCGAGGGCGGCCTCGGTGGCGTAACCGTGACCCCACGCCGGACGTATCAACCGCCACCCGACGTCCACCCCCGAGAACGGCATGTCCTCGCCCACCGCGTCCAAGCCGGCACGGCCGACGAACTCACCGGTCTCCCGCGCTTCGAGCGCCCACCACCCGAAACCTCGCTCGTCGAACTCGGCCCGCATGAGTTCCACCGTGGCATCGCTCTGCTCCCGCGTCAGCAGTTCCCCGAGGTGTTCCCGGACTTCGGGATCGGCGTTCATCGCCGCCCATGGTTCGAGGTCGGACTCCCGCCACCGGCGGAACAGGAGACGATCGGTACGCAGTTCCGGCATGGTGCCCAGCCAACCTCCTCACGATCAGGGTGTCGATCGGTTATGGCTTGCCGGCGGACTCCCGCGCAGGCGATGACTGCCGGCGTCTTCGGCGAGAACTCCCGCTGTCCGCTCAGGTGTCGAAGGGGAGCTCAGGCCGGGCCCAGAGGGCGAGGTCGCCGCTGGTGGCGACCGCCAGGGTGAGGCCGGAGGGCCGCACACGGCAGCCGTACGGGTGTGAACGTGTGCACATGCCGCCCGGTCGCCGCCGCCGCACACCGGATGCGGCGACCCTGGAAAAACTTTCCGGGCTCGTGTCGATCCGGCCGCGGCCCGTTCGACGCAGGGGTGAGGGGCAGGGAAGGCCCCGCTGCGGGAACACCGCACCACCAGCACCGCACCACCCCGAACCGAGGAGTCACCATGCCGCGCTTCCTGACGATGATCCACAGCTCCGAGCAGAACGCCCCCACCGAGGATCCGGGCCCCGGCTTCGAGGAGCGCATGGGCGCTCTCCTGGAGGAGATCACCAAGGCCGGGGTCATGCTGGAGACCGCCGCCCTCACCCCGACCTCGGACGGCACCCGCATCACCTGGTCCGGCGGCAGGATGACGTACACCGACGGTCCCTTCACCGAGAGCAAGGAAGTCATCGGCGGGTACTCCATCATCCGCGCCAAGGACAAGGCGGAGGCGCTGGAGTGGGCCGACCGGTTCCTCCGGATCCACCCCGCGAGCTGGTCTCTCTCCGCCGAGGTCCGCCAGATCGACGAGGGCTGACCCGGGCCGGTTGCCGCATCGGGCCGGCCGGGGGACTCCGCGGACCCTGGCCGGCCCGCGCACGGCGCACTCGGGAGGGTGCGCGAAAACCGTTCGTGGGCGGGAGTGCCCTGCCCCTACCCTCGGCCCATGTCCCACGTGAAGACCGCGTACGTCTGCCTGCCGTGCAGGGCCTCGTACAAGCAGCCGTACGACCGGTCACGCGCCCGCGTCTGCCCGCGCTGCACCGGACCGCTGATCCACGTCGGTTCGGCCTTCGCCCCGCCGAAACGCAGGGACACCGCGGCCTGGCGGACGCTCTCGGTGCTGCTGCACGCGGGTATCCGCTTCCACAAGAGCTGCTGCTTCGGCGGTGCGGGCTACCGGCCCCGCACGCTCGGCGAGGTCCGGGAGCGCATGGCGTACGCGGAGAGCAGCGGGGAACCGTTCGCCAAGGTCCTCGTCCGGCGCGAACTCCACCGACACGGAGCATGAGGCCGGGCTGACTCCATGCGTGACTCGGCATGGGCATGACGCCGTGCGCAGGCTTCACTCCGGGCCGGTCACCCGGCTCACAGACGCACAGATCCGCGGCCGTGGAAATCCGTCTCCTGGCGGACAATCCGCCACGGACCTAATTGTTACGCTGGTGGGCATGACCGCCATGACTCCCACCCGCACGGAACCGGACCTCTCCTTCCTCCTCGACCACACCAGCCACGTCCTGCGCACCCAGATGTCGGCAGCCCTGGCCGAGATCGGGCTGACCTCGCGTATGCACTGCGTCCTGGTCCACGCCCTGGAGGAGGAGCGCACCCAGATCCAGCTCGCCGAGATCGGCGACATGGACAAGACCACGATGGTGGTGACCGTGGACGCCCTGGAGTCCGCCGGGCTCGCCGAGCGCCGCCCTTCCAGCCGCGACCGCCGCGCGAGGATCATCGCGGTCACCGAGTCGGGCGCCCTGCTGGCCGTGCAGAGCCAGGCCATCGTCGACCGGGTACACAAGGACGCGCTCGGCGCGCTCCCCGAGGACGACAGGACGGCGCTCCTCCGCTCCCTCAACCAGCTCGCCACCGGCCACCTGGCCACCCCCGCCGAGAGCCCCGCTCCGGTGCGGCGCGCCCGCCAGAGCAAGAAGTAGACGGCGAGGGGCCGAGGAACAACGGAAAAGCGAGACCGAGAGAGATAGTCTGCAACAAAACCATCTGCTACGGTTTCTCATGTCGACCCAACCGACAGGAGACGACCGATGCCCGCCACCGCACCGCCTCGCCCGGCCCCCTCCCCCGCACCCCCGGCCGCACCCGCCCCCTCGCTCCGCACCCGCAGGCTCGCACTCGGAGTCATCGCCACCGGGATGCTGATGATCGTGCTCGACGGCTCGATCGTGACCGTGGCGATGCCCGCCATCCAGGGCGATCTGGGGTTCACGCCCGCCGGCCTCAGCTGGGTGGTCAACGCCTACCTGATCGCCTTCGGAAGCCTGCTGCTGCTCGCCGGACGCCTCGGTGACCTGATCGGCCGCAAGCGGATGTTCGTGGCCGGCACCGCGGTGTTCACCGCCGCCTCCCTGCTGGCCGGGGCCGCCGCCTCGCCCGCCGTACTGATCGCCGCCCGCTTCCTCCAGGGCATCGGCAGCGCGATGGCCTCCGCGGTCGGCCTGGGCATACTCATCACCCTCTTCACCGATCCGCGCGAACGCGCCAGGGCCATCGCCGTCTTCTCCTTCACCGGCGCGGCGGGCGCCTCCATCGGGCAGGTGCTCGGCGGTGTCCTCACCGACGCCCTCGACTGGCACTGGATCTTCTTCATCAACCTGCCGATCGGGCTCGCCGCCCTCGCGGTCGCCGTGCGCGTCCTGCCCGCCGACCGCGGCCTCGGACTGGCGGCGGGAGCCGACCTTCTCGGTGCGCTCCTCGTCACCTCGGGCCTGATGCTCGGCATCTACACGGTCGTCAAGGCCGAGGAGCACGGCTGGACTTCGGCGCACACGCTCGGTCTCGGGGCACTCTCCCTCGCCCTGCTCGGCGGCTTCGTCGCCCGCCAGGCCACCGCCCGTACCCCGCTCATGCCGCTGCGGATCCTGCGGTCACGCGCCGTCCGGGGAGCCAACCTGGTCCAGATGCTGATGGTGGCCGCGCTGTTCTCCTTCCAGATCCTCGTGGCCCTCCACCTGCAGAACGTCCTCGGTTACGGTGCCGCCGAGACCGGTCTCGCCATGCTTCCGGCCGCCGCGGTCATCGGGGCCGTGTCGCTGGGCGTCTCCGCACGGCTGAACACCCGCTTCGGCGAGCGCGGTGTCCTGCTGGCCGGGATCGTGCTGCTGACCGCCGCGCTCGGCTTCCTCACCCGCCTGCCCACGCAGGCCGACTACGTCACCGACCTGCTGCCCGTGATGCTTCTCGCCGCCGGCTTCGGACTCGCGCTCCCGGCACTGACGACGCTCGGCATGTCCGGCGCGGGCGACGAGGACGCCGGGCTCGCCTCGGGACTCTTCAACACCACGCAGCAGATCGGGATGGCGCTCGGTGTCGCCGTGCTGTCCACCCTGGCGGCCACCCGCACCGACAGCCTCCGGGCGGCCGGCCACACCCGGGCCGAGGCCCTGACCGGCGGCTACCACTTGGCCTTCGGCATCGGCACGGGGCTGCTCGTCACCGCGTTCGCCGTCACCCTCCTCGTACTGCGCCGCCGCCCCACGACCGACGCGTGACCTTCCCGGTACGAACGTACGCACGAACCGACGCCTGACCCTCCCCGCACTTCCCCGCACGGACGAGAGGACCATCGCCATGAACGCAGCACACACCACCGCCGGGCCGGCCGAGACGGACGAGAAGCCCGCGGGCGGGCCCGCGCCCCGGGTCCTCACCGGGACCGAACTGTCACGGCTTCTGCGGGAGCAGCGGTTCGGGGTGCTCGCAAACGTCCGGAGCACCGGGCACCCCCACCTGTCGACCGTCCTCTACCACTGGGACGAGGAGACCCGCACCGTACGCGTCTCCACCACCGACGAGCGGCTCAAGTCCCGTCTCGTGCGACGGAATTCGCGCGCCGCCCTCCATGTCCAGGGGCCCGACATCTGGTCCTTCGCCGTGGCCGAGGGCGAGGCCGAGGTCTCGGAGCCGACCACCGCTCCCGGTGACGCGACCGGTCGTGAACTCCTGTCCCTGACACCGGGGTTCGAGGATCCGGCGGACGAGACGGCCTTCCTGGAACAGCTGGTGGCCGAGCGCCGTGTGGTGATCCGCATCCGGGTGTCCCGGCTGTACGGCACGGCCTTGGACATCCCCACGGCCGAGTGACCGGCCGGGCCGTGCATACTCGACGGCCCGGTCACGAAGCAGGACACCTCACAGGACGGACGGCACCCGCGATGCCCGCGAAGTACGTACTCTTCGACGTCGACGGCACCCTCGTCGACGCGCTCGCCAACCAGCGGCGCGTCTGGAGCACTTGGGCGGAGCGCCACGGACTCGACCCGGACGACGTCTACCGGACAGCACTGCGCACCCGCCCCATGGAGACGTTCGCCGAGGTCGCGCCGGACCTGGACCCCACCGCCTGCCTGGCCCTGCTGCACGAGCTGGAGGACGAGGACGTCCTGACCGGTCACTACACCGCCTTCGAGGGTGCGGCGGACCTGCTGGCCTCCCTGCCTGCCGGGTCGTGGGCCCTCGTGACGTCCAACTACGAGCACCGGGTGCGCGGCCGCTTCTCCCGTACGGGGCTGCCGGTGCCGGAGGTGATCGTGGACGCGGCCTCGGTCGAGGAGGGCAAACCGTCCCCCGCTCCGTACCTCCTGGCCGCCGAGCGGCTGGGCGCCCGGCCCGAGGACTGCCTGGTCGTCGAGGACGCCCCGTCCGGAGTCCTGTCGGGACTGCGGGCCGGCATGACCGTCTGGTCGGTGAACGCGCCCCTCGCCACAGCCGGCGCCCACCGCCACTTCACCGGCCTGCGCGAGGCCGCTCGCGGCATCGTCGGTTTCGCGACCGGCCCGGACGCCCCCGCCACCCGTCCCTTCGACGCGGTGCTGTGCGACCTGGACAACGTGATCCGCTTCTACGACACGACTCAACTGTCCGCGCTGGAACGGTCCGTGGACCTCCCCGAGGGCGCGACGACGGACGTCGCGTACTCCCCCGAGATCGACCTGCCCCTGCTCCTCGGCCGGATCACCCCCGACGAATGGGCGGGCACCATCGCCGCCCGCCTCCCCGGCCGGGTGACCGAGGTGCAGGGCTACGAGCTGGGGTACGCCCTCGCCCGGGCGCCGTTCCGGGCGGACGAGGCGGTGGTGGCGCTGCTGCGCCGGGTGCGGGAGAGGCTGCCGCTGGTCCTGGTCACCAACGCGTCCGTGCAGTTGGAGGAGGACCTCGTGCTGCTGGGCATCGACGACCTGGCCGACCATGTGGTCAGCAGCGCCCGTGAGGGAGTGGCCAAGCCGGACCGGGCCATCTACGAGACGGCGGCGGCCCGTGCGGGGGTGGCGGTGGAACGGTGCCTGTTCGTGGACGACCGTCAGGAGAACGTCGACGCGGCCGTGGCCCTGGGCATGACCGGGCTGCTCTACCGGGAACCCGCGGACCTGGAAGGGGCGTTGAGCCCGGTACTCGCCGGGTGACGCCGACGGGCCGCGCGGCTCCCGAGCGGCTCCGGCGGCCGGCCCCGTGCACCCGCGCCGGTCCGGCCGTGGCGGACCCCCGGCCCTACTCCAGACCCGACCTCAGCTGTACGAAGGCCAGCTCCGCCGCCTCCACCGCGCCCGGATACACCGCGTCCGCGCTCTCCCCCGCGTCGATCCGCCGCCAGTTCTCCTCGGCCAGGATGCGCAGGACGGCCACGATCTGACCTGCGGCCAGCCGTGCCGTGACCCCGCCGCCGAGCGCGCGGGCGAGCGCCGCCTCCGAGCGGCCCTGGTACGCGTACATCCGGGCGACCAGCGCCGGAGTGCCGTACAGCAGTCCGTGGAAGGCGAGAACGTGCGGGTTGTCGCAGAGGCCGGTCACCGGGTCACGGCCCGCAAGCCCGGCGAGGAAGTGCCGGTGCAGCGCGTCCAGCGGCGATTCGCCGTCCGCACGGCCCGCGACGGTCCGTGCGGCCTCGTCCTCGTGGTCGGCGAACCGGTGCAGTACGAGGTCTTCCTTGGCCGGGAAGTACCGGAACAGCGTGGGCTTGGAGATGTCGGCGGCCGCCGCCACCTCCGCCACCGAGACCTTGTCGAAGCCCCGCTCCAGGAACATGGTGATCGCCGCGTCGGAGACCGCCTGATAGGTCAGCTGCTTCTTCCGCTCCCGCAGACCGACCGGCGCGTGCGCCGCCACCCCGGACCCGGACTTCTCTCCACTCATGACTGCTAAGCCTACGCCCTTGACCTCAAGCGCACTTGACGTCCCGGAGTGCGCCCACCGCGCCGGAACGGCCGGCCGGGGCACGGGAGAGGCGTGATCACCATGCGAGTGGCGCGGGCCCACGCGGCGATCGAGGCGCGAAGCCTGCCCGGCACGGCGCCGCTCACCACCGGTACCGCCTGAGCGGCCCGGCTTCTCAGGCCCCGTCCTCCGCACGCCGGCGCCGGACGAGCACGTCGAGGCCGTCCAGGATCCGTTCCAGGCCGAAGGTGAACTCGTAGTCCGGCTCGTCGGGGTCGCTCATCACCCCGGACGCCATCAGGCGGGAGAGCGCCGGGTGTCTCACGGGGTCGATGAGCCGGTTCACGGTGTGCTCCCAGGCGGCCATCACGTCCTGGGCGGGGACACCCCGCGCCTCGACGGCCGCCGCGAGGTCGCTCATCAGCAGTGCCTCGCTCCGCACGAAACCGCCGACGAGGAGGATGGCGGAGATCTTGTCGCCCTCGTGGAGGCCGCTGCCGTCCAGCGCCTGGAGCCCTTGTTCCCACCAGGCGACCGAGTGGGGACTCGCGGGCGGGCCCTGGATCGGAATGCGGAGCACCCACAGATTGCGGTGGAACACGTCGCGCTGCGCCAGGGCCCACTGACTGATCGCCTCGCGCCAGCCCGCGCCGGTCTCCAGTGCGGGCAGGGCAACGGGCGGGCCCATGGCGGCCTCCTGCATCAGGACGTAGAGCTCGTCCTTGGCGGAGACGTACCGGTAGAGCGCCATGGTCGACGCCCCCAGCTCCTTGGCGACCCGGCCCATCGAGACGGCGGACACCCCCTCGGCCGCGGCGATCGCCATGGCGGCGGCCACGATGCGGTCCAGGCTCAGCCCGGGCCTCGGCCCCTTGACCGGACGCTCGCGCAGCCCCCAGGCGGCCTCGATGCTGGCCGGCAGGCCCGTACCGGCCCCGCCCGGCGCGCCGTCCTTCTCACCCACGTGGACCCCACCTTCCCTTGACCACCATCCTAGGTTTGCGTAATGCTTACGCAATAACGCGTATGCCATACGCAGAAGGAGGCGGGTCATGAGCGGCACCGACCGTGACACCGGCAGCGACAGGACGGCCCCGCCCGGCTCGATCGAGGCGCACGGCCTCACCAAGTCCTACGGGAAGCCCGCGGTCCGGGTCCTCGACGGCATCGATCTCCACGTCGGCCCCGCCACCGTCTTCGCCCTGCTCGGACCCAACGGCGCGGGCAAGACCACCGCCGTACGCATCCTCGCCACCCTCACCGAGCCGGACTCCGGAGCCGCCCGCGTCGCCGGGTACGACATCGCCACCGAGCGCGGCAAGGTCCGCCGGGCGATCAGCCTGACCGGCCAGTTCGCCGCCGTCGACGAGACGCAGACCGGCGAGGAGAACCTGCGCATGATGGCCCGCCTGACCGGCCTCACGCGCGCCGCCGCCCGCCGGCGCGCGGACGAACTCCTCGTCCGCTTCGGCCTCACCGACGCGGCCCGCCGCCTCGTCCGCACGTACTCCGGCGGTATGCGGCGCCGCCTCGACCTGGCCGCCGGACTCGTCGGCTCCCCCGAACCAGGCGTCTTCTTCCTCGACGAACCCACGACCGGCCTCGACCCCCGCAGCCGCCAGGAGCTCTGGCAGGTCGTCCGCGAACTCGCCGACCGGGGCGCGGCGGTGCTCCTCACCACGCAGTACCTGGAGGAGGCCGACCGCCTCGCCGACCGGATCGCCGTGCTCGACAAGGGCCGGATCGCCGCCGAGGGCACCCCCGCGACCCTCAAGTCCAGGGTCTCCGGCCACCGGCTCGACGTCGTCCTCACCGACGGCGCGGCCTATCTGCGCCTCGCCACCCGCGCCGTCCACCACTCCCCCGAGACCCTCACTCTCGGGCTTCCCACGGACGGCACGGCGGCCCACGTCCGCGCCCTCCTCGACGAGATCGACCCCACCAGGACCGACGTGGCGCGCTTCACCGTGCACAGCGCGAGCCTCGACGACGTCTTCCTCGCCCTCACCGCGGAGGTTCCGGCCCATGTCTGACACACCGGGAGTCCTCGCGCACGCCATGGTCATGACGGGCCGCAGCCTGCGCATCAGCCGCCGCAACATCGACGCCGTCATCACCTCGATGATGCTGCCGGTCATGCTGATGCTGATCTTCGTCTACTTCTTCGGCGGCGCGATCGACACGGGCACCGCGTACGACTCGTACGTGATGTACGTCGTTCCGGGCGTCCTGCTCCTGTGCGTCGGCTTCGGCTCCGCGACCACGGCGGTGGCCGTCAGCGAGGACATGAAGGGCGGCATCATCGACCGCTTCCGCTCCCTCGACATCGGCGGCACCGCGATCCTGGCGGGGCACGTGGCGGCGAGCACGGTGCGCAACCTCCTCTCCACGAGCCTGGTCCTCGGCGTCGCCCTCCTGATCGGCTTCCGCCCCGCCGCCACAGCGGCCGGCTGGCTCGCGGCGGCCGTCGTCCTGCTCGCCTACATCGTGGCGCTGTCGTGGATCTCGGCGGCGATCGGCCTGCTCGCCCGCACCCCGGAGGCGGCGAGCGGATTCACGTTCTTCATGTCGTTCCTGCCGTACCCCAGCAGCGCGTTCGTCCCTGTCGACTCGATGCCCGCCTGGCTCCACGGCTTCGCCGACCACCAGCCGATCACGCCGGGCATCGAATCGCTCCGCGCCCTTCTCCTGGGCGGGGCCGTGGGAGACACCGCCTGGCTCGCCCTCACCTGGACGGCGGGCATCCTGCTGGTGGCCGTCGCGCTGTCGGGAGCCCTCTTCAGGATCCGGACGCGTTGACCGGGCCGGGCCGGTCACGGAACCAGCGGACGTACGCGGCCATCACCTCGGGAAGCGTGGGAACGGCCGTCGCGCCCAGCACCTCACCGGCATCGTCGAGCACCTCACGGACCCGGTGCGCGACCAGGGGGAGCCGCCCCCAGTTCAGCCGGCCACCGGGCTGCTCCAGAGCGACGGCCCCGCGGATCACATCGGTGTAGACGGACTGGGCGCGCTTGTAGGAGCGCAGGACGTCCAGGTCCTCGCCCCACCCCTTCACGCACCCCGGCCTGACCTCCTCGACCGCCCCGGCCCACAGCCGCGCGATCCGCTCGGCCTCCTTCTGCGGGTAGCGCATCAGATGGAGGTGCGTCGCCAGGTCGTAGAGCGGATCGCCGATCATGGCCAGTTCCCAGTCGATGGTCCACAGATCGCCCCCGGCCCGGTCCACGACGAAGTTGTACCGGTGGAGATCGCCGTGGACCAGAGCGAAGGACCGGCGCGCCAGACCGTCCGCCCGTCGCCTCAGCCCATGCAACGCACTGTCGTCCACGCGGAGTTCCTCGAAGAGGGAGTGGTACGGGGCACCGTGCCTGAGGTACACCTGCTGCTCGGTGAAGGTGATCAGCCGGCCCAGGAAGCCGGCCGTGTCACCGTCGCCGGGGCGGTCGGCCTCCTCGCAGATCCGCTGAGCGCCGACGGAGTCGATGTCGACGGAGACCAACTCGGAGAAGAGCTGCCCCAGCTGGCCGCAGTGACGCGGCGAGAGTGCCTTGCCTGCCAGCACGCCCCTGCCGAGGGTCCGCCCTTCGATGAAGCCCTGCAGCAGGACGCCCTCGCCCACCGTGACGATCTCGGGGATCCGGCTGATCCGGCCGTCCAGTTCCTGGAGCAGCCGGTCCTGCGAGGCGAAGCAGCGCCGGTCGAACCAGAGCAGACCCGGCCTCGGCTCGCGCACCTTGAAGCGCCGGGCGCCGCCCGGCAGCGGAATGACGTACGTCTCGTTGTGATGCCCCTTGAGGGGACCCTCGATGGCGGGACTGGTGTCGCCCAGTCCGGCGGTCGCCGCCGCGCGGCTGCGGACCTCGGGTGTCATGTCGACTGCCATGAATGGGGATGACCTCGGCGGTGAAGGACTCGGCGGTAAGGGGCGGCGGATCGGCCGGTGACGGGGAAATTACCACCGCCGCGTTACGTCCGCCCTCTTCGACCCACCCGCTCGAACACCCGTCCCTTTACCGGGCGTACAGCCCGCACGGACGTCCGCGTGGCCTCAGAGGCCCCGCTCCCCTCCTCGCACCGTGGCGGGCACCGCGAGGAGCAGGGTCTTCAGCGAGCCCAGTACGACCTGCGCACCCGCGGCCCGCAGCTTCCCGTACTTCTCGGCATCCGTCGCATAGCCCAGAAAGGGCACTCCGGCGGCCCGGGCGGCATGGACGTCGTCCGGGGAGTCGCCGATCATCAGCGCGTCGGCCGCCGCCGTCCCCGTGGAGTCGAGCGCCCTGTGCAGACAGTCCGGGTCCGGTTTGAGACGGCCAGGGTCGAGCGTCCTGCCGTGTATGTGCTTCTCGGGAAGCCCGGCCACCCCCCACACCTCCAGAAAACGGATCACCGCCGCCGGGGAGTTGTTGGTCGTGACGGCCATCCGGTGGTCCGAGTCGGCGAGCCGCCGGATCAGGGGCAGCACGAAGGGGGTCGGTTCCGCCTTGGCCGCCGCCTCGCACTCCTCCGTGGAGAGGAACCGTTCCAGCTCACGCATCGCCGCCGCCGACGCCCCACGGGCGGCGGCGGAACGCAGGACGGCGAGCGGGTCCCTGCCGACGTCCCGGCCTGTCTCCTCCGAAGGGCCGGCGCCCAGTTCCCGCATACGCGCGGCGAGCCGCTCCGCGACCCCTTCCGCCGGATGCCGGGCGAAGAGCGGGCAGAGTGGGCCGTCGAAGTCGAAAAGTACGCACTGGGCAGTCGCAAGGAGGCCGCGCAGGTCGGTCACGTCGCTCCGTCCGTCGGGGGCGGCAGGCTGACAGACTGCGCCTTCGGCCTTTCATACTGCCCTCAATAGGCTTACATGAAAGGGCTGTTGGTACCGAAGATGCTCACGTCCGAAGGTCCAGGTCGGTCGCGATCGTGTTCCACAGACCGTCGAACCACGCCTCGGACTGCGTGACGAACAACTGGTCGCGCACCCCCGCGGACGTCTCGAAGGGGAAGAGCGTCGAGTCGCTGCCCAGCGCGTCGAAGAGCTCGACGGGGGTGCCCCCGATCAGCTCCTCCCGCTTGGTCACCGTGTAGTACGCGAACAGCGCCTCGGAGCCGTTCAGCAGGTAGAGCTTCACGGGCGGCGTGAAGGGTAGCGCCTTCAGGGACACCTCGACGTCGATGGCACGCGTACTGCGCAGCGACTCCAGGTTGTGCTTCAGCACCTGCAGCTGGGAGTTGCGCAGTCCGAGCCAGCGGTCATGGACCGACTGGTCGTTCGCCACCGGCTCCGCGCGCCGGGGGAAGGCCAGGTCGAGCGTGCGGGCCGGGAGCATGATGCGCACCCGCACGCTGCTGGGGGCCGGCCCTCCCGCCCTGATCTGCTGGAGGGGGTCCGCCAGCGCGAGCGTGAGCGACTCGGCGGTCAGGCACAGCGCGTCTATCCGCACCTCGTCCTCGGCGAACGCGGCCATGATCCGGGGCCCGAGCCCGGCCGCCGTCTGCAAGGGGGCCTCACTGTCCGAGGGCTGAGCGACCTTCGGCGGGGCGCCCCTGGTCACAGCGGTGAGCAGGCCGTCCCCCTGGAGGTACTGCAGGGCCTGCCGGATCACCCCGCGCTCGACAGCGAACTCCGCCGCCAGAGCGGACTGTGTCGGGAGATGGTCCCCGGCCTTCAGTTCACCGGTACGGATACGCGTGCGCAGGACGTCCGCCACCTCCAGGGGTGAGGACTTCCGGTCACGGTTCATAGCTGTGCGCTCAGGAGTCACAACAGAACGCTACAACTTCGCACCATCGAGCGGGAGTTGTTGTGGAGTTGTTTATGAGATGGCACCAACTGGGAACAACTCAGTTAGTTGGTCGCTCCTCATCGAGGGCGGCCCGGGTACGTCACCCGCTCGCCCGTCCACCGTCGTACGGGTGCTGTCGGCGCATCGGCTGAATCCCCGGAGCCTCTCCCGCTCCCCACCTCCTGAGGAGGGACCGCCATGCCCTTGTTCACCCTTGCCCTGGAACAGTTCGCGGAATGGAAGCTGGGCACCATCGGCGGCCTGGGTGTCGCGGGAGTGGCCGTCGGCGTGAAAGCCGGCAGCCCGCGGATCGTGCTCGTCTGCCTGTTCGTCCTCGCCCTGCTCGCCGGCTCCGCCCACGCGGCGTCCTCAGAACATGTCCGGGCACCACGCACGGCGGCCCGTGCGGAGCGCCGCGTCCGCGGCAACCGCCGCACCCGCCCGGCTCTCCTCGACCCGGCCGAGGTCCCGCAACCGGAGAACCGATTCGTCGCCCAGGTACAGCGTCCCCAACTCCCGTACGTCCAGGGTCAGATCGGCGCTCTCCGTCGTCGGCACGCAGGAGGCGCCGGCCGGGGAGGCGTCCAGGCGGAAGCGGCCCGCGGTGAGGCCCGCCGTGTCCTGGACGTCCAGGACCAGGGTGGCCTCGGCCGCGTACGTACGGGCCTCCAGCGCGCGGGGGACGTCCAGGATCCTCAGCCACAGCCAGTCCACCTGCGTCACGATCCGCGCGGCGCGGGGATCGGGCAGGAGCAGGGGCAGCAGGTCGTCGGGGGCCCGGTATCCGGAGCGGACCGTGGTGATCCAGTCGATCGAGCAGACGAACCGCCACAGCGCCCGCTCCGCCGCCGGGGTCGCCGCGATCAGGGTCTTCACCGTCGCCTTGTTCAGCGGCTGCTTCGCGTCGCCCCAGTTGTCGTCGGCCCGGTACACGGCCAGGCCGTCGACCTCGCCGTCCGCCCCACGGTAGACCGCGTAGAACGGGTCCTTCCAGCCGTCCGCCGCCGGCACGCCGACACCCGTGTTGAACTCCCACCAGCGCTGGTCGCGGCTGATCACCCCGGGAGTACGGGCGGCCAGCCGGTCATGGAGCGCGGGGCCCAGCTTGCGTACCTCCGCGCCGTCCACCAGGTCGATCCGGCCGCCGTCCGCCTCCGAAGGAACGGGCCTGCGCAGGTCCAGGCCGGCGCGGGTGACGTCGACCTCCCACTCCGTCGTCCACGTCGCCGGGCCGAAGCCGTACCGCCCGTAGATCGGGTACTCCGCCGCGATCAGCGTGGCGACCACGTCGCCACGCTCCTTCGCCGCCGCCAGATCCGCGGCCATCATCCGGCCGAGCAGCCCGCGGCGGCGGTGCGTGGGCGTCACCGTCACCGCGCTGATCGCGTCGGCCGGCACGGTGGCGCCGCCCACGACGGTCAGCTCCTGGGCGAACGACCGGAAGGTCGCCACACACCGCTCGCCTTCGAAGACGCCCCGCACCCTGCTCAGATCGGTATGGGCCAGCCGTACCTTGATCTCGTCCTCCGCCGGCGCGGCAGCGCGCAGAAAGCCGGTCCCCACGGCCCGAAGCCACTCGGGGTACTCGGACTCGGAGACGGTGCGGAGATCAAGATTCATACACCCACGCTAGCCAGAGATCCGGCGGGATGTCGCGTGCATTAGGGGCCCGGCCGTCACGCCGGCTCCTGTCAGAACGCCGCGCGGATCACGCCCACTTCGTCGCTTCCGCCCAGCAGCGGCGCCCGGCCGATCCGGGAGACCACCGGCGCCTCGATGCCGAGCATGTCCAGCGCGCGGGCCAGCACCGGACCCAGCGCTCGCGTGGCACCGTCGTCGATCTTGAAGGCCAGCGCCCTGCCGTCCGCGAGGGCCACCGCCTGCACGGCCTCCGCTCCCATCTTCGAGAGTGTGCCCGGCACCTCCCGCATCAGCCAGGTGTCGGGGCGCCGCGTCCCCGCGACGTACTCGGGGTGGGCGCGCATCGCGTCCGCGACCCGTCGCTCCGCCGTGCCCGGCTCCGCCAGCACGAAGGAACGGAACGCGCGCGCCAGCCCCACGAGGCCGATCCCCATCAGAGGAGCACCGCAGCCGTCCGTACCGACCGCGGCCACCGGCTCGCCGGCCGCCTCCTCGACCACCTGGCGCACCAGCTGCTGGAGCGGGTGCGCGGGGTCGAGATAGCTCGCCGTGTCCCAGCCGTTCTGTGCGCAGACCGCGAGCATCGCCGTGTGCTTGCCGGAACAGTTCATCGTGAGCCGCTCCCTGACCTGCCCGGCGGCGAGGTACGACTCGGCCTCGACCGGGTCGAGCGGCAGATCCGGCGGCGTCTGGAGGTCATCGGGCGTCAGCCCGTACTCGGCGAGCATCTTGCGCACGAGATCGAGGTGGAAGCCCTCCCCCGAATGGCTCGCCGCGGCCAGCGCCAGCCGCTCGCCGTCGAGGTCCAGTCCCGCCCGCAGGATCGCGGCGGCCTGCATCGGCTTGTTCGAGGAGCGCGGGAACACCGGCGCCGCCGGGTCCCCCAGCGCGTACTCGACGCTGCCGTCCGCGGCCAGCACGACCAGTGACCCCCGGTGGAGGCCCTCGACGAAACCGGACCGTACGACCTCGGCCAGCACGGGCCGGGTGGCTATGGCGGGCGAGGGAGTGGCGCTGGAGGTCATGGTGGCCTTCCGGGGACGGGCGGAGACCCGCCCCAGGAGGGATCGCCTCAGGCGAGCAGGTCGTCTACTTGTGCTTCCCCGTCACGGTACCTGCGCGCGATCTCCGCGCTGCAATCGTCGGCGGTGCGCTGGAGGCGGTGACGGCGCCGGGAGACCTGCTGCTCGTAGCGGACGAGCCGCCCCATCGCGGTGTGCAGCTCATCGTCCGTCCGGGCGTCCAGGTCGGACAGCTCCACATCGGCGAGCGTCTCCGCGGCCAGCTGCCGGTACTCGTCGCTGCGGGGCGTGGTGAGGGTGACGTGCCGGGCGGAGGACCGGTGCAGGGACGGGGTGTCGGCGAGGATCTCCGAGAGCCGGTCGACCACCGGGGACTCCGGGTCCCGGCGGCGGGCCAGCTCGGCCCTGAGGATGTCGATGCGGCCCTGCACGAGCCTGCGTACGTAACTGAGGTCGGCCTCGTCGCGCTGCGCGTCCTTGCGGAGCGTGCGCAGCTCGGGCAGGCGCAGGCCACGGAACTCGGGCTGGGCGCGCACCGCGGACAGCCCCTCCCCCGCGCCAGGCACGACGGGCTGCTCGGGGAGGGCGGACTGCTCGGGGACGGCGGGCGGCTCGTGTGCGGCGGACTGCTCGGGCACCGACATGGCCAGGGTCGCGGCCACCGGACCCGTCCCATGGACCGCGCCCTGCTGTCCCAGCTGTCCCAGCTGCCCTGGCTGCCCCGGACCCTGCGGGACACCGGTCCGCTGTACGGGTGGCCGCATGATGCCGGTACGGGTCGTCGGTACGGCACCGGGTGACTGCCCGGCTCCATATGTACTCATGCTGTTCCGTCCCCTCGGCCGGTGCGTCGGCAACACCGGCACGTGCATGGTGCCACCCCACATGCTTCCCACGCAGGTGCTCTGTACCCGTTCAGCCCAAGATAGGTTGGTCTGTATGCGTGCAGTGGTGCAGAGAGTGGACGGCGCGTCCGTCACCGTGGCCGGGGCCACGGACGGCCCTTCGGGGACCGCGGTGGTCGGCGAGATCGTCGGCGAGGGCCTGTGTGTGCTGGTGGGGGTGACCCACGGGGACACTCCGGAGAAGGCGGCACAACTCGCCCGGAAGCTGTGGAGTGTACGCATTCTGGACGGCGAGAAGTCCTGCTCCGATGTGAATGCACCGCTTTTGGTCATTTCGCAGTTCACCCTGTACGGGGACGCGAGGAAGGGCCGCAGGCCCACCTGGAACGCCGCGGCCCCCGGGGAGATCGCGGAGCCTCTGGTCGACGAGGTGGTGAGGCAGCTGCGGGCGCTCGGTGCGCAGGTGGAGACGGGCCGGTTCGGAGCGGACATGCGCGTCTCGCTCACGAACCACGGCCCGTTCACCGTACTGATCGAGGTGTAGCAGCGGTCATGGACGCCGGCGCGTAGGAGAACTACGGTTCGACGACCGTCTCCTGCGCCGCCGCCGTGTCCCCGGCCATCAGTTCGGCGTCCACGGCCACATTCCGCTTCACCAGGGCCAGGGCGATGGGACCCAGCTCGTGGTGGCGGGCGGACGTGGTGATGAAGCCGAGCTGACGGCCCTCGGGCCCGTCCGCCTTCAGCCGTACCGGCGTGCCGTGACCGGGCAGCAGGACCTCGCTGCCGTCCAGGTGCAGGAAGACCAGACGGCGCGGCGGCTTCCCCAGGTTGTGGACGCGCGCGACCGTCTCCTGGCCGCGGTAGCAGCCCTTCTGGAGGTGCACGGCGGTGCCGATCCAGCCCAGCTCGTGCGGGATGGTGCGGTGGTCGGTCTCGAAGCCGACGCGCGGCCTGTGGGTCTCGATGCGCAGCGCCTCGTACGCGAGGATGCCGACCGCCGGACCGTGCGCCGCGGCGTACGTCTCCAGGTCGTCGCGCGGCAGGAACAGGTCCCTGCCGTGCGGCGTCTCGCGTACGGCCACGCCCTCGGGGACCTCCGCGATGGAACCGGCCGGCAGGTGCACCACGGCGAAGCTGTCGGTGCGGTCGGTGACGTCGACCCGGTAGAAGAACTTCATCGACTCCAGATAGGCGATGAGCTCGCCCTGCGTGTCCGGTTCGACGTGCATCCACACGGTGTCGCCGTCGTCGACGAGGTAGAGGGCGTGCTCGATGTGCCCGTTCGCCGAGAGGATCAGCGCCTCGGTGGCCTGACCGGGCGCGAGATCGCTGACGTGCTGGGTGAGCAGGAGGTGCAGCCAGGTCAGCCGGTCGTCGCCGGTGACCGTGACCACTCCGCGGTGGGACAGGTCCACGAAACCGGTGCCGTCGGCGAGGGCGCGCTGCTCGCGGAACAGGTCACCGTAGTGCCCGGCGACACCTTCGTCGCGGCCTTCGGCGGGGACGGCGCCGGGCAGGGACAGCAAGGGGCTCTTCATGCGCCCAGCCTACGGCCCGGGGGCAAACGCCCGCCCGGGGCCTCGGCCCGCTCAGTCCCCGGAGGGCTCGGGCTGTTCCGCGGCCTTCGCCACGCAGTCCGCACAGCGGCCGAAGATCGCGAAGTGCTTCATGTCCGTCTCGAAGCCGAAGTCGCGCCGCAGCTTGGCGGTGAAGTCCTCGACCACGCCGACGTCCGCCTCGATGACGTTCGTGCAGTCCCGGCACACCAGGTGGATGTGGTGGTGGCGGTCCGCCAGGTGGTACGTGGGAGCGCCGTGGCCCAGATGCGCGTGACTGACCAGACCGAGCTCCTCCAGGAGCTCCAGGGTCCGGTAGACGGTGGAGATGTTCACACCGGACGCGGTTCTGCGCACCTCGGAGAGGATGTCGTCGGGCGTGGCGTGCTCCAGCGCGTCGACGGCCTCGAGGACGAGCTGACGCTGAGGCGTCAGCCGGTAGCCACGCTGCCGAAGATCGGTCTTCCAGTCGGTGCTCACCACAGCCCCAGTGTAGGCGGCGGTGAGCACCGGACCCAGGTTCCGTGCTTTCCCGGAGACCCCGGAGACCCCGGAGCGCCTACTTGAAGAAGGCGATGCCGTCGTCCGGCAGGTCACCGAGGCTCTTCGCCATCGCGGCGACCTCCTCCGGCGTGACGACCTTCTTCAGGTGCGCCGACATGTAGGGGCGCAGCTCGACGTCGGGGGTGGCCTTCTCGCCGACCCACATCAGGTCGCTGTTCACGTAGCCGTAGAGCCTCTTGCCGCCGCTGTACGGGCCGGAGGCCGCCGTACGGGCCACCGCGTCGGTGACCAGGTCGATCTGCGGCTTCTTGTCGGCGAGCTCGCCGTACCAGATCTCGACGATTCCCTGGTCACGGACCATGACGACCTCGACCTTGCGGTCCTTGTCGACACGCCAGTAACCGGACTCGCTCTCCAGCGGGCGGACCTTGTTGCCCTGGTCGTCGAGGACCCAGGAGTGCGAGACGTACTCCAGGAAGTCCCGGCCGTCGTGGGTGAAGGAGACTTCCTGGCCGAAGTTGCACTTCTCGGCGCCGGGGAAGTCGGACACGCCCGCGCCCGTCCAGTTACCGAGGAGGAAGACCAGCGGGACCAGGTCCGGATGGAGGTCGGACGGAATCTCGATCATGTACGGCTCAGACCATCTGTGAGGGAGAGGCGGAGTTCGGCGAGGGTCAGCGCTGGCCCTGGTAGAGCTTCTTCACGGTCAGACCGGCGAAGGCGAGCACGCCGACGCACACCAGGATCAGCAGGGCGGAGAAGAATGCCTCAAGCACGGGAGCTCCTCGGAACGAACGATGTGGCCGCAGTAAGGGGCCGGGCCCCAGCCTAATGGGTTGGGGCCCGGCGTTCTCGTCCAGGTCCTCGGCCGAGTCCTCAGCCCAGCAGCTGCGTCTGCAGGATCACCGACTGGTGGAACGGAATCCGCTCGGTGACCGCTTTGCCGTCCCTGGAGTGCACGATCAGGGCGACGGTGTCCCCGGCGACGGTGTACGCCTGCCGGACGTGCTCTGCGCCGAACGGCTTCTTCTCGCTGAACACGTACGACACGGTGTCGTGCACCCGGCCCGAGCTCCTCCAGCTCTCGTCGAAGTTCGCTTCGGGCGCCGAGGCGAGCGGCTGGCCCACGGTCGCACCCACGTAGAGGTCGTCGCGGAAGGCCTCCGCGAACGCGGTCGAGTTGAACCGCAGCAGATAGATCCGGGACTCGGTGCCGTCCGGCATCGTCCAGCCGCGGGCCGCGATGTGCCGCAGCGCGGAGTCGCGGAGCGTCTGGGTGATCTCGGCACGCTGGTCGGCCTCGTACTCGGAGACGTACTGCGCGGTAGTCACCCAGCCGCCGGTCAGCTTCTTGTCCTGGGTGGCTCCGGCCGGCACGGGCAGCAGCAGTTCCCGCAGGTCGGCGTGGTGCACCCCGGCGACGTTGCCGTGAGAGAGGGGCCTCGGCGCTCCGGACGGCAGGGCGGGCAGGGAGAGCTCGGGGTAGTCCCAGCGGCCGTCGCCCTCGGTGGCGAGACCGGGGACATCGGTGCGCTCCATGGACGCGATGCCGTACGCCGTGCCGGTACCGAGGCCGCCGCACACCAGCACGGCGGCGGTCCAGCGCGCGACGGCACGCAGCACGCGGCGCGGCGGGCGGGGAGCGGCGGGCGGTTCGGCCTGGAGAGCCGGGGCGGGCTGCTCGGTCGGCGCGGGCGGTGCGGGCGGTGCGGGCGGTGCGGGCGGTGCGGGCAGTACCGGCGCTTCGGACGGCGCGGATGCTTCGGCCGGGGCGGGCTGCTCGGTCGGCTCGGTCATATGTACTCCCCCGGGGACGCGATGTGGTCCAGCTGGTCCTTGAGCAGGTCCGCTACGGCGCCGGTGTCGAACGGCTCGCTGCCCGTCGCCGAGACGATCAGGAGCACCCCGCCGTCGTAGGCGACGCAGTTCATGCCGTCGAGGTCGGACTTGGTGTCCTTGGGCATCCGGAAGCACGTGGCGTGCTTGTGACCCTTGATCTTCGGGCCGTCGCGGAAGACGCCGACGGCGTCCATCAGCGCGTTCCTGAAGGTGTACATGTCGCGGACGGCCTTGCGGTCCTTCATCTTCACGATCTGCGTCTCCACGACGAGGTCGTCGGTGTCGGCGACGTACGAACGCTGCGCGAGGCCCTGGATGTCGTACCGGTCGATCCGCTTCTCCAGCTCGCGGCGCTGCTTGCCGGCCAGCCCGCGGCCGGACTCCTTCATCGCCGCCGCGGCCTTCCTGCCGCTCGTCTCGCTGTCGTTGCCGTCGGCGTCCATGTCGGGGCCGAGACGGAAACCGGAGGGGACCGGCAGCAGCAACTTGCTCATCTCGGTGCCGGCGCGGCCCCGGGGCGGGTCGCCCGCCGGGTCCTTGGCCGGCTCACGGTCCGGCCTCTGCCAGACGGCGGTGGTGACGGTCCGGTCGGCCCCGTCCACGGTGGACTTCGTGTACGCGGCCGCGCCGCCGACCGCACCGAGCACCAGGACGAAGGGCAGGGTCCCGAGGACCACCCGGCGCACCCTGCCGGTCCGCACGGGAGTGTCGGCCGGGGCGGGAGTGTCAACCAGGGCGGGAGTGACAGCCGGATCGGGTGTCACGGCCGGGGCGGGTGTGGTGTCGTCGTTCACAGGCGCTCCAGCTGTCGCTCGGCCAGGGTGCGGATGTCCTTCTTGGCGATCGGCTTGCTGTCGAAGATGTTGATCTCCACCATCACGTCGCCTCGCTGCGCGACAGCGCGGGCCCGGTAGAGCGGCAGATAGCCCGGTTCGTTACGGACCTTGTAGAGGTAGTAGCGGCCGTTGCCACTCCCCTTGAGCGCGTTTCCCGCATTGCCGGCGCCGTTCTTGCTGTTGCCCATGTACGACATCTGGCCTTCGGCGTGATCGACGGCGCCCCGTTCCGTACCGCTGCGGAACTGGATGAGCCAGACGTTGACCTCACGGTCGCCGCGCTCCCAGGTAGCGCCCGCGACCCGGCGGAGGTCGGAGGAGGCGAGCTCCTCGTACATGTACGCCTCGTCCTTGAAATCATGGGCGTAGTCCTCAAGGCTCGCCCACCCGTCGCTGAACCACGTGTCCTCGACCTCGCGCAGGCCGGCAGGCTTGGCGATCAGCAGCTTGCGCAGATCGCCGTCCGTCCTGACCTGACGGTCCTGCGAAACGGGCAGCGGGTCCGGGGTCTTGTCCGCGGGCAGCGGCTTCGCCGGGTACGCGAGGTCCGGCTGGGAGAGCGCGGTCAGCGGCGTCGGTGCGCGCTCGGCCTGGATGCCGTATCCGGCGGCCGTACCGCCCGCGATACCGAGCAGCGCGGCGGCGGCGATCAGCAGTGTCGTGCGGCCCCGCGGGCGCGGGCGCCGGGCGGTGCTCGGAGCGGTTGCCGGAATGACCGGCGGCGCGAGCGGCTCGGGTGGAACTTCGGGCGGCGCGGGCAGAGCCGCCGGCTCGGCCTGCACATCAGAAATGGTGTCGTTCAGTTCCAAAAGGGGGTCCCCCCACGAGACCTGAGGCGCAGATTCCGTTACCTGCGCATCCAACTGACCCTCGGGTACCCGGGTAGGTTGCACGGCCGCCTATTACAGTTCGGCATATGCCGAAGAAGCTCGTGATCAAGGTGACCGCCGGGGCCGATTCTCCCGAGCGCTGCTCTCAGGCCTTCACCGTGGCGGCCGTGGCCGTCGCCAGCGGTGTGGAGGTCTCGCTCTGGCTGACCGGCGAGTCCGCCTGGTTCGCCCTGCCCGGCCGTGCCGCCGAGTTCGAGCTGCCGCATTCCGCCCCGCTGCCCGACCTGGTCGAGGCGGTCCGCACGGGTGGCCGGATCACCCTGTGCACGCAGTGCGCGGCGCGGCGGGACATCACGGAGAAGGACGTCCTGGAAGGCGTACGCATCGCGGGCGCCCAGGTGTTCGTGCAGGAGATCATGGCGGACGGCGTCCAGGCGCTCGTCTACTGATCCCCGTCCACTGATCCGCCCGCTACGGCCGCCGTTTCTTGCCGTCGAGCTCGTCCCACCACTCGTCGGACCGCGGGTCGCCCGACGGGTCGTCCCACCAACGGTCGTCCGGGCCGCGCCGGTTGGCCACCAACGCCGCTACCGGCGGGATGACCATCGCCACGACGCACATGCCGACGGCCACCGGGACCGACCAGAGGCGCACGACCGCCCAGGCGGAGACGAAGAGGACGATGCATCCGCCCATCAGCAGGAAATAGGCCCGGCGGCGCCGTGCGTACATACCTCCAGGGTAGGACCGGACGGCGCGAAGGGCCGCACCCCTGCTCAGGTGGCGTCCAACCCCCTGGGGTGCGGCCCTCCGGCCGGTCATGCGCCAGGGCCCGTCCGGAGGACAGGCCCTGGGGAATCACACAGCGATGGCGACCTCGGAGAGGCCTCCGGTCTGCGCGACGACCGTGCGGTCCGCGCTGCCGCCCGGGACGAGGGCGCGGAGCGTCCAGGTGCCCTCGGCCGCGTAGAAACGGAACTGTCCGGTCGCCGAGGTCGGGACCTCGGCGGTGAACTCGCCGGTCGAGTCCAGCAGGCGGACGTAGCCGGTTACGGGCTCGCCGTCACGGGTCACGCTGCCCTGGATGGTGGTCTCACCGGGCTTGATCGTCGAGGCGTCGGGGCCGCCGGCCTGTGCTCCACACATGGTGTTCTGTCCTTCTGGTCGGGTGTCGTGCTGGTCGGTGGTCCGCAGGCCTACTTGTTGGCGCCGAGCTCGATCGGCACACCCACGAGGGAGCCGTACTCGGTCCACGAGCCGTCGTAGTTCTTGACGTTCTCCTGGCCGAGGAGCTCGTGCAGCACGAACCAGGTGAGCGCGGAGCGCTCACCGATGCGGCAGTACGCGATGGTGTCCTTCGCCAGGTCGACCTGCTCGGCCTCGTAGAGGGCCTTGAGCTGCTCGTCCGACTTGAAGGTGCCGTCGTCGTTGGCGTTCTTCGACCACGGGATGTTGCGGGCGCTCGGCACGTGGCCGGGGCGCTGCGACTGCTCCTGGGGGAGGTGCGCCGGGGCGAGCAGCTTGCCGCTGAACTCGTCGGGCGACCGCACGTCGACCAGGTTCTGGTTGCCGATCGCCTTCACGACGTCGTCACGGTAGGCGCGGATCGACTCGTCCTGCGGCTTGGCCTTGTACTCGGTGGCCGGGCGGGACGGGATCTGGTCGCCGTCGACGAGGTCGCGGGAGTCGAGCTCCCACTTCTTGCGGCCGCCGTCGAGCAGCTTGACGTCCTGGTGGCCGTAGAGCTTGAAGTACCAGTAGGCGTAGGACGCGAACCAGTTGTTGTTGCCGCCGTAGAGGACCACGAGGGTGTCGTTGCCGATGCCCTTCTCGGACAGGAGCTTCTCGAAGCCGGCCTGGTCGATGAAGTCACGGCGTACCGGGTCCTGGAGGTCCTTGGTCCAGTCGATCCGGATCGCGTTCTTGATGTGGTTCTTCTCGTACGCCGAGGTGTCCTCGTCGACCTCGACGATGGCAACCTTCGGGTCGTCGAGGTGGGCCTCGACCCAGTCGGCGTCTACCAGAACGTCAGCGCGGCTCATGTGTTTCTCCTCCGGGGCAGTCTGCGGCGGGGTGGTGCGAGGTGCGGGGTGTACACGCGGACGCACGGCGGTGCGTGTACGGAGGCACGGGGCGGGCCCTGAGAACGTCGAGGGGCCCGGGGGAAACGGGAGGCGATCCCGCTCAGAAGGTGCGACAGAGCATGGCGGCGACGCGGCACAGGTCTACTGCCCGCCGCTTCGTGAGGTCCGCCTGTCGCTTCATGGGTCCGATCGTAGGGAGGTACGGGTGGAGATGTCACCGCCGTGTCGGATGGTGAGACACGATCGTCCGCGATGCGAGACGCGATCGGGCCCCGGCCGGGCGGGGAGCCGCCGCGGGGAGGCGGGCGAACCCGAGCCACCCGAGGACCGGACAGCGCCGTCTCACCATGTGGATGAGCGGGGGATTCCGGTCGGTCTACGGAGGTACGGGCGGTAAGTCCGGCGGCAGAGGCGGTCGGGGCAGCCGAAGAAGCGGGGGTCTCAAGGGCCAGTACCGAAGGAACAGGGGATGTCTCAGGGACCAGCGCCGAAGAAGCGGCGGTGGTCCCAGGGACTACCCGGCGAGCGCGACGTCCGCGCCCTTCACCGAGATCTCCAGGCCGCTCTCGGTGACCTCGATCCTGTCCAGCTCCATACCGCTCGGAAGGCCGCCGATACCGCGCTCGAAGTCCGTCTTCTGACGGACCAGCCCCTCAAGGCCGGGGATGCCCTCGCCCGGGACCTCGTCCGCGTGGACCCGGACGGTGTCGCCGTCGACCAGGGTGACGGTCGAGAGAACGCTGCGCGACAGGGTCCGCCCGAGCACGCTTATCGCGCCGGTGACCTTCACCTTGCCGTCGCCGCCGTAGGCCACCGTGACGTCCTTGTCGGCCGCCTCGGTGAGGTCCTCGTACGAGACGACGGCCGTACCCGTGGCCCGGGCGGCCGTCGCGCTGGTGTAACCCTCGCCGAGGGTCACCTGGTGGAGCTGCGCCCTGATCTCACTGATCCGGAGGGTGCGTCCGGCGGCGTTCGTCCGTATGCCCGTCAGCTTGACGTCGACCTGGCCGAGCTCCGATCCGGCCACCTGGGTGAGGAACGGGAAGCCCTTGATCGAGACCTCCGTCGAGCCCGCCTCCGCACCGCTGAGCCGCACCCGTCCCTCGGCCTCGGACTCGGCGAAAGACACCGCGGCGCGGTCCACGGCGACGAAGACGCCGGCCAGGACCACCGCGACGATCAGCAGTATCCGCAGTGCACGCATGACTGTTCCTCCCCCACCCGAGCGCTCGGACCCCTGGTGCGCGTGAGCCTACTGCGACGCGGCAGGCCCGTGGTGATCGACGAACGGGGCCGCCACCCGGTTCCCCCGGCCGCGGCGAAGGGCCGGAAAGCGATGAAGAACACGTCGCGGCAGGGGGACTTGGGGGAAGGGGCCGGCCAACGGCCGGACCACGTCAGCCGATCGCGCGGCCGATCAGATAGACGGCGGGCGCCGCGGCCGTCAGAGGAAGTGCCACCCCGGCCGTCATGTGCACGAAGCGCGACGGGTAGTCGTAACTCGCCACCCGCAGCCCGATCAGCGCGCAGACGCCGGCCGCGAGCCCGAGGAACGCCGCCTCGGAGCCGAAGTCGGTGAACCCGCCCGCCGCGACCCCCGCACCGGCGGCCGCGAGCAGCGCCACGACGACCGAGGCGGCGCCCGGCAGCGGAAGTGCCCTGGCGAGCACGGCTGCGGCCACGGCGACCCCGCCCACGGTCACCGCGTCCGGAGTCGCCGCCAGGTGCCCGGCCGCGAGGACGGCGAGCGCCGCGGACACGACGGTGGCCATCAGCCCGTACATCCGCTCGTCGGCACCCGCGTGGCTGCGCAGCTGGAGGACCAGGGTGAGCAGCACCCAGACACCGAGGGCGCCGAGGAGCGCCGCCGCCGCGTTCTCGCGGCCCGCCACGAGCAGCGCGACATCGGCGGCGAGACCGCCCATGAAGGCGAGCGCGATGCCCTGCCGGGCGGGCCACATGCCGTTGAGCCTGAACCATCCGGCGGCCGTCACCGCCTGGAGCAGGACGAGCGGTACGAGCAGGGCGTACGAGCCGATCGCCGCCCCCACCGCGAGCAGCAGACCGAGGACCGCGGTGATCGCGGCCGGCTGCATCCCCGGCGCGATGACCGGCGAACGGCCCTCCGCGCGGGCGCGCTGGGCGTCGGTGATCCTGGCGTTGCCCACGGTGGAGGGCGCGCTGTACGCGGCGGCATCCGGCATGCCGGAGGCGCTGTCCGGCACGGCGGCCGGGGCGGCGGGTGCGGCGGCGGGAGCTTCGGGCGGCAGGGGATACGAACCCGACTGCGACTGATGCCCCTGCGACTGCTGCTGGTACGGCTGCTGCTGTGCCTGCGGCTGCACGGTCGGCTGGTACTGGGTGTCCCAGGTCTGCCCCTGCCAGGTCTGCGTCGCACCCTGGTCGGAACCACCGTGTCCCTCGGGCGAGCCGGGCACCTGCTGCGCCTGGTGCGTCGGCCAGGCGGGCTGCGCGTCGTACCGGGACGGGTCGCCGTAGGGCTGCTGGGGCTGTGCCGGCTGCGCGTGGGCCTGGTCGGCGTACTGACCGGCGTACGGGTCCGCGTGGTGCTGCCCGCCGTACTGCCGGCCTTCGTGCGACTGGCCGTCGTACTGCTGGCCGTCGTACTGCTGACCGTCGTACTGCTGACCGTCGTGCGACCGGCCCGCGTACGGGTCGGCGGGCGGTCGTGCGCCCGGGTCCCCGTACGCGTCGTACTGCCCGCCGTACGGATACTGCTGATCGCTGCTGCTCATGGTCTGCGGTTCACCCTCCTGCGAACGGCGGGAGCACCTCGACCGTGCCGCCCTCGGCAAGCCGTACGGTCTCATGGCCACGGGTCCCGACGGGGTCACCGTCGATGAGGAACGAACACCTCTGCAGTACGCGCGTCAGCTCGCCCGGGTGCCGTTCGCGCACCGCTTCGAGCGCCTCGGCGAGCGTCGCCGCTGCGTACGGTTCCTCCGCGGTCCCCGCGGCTGCCTTGGCCGCGGCCCAGTAGCGGATCGTTCCCGCTGCCATGGCTCCACCCTCTCCTCGTCCGTCAGTTGTCCATCATCGGTCACCGCGACGCCGTCCAGTCGGCGATGCGGGTGAGCAAGCTCTCGTCGGCCGCGTTCTCCGCGTGCCCCATGCCGCGCTCCAGCCACAGTTCCGCACCGCCCGCGGCGGCCTCCGCCAGCATCCGGGGGTGGTCGAGCGGGAAGTAGGGGTCCTGGTCACCGTGCACGATCAGCAGCGGGACCGGCGCGATCAGCGGGACGGCGGCGACCGGCGGGAGCGGCACCGGGTCCCACTCCCTGCGGTCGATCCGGGTCCTGAACCCGTAGCGGCCGACGATCCGGCCCGCCGGGCGGGTGACGACCCAGTGCAGGCGGCGCATCGGTGCCGTACCCCGGTAGTACCAGCGTGCGGGGGCGCTCACGGAGACCACAGCGTCCGTGTGCTCCGCAGTGCGCGCTTCCGTGCGCCCCTCGCGCGCTGCAATGCCTCCGAGAGACGTGCCCGACGTCTCCGGCAGGCCGGCCGCGTCGGCGGCATCTGACGGCTGCGTATACAAAGCGGCGTGTCTCAGGGCCACGGAACCGCCCATGGAGAACCCGACCGTAACGACCCGCTCATGCCCCAGTGACCGGGCCCACGCCACCGCGGCGGCCAGATCCAGCACCTCGCGGTCCCCCACCGTCGACACCCCGCCGGACCTCCCGTGCCCCCGGAACGAGAACGTGATCACGGCCGCACGCTGCGCGAACACCCGGGCGGCACGGCGCACCGCGGGCCGGTCGGCCGAACCGGTGAACCCGTGCGCGATGACGATCGCGGTCCCTGCCCCCACCCCTTCGGGCGAGGCCCCGGCACCCGCCGTACACGGCTCGTACACCGCCTCGATCCGTGTCCCGTCATCCGTGCGCAACACGCTCCGCAACGGAGCCCGCGTGATCAAGCGAACAGAAGAACTCGGAAACGGACCCTCGGAGACAGAACGCATGTGGGTTATTCTGCTTCGAAGAGGACTCGGGCAATGCAGCCCCCGGGTCCTTTTGTGCTTTCCACGCGTTGTTACGGAGACGTTTCAACAAGCTCAGCGGCCTCAGGGCGCGGGGCCGTACCAGTAATTCGTACGAAGCAGTGCCGCACTACTCCCCCGGGTCCGACCCGGGAGTGCCCCTCTCGCAGGGAACGAGGAGGACTGACGTAATGGGCGAGCGAACCGTGCACGATCGACCGACGACCCAGGCAGGTGGGCGGCGATGAGTTCACTGCTGCTTCTGACCAATGCGCTCCAACCGTCGACGGAGGTGCTTCCCGCCCTCGGTCTACTGCTGCACAGCGTGCGGGTCGCCCCCGCCGAAGGACCCGCTCTCGTCGACACCCCGGGTGCCGACATCATCCTGATCGACGGCCGCCGCGACCTTCCGCAGGTGCGCTCGCTCTGTCAGCTGCTGCGGTCCACCGGACCCGGCTGTCCGCTGATACTGGTCGTCACGGAGGGCGGCCTCGCGGCCGTCACCGCCGACTGGGGCATCGACGACGTGCTGCTGGACACCGCCGGCCCTGCCGAGGTCGAGGCCAGGCTGCGGCTGGCCACCGGGCGTCAGCAGATCGTCTCCGACGATTCCCCGATGGAGATCCGCAATGGTGATCTTTCGGTGGACGAGGCGACGTACAGCGCGAAACTGAAGGGCCGGGTCCTCGACCTGACCTTCAAGGAATTCGAACTGCTCAAGTATCTCGCCCAGCACCCGGGCCGGGTTTTCACCCGCGCCCAGTTGCTCCAGGAGGTCTGGGGTTACGACTACTTCGGCGGCACGCGGACGGTCGACGTCCATGTCCGGCGGCTGCGCGCCAAGCTCGGTCCCGAGCACGAGTCGCTGATCGGCACGGTCCGAAACGTCGGCTACCGCTTCGTCGCTCCGGAGAAGGTGGAGCGCGCGGCGGCCGAGGAGGCCAAGGCCCAGGCGTCGGTGAGGAGCACTCCGGAACCCGTAACCCGTTCGGAGCAGCCGGAGGAGTCCGAGGTCACGGAAGAAGCCCCGGTCCGACCTGCCGCGAGGTAGGTCCATCCGCGTAGACTGCCGCGCGTGGCCAAGGTGACGCGGGACGATGTGGCGAGACTGGCGGGGACGTCGACCGCGGTCGTCAGTTACGTCATCAACAACGGACCCCGGCCGGTTGCCCCGGCCACGCGCGAGCGGGTACTCGCCGCGATCAAGGAGCTGGGCTACCGGCCCGACCGGGTCGCCCAGGCGATGGCCTCGCGGCGGACCGACCTCATAGGCATGATCGTGCCGGACGCCCGCCAGCCGTTCTTCGCGGAGATGGCGCACGCGGTCGAACAAGCAGCGTCCGAACGAGGGAAGATGGTCCTCGTCGGCAACTCCGACTACCGCGACGAACGCGAGGTCCACTACCTGCGCGCGTTCCTCGGTATGCGGGTCTCCGGACTGATCCTGGTCAGCCAGGGCCCCAGCGAGCGGGCCGCGGCCGAGATCGAGGCGTGGGACGCCCGCGTGGTGCTGCTGCACGAGCGGCCCGAGGCGATCGACGACGTCGCGGTCGTCACGGACGACGTGGGCGGCGCCCAGCTCGCCACCCGTCACCTGCTGGAACACGGATACGAGTACGTGGCGTGCCTCGGCGGCACGGAGCAGACCCCCTCGGTCGGCGACCCGGTCGCGGACCACGTCGAGGGCTGGCGCCGGGCGATGCACGAATCCGGGCGGTCCACGGAGGGCCGGCTCTTCCAGGCCCCGTACAACCGTTACGACGCCTACCAGGCGGCCCTGCGGCTGCTGGCGGGACCCGACAGACCCCCGGCGATCTTCTGCTCCACGGACGACCAGGCCATCGGTGTGCTGCGGGCGGCGCGCGAGCTGCGTATCGATGTGCCGGGCGAGCTGGCGGTGGCGGGCTTCGACGACGTGAAGGAAGCCGCTCTCACCGATCCGCCGCTGACGACGATCTCCTCCGACCGTCCGGCGATGGCACGGGCCGCCGTGGACCTGGTCCTCGACGACTCACTGCGGGTGGCGGGCTCGCGCCGCGAGCGGCTGAAGCAGTTCCCCTCCGCGCTGGTGGTCCGGCAGTCGTGCGGCTGCGGGGAGCCTCCGGTCCAGTCCCCGTAAGCCTCGAAGGACCCCGCCGTCCCGGCTTTATATGGGGCATACAGGGTTCTGCCGGGCTTCTCAGGACACGCTCAGCCTGCTCTCATCTTCGGCGGACACGCTCGTGTACATGACTGAGAGCCACCGCCCGAGCGGCGAGTACGCGATGGACCCGACGTATGCCCCGTACGGGAACGGCGGCGCGGCCTACCCGCCGCCGCCCCCGTACGAGCCCGCGCAGCCGTTCGCCACGGGTCCCGGCACCACGGTGTGGCCCGGCAGCGGCGGCGCCGACGCCGGTGGCCCCGGCGGCTACCCGCCGCCGCCCGCTCCCGAACCGGCGAGGCCCTCACGCCGTGCCAAGCGTCCGGTCGCACTGCTCGCGGCCGTGGCGATCGCCGCCTCGGTGGTCGGCGGGGGCACCGCGACGCTCATCGGGCAGTTCACCGACGGCGGCACGGCCACCCCGGCCTCCGGCGGCGCCGTCCAGGGCACGACCGTCTCGCAGAGCAGCGCCGGGACGGTCTCCGGTGTGGCGGCGGCCGTGTCGCCCGCGATCGTCGAGATCGGCGCGACGTCGACGGCCGGCCAGTCCACCGGCTCCGGGGTCGTCATCACGTCCGACGGCGAGATCATCACCAACAACCACGTCATCTCCGGCGCCTCCGAGATCGAGGTCACCCTCAGCACCGGCAAGAAGTACACCGCCGACGTCGTCGGCACCGACCCCGACAAGGACCTCGCGCTCATCAAGCTCCAGGGTGCGAGCGGGCTGAAGACCGCCTCGCTCGGCGACTCCTCCCAGGTGAAGGTCGGCGACCAGGTCGTGGCCATCGGCTCCCCCGAAGGCCTGACCGGCACCGTCACCAGCGGCATCGTCTCGGCCCTCGACCGCGACGTCACCGTCGCGAAGGACTCCGAGGGCTCGGACCAGGGCCAGGGGCAGCGGCAACAGGGCGGCGGCGACTGGCCGTTCGAGTTCGGCGGGCAGCAGTTCAACGGCGACACGGGCTCGTCGAAGACCACGTACAAGGCGCTCCAGACCGACGCCTCGCTCAACCCCGGCAACTCCGGCGGTGCGCTGATCAACATGAACGGCGAGATCATCGGCATCAACTCCGCGATGTACTCCCCCAGTTCGTCCAGCTCCGCGGCGGGCAGCGTGGGCCTCGGCTTCGCCATCCCCGTCGACACGGTCAAGGCCGACCTCGACAGCCTGCGGGCGGGCAACGGCTCCTGACCGCGGTTCCACGCGCCAACAGGCCGAGGAGGCCGCCATGAACGACAGCTCCGACGGTTCCGACGGGTCGGGGACCGGCCCGGCCGGCCTGGCCCTGCCCCTCGCGCTCGCCACCGCCATGGCCGCCCGGACGCCACCAGTGCGTCCCCACGAGATCAGCGCCGCGTCGGACCCCACCGGCCGCGAGCGCCGCGCCGCACGCCGCCGCGCCCTTGCCGTGCGAGGCTGACAGCACCCTGATGAGTCCGGACCGAGAAGAGGACGACCAGCGATGAGCCCCGCCGAAGACGATCCGCAGCGCATCCTGATCGTCGACGACGAGCCCGCCGTGCGCGAGGCCCTGCAGCGCAGTCTCGCGTTCGAGGGATACGGCACCGAGGTGGCCGTCGACGGGTACGACGCCCTCGCCAAGGCGGAGTCGTACACCCCCGACCTGATCATCCTGGACATCCAGATGCCGCGCATGGACGGCCTCACCGCCGCCCGCCGCATCCGGTCCACCGGCGCCACCACACCCATCCTGATGCTCACCGCCCGCGACACCGTCGGGGACAGGGTCACCGGCCTGGACGCGGGTGCGGACGACTACCTGGTCAAGCCCTTCGAGCTGGACGAACTGTTCGCCCGCATCCGCGCCCTGCTGCGCCGCAGCTCGTACGCGACGGCGGTGGGCGCGGACGTCCCGGACAACGACGTGCTGTCCTTCGCCGACCTGCGGATGGACCTGAACACCCGCGAGGTCACGCGCGGCACCCGCCGCGTCGAGCTGACCCGTACGGAGTTCACGCTCCTGGAGATGTTCCTGGCACACCCCCGCCAGGTGCTGACGCGTGAGCAGATCCTGAAGGCGGTCTGGGGCTTCGACTTCGAGCCGAGCTCCAACTCCCTGGACGTGTACGTCATGTACCTGCGCCGCAAGACCGAGGCGGCCGGCGAACCCCGCCTGGTCCACACGGTCCGGGGCGTGGGGTACGCGCTGCGGTCGGGGGGTGGGGAGGGGTGACAGGCCCCTTGCGCCGCTTCCGCGCCCTGCCGCTCCGCTCCCGCCTGGCCCTGCTGGTCGCCACGGCGGTGGCGGTGGCGGTGGCGGCGGTGGCGGGGGCCTGCTGGTTCGTGACGAAGGCGCAGCTGGAACGCCAGCTGGACGACTCGCTGCGCAACTCGCAGGTCGACGCGATCTACCTGACCAACCTCTACGCGTACTGCAAGGGCACCACCCCGATTCCGCCGCGGCCGTTCGCCGGGGCGTACACCGTGCAGCTCGTGGACTCCCAGGGCACCGTGTGCATCGCCCCCGACGAGACGTCGAAGCTTCCGGTCAGCGATGCCGACATCGCGGTGGCCGAGGGAGACCGGCGCTACGCCCTGCACACGTCGACCGCGGCGGACGACACGCAGATGCGCGTGTACACCTACCAGCTGCAGGCCGGTGACCGACCCGGCCGGATCGCCGTGTCCATCGCCCGTCCGATGAACGAGATCGACGACCCCCTGTCCACCCTCGCCTGGGTCCTCCTCATCGTCTCCGGCATCGGCGTCGTCGGCGCCGGCGCCGCGGGCCTGTGGATCGCCCGCTCAGGTCTGCGTCCCGTCGACGAGCTCACCGAGGCCGTCGAGCACGTCGCCAGGACCGAGGACCTCACCGTCCGGATCCCTGTCGAGGGCGAGGACGAGATCGCGCGCCTGTCCCGGTCCTTCAACTCGATGACCGCTTCGCTGGCCACCTCCCGCGACCGACAGTCCCAGCTGATCGCGGACGCGGGCCACGAGCTGCGCACCCCGCTCACCTCGCTGCGGACGAACATCGAGCTGCTCGCCCGCAGCGACGAGACCGGCCGGGCCATTCCGCCCGACGACCGCAAGGCGCTGATGACCTCGGTCAAGGCGCAGATGACCGAGCTGGCCTCCCTCATCGGTGATCTCCAGGAGCTGGCCCGCCCCGACGCGGCCCAGCCCGGCCCCCTCCAGGTCGTCGCGCTGCACGACATCACCCGTACCGCCCTGCAGCGGGCCCGGCTGCGCGGCCCCGAGCTGAGGATCACGGAGGAGCTCGCCCCCTGGTACGTACGGGCGGAGCCGGCCGCGCTGGAGCGTGCCGTCGTCAACGTCCTGGACAACGCCGTGAAGTTCAGCCCGCCGGGCGGAACCGTCGACGTCACCCTGGACCGGGGCGAGCTGACCGTACGGGACCACGGCCCGGGTATCCCCGCCGACGAACTGCCGCACGTCTTCGAACGCTTCTGGCGCTCCCCGTCGGCCCGCCAGCTCCCGGGCTCCGGACTCGGTCTCTCCATCGTGGCGCGCACGGTCCAGCAGGCCGGTGGCGTGATCGCCCTGAGCCCGGCGGAGGGCGGCGGCACGGCGGCCACGATCCGCCTCCCGGGCGCACCGCAGCCGCCGCCGGAGCTCTGAGCGCTCCTCAGGCCGCCGGGTTGTGCCGGATCAGCGACTCGACCAGGCCGGAGCGGGTCGCCGGGTAGTCCAGCGGGACGATGCCGAGCCCGGTCCAGCCCGCCGCCTCCGCCCCGTCGAGGAACGAGTGGACCTGCGGGTTGAGCCGGTCGGAGTTCCAGCGCGGCGGCATCAGGGCCGCGGTGCTCACGTAGTTCATGAACAGCTTGCCGGGCTGCTGCGCGGCCTTGCGGAACTGCGCCACGATCTTCGGGTACTTGCCGAACGGCTCGGCCATGTAGTCGTCCTGGATGTCGAAGACGCCCGGGTCCGCGTACCGGACCCCCGGCAGACCGCCGTTGTCGGCGAGCACCACGACCTTGCCCCGGGCTCCGCCGAGGTCCGGGAGCGCGGAGTCGAGCCGCAGGAGCGGGCGCCAGCCCTTGCCGTCGAGGTAGAGGTCGAAGATCCGCCGGAACGCGGCGTCGCTCTCCTGCGAGTACTCCTGCTTGACCCGCATCAGCACGGTCTCCGATGGCCGCTGGGCCAGGAAGTCCCGGCAGGCGCCGAGGACATCGTCGAAGTTCAGGTTCTGGTACGACGCTCCGTGGTGGATGGCGTACGCGTCGCCGCTGATCCGGCAGCGTATGTCCAGGAAGCGGATGCCGCTGTTGAGCTGCTCGGCGACCGTGGTGTTCTGGCACGCCGTCCAGGGGCCGCCGTACCGGGCCCCCGAGTTGTGCGTTCCCGGGATCGTGAGGCGTTGCAGCGGGGTGGCGTCGGCGATGCCGCCCATCCAGTCCCGCGTGCCGAGGACCCGGCCGGCGGCCGCGACGCCGGGTGTTGTGCCGATGAGGACTCCGGCGGTGGTGGCCAGGGCGCCGGTGAGGAAGGTCCGGCGGCTGGCGGTGTAGGGGCTCATACGGGGAGGCCTCCGTCGGCTGTGGGGGAGGCCTGAAATTATGTCGGGTACACCTCAAAACTGGAACAGGGCGGAGACGCACGCGGTGAAATGACGGAAGCGGGGCGCCGGGCCTCTCGGCCCGCCGCCCCGCTCCGTCGTGTCCGCAGGTGGTTACTTGATGACCGTGATCCGGTCCGTCGCCGGCGGGGCCAGCGGCGCGGCGGCCGTGGAGTGCGCCGCCAGGTAGGCGTTGAACAGGTCCAGGTCGGAGGCGCCGACCAGCTTGTTCGTGCCCTGGCCGAGGGCCGCGAAGCCGTCGCCGCCGCCCGCGAGGAACTCGTTCATCGCGACGCGGTAGGAAGCCGCCGGGTCGATCGCCGCACCGTTGAGCTTCACGCTGTCGACGACCACGCGGGCCGCGCCCGTCTTCGTCATGTCCAGCGTGTAGGTGAGGCCCTCGGACACCTGGAGGATCTTCGGGGACGCCTCGTTCGAGCCGCTGACCTGCTGCTGGAGCGCGGCGATCAGCTGCGCGCCGGTCAGGTCGACGACGTTCATCATGTTCGTGAACGGCTGGACGGTGAACGCCTCGCCGTACGTCACCACTCCGTCGCCCTCACTGCCGGACGCCGTGTAGACGAGGTCGGAGCGGATACCGCCCGGGTTCATGAAGGCGACCTGCGCCCCGCCCTTGTCCGCCGGGGCCAGGCCCTCCAGCTGCGCGTCGGCGATCAGGTTGCCGAGCGGCTTCTCGGGGGCGGTGGAGCCGCGTCCGTTGATGTCGGCGGAGATGAAGCCCTGCGGCCGGCTGGCGATCGGCGCCGCGAGGGTGTTCCAGCGGGCGATCAGGGCCGTCATGTCGGTGGCCTTGGCCTGGTTCCGGTGGACGACGTGGTTCGTCGACGTCACCGACTTCACCGACGTACGGACGATGTCCTTGGTGCGGCGGTCGTACGTGAGCGTCGTGTCCGTGTAGATCTTGCCGAACGACGAGGCCGAGGTGACCATGCGCGGCTTGCCCGCCGGGTCCGGGACGGTGCAGACGTACGCCTGGTGGGTGTGGCCCGTGACCAGGGCGTCGACCTTGGGCGTGATGCCCTTGGCGATGTCGACGATCGGCCCGGAGATGCCGTCACCGGCGCCGGGGCTGTCGCAGTCGTAGTTGTACGCGGTGGAGGCCGGGGCGCCGCCCTCGTGGATCAGCGCGACGATGGACTTGACGCCCTGGCGGTCCAGCTCCTTGGCGTACTTGTTGACCGTCTCGATCTCGTCGTGGAACTTCAGACCCTTGACGCCGTTGGCCGTGACGATGTTCGGCGTGCCCTCCAGGGTCACTCCGATGAAGCCGATCTTGACGCCGTCCTTCTTCCACACCGTGTACGGCTTGAGGATCGGCTTGCCGGTCTTCTCGTTCGTCACGTTGGCCGCGAGGTACGGGAAGTCGGCGCCCTCGAAGGTCTTGCCCTGCTCGTAGCAGCCCTCGACCGGGTGACAGCCGCCGTTCTGGAGGCGTCCCAGCTCGGTGGCACCCTCGTCGAACTCGTGGTTGCCGACCGCAGTCACATCGAGGTCGAGCCCGTTGAGCGCCTCGATGGTGGGCTCGTCGTGGAAGAGACCGGAGAGCAGCGGGCTCGCGCCCACCATGTCGCCCCCGGCCGCGGTGACGGAGTACGGGTGGCCCTGGCGCGCGGTGCGCAGCGCGGTCGCCAGGTACTCCACGCCACCGGCCGGGATGGCCTTCGTCGTGCCGTCGGCCTGCTTCTCGGTGACCGAGCCGGCCGAACCGGCCGGCGGCTCCAGGTTGCCGTGCAGGTCGTTGAAGGACAGCAGCTGCACGTCTACGGTGCGCCCGGACCCGTGGCCCGCGCCCCGGTCATCGGCACCGGCCGGCATCGCGGCGACGAGTGCGCCGACGGTGGCGAGACCGGCCGCGGCGGCGAGCACCCGCCGGGACGCACGGTTCTTCTGCGGAGTCGCTGACATCGGTCCCCTTTGAGTTCAGCGGGAGGTTTGGGAGTTGCGGAGAAGGTGAAGACTTCCGGACGCAGCCTAGAGTCAACGCGCGTAGCGCGACAGGGTTTTCGGGTTACGACCGGGTTGCTTCCCGGTCGGTAGGGGGCCGAAGGGCGCACATCCCCCTTTGGCGCACATAGCCGGGCAGAAACGTCACTGCACGGAGGCGCGTCACCAGCCGGTACGCCCCCGGCAGCCATCGGACCCGTGACGACCCGCGCCGCACCCCCGCTTCCCCCACCCCGCCCGCCGTACGCTCGTAGACATGACGACAGACGTACCCCTCCCCTCCCCCGGACGCGAGATTCAGACCCTCGACGCGCTCACCCCCGAGCAGGCCGAAGCCGTCCTCGACCTGCTCGCAGAGGCCACCCGGACCGACGGCAGGCAGGCGGTCTCCGAGCAGGGGCGTCTCCAGCTCAGGGGCGGGCACCGCGAAGGCGTACGGCACTTCCTGCTCACCATGGACGGCGTGCTCGCCGCGTACGCGCAACTGGAGGACACCGACCCCGTCGAGGCGCCGGCCGCCGAACTCGTCGTGCACCCCTCCCACCGCGGCCACGGGCACGGGCGCGCGCTCGGCGCGGCCCTCCTCGCCTCGACCGGCAAGCGGCTGCGGGTCTGGGCGCACGGGGGCAAGTCCGCGGCCCGGCATCTCGCCCAGGTCCTCGGCCTCTCCCTCTTCCGCGAACTGCGCCAGCTGCGGCGCCCCTTGGCCGGGTCCGTCATCGCGGAGCCGGTGCTGCCGCCGGGTGTCACGATCCGTACGTTCGTCCCCGGCGAGGACGACGCGGCCTGGCTCGCGATCAACCGCGCCGCCTTCGCCCACCACCCCGAGCAGGGCTCCCTGACCCAGCGGGACCTGGACGACCGCAAGGCCGAGCCCTGGTTCGACCCGAAGGGCTTCTTCCTCGCCGAACGCGACGGCGAGCTCATCGGCTTCCACTGGACGAAGGTGCACGCCGAGGAGCAGATCGGCGAGGTGTACGTGGTCGGCATCCTCCCCGAGGCGCAGGGCGGCGGCCTCGGCAAGGCGCTGACCGCGATCGGCCTGCGCCACCTGGCCTCCGAGGCGCTGCCGACCGCGATGCTCTACGTGGACGCGGACAACGTGGCGGCCCTGAAGGTGTACGAGCGGATGGGCTTCGTGACGCACGAGGTGGACCTGATGTACCGCACGGAGTCCTGAGCCGCGACAACTCCCCCGGGGGCGGCGCCTCTTGACGCCGCCCCTCCCTTACGCCACCCTTTCACTACTCAATTAGTGAAAGGGTGGTGAACATGGCAGAGTCCGCAGCGGTCGAGTTCCGCATCGACCGGCGCAGCGGCATCGCCACGTACCTCCAGATCGTCCAGCAGACCAAACAGGCCCTGCGCCTGGGCGTGCTGGAGCCGGGAGACCGGCTGCCCACCGCACGCGAGGTCGTCGAGGCCACGGCCATCAATCCCAACACCGTGCTCAAGGCCTACCGCGAGCTCGAACGCGAGGGCCTGGTCGAGGCACGCCGCGGGCTCGGCACCTTCGTCCGACGCACGCTCGGCAGTCCCGCGACGGCCACGGACGCGCCGCTGCGCTCCGAGCTCGCCGACTGGGTACTCAGGGCCCGCACCGCAGGACTGGAGAAGGACGACGTGAGCGCGCTCTTCACCGCCGTACTGGACAGCACATTCAAGGGGGACAAGGACCGATGACAGGCTCCGCGATCGAGGCGAACGGCCTCGGGATGAAGTACGGCCGCCGGGCGGGCGGGTGGGCACTGCGCGACTGTTCGTTCCGGCTGCCCGCAGGACGGGTCTGCGCCCTCGTCGGCCCCAACGGCGCGGGGAAGTCCACCCTGCTCGCACTGACGGCCGGTCTGCTCCGGCCGACCGAGGGATCGGTCCGGGTCCTCGGCTCCGACGCGCCGGGCGACATGCGGGACCGCATCGCGTACGTGTCCCAGGACAAGCCCCTGTACCCGCAGCTCACCGTGGCCGACACCCTCTGGGCCGGCCAGGAACTCAACCCCGCGCGCTGGGACCGGGCCGCGGCGGACCGGATCGCCTCGTCGCTCCCGCAGGACGCCAAGGTCCGCACGCTCTCCGGCGGCGGGCGCACCCGGCTCGCCCTCGCGCTGGCGCTGGGCAAGCGGCCCACGCTGATGCTGCTGGACGAGCCGATGGCCGACCTCGACCCGCTCGCCCGCCACCAGCTGATGGGCGTCCTGATGGCGGAGGCCGCCGAGCACTCCACCACCATCGTGATGTCCTCGCACATCCTCACCGAGCTGGAGGGCGCCTGCGACTACGTCCTCCTGGTCGACGGCGGACGGGTCCGGCTCGGCGGCGAGACGGAGGACATCGTCGGCGCGCACGCGGTCCTGACCGGACAGACCCGCGACCTCGCCCCGCACACGGTCGTCGAGTCCCGCACGACGGGCCGTCAGCTCACCGCACTCGTACGGACGGAGGGCCCGGTGGACGACACCGCCTGGGACGTGACGGAACCGTCTCTGGAGGAGCTGCTGCTCGCCCACCTCCGCTCCCCGGAAGCCCCGGCGCTGCTCACACCGAGCGCGCGGCACGAGAGCCGTGAGGCGGTGGCGTCCGCATGAGCACGCTCACCGCACCACAGCGCCAGGCACCTGACACCGGCAACAGACGGGGCCCTGCCCGGGTCCTGCTGCGTCAGCACCGCAAGGCCCTCTGGGCGGCGGGGGCGCTGCTGGTTCTCGGCGTCGGCATCGTGGCCGCGCTCCAGATATGGGTCGCGTCCGCGTCCGGGAAGGAGCGTTGCCCGGACGGCGACACCACCCGGTGTGGCGACGGCAGCTACCTCCCCACCTACGCGCGCACGTCCACCGAGCAGTACATGTCCGACGGCGGCATGGTGCTGCTCGTACTCGCCGGCCTCGTCGGTGTCTTCGTGGCAGGGCCTCTGATCGCCCGGGAGCTGGAAAGCGGAACGTTCCGGATGGCGTGGACCCAGTCGGTCCCGCCCGCCCGGTGGCTGGCGGCCCGGCTCGCCGTCCCCGCGGCCGTGGCGGTCACCGTGATCACCGTCCTGTCCCTCGTCTACCGCTGGGGGTGGACGAACATCCACGACAAGCCGTTCACGTCCCTCCCCTGGTACGGAACCGGCATCTACCCCGGCCTCGGTCCCGTCGCCGTCGCGTACGGGCTGCTCGCGGTGGCCGTCGGCGCGCTGTGCGCCGTAGTCATCCGCCGCACCCTGCTGTCCATGTCCGCCACCGCCCTCGCGCTCGGCGTGGTCATGCTCGGCCTGTCCGAGCGCCGATACGAACTCTGGCCGACCGTTCAGTACCTCGGCAAGGACATTCCATGGGGCGCCAACAGCTGGCACGTCGAAGGAGGGATGCTCACCGCGTCCGGCAAGAAGCTGCTCTGGCAGGACTGCACCGGGACCAGCCCTCTCTTCGACTCCGCGGCGTGTATGCGCGAGCGAGGCGGCGTCACCGACTTCGCCGAGATGCACCCCGTCTCGCACTTCTGGCCCCTCCAGCTCGTGGAGACGGGCATCCTGCTCGCCCTCGCCGCGACAGCCGTGGCCCTGGCCTTCCGGGCCCTGCGCCGCCTGCACAGCTGACCCGGACCGTACGCCGCGCCCCGGCCGGGGCGCGGCGTACGGTGTCCCCCGCCGCGCCCCACCGGTCCCGCACACCGCAGCCTGCATGTCATGTCGCCGTTACCGGCCATTCAGAAGCGCTTGCGACCCTCACGGAATGCAGCCAGCTGTGCCCGCCCCCCGCAACGGCAGACCTCGTGGGTCCGCCGGACCTTCCGCGATCTTTCCCGGCTCCGACGCGCCTCAGGAGCCGTCGACGCGGAACAATGGGTCCATGAGCCAGCAGCCCAGCTCCGAGGTCCCGGTCCAGCCCACCCAGCCGTCGGTCGGTTCGCTTGCCGCGCACCGGCCCCGCGCCGTCGCCGATACGGCGTCCAGCGGCGTCGGTCTCTCCACCTCCGCCGATCTGGACCCCGATCTGGACGCCGACGCGGACGCGTACGAACCCGACCGCGACGGCGACGAGCTGCCCCAGGGCCGCTTCCTCGACCGGGAGCGCAGTTGGCTCGCGTTCAACGAGCGCGTCCTCGAACTGGCCGAGGACCCCGCGACGCCCCTCCTCGAACGGGCTAACTTCCTCGCGATCTTCGCGTCGAACCTGGACGAGTTCTTCATGGTCCGCGTCGCCGGCCTGAAGCGTCGCATCGCCACCGGGGTCGCCACCCGCTCCGCGTCCGGACTCCAGCCGCGCGAGGTCCTCGACCTCATCTGGACCCGCTCCCGCGAACTCATGGCCCGGCACGCCGCCTGCTACCAGCAGGACATCGCGCCCGCCCTGTCCGACGAGGGCATCCAGCTCATCCGCTGGCCGGAGCTGACCGAGAAGGAGCAGGCCCGCCTGTTCACCTTCTTCCGCCAGCGCGTCTTCCCCGTGCTGACCCCGCTGGCCGTCGACCCGGCGCACCCCTTCCCGTACATCTCGGGGCTCTCGCTCAACCTCGCCGTCGTCGTGCGCAACCCCGTCAGCGGCCACCGCCACTTCGCCCGGGTGAAGGTGCCGCCGCTGCTGACCCGCTTCCTGGAGGCGTCGCCGCAGCGCTACGTCCCCATCGAGGACGTCATCGCGGCCCACCTGGAAGAGCTCTTCCCCGGCATGGAGGTCCTCGCCCACCACATGTTCCGGGTCACCAGGAACGAGGACCTGGAGGTCGAGGAGGACGACGCCGAGAATCTGCTCCAGGCCCTGGAGAAGGAGCTCATGCGGCGCCGCTTCGGCCCGCCCGTCCGGCTGGAGGTCGAGGAGTCCATCGACCCGTACGTCCTGGACCTGCTCGTCCGTGAGCTGAAGATCTCCGAGACCGAGCTGTACCCGCTGCCGGGACCGCTCGACCTCACCGGCCTGTTCGGCATCGCGTCGCTGGACCGGCCCGAGCTGAAGTACCCCAAGTTCATCGCGGGCACCCACCGGGACCTGGCAGAGGTCGAGTCCGCGTCCGCGCCCGACATCTTCGCCGCGCTGCGCGAACGCGACGTCCTGCTGCACCACCCGTACGACTCGTTCTCCACCTCCGTGCAGGCCTTCCTGGAGCAGGCGGCCGGCGACCCGGACGTCCTGGCGATCAAGCAGACGCTCTACCGCACCTCCGGCGACTCCCCGATAGTGGACGCGCTGATCGACGCGGCCGAGTCCGGCAAGCAGGTCCTCGTCCTCGTCGAGATCAAGGCCCGCTTCGACGAGCAGGCCAACATCAAGTGGGCCCGCAAGCTGGAGGAGGCCGGCTGTCACGTCGTCTACGGCCTCGTCGGCCTCAAGACGCACTGCAAGCTGTCGCTCGTCGTCCGCCAGGAGGGCGACACCCTGCGCCGCTACTCCCACGTCGGCACCGGCAACTACCACCCCAAGACCGCCCGGCTGTACGAGGACCTCGGCCTGCTCACCGCCGACCCCCAGGTCGGCGCGGACCTCTCGGACCTCTTCAACCGGCTCTCGGGCTACTCACGGCGTGAGACGTACCGCCGCCTGCTGGTCGCCCCGAAGTCCCTGCGCGACGGACTGGTCGCCCGCATCAACAAGGAGATCTCCCACCACCGCGCGGGCCGTCCCTCGTACGTCCGCTTCAAGGTCAACTCCATGGTCGACGAAGCGATCATCGACGCCTGCTACCGGGCCGCGCAGGCGGGTGTCCCCGTGGACATCTGGGTCCGCGGCATCTGTGCGATACGCCCCGGCGTCGCCGGCCTCTCCGAGAACATCCGGGTCCGCTCGATACTGGGCCGCTTCCTGGAACACTCCCGGGTCTTCTCCTTCGGCAACGGAGGCGAGCCCGAGGTCTGGTTCGGCAGCGCCGACATGATGCACCGCAACCTCGACCGCCGGATCGAAGCACTGGTCCGCGTCACCGACCCCGCCCACCGCGCGGCCCTCAGCCGGCTCCTGGAGACAGGCATGGCAGACACGACCTCCTCCTGGCACCTCGGTCCCGACGGGAACTGGACCCGGCACGCCACGGACGGGGACGGCCAGCCGCTGCGGCACGTGCAAGAGATGCTCATTGACGCCCGGAGGCGCCGGCGTGCGACGCCCTGATCATCAGACGACGACGCGGGAAACCGCGGAACTCTCCGCCGGAGGGGTCCTCGGACCGTACCTCCAGGAGCAGGCCGGAGACTTCCTGCGCGGCCTGCGGCTGCACCGCGAGCACAGCGCGCCGACCGACGGCGGCAGCCGCGGCGCGGAGGAGGCGGCCGGTGCGCTGCGCCGCTCGGCCCGCCGTATCGGCGGCACCCTGCACACGTTCCGGGGGCTGCTCGACGCGAACTGGGCCGACCAGCTCCGCACGGAGCTGGCCTGGCTCTCCGGCACGCTGGCCCGCGAACACGCGTACGCCACCCGCCTGACCCGGCTGCTCGAAGCACTGCACGCCCTGTCGGGGACGTCACTGCCGGCGGCCCGTGCCGCTTCGCCGGGCACCGCTGCCCCCGCCTCCTCCGCCCTTTCCACCTCCACCTCGTCCGCTTCCTCCGCCTCCCCCACCTCGTCCGTCACCTCCGTCGTCGACAAGGAGCGCGCCGCGCTCGGGGTCGGCGCGGCGCGGGCCGGGGCGCTCCTGGAGCGGCAGCTGACCCTCGCCCGGACCCGCGCACACTCAGCGGCGCTCCAGGCGCTCGGCTCCTCCCGCTTCCACGCGGTCGCGGACGCCGTGGCGCTGCTCGCGTCCGACGTACCGCTGTCCGCCTCGGCCGCGGCTCCGGCCGCCGACATGCTGTGCGGCCCGGCGGAACGTGCCGAGAAGCGGCTGCTCGGCGCGGTGGCGGCCCTGCCGCCCGACGAGATCGTGGAGCCGTACAACGAGGCGCAGGACGCGCCCTGGCACCAGGCCCGTCTGCTGCTGCGGCTGCACCGGTACGCGGACGAGGTGGTGCGGGGCACGCCCGATCCGGTGCTGGCGGGGGCGGGCAAGGCGCTCGACCTGCACCGGGACGCGTCGGAGGCGGCCTCGGCCGCCGCGGCGGCGGCCCGCACCCCACGCATCGCCCCGGCTACGGCGTACGCGCTGGGAGTGCTCCACGCCGACCAGCGGCACGAGGTGGAGGCGGCCCGCAGTGTGTTCCGGGAGACCTGGCCGTACGCGGCGGCCGTGACCCGGCCATGAGCGAGCCGGCCGGCCCTGTACTGGCGGCCGGCTGCGTGCTGTGGCGGCGCTCGCCGGACGGCGGGGGCCTGGAGATCTGCCTGGTGCACCGGCCCCGGTACGACGACTGGTCGTACCCGAAGGGCAAGCTGAAGCACGGCGAGTCCGCGCTGGAGGGTGCGCTGCGCGAGGTCCTCGAAGAGACCGGGTTCGAGTGCGCGCCAGGGGCCCGGCTGCCCACGTCCCGGTACGAGGTGAACGGGCGGCCGAAGGAGGTCGCGTACTGGGAGGCCGAGGCGACGCACGGCGCCTTCGTCCCGAACGACGAGGTCGACCGCCTGCTCTGGCTCCCTCCGTCGGTGGCCCGAAACCGCCTGACCCAGCTTCGCGACCGGAACCAGCTGGACGCGTTCCTGACCGTGCCGCGGTGCACCTGACCGGTGGTGGTGGCATGGCATCCGTATCCGTCACGCAACCGGTCCGTCCGCCTGTTCGCTGTCACCCGCACACCGGCCGCACGCCGCGTGGCCCCTTACCGCCCCCGTGGCACGGCCCCGGAGGTCCCTCCGGAGCCTGCGGACAAACGCCCCCGCCCAGGGACACGCGCACCGGAACCAGCCTGTCCGACACGGTTCACCTTCCGTTCACCCTGCCCCGTAGGCCGCGTCACCTGTTCTGCCTAATTTCGGACTTACACGGTGCGCGGCACCAAGCCACAGCACCATTCCTCATCGCACGCCGTCGTAGAACGAAACAACCACGGCGGCTTCTGGAAGGAACACCCGAAAGTGAAGCTTCAGCGCAAGAACCGGCTTCGTGCCACCGCGCTCGGTGCCCTCGCCGTCTCCGGCGCCCTGGTCCTCACGGCGTGCGGTTCGGACGACAACACCAGCGGCGACACCGGCGGCACCGGTGAGAAGACCAGCGCCGCTTCGAACATCAAGTGCGACGGCGCCAAGGGCCAGCTCCTCGCCTCGGGCTCCAGCGCGCAGAAGAACGCCATGGACCTGTGGATCAAGGACTACATGGCCGCCTGCTCCGGCGTGGAGATCAACTACAAGTCCTCCTCCTCCGGTGAGGGCATCATCGCCTTCAACCAGGGCACCGTCGGCTTCGCCGGTTCCGACTCGGCGCTGAAGCCCGAAGAGGTCGCCGAGTCGAAGAAGATCTGCAAGACCGGCCAGGGCATCAACCTCCCGATGGTCGGCGGCCCGATCGCGATCGGCTTCCACCTGGAGGGTGTCGACAGCCTCACGCTGGACGCCCCCACGCTCGCCAAGATCTTCGACAACAAGATCAAGAAGTGGAACGACCCGGCGATCGCCAAGCTCAACGACGGCGCCAAGCTCCCGGACAAGGCCATCCAGGCCTTCCACCGCTCCGAGGACTCCGGCACCACGCAGAACCTCGGCAAGTACCTCGGTGCCGCCGCGGCCGACGACTGGAAGTACGAAGCCGAGAAGAAGTGGCCGGCCCCCGGTGGCCAGGCCGCGTCCGGCTCCTCCGGTGTCGCCGCCCAGGTGAAGCAGGTCGACGGCGCGATCGGTTACTTCGAGCTCTCCTACGCCTCCTCGCAGGGCATCTCCACCGTGGACATCAACACCGGCGGCGCCGCCCCGGTGAAGGCCACATCGGAGAACGCGTCCAAGGCCATCGCCGCCGCCAAGATCAAGGGCACCGGCAAGGACCTGGCGCTCGACCTGGACTACACGACCAAGGCCGAGGGCGCCTACCCGCTGGTCCTGGTGACGTACGAGGTCGTCTGCGACACCGGCAACAAGGCCGACACCCTCTCCACGGTCAAGTCCTTCCTGACCTACACCGCCTCCGCCGAGGGCCAGGGCGTCCTGACCGAGGCCGGCTACGCCCCGATCCCCGCGGAGATCAACGCCAAGGTCCGCGAGACCGTGGCCGGTCTCTCGTAACCACAGCGCTACCGGCGGGCCGGTCCTGCACACCCTTCAGGACCGGCCCGCCACCAGCCCCATCCGGTGCACCGCCGCCAGGGGAGCCGCTCGCTCCCCCACACAGACCGGAAAGACCATGGCTTCCATCACCCCGATAGACACACCACCGGCCCCGCCGGCCCAACCGAAGCGCGCCTCGACCGGGCGCGCAGGCGACAAGATCTTCCTGGGCCTCTCGCAGGGTTCAGGCATTCTGCTGCTCCTGCTCATGGCGTCCATCGCCGTGTTCCTGAGCTACCGCGCCGTTCTCGCCCTCTCGAAGGACGAAGGCAACTTCCTCACCACCTTCGACTGGAACCCGGCCGGTGACCCGCCGGTCTTCGGCATCGCGGTCCTGCTCTTCGGCACCGTCGTCAGCTCGATCATCGCGATGGCCATCGCGGTTCCGATCGCTGTCGGCATCGCCCTCTTCATCTCGCACTACGCGCCGCGCAAGCTGGCCGCTCCCCTCGCGTACGTCGTCGACCTGCTGGCGGCGGTGCCGAGCATCATCTACGGCATCTGGGGCGCACTCTTCCTCGTGCCGTATCTGGAGGGCCTGAACCTCTGGCTCGACCAGTTCTTCGGCTGGACGTACATCTTCGAGAAGACCGAGGTCGGCGTCGCCCGCTCGCTCTTCACCGTCGGCATCCTCCTGGCGATCATGATCCTGCCGATCATCACGAGCGTCAGCCGCGAGGTCTTCCTCCAGGTTCCGAAGATGAACGAGGAAGCGGCGCTCGCCCTGGGCGCCACCCGCTGGGAGGTCATCCGCCTCTCGGTGCTGCCGTTCGGCCGCTCCGGTGTGATCTCCGCTTCGATGCTGGGTCTGGGCCGTGCACTCGGCGAGACGATGGCCGTCGCCACGGTCCTGTCGCCGAGCTTCCTCATCTCGCTGCATGTGCTCAACCCGGGCGGCGGCACGTTCGCCCAGAACATCGCCGCGAAGTTCGACGAGGCCGACCAGCTCGGGCGTGACGCTCTGATCGCCTCCGGTCTGGTCCTCTTCCTCCTCACCCTGCTGGTCAACGGCGCGGCGCGGCTCATCATCGCCCGCCGCAAGGAGTACTCGGGGGCCAACGCATGAGCACCGCACACACGAGCGTCCAGGAACGTCCGACGCCCACACCGCCCGCGAGCAAGGACACACTGCGCAGCCGGTCGCTCCCGCGCTGGGCCCCGCTCGGCTTCGCCGCCGTCTCGATCGCCCTCGGCGTCGGGATCAGCTCGGCGGCCGGCTGGGAGAGCCGCATCCAGTGGGGCCTGATCTCCGCACTGCTGTTCGTGATCATCTCGTACGTCACGACGACGGCGGTCGAGAACCAGCGCCAGGCCAAGGACCGTCTGGCCACCAGCCTCGTCTGGGTCTGCTTCCTCCTGGCGGTCATCCCGCTCGCGTCCCTGATCTGGACGACCGTGAGCCGCGGCATGAAGGTGCTGGACGCCTACTTCCTCGGCCACTCCATGGCCGGAGTGCTCGGTACGGAGCCGGGCGGCGGCGTCTACCACGCGCTGGTCGGAACGCTGGAGCAGGTCGGCATCGCCACCGTCATCTCCGCCCCGATCGGCCTGCTCACCGCCGTGTACCTCGTCGAGTACGGCAAGGGCGCGCTGGCCAAGGCCGTCACCTTCTTCGTCGACGTGATGACGGGCATCCCCTCGATCGTCGCCGGACTGTTCATCCTGTCGATCATGCTGATGGCGGGACTCCAGCCGTCCGGCCTGATGGGGGCGCTGGCCCTGACGATCCTGATGATCCCGGTCGTGGTCCGCTCCACCGAGGAGATGCTCAAGCTCGTACCGAACGAGCTCCGCGAGGCCTCCCTCGCGCTCGGCATCCCGAAGTGGCGCACCATCCTGAAGGTGGTCATCCCGACCGCTCTCGGCGGCATCACGACGGGCGTCATGCTCGCCATCGCACGCATCGCCGGTGAGACCGCGCCGATCATGCTGCTCGTCTTCGGCAGCCAGCTGATCAACCCGAACCCCTTCGAAGGCGCACAGTCGTCGCTCCCCTTCTACATCTGGGAGCAGTACAAGATCGGCAGCGAGGCGTCCTACGACCGCGCCTGGGCCGCTGCCCTTGTCCTGATCGCCTTCGTCATGCTCCTCAATCTGGTGGCTCGCGGCATCGCCCGCTGGAAGGCCCCCAAGACCGGTCGCTGACGCGGCCATCAGCGACCTCCCGAAAGAAGCAGTGATCCCCATGGCCAAGCGAATCGACATCGGCGGTCTGACCGCCTACTACGGAACCCACAAGGCCATCGAGGACATCTCGATGACCGTGGAACCCCGCTCCGTGACGGCCTTCATCGGCCCCTCCGGCTGCGGCAAGTCCACCTTCCTGCGCACCCTGAACCGGATGCACGAGGTCACCCCCGGTGGCCGCGTCGAGGGCAAGGTGCTGCTGGACGACGAGAACCTGTACGGCCCCGGCGTCGACCCCGTCACCGTGCGCCGCACGGTCGGCATGGTCTTCCAGCGCCCGAACCCGTTCCCGACCATGTCGATCTTCGACAACGTCGCCGCGGGCCTCCGGCTGAACGGCTCGTACAAGAAGAACCAGCTCGCGGACGTCGTCGAGAAGTCCCTGCGGGGTGCCAACCTCTGGAACGAGGTCAAGGACCGGCTGAACAAGCCCGGCTCCGGCCTCTCCGGTGGCCAGCAGCAGCGCCTGTGCATCGCCCGCGCCATCGCGGTCGAGCCGCAGGTACTGCTGATGGACGAGCCGTGCTCGGCCCTCGACCCGATCTCGACCCTCGCCATCGAGGACCTGATCGGTGAGCTGAAGGAGCGCTTCACGATCGTCATCGTGACGCACAACATGCAGCAGGCGGCGCGCGTCTCGGACCGTACGGCGTTCTTCAACCTCTCCGCGGTGGGCAAGCCGGGCCGTCTCATCGAGATAGACGAGACGGAGCGGATCTTCTCCAACCCGTCCGTCCAGGCCACGGAGGACTACATCTCCGGCCGCTTCGGATAACCACAGACGGCCTTGGGGTGCTGCATGGCGGTGCCACCACAAGGCAAAGGGTCCGCCCCGCTCTCCTCACGGAGAGCGGGGCGGACCCATGTCACTGGTCACCGGACCCGAGGGCCGGCCGCCTGCACCGGCGCAATCAGGCCGGACCGGCGATCGAGGACGTTCAGCCCGTCCGGCGGTCGAGGACGAAGGCGGCCACCGGACGCCCCGGCCCGGTCACCGAGCCCTCGTCACCCGAACAGCAGGACGACGACCCCGTAGCTCAGCGCAGCGACCAGCGCCGCAGCCGGCATGGTGATGAACCACCCGAGGATGATGTTCTTCGCAACACCCCACCGCACCGCGTTCACCCGCTTCGTGGCGCCCACACCCATGATCGCGGAAGTGATCACGTGAGTCGTGGAGATCGGCGCGTGGAACAGGAACGCCGAGCCGAACATGATCGACGCACCCGTCGTCTCGGCCGCGAAACCCTGCGGCGGGTCCAGCTCGATGATCTTCCGGCCGAGCGTACGCATGATGCGCCAGCCGCCGGCGTACGTACCGAGCGAGAGCATCAGGGCGCAGGAGATCTTCACCCAGACCGGGATCTCGTCGTTGGGGCCCTCGACATCGGCGATGACCAGGGCCATCACGACGATGCCCATCGTCTTCTGGGCGTCCTGGAGGCCGTGCCCGAGCGCCATGCCCGCCGCGGAGACCGTCTGCGCGATACGGAAGCCGCGCTTGGCCTTGTGGGGGTTGGACTTCCGGAACATCCACATGATCGCGACCATCACCAGATAGCCCGCGAGCAGGCCGATGATGGGCGAGAGGAACATCGGGATGACGATCTTGTCGAGGACGCCGTCCCAGTGCACCATCGTCCCGCCGGCCAGCGCCGCACCGACCATGCCGCCGAACAGAGCGTGCGAGGACGAGGACGGCAGACCGTAGTACCAGGTGATGAGGTTCCAGATGATCGCGCCGACCAGCGCCGCGAAGAGGATTCCCATCCCCTTCTGCCCCTCGGGCGTCGCGATGATGCCCTCGCTGACGGTCTTGGCGACCCCCTGGCCCAGGAAGGCGCCCGCGAGGTTCATCACGGCGGCCATCGCCAGGGCCGCACGCGGGGTCAGCGCCCGGGTGGAGACCGAGGTGGCGATGGCGTTCGCCGAGTCGTGGAAGCCGTTCGTATACGTGAAGCCGAGCGCGACACCGATGGTCACGATCAGCGCAAAGGTGTCCACGAGGTTCAGGACTCCTTGACCGCGATGGTCTCCACGGTGTTCGCGACGTGCTCGAACGCGTCAGCGGCCTCTTCCAGCACATCCACGATCTGCTTGAGCTTCAGCACCTCCATGGCGTCGTACTTGCCGTTGAAGAGCTGCGCGAGCAGCTTGCGGTGGATCTGGTCGGCCTGGTTCTCCAGACGGTTGACCTCGATCCAGTACTCGGTGAGGTTCTCCATGGTCCGCAGGCTCGGCATGGCCTCGGCGGTCAGTTCCGCCGCCCGGGCCAGTACCTCGATCTGCTGCTCGACACCCTTGGGGAGCTCTTCGACCTGGTACAGAACGACCAGGTCGACGGCCTCCTCCATGAAGTCCATGATGTCGTCGAGCGACGAGGCGAGGTTGTAGATGTCCTCGCGGTCGAAGGGCGTGATGAACGAGGAGTTGAGCTGGTGGAAGATCGCGTGGGTCGCGTCGTCCCCCGCGTGCTCCGCTGCCCGCATACGCTCCGCGATCTCGACTCGGGAGGCAGAATCCGCCCCGAGCAGTTCCATGAGGAGCTTCGAGCCCGTGACGATGTTGTCCGCGGATGCGGAGAACATGTCGTAGAAGCTCGTCTCCCTGGGGGTCAGACGAAAGCGCACGTGGGGTCCTCGGGGTGCTTTGGATTCGGTCAGGCTGATGCTAGGCGCATCATCCGGCCACGGCTAACCGGCGTTCTTCAGTGTCGCCCATCGGGCACAGTGATCAGCACGGACCCCCGGTCACGTTTCGGCTGGATTCGGTACCATATACCCGGCAGGGGTATCCGGTACGGCAGGGCAACAGACAACGGGAGGATGCAATGACCACCACCGAGGCCACTGAGGCAGCCGGTTCCGCAGGTGCGGAGCCCGGCACGGAAGCCGGTACGGCCACCGTCGTCACCGACCACGACCGCGGTATCCACGGCTACCACCACCAGAAGGCCGAGCACCTCAAGCGCCTGCGCCGCATCGAGGGCCAGGTCCGCGGCCTGCAGCGGATGGTCGACGAGGACGTCTACTGCATCGACATACTGACCCAGGTCTCGGCTTCGACCAAGGCCCTCCAGTCCTTCGCCCTCCAGCTCCTCGAGGAGCACCTGCGCCACTGCGTCGCCGACGCCGCCGTCAAGGGCGGCGAGGAGATCGACGCGAAGGTCGAGGAGGCCACGAAGGCGATCGCCCGCCTGCTCCGTACATGAGCGGGAGCTCCGCCCCGTACGACGACGTGCGCGATGTCACCCCCGGCGGCCGGTCTGCCGGGGGGCCGGCAGGCAGTCGCCGCTCCTGACGTTGAGCACCTCGTCGATACGGTCGGGACTGAGCCGGTCCTCCCGGGCGGCCGACGCCGCGATCATCAGCTCGCCGCAGAGTTCGATCTCGGCCAGAGCCAAACAGTCCTGAGCGTTCGGGGCGCTGAGCGTCACCACGTGCGTCACCTCTCTCTGCCGTCGCCGACTCCTGGCGCACCGGCTTCCTAGCGTAGGGAGCGGAACACTCACCGCGCATGGCACGGACGGACCATTTCGGCCCCCTCCTACCGGTCCCCCTCGCCGCCCTGCCCCTGCTGGATCAAGCCCGTGTAGATGTCACCGCGGTCCGGCAGTCGTACCGTGACCGGCACTCCGAACCCGTACAGCAGCATCGTCGACACCACCGCCACCGCCGGCCCCTCCGAGGCGAAGGTGAACCGGTGGCGCACCTTGCGCAGCCGCCCGTCCTCGTCGAGGTACGCGTCGAACGGCACCGAGTCCGTGCTGAACCCTTTCGCCGCCGCTGTCAGCGCACCCCGCGACTCCGCGGACGCGGCGCCCGCCGCCCGCCCGAGGTCCGCGGTCCCCCGGTAGTGATGGACCGTCACCCCGGCGAGCTCCGTCTCCCCCTCATACGTCACCGCGCGCGCTCCACGCAGGAGTTCGGCGGCGGCCATCGGATCGGTCACCCCGCCCGTGACGAGGTTCCCGTCCTCCAGAGCCGTCGTGTCGACCCGCACCCACTTCTCGTCGGGCACACCGGCGCCCCGGTTCTTCATGTACAGCGCCCCGGGGGCCAGCAGTTCGGTGATCGGCCGGTGCCCGGTCTCCCCGGCGGCGTCCTTCGGCAGGACGACCCTGACCTGCCCCAGCTGCCTGCGGAAGTCGTACGTCCCCTGGCCCCTGATCGTGACCCGTGTCCCGCCGGACGCGGTCTCCATGGACGTACGGAGCTCGGCGCTGCCCGCCGCCGCCAGCACGTCCGCCACCCGCCGAAGCGTTTCCCCGGGACCACCGGCTCCCGGCGGTCCGGCACGGAGTTGCCCGCCGCGTGCCTCACCGCCACCGCTGTCGCCCGAGCACCCGGCGGTCACCGCCATCACGCCTGCCACGGCGAGGGCGCAGACAGCCAGGGCTGCGCCTCCGCCCCTGTCCTGCTGCACCACCATCGCCTGCCAACCCCCAACGACCAACCCGGCACAAGCCCCGCCGTCCCGCCTAACGACCACCGGGGTTCCTCGTCACGCCGCTCGCGCCCGTCCTTGTCGGCGGGGGCGCCTGTCAGCTCCGTCGGCGGATGGACGGATCCACCGTTCGGGTGCCGCCACCAGTACCTTGGACGCGTGCATGAGGAAGCGCCCACCCCGGCCCAGGACCAAGCCCGTATCCCGGCTTTCCACACGGCCGGCCGGACCGTCCCGCCCCGGCCAGGCACCATCTCGACCGACGCGCCTGCCGCCGCTCCGGCGCACAGCGTCACGACGGTCGAGCGGGGCTCGTTCTGTCTGGCCCACTGCGCCTGCGGATGGCGGGGCCCCGCCCGCCGCTCCCGCGACCGGGCCCGTACGGACGCCGAGCAGCATCTGTCCTCCCCCGAGAACCCACCCGGTTCGTAGAGCAACTGAAGCAACGCCGCCTCACCGCCTCACCGCCTCACCGCCTCACCAGCCGACGATCGGCCCGGGGGCCCGACCTGGAGGCCGCTCATGCACCGGCCGCACAGCCCGAAGGCCGCTCCGTCCGCCGCCTCGCCCCCGGTCCCGGTCCCGGCCGCGCCGGACGGGACCGGGCAGCGCCGCCGTGCCGTGCTCAACGCCGCACTGGCCGCCGGCGCGGCCACCGCGCTGACGGCCGCCGGCTGTGGTGCGACCGGCGAGCCCGGCAAGGGGAGCCCGTCGGCCGACGGCCCGGGCAAGTCCCCCGGGCCCACCCCCGCACGCCCCGCCTCGCCCGGCCCCACCCCCGCACGCCCCGACTGGCCCGCCCTCGGCCGGAGCCTCGACGGTCTCTTCGTACGCCCCGGCGACTCCGCGTACGCGAGCGCCCGGCAGCTCTACAACACCCGGTTCGACGCCCTGAAGCCCGCGGCGGTCGCGTACGTGCGGCACGAGGACGACGTCCGTGAGTGTCTGGCCTTCGCCCGCTCGGCCCGTGTGCCGGTCGCGATCCGCAGCGGCGGCCACTCGTACGCGGGCTGGTCCAGCGGGAACGGCAAGCTGGTCATCGACGTGTCCGCGATCGCCCGCGTCGACGCGAACGGCACCATCGGGGCGGGCGCCAAGCTGATCGACGTCTACCGGGGCCTGGCCGGCCACGGCAGGACCGTCCCCGGCGGCTCCTGCCCGACGGTTGGCATATCCGGCCTCACGCTCGGCGGCGGCCACGGTGTCACCTCCCGCGCCTATGGCCTGACCTGCGACAACCTGATATCCGCCACGCTGGTCACCGCCGACGGGAGCACGCTCACCGCCGACGCCGACCGCAATCCGGACCTGTTCTGGGCCCTGCGCGGTGCGGGCAACGGCAACTTCGGCGTCGTCACCGAGCTCCGCTTCCGCACCCGGCCCGCCCCACCGGCCGTCAGCGGCTTCCTCGCCTACCCGTGGTCCCGCGCCCAGGCCGTCATCGGCGCCTGGCAGGAGTGGGGCCCCGAGCAGCCGGACGAGATCTGGTCCTCGGCCCACCTCGACGCGGGCCCCGGCGGCGGGACGCCGACGGTGTCCGTCGCCGTGTTCTCGCTCGGCACGTACGGGGATCTGCAGAACGCCGTGGACCGGCTCGCCGAGAAGATCGGCGCCTCGGCCTCCTCCGTATCGCTGCGCCCGCACAGCTTCCTGGAGACGATGCTTCTCTACGCGGGCTGCTCGGGCCTCACGGACGCCCAGTGCCACCTGCCGGGCCCGACGCCGGGCCGCGACGAGGGCGGGGCGCTCCAGCGTGAGGCGTACGCCGCGGCCTCCGACTTCTTCGACCGGCCGCTCTCCGGTGCGGGCCTGCGGGCGCTGATCGACCGGGCCGAGGCGTTCACCCGGATCCCGGTCGACCAGGGCGGCGGCGAGGGTTCCATCGCGCTCACCGCGCTCGGCGGGGCGGTCAACCGGGTCGACCCGCAGGCGACGGCGTTCGTCCACCGGCGCTCACGGGTGCTCGCCCAGTACATCGGCGCCTGGCAGTCCGGGACCTCCGGGGCCGCCCAGCAAGACTGGCTGAAAACCACCCACGCGGCCATGCGCCGGTATGCGTCCGGGGCCGCGTACCAGAACTACGTCGACCCGGATCTGGCCGACTGGCGGAAGGCGTACTACGGTCCGTCGGCCGACCGGCTGGCCCGCCTCAAGGAGCGGTACGACCCGGCCCGCCTCTTCACCTTCCCCCAGTCCTTCTGACCCCGGGGCAGGACCCTCGGGGACAACGCAGGATCCCGCTCCCCGCTCCCTGCCCTCTGCCGCCTTCAGGCGGCGAGGTCCTTCTCCCCCGCACCACCGCCACCCGACCCGGGCCGCGGCTCGGGAATGCCGAGCGAGCGGCCGCGGTCGTCGGCGGTGGCGCCGAGCGGCTTGCCGGAGCGTACGAGGAAGCCGACCCGGCCGGACCGGGACACCGCGGTCACGAGCGGCGTCAGCAGGGCCATGGCGAGCGGCGCGAGAAGCAGCGCCACCGCCGTACCGAGAGCGAAACCGCCGATGACGTCCGTCGGGTAGTGCACGCCCATGTAGACCCGGCAGAGGCCTTCGACGAGGGCGAGCGCGAGCGCGGCGAACCCGAACTTCCGGTTGGCGACGAAGAGCCCGACGGCGATCGCCATCGCCATGGTCGCGTGGTCGCTCACGAACGAGAAGTCCGTCTTGCCGGCCACGAGGACGTCCAGTCCCTCGTGATCGTTGAACGGGCGTGGACGCTCCACGAAGCCCCGGATCGGGATGTTGATGAGAAGGGCGATCCCGGCCGCCAGCGGCGCCCAGACGATCCCCGCGACAGCCGCGACGGAGTCCTCGGCGGTCCCGCGCCGGCGGACACTCCACCAGCACCACAGGCCCACCAGGACCATGCCGAGCATGATCCCGTACTCGCCGACGAACTCCATGACCCGGTCGAACCAGGCGGGAGAGGCCTTCGCCAGCCCGTTGATGTCGTAGAGCAGGCTGACGTCGGGGTTCGACCCATCGAGTGCGAGTCCAGCCATCTGCTACGGCCCCTTGCCTTGTCTGCTGCGGCGCACACAGGCGTGCGCCGCTTCGGTCGACCCCCGTATTGGGTGCGATACCGCATGTCCCGGCGACGCCGCATGGTCAGCGCGGACAGTGCCCCAGTTCAGGAAACGGTCTGTCAGCTGCGTACGTTCCGACCTCCACCGAATGATCACCATGACGTTATCGAAGAGTGACTCATCGTCGCAGCTCAGGGCCCAGGCTTCACGGAGAGTTCCGGTCATGGCAACTGTCCGTGGGTCGCCCGACGCCCATCTGTCTCAAACCCGTCGCTCGCACGTCAGGCCTGCGGGAGGTCGGTCGGCAGTGCCGCCGCGCCGTCCTTCGTGACCCTCGTCGCACCGAAGTAGTCGGGCGTATCGATCTTGTCGAAGCGGATCACGGACCCGGTGTAGGGAGCGTTGATCATGTAACCGCCGCCGACGTAGAGGCCCACGTGCCGAATGGCCCGCGAGTTGGTCAGGTCGTCGGAGAAGAAAACGAGGTCCCCCGGCAGCAGCTCGTCCCGCGAGGGATGCGGCCCGGCGTTGTACTGATCGTTGGCGACGCGGGGCAGCTCGATGTCGACGGTCCGGTACGCGGCCTGGGTCAGCCCGGAACAGTCGAACCGCCCGCCCTGCTCGGCCGTACCGTTGCCGCCCCAGAGGTAGGGCGTACCGAGCTTCTCCTGCGCGAAGTAGATGGCGCCGGCCGCCTGCCGCGAGGGGGCGACACGGCCGACGGGCCGGGCGAAGCTCTTCTCCAGCGAGCGGATGATTCTGACGTAGTTCTGCGTCTCGGAGATCGCGGGCACCCCGCCGGCCCGGATCACGCGGTAGGCACCGGCGTTGTAGGCGGCGAGCATGTTGTTGGTCGGATCGCCCGGGACCTTCTTCACGTACCCGGCGAGCTCGCAGTCGTACGAGGCCGCGGACGGAATGGCATCGGCGGGGTCCCACACGTCGCGGTCCCCGTCATTGTCCCCGTCGATCCCGTGCGAGGCCCAGGTCCCGGGGATGAACTGAGCGATGCCCTGAGCTGCGGCGTGGCTCTGCGCCCTCGGGTTCCAACCGCTCTCCTGGTACAACTGCGCGGCGAGGAGGGCGGGGTTGATGGCGGGACAGAGGTTGCCCCACTTCTCCACAAGAGGCTGATACCGCGCGGGAACGGCCCCCTTGGCCAGCCCGACGACCCCGCCACCCCCACCCCCGGCAAGCCCGGCAGCGGCGGAGTAGGTACCGACGACGAGCAGCCCAACGAAACACAGACACAGCCCGATCCCACCGCCGACGACCACCCAGTATTTCCGCACACCTCAACCATCCCCCATCCAGCCCGGGTTCATGGGCCGATTCGCTGGTGTGTACGGGTGGGAGGGGGCGCGGCGGGGGCACGAGGGGGGTAACGGGGGGTCAGGGGGCCCCAGCGGACCAGAACTCGGAGCGGATGTGGGGGCGGGGGATGAACTCACCCTCGAAGGCGGGGGCAGTGGGCTTGGTGGTGGAGTCGGCCACGTCTGATTTCTCGACGCAAGGGCTGTCGACCTCAAAAAAGGCTTGCCCCTCACCTCCAAAGCTCAGGCTTACACCAAAACCTTGCTTTGTTTGCGCATAGATGGCCGGAAATTCCTTATCATTATTGATCGCTTTTACCCTGTACCCCCCTTTGCGCCAAAGGCGATCCACGACCCCTAAGAAGCTTCCCCGCCGCCCCTCCGAGATAACAGTCATCACGGTCCTCCTGCGCGTCACGTCACACCCGCCCGCAGTCGTCGGACCATGCGTCCACCGCACTTCAGGATCGATAGCTGCGAAAGTGCCGTCGAGCACCTCGTCGGAATACTCTGCCGCTTCCTGCATATTCATGTCGACTCGCTCGCCATCCACCGGGGTCATAACATTTCCACATCCGGACAGAATCACGCACACCAGAGCGGCCTTCAATGCACGCCCGGTTCTATACTTCACCGCGGCTCCTCCACCTTCACCTTATGAGCGTTTCCTGACACCACAAAGGCAATACTGTCCGCCGAGGCGGAATCCTTGACCGGATCAAAATATTGCGAGTGTGCGCCAAAGGATCTATCGAGGATCAGCGAAGGCCCCTCATTCACAGGAAATCTCCTGGCCCCAAAATCCTCACTCGCCGGATCCTGGCCGAACCATGAGCCGTCCTCATTGTGATCGCCCAGGCCATCAGCCAAGTAACCGATGGGCCCCATAACAGCGCCCGCTTTCACTTGCGATGTGGGTGGCGTTCTGGTCACCAGGTCATTTTCCGCTGCGCCGACAAAGACGTGATCCCCATCGACCCCGAGTTCCTCGGCACGATTAACACCGACACCCGGGCTGCCGACAAAGATGAAGTCGTCGACTCCTGACATTCCGCCATCTCCCTGAGTCGCGGCGCCTACTGTGCGAGAGCCGTAGGAGTGCCCAATGGCAGTCATGTGGGGATCGTCATGTTCATTAGTAGCCGACAGGCCACCCATGAAGCCACTGAAGGCAGAGCCACCCTTTTCCGCTCTCTCATCCCCCATGACGTCCAGGCTGTCCAGCCCATCTACCATTTGTGGAGCGTCGTACCCTAGCCATGCAATTGCTGCACTCGACGAGTCATACTTTCGCGCACCCATCGCCGTGTCACGCGCACGCTTAAGATCTCCCTCCGTAAATTCTACGTCCAGCGATGTATTCAGCCCGGGGACATATGCCGCCACATTTCTCGATGTATCCGGATTCCCATACGACACGATGGCCCGGCCGTTACCCTCATCCCCGATGCCCAGCAAGTACATCGGCGGGTCGCCGGGTTTGAGAGGCGCCTGCAACTGGCGGTCAATCTCCCGCAGCGCCTCCAGCTTCGTCTGCGAATCCTCGTCGCCCCGCCCCTCCAGCTTGCCGATCAGCAGTTGGAGGTTGTCGCGGTTGGCCGCGTCGCGTACCAGGGCCGGGATCCCGTCCAGGTTGCCGATCTGGTCCGGGTACACCGCGAGGTACTCCTCGCGCTGTTCCTGCGTCAGGCCCGCCCACCACGCATGGCGTTCCGCAGGAGTCGCGTCCAGCGGGATGTCGTCCTTCAGGTACCCCCGCGCCGCAGCCCGTACCGCCGCCGCATCCCCCGCCGCGTCCGTCCACGTCGAGGCCGGAACCTTCAGACCCTCTTCCGCCTTCAACCTCCGCAGAATGCCCGCGTAGCGCCAGTCGATCTCGGCCGCCGTCCGCACCGCCTTCACGATCCGGTCGGCGATGTCCTGCGCCTTCGCCGCGTTCGGGTTCGGTGCCACCAGACCCGACGGCGCGACCAGCCCCGGCACCCCCGCCCCCGGCGCCGTCCCACCCGTCAGAGGCTTTCCGCCGACGAGCCCCTCGCCGGCCGCCGGGTACGTCACCGACCCGTCCGCGTGCACCGTGAATTTCAGCGCGCCCGCATCGTCCAGCGCGTCCGCCAGCACGCGCTGCTGGGCCCGCATCTCATGGGCCAGGCTGTTCAGCGTCGTACGGAGCAGGCCGCACTCCGTATAGACGTACTGGAAGTTGCGGCTCAGCTGCCGCAAGCGGGCGACCGCCGCATCGGCCGCCTCACCCTGCTCCGTCTCGCGCAATCCGTTCAGCAGCTGCTGCTCGATACGGTCCCGCGCCGCATCCGCCCGGTTGCTCGTCCGGCCCCAGCCGTCCGCCGCGCCCTCCAGCTCGGCGCACTTCAGGTCCCGTAACTTCGCCCACGTCAGTACCGCCCCGGTCATCGCGCGCCGCTCCCGGTCACCACGGAAGCCAAGGACGACCGCACGGCCTCGTTCGTCTCACCCTGCGCACGGGCCACAGCCCGCAACTTTCCCGCGAGGCTCGCGCACTCCCCCTGCGCGCTCGCGATCCGCCTCTCCCACGACTCGCGTACGCTGCCCAGCTCCGCCAGTGCGGTCAGATCGCCCGCCCCCGCCAACAGCCCGTTGTGCGCCGCCCCCAGCTCCGGCTTCACCGGCGCCAGATGCGCCCGAAGAGCTTCCGCGCCACCGGCCGCCCGCGTCCACGGCCCGTCATGGTGCTTCAGCACCCGGTTGCCACCATCACCGCTTCCGCCGTCACGCGGACCACCCAGGTCACTCAACCCCTGCTGCCCCGACGGCTGCCCCACCACGGCCACGCCGCTCACCCCGCTCCTTGATCGTGGAGCGGCACTGTCCCAGTTCAGCGGGGCCGACATGCCCCGCACACACGGCCCGACGAGCGCCCCGGAACCGCCCGCGCCCCCTGAATCCCGGGCGTCACGGCTGCCAGGCAGGAGGGCCGGAATCACTCGTTCGGTGGAGGGCTCGGCGGAGGGCCCGAGCGCCTCGTAGCGTCGCCGAAATGATCATCTGCCTGGACTGCGCCCTGAGGTCCGCTCCCACGTGATCGTCATGCCCGCCCCGCTGATAATCTGCCGCCCCGCCAGTCGGACCGAGGCCGAGCCGGCGGGTCCGGCGGGCGGTTCGATCCCGTACCCACAAGAGGTGTGCATTGAAGGCAGGCAGCAGAACCGGTACCGCGGCCGCGATCGTCGGGGCACTCGCCCTCTCGGTGTTCAGCGCCCCGACGGCGCAGGCCGCGGACACCGGCATCACCGTCTCATCGGTGGTGATCAACGGAGGCAGGCCCATCGTGGTGGGCACCTCGGACGTGAAGACCCCACCGGTCACCTTCCGAGTCGCCCTGCCCTCCGGTTACAGCACCGCGGACCCGTTCCCCTGGCATGCAGAACCGTTCCTCTACCACGACACCACCGCCGCTCGGGGAGCCGACAGCGGAGGCCTCTACATGGGGTCGTACACGTGTTACGAGGAGAGCACCCGCGAAGCTCGCTGCGAGGGCGAACTCAGGATCGACCCGCGCTACGGCCTTGACTCGAACGGCGACGCCACCACGTGGAAGATCGGCGTCATAGCACGTCTCTTCACGTCCAGCGGCGGGCTGAAGACGGAGGAGTACGCGACCCTCTCCGGCGGTGCCCAGGTCAAGCGGTGGGCGAAGGCCACGGCCAACGCCTCCCCGGAACCGGTGGCCAAGGGCAAGACCCTCACCGTGACCGGCAGCCTCAAGCGCGCGGACTGGGTGAAGCATTCCTACACCGGCTACGGGAACCAGTCGGCCAAGCTCCAGTTCCGCAAGAAGGGCACGTCCGTCTACTCCACGGTCAAGACCGTGACGGCCGGTTCCACGGGCGCCCTCAAGGCCACGGTCACCGCTGCCGCGGACGGCTACTGGCGCTGGACCTTCGGCGGCACCTCCACCACGGGCCCCGCGACCTCCGCGGGCGACTACGTCGACGTGCTCTGACCGGCACGACGGTACGGACACCGTGCCGGCAGCGGCTTCCGGGCGACTGTCGGCGCGGTACCGCCGGTGTCCGGGTGCGCCACCAGCGATACGGCACGCGGATCAGCGACACTTCGACACGTCGACCCCGAGCGCGGGCAGCGGACACCCTCGCGGTCACTCGCAGCCAGGAATGCCGCCCGCCGCACGTCTCGCACGACCGGTGACAGAATCCGCTGATGACCTCAGACGGAACGATCAACGCGGCAGCCGCAGGCACCTGGAAGCTGGGGGACCTGCCGGTCAACCGGATCGGGTTCGGCGCCATGCGCCTGACGCAGTACGGCGAGGCGCTCACCAACGAAGCCACGCCCAGCGATCGCGGGCGCGCGATCACCGTGCTGCGCCGGGCGATCGAACTCGGCGTGAACCACATCGACACGGCCGCCTTCTACTTCTCACGCCTGCGTTCCGCCAACGAGCTGATCAACCACGCCCTCGCCCCCTACCCGGACGACCTCGTCATCGTCACCAAGGTCGGCCCGGGCCGGGACCCCTCGGGCGACTGGATAGATTTCGCCACCCCCGAGCAGCTGCGGGGTCAGGTCGAGGAGAACCTGCGCCAGCTCGGCCGCGACCACCTCGACGTGGTGAACCTGCGCATCCTCGGCACCGGCTCGATCGCCGAACGCTTCGGCGCACTGGCCGAGCTGCGCGAGGCCGGCCTCATCCGCCACCTCGGCCTCTCCAACATCACCCCTGAACACCTCACCGAGGCCCAGGCCATCGCGCCGGTGGTCTGCGTACAGAACCAGTACGGCATCGGCGCGCGGCCCGAACAGGACGCGTTCCTGCGCAGGTGCGGCGAGGAGGGAGTCGCCTTCGTGCCCTTCTACGCGATCGCGGGCGCCGGTCGTGAGGCAGGAGTCGAAGCGGGTACGACGGAGAGCGACCAGGTACAGGCCGTCGCCCGGGCCCATGGGGTGTCGCCCGCGCAGATCCGGCTGGCCTGGACCCTGCACTGCGGGCCGCACGTCCTGGCCATCCCCGGCACCGGCAACCCGGACCACCTCGCCGACAACGTGGCCGCCGGCGCGATCAAGCTCTCCGCGGACGACCTGGCCCGGCTCGCCTCGTAACCCGGCCCACACACCACGACCCCTTCCCACGAACCGCCCTGACGGTGTGTCGACGGTGGACCACCGGCGCGCCGACGGCTCTTGAACGGCGCGTACGAATCCGGCGTCCGGACCGAACGCTGCAACCGCATCAGGAACCCGGGGCCATCCTCGTTGCTCGTGGTCACACCGCGTGATACACAGAGTAACCATGCATATGCACGCGGATGCCGGCACGAGTCGCAGGTCAGGGCGGTCCTCCCGGTCAAACGTGCGAGATCCGGGTAAAGAGACCGGGAAGGCGTCGTACGGGCGCGGTTTCATCAGCGAAGATAGAAGGCGACCCGTGCCGGACGGCGCGGGCAGCGAACTACCCAACAGGGGCGGTGACTTACATGATCCTGGCAGCTGAAAAGGGCGACATCACCACCATCATCGGCGGAATCGCCCCGAACTGGGGGCCGTTCGGGACCCTCGGCAACGAGGCGCGCATCATGATCGAGGTGGTGATGGCCGTGGCCATCCTGCTCTGTCTCGGCATCGCGATCTGGGGCGCGGCGAAGCAGCGCATCGGCGCGACGGCCCTGCGCGACACGTTCAGCGCCGAACAGGGCAAGGGCCTGATCGTGGCCGGACTCACGGGCGTCTTCATCATCGGATCGCTCGGCACCCTGTTCACCATCGTGTACGGCATGGCGGTCTGACCCGACGCCATCCGCACCGCCCCGGGCCGTCCCCGCCCACCTCACACCATCCGTCCGTCGTGCCCACCGGCTGAGGTTGTGTCTCCCTGATGTCCAGTCACCACACCGCGCCTGCGCGGCAACCAGCACCGCTACCGTCGTACTACGCGGCACTGCAGACGGCTGAGGGGGCACACCCGGCATGAGCCAGGGCGACGATCAGGGTTACGGCGGCGATCCGGGCGGCCGCAGCGACGACCCGTACAGCACGCTGGGCGGCACGCGCCAGACCCGCACACGCCTCCCCGACGGCGACGGCGGCGACCACGGCCGCCGTCCCGCCCGCAACTCGCGGTCCCTCGTCATGATGATCGGCGTGGTCGTCCTCCTCATCGCCGCCATCGCGTTCGCGAACCGCAGCGGAGGCACCAACGAGGAAGCACCCGGCGACAACGCGAAGAAGCCGGGCACCACGGGCACGGGCCCCACGGCCGCCACGGGCACGAAGCCGGTCCAGGGCACGAACGACACCATCCCCTCGGGCTTCGCCCACGACGAGCAGGGGGCGCAGAGCGCGGCTGCGAACTATGCGGTGGCGCTGGGGTCCGACGGTATGTTCGATCAGGAGCGTCGACGTGCGATCGCCAGCGCGGTGTACGCACCCGCCGTAGCGGCTGCGCGCCAAGGCGACTTGGACAAGGTCTACTCCGGCGAAGGCTTCCTGGCCGGGATCGGGCTGAACCCCGACGGCACGGCACCAGCAGGCCTGACGTTCATCTCACGTTCGAATCCAGTCGGGGCCAAGGTCGAAAAGTTCAGCGGCGATGCAGCCAGCGTCTCAGTCTGGTATTCGGCTCTGTTCGGACTCGCTGGGGAAGGTTCCCAGAACCCGGTGTCCGAGAGCTGGTACACGAACACCTTCGAACTGAGCTGGATCAACGGTGATTGGAAGATCACCGACTTCACGCAGAAGGACGGCCCCGTGCCAGTCGGCCGTGATCAAGCCGCCTCATCAGCCGAGGAGATGGCCGACGCCGTGGAGCAGTTCGGAGGGTTCACCTATGCCCGCTAGCCAGTTTTCCCGGCGATCTCTGCCACTCACCACCGCGCTAGGCAGCATTCAGGTCGCTCTCGTGCTGTTCGCGAGCCAGGCCGTAGCGGCGCCGTCACCGACCCCATCGCCCAGTGGCAGCAACAATGCCTGTGACCTGATCCGCGGCCCCGCGAAGGACTACTGCGAGGGCAACGACCCCGGCGGCTCCGCCCGCCGCGCGCCCACCACCACCGACGACGCCCTCGACCCCCTCTCCTCCCTCGCCCGCGGCTGCGCCGACGCCGCGTCCTGGATCGTCGGCAAGCTCAGCGAGGCCGTGAAGAGCACGGCGAACGTGGACTTCACCAACTCCACGTTCCTCCAGCAGTACGCGGTCGTCTTCGCCGCCTCCACCGTCCTGACCCTCGTCCTGTGGCTGCTCGCCGTAGCCAAGCGCGCCATCCGCGGCGTACCGCTGGCCACCGCGATCTCCGAGGCGGTCGGCTTCCTCTGGCTGACCGTCCTCGCCTCCGCCTTCACCCCGCTCATCCTCTACACCATCGTCTCGGCGACCGACGGAGTCACCGAGGTCATCTCCGCCGCGACCGGCGGCCAGACGGACGTCTTCTTCGGCTCGTTCGCCAAGGCCCTCGAAAAGGGTGAGGACATCGGCGGCGGACCGATCATGCTGATCGTCGTCTCGCTCGTATCGATCCTCGCCGCCGGAATCCTCTGGCTGGAACTCGTGATCCGGGCCGCCCTTCTCTACGTCGGCGCGCTCCTCGGAGTCGTCGTCTACGCCGGGCTCGTCGACAAGAACATGTGGGGCCACGTCCGCCGCTGGGCGGGCATCATGATCGCGGTGATCATGGTCAAGCCCGTCATCGTCATCGTGCTCGGCCTCGCCGGCGCCCTCTCCCAGGACGAAGGCCCGGACGCGTTCTCCGCCGTCGTCTCCGGCCTCTCCATCATCCTCCTGGCGATCTTCGCCTCCGCCATGATCTACCGCTTCGTCCCCGGCTTCGGCGACGAGATCCAGGGCGCCCGCACCAACCGCAAGCAGGCCACCGACGGCTCCCAGGCCGCCGCCATGATCAGCTCCCCCGCCGCCCTCGTCTCCCAGGGCATCAAGACCCACAGCGGCCGCAACGACCAGAACAGCGGCGGAGGCGGCGGAGGCGCCCGATCCTCCAACCCCGCGAGCGGCGGCGTCGCCGCCCACAGCTCCCGCAGCACCGGCGGGGGCGGAGGCGGCGGTTCCGCCGCCGCTCCGCAGCCCCGCAGCGGTTCCGGTCCCACCGCCGGAACCCCCCACAGCAGCCGCTCCGCACGGGGCGGCGGTTCAGGCAGCACAGGTAACAAGAGCACAGGAGGTGGAGGGCGTTGACGACTCAGTCCCACAGCATCGCGCCCCGCCGTACGTATCTCATCGGCCGCGCCCGTCCCAACGCCATCGTCGGCAAGAACCGCGAGACCGGCGAGATCTCCCTGATCATCGGCGGCGCGTTCCTCGGCATGATGAGCGGGCTCATCGTCCCCGTACTGTCGCTGCGGATCGTGCTCCTCATGGGCTTCCCGCTGCTGGCCCTCGCCATCGTCTACGTCCCGTACAAGCACCGGACCTTCTACAAGTGGTTCGAGATCAACCGCAGCTTCAAGCGCTCCCTGCGCCGGGGCACCGCCTACCGCTCCTCCGCCATGGAAGCCGGCGTCAGCGCCGACGGCCGTGAGGTGGAGATCGGCCCGCCCCCGGGCATCGGCCGGATCAGCTGGCTCGGAGCCCCCTTCGGCCCCGACGAGATCGCCGTACTCCTGCACGCCGACCGGCGCACGGTCACCGCCGCGATCGAGATCGAGGGCCCCGGCGTCGGCCTGCGCGACAGCGAGGACCAGGAAGCCCTGGTCGACCGCTTCGGCACCCTCCTCAAGCACGTGGCGAACGGCGACGGCTTCGTCACCCGCATCCAGATGCTGGCCCGCACCCTGCCCGCCGACCCCGACGCCCACGCCAAGGACGTCGCCCAGCGCGGCGACAAGACGTCCCCCGGCTGGCTCCAGGAGTCGTACGACCAGCTCCAGTCGATGGTCTCCACCTCCAGCGAGCAGCACCGCGCCTACCTCGTCGCCTGCATGCACTACAGCCGCGAACTGGCCGCCGAGGCCAACGCCATGGCCCGCGCCGCCCGCCCGCACGGCGGCCGCAAGCGCGACCGGGACTCCGGCCTCGCCGTCGTCATGGCGCGCGAGCTCACCGACATCTGCGCCCGCCTCGCCGAAGCCGACATCCGGGTACGCCAGCCGCTCGGCCAGAGCCGCCTCGCCTCCCTCGTGCACTCCATGTACGACCCCGACCACCCCATCGACCACATCCAGGCGATGACCAAGCGCAACGCGTGGCCGGCCGAACTGGACGCCGTCGAGCCGACGTTCCTGCAGGCCAAGACACGCGAGTCCACCACCCGCGCTCCCTGGTGCCACGCCACGGCCTGGGTGAAGGAGTGGCCGATGACGCCCGTCGGCGTCAACTTCCTGGCCCCGCTCCTCGTCCACACACCGGACGTCATCCGTACGGTCGCCGTCTGCATGGACCTCGAACCCACCGAGGTCGCCATCGAGCGGATGCTCACGGAGAAGACGAACGACGAGGCCGAGGCGAGCCGCCAGGCCAAGATGAACCGGACCGTCGACCCGCGCGACATCGCCGCCCACGGACGACTCGACCAACGGGGTGAAGATCTGGCCAGCGGCGCGGCCGGAGTGAACCTGGTGGGGTACATCACCGTGTCGTCCCGTTCACCGGAGGCCCTCGCCCGCGACAAGCGCACGATCCGGGCCTCGGCCGGCAAGTCCTATCTGAAGCTGGAGTGGTGTGACCGCGAGCACCACCGTGCCTTCGTGAACACCCTGCCGTTCGCCACCGGCATCCGCCGCTGACCGAACCCGCGGATCCATCGCCCCACAGAACCGCAGCCCCACACACCGGCACACCCGCACACCCGCCACGCCATACCGCGAGACCGAGAGGGAGGTCATTCACGCCATGCGAGATCCGCTGTCCGCGTTGTCGGACGCCTTTACCGCCTTCCTCTTCGGGAAGGTCGAGACGACCCGGCTGCCCGTCCGTACGTCCACGGGCCAGGCCCAGGCCGTCTATCTGCCGACCGCCGCGCCCGGCCTCGGCGACTCCGGCGTGATCATCGGCCGCGAGGTGTACTCCGGCAAGGGGTACATCTACGACCCCTTCCAGCTCTACGGACAGCAACTGCCCGCCCCGCACTGGCTCGTGCTCGGCGAGTCCGGCAACGGAAAGTCCGCGCTGGAGAAGACGTACGTGCTCCGCCAGCTCCGCTTCCGCGACCGCCAGGTCGTCGTCCTGGACGCCCAGGGCGAGGACGGCGTCGGCGAGTGGAACCTCATCGCCCAGGAGCTGGGCATAACCCCCATCCGTCTCGACCCGACGGCCGCCCTCAACGGCGGCATCCGGCTCAATCCGCTCGACCCGGCGATCACGACGACCGGCCAGCTCGCGCTGCTCCGCACGATCATCGAAGTCGCGATGGGTCACGGGCTCGACGAGCGTTCCGGCTTCGCGCTGAAGGTCGCCCACGCGTTCGTGAACGACACCATCACCGACCGCCAGCCGGTCCTCATGGACATCGTGGAGCAACTGCGCCACCCGAAGCCCGAATCCGCCGAGGCCATGAACGTCGACATAGACGACGTACGGGCCTGGGGCCTGGATGTCGCCCTCGTCCTGGACCGGCTCGTCGACGGTGACCTCCGCGGCATGTTCGACGGCCCCACGACGGTCGGCATCGATCTCGACGCACCGCTGATCGTCTTCGACCTCTCCCACATCGACCGCAACTCCATCGCGATGCCGATCCTCATGGCGATCGTGGGCGTATGGCTGGAGCACACCTGGATCAGGCCCGACCGGAAGAAGCGGATCTTCCTCGTCGAAGAGGCCTGGCACATCATCAACTCCCCGTTCGTCGCCCAGCTCTTCCAGCGCCTGCTGAAGTTCGGCCGGCGCCTCGGTCTGTCCTTCGTCGCCGTCGTCCACCACCTCAGCGACGTGGTCGACGGAGCCGCGGCGCGGGAGGCGGCGGCGATCCTCAAGATGGCGTCGACGCGCACGATCTACGCCCAGAAGGCCGACGAGGCCAGAGCCACGGGCAAGGTGATCGGTCTGCCCAGGTGGGCGGTCGAGATCATCCCGACCCTCACTCCGGGCATCGCCGTCTGGGATGTCAACGGCAACGTCCAGGTGGTCAAACACCTCATCACCGAAGCCGAACGGCCCCTCGTCTTCACGGACCGTGCGATGACGGAAGGATCCGCCAACGACCTGCTCCCCGAGGACGTACGAGCCGCGGAGCTGGAGGCGGAGCAACGGGCGGTCCGGATCGAGCATCAGCAGCGCATGAACGACGCGTCCGAGTCAACGGTGGCCTGACGGTGTCGTCGAGCGCGTCGAACAGACAGGAACACGGCACCGGCGGCCTCCCGGACGGGCTGCTGGTCGGCCTCCTTGGCCTCCTGTTCGGGCTGACGATCCTCGGCTGGACCGCCACCGGGCTGGCCGGGCTGTTCGCCCACGGCGCCTGGCCCCAGGGCGTCACGTTCGCCCGGACCCCGCTGGCACTGCGCGCACTCGCCACCGCCCCGCAGAACCTCCCCGCCGCCTGGCCCGAGACCCCGCCGGGCGAGCTCTCCGGATACGGGCTGTTCTGGGGCCTGTTCATCGGCGAGCTGATGGTGCTCCTGGTACTGACGGTGTTCGTCCTCGGTGTCGTGGCCCGCTGGCGCCTCGTACGGGAGACGCGCCGCCACGAACGGCACGCCCAGCCCCAGGAAGCCCTCGCACCCGCCCAGGTCCCGGCATGGGCCCCCTCACCGGCCCCCGTACAGGAGCAACCGGCCCCGCCCGCCGCCCTGCGCGAACCGCCCCTGCGCGAACCCACCCCGCTCGCACCCGCCCCCGAACACCATTCCGCCCACCTCGTACCGGCTCCCCGCGCCCCGCACCTCCTCTACGGCCCCTCGGCGACCCGCCGCCCCGCGGCCGTCCAGGCCATCCTCGACGCCGTGGGCCCCGTCCTCGTCGTCACCTCGGACCCCACGGTCTGGTCGGAGACGAAAGACGCCCGCAGCAAGCTCGGCCCGGTCCTCGTCTACGACCCCGGCCACCTCTGCGACACCCCGGCCCGGCTCCACTGGTCCCCCACAGCCGGCTGTGAGGAGCCCGCCGTAGCCGCCTCCCGCGCCGCGGCTCTCCTCGCCCCGATACGCCCGCAGGCCCGCATGGACGCGGCGACCGCGGACACCGCCGAGACACTGCTCAAGTGCTGGCTGCACGCCGCGGCCGTCGACGGCCGGCCCTTCCGCCAGGTCCACCGCTGGGCCCTCGGCGGCAACGTCCAGGAGGCCGTACGCCTCCTGCGCACACACCCGAAGGCCGCGTCCGGTATCGCCGGCCTGCTGGAGTCCGCGCTCACCGCCTATCCCGAACGCCGGGAACAGGCACAGGAACTGACGGTACGGGCCTTCGCCGCCCTGTCCTCTGTCCACATCCGCGAGGCCTGCACAGCGAATCGAGCCGATTTGCTCGCACTGGAATCTTTTACGGGCGAAGGGGGAACGCTGTATGTGGTTGGTGAACCCATCGAGGACCCACGAACCCACCCCGGTGCAATGCCCCTGCTCACTGCACTGTCCTCACACGTGGTCGAGCACGGCCGCCGCTTGGCCGCACGGTCAACCGACGGTCGGCTCGACCCACCAATGACGCTGGTCCTCGACGACGTCGCAGCCGTCGCTCCGCTTCCCCAGCTTCCGGAGCTGCTGTCCTCCGGTCAGGACCAGGGCATGCCGCCTCTGGTCCTGATCCGCTCGCAGGAACAGGGCCGCGCCCGCTGGCTCCGGCCGCTCCAGACTCCGTGAGCTACGGACGGGGCCGCTCGATCACGTACTCCAGTTCCAGCGCGCCCGGGTCATGCGGGACGGACACGGTCTGCCCCGACGGCACGAAACCGATCCTGCGATAGGCGGCCGCAGCCCGCGGGTTCCCCTCGTGCACATGGAGCCGCACGCGCTCGATGCGCGGCTCGGCCAGCGACCAGGACCACTCGATCGCCGTGCGGAACAGCTCGTCCGTCAGACCGTTCCCCCGGTCCTGCTCGTGCACGAAGACGCCGACCACGTGCGTCTGGTCGACCTCGGCGGCCGCTCCGAACCGGGTATCGCCGTCCGGCCGTTCCACCAGGACGGTCACCGTGCCGGCGAGGTCACCGTCGGGCCGCTCGGCAATGAACTGGCACACTGCGACACCCTCGGCAGCGTCGGCCGTCCGCTGCTGCCAGAACGCGTCGGGCCGGGCCACCGCGTCCTCGTACGTCTCGAGGAAGGCGACCGGCGCCATCGGGTCCTGAAGGGCGGCCAGCCGGAGTGCCCTGGCCGTCGGCCAGTCCTCGGCGCGCACTGCACGAATCACATAGTCCATCGGAAGATCCTGCCCCGCCGGCCATGACCGGCGCAAACAGTATCTGAACGCAGAAAAGCCCCGTGCCACAAGGGCACGGGGCTTTCCCGGAATAATTGTTCGGCGGCGTCCTACTCTCCCACAGGGTCCCCCCTGCAGTACCATCGGCGCTGAAAGGCTTAGCTTCCGGGTTCGGAATGTAACCGGGCGTTTCCCTAACGCAATGACCACCGAAACACTATGAAATTAACCAACACCGGATGAAAACACGGCCGTTCGTTATTTCAGAACTAACACAGTGGACGCGAGCAACTGAGGACAAGCCCTCGGCCTATTAGTACCAGTCAGCTCCACCCGTTACCGGGCTTCCACATCTGGCCTATCAAC